>NZ_JALPTH010000025.1 GCF_023218175.1 Streptomyces lichenis | reverse complement strand
ACTCAACCAGTGGATGCTGCGGGCCCTCACCGCCGAGTCCGCCGACGAAGTCTTCGCCGAGGACGCATCCGACGAAGCCTCCTCCGCCGTGGAGGACCGGCCCTGACGCTGATCGGGATCCCCGAGGCCCTGGTGTCGTCGTACGCCAGGGCCTTCGGCGAGTCCGGGCGGGCCTGGCTCGCCCGGGTGCCCGCGCTGGCCGGGGAGTTGCTGGAGCGCTGGGGGCTGGAGCGGGACGGGGAGCCGATGTACGGGGAGGCCGCGTTGGTCCTGCCGGTGCTGCGGCGCGGGGACGGCGACGCCCGCGCGGTGCTCAGGTTGCAGTTGCCCAGGGAGGAGACCACGGCCGCGATCGTCGGGCTCCGGGCGTGGGGCGGTCGGGGGGCCGTACGGCTGCTGGACCACGACCCGGAGAGCAGCGCCATGCTCCTGGAGCGGCTGGAGGGCGGCCGGACACTGGCCTCGGTGGAGGACGACGACCTCGCGATGGGGACCCTCGCCGGGCTGCTGGCGCGGCTGGTCGCGGTTCCGGCGCCGCCGGGGTTGAGGGGGCTGGACGGGATCGCGTCGGAGATGGTGGAGCAGGCACCGGCGGCCATGTCCGGCCTGGCCGCTCCCGAGGACCGGCGGCGGTTGCGCGGGTGGGCGGCAGCGGTGGCCGAACTGGTCGGCGAGGCGGGCGGGGGTACGCGGTTGCTGCACTGGGACCTGCACTACGGCAACGTCCTCGCCGCGGAGCGTGAACCGTGGCTCGCCATCGACCCCGAGCCGCTCGCCGGGGACCCCGGGTTCGACCTGTGGCCCGCGTTGGACAGCCGCTGGGACGAGGTCGTGGTGAAGGGCGGCACCGCGCGGGTGGTGCGGCGCCGGTTCGACCTGCTCACGGAGGTGCTGGGCCTGGACCGGGCGCGGGCGGCCGGCTGGACGCGGGGGCGGCTGCTGCAGAACGCGCTGTGGGACATCGAGGACGGGCGGACCGCGCTCGACCCGGCCGCCGTCGCCCTGGACGGGGCGCTGCCGGGCGGGTGAGCTGCGGGGCGGGCGGGGCGGCGGAGACGGGCGCAGACTGGGGGTACGGGGGCGGGGCCGGCCGTCCCCGTACCCGCACCGGGTTGTCCGTGTCCGTATCCGCTCCCGGCTTCGGGGGGTCGTCATGAGCTATCCGATCGTCGTCACGACCGACGGCGGCACGCGCATCCAGGGGCCGACCGGGATGCCGATGACCGTGAAGCTCGGCGGGGCGCAGACCGCCGGGGCGTACTCGCTGATCGAGTACACCCATGCGCCGCGGACCGCGGGGCCGCCCCCGCATGTGCACCACCACCACGAGGAGGCGTTCCATGTGGTGAGCGGTGAGCTGAGCCTGGAGGTGGACGGGCGGACGGTGGTGCTGGGGCCGGGGGACTACGCGCTGGTGCCGCGCGGGGCGGTGCACCGGCCGTACAACGCCGGTGCGGTGCCGGTGGACTTCTTCTTCCTGACGTCCCCGGCCATGGACGGGTTCTTCGTGGAGATGGCCGACCTCAACGCGGCCACCGGCGGGGCTCCGCCGCAGGAACTGCTGGTGGAGCTGGGCGCGCGGTGGGACGCGGAGTTCACCGGCTTCGGGCCGGGCAGGGGGGACGGGACGGGGACGGTGCGGATGGTCAACGAGTAGGGGAGGCAGGGGGCGTCGGGCGCAGGACCAGGCAGATGAAGCCGAAGGAGTCGCGGTAGACGCGCCACTCGTCGCGGTGGGTGGCGGCGGCGGTGAGGGCGTCGGCGCTGTCGGGGTCCTCGGGGTGGTCCAGGGCCCAGGCGGAGAGGGTGCCGGTCCAGTTCCATTCGTAGTCGTCCAGCTCGTGGCGGGTGCTGAGGTGGCCGTAGAGAGGGGTCCAGCCGTCGGCGGTGACCCGGTCGACGGTGGTGTGCAGGTCGGCGTAGTCGCCGAGCATCTCGACGGCCGCCGGGGTGGGTTCGGTCAGCCAGTAGGCGTCGCCGACCAGGACGCGGCCGCCGGGGGCCAGGTGCCTGCGGGCGGTGGCGAGCGTGGGGAGCAGGCCGCCGAAGGCGTGGGTGGCGCCGACGCTGAGGACCAGGTCGAAGTCGTGCGGGGCGGTGAAGGCGGTGGCGTCCTCGCGGTGCAGGGTCAGCCGGTCTCCGACTCCGGCGGCATCCGCGGCGCGGCGGGCGGCGGCGAGGGCGGGCTCGGAGAGGTCGACGCCCTCGGCGCGTACGTCCTGGTGCGCGGTGAGGGTGCGCAGCAGCCACTCCCCTCCCCCGCAGCCGAGGTCGAGGACGCGGGCGTCGGCGCGCGGGACGGCGCGGTGCAGGAGGCGTGCCACGGTGTCGTCGCCGAGCGGGGCGGCGATCGGGTGGTCGGCGTGGGCGCGGTGGGATATCAGGTCGCGGTTCATCGGAGGGGAGCATGGCAGTCGGCGGGGCGCGCCGCACCGGGATTTCCGGGGCCGGAGGGGCGTGGGCCTCCCGTTCGGGACCTCACCGGCGGTGGCACACCTGCGCGTACGTCCATCCCTTCGGGTGGTGCATGCCCGTATGGCATATGCCAAACGATGCTCACCCCTACCGTCCCGGGCATGGAAGCCCTGCATCGCGACGGTCCGCCCGGTCCTCTCCCCTCCCCCACCCGCTCCCCGCAGCACTCCGCCCGGCCGTTGTGCTCCGACGACCCGGCCCTGCTCGTCCGGACCTTCCGGACGCTGGGTGTCCACCTGCCCGTGCCCGGGAGCGTGCGGCTGCTGCGGCGGGGTGGCGGTTTCGACCTGCTGCTGCGGATGGAGCGGCCCGGCGGGGACGGCGGCTATCTGCTCGCCCTGGACACCACCGGGGGCAACGGGCCGGACCGGCAGGGAAGTTGGGGGCACCAGCTGACCCGGCTGTACGCGATCCACCGGCTGCCGCCGGTACTGGTGGCGCTCTGCCGGGACACCGGCACCGCGCGCCGGGCGGCCGGGCCGCTGCGGATCGGGACGCCCGAGTGGGCGGCGCTCACCGTACGGCGCCTGGCCCTCGGGCCGCACAACGTCCCCCTCGTCCTGGACCCGGTCGCCGCCGGGCGCGACCTGCCGCTGGCGGCGTTCGCCGCGATCACCCACAGCCGGCAACCGCACGGCGGCGCGGTGCTGAGCGCGCTGGCCGCCGCGCTGAAGTCCGCGGCGGACGGCCGGTACGCGGACCTGGTCCCCGTACTCGCGGAGCTGGTCGCCACCGGGGTGGCCGAGGAACCGAGGGCCGCCCGCATCTGGCACGGCCTGGCCCCCAGACCGCGCCGGCGGCCGCGGAACGCGTAGCCGAGGGAGCGCTCCTCGGCGGTCGTACACATGGCGAAGGGCCCCGTACCTCGCGGTACGGGGCCCTCCACGCAGCTCGCAGGAGCTACCAGGTCCGGTCGGGCCACGCGCGGCCGGGGCCGCGGGGGTCAGACCGCCGGGATCACTTGGTGATCTTGGTGACCTGGCCGGCACCGACGGTCCGGCCACCCTCACGGATGGCGAACTTCAGGCCCTCCTCCATGGCGATCGGCTGGATCAGCTGAACCGACATGGTGGTGTTGTCGCCCGGCATGACCATCTCGGTGCCCTCGGGGAGGGTCACCACGCCGGTCACGTCCGTGGTACGGAAGTAGAACTGCGGGCGGTAGTTGTTGAAGAACGGCGTGTGGCGGCCACCCTCGTCCTTGGACAGGATGTAGGCCTGCGCCTCGAACTCGGTGTGCGGGGTGACCGAGCCCGGCTTGATGATGACCTGGCCGCGCTCGACGTCCTCGCGCTTGATGCCGCGGAGCAGCAGACCGACGTTCTCACCGGCCTGGCCCTCGTCGAGCAGCTTGCGGAACATCTCGATGCCGGTGACCGTGGTGGTGGTCTTCTCGGTCTTGATGCCGATGATGTCGACGGTCTCGTTGACCTTGAGGACACCACGCTCGATACGACCGGTGACGACGGTGCCACGACCGGTGATCGTGAAGACGTCCTCGATCGGCATCAGGAACGGCTTGTCGACGTCACGCTCGGGCTGCGGGATGGACTCGTCCACGGCCTTCATGAGGCCGAGGAGCTTCTCGCCCCACTCCTTGTCGCCCTCAAGCGCCTTGAGCGCCGAGACCTGGACGACCGGAACGTCGTCGCCCGGGAACTCGTACTCGGTGAGGAGCTCACGGACCTCGAGCTCGACGAGCTCCAGGATCTCCTCGTCGTCCACCATGTCGGCCTTGTTCAGGGCGACGACGATGTACGGAACGCCGACCTGGCGGGCCAGGAGCACGTGCTCCTTGGTCTGCGGCATCGGGCCGTCGGTGGCGGCGACCACCAGGATGGCGCCGTCCATCTGCGCCGCACCGGTGATCATGTTCTTGATGTAGTCCGCGTGACCCGGGCAGTCGACGTGGGCGTAGTGACGCGCCTCGGTCTGGTACTCGACGTGCGCGATGGAGATGGTGATACCGCGCTGGCGCTCCTCGGGAGCCTTGTCGATCTGGTCGAAGGCCGAGGCCTCGTTCAGGTCCGGGTACGCGTCGTGCAGCACCTTGGTAATGGCGGCCGTGAGGGTCGTCTTACCGTGGTCGATGTGACCGATGGTGCCGATGTTGACGTGCGGCTTAGTCCGCTCGAACTTCGCCTTCGCCACTGGGGTCCTCCTGTGGAGTGGTTCTGTACGCCTTACTCATCGGCGCCAGGTGATCTTTGCTGGGGTGCCATCCGCCGGGGCCGGCCTCGGGTTCGGGACCGGGCCCCCGGCGCATGGTGTCAAGCCTAAGGCGTGTACCTGGGTGGTTACTCGCCCTTGGCCTTCGCGATGATCTCCTCGGCGACGTTCCGCGGAACCTCGGCGTAGGAGTCGAACTGCATCGAGTAGCTTGCGCGACCCGAGGTCTTGCTGCGGAGGTCGCCGACGTAGCCGAACATCTCCGAGAGCGGCACCAGGCCCTTGACGACCCGGGCGCCGGCCCGCTCCTCCATGGCCTGGATCTGGCCACGGCGGGAGTTGATGTCGCCGATGACGTCGCCCATGTAGTCCTCGGGCGTGGTGACCTCGACGGCCATCATCGGCTCAAGGAGCACGGGGGACGCCTTGCGCGCGGCCTCCTTGAAGGCCTGCGAACCGGCGATCTTGAAGGCGAGCTCCGAGGAGTCGACCTCGTGGTAGCCACCGTCGAGAAGCGTGACGCGGACGCCCGTCATCTCGTAGCCGGCCAGGATGCCGAACTGCATGGCCTCCTGCGCACCCGCGTCCACCGAGGGGATGTACTCCTTGGGGATGCGGCCACCGGTGACCTTGTTGACGAACTCGTACGAGGCGTCGCCGCCCTCGATCGGCTCGATCGCGATCTGCACCTTGGCGAACTGACCGGTACCACCGGTCTGCTTCTTGTGGGTGTAGTCCACGCGCTCGACGGCCTTGCGGATCGTCTCGCGGTACGCGACCTGAGGCTTGCCGACGTTGGCCTCGACCTTGAACTCGCGCTTCATCCGGTCGACCAGCACCTCAAGGTGAAGCTCGCCCATACCGCCGATGACGGTCTGGCCGGTCTCCTCGTTGGTGTGCACCTGGAAGGAGGGGTCCTCCTCCGCGAGACGCTGGATGGCGACACCCAGCTTCTCCTGGTCACCCTTGGACTTGGGCTCGATCGCGACCTCGATGACCGGCGCCGGGAAGTCCATGGACTCCAGGATCACCGGCTGCTTGTCGTCGCACAGCGTCTCACCGGTGGTGGTCTGCTTCAGGCCCATGACGGCGACGATGTCGCCGGCGCCCACCGCCTCGATCTCCTCACGCTTGTTGGCGTGCATACGGTAGATCTTGCCGATGCGCTCCTTCTTGCCCTTGACGGAGTTCAGCACCGAGGTGCCGGACTCCAGGCGACCGGAGTAGATCCGGACGAAGGTGAGCTTGCCGAGGTGCGGGTCGCTCATGATCTTGAACGCCAGCGCCGACAGCGGCTCCTCGTCGGACGGCTTGCGCTTGACGACCGTCTCCGCGTCCTTCACGTCGTGGCCCTCGATGGCCTCGACGTCGAGCGGGGAGGGGAGGAAGCGCACGACCGCGTCGAGCAGGGGCTGGACGCCCTTGTTCTTGAACGCGGTGCCGCAGAACACCGGGGTGACCGTGGTGTCGTTGGACTTGCCGGAGGCGATGGTGATGCGGCGGATCGCGGTGTACAGCTGCTCCACGGTGGGCTCCTGGCCCTCCAGGTACAGCTCCATGATCTCTTCGTCGTTCTCGGCCACGGCCTCGATCAGCAGACCGCGGTACTCCTCGGCGGCCTCGGTGTGGGTGTCCGGGATGTCGACGGTGTCGTACATCTCGCCCTTGGCGGCCTCGGCGGACCAGACCAGGGCCTTCATCGTCACGAGGTCGATGACGCCCTTGAAGTCGGCCTCGGCACCGATCGGCAGCTGCATGACCAGCGGCTGGGCACCCAGCCGGTCCTTGATCATGTCGACACAGCGGTGGAACTCGGCGCCGGTGCGGTCGAGCTTGTTGACGAAGCAGATACGCGGAACGCCGTAGCGGTCCGCCTGACGCCAGACGGTCTCGGACTGCGGCTCGACACCGGCGACGCCGTCGAACACCGTCACGGCACCGTCGAGCACGCGGAGCGAACGCTCCACCTCTACGGTGAAGTCGACGTGGCCCGGGGTGTCGATGATGTTGATGGTGTGGTCAACGTCTTCCAGCGGCCAGTGGCAGGTCGTCGCGGCGGACGTGATCGTGATGCCGCGCTCCTGCTCCTGCTCCATCCAGTCCATCGTGGCAGCGCCGTCGTGGACTTCACCGATCTTGTAGGAGACACCGGTGTAGAACAGGATCCGCTCGGTGGTGGTCGTCTTGCCCGCGTCGATGTGGGCCATGATCCCGATGTTGCGGACCTTGGCCAGGTCAAGCGAAGTGGTAGCCATAAGGCTTCAGTCTTCTCTCGGTCTCGATGTGGGGTGCGACTACCAGCGGTAGTGCGCGAAGGCCTTGTTGGACTCGGCCATCTTGTGCGTGTCCTCGCGCTTCTTGACCGAGGCGCCGAGGCCGTTCGAGGCGTCCAGCAGCTCGTTCATGAGGCGCTCGGTCATGGTCTTCTCGCGACGGGCGCGGGAGTAGCCGACGAGCCAGCGCAGCGCGAGCGTGGAGGCGCGACCGGGCTTGACCTCGATCGGCACCTGGTACGTGGCGCCACCGACACGGCGGGACTTGACCTCGAGCGACGGCTTGACGTTCTCCAGCGCGCGCTTCAGCGTGATGACCGGGTCGTTGCCGGTCTTCTCGCGGAGGCCTTCCATGGCGCCGTAGACGATGCGCTCGGCGGTGGAGCGCTTGCCGTTCAGGAGGAGCTTGTTGATGAGCGAGGTCACCAGAGGAGAGCCGTAGACCGGGTCGATGATGACCGGGCGCTTCGGGGCGGGGCCCTTACGAGGCATTCTTACTTCTCCTTCTTGGCGCCGTAGCGGCTGCGGGCCTGCTTGCGGTTCTTGACACCCTGGGTGTCCAGCGAGCCGCGGATGATCTTGTAGCGAACACCCGGCAGGTCCTTCACACGGCCACCACGCACGAGCACGATGGAGTGCTCCTGCAGGTTGTGTCCCTCACCCGGGATGTAGGCCGTGACCTCGATGCCGCTGGTCAGACGCACACGCGCGACCTTACGCAGGGCCGAGTTCGGCTTCTTCGGGGTGGTCGTGAACACACGCGTGCAGACGCCGCGGCGCTGGGGCGAACCCTCCAGTGCGGGCGTCTTGTTCTTCTCGACCTTGTCCTGCCGGCCCTTGCGGACCAGCTGCTGGATCGTAGGCACTACTTCTCCGGTTTCTGTGTGCCGTGTAGTGAAGCTAACCTGGAACGTCACCGACCCACGCGGTCGGGTGTGTCGGATACCGCGGACTTCCCCGGTCAAGCGGAGGAGGCGCGGATCGCGGTGGCCGTGACCGGCTCGCCGTGCGGCTGAGGACACGCACACGAGCCCAGGCACACCCCAGGCACAAGGTCTGAGCGTACCTACCGTATGGACCTGGGTCAAAACAAATGACCATGCCCACCCAGCGGACGGTTCGTTCGCCCGGGGACTGGCGCCCGGTACGGGGTCTCGGGACGCCGGGGCGGCGGGTGACAGCGCGGCGGTGTCGCCGTCACGGGGGCGGGTGGGCCTCGCCCGAGGCGGAGCCCGGCCGCTCGGGGTCGGGGGTCTCGGAGTCGGCTGACGGGGCAGGGCCCGGGTCGGGCGCCGGGTGTTCGGGGCCGGCCGGCGGGTCGGGGCGCTCGTGACGGGCTGCCCGGCTGGTGGTGAGGCGGGGGATGGTGGGCACCCGGGAGGCGCGCCGCTTGGGGACGAGTACGGGGCGGATGGCCGGCTCCGCCGGGTCCGGGGCGGGCTCGGCGGCGGGGGCGGAGCCGGGAGCGGACGGGCCCAAGGGCGGGCGCCGGTGCGGCTCCCGGTGCCGATCCGGTTCCCGGGGCGGTTCCTGGTCCGGTTCCCGGTGCGGACTCGGCTGCGACGAGCCGCCGGAAGGGCGGGTTCCGGGGGCGTCCGGGCCGCCGGCCTCCCGTACGGCTCCGGGCTCGGCCGGTCCGCCGGCGCGGCCGTTCCGCGGTGGCGCCGTGGCCTCCTTGCCCGGCACCGGCGGCGCACCGGCCCCGGTCGCGGTCTCGTCCGGGCCCCAGCGGTCCTGCGGAAACGGGATGACCGCGGACTGCCCCGGCGTCCGGCCGACCAGGCGCAGCCTGCGCCCCTGGGCGATCCGGCGGGCCTCCTCCAGCGCGGGCTCGTACTCGTCGGCGGCGTCCCGCCATCCGTTGACGTACGCCTGGAACTCGCGGCGGGACAGCTCTTCACGCAGCAGGACGACGACCTCCTCGGGCTCGTGGTCCTGGAGGTAGCGGCCGAGGCGGGCCAGAAAGGCCGCCAGGTCGGGAACAGGTTCGGGCAGTCCGCGCGACGGAGCGGAGGCACGGGACGCGTCCGGGCTCCGGGACTCGCGGCACTCGGGCCGGTCGAGGCGCTCGGGCTGCCCGGCGCGGGTGCGCCGCGGACCGGGTACCGGGTCGGCGCCTCCGCCGCGCTCGTCACCGCTGGGCCGGGAGCGGTGCTCGCTCTCGACCATGAGCCCTCTCTCTCGCAGCCCGGCGCCGTCGGTTCCGGCGGCTCGGGACGACCCGCCTCGGGGCGTTCCGCGAGATTCCGCGAGACAACGGAGTCCGGAGCACCCGCCCCTTCCCTCGAAACGGGCCCGCCCAGCTTACGAGAACGCCCGGTCAGGCCCGGCGGGACTTCTTGGCGTGATCCGCCGCCCCGAGCTCGCCCCGACCCGCCGCACTCTCCCAGTCGGGGAGGAACTGGCCGGCGACGCGGATGAACATCTCCCGCTGGTCCGCCGGCACCCCCAGCGCCGCGGCGGCCTGTTCCAGGGTGAGCCGGGCCGGCCGCGGCTCGTCGGCGAGCGGCGTGTGCTCGGGCAGCTTGGGCAGCGGCAGATCCTCCTCGGCCAGGCGGCCGGATCGGACCAGCATGTCGCGTACGGGGACACGGAGGACATGGGCGAGGCGGCGCATGGTCTCCAGGTCAGGTGTGCCCTGACCCTGGAGCAGCCGGGTGATCGCCGCCCGGTGCACTCCCGCCTCGTCCGCGAGACGGGACTTGCCACCGCCGCGCGGGCTGTCGATGTCGTACCCCTGGCGGCGGATCACCTCCTGAATCCATGCGGTGAACGTTTCCGGATCGCTGGCAGACATCGGGGCCTCCCTTCGGGCGGCACCACAGTATCGCGCTTGCACGCACACAGTTGCGCTTCCGCGCAATCAAGTACCGGAAGTTGCACCGATTCTCGGCCATTACACCGCGCGATCACGTGGTTGCGCGCACGCTCGCAACATGTGAAAGTGCGAACGCGCAACGAATGAATCGCTCAAGTGTTCGTACGTGCATCAGGGGGGTCCTGTCATGCCTGTCAGCCATTCACCGTCCACCGACCGGGCTCCGCAGCCGGCGTCCCCAGGGACGGCGCCGGACGCGGGGCGCCCGCCTGCCGACCTCGGCTGGTACGCCGAGGCGGCCTGTGCCGGGATGGCGCCGGACATCGTCTTCGCCCGGCGGGCCTCCGACGCCGCCCCCGCCCTGCTCGCCTGCGCCCGCTGCCCCGTCACCCGGGAGTGCGAGGCGATAGTCGACCCGTCGCACACCTGGTTCGACGGAGTCAGCGCGGGACGGCTCTGGCACAACGGACGCCCCGTCGACCTCGGCCGCGGCCGCTCGGCCCGCGCCCGCCGCCTGGCCGGGGCCCGCCGCGCGGCCGGCGGCGGCGGCTCCGGACAGACCGAACGGATCGAGCGGACGGAACGGATGGAACGGACGGAGCGGACCGGGCAGGGCCAGGCGGCGGCGACGGCGACGGTGGAACGGGGCGGGGCCCGGCCGGGGCCGGCGGCCGCGCCGTCCGGGCGGGTGGCGTGAGCCCTCTGCCGCCCTCGCTGATCGCCGACGCCGCCGGCCCGCGTGCCACACCACCGCCCACCCGCGTACGGCGTCCGTTCCGCCCTCGTCCCGACCCCGAAGGGAGCCCCCTCATGAACGACACCACCGACCGCCCGGCCGGCCCGCCCAGGCCGAGGACGGCGGCGAACGGACAGCCGGCCGCCCGGCGCGACCCCGCCGACGGCCTAGCGATCGCGCGGGACGCCGCACTCTGGATCACCGCGCTGGCCCGGCAGTTCCCCGAGCTGCACACCGAGCTCGCCCCGGCCCCCGGGCGCCGCGGGGCGCCGTCGACGCGGCACGCGCCGCTCGTACCCGACCTGGCGGAGCGGTCGGCGCTCCGGCGGGAGGAGCGGCGCGAGGCGCTGCTCAACGAGCAGCGCCACGGCCTGGCCGTCCCCGGATACGGCGCGGCCCCGATCCGGCTCCATGTCTCGGACGCCATCCGGGACGTCAGCGACGGGGTGATCGAGCTGGAGGAGGCGGTCTACGACCGGCTGGGCCTGGGGCGGCCCCGGCGCGCGGACGTCCCGCAGCGGCTCGCCCGAATCGGCGCGCTGCTCGGCCGGATCGCGGAGGACGCCACCCTCGCCCGGCATGTCCGCGATGAGCTGCGGCGGATGGCGCGGCGCTGCGGGCGGGCGCTGGGCGAGGCCGAGACGATGGTGCGGCTGCCGGGGCGCTGCCCCTGGTGCGAGTCGGTGTCGCTGCGGGCCTTCCCGGTGAGCCGGGCCGTGGTCTGCGTCAACCCCGGCTGCCGCTGCGGCGGGCCGGAGTGCGACTGCGCGACCGACCCGGCCTTCCGGCACGTCTGGGCCGAGAGCACCTGGCCGGAGCTGGCGGAGGCGGCCGGCCTGCCGCTTGCCGAGATCGCCGCGCGACTGGAGGCGCCCGCCGCCGCGGCCGGCACGGTCTCCGGAGGGGGCCGGTGAACGGCGCTTTGACCGGCGCCCCGCTGGTGACCGGCGATCTGGCCGCCCAGGAGGCGGGGGTCCTGCCCGCCACCATCCGCAAGTGGGTGCAGCTGGGACGGCTGTCACCGGCGGGCCGACGCGGCCGGGCGCAGCTGTACCGGCTGGAGGACGTGTTCGCCGCGGAGCGTTCGGCACGCCGCCGACCGGGGCGTACCCGATCGAGCGGTACGGGCTGAGCCGGCCCCCTGGCCCGCACGCAGACGACCACTACGAGCACATGGACGACCACGGCGCCGGGGCGCCGCGTTCCCTCAGGGTGACGCGGCGCCCCGGCGCCGTCATGTCCGCGCGTCGCCGTACACGCACCGGAGCTCAGGTGTGTTCGGGCCGGTCGGGCGGCTCGGCCTCCGGCCTGGCGCGGATGGGGAAGACGGGCGCGGGCGGGGTGGGGGCGGGGCGGTCGGGGGCCGTCACGCCGACTGCCCCGACGGCCTCGCGCCAGCCGAGGGAGAAGCCCCGCGCCTCGGCGTCGACGGCGAGGCGGGTGCCGGCCTTGACCACGACGGCCGTGAGCACACGGGCCGTTCCACTGGTGTACGTACCGGCCTGGGCGCTCTCGGCCGCCACCTCCACGGCCGCGGCCACCACGTCCGCCAGGCGCTGCCGCGCACGTACCGGTTCCGCTTCCTCCCAGCCGGCCCGCTCGTGCTGCTCTTCTTCTCCGCGCACCTCTGCACCGCTCCTCACAGGTCCCGTCGGATTCCTCCGTGCGTTCCACGCTGTGGTTCGACGCTCCTCGGGCGAGCCGAACAGCCTGTCGAACGTTTGTTCGGAGTAGCGAGAGTAGCGCAGCCGATGCCCCGGACGGAGTTGGTTGCGACGGCCGCGACGCCCGATCACACTGGGAGCAGCGGCAGAGCTGTGCCCGGTGACCGGGACGGCGTCTGCCGCTTCGTGTTTCCCGCACCGGTACGCGTACCCCCTGCGGCGACCCGTTCGCCTGCCCGTACGCGTACTCCCGCACCGCACCCGAAGGGAGCGTCCATGTGAGCCCACTCGCCTTCCCGGACGTGGAGCGGCTGGTGGTCGACCACCTCCGCGACCGGCCGGAACTGACCGGTGTCACCGTCGACAACCGGCCGCCCGCCGGCTTCGACGGCACCCAGCGGACCGTCCTGGTCTCCCGCGTCGGCGGAGCCTGGGTGGACGACCTCCATCTGGACCGGCCGCTGGTGGACCTGGAGGTCTACGGGCCGGACAAGACCGCCGCCCACACGGTGGCCCTCGCCGCCCGCGCCGCGCTGCTCCAGGCCGCCGGCACGGTCTACGGCTCCGCCGCCGTCACCGAGGTGGTGGAGGCGGACGGGCCGCGCTGGCTGCCGGAGTACAACCGGCCGAACGCCAACCGCTACCTCTCCACCGTCCGGCTCTCCATCCGCCCGGCGTCCTGACGCGCCCCACGGCGTCCCGGAACCACCCGGGAACCGTGGAGCGAGCACACCCCGAACCGGCCCCACTGCACCCGCGGCGGGGCCTTCGCCATGCCGGCGGCGCCGCCGGCATGCCGGCAACCGCCTCACACCAACCCTCCCCAGAAGGAGTCCCCATGCCGAACAACGGAAGCCAGATCCGCGTCGCGGGCACCGGTCGCATCCTCGTCGCCGCGACCGGCGCCACCCCGCCGGCCGCCCCGAAGAACACCACCGAGGAGTGGGCGGCCGGCTGGACGGAGCTCGGCTACACCAGCACCGACGGCATCAAGTTCAACAAGAAGGACAAGATCGACCCGGTCGACACCTGGCAGTCCGTCAGCCCGGCCCGGTTCATCTACTCCGACCGCGACCTGACCGTGAAGTTCCAGCTGCTCCAGTTCAACAAGGACACGCTGCCGTTCTTCATGGGCGGTGGCGCCGTCACCTCGGTCGGCGGCGCCGGTGTGACCGACACCTACAGCTTCGCCATGGGCGCGGAGCCGCAGAAGGACGAGCGTCAGCTCGGCATCGAGTTCAAGGACGGCTCCGACGTCACCTACCGCTTCGTCATCCCGCGCGGCCAGGTGACCGAGACCGAGGAGATCGCGCTGACCCGCACCGGCGCGCTGAAGCTCGGTGTCACCTTCACCGCCCTGGCCGTGGAGGGCAGCTCCACGCTGGCGACCTGGATCATGAAGGACAAGTCGTACGCGTAAGGGCGCGGCGCTCCCCGGCGCCCGCCCGCTCGGGCGTGGTGCTCTCCCGGCGCCCGCCCCTGCCCCTGCCGGTGTCCGGCGCCCGTCCTCGTGGCGGGCGCCGGACACCGGCGTCTCCGTTTCCCAGCCCCTCCCCCCTGTCTTTCGATTGCCTCCGAAGGAGCACGCATGTCCTCGTTCGATGTCAACGCCGCGCGCGCCCAGCGCCTGGAAGCCCTCGGCCGGGCCTGGTCGTTCGAGGTGGACGGCCAGTCCTTCGAGCTGCCCACCGAACTCACCCGCGCCACCGCCCGCAAGCTGCGCGACCTGGACGACAACGACGTCGACGGGCTGCTGCGGCTGCTCCTCGGCGAGCGGCAGTACGAGCGCTTCGACGCTCTGGAGGTCACGATGCAGGACATCGCGGCCGTCATGGAGGCCTACGGCAAGGAGACCGGGCTCGGCCTGGGGGAAGGCTGAGCCTCGGCGCGCTCGCGGAAGAGCACGCCGAGGCCCTGGAGGCCGATCTGCTGCGCCACTACGGCGTGGACCTGCTCGACTGGCACCGCGGCCGGCTCTCCTCGCGCCGCCTCGCGGTGCTCGTCCGCCATATGCCCCGCGACAGCGCCCTCGCCCGCGCCCTGCACGGTGAGGCCGCGGAGTGGCAGGTGGGCGACTACCTGCTGGCCGCGGCCGTGGACCATCTCGCCGAGTCCAACTGGATGTTCGCCACGGTCAACCAGGACGAGGACGCGGAGCCGCTGGAGTACCCGGTGCCGGTGGTCCGGCCGGGTGCCGACGACGGTGCCGGCGACGGGACGGGCGGCGAGCAGGCCGAGGAGACCGGGCCGCCCGTGGCCGCCGGACCGGGCCCGGCCGAACTGCTGCACTTCTTCAGGTGACCACCCGGGGCCGGGAGCGGCCACCGGTACGCGGGCGCGGCCCGTCAGTGGATCACGCCCGCCTCGTACATCACGACGGCGACGAAGCCGAGCAGCATCAGGACCTCCAGGCCCAGCATCCCCCAGAGGATCGTCAACGCCTCCGGCCGGGCGGTGAGTTCGCTCTTGCTGCGCACGAAGCGGCGGGGGAAGCCCGGGTCGTACACCAGCACGGCCTCCCGGCCTGGGGTGCCCCAGCTGCGCCAGCTCAGTCGCGACCGGTAGTAGACCTTCTCACCGACGGCGGTCGTGAACACGAAGCTCGTGCTGCGGCGGTCCTCGGAGGTGGCGACGGAGCGGCATTCACCGACGGCCTCCACGCCGACCCGGCCCAGACGCCGCCTCAGCCACAGCGGATAGACGCCGAACCACGCCATGAACGGCAGCGGTGCCACCACCCACACCACAGCGACCCACAACATGACCGTCACGCCCGGATCGTGGCACGCGGCGGCGCGGAATGACAAGGGATCCCGTCACCACAGGAGGTGACCGAAGTTGGCAGGGAACAACGACCCGGTCCTGCATTTGTGGACCAAGAGCGAAGCAGACCAGGTAAAGCACAAACTCAACGGACTGAGCACCACCGTCGAAGGGCTCAAAGTCGCCGTCGGCATCGTCGGGCTCGGCTTCACACCCTTCAAGTTCGACGCGTCCGTGCTCAAGGGCGATGAGAAGGGGATCGTCTTCCTCGGACGTCAGCTGGTGACCTTCCCCTGGGCGAAGGACAAGGACGACCGTGATGCGAACAAGCTGGTCCGGCTCGCCGAGAAGGCGGAGAAGGCCGGCGACAAGGCCGTCCAGGCGCGCGATGACGCCGAGCACATCCGATCGCGGGTGGCGCAGGGGATGTCGGGGTCGAACGGCGGGCGGGCCGGCGACAATTCCGCTGTCGAATCCACCCGGCGGCGGGCCGAAAAGGCCGCCAAGGATGCCGAGAAGGTGCTCGTGAAGGCACGTCGGCACTACGTCGACACGCTGAAGACCGCGCAGAAGACCCGGCACGGAGAAATGGACGCGGAGAAGTCCAAGGAGAAGGCGGTGAAGTCCCTGCACTCCGTGCGGAGCGACCTCCGCACCACCAGGGACCACCTGCGCAGGCTCCAAGAGGAGCTCGCCGGATGACCCGCACGCAGGGCCGTCTTCCCGAGGTGATCGACAAGGAGAGCAGCACGTGGGTCTGAACAGCGCATTCAGCAAGGCCGCCGGCGGAGCGGGCAGATTCCGCTCCGCCATGGACCAGGCCAACGCCTCACTGGGCCGCATCAGGCAGTCCTCCGGCACCGCGTCCACCGCGGTGGGGGCCATCAAGTCGTCGGCGGGCCACGCCACCACCGCCATGAACAAGGTCAAGGCCGGCACCGACAAGGCGCACACCTCCCTCGGCCGGCTCCGCACCTCCGCGAACAACGGCGACAAGGCCGTCGGCACGCTGCGGACCGGGCTGAACAACGCCAACACCGCCTTCGGCAAGGCCAAGGGCGGCACCGACAAACTCAAGTCCTCCCTGGACAAGCTCAGGGGCTCGGCCGACAAGGCGAAGAAGTCGCTCGGCGACGTCAAGCGCCAGGCCGACTCCGTGGAGAAGTCGGTCGGCAAGGCCGGCAAGGGCGCCGACCGGACCGGCAAGTCCATGGGCGGCGGGCTGGCCAAGGGCCTCAAGGGGGCGGGCCTGGCGCAGAAGGGGCTCAACCTCGCCATGGCGGCCAGTCCCTTCGGGCTGATCATGACCCTGCTCGCGCCGCTGATCACCAGGTTCGTCGACATGGACAAGATCGTCGACATGGTGTCCAAGGGCTTCAAGACCGGCATGTCCGTGATCGGCAAGGCCGTCTCGGCGGCCAACCGCGCCGTGGTCCCGATCCTGAAGGGCCTGGGCAACCTTATGCTCGCGCCGTTCCGCGGCTTCGCCAACGGCATGAACGTGGTCATCGGCGCCCTCAACGGCTTCAAGGTCAACATCCCCAGCTGGGTGCCGGTCTTCGGCGGCAAGAGCTTCACCATGAACCTGCCGAAGATCCCGGTCCCGCACCTCGCCAAGGGCGGCCTGGTCCAGCCCCGCAACGGCGGAACCCTGGCCGTGATCGGCGAGGCCGGCGAGCACGAGGCGGTCATCCCGCTCAGCCGGCTGGAGCGCATGCTCGGCGCCGGCGGCAACCGCGCCCAACTCGCCCGGCTGACCGAGGCCGTCGAGCGCCTTGCCGACCGGCCCGTACACGTCCAGGTCGACGGCCAGACCATCGCCCGCGCGGTGATCGCCGGACACCGCCAGCTCGCCCGTCGCTGACCCCCGCCACGGAAAGGAGGCACACCCATGCCACGCAACCTCTGGCTCGGCCTGCCCGGACGGCTCCGGGAGATCAGCCAGGCCGCCACCGCCTTCGAACGCGGTGCGGACCTCGGCATATCCCAGTTCACCTCGCTCGGCGGGCAGATCACCACGATCGCCCCCCGCCGCGCCCCGCGCCGGATCAAGCTCACCTTCGACCGGCTGTCCCCGGAGGACGCCGCCCATCTGGACCGGCTGGCCCGCCGTGTCGACGGCCCCGAACCGGTGGACCTGATCGACCCGGTGGGCCGCAACCTGCTGGACCCGCTCCAGGCCGCGGGCCGCGGGGCGACCAACAGCGCCGCCGGCTTCTGGTACACCTCTGTCACCGGCGCGGGCAGGCTCGAACCGTCCACCGCGCCGGAAGCGGCACCCCACACGTACCTGTGGAAGCCGGAGCAGACCACGGCCCAGCTCAACTGGCACCGCCGCCCCCGTGCGGGCTTCCCGGTGTCGCCCGGGATGCGGGTCCGGTTCACCCTGCCGCCGTCCTGGCGTACGGGGCCCTGCACGACCCGGCTGCACTGGCGGGATGCCGCGGGCACCTACCTGTCGTCCGCCGCCGACACCGGGCACACCCTGCTGGCGACCGCGCCGGCCGGGGCCGCGCTGGTCACCCCCTCCGGGATCGCGGGCGAGATCGGCACCTACGCCCTGGACGGCGCCGTCCTGACCATCGACGACGACCAGGTGCCGGCCGCCCCGGCCAACCTGCTCCCCGCCGACCAGGCCGCCGGCAAGGGACCGCTCACCCAGTGGTCCGCCACCGGACTCACCCTGTCCACGGACGCGTCGGGCTTCGCCGTGGCGTCGCTGGCCGCCACCACCGCGGGCACCCTGACCTTCGTCAACGGCACCGCGAAGGGCCACCCCCTGCCGGCCGGCCCCGGACAGGTCGGGCTGGTGCTGCCGACGGCCGTCCGCACCCGGGCCTCCGGCTGCCAGCTGACCTTCTTCGACGCGGCCGGCGCCACGCTGGGCACCGTCAGCGGATGGTCCCCCGCCGCCGTGCCGGCCGGGGCCGCCCAGGTCTCGGCGACCGTGTCCTTCGCCTCCGCGGCGGCGGCGTTCCAGTCCCGGATCGGGCCGGCCAGGCTGCTGCACACCGACCCGACCGCACCCCAACCGCCCGGCGACGGCTGCCCGGTGATGTCCGTGGTCTCCTACACCGACACCCCGGCCCGCCCCCTGCCGTACCGCAACATCTCGATCGAGCTGGCGGAGGTGACCCATGCGAGTGGCTGACGAGAAACTGACCGACTCGCTCCGCACCGGGGCGCGCCTGACCGACCAGACCGTCCGCCTCGGCGGCCGGGACGTCACCGAGCAGGTGCAGTCCTGGCAGCTGGAGCGCAGCTACAGCACCGATCTGCCCGACGCCATGCGGGCCTTCGCCGGCAGCGCCTCGGCGCAGCTCCAGCTCCAGGTCTCCGGTGCCGACGGACGCTCGGCACCGGCCCTGTACTCGCCGTGGGCGCCGCGCGCCACCGGTGACCTCGCCCGCCCCGGCCAGTCCGTGGTCCAGGGCTACGGCACCGAGGCGGGCGTCCTGCCGGCCTTCCGCGGCACGGTGCGCAACCGCTCCGCCGCCTCCGGGACGGACACCGTGCAGATCACCGCCCTGGACGGGGCGGAGCGGCTGCGCGGTCCGGCCGAGCTGCCCAAGCCGTACGCCGGGTTCTACTGGCGCCGGCCGGTGGCCACCGCCACCTGGTGCGTGGACGAGCTGCTGCGCCAGGCCGGGCTGCACTCCGCTCCCCCGCCGCGCTATCCGGAGTTCCAGGCCGCCGCGCCGCTGACCCTGGTGCACGCCTCCCTGCACGGCGGCTTCGCGGCCGGCTACGGGCAGCCGGAGGTCGTCCCGGACCCCCGGCACTACCGCTGGAGCCGGGAGGGCGCCCCGCACGAGATGGCGCTGGTGCCGCACGCCGCTGCCCCGGACACCGCCGCGCTGACCGCGACCTGGTTCCCGCGCAGCCGGGTGACCGTGCCCGGCAGCCGGCTGTTCGCCGAGGCCTGGGTGAACAGCGCGGTGGGCTTCGGCTCCACCGCGGCCCTGGAGGTGGACCTCAACCGGACCGGCACCCAGACCGGGCGGCTGCGGCTGGCCGTCGACTTCGCGGCCGGCAAGGTGATCATGCACTCGGGCACCCGCGAGGGCACCGGCTGGTTCTTCTCCTGGGGCGTCTCCGCGCTCACCAGGAAGCCGGGAGTGTGGCACATCGGCGGCTTCTTCGACACCGTGTCGGCGGGCTCCTCCGTACTGCCCACGGTGCAGCCCTTCCTCACCGCCCCGGACGGCGTGCACTACCCGTGCACCCCGGCGACCTTCGCGGACGCCTCGGCCGCGCAGCCGGCCGCCGAGCTGTACCAGCTGCGGCTGGTGACCCAGCTGGCCGCCGAGAGCGTCCAGCTCAGCAGCGGTCTGGCCGCGGCCCCCACCGCCTCCGAGTTCGCCCAGACCGGGGCCTGGACCAAGGAGGTGGTGCTCGACGACGCCATCCTGCCGCTGTACGCGCTCCCGCGGGTCTCCGGCTCCCAGTGGGAGGTGATCACCCAGATCGCCAAGGCCAGCATGTCCACGGCCGAGCTGGACGAGCGCGGGGTCTTCCGCTGGCGCAACCACACCCGGTTCGAGAAGACGCCCACCGCGGCCGACCTGACCCTCACCTCCGTACGGGACATCGCGGCCCTCACCGTCACCGAGGAGATCGACGCCTGCCGCAACTACTGCGTCCAGCCCTACCGGGACTGGTCCAAGGTCGCGGTGGTCTCCGGCACCACGTACCACGACACCGCCGTCCGGGAGATCCCGCCGGCCGGCTCGGTGACCCTGAAGTACGTACTTGCGGAGGAGGAGTTCGACGTCGGCCCGCCGAACGTGGACGACGACCAGAGCGTCGCCCCGGGCTTCTCGGTGCGGTTCGCCGCCTCCAACGCGGCCGGCGCGCCGGCCGTCAAGGGCGAGGTGGACATCCTGGCCCGCCGCGAGGAGGGCGTGCTCATCCTGCGGCTCACCAACCGCGGCAGCCGCCGGCTGTACACGGTCTCCGAGGACGGCAGGCCGTCGGTGTTCATCCAGACCCTCAAGCCGTCCACCGAGGCCGCCGAGCGGGAGGCCACCTCGTACTCCTCCGGCAGCGCCAGCGAACGCTTCTACGGCCGGCAGGAGTTCTCCGCCGAGGCCAGCGACTGGGTGCAGGACTACCCCGCCGCCCAGGACCTGGCCGACGCCATGCGGCAGGCCGGGCAGTACCCCGTACCGGTCCTCGGCGAGGTGGAGGTGCTGTACGACCCGCGCATCCAGCTCGGCGACGTCGTACGGGTGGTGGACACCAGCGGCGCCGCCCTCGACACCCTCGCCTGGGTCGTCGGCATCAAGACCGCCTCCACGGCGCCCGGCACCGTCCAGCAGACCCTCACCCTGCGCGGCACCAGGTCCAACGGCCTGCCGCAGGACGCCGGACTGACTCCCGACACCGCCTCCGACCGGGACCCGCTGCCGGCCGGACCCGACTACGCCGCCGTGGCCGCCGCGTACCCCACGCTCGGCGACCTCGCCGCCGACTGGCGCACCTGGCGACGCGTCAAGGAGGGCACCTGATGACCGAGCAGCCGCCCGGGACCGCGCTCCCGCAGCCGGCGACCGACGCGAGCACCACCGAGCCGCCGGGCTCCGACCCGACGCTGCCGGTCGAGGTGGTCGTGGAGGACCACTCCGCCGAGCCCGGCCCCGAGACCCCCGCCCCGCCCGCGCCGGACCTCCCGGCCCCGGACACCGCCCCCGTCGCCCCCGTCACCGGCGGAGGACAGGAGGAGATCGCATGACCACCCAGTACACCCCGCTCAGCGGTCTGCCCTACCCGCAGCCGAGCGACCCCGCCGACCTGCCGGCCCACCTCAGGTCCCTCGCCGAGGCCGTCGACGGGCGCACCGTGCTGCGCTTCGGCACCGCCGCCGAACGAGACGCCAAGGCGCCCACCCCGGTCGCCGGGACCATCGCCTGGATCGCCTCCCCCGGCCGGCTGATGTACTACACCGGCTCGGCCTGGGCGCCGGTCGGCGCGGTGCCCGTCTTCCGGGTCAACATCGACGGCGGCTCCACCACCAGCACCACCTACGCCGAGACCCTCACCGACGCGGTCGGCGACCCGATGAACGCCGCGTTCACCGTGCCCGCCTCCGGCCAGGTGATCATCACCGTCGGCTGCTACATGAACAGCACCAACGCCGGTGTCGCCGCCTATATGTCGGCCACCGTGCGCAACGCCTCCAACGCCGTGGTGCTGGCCGCCTCGGACGACCGGGCCGCGCTGATCATCAACACCAACCGCTCCTCGGTGTCCACGCAGTTCCTGGTCAGCGGCCTGGCGATCGGCACCAGCCACACCGCCACCCCCGGCTACCGCACGGCGAACGCCGCCAGCGCCGGCCACTTCGACACCCGCTTCATCCGCATCGACCCCGTCGTCTGACGGCCATGTGACCGCCCCGCCCGACAAGCACCACGCAACCCGCCCGGCCCCGCCCCACCTCCGCCGCCCGGCCGCCCCGCACCCACCCGCGGGACGGCCGGGCGGCGGCGTTCGCGCACGAGCCAGGGCCCACCGCCAAGGAGGCCCCGATGGCAGTCCCCCTCACCCCCGACCGGCTCCTCGCCGCCCTGCGCGCCGAGGGCGTCCACGTCGTCGAGCACCCCGGCTGGCGCACCCGCAACCGCAACCACAAGGGCGCCTGGGGACCGGTGCACGGGGTGATCGTCCACCACACCGTCAGCAGCGGCTCCGCCGCCTCGGTCGCGCTCTGCCGCGACGGCCACGCCGCGCTGCCCGGCCCGCTCTGCCAGGCCGTCGTCGACAAGGCGGGCACCGTCCATCTGATCGCCAACGGCCGCGCCAACCACGCCGGTTCCGGTGACGGCCGGGTGCTGCGCGCGGTCACCGCCGAGGCGGCCGCCCCCGCGCCCCGGTCCCAGGACACCGACGGCAACGCGCACTTCTACGGCTTCGAGTGCGTCAACCTCGGCGACGGCCGGGACCCCTGGCCGACCGCCCAGCTCGACGCCGTCGAACGCGCCGCCGCCGCACTCTGCCGGGCCCACGGCTGGTCCGCCGCCTCGGTGATCGGCCACAAGGAGTGGACCGCCACCAAGATCGACCCCCGGGGCTTCGCGATGAGCGGTCTGCGCGAGCGGATCACCGCCCGCCTCGCCGCCACCCCCCAGGGCCGCCCCGCCCCGCGCCACCACCCCTTCCCCGGCCGGGCGTTCTTCACCGGCTCCCCGGACTCCCCGCTGATCACCGCGATGGGCCGCCGGCTGGTCGCCGAGGGCTGTTCGGCGTACGCGCAGGGGCCCGGCCCCCGCTGGAGCGAGGCCGACCGGCGCTCGTACGCCCGGTGGCAGCGGAAGCTCGGCTACCGCGGCGCCGACGCCGACGGCCGGCCGGGCGCCGCGTCCTGGGACGCCCTGAAGGTCCCGTACACACCCTGACGTCCCGAGGAGGGGAGATCCCGTGTCCGACACCGCCAAGCGCACGGCCCGTACCGTGCTGCAGACCGCCCTCGCGCTCGCCGTCGTCCTGCCCGCCGTCGTGGAGGCGGCCGGGCTGCCGGCCGCCCTGCCCTGGGTCGCCGGGGCACTGGCCGCCGCGGGGGCGCTGACCCGGGTGATGGCCCTGCCCGCCGTACAGGCGCTGCTGCCCCGCTGGCTCCGCACCGAGGCGGCCGAGGGCCCGCACACCGTCCACGCCCCGGGGGCCGCCCATGAACGGAACTGACCGCAACGACCCGATCATGGTCACCCTGGAGCTGGAGCGGCTGCGGGGCACCGTGGAGGCAGGGTTCGCCCGCGCCGACGGCTCGCTCGCCCTGCTGGTCCAGCGCAGCGACCAGACCGACAAGCAGCTGGCCGACCACGAGGCCCGGCTGGACGCCCTGGAGCACTCCCGCTGGCCACTGGCCAGTGTCTCGGTGCTGATCGCCGCCGCCGGGCTGGTCCTCGCCCTCTGGACGGCCACCGGCCGTTGAGACCCCGCCGTACGCCGAAGGGCGGCCACCCCCAGCCTCGGGAGTGGCCGCCCTTCGTATCGCTACTTACTGGTTGTACGGACCGTAGTCGTAGTCCTCCAGCGGAACGGCCTGGCCGGAGCCGGTGCCGAACGGCGAGTAGTCGATGTCGTCGTAGCCGACGGCCGAGTACATCGCGGCCTTGGCCTCCTCGGTCGGCTCGACCCGGATGTTGCGGTAGCGGGACAGGCCCGTACCGGCCGGGATGAGCTTACCGATGATCACGTTCTCCTTCAGGCCGATCAGGGAGTCGGACTTGGCGTTGATCGCCGCGTCCGTCAGGACCCTGGTCGTCTCCTGGAAGGAGGCCGCCGACAGCCACGACTCGGTGGCCAGCGACGCCTTGGTGATACCCATCAGCTGCGGACGGCCGGAGGCGGGGTGACCGCCCTCGGTGACCACCCGGCGGTTCTCCGACTCGAACTTCGACCGCTCGACCAGCTCGCCCGGCAGCAGCTCCGCGTCGCCGGACTCGATGATCGTCACCCGGCGCAGCATCTGCCGGATGATGATCTCGATGTGCTTGTCGTGGATCGACACGCCCTGCGAGTTGTAGACCTTCTGGACCTCGCCGACCAGGTGGACCTGGACGGCCCGCTGGCCGAGGATGCGCAGCACGTCGTGCGGGTTGGTGGCACCCGCGGTGAGCTTCTGGCCCACCTGGACGTGCTCGCCCTCGGAGACCTCGACACGGGCGCGCTTCGAGATCGGGAAGGCCGTCTCGTCGCTGCCGTCGTCGGGGGTGACGACGATCTTCTTGGTCTTCTCGGTCTCCTCGATCCGGACGCGGCCGGCCGCCTCCGAGATCGGGGCGACACCCTTGGGCGTACGGGCCTCGAAGAGCTCGACGACACGCGGCAGACCCTGGGTGATGTCGTCACCGGCCACACCACCGGTGTGGAAGGTACGCATCGTCAGCTGGGTGCCGGGCTCACCGATGGACTGGGCGGCGATGATGCCGACCGCCTCGCCGATGTCCACCAGCTTGCCGGTCGCGAGCGAACGGCCGTAGCAGAAGGCACAGGTGCCCACCGCGGACTCGCAGGTCAGGACCGAGCGGGTCTTGACCTCCTCGACGCCGGCGGCGACCAGCTGGTCGATGAGCACATCGCCCAGGTCGACGTTGGCGGGCGCGATGACCCGGCCGTCGACCACGACGTCCTCGGCGAGCATCCGCGCGTACACGGACGTCTCGACGTCGTCCGCCTTGCGGAGCACACCGGCCTCGTCCCGGCCCGCGATCTTCAGCTTCAGACCACGCTCGGTGCCGCAGTCCTCCTCGCGGATGATCACGTCCTGCGAGACGTCCACCAGACGACGGGTCAGGTAACCCGAGTCGGCGGTACGCAGCGCGGTGTCGGCCAGACCCTTACGGGCACCGTGGGTGGAGATGAAGTACTCCAGCACGGACAGGCCCTCGCGGAAGGACGCCTTGATGGGACGGGGGATCGTCTCGTTCTTGGCGTTCGACACCAGACCACGCATACCGGCGATCTGACGCATCTGCATCATGTTTCCGCGCGCGCCCGAGTTGACCATCATGAAGATCGGGTTGGTCTTCGGGAAGTTGGAGTTCATCGCCTCGGCGACCTCGTTGGTCGCCTCGGTCCAGATCTTGATGAGCTCCTGGGTGCGCTCGTCCTTGGTGATCAGACCGCGCTCGTACTGCTTCTGGACCTTCTCGTCGCGCGCCTCGTAGGAGCGGACGATCTCCTTCTTCGCCTCGGGGACGACGACGTCCGAGATGGCGACGGTGACGCCGGAGCGGGTGGCCCAGTAGAAGCCGGAGGACTTCAGGTTGTCGAGCGTGGCCGCCACGATGACCTTGGGGTAGCGCTCGGCGAGGTCGTTGACGATCTCGGAGAGCTGCTTCTTGCCCACCGAGTAGTCGACGAACGGGTAGTCCTCGGGCAGCAGCTCGTTGAAGAGCGCGCGGCCCAGCGTGGTGCGCAGCCGGAAGCTGTCACCCTGCTGCCACTCGGGCTCACCCTCCTCGGCCACCGGCGGGGTCCAGTCGCGGGGCGGGACGGTGCCGATCGGGAAGCGGATGTCGATCTTCGCCTGGAGCGAGAGCTCCCGGGCGTCGAACGCCATGATCGCCTCGGCGGTCGAGTTGAACGCCCGGCCCTCGCCCTTGACCTCGCGCTCGTCCTCGTCGGTGGTGAGGAAGAACAGGCCCAGCACCATGTCCTGGGTCGGCATGGTGACCGGACGGCCGTCGGCCGGCTTGAGGATGTTGTTCGAGGACAGCATCAGGATGCGGGCCTCGGCCTGCGCCTCCGCGGACAGCGGCAGGTGCACGGCCATCTGGTCGCCGTCGAAGTCCGCGTTGAACGCGGTGCAGACGAGCGGGTGGATCTGGATGGCCTTGCCCTCGACCAGCTGCGGCTCGAAGGCCTGGATGCCGAGTCGGTGCAGGGTGGGCGCACGGTTCAGCAGCACCGGGTGCTCGGCGATGACCTCTTCGAGGACGTCGTACACCACGGTGCGGCCACGCTCGACCATGCGCTTGGCCGACTTGATGTTCTGCGCGTGGTTCAGGTCGACCAGGCGCTTCATCACGAACGGCTTGAACAGCTCCAGCGCCATCGCCTTGGGCAGACCGCACTGGTGCAGCTTGAGCTGCGGGCCGACGACGATGACGGAACGGGCCGAGTAGTCGACGCGCTTGCCGAGCAGGTTCTGGCGGAAGCGGCCCTGCTTGCCCTTGAGCATGTCGGACAGCGACTTCAGCGGGCGGTTGCCCGGACCGGTGACCGGGCGGCCGCGGCGGCCGTTGTCGAACAGGGCGTCGACGGCCTCCTGGAGCATGCGCTTCTCGTTGTTCACGATGATCTCGGGCGCGCCGAGGTCGAGAAGCCGCTTCAGGCGGTTGTTGCGGTTGATGACGCGGCGGTACAGGTCGTTGAGGTCGGAGGTCGCGAAGCGGCCACCGTCCAGCTGCACCATCGGACGCAGGTCCGGCGGGATCACCGGGACGCAGTCCAGCACCATGCCCTTGGGGCTGTTGCTGGTCTGCAGGAAGGCGGAGACGACCTTGAGGCGCTTGAGCGCACGGGTCTTCTTCTGGCCCTTGCCGGTGCGGATGATCTCGCGGAGGCGCTCGGCCTCCTCGTCGAGGTCGAAGGACTCCAGGCGCTTCTGCAGCGCGGCGGCGCCCATCGAGCCGTCGAAGTAGGTGCCGAAGCGGTCGCGCAGCTCGCGGTAGAGCAGCTCGTCGCCCTCCAGGTCCTGGACCTTGAGGTTCTTGAAGCGGCTCCACACCTCGTCGAGGCGGTCGATCTCGCGCTGGGCGCGGTCGCGCAGCTGCTTCATCTCGCGCTCGGCGCCCTCGCGCACCTTGCGGCGCACGTCGGCCTTGGCGCCCTCGGCCTCCAGCTCGGCCAGGTCGGTCTCGAGCTTCTTGGCGCGGGCCTCCAGGTCGGCGTCGCGGCGGTTCTCGATCTGCTGGCGCTCGACGGAGACATGGGCCTCCAGCGAGGGCAGGTCGCGGGTGCGGCGCTCGTCGTCCACGTACGTGATCATGTACGCGGCGAAGTAGATGACCTTCTCAAGGTCCTTCGGGGCGAGGTCCAGCAGGTAGCCCAGCCGGGACGGGACGCCCTTGAAGTACCAGATGTGGGTGACGGGGGCGGCCAGCTCGATGTGGCCCATCCGCTCACGGCGCACCTTGGCGCGGGTCACCTCGACGCCGCAGCGCTCACAGATGATGCCCTTGAAGCGGACGCGCTTGTACTTGCCGCAGTAGCACTCCCAGTCCCGGGTCGGACCGAAGATCTTCTCGCAGAAGAGTCCGTCCTTCTCGGGCTTGAGGGTGCGGTAGTTGATGGTCTCCGGCTTCTTGACCTCGCCGTGGGACCACTGACGGATGTCGTCAGCGGTGGCGAGGCCGATACGCAGCTCGTCGAAGAAGTTGACGTCGAGCACTATGCGTCAATCCCTCTCAGGGTCGTGCCCCTCGTGATCAGCGAGTGAAGATCAGCGAACGTAATGGGGCGCTCAATCATGGTCTGTACGGTCCCGGGGACGGCCGGGGCTCCTGGTTCGGAGCCCCGGCCGGGCCCGTCAGACCTCTTCGACGCTGCTCGGCTCGCGCCGCGACAGGTCGATGCCGAGCTCCTCCGCCGCGCGGAAGACGTCCTCGTCGGTGTCGCGCATCTCGATGGACATGCCGTCCGAGGACAGCACCTCCACGTTGAGGCACAGGGACTGCATCTCCTTGATGAGCACCTTGAAGGACTCGGGGATGCCGGGCTCAGGGATGTTCTCGCCCTTGACGATGGCCTCGTAGACCTTCACACGGCCGGTGACGTCGTCGGACTTGATGGTCAGCAGCTCCTGGAGGGCGTACGCGGCGCCGTAAGCCTCCAGCGCCCACACCTCCATCTCACCGAACCGCTGGCCACCGAACTGGGCCTTACCACCCAGCGGCTGCTGGGTGATCATCGAGTACGGGCCGGTCGACCGGGCGTGCAGCTTGTCGTCGACCAGGTGGTGCAGCTTGAGGATGTACATGTACCCGACCGAGATCGGGTCCGGGAACGGCTCGCCGGAGCGGCCGTCGAACATCCGGGCCTTGCCGGTGGGCTCCACCATCCGCTCACCGTCCCGGTTGGGGATGGTGTGCTGGAGCAGGCCGGCCAGCTCGTCCTCGCGGGCGCCGTCGAACACCGGGGTGGCGACGTTGGTGCCCGGGGCGACCGAGTCGGCGCCGATGGCCTGGAGGCGCTGCGCCCAGTCGTCGGCGAGGCCGGAGACGTCCCAGCCGCGGCTGGCGAGCCAGCCGAGGTGGATCTCCAAAACCTGTCCCGGGTTCATCCGGGACGGGACGCCGAGCGGGTTGAGGATGATGTCGACCGGGGTGCCGTCCTCCAGGAACGGCATGTCCTCGATCGGCAGGATCTTGGAGATGACGCCCTTGTTGCCGTGGCGGCCGGCGAGCTTGTCACCGTCGGTGATCTTGCGCTTCTGGGCCACGTAGACGCGGACGAGCTGGTTGACGCCCGGGGGCAGCTCGTCGCCCTCCTCGCGGTCGAAGACGCGCACGCCGATGATCTTGCCGGTCTCGCCGTGCGGCACCTTCAGCGAGGTGTCGCGGACCTCGCGCGCCTTCTCGCCGAAGATCGCGCGGAGCAGGCGCTCCTCCGGGGTCAGCTCGGTCTCGCCCTTCGGGGTGACCTTGCCGACCAGGATGTCGCCGGCGACGACCTCGGCACCGATGCGGATGATGCCGCGCTCGTCGAGGTCGGCGAGGACCTCCTCGGAGACGTTCGGGATGTCCCGGGTGATCTCCTCGGGGCCCAGCTTGGTGTCACGGGCGTCGACCTCGTGCTCCTCGATGTGGATCGAGGAGAGGACGTCGTCCTGCACGAGGCGCTGCGACAGGATGATCGCGTCCTCGTAGTTGTGGCCCTCCCACGGCATGAAGGCGACCAGCAGGTTCTTGCCGAGCGCCATCTCGCCGTTCTCGGTGGCGGGGCCGTCGGCCAGCACCTGGCCCTCGATCACCCGGTCGCCCTCGGAGACGACGACCTTCTGGTTGACCGAGGTGCCCTGGTTGGAGCGGGAGAACTTGGCGATGCGGTACGTGGTGTACGTGCCGTCGTCGTTGGCGACGGTGACGTAGTCGGCCGAGACCTCCTGGATGACACCGTCCTTCTCCGCCTTGATGACGTCGCCGGCGTCGGTGGCGCAGCGGTACTCCATGCCGGTGCCGACCAGCGGGGCCTCCGCCTTGATCAGCGGAACGGCCTGGCGCATCATGTTCGCGCCCATCAGGGCGCGGTTGGCGTCGTCGTGCTCCAGGAACGGGATCATGGCGGTCGCGACCGACACCATCTGGCGCGGCGAGACGTCCATGTAGTCCACGTCGTCGGGCGCGACGTAGTCGACCTCGCCGCCACGGCGGCGGACCAGGACGCGGGCCTCCTCGAAGCGGAGGTCGTCATTGAGCGGCGCGTTGGCCTGCGCGATGACGAAGCGGTCCTCCTCGTCGGCGGTCAGGTAGTCCACCTCGTCGGTGACCTGACCCTCGACGACCTTGCGGTACGGGGTCTCCACGAAGCCGAAGGCGTTGACCCGGCCGTAGGAGGCGAGCGAACCGATCAGACCGATGTTCGGGCCTTCGGGGGTCTCGATCGGGCACATGCGTCCGTAGTGGGACGGGTGCACGTCGCGGACCTCGAAGCCGGCCCGCTCACGGGACAGACCGCCGGGGCCCAGCGCCGAGAGGCGGCGCTTGTGGGTCAGGCCCGAGAGCGGGTTGTTCTGGTCCATGAACTGCGACAGCTGGCTGGTGCCGAAGAACTCCTTGATGGAGGCGACGACCGGCCGGATGTTGATCAGGGTCTGCGGCGTGATCGCCTCGACGTCCTGGGTGGTCATGCGCTCGCGCACGACCCGCTCCATACGGGCGAGACCCGTACGGACCTGGTTCTGGATCAGCTCGCCGACGTTGCGCAGGCGGCGGTTGCCGAAGTGGTCGATGTCGTCGGTCTCGACGACGATCTCGGTGCCGTTCTCGCCGGTCGTCTCGGTCTCGCCGGCGTGCAGCTTGACCAGGTACTTGATGGTGGCGATGACGTCGTCGGTGGTGAGCACGCCGGCGTCCAGCGGCTCGTCCGCGCCGAGCTTCTTGTTGACCTTGTAGCGGCCGACCTTCGCCAGGTCGTAGCGCTTGGGGTTGAAGTAGAGGTTCTCCAGCAGCGTCTGCGCGGCCTCACGGGTCGGCGGCTCGCCCGGGCGCAGCTTGCGGTAGATGTCGAGCAGCGCGTCGTCCTGGCCCTGGGTGTGGTCCTTCTCCAGGGTGGCGCGCATGGACTCGTACTCGCCGAACTCCTGGAGGATCTGCTCGGTGGTCCAGCCGAGCGCCTTGAGGAGGACGGTGACGGACTGCTTGCGCTTGCGGTCGATGCGCACACCGACCATGTCGCGCTTGTCGATCTCCATCTCCAGCCAGGCACCCCGGGACGGGATGATCTTGGCGGAGAAGATGTCCTTGTCGGACGTCTTGTCGATGGAGGAGTCGAAGTAGACACCGGGCGAGCGGACCAGCTGGGACACCACGACACGCTCGGTGCCGTTGATGACGAAGGTGCCCTTGTTGGTCATGAGCGGGAAGTCGCCCATGAAGACCGTCTGGGACTTGATCTCGCCGGTCTCGTTGTTGGTGAACTCGGCCGTGACGAAGAGCGGCGCGGCGAACGTGAAGTCGCGCTCCTTGCACTCGTCGATGGAGTTCTTCGGGGGCTCGAAACGGTGGTCGCGGAAGGTCAGCGACATCGACCCGGAGAAGTCCTCGATCGGAGAGATCTCCTCGAAGATCTCCTCCAGACCGGACTTGGTGGGAACGTCCTGTCCGGACTCCAGAGCGGCCTCGACACGAGCCTTCCACGCCGCGTTGCCGAGCAGCCAGTCAAAGCTCTCGGTCTGCAGAGCGAGCAGGTTCGGAACCTCGAGGGGCTCCTTGATCTTTGCAAAGGAGATGCGCAGCGGGGCGGTGCTGGCGCCGTTGTTCGTATTCGCGGTCGAGGCGTTGCGCGAGGCGGCCAAGAGGGGGTCCTTCCGAGGGCTCGGACTCACTACGCGCGTACCGGCCCCTCGGCGGACATATCGGCGAACACTCCACATCCTGGTGGAAGACCAGGTCAGAGAGGTAGGCCGACGATGTTCTTACGAGGGTATGCCCCTGGTGACGGGCAGGGAGCAGCTAACAGGCAGCGCAAAGGGACAGTGTAGCCACATGGCTCACTGATGTCCAGGGCGAGTAAATCGCATCCCTCGTTGTTCTCAACTCCACGGCCCTCGCGCCGTCGGCGCACATCGATACTTCCCACTGCGCCGTCGATCCATGCCTCGGATGCGGACCGTTGTGACGGCGCGTCCTGAGAATTGCGCGCCGCGTGCGGTTCGTCAAGGCCCTCGGCCCCGCGCGGCGCACGGCGAAGATCACCATACCCCCCGTGCGGCACGGTGCAAGGCAGCCGCCCCACCTGTCCCGGGTACGCCGAAGGGCGACCACCCGGATGGGTGATCGCCCTTGGGGACGCCCGCTGACGGGCGCCGTACGGAGCGCTCAGGCCCCGCTCATCGAGTCATCGGACCCGAAGGAGAGTCACTTGACCTCGACGCCGGCGCCGGCGGCCTTGAGGGACTCGGCAGCCTTCTCGGCGGCCTCCTTGGTGACCTTCTCCAGGACCGGCTTCGGGGTGCCGTCCACGAGGTCCTTGGCCTCCTTCAGACCCAGCGAGGTCAGCTCGCGCACGACCTTGATGACCTGGATCTTCTTGTCGCCGGCACCGGTGAGGATGACGTCGAACTCGTCCTGCTCCTCGGCGGCCTCGGCGGCCGGGGCACCGGGGACACCGGCGGCGACGGCGACCGGAGCGGCGGCGGTGACGTCGAACTTGTCCTCGAAGGCCTTCACGAACTCGGAGAGCTCGATGAGGGTCATCTCCTCGAACTGAGCGAGCAGGTCGTCCTGAGAGAGCTTCGCCATGATGGCGGTCCTTCCACTAATTCGGCTGGTGCCGGATGTACTGGGTGAGGCGGGCGTACGTCGGCCCGCTGCGACCCCCGCCGCCTCAGGCGGCAGGAGTCAGAAAGCGAGCCGAGTTACTCGGCACCGCCCTGCTCGTCCTGCTTGGCACGAAGCGCTTCCACGGTGCGGACGAGCTTCGAGGGGAGCGCCTGGAAGAGCGCGGCAGTCTGGGACTGCTTGCCCTTCATGGCACCCGCCAGCTTGGCGAGCAGAACCTCGCGGGACTCGAGGTCCGCGAGCTTCTTGATCTCATCGGCGGACAGCGCCTTGCCGTCAAGGACACCGCCCTTGATGATCAGGTTGGGGTTGTCCTTGGCGAAGTCACGGAGACCCTTCGCCGACTCCACCGGGTCACCGGTGACGAAGGCGACCGCCGTCGGGCCAGCGAAGAGCTGGTCGTCGAGCGAGTCGATCCCGGCCTCACGGGCCGCAATCTTGGTCAGCGTGTTCTTCACCACGGCGTACTGGGCGTTCTCACCGAGCGAACGGCGCAGCGTCTTGAGCTGCGCCACGGTGAGACCGCGGTACTCGGTCAGCACGGCGGCGTTCGAGCTGCGGAACTTGTCCGTCAGCTCGGCAACCGCGTCAGCCTTGTCGGGCCTCGCCATGAGCCTCGGCCTCCTTCCGGGTGATTCAGGACCGCGCTCGCTGAAAGGGAAGGAGACTTGCGCAAAACGAAACGCCCCGGCGCAGGCGCACGGGGCGTGACTCGACCAGAACCGGAATTCTGGGAGTTCATCCACTGTCACCTGCGCAGGCCGTCCGCGATCAGCGGAATCCTTCGGCTGTCGCGGCTACGGGAGCGCACGTCAGCGACCAGCGGTCTTTGGCTTCCGGGGAAGCGTACGGGAGCGGTACGCCGCCATGCAAATCGGGCCATCCGGGTGAGGCGCCGACGGTGCGGGACCGGCGCGGGGCCGACGGTGCGGGACCGGCGCGGGGCCGACGGTGCGGGACCGGCGCGGGGCTGCGGCGCGGGGCCGACGGTGCGGGCGTACGGGACGGGGGGCCTGGGCGGGCCCGTACGGACCCTGTACGGGTGCGGGAGGCTCCGTACGGGCCCGGTGGCGCCCGCCCCCGCCTCGGCCGCGTACCCGAACGCCTCCAACCCTCGTACACGAGCGCCCCCGCCCCCGTACACGCGGACGGCCCCCGTCCCCTCCGGCGTGCGGAGGGGACGGGGGCCGGATGCACGCGGTGCCCGCGGCGGTCGTCAGGTTCAGACGGCGGCCGGGTCCTCCTCGACGAGGAGGTTGCGGGTGCGGTTCGGGTCCAGCGGGATGCCGGGGCCCATGGTGGTGGTCAGGGTCGCCTTCTTGATGTAGCGGCCCTTCGCGGCGGACGGCTTGAGGCGGTTGATCTCCTCAAGGGCGGCCGCGTAGTTCTCCACCAGCTTGGTCTCGTCGAAGGAGACCTTGCCGATGATGAAGTGGAGGTTGGAGTGCTTGTCCACGCGGAACTCGATCTTGCCGCCCTTGATCTCGGTGACGGCCTTGGCGACGTCCATGGTGACGGTGCCGGTCTTCGGGTTCGGCATGAGACCACGCGGGCCGAGGACGCGGCCGAGGCGGCCGACCTTGCCCATGAGGTCCGGGGTGGCGACGACCGCGTCGAACTCGTTCAGGCGCTGGCCCTTGGAGATCTCGTCGATCAGTTCGTCCGAGCCGACGATGTCGGCGCCGGCGGCCTCCGCGGCCGCAGCACGGTCACCGGTCGCGAAGACCAGGACCCGGGCGGTCTTGCCGGTGCCGTGCGGGAGGTTCACGGTGCCACGGACCATCTGGTCCGCCTTGCGCGGGTCGACACCCAGGCGGAAGGCGACCTCGACGGTGCCGTCGAACTTGGTGGCGGCGGTGTCCTTGGCGATACGGACGGCCTCCAGCGGCGCGTAGCTACGCGTCTTGTCGACCTTGGCGTCCGCGCTGCGGAGAGCCTTGCTGCGCTTCACTTCTTCTCCTGCGTTGTTCAGGGGTGGAGTCGTGGTCCGGGCCGGCGCTGGCCCTGCCACTGGGGTACGGGGCTGATGCTCAGCCTCCGACCGGGGAACGTCAGCCCTCGACGGTGATGCCCATGGAACGGGCGGTGCCGGCGATGATCTTCTCGGCGGCGTCGAGGTCGTTGGCGTTCAGGTCGGGGAGCTTCGTGGTGGCGATCTCGCGGACCTGGTCGCGCGTCAGCTTGGCGACCTTCGTCTTGTGCGGCTCGCCGGAGCCCTTGTCCACACCCGCGGCCTTGAGGATCAGCTTGGCGGCCGGCGGAGTCTTGGTGATGAAGGTGAAGGAGCGGTCCTCGTAGACCGTGATCTCCACCGGCACGACCATGCCACGCTGCGACTCGGTCGCGGCGTTGTAGGCCTTGCAGAACTCCATGATGTTGACGCCGTGCTGGCCCAGCGCGGGGCCGACCGGCGGGGCCGGGTTGGCCGCGCCGGCCTGGATCTGGAGCTTGATAAGCCCCGTGACCTTCTTCTTCTTGGGAGGCATAGCTCTCTCCGGGTCCTAGTGAGAGTTTTCCAGCCACCGTCCGGTCATCCGGATGGAGGCATACCGCACAACGATAACGGGTATGGCTGTACGGCCAAAAACCGACAGGTCAGGCACGGCCCGGAGGCCGACCTGACCTGTCGGAAGACTGCTTGGATCCGTCAGTTCTTCTGGATCTGGTCGAAGCTCAGCTCGACCGGGGTCTCGCGGCCGAAGATCTCCACCAGGCCCTTGACCTTCTTGGAGTCGGCGTTGATCTCGTTGATGGTGGCCTGGAGGGTGGCGAAGGGGCCGTCGGTGACGGTGACCGAGTCGCCGACCTCGAAGTCCAGCACCTGCACCTCGACCTTGCGGGCGGGGGCGGGCTTGCCCTCGGCCTCGGCGGCCTCGCGGGCGGCCTTCTCCTCGGCCTCCGGGGCGAGCATCTTGACGATCTCGTCCAGGGTCAGCGGGTACGGGTCGTAGGCGTTGCCCACGAAGCCGGTGACGCCGGGGGTGTTGCGGACGACGCCCCAGGACTCGTTGGTGAGGTCCATGCGGACGAGGACGTAACCGGGCAGCTTGTTCTGCCGGACGTTCTTCCGCTCGCCGTTCTTGATCTGGACGATCTCTTCCTCGGGGACCTCGGCCTGGTAGATGAAGTCCTCGACGTTGAGCGAGACGGCGCGCTGCTCCAGGTTGGCCTTCACGCGCTTCTCGTAGCCCGCGTAGGTGTGGATCACGTACCACTCGCCGGGCAGCCCGCGCAGCTCGTCGCGGAGCGCGGCGACCGGGTCGACCGGGGCCTCGGGCGCGGCGTCGGGCTCCGCCTCCGCCTCCTCCTCGGCCAGCGCGGCGTCCTCGGCGTCGGCGGCGCCCTCGGCGTCCACCGCGGCCTCGACGTCCTGCGCGACCGCGACCGGCTGCGCCTCCACGGCGTCGTCCTCGACCAGGGCCTCGTCCTCGGCCTCGATGAGGGACTCTTCCTCGACCAGGGCCTCGTCCTCGGTCAGCGCCTCGTCCTCGACGTGCAGCGCCTCTTCCTCGGCGGCCTCGCCGGCGGCGGCGTCCGCAGCTTCCGCCTGGTCCTCGTCGGCCGCCTTGACGATGTCGAGCTCGTCCTGGGCGGACTCGTTCAGGTTCGGGTCAGACACGGTGGCTGCTTCTTCCTGGATACAGATGGGGTGGAACATGCGAAAAGGGGCGCCCGACGGGGCGCCCTCCGCGGGAATCAGCCGAAGACGTACTTGACTGCTTCCTGGAAGCCGAGGTCGATCACGGTCACCAGACCGATCATGACGACGACGAAGATGATCACGACGGTGGTGTATGTCGACAGCTGGCTGCGGGTGGGCCAGACGACCTTGCGCAGCTCGGCGATGATCTGCCGGTAGAAGAGCGCGAGACGGCCCAGCGGGCCCTTCTTGCCGCGCTTGCCGCCCTTGCGGTTCTTCTTGGGGGCCTCGTCCTCGGCATCAGGCATGTCGATGGAGCCTACGGCGTCCGTCATGTCTCTCACCTGATTCCGGGTCGGCCGTGCCGCGCCCGGGTTGAGCCGCACGGCGGTGCAATGACATACATACCTGCGCACACATCCTGGCGGTGTGTGGAGCAGGGCCGGAGGGACTTGAACCCCCAACCGCCGGTTTTGGAGACCGGTGCTCTACCAATTGAGCTACGACCCTCTGTCGTTCTCCACCAACGTACCGCATCGGGAGCGGTGGTCGGTGCGAGCCAACGAGCAGTGAGTGTACGTGGTCAGCGGCCTCCCGTCGAACAGAAAGCGGCGGCGCCCCCGCCCCGGCCGGCCCCGCCGCACGGCCGTACACATCCCGCCCGTACCGCGAAACCCGGGTACGGGGGCCCCGCGGGGTCTGGGACGATGGGCCGCATGAGCGCTGCTACTCCTCCCTCCGAGCGCCGGGTCTCCGCCCGAGTCGGCGCGATCTCCGAGTCCGCGACCCTCGCCGTGGACGCCAAGGCCAAGGCCCTGAAGGCCGCCGGGCGTCCGGTGATCGGCTTCGGCGCCGGTGAGCCCGACTTCCCGACGCCGGACTACATCGTCGAGGCCGCGATCGAGGCCTGCCGCAACCCGAAGTACCACCGCTACACCCCGGCCGGCGGCCTGCCCGAGCTGAAGAAGGCCATCGCCGAGAAGACGCTGCGGGACTCCGGCTACCAGGTCGACCCGGCCGAGGTGCTGGTGACCAACGGCGGCAAGCAGGCGATCTACGAGGCGTTCGCCGCGATCCTGGACCCGGGTGACGAGGTCATCGTGCCCGCCCCGTACTGGACGACCTACCCGGAGTCCATCCGGCTGGCCGGCGGTGTCCCGGTGGAGGTGGTGGCCGACGAGACCACCGGCTACCGGGTGTCCGTGGAGCAGCTGGAGGCGGCCCGCACCGAGAACACCAAGGTCGTGCTCTTCGTCTCCCCGTCCAACCCCACCGGCGCGGTCTACAGCCGCGAGGACGCCGAGGCGATCGGCCGCTGGGCCGTCGAGCACGGCCTGTGGGTGCTGACCGACGAGATCTACGAGCACCTGGTATACGGGGACGCGGAGTTCACCTCGCTGCCCGCGCTCCTGCCCGAGCTGCGCGACAAGTGCGTCGTGGTCAACGGGGTGGCGAAGACCTACGCGATGACCGGCTGGCGGGTGGGCTGGATCATCGGCCCCAAGGACGTGGTGAAGGCGGCGACCAACCTCCAGTCGCACGCCACCTCCAACGTCTCCAACGTGGCGCAGGTCGCCGCGCTGGCCGCGGTCTCCGGCAGCCTGGACGCGGTCGCCGAGATGCGGACCGCCTTCGACCGCCGCCGCCAGACCATCGTGCGGATGCTCAACGAGATCGACGGCGTCCTCTGCCCGACGCCCGAGGGCGCCTTCTACGCGTACCCCTCGGTGAAGGCCCTGCTGGGCAAGGAGATCCGCGGCAAGCGCCCGCGGACCACGGTGGAGCTGGCCGAGCTGATCCTCACCGAGGTCGAGGTGGCGGTCGTGCCGGGTGAGGCGTTCGGCACCCCCGGCTATCTGCGGCTGTCCTACGCGCTGGGCGACGAGGACCTGGTCGAGGGCATCTCGCGGGTGCAGAAGCTGCTGGCCGAGGCGCGCGACTGACCGGCGTACACCGCCTGCGAGCGGGTCCGGGGACGCCTCCCCGGGCCCGCTCTCGCGTTCTGGCAAGCACCCGATCAGGGCCCGGACAGGGAAAGGGGCTGCCCTCGGCGCGCCGCCTTTGGCAGGATCCTGGGATGGAGCACCCTCACCCCCCGCGCGATCTGCGTCTGCTGCCGAAGGCCCATCTGCACCTGCACTTCACCGGCTCGATGCGCCCCGGCACCCTGCTGGAGCTGGCCGACAAGTACGGCATCCACCTGCCCGACGCGCTGCGGGGAGGCGAGCCGCCGAAGCTGCGGGCGACCGACGAGCGGGGCTGGTTCCGCTTCCAGCGGCTGTACGACGCGGCGCGCTCCTGCCTGCGGGAGCCGGAGGACATCGTGCGCCTGGTGCGCGAGGCGGCCGAGGAGGACGTCCGGGACGGCTCGGGGTGGCTGGAGATCCAGGTCGACCCCACCTCGTACGCCCCCCGGCTCGGCGGGCTGATCCCGGCGCTGGAGATCATCCTGGACGCGGTGGACTCCGCCTCCCGGGAGACCGGGCTCGGGATGCGGGTGATCGTCGCGGCGAACCGGATGAAGCACCCGCTGGACGCCCGCACCCTGGCCCGGCTCGCGGTGCGGTTCGCGGACCGCGGGGTGATCGGCTTCGGGCTCTCCAACGACGAGCGGCGCGGGATGGCCCGGGACTTCGACCGGGCGTTCGCCATCGCCCGGGAGGGCGGGCTGCTGGCCGCTCCGCACGGCGGCGAGCTGACCGGCCCGGCCTCGGTACGGGACTGCCTGGACGACCTGGGCGCGGCGCGGATCGGGCACGGCGTACGGGCGGCGGAGGACCCGCGGCTGCTGCGCCGGCTGGCCGAGCGGGGCGTGACCTGCGAGGTGTGCCCGGCGTCCAATGTGGCGCTGGGGGTGTACGAGAAGCCGGAGCAGGTGCCGCTGCGGACGCTCTACGAGGCGGGGGTGCCGATGGCGCTCGGGGCGGACGACCCGCTGCTGTTCGGCTCCCGGCTGGCCGCCCAGTACGAGTTCGCCCGGGCCCACCACGGCTTCACCGACGAGGAGTTGGCCGAGCTGGCCCGCCAGTCGGTGCGCGGCTCGGCGGCCCCGGAGGATGTCCGGGCGAAGCTGCTGGCCGGCGTGGACGAATGGCTGGGGTCCTAGCCCGCCGCATCCCCCGCGTCCGGTCCGATGCCGGCCAGCAGGGTGCGGGCGAGGGAGGCGGCGAAGGCGTCCAGGCCCTGCGGGGGACGGCCCGCGGGGGTCGCCTCGTAGGCGAACGCCCGGTGCACACAGGCGCCGAGGAGCAGTGAGGCGGCGGCCGAGGGGTCGGCTCCGGGGCGCAGCCGGCCGGCATCCCGCTCGGCGGTGAGGTAGCGGGTCAGCGCCTCGACGGGCTGGTGGGGTCCGGCGCCCAGCTCCCGCAGGACGGCGTCGTGCCGCTCCTTGAGCCGGGGCTCGGCGTAGAGCGAGGCGCCGATCGGGAAGCTCTCCGCGTAGAAGAGGGCGGCGTGCCGGGCGACGTCGGTGAGGTTCTCCTCGACCGTGCGCCCGCCGGGGTCGGCGGTGAGCCGTTCGAGCAGTGGACCGAGCCGGGGCAGCCGCTCCCGCAACACGGCGACGAACAGCTCCTCCTTGCTGCCGTAGAACTTGTACAGCGCCGCCTCGGAGCAGTCGGCCGCCCGGGCGATCTCCTTGGTGGTGGTACGGGCGAGGCCGATCCCGCGCCACAACTCGTGGGCCGCGTCCAGGATGCGCTCCCGCGCGGGCTTCGTCACGTGGGGGCCTCGCTCTCCGGTCGTGGTCGGTCGCGGTCGGTCGCGGTCCGGCCGGTGTTGACGGCGGCCCGCCGGGGCGCCCATCCTAGTGGGTGAGTGAGCACTCACCCACACAGGTGGGTGGTCACTCACCCACCCAGGTGGACCACCCGCGGTAGGTGGCTGCTCACTCACGGGGGAAGTGAGCACTCACCCACCCGGCGGTCTCCGGTCCGGAAGGCGGGATCCGATGCGGCTCACGGTGTTCGGGGCGACCGGCGGAATCGGCCGGGAGCTTGTCGGCCAGGCACTGGCGGCCGGTCATCAGGTGACGGCGGTGGTACGTGATCCGTCCCGGCTGACCGTCACCGGGGAGCGCCTGGAGGTGTTCACGGTCCCCCGGATGGACCAGCCGGACGCGCTGCGGCCGGCGGTGGCCGGCCGGGACGCGGTGCTCTCCGCGCTCGGCCCGCGCGGCCGCGCCCAGGTGGGCGTGGCCGCGTCCCTGACCACGGCGGTGCTGCGGGCGATGGAGGCGGAGGGCGTCTCGCGGTTCCTGGCGGTGAGCGCGGCGCCGCTGGGCCCCGTACCGGAGCGGGAGACCCTGGCGCTGCGCCTCCTCACCCCGATCGTCTCCCGGGTGCTGCGGGGCGCACTACGACGATCTGCGGGCCATGGAGGAGCAGCTGCGGCGCAGTGCCACGGAGTGGACGGCGGTGCGGCCGCCCCGGCTGCTCGACCGCGCGGGGACCGGCCGCTACCGCACGGCGGTGGGCGCCTCACTGCGGGGCGGGGCCGCCATCGCCCGGGCGGACGTGGCGCACGCCATGCTGGCGATGGTCGACGACCCGGCGACGGTACGGCAGCCGGTGGCCGTGGCCTACTGACGTACCGCCGACCGCGGGAGTGGGCTCAGAGGCTGACGCCGACCGTCACCGGCTCGTTGACCAGGGTCACCCCGAAGGCGTCCCGGACGCCCTCGACCACCTCGCGGGCGAGCGCGAGCAGGTCCTCGGTGGTGGCCTCGCCCCGGTTGGTGAGCGCGAGGGTGTGCTTGGTGGAGATCCGGGCCGGGCCGGAGCCGTACCCCTTGGTGAAGCCGGCCTTGTCGATCAGCCAGGCGGCCGAGGTCTTGGTCAGCCCCTCGCCGGCCGGGTAGGCGGGCGGGGCGGTGTCCCCGCCGAGCCGCTCGCGGACCCGGTCGAGGAAGATCCCGTACGCCTCGTCGGTCAGGATCGGGTTGGTGAAGAAGGACCCGGCGGACCAGGTGTCGTGGTCCTCGGCGTCCAGCACCATGCCCTTGCCGGCGCGCAGCGCGAGCACCGTCCTGCGGGCGTCGGCGGCGGGCACCCGGTCCCCCACGCCCACCCCGAGGGCGCGGGCCGTCTCGGCGTACCGGAGCGGGGCGCTCATCCCGCCGGCGTCCTCCAGCTCGAAGCGGACGCGCAGCACCACATAGCGGCTGGGGTCGGCCTTGAAACGGCTGTGCCGGTAGGAGAACGCGCACTCGGCGTTCGGCACGACCACGGTCTCCCGGGTGCGCCGGTCGTAGGCGACGACCTCGGTGATGGTGGTGGAGACCTCCTGGCCGTACGCCCCGACGTTCTGGATCGGGGTGGCGCCGGCCGAGCCGGGGATGCCGGCCAGGCACTCGATCCCGGCGAGCCCCGCCTCGACGGTACGGGCGACGGCCTCCGACCAGTTCTCGCCGGCGGCCAGCTCCAGCCGGGTGCCGTCCAGCATGACGCCGCTGGTGGCGATGCGCAGGGCGGTGCCCTCGAAGCCCTTGTCGCCGATGACCAGGTTGGATCCGCCGCCGATGATCAGCAGCGGGGTGCCGCTCTGGTCCGCCTCGCGGACGGCGGCGATCACCTCGTCGTCGGTGGTCGCCGTCGCGAGCCGGGTGGCGGGCCCGCCGAGCCGGAAGGTCGTCAGGGGCGCGAGGGGGGCGTCGTGGAGTACGTGCACGGGTGCAAGGTTACGGGGCAGACGGGCGGGCCCGATCGTCCGGCGTCCCGCACCGCCGGGAGCGCGTACGGCCACCGCCCGGGTGGCGGCCCGGGCGGTGGCCGTGCGGCGGCTCACGCCAGCCGGACCACCGCGCGGGCCATGCCCAGCACCTTCTGCCCGGCGCTGGTCGCGGTCAGGTCGACCCGGACCCTGTTCTCCTCCAGCTTGGCGGCGACCTTGGCGCTGACCTCGATCAGTGCGCCGGTGTCGTCGTTGGGCACCACGACCGGCCTGGTGAAGCGCACGCCGTACTCGACCACCGCGCCCGGGTCGCCGACCCAGTCGGTGACCACCCGGGCGGCCTCGGCCATGGTGAACATGCCGTGCGCGATGACGTCCGGCAGGCCGACCTCGACAGCGAACTTCTCGTTCCAGTGGATCGGGTTGAAGTCACCGGAGGCGCCCGCGTACCGCACCAGCGTGGCGCGGGTCACCGGGAAGCTCTGCGCCGGCAGCTCGGTGCCGACCTCGACCTCGTCGTACGCGATCTTCGCGGTCATCGGCTCAGGCCTCCTCGTCGGCGGCGCGGGCCACCAGCTTGATCCAGGCCGTCACCACGTGCTCCCCGGCCTCGTCGTGCACCTCACCCCGGATGTCCAGGATGTCGTTGCCCGCCATCGACTTGATCTTCTCGATGGTGGAGGTGACGGCGAGCCGGTCCCCGGCCCGTACCGGGCGGGTGTACGCGAACCGCTGGTCGCCGTGGACCACCCGGTTGTAGTCCAGCCCGAGCTGCGGGTCCCCGATCACCTGCTCGGCGGCACGGAAGGTGATGGCGAACACGAAGGTCGGCGGGGCGATCACCTCCGGGTGTCCGAGCGCCTTCGCCGCCTCCGCGTCGAGGTAGACGGGATTCGCGTCGCCGATCGCCTCGGCGAATTCGCGGATCTTCTCCCGCCCCACCTCGTAGGGGGCGGTGGGCGGATAGCTCCGCCCTACGAAGGACTGGTCGAGCGCCATGGACGCGTTACCTCCTGAAGCGATCAATATCAGCGACAAACGACACGAGGCCGCCCCCGGATGGGGAGCGGCCTCGTGTACGAGCCTGATTCAGCGAGTCTCGCGGTGCGCGGTGTGCGAGTTGCAGCGAGGGCAGTGCTTCTTCATCTCAAGACGGTCCGGGTTGTTGCGCCGGTTCTTCTTGGTGATGTAGTTCCGCTCCTTGCACTCCACGCAGGCCAGCGTGATCTTCGGGCGGACGTCGGTGGCAGCCACGTGAGTGCTCCTTGACGGACGGATGGACGGATGAACGCAAGAAAGAGTAGCCGATCGAAGGACCGACCCTGCAATCGGCTACACTTAGTGAGTAGCGGTGACCGGACTTGAACCGGTGACACAGCGATTATGAGCCGCTTGCTCTACCGACTGAGCTACACCGCTTCGATGCTGGCTCCCCCCGCCCGAGGGCGAGGGTCACCGACATCAGAGCCCCAATACGGAATCGAACCGTAGACCTTCTCCTTACCATGGAGACGCTCTACCGACTGAGCTATTGGGGCGAGCGATGAAGACATTACACGGTCGTCCGCCGTTCGCCCAAATCCGTTTCACCGCGCCCACACCACCCTGGCCGGCCGCCCCACCCGGCCTCTGATCACCGCCTCGCCGGGCCCGTGATCGCCTCCCGCCCGCCACCGTGCCGGGCTCTCGACGCGCGCCCCGCCGGCCCCCCGACCGCCGGCGGTACCGGCGTACGGCGTCGCGCGGCGCGGGCGCATTCCGCCCGGCTCCCGTCCGCCACCGCGCCGGTACGACTAACGCGCCCCCATGCGCCCCTCCACGCCCCTCCGCCCCGGGCGCCCTAGGCTCGTCTCACCCTGTGTGATCATTCACCTACCCAGCGCACCCGCTCCCCTCTTCCTCCCCCCCCTCTCCGCGCCCCCATGCCGCCCGTCCGCGCCCCCACCGCCCTCCCTCTCCCGGGCGGCGGCGCACCCGAGCCACGCCAGGAGCCCGATGTCCTTCGACAGCCAGCAGCCGCGACCATCCGAGAGCGCCACCACCGACGCCACGGCGCTGCTGCTGAGCGGCGCCCGACTGGCGGACGGCCGGACCGTGGACGTCAGGCTGGCCGGGGGCCGCATCGAGGCGGTCGGTACGGCGGGCAGCCTCCCCGCGCACGGGGCCAGGGTCGACCTCGGGGGGTATCTGCTGCTGCCCGCCCCGGCCGAGCCGCACGCCCATGCCGACACCGCGCTGACCGCCGACGCGCCCGGCCCCGTCCCGTACACCCCGGAGGAGGTGGAGCGCCGGGCCACCGAGGCGGCCCTGCTCCAGCTGGGACACGGCGCGACGGCGCTGCGGGCGCAGGTGCGGATCGGGGATGTGCAGGGACTGGGAGCGCTGGAGGCGGTGCTCCAGGCCCGCCGGTCGCTGCACGGGCTGGCCGAGCTGGCGACGGTCGCGGTGCCCCGGCTGCTGACCGGGGTGGCGGGCGCGGACGGTCTGGCGATGCTGCGGGACGCGGTGCGGATGGGCGCCTCGGTGGTCGGGGGGCGGCCCGATCTGGACCCCGATCCGGCGGGGTACGTGGAGGCCGTGCTGGAGGTGGCGGCGGAGCACGGCCGCCCGGTCGATCTGCACCTGGACGGGGACGACCCGGCCCGGCTGGCGCGGCTGGCGGCGATGGCCGGCGGGCTGCGCCCCGGAGTGGTGATCGGCCCGTGCGGAGCGCTGGGCCGGTTGCCGGCCGAGGTGGCCGGGCGGGCCGCCGACCAGCTCGCGGCCACCGGGGTGACGGTGGTCTGCCTGCCGCAGGGCGGTTGCGCGGGCACCGACACCCGGGAGGTGGCGCCGGTGCGGCTGCTGCGGTCGGCGGGGGTGCGGGTGGCGGCCGGCGGCGGCGCACTGCGCGACCTGGCCAACCCGGTGGGGCGCGGAGATCCCCTGGAGGCCGCGTTCCTGCTGGCCTCGCAGGCGGGACTGCGGCCGGAGGAGGCGTACGCGGCGGTCAGCGGCGAGGCCAGGCAGGCGATGGGGCTGCCGGGCGTACGGGTGGAGGCGGGCTTCCCCGCCGAGCTGCTGGCGGTGCGGGGTGAGCGGCTGTCAGGGGCGCTGTCCCTGGCGTACAGCCGCATCGTGGTGCACCGGGGCCGGGTGGTCGCCCGGACCAGCGCGGTACGGGAGTACTGCGACTCCGCCGGCGCCCTGGACCTCCCCCGCCAGGGCCGCCCCGAGCCCCGCCCGTAGAGCTCCCTACCGCCGATGAGGTGCCCTGGTGGTAGGGGGAACCCGCGCGCTCACTGCGCGTTTCGGGCGGCCGAGTCGTACGGTCGGGAGCATGCGCATTGTCATCGCTGGAGGACACGGTCAGATCGCCCTGCGGCTGGAGCGGCTGCTCTCGGCAGGCGGGCACCAGGTGGCGGGGCTGATCCGCGACCCGGATCAGGCGGACGACCTGCGGGAGGCGGGCGCGGAGCCCGTGGAGCTGGATCTGGAGTCGGCGGCGATCGAGGCGGTCGAGTCCGTCCTGGCCGGTGCCGATGTGGCGGTCTTCGCGGCGGGCGCGGGCCCGGACAGCGGGGTCGAGCGCAAGCAGACCGTCGACCGGGACGCGGCGGTGCTCTTCGCCGACGCGGCGGTACGGGCGGGGGTGCCGCGGTTCGTCCTGGTCTCCTCGATGGGGGCCGACCCCGACCACCAGGGCGACGAGGTCTTCGACATCTACCTGCGGGCCAAGGGCGAGGCGGACGCCCATGTGCGGTCCCTGGCGGGGCTGGGCTGGACGATCCTCAAGCCCGGCATGCTGACCAACGACGCGGGCACCGGGCTGGTCCGGCTGGAGGCGTCGACCGGTCGCGGCCCGGTACCGCGCGACGACGTGGCCGCCGTCCTCGCCGAACTGGTCGAGACCCCGGCGGCCGTGGGCCTCACCCTGGAACTGGTCGGCGGCTCGGTGCCGGTGACGGTCGCCGTCAAGGACATCGCGGGGAACTGATGGCGCAGGGGAACGGCGATCTGACAGCCGATGAGACCCCGGCCGGCCAGGACTTTGTGACGTCCGGTCCGGAGGTGCGGTCCCGCCCCGAGCAGCCGTACGCCTTCCTGCGCCGCACCGTGCGCATGGACGGCTTCGCCGCGATCGCGGACCGGCTGCCCGAACTGGCCGCCTGGCTCGCGGCCCGGGACGTCCAGGCGGACGGGGCGCCCTTCTTCCGCTACAACTCCCTCCACCTGGACGGCGAGTCGGAGGTGGAGGCGGGCATCCCGGTCGCCGCCCTCCCGGAGCCGGAGGGCGACGTCGGCGTCGCCCTCCTCCCCGCCGGCCGCTACGCCGTCCTCACCCACACCGGCCCCCCGGACCTGCTCCCCGACACGGAAGCCGCCCTGCGCGACTGGGCGAGGACCGAGGGCCTGGACTGGGACATGCGCGAGGTGGACGGCGTCGAGCGCTGGGGCTGCCGCCTGGAGATCCTCCGCACCGACCCCCGCGCCCACCCCGACCCCGCCCACTGGCAGACCGACCTCGCCTTCCGCCTAGCCGACACGGGCCCTGCCGATACGGGCCCTGCGAGCTGAAGTGGCGGGCGTCCGGGCCTCGCCCCGCCCGCTCCCTGCTTCCGGGAAGCAACGAGAACGGCCCCCGACCGCGTTTCCGCAGTCAGGGGCCGTCTCGTCGTGTGGCGGCGCCAGGATTCGAACCTGGGTAGGCTACGCCGACGGATTTACAGTCCGCTCCCATTGGCCACTCGGGCACACCGCCATGGGACGTCGCCGTGGAAGGGGCCGCTTTGGGGCGGTTCTCCGTGGCAACGACGTAAACGATACCTGATGCCAGGGGGTGCTCTGCCACCCGATTGATCAGCGCTTCCGGTGGGTCCGGGTGGCTAGGCTTTGCGGTGCGGCCGGGGTCCGGTCGCCACTCCCGGCAGACCGTACGCGCAGGTGCGCCCGTACGTGTCCGCACATCCGTACGCACCCGAACCAAGGAGCCACAGGACATGGCCGACTCCAGTTTCGACATCGTCTCGAAGGTCGAGCGGCAGGAGGTCGACAACGCCCTCAACCAGGCCGCGAAGGAGATCTCGCAGCGCTACGACTTCAAGAACGTCGGGGCCTCCATCGCCTGGTCCGGCGAGAAGATCCTGATGCAGGCGAACTCCGAGGAGCGGGTCAACGCGATCCTCGACGTCTTCCAGTCCAAGCTGATCAAGCGCGGCATCTCGCTGAAGGCACTGGACGCCGGCGAGCCGCAGCTGTCCGGCAAGGAGTACAAGATCTTCGCGTCCATCGAGGAGGGCATCTCCCAGGACAACGCCAAGAAGGTGGCGAAGATCATCCGTGACGAGGGGCCGAAGGGCGTGAAGGCCCAGGTGCAGGGCGACGAGCTGCGGGTCAGCTCCAAGAGCCGGGACGACCTCCAGGCCGTGATCGCGCTGCTGAAGGGCCAGGACTTCGAGTTCGCCCTGCAGTTCGTGAACTACCGGTAGGACGTGACCACCGGCAGGACGTGGACTGCCGGTGGGAGCGGTGGCGGACGGCCGCTGATCGCGCTCGGGTGGCGCGGTCGGCGGCCGTCGGTGTCGGGGGCGGCGTCGGGGCCCGGCGCAGTGGGGCGTCGCTGTCCGAAACCCGCCAGCCCCGGCCCGGGCACACCGCCAGACTGGACGGTGAAGACGGGGACGGGAACGAGGACGGGGACGGAAGGAAGGGACGGATCATGACGGTGTACGCGTATACCGAGAGCCCGCTCGGCGACATGCTGCTGGTCGGCAGCGAGGATGCCGGGCGGCCCGGGCGGACCGCGCTGGTCTCGCTGTCCCTGCCGGGCCAGAAGGGCGGCGCCGTGGTCCGGGAGGGGTGGCGGCACGCGCCGGGGGCCTTCGACGGCATCACGGAGCAGCTGCGGGCCTACTTCGACTCCACGCTGACCCGGTTCGACGTGGAGTACGCGGACGCCGGGACGGACTTCCAGCGGCGGGTGTGGCGGGCGCTGGAGGACATCCCGTACGGCACCACGGTCAGCTACGGGGAGATCGCGGCGCTGGTCGGGTCGAGCGGCGCGGGGGTGCGTGCGGTCGGGACCGCGATCGGCCGCAACCCGCTGCTGGTGGTCCGCCCGTGCCACCGGGTGATCGGCGCGGACGGGGCACTGCGCGGCTACGCGGCCGGGCTGGACCGCAAGCGGCTGCTGCTCGGGTTGGAGGGGACGGGGGGCGGGGCCGAGGGGCCGGTGGCGTCCGGGGCCGGGGTGGGCGTGCCGTCGTCGTGACGGAGGACGCGCTGTTCCCGGTGGAGCGGAGGCGGCAGGAGGTCGCCCCCGGTGCCGTCCACCTGCCCGGATGGCTGCCGGCCGAGCGCCGGCGGGAGCTGGTCGAGGCGTGCCGGAGCTGGGCGCGGGGGCCGGTGCCGATGCGCCACACGGTGCTGCCGAACGGCGGGGTGATGTCGGTGCAGACGGTCTGCCTGGGCTGGCACTGGCAGCCGTACCGCTACTCCCGTACGGCCGACGACGTGAACGGGGCGCCGGTCGCGGCCTTCCCGGAGTGGCTGGCCGAGTGGGGCCGGGCGGCGGTGGCCGACGCGTACGGCGACGACGGCGGCTACGCCCCGGACACGGCCCTGGTGAACTTCTACGGCGGCGCCGCCCGGATGGGCATGCACCAGGACAAGGAGGAGCGGTCGAGCGCTCCGGTGGTGTCCCTGAGCATCGGGGACGCCTGTGTCTTCCGGTTCGGGAACACCGAGACGCGCGGCCGCCCCTACACGGACGTCGAGCTGCGGTCGGGGGACCTGTTCGTCTTCGGCGGGCCCTCTCGCTTCGCCTACCACGGGGTGCCCAAGGTGCTGACCGGGACCGGCGACCCGGCCGCGGGGCTGGACTCCGGCCGGCTGAACATCACCCTGCGCGAGACGGGACTGGGCGGCGGTCGCGGCCCCGCCCAGACCGGGGCGACCGCGCCGACCGGGGCGCCTCAGCGCTCGCGCGAGTGGCCGAAGAGCACGCGGTAGACGATCAGCAGCACGAGGGAGCCGCCTATCGCGGCCAGCCAGGTGGCGCCGTCGTAGAACTCGTTGGTGATCGGGCGGTCGAGGAAGCGCGCCGAGATCCAGCCGCCGACGAAGGCGCCGGCGACCCCGATGAGGGTGGTGCCGATCAGGCCTCCCGGGTCCCGGCCCGGAAGCAGGACCTTGGCGACGACTCCGGCCAGCAGGCCCAGAACGATCCAGCTCACGATGGACATACGGAGGGAACCCGCCTTTCGTGGAACGGTGCGACGGCGGACGACGGTGCCGTGCACAGGGGAAGACGCCCGGTCGGCGGGTGGAGGTTCCGAAGCCGGCGAGGATGAGGCGGGCCGGGGTCAGACGCCGACGAGCAGGGAGGGCTCCGCCCGTACGGGCAGCGGGGACGCCGTACGGACGGGCAGCGGGGACGCCGTACGTATGCACGCCCGGGCGGCGGGCCTGGCGAGCGCCGCGTAGGCGGACTCGGCCGATCCGTGGATGCCGTACTCGTCCGCGTACCAGCCCGTGCCGTCGAGCAGGGGCTCCAGCTCCTCGGCGAGGGTGAGCGCGTCCACGCCCCAGGGGTCGTCGGCGGGCGCCGCGGCGAGGGCGCTTGTCGACGGCGTCGGGTACCTGCCGAACGCCCCGTACCTCACGTACTCGGTCATGGCCTCATGCTGCACCATGCCACTGACAACGGGTGGCGGGACGGTTACCAGCCGGAGACCAGGGGGCGGTCCGTGGGGACGATCTCCTTGCCCAGCGGGAACAGCGAGACCGGGATGAGCTTGAAGTTGGCGATGCCCAGCGGGATGCCGATGATCGAGACGCACAGGGCGATGCCGGTGAGGATGTGCCCCAGCGCGAGCCACCAGCCGGCGAGGATCAGCCACAGCACGTTGACGACGAAGGAGCCGGCGCCGGCGTCCCGGCGGTCCACCACGGTCTGGCCGAAGGGCCACAGCGCGTAGACGCCGATGCGGAAGGCGGCCACACCGAAGGGGATGCCGATGATGGTGACGCAGAGCAGCAGTCCGGCGGCCAGATAGCCGAGGAACATCCAGAAGCCGCAGAGGACGAGCCAGATGACGTTCAGGATTGTCTTCATGGTCGGGGACCTGCCATCCGTTCGAGTCGGGCGATGCGCTCCGCCATGGGCGGGTGGGTCGAGAACATCTTCGAAAGGCCCTGCCCGGGCCGGAACGGGTTCGCGATCATCATATGACTGGCCGTCTCCAGGCGGGGCTCGGGCGGCAGCGGCAGCTGCTTGGTCCCGGCCTCCAGCTTGCGCAGGGCACTGGCCAGCGCCAGCGGGTCCCCGGTGAGCTGGGCGCCCGAGGCGTCCGCCTCGTACTCCCGGGAGCGGCTGATGGCCAGCTGGATGACGGAGGCGGCGAGCGGCCCCAGCAGCATGATCAGCAGCATCCCGAGCAGCCCGGGGCCCTCGTCGTCGTCCGAGCGGCCGATCGGGATCAGCCAGGCGAAGTTCACCAGAAACATGATCACGGAGGCGAGCGCTCCGGCGACCGAGGAGATCAGGATGTCCCGGTTGTAGACATGGCTCAGCTCATGGCCGATGACCCCGCGCAGCTCCCGCTCGTCCAGGAGCTGGAGGATGCCCTCGGTGCAGCAGACCGCGGCGTTGCGCGGGTTGCGGCCGGTGGCGAAGGCGTTGGGCGCCTGGGTGGGCGAGATGTACAGCCGGGGCATCGGCTGCCGGGCCTGGGTGGAGAGCTCGCGGACCATCCGGTACAGCTGGGGCGCCTGGAACTCGCTGACCGGGCGGGCCCGCATGGCGCGCAGGGCCAGCTTGTCGCTGTTCCAGTACGCGTAGGCGTTGGTGCCGAGCGCGACCAGGAGCGCCACGACCAGACCCGTACGCCCGAAGAAACTGCCGATCAGGATGATGAGTGCGGACAGTCCTCCGAGGAGTACAGCGGTCTTCAGCCCGTTGTGCCGGCGGTGCACGGTACGCCCTCCAAGTGGTGCGGCAGGGGAACCCTTTCCGTGGTCCTGGTCCACGTCCTCAGTGGACCCTTCCCTGTGGGTCAACGCCAGGCGGGAAGCACGGGTTCCCAGGTCCGCGGGGCGGCGGGCTCTGCCGTACAGGTGAGGGGCGGGCCCTCCGGGGCGGCGGAGGGGGTTACCGCTGGACGGGCACGCCTGCCTTCCGGGCGGTGTCCAGGGCCTCGGGCAGCGGCTCGATCTCGCTGGTGCAGTGGCCGCAGCGGGTGGCGACGGCCGGGATCTCGGTGTAGCAGCGGGGGCAGTCGCGGACCGCGGCCTTGATGTCGAAGGGGGCGTCCCGCTTGAACCGGTTCTGGATCTTCATCATGGGCACGACGACGCAGAAGTAGAGCACGGCGGCGGTGATGACGAAGGCGAGCGCGGCGCTGATGAAGAGGCCGTAGGGGAAGTGCGCGCCCTGCACGGTGAAGGTCTTCTTGCTGAAGTCGCCCACGGTTCCGGTCGCGATGCCGATCAGCGGGGTGATGAAGGCGTTGCTGAACGCCGTGACGACCGCCGTGAAGGCGGCGCCCACCGCGAGGCCGATCGCCATGGTGATGATGTTGCCGCGGAGGATGAAGTCCTTGAAGCCGTTGAGCACGGGCTGCTCCCTGTGATGATGCGTGATGCGTGATGCGGGTGGTGCCCGGCGGCGGGGGTCCGTCCGGTGGGGCCGGGAAGACTCTAGAAGCTTGGACCCCTCGCGGGCACACCGATCAGGTCAGAAGAGGTTCCGGGCGGCGAAGGTCAGGATGAGCTGGGGATAGCCGGAGAGGGCCACGGCCGCCACGGTGGTGAGGGCGAGCGCCGCCGCCAGTGGGAGCGGCACGGGCTCCCTGACCGGGGCGATGGCGGTCGCCGTTCCCGCGGAGACGGTGGCGGCGGCTGCCGGAACCGGCGCTTCCGCACGGGCCGGGGCGCGGAAGAGGACGGCCGTCCAGCGGAGGTAGTAGGAGAGGCCGAGCACCACGTTGACGGCCATGATCGCGGCGAGCCAGCCCAGGCCCGCGTCCACGGCCGCGGAGAAGACGGTGACCTTGGCGAACAGGCCGATGATGCCGGGCGGCAGTCCGGCCAGGCAGAGCAGGAAGAAGGCCAGGGCCAGCGCGGCGGCGGGGCGGTCGGCGTAGAGGCCGCGGAAGTCCGCGATCCGCTTGGCCGGGTGGGTACGGGCCACCAGGGCGACCACCGCGAAGGCGCCCAGGTTGACCACCGCGTACATCAGGGCGTACGCGATCGTCGCGCCGACCGCGGCGGCGCCGGTGTACGCGGCGGCGGCCACCGGCACCAGCAGATAGCCCGCCTGGGCCACCGAGGACCAGGCGAGCAGCCGTACGGCGCTGAGCGCGCGGGCGGCGGACTGGCGCAGGGCGGCGGCGTTCCCCGCGGTCATGGTCAGCGCGGCGAGCACGGCCAGGGCGGGGCCCCAGACGTCGGCGTACGCGGGGAAGGCGATGACCGCGACCAGGATCAGCCCGGTGAAGCCGACCGCCTTGCCGACCACCGACAGATAGGCGGCGACCGGCAGCGGAGCGCCGGCGTAGGTGTCCGGCACCCAGAAGTGGAACGGCACGGCGGCCGTCTTGAAGGCGAAGCCCACCAGGGTGAGGGCGACACCCGCGGTGGCCAGGGTGCCGAGCTGCCCCGGCACCCGCGGCAGGGCCTCGGCGACACCGGTCAGATGGAGGCTGCCGGTCGCGGCGTAGACGAAGCTCACGCCGAGCAGGGTGACGGCGGTCGCGGTGACCGAGGAGAGGAAGAACTTCAGCGCGGCCTCGCCGGACAGCCGGTCGCCGCGCCGGAGGCCGACCAGCGCGAAGGCCGGGAGGGAGGCCACCTCCAGGGCGACGACCAGGGTGGCGAGGTCGCGGGAGGCGGGCAGCAGCGCGGCGCCGGCGGTGGAGGAGAGCAGCAGGAACCAGAACTCACCGGCCGGGAGGCCGGTGCTCCCGTCCCGCCGCGGCTCCGTCTCGGTGAGCGCGAGCAGGGCGGTCAGCAGGGCCCCGCCGAGCACCAGGAACTGCACCGCTAGGGTGAAGTGGTCGGCGGTGTAACTGCAGGTGGCGGGGTCGGTGGTGAGGCAGAAGGTGGACCGGTCGCCCGCTCGCAGCGGCAGCAGCGCGAGCAGCGCGGCGGCCAGCCCGGCGATGGCGGTCCAGCCGAGCAGCCGGCGGCGTGCCGGGGGGACGAAGAGGTCGGCGACGAGCGCGACCAGCGCCACGACGGCGGTGATCACCGGGGGTGCGATGGCCGCCCAGTCGACGGACTGGACGAGCTCGGCGGAGGCGGTCGTGGCGGCGGTCACTGGTTGCCTCCTGCGAGGAGCTGCTGCACGGCCGGGTCGGTGAGGCCGAGGAGGACCGCGGGCCAGAGGCCGGCGACGACGGTCAGGACGGCGAGCGGGGCCCAGGCGGCGGCCTCGTACGGCCGGATGTCGGCGAGGGGGGTGCCCTCGGTACGGGACGGGGTGCCGGCGCCCCCGTGGGCCTTTGCGGTACGGGTCCCCGTCTCGGCGATGGCGGTGGGGCCCCGGCCCATGCAGAGGCGGCGCACCACCACCAGCAGATACGCGGCGGTGAGCAGGGTGCCGAAGGCGCCGATCGCGGTGAAGGTGAGGAAGGCGGGGCGGCTGAGGCCCTCGGCGGGGCGGAAGGCGCCGAAGAGGGCGAGCATCTCACCCCAGAAGCCGGCCAGCCCCGGCAGGCCGAGCGAGGCGACGGCCGCGAAGGCGAACAGGCCGCCGAGACGCGGGGCGCGCCCGTAGAGGGCGGCGCCGGTGGCCCCAGCGAGGGTGTCCAGGTCGGCCGTGCCGTACCGCTCCTTGACGGCTCCGACCAGGAAGAACAGCAGTCCGGTGATGAGCCCGTGGGCGATGTTGGCGAACAGCGCGCCGTTGATCCCGGTGGGGGTCATGGACGCGATGCCGAGCAGCACGAAGCCCATGTGGCCGACCGAGGAGTAGGCGATGAGCCGCTTCAGGTCGCCCTTGGCGCCGGTCCGGGCGAGGGCGAGGCAGGCCAGTGAGCCGTAGATGATGCCGATGACGGCGAGCGCGGCGAGGTACGGGGCGAAGACCCGCATTCCGTCGGGTGCGACGGGCACGACGATCCGGACGAAGCCGTAGGTCCCCATCTTCAGCAGGACACCGGCGAGCAGCACCGAGCCGACGGTCGGGGCGGCGGTGTGGGCGTCCGGCAGCCAGCTGTGCAGCGGCCACATCGGGGCCTTCACGGCGAGCCCGATCCCGATCGCCAGCACGGCGATGACCTGCACGGTCACGGTGAGTGAGCGTCCGTTGTCAATGGCGAGTGCCACCATGTCGAATGTGCCCGCCCTCAGGCCTACGAGGAGCAGGCCGAGCAGCATGACGACCGAGCCGAGCAGGGTGTAGAGGATGAAGCGCCAGGCGGCGGCCTGGCGCCGGGCACCGCCCCAGCGGGCGATGAGGAAGTACATCGGGATGAGCACCATCTCGAAGGCCAGGAAGAGCAGCAGCAGGTCGAGGACGGCGAAGCTGGCGATGGTCCCGGCTTCCAGGACGAGGAGGAGCGCGGTGAACGCCTTCGGGGAGGCGCCCGTGGGCGGGGAGAAGTAGCTGTAGAGCGCGCAGAGGAAGGTCAGCAGCGCGGTGAGCACCAGAAGGGGGAGGGAGATGCCGTCGATGCCGAGGTGGATGCGCACGTCCAGCGCGGGGATCCAGCTGATGTCGGTGGTCGCCTGCATCCTGGACGGCTGGTCGTGGTCGAAGCCGAGCGCGAGGACGACGGCGGCGATGAGCAGGGCCGCGGTGACCGTGACACCGTGGCGCAGCACCGCCTGGTCGGGAGACTTTCCCCTGAGTCCCGGCGGGGCCGGGAGCAGGGCGGCGCCGGCGCCGAGGAGCGGGCCGACCACGAGGAACGCGAGAAGGAACTGCATCACGGACGGGCTGATATCGATCACGGCACGGCTCACGATCCGGCGTTGACGTGGGCAAGGACGACGGCGGCGACCGCCAGGACCGTGGAGCCGGCCAGCAGCACGCTGAGGTACGTCTGCACATTGCCGGTCTGGGCGCGGCGGACGGTCCAGCCGAGCAGCCGTGAGCCGGCGCCCGCGCCGCGGACGTAGCTCTCCACCACCTCGCGGTCGAGGAAGGCGACCAGGGAGGCGGCGGCCCGGACGGGCCGGACGAAGAGGGCCGAGTAGACGGCGTCCAGATGGAAGCCGGCTGCGGCCGGGCGGTGCAGTGGGCCGAGGAGCAGGCGCCCGGGGTCGGCCGGGTCGGGGGCGGCGGCGATGTCCCCGTAGGCGGGGGTGTGGCTGGCGATGGCCTCCGCCTCGGAGACGGCGGGCTCGGCCTCCGGGTGGGCGGCGACCGCGCCGAGCGGGGTGCGGGCGGCCAGCGCGGTGGTGTGCCGCCAGGTGGCGTAGGTGACCAGCGCTCCGACGAGCGCGACGCCGGTGGAGAGTACGGCGGTGGTGAGCGTCGGGGTGAGGCGGTGGCCGTCGAACCAGTCGGGCAGGAAGGGGGCGGCCAGCCCGAAGGCGAGCGAGGGGACGGCGAGCACCCACAGCACGGCGGTCATGGCGAGCGGCTGGCGGGCCGGGGCCTCCTCCGCTCGGCCGGGACGGAGCGCCGGGTGGAGGTCCGCCGCCTCGGCGCCGTCGCCGCGGAAGGCGAGCAGCCAGAGCCGGGTCGCGTAGGCGGCGGTGAGCAGGGCGGTGAGCAGACCGGAGACCAGGACGATCCAGCCGGCGCCGACCGGGATCTGCCCACCCGCCGCGGAGGGTTCGCCCAGGGCGGTGTGCTCGGCGGCCACCAGGACGGCCTCCTTGGAGAAGAAGCCGGCGAAGGGAGGGAGGGCGGCGAGCGCCAGCAGGGCGATCGTCATCGTCCAGTAGGCGTCGGGGATACGGCGGTTCAGGCCGCGCATCCGGGACATGGCGGCCAGCGAGTTGGTGCCGGCGGCGTGGATCACCACACCGGCGCCGAGGAACAGCAGCGCCTTGAAGGCGCCGTGCGCGAGGAGGTGGAAGAGGGCGGCGCCGCGGTCCCCGACGGCCAGGGCGCCGGTCATGTAGCCGAGCTGGCCGATGGTCGAGTAGGCGAGCACCCGCTTGATGTCGTCCTGGGCGAGTGCCGCGATACCGGAGCCGACCATGGTGATCGCGGCGAGCACGGCCAGCACGGTGAGGGCGGCCGCGGAGGCGGCGAAGACGGGAAGGAGCCGGGCCACGACATAGACGCCGGCCGCGACCATGGTGGCGGCGTGGATCAGCGCGGACACCGGGGTGGGGCCGGCCATGGCGTCGGGCAGCCAGGTGTGCAGCGGGAACTGCGCCGACTTGCCCGCGACCCCGGCGAGCAGCAGCAGCGCCACCACGGTGGGGTGGTCGAGCCGGCCCTGGGCGACCGCGTCCAGCACCCCGGTGATCCGGAAGGTCCCGGCGTCGGCGGCCAGGGCGAAGAGCCCGATGAGGAAGGGGACGTCACCCAGCTTGGTGACCAGAAAGGCCTTGAGCGAGGCGGCCCGGGCCTCGGGGGTCTCCCAGTAGTGGCCGACCAGGAAGTACGAGCAGATGCCCATGACCTCCCAGCCGACCAGCAGCACCATCAGGTCGCCGGAGTAGACGACGAGCAGCATCGCGGAGGTGAACAGGGAGACCAGCGCGGCGTACGAGGGGTAGCGCGGGTCGTCGCGCAGATAGGCCGTCGAGTAGATCTGCACACAGCAGGCGACCAGGGCGACGAGCACGGCGGTGAGCACCGCGAAGCCGTCGAGGTGCAGGGCGAGGTCGATCGGTACGGAGCCGGTGGGCGTGAGCCGGGTGGCGGCGTCGATCGCCGCTCCCCCGCCCTGCCGGACGGCCACCAGCACGGTGAGGCCGAGCGTGGCGAGCGTCGGCACGACGGCCAGCGGGCGGACGAACCCGGGCGCGGTGCGGCCGAGCAGCAGTCCGCCGGCGGCGGCGAGGAACGGAAGGAGGGGGACGAGGACGGCGAGGGTCGTGGTGGTCACGCGGTGGCCTCGGCCTTCTCGCCGGCCGCCCGGCCGGGGTCGCTGCTGTCGGAGTCGGGGTCGTCGGCGTCGGAGTCGTCGGCCTCGGGGTCGTCGGCACCGGAGCCGCTCGCGTCGGCGCCCGGATCGGTGGGACCGAGGGCGGCGGACAGGCGGGGGCGCGGCTCGGCGGTGTCCCGGAGGCGGTCGACGTCGGAGGTGTCGCGGTTGCGGTGGACCATCAGCACGATGGCCAGGCCGATGCCGATCTCGGCCGCGGCGATGGCGATGGTGAAGAGGGTCAGCGCCTGTCCCGCGTGCAGGGTGTCGCGGAGCCAGACGTCGAAGGCGACCAGGTTGAGGTTGACCGCGTTGAGCATCAGCTCGACGGACATCAGGACCAGGATCGCGTTCCGGCGGGCGAGCACCCCGTAGAGCCCGGTGCAGAACAGCAGGACGGCGAGGACCGCCGGATAGGCGAGGTGCATCAGCGGTCCTTCCCGGGGGCGGTGCGGTGGGGGCCCTGCCTCTTGAGGTCCTTCGCGTCGTCGCCGTCGCCGTCCCCGTCGCCGTTTCGGCGGGAGAGCACGATGGCGCCGACCAGCGCGGCGAGGAGGAGGACCGACAGCGCCTCGAAGGGCAGCACCCAGTGCCGGAAGAGGATTTCGCCGGACACCCGGGTGGAGCCCTGGGCCGGGCCGCCCAGGTCGATCCAGGTGGTGCGGAAGGCGTCGACCACCACCCAGAGCAGGGCGGCGGCCGCGGCGGCGGCCACGGCGAGCGCGACCGGGCGGTTGCCCGAGTCGGCGTCCGGGGAGCGCCCGATCGGCGCCCTGGTGAGCATCAGCCCGAACAGCAGGAGGACGACCACGGAACCGACGTAGATCAGGACCTGCACCCAGGCGATGAACTCGGCCGTCAGCAGCAGGTACTCCACGGCGAGGCCGCCGAGCGCCACGACGAGCCAGAGCGCGGCGTGCACCAGTTGCCGGGTGGTCACCGTGATCACGGCCGCCCCGAGGGTGACGGCACCCACGAGGAGGAAGGCGATCTCCACACCGGTCGGCGACAGGAAGCCGGGGGCGGTGGCGGCCGGGGCGGTCGCGGCGGTGGCGGTGGCGAGCGGGGTCACTCGGTGCCTCCCTGGGCCCCGGGGCCCGGCTGACCGTCGGCGGCCTGAGTGGGCGCCCCTGCGGCCCCCGTGGTCTCGGCGGCCTGGGCGGCCTGGGCGGCTTCGGCGGCCTGGGCGGCGGCGAGCTTGTCGGCGGCCTTGCGGGCGGCGGCCAGCTCCTTGGGCTCCTCCGCGCCCGGGTCGAGGGCCGGCGGCTCGGGCACGGTCCACATCCACTCGCGCAGCTTGTCCCGCTCGTGGGTCAGCTCGTGGATGTCCGTCTCCGCGTACTCGAACTCCGGCGACCAGAACAGCGCGTCGAAAGGACAGACCTCGATGCAGATACCGCAGTACATGCACAGGGCGAAGTCGATCGCGAAGCGGTCGAGGACATTGCGGCTGCGCTCCCGGCCCCCCGGGGTGGCGGCCGGCACCGTCTCCTTGTGGGAGTCGATGTAGATGCACCAGTCCGGGCACTCGCGGGCGCAGAGCATGCAGACGGTGCAGTTCTCCTCGAACAGCCCGATCACCCCGCGGGTGCGGGGCGGCAGTTCGGGCTGGGCGTCCGGGTACTGCGCCGTGTGGCTCTTGCGCGTCATCGTCCGCAGCGTGACGGCCAGCCCCTTGGCCAGGCCGGAGCCGGGGATCGGAGGCATTACTGGATCACCACCTTGACGACGCCGGTGAGGGCGATCTGGGCGAGGGCGAGCGGGACGAGCGTGGTCCAGGCGAGCTTCTGGAGCTGGTCCTCGCGCAGCCGCGGGTAGCTGACGCGCAGCCAGATGACGACGAAGGCGAGGACGGCCGTCTTCAGCAGGGTCCACAGCCAGCCGAGTCCGTCGGCGCCGAACGGCCCGTGCCAGCCGCCGAGGAAGAGGACGGTGGTCAGACCGCAGAGCACGACGATGCCCGCGTACTCGGCGAGCAGGAACAGCGCGAACCGCAGACCGGTGTACTCGGTGTAGGCGCCGAAGATGATCTCCGAGTCGGCGACCGGCATGTCGAACGGCGGCCGCTGGAGCTCGGCGAGGCCCGCGACGAAGAAGACCAGGGCGCCGGTGATCTGCCAGGGCAGCCACCACCACTCGAAGGCGTCCAGGATGCCGGGCAGCGACACGGTGCCGGCGGCCATCGCCACGGAGGCGGCGGCGAGCAGCATCGGCAGCTCGTAGGCGAGCAGCTGCGCGGCCGTGCGCAGACCGCCGAGCAGGGAGAACTTGTTGGCGGACGCCCAGCCCGCCATCAGGGAGCCGAGGACACCGACGCCCATCACGGCGAGCACGAAGAAGATCCCGGCATCGACCACCTGGCCGACGGCTCCCTCGCCGGGACCGATCGGGATGGCCACGAGGACCAGGAGGTACGGGAGGAGGGCGACGGCGGGGGCGAGCTGGAAGACTCGGCGGTCGGCGTCGGCCGGGACCACGTCCTCCTTCTGCGCGAACTTCACCCCGTCCGCGACCAGCTGGGCCCAGCCGTGGAACCCGCCCGCGTACATCGGCCCCAGCCGCCCCTGCATATGCGCCATGACCTTGTGCTCCGTCTGGCCGACCACCAGCGGCAGCACCAGGAACACGGCGAAGACGACGAGCAGCCGCAGGGCGATGTCGAGTGCGTCGCTCACGCGTCTGTGTCTCCTTCGGTGGGTCGATCGTCGGCGGGGGTGGAGGGGGTGTCCGGGGTGTCTGGGGTGTCCGGGGTGAGCGGGGCATCCGGGGTGTCCGAGGTGCGAGGGGTGTCCGGGGTGCGCGGGGCATCCGGGGTGCGCGGCTCGTCCGGCGTGCGGTCCTTGGGCGTTTTCTTCGGCCCGGTGGCTCTCTCGGCCTCGGCGGCTGTTGTCGGCTCGGCCGCCGTGGTCGGCTCGTCCGGCGCGCGAGGCGCGCTCGACCGGTCCGGCGCACTCGGCGCGCCTGCGCTGCCTGGCGTGGCCGGTGCGTCCGGCGTGCTCGGCTCGTCGGGCGTGCTTCGCGTGTTCGGCCGGTGGGATGCGCTCGGCGTGTCAGGCCCATGAGGCTCGTTCGGCGCGCCCGCGTTGCCCGGCTTGGCCGGTGCATCCGCCGTATTCGGCTCGTCCGGCGTGCCTGGCTCGTCCGGCGTGTTCGGCATACCCGGCCCGTCCGCCGCCCGGTCTTCGGGCGCGTTCTTCGGCCCGGTGGCTCTCTCGGCCTCAGCGGCTGTTGTCGGCTCGGCCGGTGTGGTCGGCTCGGCCGACGTGCGAGGCGCGCTCGACCGGTCCGGCGCGCTCGGCGCGCCCGCGCTGCCCGGCTTGGCCGATGCGTCCGGCGTGCTTGGCTCGTCCGGGGTGTTCGGCGTACCCGGCCCGTCCGGCGCCCGGTCTTCGGGCGTGTTCTTCGGCTCGGCGGCCCTCTCCGCCTCGGCGGCCGTGGTCGGCTCGGCGGTCCTCTCCGCCTTGGCGGCGTCGCCGGTCTCGGCGGTTGCGTCGTCGGCACCGTCGCCTTGGTCGTCGGTCTTCGCGGCGGGCGCGGCGGGGCGGGGGTCCTGGCGGGGCTCGGGCTTGTTGTCGAAGGCGGGGCGGGGGTTGTTCCAGGGGGCGTCCGAGCTACGGGTGCGCGGCGGCCGCGATGCGCCCCTGGGCGTACCGCCGGAGGTGTCGTCGGTGGAGGGCGGGGGCTCCGGGGACTCCGGGGCGCGGGGGGACCGCGTCCGCTCCGAGGGTGCGGGGCCGGTGGCGCGCTGGCTGGCCGAGCCCGCGCTCGCGCTGCGGTTGCGGCGGGGTCCGGCCGGGGCCGGCGGCTGGGCGGAGGGTTCGTCCGCGGCGGCGCCCGAGTCCGTATCCGGGGAGGGGGCCGTGTCCGGGGTTTGGCCGACCGAGCCCTCGGAGGCTCGCCGGTTGCGGCGGGGCGGGCGGGCGGCGTCCGGCGCCGGGGCGGCCCCCTCGTCCGGACCGGCCGTGTCCGGACCGGTGGCCGGGGGTGTCTGGCTGGCCGAGCCGTCCGAGGCGCGCCGGGCGCGGCGGGGGCGGGGGGCCTCGGACGGTTCCGCAGCGGCGGGGGCGGGGGCGCCGGGCGCTGCCGCCGTCGGGGCGGTCGGGTCGGTGGGGGCGGGCTGGCCGGCCGAGCCCTCGCCGGCCGTGCGGGTACGCCGTACCGGCCGGTCGCCCGGGGCGCGGGCCGGGCGCTCGCGGGTCGGGCGGGCCGGGGCTGGCGGGAGCTGGCCCTTGAGCGGTCCCCACTCGTTGGGGTCGGGCACGCCGGGCGGGAGCATCTGGCGCCGCTTCGGGCCGCCGTGCTCCGACTCGCCCGGCTCCTTGGCCCCCGGCCAGGCCTTCGCCACCCGGGCGGCCAGCACGAAGTCCTTGCGCAGCGGGTGGCCCTCGAAGTTCTCCGGCAGCAGCAGCGGCACCAGGTGCGGATGGCCGGTGAAGACCACGCCGAACATCTCGTGCGTCTCCCGCTCGTGCCAGGCGGCGCCCGCGTAGACGCCGACGGCGCTCGGCAGTTCGGGGGCGGTGTGCGGCACGGTGGTGCGCAGCATCAGCCGCCGCACCCGGCCGCCGTCGAGGGCGACCAGGTGGGCGCAGACGCGGAAGCCCGTGGCGGGCTCGTCGACGGCGCTCAGCCAGTCGAAGTAGGTGCAGGCCAGTGCGGAGCGGGCGGTCTCCAGGGCGGCGATCCAGCCGGTGGCCGGGACGTCCACGGTGAGCAGGTCGTATGCCCGCTCGGCGGTGGCCTCCGGGCCGAAGACCTCGGTGACGGCGTCCGGCAGGGAGTCGTGGGCGGCGTTCACGAGGGGCCCCCCGCGGGCGGCGGGGTCAGGCCGCTGCGGAGCCGCTCGACCGGGGACGGCGGGCGGCCGCCGTGGCCGTAGCGCTCGCCGAGCGACTCGTGGGCGATCTTCTCCTGGAGTTTGAGGATGCCTTGGAGCAGCGCCTCGGGCCGGGGCGGGCAGCCCGGTACGTACACGTCGACCGGGATGATCTGGTCGACGCCCTTGGTGACGGAGTACGAGTCCCAGTACGGTCCGCCGCAGTTGGAGCAGGCGCCGAAGGAGATGACGTACTTCGGCTCCGGCATCTGCTCGTACAGCCGCTTGACCGCGGGCGCCATCTTGTCGGTGACCGTCCCGGACACCACCATCAGGTCGGCCTGGCGCGGTCCGGGCGCGAACGGGATCACCCCGAGCCGGATGAAGTCGTGGCGGGCCATGGAGGCGGCGATGAACTCGATCGCGCAGCAGGCCAGCCCGAAGTTGAACACCCACAGGCTGTAGCGGCGGCCCCAGTTGAGGACCACCTTCATCGGCTCGGGGGCGAGCCGGGCGAGGGCGCCGAGGCGCCCGCCGCCGGTGGCCGGGGTCGCGCCGGTTCCGGTCGCGGAGGGGAGCTGGGGATCGGGGAGGTCGACCGGGGCCCCGGAAGTGGGGGTCACGTCCATGTCAGGACGCCCTTCTTGTACGCGTAGAGCAGCCCCACGGCGAGGAAGCCGAGGAAGACGAACATCTCGACCAGCGTGGTGCCGCCGTAGCCGGGCGCGGCGAAGACGGTCGCCCAGGGGAAGAGGAAGATCGAGTCCACCGCGAAGATGACGTACAGAAAAGCGTAGACGTAGTAGCGGACCTGGGTGTGGGCCCAGCCCTCGCCGACCGGGTCGACACCGCACTCGTACGTCAGCAGCTTCTCGGGGGTGGGGACGACGGGCCGCAGCAGCCGTCCGGCCCCGAAGGCGGCGGCGACGAACAGGACGCCGAGGACGGCGAGCAGGCCGACGACCGAGTAGCTCTGGAAGTAGTCCGCCGCGAGAGGGCCGGCGGCGCCCGGCGCGGTCGCCGTGGTCGGTGCGCTCGCCGCGATCGGCACCGCCGCCGCGGTCGGTTCCGGCACGTCCGTCTCCCTCGTTCCCTGCCCGTGTGCTTCGGTGTACGCCGCCGCCTGCGAGGTGCGCGCGGTCACCGGCGGTCCTTGTGCGATCTGTACGCACGGGAGTCTAGGCCCTGGGCAGGCGCCGGCGGCCAGCCGTACCGCCCGCCGGGACGGCGGACGGTACGGGCGCGGGGGTGGGGTTAACCCCCGGATGAATCCACCGACACACCCCATGGCGGCGCCGGGTGCGGCACCGGCACGCTGTTCCCATGACCGCACGTACCGCACGCATCAGCTTCGACCGGCAGGTCTGGCTGGAGGTCGTGTACCTCCTGACCAGCTTCCCGGCCGCCGTGATCGGCTTTGTCTACGCGATCGCCATGGTGTCCGTCGGCGCCGGGATGCTGGTGACCGTCGTCGGTGCCCCGCTGCTCGCCCTCGGGCTGGCCGGGGCGCGGCTGCTGGGGCGCGCGGAGCGTGCGCGGGCCCGGGCGCTGCTCGGGATACGGATCGAGGAGCCGAGCGCGTTGCCGGGGCCGTCGCAGGGCGGTGTGCTGCCCTGGCTCTGGGAGCGGTTGAAGGACCCGGTGGCCTGGCGGGCGGTGCTGTACGAGGTGGTGCGCCTCCCGTGGGGGGTGCTGACGTTCAGCGTCACCCTGGTCGCGCTGCTCGTGCTGTGGCCGGTGCTGCCCCTGCTGGTCCGCGGGCTGAGCAATGTGGACCGGATCCTGGTGCGGGGGCTGCTCTCCCCCTCCGACGACCTGGAGCGGCGGATCGCCCAATTGGAGTCGGATCGGGGGTTGGTGGTGGACACCGCCGCCGCCGACCTGCGCCGCATCGAACGCGACCTCCACGACGGCGCCCAAGCCCGACTCGTCGCCCTCGCCATGGACCTCGGCCTCGCCAAGGAAAAACTCACCGAAGACCCCCAAGCAGCCGCCCGCATGGTCGACGAAGCACACGGCGAAGTGAAAATCGCCCTCCAAGAACTCCGCGACCTCGCCCGCGGTATCCACCCCGCCGTCCTCACCGACCGCGGACTCGACGCCGCCCTCTCCGCCATAGCCACCCGCTGCACCGTCCCCGTCACCGTCGACGTCGACCTCCCCCAACGCCCCGCACCCGCCATCGAAGGCATCGCCTACTTCACCGTCTCCGAACTCCTCCAGAACATCTCCAAACACGCCCACGCCCACACCGCCACCATCGACGTCTGGCAGGTCGAGAACCGGTTGATGCTCCAGGTGGCGGACGACGGGCGCGGCGGCGCCCGGCTCGACGGCGCGGGCGGTACCGGCCGCAGCGGCGGTGCCGGTACCGAGGGCACCGGCAGCGGCGGCGGAGGTACCGGGATGGCGGGCCTGGCCGAGCGGATCGGTGCCGTGGACGGGGTGCTCCTGGTGGACTCGCCGGTGGGCGGACCGACCGTCGTCACCGCGGAACTGCCCTGGCGACCGGCCACCGAGGGCGCCCACCCGGTCCGCTGACCGCGGCTCCACGAGTGACGTTCGCCGACCGCGTCTCTCTCCCCCCCGACGACGTCCGCCGACCACGACTTCCACCCACCACACAGACGAAACGGACGGAGCCCTGCGATGGCCCTGGCCTACGGACCGGATACCCGACGCCACCACCTTCCCGCGGTGCTGCGTGCCCCGTTCGAGGCGCGCACCTGGCGCGAGTTCGGCTACCTCCTGCTCGGCCTTCCGCTGAGCCTGGCCTACTTCACCTTGGCCATCACCGCTATGGCGGTGGGCGCCGGCCTGCTGGTCACCTTCATCGGGATACCGCTGCTCGCCGCCGGCCTGGCCATGTGCCGCGGCTTCGGGGTGGTGGAGCGGGCCCGGGCGCGGGCGCTGCTCGGGCTCAGGATCCCCTCGCCCACCCCGGTGCTCGCCGGGTCCGGCAAGGGGACGATGAAGCGGACGGCCGCGCTCTTCAAGAGCGGTGAGTCATGGCGGCACCTGCTGTACGCGTTGCTGCACATGCCATGGGCCGTCTTCGCCTTCAGTGTGGCGCTGAGCTTCTGGGCGTACGGCTGGTCCTTCGCGACCTACCCGCTCTGGCGCTGGGTCTTCCCGGTCTACGCGGGCACGGGCGGCCTCCAGCTCTACGGTGACCGGGACCACGCGATCTACCTGGACGCCCCGGGCGAGATCGCCGCCACCAGCCTGGTGGGGCTGGCCCTGGTCCTGATCACGCCCTGGGTGATCCGGGCGCTGGCGATGGTGGACCGGGGACTGGTCATCGGTCTGCTCAGCCCCTCCCGGCTGGCCAGCCGGGTGTCGGAGCTGGAGTCGGATCGGGGGTTGGTGGTGGACACCGCCGCCGCCGACCTGCGCCGCATCGAACGCGACCTCCACGACGGCGCCCAAGCCCGACTCGTCGCCCTCGCCATGGACCTCGGCCTCGCCAAGGAAAAACTCACCGAAGACCCCCAAGCAGCCGCCCGCATGGTCGACGAAGCACACGGCGAAGTGAAAATCGCCCTCCAAGAACTCCGCGACCTCGCCCGCGGTATCCACCCCGCCGTCCTCACCGACCGCGGACTCGACGCCGCCCTCTCCGCCATAGCCACCCGCTGCACCGTCCCCGTCACCGTCGACGTCGACCTCCCCCAACGCCCCGCACCCGCCATCGAAGGCATCGCCTACTTCACCGTCTCCGAACTCCTCCAGAACATCTCCAAACACGCCCACGCCCACACCGCCACCATCGACGTCTGGCAGGTCGAGAACCGGTTGATGCTCCAGGTGGCGGACGACGGGAGGGGAGGGGCGGCGATCACCGCCGGCGGCGGGCTCGCCGGGCTGGCCGAGCGGCTGGACGCGGTGGACGGGATCCTGGCCGTGCACTCACCCCTGGGCGAGGGAACCACCGTCACCGCGGAGCTGCCCTGGCGGGTACGGAACTGAAGCGCCACCACCCGGGCGGGCGCCCCGGCGGTCGGCCGGACCCCCGGGCGAGCCGCGACCCCGAGCCGGGCCCCCCAGCCGGGACCCCGGGCGGGCCGCACCACCCGGGCGGGCCGCCCCCCCCGGCGGCGGCCGGGACTCCGGGTGGGCCGGGACCCCGAGCCGGGTCCCCCGGACAGGCGGGACCCCTGCGGCCGGGACCTCCGGCGGCCGGCGGGGCCTATGCGGCCGAGACCCCCGGCGGGCGGGAGGCCTGCGGTCGGCATCCGGGCGGCCACTACCCGGGCCGCCACCCTCGGGCGGGCCGGGACCCGAGCTGGGGCCTCCGGTGGCCGAGGACTTCTGCGGCCGAGCACCCGGGTGCGGCCGGCATCGGGGCGGGCCGCGCTCCCCGGCGGCCGGGCCCCGGGCGGGCCGGGACCCGGGTGTCCGAGGCCCCTGGGCGGCCACCACCCAGACGGCTGGCACCCGGGCGCGGCCACCACCCGGGCGGGCCACACTCCCCGGCGGCCGCACTCCCGGGCAGGCCAGTACCCGGGTGTCCGGGCACCCGGGCGGCCACCACCCGGGCCGGCCGGCAGCCGGACCACACCACCCGGGCGCGCCCACCACCCGGGCGGGTCGCCGCACGGGCGTCCATCACCTGGACGGCCGGCATCCCTGAGCCGGCGCATTCACGCCACATCCCCGTTGTCCACAGGCTCGCACCCGGCGGTGGGAGGACTGGGATGCTGTACCGGACGCGCGGTGGACGCGTGTGCGGATCGACATCAGGGGGATGCACGTTCATGGCGGAGGACAGGGTGCGGGTGGTCATCGCGGAGGACTCGGTGCTGCTCCGGGAGGGGCTGACCCGGTTGCTGACCGATCGCGGGCACGAGGTGGTCGCTGGGGTGGGCGACGGTGAGGCGCTGATCAAGACGGTGGCGGAGCTGGCGGCCGAGGCGGCGCTCCCCGATGTGGTGGTGGCGGATGTGCGGATGCCGCCCAGCCACACGGACGAGGGCATCCGGGCGGCGGTGCGGTTGCGTCGCGATCACCCGGGGATCGGGGTGCTGGTGCTCTCGCAGTATGTGGAGGAGCGGTACGCCACCGAGCTGATGGCGGGCAGCGGCGGCGGGGTGGGCTATCTGCTGAAGGATCGGGTCGCGGAGGTGCGGGAGTTCGTCGACGCGGTGGTGCGGGTTGCCGGCGGGGGCACGGCCCTCGACCCCGAGGTGGTGGCGCAGCTGCTGGGCCGCAGCCGGAAGCAGGACGTGCTCGCCGCCCTGACCCCACGGGAGCGCGAGGTGCTGGCCCTGATGGCGGAGGGCCGGACGAACTCGGCGATCGCCAAGGCGCTGACGGTCAGCGAGGGCGCGGTGGAGAAGCACGTGAGCAACATCTTCCAGAAGCTGGGGCTCTCGCAGAGCGACGGCGACCACCGCCGGGTGCTGGCCGTGCTGACCTATCTCAACGGCTGACGGGGGGGCGACGGCCGAGCCAGGACATCGGGCGGCAGGGGAGGGCGGCCGGGGCCGCCGGGGACGGCGAGCAGGGTGCTCACCCGTACGGCGGAAAGGACGGTGCCGGGCCGAGGGGCGGTCCCGGGCGGCGCGGGCGGCGCAGGGCCGGGAGCGCCAGGGGTGGGGCGGCGCTTCGGGAACCGTCCGAAAGTGGTCCGACCTTTTCCACGCTCCAGGGAAGGCCGGGCCTGCCGACGTAGGGTTGATTGCGGGATGGCCGGTGGGCCGGTCATCCCCCGAACGCTCGCCCGCCGACGGCGGGGAGGCCCCTTGTCTCGAAGGAGGTCCAGTTCAGTGACCAGTCAGGTCAGTAGCCCGTCCGACCAAGCCGACGAGGCCGACGAGGCCGGGGACCGGCGCGGTATCCCGGGACAGCACGGTGTGGAGAAGGAAGTCCGCCGCCTGGATCGTGTGATCATCCGCTTCGCGGGTGACTCGGGTGATGGGATGCAGCTGACGGGTGACCGGTTCACCTCGGAGACGGCGTCGTTCGGGAACGATCTGTCCACGCTGCCGAACTTCCCCGCCGAGATCCGCGCCCCGGCCGGCACCCTGCCGGGTGTCTCCTCCTTCCAGCTGCACTTCGCCGACCACGACATCCTCACCCCGGGTGACGCGCCGAACGTGCTGGTCGCGATGAACCCGGCCGCCCTCAAGGCCAATATCGCCGATGTGCCGCTCGGCGGGGAGATCATCGTCAACACCGACGAGTTCGCCAAGCGCGCCATGGCCAAGGTCGGCTACGCCACCTCGCCGCTGGAGGACGGGTCCCTCGACGGCTACCGCCTCCACCCGGTGCCGCTGACCACCCTGACGATCGAGGCGCTGAAGGACTTCGGCCTGTCCCGCAAGGAGGCCGAGCGGTCGAAGAACATGTTCGCCCTGGGCCTGCTGAGCTGGATGTACCACCGCCCCACCGAGGGCACCGAGAACTTCCTGCGGACCAAGTTCGCCAAAAAGCCGCAGATCGCCGAGGCCAATGTGGCCGCCTTCCGGGCGGGGTGGAACTTCGGGGAGACCACGGAGGACTTCGCCGTCTCCTATGAGGTCTCGCCCGCGGTGACGGCGTTCCCGGCCGGCACCTACCGCAACATCTCGGGCAACCTGGCCCTCTCCTACGGGCTGGTCGCCGCCTCGCAGCAGGCCGGTCTGCCCCTCTATCTCGGTTCCTACCCGATCACCCCGGCCTCCGACATCCTGCACGAGCTGAGCAAGCACAAGAACTTCGGCGTGCGGACCTTCCAGGCCGAGGACGAGATCGCCGGCATCGGCGCCGCCCTAGGCGCGGCCTTCGGCGGTGCGCTGGCGGTGACCACCACCTCCGGGCCGGGGGTGGCGCTCAAGAGCGAGACCATCGGGCTGGCCGTCTCCCTGGAGCTGCCGCTGCTGGTGGTGGACATCCAGCGCGGCGGGCCCTCGACCGGGCTGCCGACCAAGACCGAGCAGGCCGATCTGCTGCAGGCGATGTACGGGCGCAACGGCGAGGCGCCGGTGCCGATCGTGGCTCCGCGCACCCCGGCGGACTGCTTCGACGCCGCGCTGGAGGCCGCCCGGATCGCACTGACCTACCGCACCCCGGTCTTCCTCCTCTCGGACGGCTATCTGGCGAACGGCTCGGAGCCATGGCGGATCCCGGACACCTCGGAACTGCCGGACCTCACGGTGGCCTTCGCGACCGGGCCGAACCACACCCTCGCCGACGGCACCGAGGTCTTCTGGCCCTACAAGCGCGATCCCCGCATCCTGGCCCGCCCCTGGGCGGTGCCCGGCACCCCCGGGCTTGAGCACCGGATCGGCGGCATCGAGAAGCAGGACGGCACCGGGAACATCTCCTACGACCCGGCCAACCACGAGCTCATGGTCCGCACCCGCCAGGCCAAGATCGACGGCATCGCGGTCCCCGAGCTGGAGGTGGACGACCCGGGCGCCACCGCCCGCACCCTGGTGCTGGGCTGGGGATCGACCTACGGGCCGATCACCGCCGCGGTCCGCCGGTTGCGGGCCGCCGGTGAGTCGATCGCCCAGGCCCACCTCCGCCATCTCAACCCGTTCCCGGGGAACCTGGGCGAGGTGCTCGGCCGCTATGACCGGGTCGTGGTGCCGGAGATGAACCTCGGCCAGCTCGCCACCCTGATCAGAGCCCGCTATCTCGTGGACGCCCGCAGCCACACCCAGGTGAACGGGATGCCGTTCAAGGCCGAACAGCTCGCCGCCGCGCTCAAGGAGTCCATCGATGACTGAGGTGTCCGAGATGACGGAGAGGGCGGCCGGGACGACCGGGCCGACGGAGGGCGCTGGGCCGGCCGAGGGCGCTGGGCCGACCGAGGCCACCGGACCGGCGGCCGAGGCAGCCGGGGCGGCGGAGAGAGCCGAAGGGGCCACGGCGGAAAGAGCCGAGGCGACGGCTGAGAAGGCCGAGGGGGCCAGGGCGGCCGGCGGGGCGGTGAAGGTGCGGGAGTCGCTGACGCTGGTTCCGAAGGCGCAGGGCGCGCAGTCCATGAAGGACTTCAAGTCCGACCAGGAGGTGCGCTGGTGCCCGGGCTGCGGGGACTACGCCATCCTCGCCGCCGTGCAGGGCTTCATGCCGGAGCTGGGCCTGGCCAAGGAGAACATCGTCTTCGTCTCCGGGATCGGCTGCTCCTCCCGCTTCCCGTACTACATGAACACCTACGGGATGCACTCCATCCACGGCCGGGCCCCGGCCATCGCCACCGGTCTCGCCTCCTCCCGGCCCGATCTGTCGGTCTGGGTGGTGACCGGCGACGGCGACGCGCTGTCCATCGGCGGCAACCACCTCATCCACGCCCTGCGCCGGAACGTCAATCTCAAGATCCTGCTGTTCAACAACCGCATCTACGGACTGACCAAGGGGCAGTACTCCCCCACCTCCGAGCTGGGCAAGGTCACCAAGTCGACGCCGATGGGTTCGCTGGACGCGCCCTTCAACCCGGTGTCGCTGGCGATCGGCGCGGAGGCCACCTTCGTCGCCCGGACCGTGGACTCGGACCGCAAGCACCTCACCGAGGTGCTGCGCGCGGCCGCCGACCACCCCGGCACCGCCCTGGTGGAGATCTACCAGAACTGCAACATCTTCAACGACGGCGCCTTCGAGGTCCTGAAGGACAAGCAGCAGGCTCAGGAGGCGGTGATCCGGCTGGAGCACGGCCGGCCGATCCGGTTCGGGGCCGACGGCGCCAAGGGCGTGGTGCGCGACCCGGCCACCGGTGATCTGCGGGTGGTCCAGGTCACCGCCGCCAACGAGGCGGACGTCCTGGTCCATGACGCGCGCGGCGAGAGCCCCACCACCGCCTTCGCGCTCTCCCGGCTCGCCGACCCCGACACCCTGCACCACACCCCCATCGGCGTCTTCCGCAGCGTCGACCGACCGGTCTACGACACCTTGATGGCCGACCAGCTCGACGCGGCCGTGGAGCGCGGCGGCAAGGGCGACCTGGCCGCGCTGCTCACCGGCGGCGACACCTGGACGGTCATCGGCTGACCAGCCGCCCCCGACGGCCGGTCCGCGCGCGGCCGATCGGCCCGCACGACCGAGCGCCAGCGGCCCGCACCTCTCAGGTGCGGGCCCTGTCGTCGTAGGCGGCGCGGGCCGCGCGGACGGTGTCGACCTGGTGCTCGGTCCACCGGGCGAGCGCCCACACCTGCTCGGCGGCCTCCCGGCCCAGCGGGGTGAGCGAGTAGTCGACCCTCGGCGGGATCACCGGCTTGGCGTCCCGGTGGACGAAGCCGTCGCGCTCCAGGGTCTGCAGGGTCTGGGCGAGCATCTTCTCGCTGACCCCGCCCACATGGCGCCGCAGCTCGCTGAACCGGTAGGAGCGGTCCAGCAGCGCGGCCAGCACCAGCACACCCCAGCGGCTGGTGACGTGCTCCAGGATCGCCCGCGAGGGGCACATGGCGTCGTTGACGTCCGGCACGAGGGCCGCGGGGGCGACGGGGGCCGCCGGACCATCGGCGGGCATTGCACTTACCTGCATGCCAGTACCTTACTTCAAAGTGGGTACTTTCCAGAAGTTAGTGAGCGTCCTACGTTGGATGGAGTCCCCCTCCCACGAAAACGGAACGGAAGTACGCGTACCCATGAGCATCGTCGTCACCGGAGCCACCGGACACCTCGGCCGACTGATCATCGACGCCCTGTTGGCCGGCGGCACCCCCGCCTCCGGCATCGCGGCCGTCGTCCGCAACAAGGAGAAGGCCGCCGGTCTGGCGGAGCTCGGCGTGGAGCTGCGCACCGCCGACTACGACCAGCCGGAGACCCTGGACGGGGCCTTCGCGGCCGGCGACCGGGTGGTGCTGGTCTCCGGCAGCGAGGTCGGCAAGCGGGTGCCGCAGCACACCGCCGTCATCGAGGCGGCGAAGGCCGCGGGCGTGGCCCAGCTCGCGTACACCTCCATCCTCGGCGGCCCGGAGGCCGACTTCGACCTGGCCGCCGAGCACCAGGCCACCGAGCGGCTGATCCTCGACTCCGGACTGCCGTACACGCTGCTGCGCAACGGCTGGTACACCGAGAACTACACGGCCAACCTCGGCCCGGTGCTGGAGCACGGAGCGGTCGTGGCCAACGCGGGCGAGGGCCGGGTGGCCTCCGCGGCCCGTGCCGACTACGCGGCCGCGGCCGCCGCGGTGGTGACCGGCGAGGGCCACCTCGGCCAGGTCTACGAGCTGAGCGGCGACACCGCCTGGTCGCTCGCCGAGTACGCGGCCGAGGTCGCCCGGCAGTCCGGCCGGGAGGTGGCGTACCGGAACGTCTCGCCCGAGGAGCACCTGGCGGTGCTGACCGGCGCCGGGGTGCCCGAGCCGTTCGCCGCGATCCTGGTCGACGTGGACCAGGCGATCGGGCGCGGCCGGCTGGCCGGCACCAGCGGCGACCTGGCCCGGCTGATCAGCCGGCCCACCACCCCGCTCACCGACACCGTCGCCGACGCCCTGCGGCAGCGCTGACCCACCGGGCGGACCCGACCGTCTCGGCGCACTGTCATGACCGTATGCCGATACGGCCATGACAGTGCGCCGTTCGCGGCGCTACCGTCGTCCCCGACGGACACCCGGGCGGACAGGCAACCGGGCGGACGGGCACGGAAAGGGGATGCCCAGTGGCGGCGAACGGCGGCGGAGACCGGCCGGGCCTTCAGACAACGCTCGGAACCGGCGGCCAGGACAGCACCGGCACCGGTGACGGTGACGGTCAGGGCGACGGCGGTCGGGACCAGCGGGCCGGACTGCTGTACGGGCTGGGCGCCTACGGGATGTGGGGCCTGGTCCCGCTCTTCTGGCCGCTGCTCAAACCGGCCGGCGCCGTGGAGATCCTCGCCCACCGCATGGTCTGGTCGCTGGTCGTGGTGGGCCTCGCTCTCCTCGCCGTACGCCGCTGGGGCTGGATACCCGAGCTGCTGCGGCAGCCGCGCAAGCTCGGCCTGATCACCGTCGCCGCGACGGTGATCACGATCAACTGGGGCATCTACATCTGGTCGGTGAACTCCGGCCATGTGGTGGAGGCCTCGCTCGGCTACTTCATCAACCCGCTGGTCACCATCGCGCTCGGGGTGCTGCTGCTCAAGGAGCGGCTGCGCCGCGCCCAGTGGGTCGCGGTCGGCACCGGCTTCGCCGCCGTGGTGGTGCTGGCGATCGGCTACGGGCGCCCGCCGTGGATCTCGCTCTGCCTCGCCGTCTCCTTCGCGGTGTACGGCCTGGTGAAGAAGAAGGTGAACCTCGGCGGCCTGGAGTCGCTGGCCGCCGAGACCACGGTGCAGTTCCTCCCGGCGCTGGGCTATCTGCTCTGGCTGGGCGCCCAGGGCTCGTCCACGTTCGGGACCTCGGGCGCCGGCCACGCGGCTCTGCTGGCCGCGACGGGCGTGGTCACCGCCATCCCGCTGGTCTTCTTCGGCGCGGCCGCGATCCGGGTGCCGCTGTCCACGCTCGGACTGCTCCAGTACCTGGCCCCGGTCTTCCAGTTCCTGCTCGGGGTGGCCTACTTCCATGAGGCGATGCCGCCGGAGCGCTGGGCCGGGTTCGCCCTGGTGTGGCTGGCCCTGTCCATCCTGACCTGGGACGCCCTGCGCACCGCGCGGCGCACCCGGGCCGAGATGGCGGCGCTGCGGGCCCAGGCGGCGAAGGGGACCGACGGCACGGCGGCCCCCGGCGGAGCCGGAGCGGCGGGGGCGAGCGGGTTCCTTGCGGCGGGCACCCGCGGCCCCTAGTAATGGTCCATGACCGCACTGCACTGGAAACTCGTCATCGACGCCGCCGACCCACACGCCCAGGCCGCCTTCTGGGCCGAGGCCCTGGGCTACCGGGTGGAGGACAACAGCGCCCTGGTGGAACGGGTGCTGAGCGCCGGGCAGGCCCCGGAGGCGGCGACCGTCGTGGTGGACGGCCGCCGTGCGTGGCGTGATCTGATCGCCGTCCGGCATCCGGACGACCCGGTGGACGAGCCGACCGGGATGGGGATGGGCCGGCGGCTGCTGTTCCAGCGGGTGCCCGAGCCGAAGACGGTGAAGAACCGTCTGCACATCGACGTCCATGCCGCACCCGGTGAGCGCGCGGTCGAGACGGCCCGGCTGGAGAGGCTGGGCGCCCGAGTGATTCGCCAGGTCAGCGGCGCGGGAGGGGAGTGGACGGTGATGTCCGACCCGGAGGGCAACGAGTTCTGCGTGCAGTGAGCGCCGCCGGGGGACGGTGAGCCGGAAGTGGCCCGGCGGTGAACGGGGGGCGGCCGGGGCCCGAGCGGTGGGAGACACCGGCTCCGGGCCCCCGTACCCGTAGCCAGGCGTTCGATCCTCGAACACCCGTGTCCGGAACCCGCCCTTGACGCTCGTTCACGCTCTCGCTCACCATTCAGCACGCACACCGCACCAGCCGCTCCAACGCCCCGTGTCGACGAGACGCGGGGCGCTCGCACGTTCCGTTCCCCATCCCCATACGGAATCCCGGAGCCCCCACATGAACCTCTCCGACCGTTCCTCCATATCCGCGATATCCGCCGGCCGCAGACGCGGGACCACCGCCGCCGCGGTCGCCGCTCTCGCCGCCGCCGGCCTGCTGGCCACCGCGGTCGCCCCCGCCGCCGAAGCGGCACCGGCCCTCCCGAGCACCGCCACCACCGCCGCGGTCGCCGCGCCGGACATCCCGCTGGCCAACGTCAAGGCGCACCTCAACCAGCTCTCCAGCATCGCCGCGAACAACGGCGGCAACCGCGCCCACGGCCGCCCCGGCTACAAGGCGTCCATCGACTACGTCAAGGGCAAGCTGGACGCGGCCGGGTTCACCACCAGCATCCAGCAGTTCACCAGCAGCGGCGCCACCGGCTACAACCTGATCGCCGACTGGCCCGGCGGCGACCCGAACCAGATCGTGTTCGCCGGGGCCCATCTGGACTCGGTGACCTCGGGCGCCGGGATCAACGACAACGGCTCCGGCTCGGCCGGCATCCTGGAGACCGCGCTCGCCGTCTCCCGCGCCCAGTACAAGCCGGCCAAGCACCTGCGGTTCGCCTGGTGGGGCGCCGAGGAGCTGGGCCTCATCGGCTCCAAGTACTACGTCAGCAACCTGCCGACGGCCGAGCGGTCCAAGATCTCCGGCTATCTGAACTTCGACATGATCGGCTCGCCCAACCCCGGCTACTTCGTCTACGACGACGACCCGACCATCGAGAAGACCTTCAAGGACTACTTCGCCGGCCTCGGGGTGGCCACCGAGATCGAGACGGAGGGCGACGGGCGCTCCGACCACGCCGCGTTCAAGAACGTGGGCATCCCGGTCGGCGGTCTGTTCACCGGCGCCAGCCGCACGAAGACGGCGGCCCAGGCGCAGAAGTGGGGCGGCACCTCCGGGCAGGCCTTCGACCGCTGCTACCACTCGTCCTGCGACTCCACGGCGAACATCAACGACACCGCGCTGGACCGCAACAGCGACGCCGCCGCCCACGCGATCTGGACCCTGTCGGCGGGCTCGACCCAGCCTCCCGGCGGTGACACCTACGAGAACACCGCCGATGTGTCCATCCCGGACAACGGCACGGCCGTCACCTCGACGGTCAACGTCTCCGGCCGCACCGGCAATGCCCCGGCCGCCCTCCAGGTCGGCGTGGACATCGTGCACACCTACCGCGGTGACCTGGTGATCGACCTGGTCGCGCCGGACGGCACGGCGTACCGGCTGAAGAACTCCAGCAGCTCGGACTCGGCCGACAACGTCCAGACCACCTACACCGTCAATGCCTCCAGCGAGGCGGCCAACGGGGCCTGGAAGCTGAAGGTGCAGGACATCGCCGCGCAGGACACCGGATACATCAACGCCTTCCGGCTGACCTTCTGACCCACCCGGGCCGGCCGCAGGCGGCAGACCACTGCCGGGGGCGCGTGACCACTCACACCGCGCCCCCGGCAGGCGTATGTCTCCCAGGCCCCGCCGGAGTCGTTACTTCCGGCCGTCGGCGGCGGCGACCAGGGCATCCTTGGTGACGGCCCCGACGTAGACCTTGCCGTCGTCCGTCATCAGGGCGTTGACCAGCCGGGTCTCGAAGACCGTGCCCGAGCCGAACTTCCCGGTCACCTTGTCCCCGAGCGAGTCCAGGAACTGCCCGACCTCGGCCGGGACCTCGTCCTCGGCGCCCGGGCGGCCGCCCTTCTCGGCCCCCTGGGGCGCCGCGGCGGCGGACGGGCCACCGGACAGCTCGGCGATCGCGGTCCAGCCCTCGCCGATCACGTTCACGCCCTCGCCGAACGCCTCGCCGCCGGCCAGCCCCGGCAGCCCCTCCGGGCCCTTGAAGTCCTTCTCACCCTTCGGGCCCTTGAAGTCCTTCGAGGCCTCCTTCGGCGCCTCGGTCACCTTGGCGCCCTGGGGCACGGCGAACTCCGAGGCGGCCGGCCGGTCGAAGCCGACCTTGGTGAAGCCCGCGTCCACCACCGGCTTGCCGCCGGACTTCGCGGTGAGCGTGAACTTGAGCGGAACGCCCTTCTCGGCGTCCACCGCGATCTTGATGGAGCCGATCGTGGAACCGCTCTGCTTCGGCTGGATGACGAGCTGGTAGGCGTCCCGGCCGGCGATCTTGGCCGTGCCGTCCACCGACACCCGGGTGGTGGGGCCCACCGCCTTGAGCGCCTGCTCGGCCAGCTGCTTGGGGCTGAGGTCGGGGGCCGCGCCGCGCTCGGCGTCCTTCTCGGCCTTCTCGCCCTTCGCCCCGGCCGGGTGCGCCTCCTGGGAGTGCAGGGCCTCCTTGGTGGAGCCGTCGTACGCCCAGACGTCGTCGCCGTTGCGGATCAGGCTGTACTCCGCGCCGTCCACGAAGGTCAGCCGCTGGCGGTCGGGCCCGTCGGCCGCGACCCGCAGGGTGTGGGTGCCGGAGGTGAGCTCCATCAGCTTGGCGGAGGCCGCGTCACCGGCCTCCTTGCCCTCCGCGCCGCCGCCGGCCAGGGAGCCCAGGTCCCCGAGCCCGCCCAGCGAGGGCAGCCCGAGGTCGGTCGTCACCTTCACGGTGCCGGAGACGGTGTCGGCGTCCGCCGAGGCGATCCGCTCCACCAGCTGCTGGGCGGTGATGTCGGGGAGGTCCGAGTCTCCGGAGGCCGCGAGCGCCGGGACCAGCCCGATCGTCGCCGCCGCCACCCCCGCCACCGCGACCGGGACCGCGTAACGGGTCGCCTTACGGGGACCGCCGCTGTCGTTCGGTGCCATCTGTGCCTACCTCCGTGGGTCAGCGAGCCTTCTGCTCTCCATATGACCGCACCGGAAGGCGCCAGTCGTCAGCCCCCGGACCCAACCCGTCTACCCCTGGAGGATGACGGACCCTGAGACGCCCCAGGGTCGGCCCTCGCACGACCGGGGAGAAGCGATCACCCGGCCCGGTGCACCACCAGGTCGCACAGCTCCTCCAGCGCCGTCCGGGCGATGCACTCCGGCAGCGGGGCCAGGATGGCGCGGGCCTCCTGGGCGTAGCGCACGGTGTCCCGGCGGGCCTGCTCCAGCGCGGGGTCCTCGCGCAGCCGGCGCAGCACCTCGGCGAGGCGCTCGTCGTCCGAGAGGTCCCCGTCGAGGAGGGCGACCAGCTCGGCGTCGTCCGGGCGGCCCTCGGCGGCGGCGCGGGCCCGCAGCCGCAGGACGGGCAGGGTGGGGATGCCCTCGCGCAGATCGGTGCCCGGGGTCTTGCCGGACTCGTGCGAGTCGGAGGCGATGTCCAGTACGTCGTCGGCGAGCTGGAAGGCGACACCGAGCCGCTCTCCGTACTGGGTGAGGATGTCCATCACCCGCTCGTCCGCCCCTGCGGTCAGCGCGCCGAAGCGGCAGGAGACGGCGACCAGCGAGCCGGTCTTGCCGCCCAGGACGTCGAGGTAGTGCTCGACCGGGTCGCGGCCGTCGCGCGGGCCGACGGTCTCCAGGATCTGCCCGGTGACCAGCCGCTCGAACGCCTCGGCCTGGATCCGGACGGCCTCCGGGCCCAGGTCGGCCAGGACGTGCGAGGCGCGGGCGAAGAGGAAGTCGCCGGTCAGGACGGCCAGCGAGTTGCCGTAGCGCTGGTTGGCGGACTCCACCCCGCGGCGCACCTCGGCCTCGTCCATGACGTCGTCGTGGTACAGCGTCGCCAGATGGGTGAGCTCGACCACGACCGCCGAGGGCACCACACCCGGGGCGTGCGGGTCGCCGAACTGCGCGGCGAGCATCACCAGCAGCGGGCGGAACCGCTTGCCCCCGGCGCGCACCAGGTGCTGGGCCGCTTCGGTGATGAACGGCACGTCGCTCTTGGTGGCGTCGAGGAGCCCGGCCTCGACGGCTGCCAATCCGGTCTGGACATCGGCCTCAAGAGCCTGGTCCCGCACGCTCAGCCCGAACGGCCCGACTGCGGTCACGAGGAGATCTCCTGTCTGCTGACGATCACACGGATTGTCGATGTGTCGCTGGATTCACTCCCGTCAGCGTATCCGGTCGCGTTTGGATCACCGTGGGCGCCTTCCCCACATCGGAGCACCGCCGGAGTGCCAGCGGAGCCACTGCCGAAGCACGCTCTACCGACGAGTACAGGCTCGGCACGTGTACGCCCCCGGGGTACCGCCCCCGCGCCTCCCGCCCCCGGTACGGTCGGCGGCCGCACCCGTACGGCCGGTCCGGTCCGCTATCACGCTATACGGTCTGTATTCAGGGCATACGATCGCCCCGCACCCATACAACCGGGAGTAAGGCCTTTGTCCGGCACCGAAACGGAACCCGACGCGACCGGCGACGACGACGGCCACGGGCCGCCTCCGGGGGACGACCACGCCTTCCTCGGCCAGCCGCGCGGACTGCTCACCCTCTCCGGGTTGGAGGTCTGGGAGCGGTTCTCCTTCCTCGGTATGCAGGCGATCCTCGTCCTGTACTTCGCCGACAGCGTCGCGAACGACGGCCTCGGCATGGCCCCGGCCACCGCCGCCTCGGTCTCGGCCGCCTACGGCACCCTGGTCTACCTGGTCAGCGTGGCCGGCGGCTGGCTGGCCGACCGGATCCTCGGCTCGTACCGGGCGGTGCTCTGGGGCGGGATCCTGATCGCCTGCGGGCACTACGCCATGGCGGTGCCGACCGCCGGGATGACCTGGACCGGGCTCGGGCTGATCAGCGCCGGCACCGGGCTGCTCAAGCCGAACGTCGCCACCATGGTCGGCAAGCTCTACCGCACCGACGACGACCGCCGGGACGCCGGCTTCGCCCTCTACTACATGGGCATCAACATCGGCGCGTTCCTCGGCCCGCTGATCACCGGCTGGCTCGGCGAGAACGAGGGCTGGCACCGGGGCTTCTCGGCCGCCGCCTTCGGAATGACGCTGGGGCTGATCCAGTACGTGGCGGGCCGCCGCCATCTGGCCGGAAGCAGGCACTCCGCCGAGTACGCCCTGGCCCCCGACGCCATGCGCCGCGCGGTGCTGCTGATCATCGCCGGGCTCCTCGCCCTGGCCGCGCTCGCCGGGCTGCTGGCCGGGACCGGCCGGCTGACCATGGACCGCTTCGTGGACGCCCTCACCCTGATCTCGGTGATCGCCCCGGTCGTCTACTTCGCGGTGATGTTCAAGAGCCCCCGGGTCAGCGCGGCCGAACGCGGCCGGCTGCGCCCGTATGTCGTCCTCTTCCTGGCCTCGGTGGTCTTCAACTTCATCCTGTTCCAGGCGTACTCCACGATGATCTTGCTGGCCTCCACCAACGCCGAGACCACCATCCTCGGCTTCGACTTCCCGGCCGGCTGGTACGCCTCCGCGCTCGGCGCCTTCGAGGTGGCGCTGGCGCCCGTGGTCGCCGCAGTCTGGGCCCGGATGGGCCACCGCCAGCCGCACGCCTCCGACAAGATCGCCCTGGGGGTGGTCCTCGGCGGGCTCTCCTTCCTGCTGATGGTCCTGCCGACCTCCGGGCACGCCGACGACACCTACCGGATGGCCGCCTGGTGGATCGTCGGCTCGTATCTGCTGCTCGGCCTCGGCGACATCCTGGTGAAGACCTCCGGGATGTCCGCCACCACCAAGCTCGCCCCGGCCGCGTTCTCCAGCCAGACCATGGCGCTGTGGTTCCTCTCCCTCGCCCTCGCCAACGGCATCCAGGCGCAGATCGTGAAGCTCTACGGGGTGCTCTCCCAGCCCGTCTACTTCGGCGTCAACGGGGCGGTCGCGGTCGCCGCCGGCCTCGCCGTGATGGCCGCCGCGCCCTGGCTCCGCCGCACCATGCACCCCGTCCACTGAAGCCCGCACCCGCCTCCCCCCACGGCCCCGAGGTGACCACCCATGCACATCCGCCCCGCCGACTCCTTCCCGTACGAGACCACCCACGAGGACGTCCGCATCCCCCTCGCGGACGGCCAGAGGCTCTTCGCCCGGGTATGGCGCCCGCTCACCGACGAGCCCGTCCCCGCCCTCCTCGAATACCTCCCGTACCGCCTCAGCGACTGGACCGCGCCCCGGGACTGGCAGCGGCATCCCTGGTACGCGGGCCACGGCTACGCCTCGGTACGGGTGGACGTGCGCGGGCACGGCAACAGCGAGGGGCTGCCCGGCGACGAGTACGACGCCACCGAGCTGGCCGACGGGGTGGCCGTCATCGAGTGGCTGGCCGCGCAGCCCTGGTGCGACGGGCGGGTCGGGATGTTCGGCATCTCCTGGGGCGGCTTCAACAGCCTCCAGCTCGCCGCCCTGCGCCCCGAACCGCTCAAGGCGGTCATCACCGTCTGCTCCGCCGACGACCGCTACGACAACGACGTCCACTACATGGGCGGCTCCGTACTCGCCGTGGACATGCACGCCTGGGCGGCCACCATGCTGGCCTTCACCTCCCGGCCGCCGGACCCGGTGTACGCGGGCGAGGGCTGGCGCGAGCAGTGGCTGACCCGGCTGGAGGCGGTCGAGCCGTTCATCCACACCTGGCTGACCCATCAGACCCGGGACGACTACTGGAAGCACGGCAGCGTCTGCGAGGACTACGGGGCGATCGACGCGGCCGTGCTCGCGGTGGGCGGCTGGCACGACCCGTACCGGGACACCGTGCTCCGCCTGGTCGAGCACCTGCCCCACGACCGGGTACGCGGGATCATCGGCCCCTGGTCGCACCAGTACCCCGACCGGGGGCTGCCGCCCGGCCCGGCGATCGGCTTCCTCCAGGAGACCCTGCGCTGGTGGGACCACCACCTCAAGGGCGAGGACACCGGGATCATGGCCGAACCGCTGCTCCGCTCGTACATCAGCGAGTCCCACCCGCCGGCCACCGTCTACCGCGAGCTGCCCGGCCGCTGGGTCGGCGACGACGCCTGGCCCTCGCCGAACGTCACCCCGCTCACCTACGCCCTCCAGGGCGAGCCGGTGCTGGTCCGCTCCCCGCAGCGCACCGGGCTGGACGCGGGCCGCTTCTTCCCGTTCGGCAACGAGGCCGACCTGCCGCCCGACCAGCGCGACGAGGACGCCCACTCGGCCTGCTTCGACTTCCCGGTCCCCGAGGACGGCGAGCCGATCGAGGTCCTGGGCCGGGCGGCGGTCAGCCTCAACCTGCGCCCGGACGCCCCGCGCGGCCAGGTCATCGCCCGGCTCTGCGATGTGGCGCCGGACGGCTCCTCCACCCTGGTCACCCGGGGCGCGCTGAACTTCTCCGCCCGCCGGGGCCGCGACCAGGCCGTCCCGTGCGAGCCCGGCGTCAACGACACCTTCGCCTTCGAGCTGAACGGCATCGGCCACACCTTCCCGCCCGGCCACCGGGTGCGGCTCGCGGTCTCCTCCGCGTACTGGCCGTGGATCTGGCCCCAGCCGGACGCGGCCGGCTTCACCCTGGACCCGGTCGGCAGCACCCTGGAGCTACCGGTGCGCGCCCGTACCGCCGCCGACGACGACGCCACCGCGCCCGCCGCCCGCCGGATCACCTTCCCCGCCCCCGAGCAGGCCGAGCCGCTGGGCGTCAGCCACCCGGTCACCCTGGACGAGCAGCGGCCCGAGCGGCTGGTCGTCCGGGATGTGGCCAAGGGCGAGTGGCGGCTGGAGGTCGACCCGCGCTACGGCGGGACCCGGGTCTACCCGGACGGCCTGGAATTCACCGAGGACGCCCTGGAGACGTACACCATCCAGGAGGACGACCCGCTGACCGCCCGCACCCGCTCCGACTGGAAGATCCGCCTCCACCGCCCGGAGCTCGGCTGGGACGTCACCGTGGACACCCGCTCGGAGATCTCCTGCGACGCCACCCACTTCATCACCGCCGACGAGGTGATCTGCGCCGAGGGCACCGAGGTGCTGTTCCACCGCACCTGGGAGAAGCGCATCCCGCGCACGGCGGGCTGAGCCCCCTCTCATCACGCTCGCCGGCACCCACTCTCTCCGGATATCGGACACCCTTATCCGTACACCGGACGAACTCCTCCCCCACACCGCCGCTGGAACGTCACCCTGCCGTCGTAACGTGTCCCCCACGACCCGTGGAAAGCGAGGCAAGCACCGATGCCCGAGCAGAGCCCGCTCGACCTGGCCGAGGGCGACCCCTTCGGCCCGCACAACCTCCCCTACGGAGTGTTCTCCACCGCTTCCGAGCCCGAGCGCCGGCGGCTCGGCGTCCGCATCGGCGACCACGTCCTGGACGCGGGCGCGGCCGCGCACGCGCTCGGCTCCCCGTACGCCGCGCTGCTCGCCCAGCCCAGCCTCAACCCGCTGCTCGCCGCCGGCCGCACCGCCTGGCGCGACGTCCGCCGGGCGCTCACCGCCTGGGTGACCGTCCCCGCCCACCGCCCCGACATAGAGCCGCTGCTCCACCCGCTCGCCGAGGTCACCCTGCACCTCCCCTACGAGGTCGCGGACTACGTCGACTTCTACGCCTCCGAGCACCACGCCACCAACGTGGGCCGCATCTTCCGCCCGGACGGCGAGCCGCTCACCCCCAACTGGAAGCACCTGCCGATCGGTTACCACGGCCGCTCCGGCACCGTCGTGGTCTCCGGCACCGAGGTCACCCGCCCCTCCGGCCAGCGCAAGCCCCCCGCCGAGCCCACCCCCGTCTTCGGGCCCTCCATCAAGCTGGACATCGAGGCGGAGGTCGGCTTCCTGGTCGGCACCCCCTCCACCCTCGGGACGCCCGTCCCCCTCGCCGACTTCCGCGACCATGTCTTCGGCCTCTTCCTTCTCAACGACTGGTCCGCCCGGGACATCCAGGCCTGGGAGTACGTGCCGCTGGGCCCGTTCCTCGGCAAGTCCTTCGCCACCTCGGTGTCCGCCTGGGTGACTCCCCTGGAGGCCCTGGACGCCGCCCGCACCGCGCCGCCCGCCCGGGACTTCCCGCTGCTCCCCTATCTCGACGACTCCGCCGAGGACGAGCCCGGCGGCTTCGACCTCCACATCACCGTCGCCATCAACGGTGAGACCGTCGCCGAGCCGCCCTTCTCCACCATGTACTGGACAGCGGCCCAGCAGCTCGCGCATATGACCGTCAACGGCGCCTCCCTCCGTACCGGCGACCTCTTCGGCTCCGGCACGGTCAGCGGCCCCGAGACCCACCAGCGCGGCTCGCTCCTCGAACTGACGTGGAACGGCCAGGAGCCCATCGAGCTCACCACCGGCAAGCGCGCCTTCCTGGAAGACGGCGACGAGGTCACCTTCACCGCCTGGGCCCCCGGCCCGGACGGCGTCAAGGTCGCCCTCGGAGAGGTCACCGGCCGCATCACCCCCACCCACTGAGCACAGGCCGAAGGGGCGCCCCGGGATCATCCACCGGTCCCAGGGCGCCCCCTTTTTCCTCTTGGGTCACACGGCCCGCCACAGCGCCGGAGTGGTCGACGGCTCCCATCCCCGTATCGCCGTATGGCCGATCAGGCAGGCGTACGTCCGCCCGCCGTGGGTCACCCGGTCACCGGCCCGGTACGCCGTCCCCACCGCCCACGCCTTGGCGGTCGGCGTCGGGGTGGGCGTCGGATCGGGCCCCGGGCCGGGCGTCTGCGGCACATCCAGCACGAAGTCGAACGACGCCTCCTTCCCGCCCCCGCCCCCCACGTCCCGGACCGCCATCAGCAGCCGCGCGTCGAAGATCGGGTCGGTGTTGTTGCGCGGCTCGCCCGGGAAGTACAGCTGCGTCGTCAGCACCGGACGGCCCGGCGCCTGCAACTTCACATGGATGTGCCGCGTCCGCCCCGGATAGAGCCCCGGCACGATCGTGCTGAGCGTGAACTTCCCGCCCGCGTCCGTAAACTGGTGCCCCCGGAAGCGGAACCCGGTGTTGTCGTACGCCCCGTTGTCGTCCGCCTGCCAGAAGTCGAGCAGTACGCCGCCCAGCGGCAGGCAGGCCCGCCCGAACACATACCCGCTCACGGTCAGCCGGGTGCCGACCGTGCCCGGCTCCACCAGCGAGGTCCGCAGCGGTGAGTTGGGCTTGAAGTACGGCCCCTCCGTCTGCGGCGGCGTCGGGTCGTCCCCGTCGTCGCACTCCGGCGTCAGCTCCGGCTCCACCCCGTTGCTCCGAGCGGTCCGCGCCAGCGCCGGAACCCCCATCAGCAGCACCGGCGCCGCCACCGAGGCGGCCACCGCCGCCCGCAGCACCGCCTTCCGGCTGGGCCGCCCGCGCTCGGTCGGGGTGTGGTCCATGGGGCCCGTGGGGTCCATCTCGCCATCCATGCCTGCTCCTTGTCCAGGGGGCGTCGGGATCGCTGACGAACCTAGGGGCGCGGCCCGGGGCGGGCGATGGACTCACTCCGCCGTTCATGGTGAATCCCCCGGCCCTCACCACCCTTCACGCATGCCGCCGACGTCCACCCCCCGCCGGAAATCCCCCGGACTGACCCCCGTCTCCCGCCGGAAGAACCGGCAGAAGTACGCCGGGTCGCTCATCCCCGTCCGCAGCGCCACCTGCCGTACCGTCAGGTCCGTGCACGCCAGCAGCCGCTTGGCCTCCCCCACCCGGGCCTCCCGGATCAACTCCCCCGGCGTCCGCCCGGTGGCCGCCTTCACCGCCTCGGCCAGATACCCGGCGCTCACCCCCAGCGCGTCCGCGCACCCCCTCACCGACCAACCCGCCGGATCACCCCCCGCGAGCAACCGCCCGAACCCCGTCGCGACCCCCACCGACCGCGCCCCCGCGCCCCCTTCCGGTACGAAGGGACCGGCCAGCCTCGCCGCCCGCACCACCAGGATGTGGAGCAGCGCCCGCAGCACCGTCGCGAACCCCTCCGCACCCCGCCGGAACTCCTCCTGCAACTCCCCCACCAACCGCCCCGCCCACACCTCCGCGGCCCCGTCCAACCCCAACCACGGCCGCTCGGCCGCCAACCGCCCCAACACCTCCCGGTCATCCGCGTACTCGACCAGGAAGTGCTCCGTGAACAGGATGACCGTCCCCTCCAACCCGCTCACCCCCTCCCAGTGGTGCACCTGCCCCGGCGCCACCACCCCCAGATGCGGGGGCTCCAGCGGATGCCGCTCCAGCTCCACCACATGCGTCCCGCTCCCGGCCGTGACATGCACGATCTCGTAGAACGTGTGCCGGTGCGGAAAGTCCGCGTACGCCTCCGGCCCGTACCCCTGAAACGTCCCGATCTTGAACGGCAGCACGTTGGGCATCGGCACCTCCAGCCGATGCATCGGCATCTCCCCGCCCACCGGTAACGGCGTCACGGTCCCCGGCGCCACCGTCGCTCCCCGCATCCCGCCCACACCCCTCCCGCACCTCTTGTCAGGTCCATACCAGGATGGCGCACCCGCAGCCCCGGGGTCACCGCCAATCCGGCCACCCGGCGGGCGCCTCACTCCAGGCAGTGCACCCGCAGCTCCGGCAGGGGCGGGGCGAAGGTCAGCCCGTTCTCGTCCATGGCGTTGAAGACGCCGATCCGGCCGCCGGGGAAGACGAAGCTCACCTCCACGTTGCCGTGAGCGGGTCCGGGCCCCGTCCACTCCAGCAGCTCGACGCGGTGGAGCACCGAGCCGCACAGCGCCTGGAGCTCGGGGAGGGGGTCCGGCCGCCACTCCCGTACGAAGTCGGCGCCGGGCCAGCGCACCGGTCGGCGCGGGTCGATGGTGGACCAGGTGACGGAGAGGTCGTCGAACGTGTTGTGCACCAGCTCGACCCGCTGTCCGTCGAAGTCCAGCAGCACCGGGCAGTCGGCGAACCACCGGTCCTCTTCCAGGTCCCAGACCAGCCAGGTACGGGTCAACGGGCGGCCCACCAGGGCACCGAGGCGGTGGCCGTGCCCGTGCCTCAGGTCACGTACGCCCTCCCGCCACTCGGGCTGGAAGCCCTCGATTCCGAAGTCGAATGCGCAGTCGAACACCCGGTCAGTCTGCCTGGTCGGTCTGACCGGCCGGCCTGCCCGGTCGGTCAGGACGTCGTCTGACGGGGCGCTCCTGCGGTGCGCGGTCGGCCGGGCCCCGCCGTCCGGTCGATGAGCCGCATCGTGACACGTCCTACTGACTCCCTCCCCCGGGCGATGGCCGGTTGTCTGCCCAACCGGTTGACCGCCCGGCTGTACGCGGCTTGGCTCCGGCCCGGGGCACCGGCCGCTGGGGGCGGTGCGCGCGGGGCGCCGTGGGGTGCCCCGCGGCGGAGGAGGGGGACCGTATGCGGCACGTCACGCTCACCGGCAGGAGAAGCCGGAGGGGCCGAGGGACGCGTGCGGCGGTGGCCGTCCTGGTCGGTGCCGGTCTGGTCGCGGGCGTGCTCGCCCCCGGCTCGGCCACGGCCCGCTCGGTGGGCGCCAGCACGACGGAGCGGGTCAGCCTCGGCGCGGGCGGGGTGCAGGGGAACGGGCCCTCGTACGCCGTCGACGTCAGCCCCGGCGGGCGGACGGTCACGTTCCTGTCCGAGGCCGACAATCTGGTGCCGGGGGACACCAACGGGCTCGCCGACATCTTCGTCCGCTCCCTGGCCACCGGGCGGATCGAGCGGATCGACCTCGGCCGGCCGGGCGCGGACCCGGTGTCGGCGTCCGTGAGCGCGGACGGGCGGACCCTGGTCGTGGAGGTGTACCACCGCGATCCGGGCACCGGAGAGCTACGGGACGAGCTGCTGGTGCACGACCGCCGTACCGGCCGGACCCGCCCGCTGCTCCCGGAGAACCCCACCACGGCGGGCTCCGGCCAGGCCGTGATCAGCGCCGACGGGCGGTTCGTCGCCTTCCAGTCGGCCCGCTCCGATCTGGTGCCGGGTGACACCAACAGGGTGGCCGACATCTTCGTGCGCGACCTCCGGCGCGGTACGACCCGGCGGGTGAACGTCTACAGCGACGGCACCCAGGCCGCACGGGCCGCCGCCTCGCCGACGATCAGCGCGGACGGCCGCCGGGTGGGCTTCAACTCCCGTACGGACCTCGCGGCCCCGGTGCCGGATGAGCCCGATGAGCCCGCGGGCCGTGAGGCGCGCAAGCCGCGCTCGTACCCGATGTTCGTGCACGATCTGCGCACCGGCCGGACCGTCGCCGCCAGCGTGTCCCTGGACGGCACCAGCGCGGGGGCCACCGGCCCCTCCCTCAGCGAGGACGGGCGCTACGCGGTCTTCGCCTCCACCTACACCGATCTGGTGCCGGGTGACACCAACGGCCAGAGCGATGTCTTCCTCCGCGACCTCGCCCGGCACACCACCACCCGGATCAGCCTCGCCCCCGGCGGCGCCCAGGCCGAGGGCGGCCCCAGCCACCTCGGTCAGCTCTCCGCCGACGGGCGCACCGTGGTCTTCGAGTCCGCCGCGGGCAACCTGGCGTCCGATGACACCAACGACGGCTACGACCTGTTCGCCCGGGATCTGCGCACGGGCACGGTGGAGCTGCTGACCAGGTCCGTGGACGGCCCCTTCACCGGGTGGACCGGGTCCGTCGCGCTGGATGCCCGGGCCCGCACGGTGGTCTTCGACTCGGAATCGGATCGGCTGGTCGCCGGGGACAGCAACGGCGCCTCCGATGTCTTCGCGGTGCACCGCCGGCGCTGAGGAGTGCTTCGACGGCGCCGCCATACGAACGGACGACGGGGCACCCCGGTGAGGGGGTGCCCCGCCGTCGGCGGTCGGGGGCGGGCTAGCGGACGAAGGTGCCGGCCGAGCCGGCCAGGTCCAGGAAGTACTGGGGGGCCAGGCCCAGGACCAGGGTGACGGCCACGCCGACGCCGATGGCGGTCATGGTGAGGGGGGAGGGAACGGCGACGGTGGGGCCCTCGGGCTTCGGTTCGCTGAAGAACATCAGCACGATGACCCGGATGTAGAAGAAGGCCGCGATGGCGGAGGCGATGACGCCGACGACGACCAGGGCGCCCGCGCCGCCTTCCGCCGCCGCCTTGAAGACGGCGAACTTGCCGGAGAAGCCGGAGGTCAGGGGGATGCCGGCGAAGGCCAGGAGGAAGACGGCGAAGACGGCGGCCACCAGGGGGGAGCGGCGGCCCAGGCCGGCCCACTGGGAGAGGTGGGTGGCCTCGCCGCCGGCGTCGCGGACCAGGGTGACCACGGCGAAGGCGCCGATGGTCACGAAGGAGTAGGCGGCCAGGTAGAAGAGGACGGAGGAGACGCCCTCGGGAGTGGCCGCGATGACACCGGCGAGGATGAAGCCGGCGTGGGCGATGGAGGAGTAGGCGAGCAGCCGCTTGATGTCGGTCTGGGTGATCGCGACCACCGCGCCGCCCAGCATGGTGACGATGGCGACGCCCCACATGACGGGCCGCCAGTCCCAGGTGAGGCCGGGGAGCACCACATAGAGCAGGCGGAGCATGGCGCCGAAGGCGGCGACCTTGGTGGCGGCGGCCGTGAAGCCGGTGACCGGCGTCGGGGCGCCCTGGTAGACGTCCGGGGTCCACATGTGGAAGGGGACGGCGCCGACCTTGAAGAGCAGGCCCGTCAGCAGGAGGGCGAAGCCGATGAGGAGCAGGACGTCGTTGCCCATGGTGGAGGCGAGCGCCGGGTCCACGTCGGTGACGGCGCCGTCCACCACGTCGGCGATCCGGGCGTAGGAGACCGAGCCCGCGTAGCCGTAGAGCAGGGCGATGCCGAAGAGGAGGAAGGCGGAGGAGAAGGCGCCCAGGAGGAAGTACTTGACGGCTGCTTCCTGGGACATCAGGCGCTTGCGGCGGGCCACCGCGCAGAGGAGGTAGAGGGGGAGGGAGAAGACCTCCAGGGCGATGAAGAGGGTCAGCAGGTCGTTGGCGGCCGGGAAGACCAGCATGCCGGCGACCGCGAACAGGGCGAGCGGGAACACCTCGGTGGTGGTGAAGCCCGCCTTGACGGCCGACTTCTCGTGCTCGCTGCCGGGGACGGCGGCCGCCTCGGCGGCGAAGGAGTCGACCCGGTGGCCGTGGTGGGCCGGGTCGAGCCGCCGCTCGGCAAAGGTGAAGACGGCGACCAGGGCGGTGAGGAGGATGGTGCCCTGGAGGAAGAGGGCGGGGCCGTCCACGGCGATGGCGCCCATGGCGGCGATCCGCGCCTGGGTGGAGGCGTGGCCGGAGGCGGCGAGGCCCACGGTGGCGGCGAAGGCGGCGGCGAGGCCGACCACGGCGAGGAAGAGCTGGGCGTGGTAGCGGGCCCGGCGGGGGACGAACGCCTCCAGCAGGATGCCCAGCACGGCGGCGCCGACCACGATCAGGATGGGCGCCAGCTGGGCGTACTCGATGGTGGGGGCGGGGATCTTGTCGACCGGTTCGGCGGCCGTCGTCCACAGGCTGTGGACGGCGGGGGCGCTCAGGACGGCTGCGGTGCTCACTTGGCCGCCTCCACTTCGGGCCGGGGGTCCTGCTGCTGGACGTCGGACATGGTGTGCCGTACGGCGGGGTCGACGATCTCGGTGAGGGGCTTGGGGAAGACGCCCAGGAGGACGAGGAGGGCGATGAGGGGGGCCACCACCGCCAGTTCGCGGGCTTTGAGGTCGGGGAGGGAGCGGACCTCGGGCTTCACCGGGCCGGTCATGGTCCGCTGGTAGAGGACCAGGACGTAGAGCGCGGCGAGCACAATGCCGACGGTGGCGACGATCCCGGCCGCCGGATAGCGGGCGAAGGTGCCGACCAGCACCAGGAACTCGGAGACGAAGGGGGCCAGGCCCGGGAGGGAGAGGGTGGCCAGGCCGCCGATCAGGAAGGTCCCGGCCAGGATCGGGGCGACCTTCTGGACGCCGCCGTAGTCGGCGATCAGACGCGAGCCCCGGCGGGTGATCAGGAAGCCGGCGACCAGCATCAACACGGCGGTGGAGATGCCGTGGTTGACCATGTAGAGGGTGGCGCCGCTCTGGCCCTGGCTGGTCATCGCGAAGATGCCCAGGATGATGAAGCCGAAGTGGGAGATCGAGGCGTAGGCGACCAGGCGCTTGATGTCGCGCTGGCCGACCGCGAGCAGGGCGCCGTAGATGATGCTGACCAGGGCCAGGACCACGATCACCGGGGTGGCCCACTTGGATGCCTCGGGGAAGAGCTGGAGGCAGAAGCGGAGCATCGCGAAGGTGCCGACCTTGTCCACGACCGCGGTGATGAGGACGGCTACAGGGGCGGTGGCCTCGCCCATGGCGTTGGGCAGCCAGGTGTGCAGCGGCCAGAGCGGGGCCTTGACCGCGAAGGCGAAGAAGAAGCCGAGGAAGAGCCAGCGCTCGGTGTTGGTGGCCATGGTGAGGTCACCGGCGGCGCGGGCCTCGGCGATCTCGGTGAGGGAGAAGTTCCCGGCGACCACGTAGAGGCCGATGACGGCGGCGAGCATGATCAGGCCGCCGACCAGGTTGTAGAGGAGGAACTTCACCGCCGCGTAGGAGCGCTGGGCGGCGGCGTTCTCGTCGCTGCCGCTGTGCGCGCGGTCTCCGAAGCCGCCGATGAGGAAGTACATCGGGATGAGCATGGCTTCGAACAGGATGTAGAAGAGGAAGACGTCGGTGGCCTCGAAGGAGAGGATCACCATCGCCTCGACGGCCAGGATCAGGGCGAAGAAGCCCTGGGTGGGGCGCCAGCGGCGGTTCGACTGCTGGTCCGGGTCGGCGTCGTGCCAGCCGGCCAGGATGACGAAGGGGATCAGCAGCGCGGTGAGCGCGATCAGCGCCACCCCGATGCCGTCCACGCCCAGTTCGTAGCGGACGCCGAAGTCGGCGATCCAGGCGTGGGATTCGGTGAGCTGGTAGCGGGCGCCGCCCGGGTCGAAGCGGACCGCAACGAGCGCGGCCAGCCCCAGGGTGGCCAGCGAGAAGACCAGCGCCAGCCACTTGGCGGCGGTGTGCCGGGCGGCGGGGACGGCGGCGGTGAGCACCGCGCCGAGCGCCGGGAGGGCGGCGGTTGCCGTCAGCAGGGGGAAGGACATCGGGTCACACCCCCCTCATCAGCAGGGTCGCGGCGATGAGCACCGCCGTACCTCCGAACATCGAGAGCGCGTAGGAGCGGGCGAAGCCGTTCTGCAGCTTGCGCAGCCGGCCGGAGAGTCCGCCGACGGAGGCGGCGGTACCGTTGACCACCCCGTCCACCAGGGAGTGGTCCAGATAGACCAGGGAGCGGGTGAGGTGCTCGCCGCCGCGGACCAGGACGACGTGGTTGAAGTCGTCCTGGAGCAGGTCGCGGCGGGCGGCCCGGGTGAGCAGCGAGCCGCGCGGGGCGGTGACCGGGACCGGCTTGCGCCCGTACTGGGCGTAGGCGATGCCGGCGCCGATGAGGAGGACCACGACGGTGGCGGTGGTGATCACGGCGGCGCCGACCGGCGGGTGGCCGTGCTCGAACCGGGTGACCGGCTCCAGCCAGTGGACGAAGGAGCTGTTGAAGGAGAACAGGGCGCCCGCGAAGACCGAGCCGAAGGCCAGCACGATCATCGGGACCGTCATGGACTTGGGGGACTCGTGGGGGTGCGGCAGTTCGCCGGGGTGGTGGTCGGCGGAGGGCTCGACGTCGGTGGCGGCGTCCGCCGCCGGGGCGGGCTGCCAGCGCTTCTCGCCGAAGAAGGTCATCAGCATCACGCGGGTCATGTAGTAGGCGGTGATGCCGGCGCCCAGCAGGGTGACCGCGCCGAGGATCCACCCCTCCGCGCCGCCCTTGGCGAACGCCGCCTCGATGATCTTGTCCTTGGACCAGAAGCCGGAGAGCCCCGGGAAGCCGATGATCGCCAGATAGCCGAGGCCGAAGGTGACGAAGGTGACGGGCATGTACTTACGCAGGCCGCCGTACTTGCGCATGTCGACCTCGTCGTTCATGGCGTGCATGACCGAGCCCGCGCCGAGGAACAGCCCGGCCTTGAAGAAGCCGTGGGTGACCAGGTGCATGATGGCGAAGACATAGCCGATCGGGCCCAGTCCGGCGGCCAGCACCATGTACCCGATCTGCGACATGGTCGAGCCGGCCAGCGCCTTCTTGATGTCGTCCTTGGCGCAACCGACGATCGCACCGAAGAGCAGGGTGACCGCGCCGACCACGACCACCACCAGCTGGGCGTCCGGGGCGGCGTTGAAGATCGCGCCGGAGCGGGTGATCAGATAGACGCCGGCGGTGACCATGGTGGCCGCGTGGATCAGGGCCGAGACCGGGGTCGGGCCCTCCATCGCGTCCCCCAGCCAGGACTGCAGCGGTACCTGAGCGGACTTGCCGCAGGCGGCCAGCAGCAGCATCAGCGCGATGGCGTTGAGGGTCCCCTCGCCCGCGCCGTCCAGCTCCTGGAACACCGGCCCGAAGGTGAAGGTGCCGAAGGTGGTGAACATCAGCATGATCGCGATGGAGAGGCCGATGTCGCCGACCCGGTTGACCAGGAAGGCCTTCTTGGCGGCGGTGGCGGCCGAGGGCTTGTGCTGCCAGAAGCCGATCAGCAGGTAGGAGGCGAGGCCCACACCCTCCCAGCCGAAGTACAGCAGCAGGTAGTTGTCGGCCAGGACGAGGAGCAGCATGGCCGCGAGGAAGAGGTTGAGATAGCCGAAGAAGCGGCGGCGGCGCTCGTCGTGCTCCATATAGCCGATGGAGTAGACGTGGATGAGGGTGCCGACACCGCTGATCAGCAGGACGAAGGTCATCGACAGCTGGTCGAGCTGGAAGGCGATGTTCGCCTGGAAGCCTTCCACCGGGACCCAGGCGAACAGGGTCTGGTAGAGGGCGCGTTCCTCGGCGCCCCGGCCCAGCATGTCGAAGAAGAGCACCGCCCCGATGACGAAGGAGGCGGCGGCCAGCACGGTGCCGAGCAGATGCCCGTACCGGTCCAGCCGGCGGCCGCCGCACAGCAGTACGGCCGCTCCCAGCAGAGGCGCCGCGACGAGCAGCGCGATCAGGTTCTCCACGTTTCAGCCCCTCACAGCTTCATCAGGCTGGCGTCGTCGACCGAGGCCGAGTGGCGGGAACGGAACAGCGACACGATGATCGCCAGCCCGACGACGACCTCCGCGGCGGCGACGACCATCGTGAAGAAGGCGATGATCTGGCCGTCGAGATTGCCGTGCATCCGGGAGAAGGCGACGAACGCGAGGTTGCAGGCGTTGAGCATCAGCTCCACGCACATGAACACCACGATGGCGTTCCGCCGGATGAGCACCCCGGTCGCGCCGATGGTGAACAGCAGCGCGGCCAGATACAGGTAGTTGACGGGGTTCACTGGTCCTTCTCCTCCTCGTGCGCCCGGCCCCGGCGGGCGGTGCCCGCGGGGGCGGGACGGCGGCCGAGGCGGTCCTCGGACCGCTGCTCCAGCGCCGCAAGGTCGTTCAGCGCCTCGATGGAGACATCGCGGACCTGGCCGCGGGCGCGCAGGGTCTGGCTGACGGTCAGCTCCGAGGGGGTGCCGTCCGGCAGCAGTCCGGCGACGTCCACCGCGTTGTGCCGGGCGTAGACGCCGGGGGCCGGCAGCGGCGGCAGGTGCCTGCCCTCGCGCACCCGGCGCTCGGCCAGCTCCCGCTGGGTGGCGGCCTTCTCGGTGCGCTCCCGGTGGGTGAGGACCATCGCGCCGACGGCGGCGGTGATCAGCAGGGCGCCGGTGATCTCGAAGGCGAAGACGTACTTGGTGAAGATCAGGGCGGCCAGGCCCTCGACATTGCCGCCGGCGTTGGCGGTGCCCAGGCCGTTGGAGGCTCCGAGCGAGGCCCGGCTGATGCCGGCGATCAGCAGGGCGCCGAAGCCCAGCGCGCAGAGCGCGGCCAGCCAGCGCTGGCCCTTGATGGACTCCTTCAGCGAGTCGGCGGCGGTGACGCCGACCAGCATGACCACGAAGAGGAAGAGCATCATGATCGCGCCGGTGTAGACCACGATCTGCACGATGCCCAGGAAGTAGGCCCCGTTGGCGAGGTAGAAGATCGCCAGGATGACCATCGTGCCGGCCAGGCAGAGGGCGCTGTGCACGGCCTTCCGCATCAGGATGGTGCACAGGGCGCCGACCACGGCGATGGTGCCGAGGATCCAGAACTGCACGGCCTCGCCGGTGGAGGTGGTGGAGGCCGCGAGCGCCACGGTGTCGGAGGCGGCGAGCGAGAGGGAGTCGGTGGCGGCGCTCATGACCCGATCACCTTCCTCGACGCGGGCTCGTCCTCGCCGAAGTCGGCCGCGGCCTCCTGCGGCTTGGCGTCCACGTCCTTGGAGACGGCCTGCTGCGGGACGGTGCCCGGGGCGGCCTCGGTGACCAGGCCCCGGTAGTAGTCCTGCTCGTCCATGCCGGGGAAGATGGCGTGCGGGGAGTCGACCATGCCCTCCTCCAGGCCCGCCAGCAGCTGCTCCTTGGTGTAGATCAGGTTCTGCCGGGAGCTGTCGGCGAGCTCGAACTCGTTGGTCATGGTGAGCGCGCGGGTGGGGCAGGCCTCGATGCACAGCCCGCACAGGATGCAGCGGGCGTAGTTGATCTGGTAGACCCGCCCGTACCGCTCGCCCGGCGAGTACCGCTCCTCCTCGGTGTTGTCCGCGCCCTCGACGTAGATCGCGTCGGCCGGACAGGCCCAGGCGCACAGCTCGCAGCCGACGCACTTCTCCAGCCCGTCCGGGTGCCGGTTGAGCTGGTGGCGGCCGTGGAAGCGCGGCGCCGTGGTCTTCTGCTGCTCCGGGTACTGCTCGGTGAGCCGCTTCTTGAACATGGCCTTGAAGGTCACGCCGAAGCCGGCGACCGGGTTCTGGAAGTCGCTATCGGACACCGTCAGCCTCCTTTCCGTCACTCTCCGTACGAGTATCGGGGCCACCACTGACAATCAGTTCCCGGTCCCCCCGCGGACGGCGCCGCGGGACCGGTGGGAGGGTCTGCCCGGGCAGCGGCGGTACGGGGTAGCCGCCGGCCATCGGGTCGAAGGCGGCCGGGTCGGCCTCGGCCTCCTCACCCTTGCCGCGCCCCCGGTCGCGGAAGGCGTCCGCCACGAAGGACAGCAGCAGCACGGCGAGGACCGCCCCGCCCACGTAGAGCACGATCTCGGTGAAGTCGTAGTTCTCGTTGCGTAGCGCCCGCACGGTGGCGACCAGCATCAGCCAGACCACCGAGGCCGGGATGAGCACCTTCCAGCCGAGCTTCATCAGCTGGTCGTAGCGGACCCGGGGCAGGGTGCCGCGCAGCCAGATGAAGAAGAAGAGGAGCAACTGCACCTTGAGGGTGAACCAGAGCAGCGGCCACCAGCCGTGGTTGGCGCCCTCCCAGAAGCCGGAGATCGGCCAGGGGGCGCGCCAGCCGCCGAGGAAGAGGGTCGCCGACACCGCGGAGACCGTCACCATGTTCACGTACTCGGCGAGCATGAACATCGCGAACTTGATGGAGCTGTACTCGGTGTTGAAGCCGCCGACCAGGTCCCCCTCGGACTCCGGCATGTCGAACGGGGCCCGGTTGGTCTCGCCGACCATGGTCACCACATAGATGATGAAGGAGACCGGCAGCAGCACGATGTACCAGCGGTCGGCCTGCGCCTCCACGATGGTGGAGGTCGACATCGAGCCGGAGTAGAGGAACACCGAGGCGAACGCGGCGCCCATGGCGATCTCGTAGCTGATCATCTGCGCGCAGGAGCGGAGCCCGCCGAGCAGCGGGTAGGTGGAGCCGGAGGACCAGCCGGCCAGCACGATGCCGTAGATGCCGACCGAGGCGACCGCGAGGATGTAGAGCATCGCGATCGGCAGGTCGGTGAGCTGCATCGTGGTGCGCTGGCCGAAGATCGAGACCTCGTTGCCGGCCGGGCCGAACGGGATGACCGCGATCGCCATGAACGCCGGGATGGCGGCCACGATCGGCGCCAGGACGTAGACCGCCTTGTCCGCGCGGCGGACGATCACGTCCTCCTTCAGCATCAGCTTGACGCCGTCGGCGAGCGACTGGAGCAGTCCCCAGGGGCCGTGCCGGTTGGGGCCGACGCGCAGCTGCATCCAGGCGACCACCTTGCGCTCCCACACGATGGAGAACAGCACGGTGACCATCAGGAAGGCGAAGCAGAAGACCGCCTTGACGGCCACCAGCCACCAGGGGTCGCGGCCGAACAGGGAAAGATCCTCAGCGGCCAGGATGTACGGCCCGGTGTACGGACTCAGGGACGGGCTCATTCCTCCACCTCCGTGGGGCCCGCGGGGGCGGGGGCGGCCGGGGCGATACGGACCAGCCGGCCGGGTACGGCTCCGGTGTCGGAGAGCACCCCGCCACCGGTGGACCGCAGCGGCAGCCACACCACCCGGTCCGGCATCTCGGTGATGTGCAGCGGGAGTTCCACGGAGCCGGCCGGGCCGCTGACGGCGAGCAGGTCGCCGTGCTCGACGCCGGTCTCGGCGGCGGTGGCGGCCGACAGCCGTACCACCGGGGCCCGCCGGGTGCCGGCCAGCGCCTCGTCGCCCTCCTGGAGCCGGCCGAGGTCCAGCAGCATCCGGTGCCCGGCGAGGACGGCCTCGCCCTCCCCGGCCCGGGGCAGCGGTACGGCGGACTCGGACGGCCCGGCCGAGGCGGCGCCGTCCCAGGGGCCGAGCCGGTCCAGTTCGCGGCGGATGGTGCGCGCGTCCGGCAGCCCGAAGTGCACGTCCATGGCGTCGGCCAGCATGTGCAGCACCCGGGCGTCGGTCGGCGGCAGCGCCCGGGTCAGCTGCTCGGGCTTCAGCGCGGCCTCGAACATCCGCACCCGGCCCTCCCAGTTGAGGAAGGTGCCCGCCTTCTCGGCCACCGCGGCGACCGGGAGGACCACGTCCGCCCGGTCGGTGACCTCGCCGGGCCGCAGCTCCAGCGAGACCACGAAGGCCGCGTCCAGCGCCTCGCGGGCGCGGGCCGGGTCGGGCAGGTCGGCCACGTCCACGCCGCCGACCAGCAGCGCGCCCAGCTCACCGGTGGCGGCGGCCTCCACGATCTGGCCGGTGTCCCGCCCGTAGCCGGTGGGCAGTTCGCGTACGCCCCAGGCCAGCGCCACGTCCTCGCGGGCCCGCGGGTCGGTGGCCGGGCGTCCGCCGGGCAGCAGCGCCGGGATGGCGCCCGCCCAGAGCGCGGCCCGCTCACCGGCCCGGCGCGGGATCCACACCAGGGCGGCGCCGGTGGCGGCGGCGGTGGCCACGGCGGCGGTCAGCGCGCCCGGCACCCCGGCCAGCCGCTCACCGACCACGATCACCGCGCCCTCGGCCCGTAGCGCCTCGGCGGCGGCCGTCCCGGACTCCTCAAGACCGTCCCGGGTGGCCAGCGCGTCCAGCCACTCGGTCTCGGTGCCGGGCGCGGCCGGCAGCAGGGTGCCGCCCGCCTTGGCCAGCCCGGGGGTGGCGTACGCGGCGAGGGCGAAGGTCTTCTGCCCGTGCTTGCGCCAGGCCTTGCGCAGCCGCAGGAAGACGCCGGGCGCCTCCTCCTCGGCCTCGATGCCCGCCAGCAGGACGGCCGGGGCCTTCTCCAGGGCGGTGTAGGTGACGCCGAGCCCGTCCAGGTCGGTGCCGTGCGCGGCGACCTGGGCGGCCAGGAAGTCGGCCTCCTCGCCGCTGTGCACCCTCGCCCGGAAGTCGATGTCGTTGGTGTCCAGCGCGACCCGGGCGAACTTGGCGTAGGCGTAGGCGTCCTCGACGGTCAGCCGGCCGCCGGTGAGCACTCCCGTGCGGCCCCGGACCAGCCCGCGGGCGGCCACCTCCAGTGCCTCCGGCCAGGAGGCGGGGGCGAGCACGCCGTCCGCTCCCCGTACCAGGGGGGTGGTGAGGCGGTCGCGCTGCTGGCCGTACCGGAAGGCGAAGCGGCCCTTGTCGCAGATCCACTCCTCGTTGACCGCCGGGTCGTCGGCGGCCAGCTTGCGCATGACCTTGCCGCGGCGGTGGTCGGTGCGGGTGGCGCAGCCGCCGGCGCAGTGCTCGCAGACCGAGGGGCTGGAGACCAGGTCGAAGGGGCGGGAGCGGAAGCGGTAGGCGGCCGAGGTGAGGGCGCCGACCGGGCAGATCTGGATGGTGTTGCCGGAGAAGTACGACTGGAAGGGGTCGCCCTCGCCGGTGCCGACCTGCTGGAGGGCGCCGCGCTCGACCAGCTCGATCATCGGGTCGCCGGCGACCTGGTTGGAGAAGCGGGTGCAGCGGGCGCAGAGCACACAGCGCTCGCGGTCCAGCAGCACCTGGGTGGAGATCGGCACCGGCTTCTCGTAGGTCCGCTTGCGGCCCTCGAAGCGGGAGTCGGACCGGCCGTGCGAGACGGCCTGGTTCTGCAGCGGGCACTCGCCGCCCTTGTCGCAGACCGGGCAGTCCAGCGGGTGGTTGATCAGCAGCAGCTCCATCACGCCGACCTGCGCCTTCTCGGCGACCGGCGAGGTGAGCTGGGACTTGACCACCATCCCGTCGGTGCAGGTGATGGTGCAGGAGGCCATCGGCTTGCGCTGGCCCTCCACCTCCACGATGCACTGGCGGCAGGCGCCGGCCGGGTCGAGCAGCGGGTGGTCGCAGAACCGGGGGATCTCGATGCCGAGCTGCTCGGCGGCCCGGATGACCAGGGTGCCCTTGGGTACGGAGACCTGGATGCCGTCGATGGTCAGGGTGACCAGGTCCTCGGGCGGGACGGCGGCGGCGCCGCCCCCGGCGGGGTTGGACGTCGTGACCGTCATGCCGTCACCTCCGGAGTGGGGCCGTGGGGGTTGTCGGCCCAGGCGGTGGACTTCGCCGGGTCGAAGGGGCAGCCGCGGCCGGTGATGTGCTGCTCGTACTCCTCGCGGAAGAACTGGAGCGAGGAGAAGATCGGCGAGGCGGCGCCGTCGCCGAGGGCGCAGAAGGACTTGCCGTTGATGTTGTCGGCGATGTCGCCCAGCTTGTCGAGGTCGCTCATGGCGCCCTTGCCGGCCTCGATGTCGCGCAGCAGCTGGACCAGCCAGTAGGTGCCCTCGCGGCAGGGGGTGCACTTGCCGCAGGACTCATGGGCGTAGAACTCGGTCCAGCGGGTGACGGCCCGCACCACGCAGGTGGTCTCGTCGAAGCACTGGAGGGCCTTGGTGCCGAGCATGGAGCCGGCGGCGCCGACGCCCTCGTAGTCCAGCGGCACGTCCAGGTGCTCGTCGGTGAGGAGCGGGGTGGAGGAGCCGCCGGGGGTCCAGAACTTGAGGCGGTGGCCGGGGCGGATGCCGCCGCTGAGGTCGAGCAGCTGGCGCAGGGTGATGCCGAGCGGGGCCTCGTACTGGCCGGGCGAGGCGACATGGCCGCTGAGCGAGTAGAGCGTGAAGCCGGGGGACTTCTCGCTGCCCATGGAGCGGAACCAGTCCTTGCCGCGGTGCAGGATCGCGGGAACGGAGGCGATGGACTCGACGTTGTTCACCACGGTGGGGCAGGCGTAGAGGCCGGCGACCGCGGGGAAGGGCGGCCGCAGCCGGGGCTGGCCGCGGCGGCCCTCCAGGGAGTCGAGCAGCGCGGTCTCCTCGCCGCAGATGTACGCGCCGGCGCCGGCGTGCACGGTCAGTTCGAGGTCCAGCCCGCTGCCGAGGATGTCGGAGCCGAGGTAGCCGGCCGCGTAGGCCTCCCGTACGGCCTCGTGCAGCCGGCGCAGTACGGGGACGACCTCGCCGCGCAGGTAGATGAAGGCGTGCGAGGAGCGGATCGCGTAGCAGGCGATCACGATGCCCTCGATGAGGGAGTGCGGGTTGGCGAAGAGGAGCGGGATGTCCTTGCAGGTGCCGGGCTCGGACTCGTCGGCGTTGACGACCAGGTAGTGCGGCTTGCCGTCGCCCTGCGGGATGAACTGCCACTTCATCCCGGTGGGGAAGCCGGCGCCGCCGCGGCCGCGCAGTCCGGAGTCCTTGACGTACGCGATGAGGTCGTCCGGCGTCATGGCGAGGGCCTTCTTCAGGCCCTCGTAGCCGTCGTGGCGGAGGTAGGTCTCCAGGGTCCAGGCGTCGGGCTGGTCCCAGAACGCCGACAGGACCGGTGCCAGCAGCTTGTCGGGGCTGTGGGTCTCGGTGGCCACGGTCATCACTCCCCCTCCTCGGCGGTCGGGCTGGCGGCCGGGTTGCTCGGGTCGGAGGCCGAGGTCGGCTGGGAGCCCTCGTGCGAGCTGAGGTGCTCGCGGTTCGGGGTGGTCTTCGCCGGGTCGTCCGGCTGGGAGGGCGGTACGGCGTCGTCCGGTGCGGCCGGGCGGGGGTGGACCACCCGGGCGGGGGCGGTCTCGCCCTTGGCCAGGCGCAGGCCGACCAGCGAGGCGGGTCCGGCGCCGCCGGTCGCGGCGACCGCGCCGGGGCGCTGGTCGGGGAAGCCGGCCAGGATGCGGGCGGTCTCCTTGTACGTGCAGAGCGGGGCGCCGCGGGTCGGCTCGACCGGGCGGCCGGCGCGCAGGTCGTCCACCAGGGCGCGGGCCGACTCCGGGGTCTGGTTGTCGAAGAACTCCCAGTTGACCATCACCACCGGGGCGAAGTCGCAGGCCGCGTTGCACTCGATGTGCTCCAGGGTGACCGCGCCGTCCTCGGTGGTCTCGCCGTTGCCGACGCCCAGGTGCTGCTTGAGCTCGTCGAAGATGGCGTCGCCGCCCATCACCGCGCAGAGGGTGTTGGTGCACACCCCGACCTGGTAGTCGCCGGAGGCCTTGCGCCGGTACATGGTGTAGAAGGTGGCCACCGCGGTGACCTCGGCGGTGGTCAGGCCCAGCAGGTCGGCGCAGAACCGCATCCCGGTGCGGGAGACGTAGCCCTCCTCGGACTGCACCAGGTGCAGCAGCGGCAGCAGCGCGGAGCGGCTGCCGGGGTAGCGGGCGATGACCTCCCTCGCGTCCGCTTCGAGCCGGGCCCGGACCTCGGCCGGGTACTCGGGGGCCGGGAGCTCCGGCATCCCGAGGCTCACCTCTTGGTTGGCGGTCACCGGTCGACGCCTCCCATCACGGGGTCGATGGACGCGACGGCGACGATGACGTCGGCGACCTGGCCGCCCTCGCACATCGCCGCCATGGACTGCAGGTTGGTGAAGGACGGGTCGCGGAAGTGGACCCGGTAGGGGCGGGTGCCGCCGTCGGAGACGACATGCGCGCCCAGCTCGCCCTTGGGGGACTCGACCGCGGCGTACGCCTGGCCGGGCGGGACCCGGAAGCCCTCGGTGACCAGCTTGAAGTGGTGGATCAGGGCCTCCATGGAGGTGCCCATGATCTTCTTGATGTGGTCCAGGCTGTTGCCGAGGCCGTCGGGGCCCATGGCGAGCTGCGCGGGCCAGGCGATCTTCTTGTCGGCGACCATCACCGGGCCGGGCTCCAGCCGGTCCAGGCACTGCTCGACGATGCGCAGCGACTGGCGCATCTCCTCCAGCCGGATCAGGAAGCGGCCGTAGGCGTCGCAGGTGTCGGCGGTGGGGACGTCGAATTCGTAGTCCTCATAGCCGCAGTACGGGTCGCTCTTGCGCAGGTCGTGCGGCAGCCCGGTGGAGCGCAGGATCGGGCCGGTGGCGCCGAGCGCCATGCAGCCGGCCAGGTCGAGGTAGCCGATGCCCTGCATCCGGGCCTTGAAGATGGGGTTGCCGGTGGCGAGCTTGTCGTACTCCGGCAGGTTCTTCTTCATGGTCTTCACGAACTCGCGCAGCCGGTCCACCGCGCCGGGCGGCAGGTCCTGGGCGAGCCCGCCGGGGCGGATGTAGGCGTGGTTCATACGCAGGCCGGTGATCAGCTCGTACAGGTCGAGGATCAGCTCGCGGTCCCGGAACCCGTAGATCATGATCGTGGTGGCGCCCAGCTCCATACCGCCGGTGGCGATGCACACCAGGTGCGAGGAGAGCCGGTTGAGCTCCATCAGCAGGACGCGGATCACCGAGGCGCGGTCGGGGATCTGGTCCTCGATGCCGAGCAGCCGCTCCACGCCCAGGCAGTAGGCGGTCTCGTTGAAGAAGGACGTGAGGTAGTCCATCCGCGTCACGAAGGTGGTGCCCTGTGTCCAGGTGCGGAACTCGAGGTTCTTCTCGATGCCGGTGTGCAGGTAGCCGATGCCGCAGCGGGCCTCGGTGACGGTCTCGCCGTCGATCTCCAGGATCAGCCGGAGCACGCCGTGGGTGGACGGGTGCTGGGGGCCCATGTTGACGACGATCCGCTCGTCGTCGGCCTTGGCCGCGGCCTCGGCGACCTCGTCCCAGTCGCCGCCGGTGACCGTGTAGACGGTGCCCTCGGTGGTCTCCCGGGCATCCGAGAGGTGGTCGGTGCTCATGAGTAGGACCTCCGCTGGTCCGGAGCCGGGATCTGGGCGCCCTTGTACTCGACCGCGATGCCGCCGAGGGGGTAGTCCTTGCGCTGCGGGAAGCCCTGCCAGTCGTCCGGCATCATGATCCGGGTGAGGGCGGGATGGCCGTCGAAGACCAGCCCGAAGAAGTCGTAGGTCTCCCGCTCGTGCCAGTCGTTGGTCGGGTAGACGGAGACCAGCGAGGGGACGTGCGGGTCGCTGTCCGGGGCGGAGACCTCCAGCCGGATCGCCCGGCCGTGGGTGAGCGAGCGCAGATGGTAGACGGCGTGCAGCTCGCGGCCCTTGTCGCCGGGGTAGTGCACCCCGCTGACCCCGGTGCACAGCTCGAAGCGGAGCGCCGGGTCGTCGCGCAGGGTGCGGGCGACGCGGAGCAGGTGCTCGCGCTCGATGTGGAAGGTCAGCTCGCCGCGGTCCACGACCGTCTTCTCGATGGCGTTGGCCGGGAGCAGGTCCTGCTCCTCCAGGGCGCCCTCCAGCTCGTCGGCCACCTCGTCGAACCAGCCGCCGTACGGGCGGGTGGCCGGTCCGGGGAGGCGTACGGAGCGGACCAGGCCGCCGTAGCCGGAGGTGTCGCCGCCGTTGTTCGCGCCGAACATGCCGCGCTGGACGCGGACCTCCTCGCCGGCGTCGCCACGCTGGCCGGGGAGGTTCTGGGCGCTGAGGTCCTTCTCGGGGTTGGGGTCGGCGGTACTCAACGCGTACACCTCTTCGCTTCTGCGCCCGCGCGGCGCGGCGGCGCCGGAATCGTCCTCGTCTGCGGCCCGGTGGCCCGGAGTGTCCGCGGCCCGGTGGCCGCGGGTGCGTCGCTCACCTCAGCAGCCCCTTCATCTCGATCGTGGGCAGGGCCTTGAGCGCCGCCTCCTCCGCCTCCCGGGCCGCCTCCTCGGCGTTCACGCCGAGCTTGGAACCCTGGATCTTGGTGTGGAGCTTGAGGATGGCGTCGATCAGCATCTCGGGCCGCGGCGGGCAGCCGGGCAGGTAGATGTCGACGGGGACGACGTGGTCGACGCCCTGCACGATCGCGTAGTTGTTGAACATCCCGCCGGAGGAGGCGCAGACGCCCATGGAGATGACCCACTTCGGGCTGGGCATCTGGTCGTAGACCTGGCGCAGCACGGGGGCCATCTTCTGGCTGACCCGGCCGGCCACGATCATCAGGTCCGCCTGGCGCGGTGAGCCGCGGAAGACCTCCATGCCGAACCGGGCGAGGTCGTACCGCCCGGCGCCGGTGGTCATCATCTCGATGGCGCAGCAGGCGAGGCCGAAGGTGGCCGGGAAGACGGACGCCTTGCGCACCCAGCCCGCGGCCTGTTCGACGGTCGTCAGCAGAAAGCCGCTCGGCAGTTTCTCTTCGAGTCCCATGAGGTGCCTTCAGCTCCTTGGTCAGTCCCAGTCCAGGCCGCCGCGCCGCCACACGTACGCGTAGGCGACGAAGACGGTGAGCACGAAGAGCAGCATCTCCACGAGCCCGAAAAGCCCCAGGGCGTCGAAGCTGACGGCCCAGGGATAGAGGAAGACGATCTCGATGTCGAAAATGATGAAGAGCATCGCCGTCAGGTAGTACTTGATCGGGAAGCGGCCGCCTCCGGCGGGAGTGGGCGTCGGCTCGATGCCGCACTCGTAGGCCTCCAACTTGGCCCGGTTGTACCTCTTGGGGCCGACAAGCGTGGCCATGACCACGGAGAAGATCGCAAACCCTGCCCCGAGGGCGCCGAGCACGAGGATGGGCGCGTAGGCATTCACGCTCCTCGCTCCTTCCAGTCGTCCTTGACCGTTGGACCGCATCGGGCTTTCCGTCTCCCCGCCCCTGCCGCGGACCCCGCGGGTACCGCGAAGATCACGCGTATGTGAGGCAGTTCACAAGCCCGACTGCCTCGCATCCTATGCCCGTCGTTCTGTGATCTGCGACACGGGGTACGAGAGCGACTTTGTGATCTCCACCACCTGACGAAGGATCATGGAACCGACAGAACGGCGATCTTCGTACCAGACGTGTCCAGTTGTTCACGTGACGTGATATGGACCTTGGTTACCGCTGGTCAGCGCGGGGGCGCACTATCAAGAGTTGGCCCCTACAAGCAAATTCGCGGGAGACTCGATCGAGTGGTAAGGGGACCCTTCCTTGGCTCGGGGCACCCCGAACCGGCCCCCTCGAAGCCGTCGGCGGACGCGCACCCGACCTCACTCCACCGAGCGGTTTCCAGGGAGCGAAGTGGACACGTGCGCGCGTTCACGATCTTTCGGACAGCTCCCGGGCGGGGGTGGGACGCGATTCGGTGACCTGCCCGTGACCTCCGTCACTCGCCCGGGGCGTCCGCGAAAGCGGGCTTGGCCACCGAGGTGAAGGGGTGGTAAGCGCGCGGCAATTCGGACCTTTTATGGAAAGCACATGATCACGGCGTTGATCACTAGCGTCCGCATTGTCCGTTACGGCGTCAATCGGACCCGGATGGAACCGGATTCACGTGTTCCGCCCGCAACTGTGGCGCAGCACACGTTTCTTGAAGGGAACCGTCTCTCCCTGGTAGCGGTTGTCCCATGTCCCACACCGCTCACATACCCAGCCACCGGAAGCCCCGGCGTAGCGCCTCGAAGCTCGCGCTGCGGGCCGGAGTTGCCGGTGGCGTCCTCAGCACCATCGCGGTGGCCGGCGCCGCCGGGCCGGCGAGCGCCGAACCGGTGACCGAGACCATCGAGATGCCCACGCTCAACGCGGACCTCGCGGGTGGCGGCCTCTCCAGCGCCGTCGCCGCCTCCGCTGAGACCACCCATCAGATCGCCCTGGACCAGGAACTCCAGTCCCTGGAGGACGCCTCGGCCGCCAAGGCCGCGAAGGACGCCAAGAAGGCCAAGGCCGAGGCGGACCGCAAGGCGGCGGAGGCCGAGGCCAAGCGCAAGGCCGAGGCCAAGGCGCAGGCGCAGGCCGTCGCCGAGCGCGCCTCCCGTGCCGCCGAGCGCACCACGCTCACTGCCGCCTCCGCCGACTCGGGCTCGGACTCCGGCTCCTCCTCCGACTCCGGCTCCTCCTCGGACTCGGGCGGCTCCTCCGTCGAGGCCTCGCTCCCCAGCGGCTCGGCGGCGGCGATCGTCGCCTTCGCCCGCGCCCAGGTCGGCGACGCGTATGTGATGGGCAGCACCGGCCCCAACTCGTGGGACTGCTCGGGCCTGGTGCAGGCCGCCTACCGCCAGGCCGGCATCGACCTGCCGCGGATCTCCGGCGACCAGTCCAGCCGCGGCACCGAGGTCTCGCTGAGCAACCTCCAGCCCGGCGACATCCTCTACTGGGGCAGCCGCAGCGGCTCGTACCACGTGGCGATCTACGTTGGCGGCGGCAACTTCGTCGGCGCGCAGAACCCCGGCACCGGTGTGGTGGAGCGCTCGCTCGACTACGACCAGCCGTCGGGCGCGGTCCGCGTCCTGTAGCACCGCTCGGTCCGAAGGGCCGTCGCTCCCCCGCTCGGGGTGGGAGCGACGGCCCTTCGCCGTGCCCGCGCCCTCCCTCGACCGCCGTGCGACCATACGTTCGACCTTCCGGCGCGGTGCCGGGGCGGCGGGAACGGAAGAGGTGCGGCAGTGAACGCGGTGGGGGGCCAGGACGGTTCGTCCGTCCCGGACGAGGAGTGGGAGCGGTTCCTGCGGGAGTCGGCGCAGGGTGCGGCGGGCGCGCCCAAGGAGCCGTCGGCACGGGCCCGGGGGGTGGCCGGGCGGCTCCGGGACACCTCGCGGGCCCGGGGGGTGGCCGGGCGGCTCCGGGACACCTCGCGGGCCCGGGGGGTGGCCGGGCGGCTCCGCGACACCCGCGAGGCGCCGCCCGTCTGGCGCGCCCACACCCCGCCCCGGCCGCGCCGGCGGACCGCCCGCGCCGTCGCCGGGCTGCTGGCGGTGTGCGCCCTGCTGCTGCTCGCCCTCTTCCCCGACCGGCTGCTCGGCTGGTTCGACGGGGACGGCGCTACGTCCGGCGGGGCGCCGCTCGCGGCCGAGACGGCCCGCCCGGACCAGGCGCCCGCCGTGGAGGAGGCCCGGCGGCCCACCCTGGACGAGCCGTTCAAGGGCTCTCCCGCGGCCCGTTGGGCGAGCGGTACGGAGGGGATCACCGTCCCCGCGGCCAAGGCGACCGGCTGGATGGACCAGGCGGAGGTGGCCCGGGCCCTGTCCCGCACCCGGGACTTCCTCGCCGCCGCCAACCTGGACCCGGCCGTACTGCGCGGGGAGCGCCCGCAGACCGCGATCACGCTGATCAACCCGCACCAGTCCGACGTACGGAAGACCCTGGCGGCCGCCTTCCCCGCACCGGGCGGCAAGCCCCCGGGCGCGGAGGACGACCCGCTGCTGCTGTTCAGCCGCTTCGACACCCGGGCGGTGCGCCTGGTCGGGGACGACATCAGGACCCGGGGCCGGCTCTCCTACGAGAAGGGCAAGGACGGCGCCCTGGAGGTGACCGCCGATGTCACCTTCGTCTACCCCGTGACCCGGGCGGCGGCCGACGGCGAGGAGGAGGTGGTGCGCACGATCGTACGGCGCGAGCTGGTGCTGAGCTGGGACGACCCGGAGCGGGTCGAGACCGAGCCGGGGACCTTCAGCCTCCTCTCGTACGCGGTCGACATCACCAACGGCGGCTGCGGGCGCGACACCGACACCGGCCTCCTCCGCCCGGAGTTCGCCGCCGAACGGTCGGCCTCGGCGGACGACGGCACCCCGGCGGTGGACCCGTACGACCGCAGCCGGCCGGTGGACAAGAGCGCGGGGGTCTCCGCGGACGGCGAGTGCGGGACGGTGACGCGGTCGTAGGGGGCGGGGGTCATAGGCGGCTTAGGTTGCCGGGCGGGGGCGAGGGCCTCGGGGGGCTGGCGGCCCGGGGGGGGTGAGAGCCCGGTGGGGCGGCGGTTTCCGGGCGGGGCCCCTGAAGGTCCCGAGGCGCGGCGGCTTACGGGCCGGGGGGTGCCGTCAGGCGTCCCCGGCGCCGGGGACCCGGTCGGTGAGTCGGGCGCCCTTGGCGGCGGCGCCCTCCGGGGCGGCTGGGTCCTGGTGAGCCTCGAAGTCGGTGGCGAGCTCGCGCAGAATGACCCGCTCATGCTGCCGTTGCCCCACCACCGTCCCGGTGCGCCGCGAGCAGGACGGCGGCGGCTTCGCGGGCCCGGTGGGCGGGGGCCGGGTCGCCGGTGATGCCGGCGGTGACGATGGCGCCCTCGGCGAGCAGGACGATGCCGTCGGGGCCCGGCAGTCCGGCGGCGCGCGTCCAGACCGCGATCCGGTCGTGGAACGCCCGCTTGTGGGACCGGACTTCGGCCAGCACGGCCTCGGAGGACGAGCCGAGCTCACCATGGGCGTTGACCCAGGCGCAGCCGCGGAAGCCCGGCTGCCCGAACCACCCGGCCAGCCAGTCGAAGAGGGCGAGCACCCGCTCCCCCGGCTCGGCGACCCGCTCCACATGCGCGGTCAGGGCGCCCCTCCACCGCTCGTCGCGGCGCCGCAGCACCGCCACGACCAGGTCCTCCTTGGCGGCGAAGAACCGGTAGATCCGCTTCAGCGGCAGACCGGACGCCGTACGCACCTCGTCCATGCCGACCGCCTGGATGCCGCGGGCGTAGAACAGCTCCTCCGCGGCGTCGAGCAGTGCCGCGCGGTCCTGACGGCTCTGTTCCTCGCTGATGGGCACGGGCATCCCAGCCCTCCCGTCTTCTTGACGTTGAGAACGGTCGTTCCCTATCTTACTCGCAGCAGGTGCAGAACGTACGTTCTCCACCGCCGAGCACTTGAGGAGGCCTTCGTGCCGGAAGCCCGCGCGCCGTATCCGCCGTTCACCCGGGAGACCGCTCTGCGGAAGGTCCAGGCGGCCGAGGACGCCTGGAACACCCGCGACCCCCACCGGGTGGCGCAGGCCTACACACCGGACTCGGTGTGGCGCAACCGCGACACCTTCGTCCGGGGACGCGAGGAGATCATCGGCCTTCTGACCCGGAAATGGGAGCGCGAACTCGACTACGCGCTGCGCAAGAGCCTGTGGTCGTTCCACGAGGACCGGATCGCCGTCCGCTTCCAGTACGAGTGGCGCGACGCGGCCGGGCAGTGGTGGCGCAGCTACGGCAACGAACTGTGGGAGTTCGACGGGCACGGCCTGATGCGCCGCCGCGAGGCGAGCGTCAACGACCTCGCCATCGCCGAGGGCGACCGCCGCATCCGCGGACCCCGGCCCGTGGCGGAGCACGGACGGGACGTCATCCCGGTCGCGTAGCCGAGCCGGGGACCGGCCGGCCCCCGGCGGGCCCGCGCCGGACCGCTCAGGCCTTCGGGGCCACCTTCGACAGGCCGTTGATGATGCGGTCCATGGCGTCGCCGCCGGTGGGGTCGGTGAGGTTGGCCAGCATCTTGAGGGTGAAGCGCATCAGCAGCGGGTGGGTGAGGCCGCGCTGGGTGGCGATCTTCATGACCTTGGGGTTGCCGATGAGCTTCACGAAGGCGCGGCCCAGGGTGTAGTAGCCGCCGTAGGTGTCCTTGAGGACCTGCGGGTAGGCGAGGAGGGCGCGTTCGCGCTGGGCGGGGGTGGCGCGGGCGTGCGCCTGGACGATGACGTCGGCGGCGAGCTGCCCGGACTCCATGGCGTACGCGATGCCCTCGCCGTTGAACGGGTTGACCAGGCCGCCCGCGTCACCGACCAGCAGCAGCCCGCGGGTGTAGTGGGGCTGGCGGTTGAAGGCCATCGGCAGCGCGGCCCCGCGGATCGGGCCGGTCATGTTCTCCTCGGTGTAGCCCCAGTCCGCCGGCATCGAGGCGCACCAGGCCTTCAGCACCTCGCGCCAGTCCAGCTCCTTGAAGGAGGCGGAGGTGTTGAGCACGCCCAGACCGACGTTGGATGTGCCGTCGCCCATGCCGAAGATCCAGCCGTAGCCGGGCAGCAGCCGGTCCTCGCCGGGGCCGCGGCGGTCCCACAGCTCCAGCCAGGACTCCAGGTAGTCGTCGTCGTGGCGCGGGCTGGTGAAGTAGGTGCGCACCGCCACGCCCATCGGGCGGTCCTCGCGCCGGTGCAGGCCCATGGCGAGCGAGATCCGCGAGGAGTTGCCGTCGGCGGCGACCACCAGCGGGGCGGAGAAGACCACCTCCCGCTTCTCCTCGCCCAGTTTGGCGCGCACCCCGGTGATCCGGCCGGTGCGCTCGTCGATCACCGGGGCGCCGACGTTGCACCGCTCGTACAGCCGCGCCCCGGCCTTCTGCGCCTGCCGGGCCAGCTGCTCGTCGAAGTCGTCGCGCTTGCGGACCAGTCCGTAGTCCGGGTAACTGGCGAGTTCCGGCCAGTCCAACTGGAGCCGCACCCCGCCGCCGATGATCCGCAGCCCCTTGTTGCGGAGCCAGCCGGCCTCTTCGGAGATGTCGATGCCCATGGCCACCAGCTGCTTGGTGGCGCGGGGGGTCAGTCCGTCGCCGCAGACCTTCTCCCGGGGGAACGCGGTCTTCTCCAGCAGCAGGACGTCCAGACCCGCCTTGGCCAGGTAGTACGCGGTGGTGGACCCGGCCGGGCCCGCCCCGACCACGATCACATCGGCGGTGTGCTCGGAGAGGGGCTGCTGCTCGGCCACGGCGGGTCTCCCGAAATGTCGAAACTGCGTATCGGACGGCACAGGTCAAGGGCAGTCTATGGGGGCGAGCCGACGCCGAACCGGAGGGCCACCCGATGACCGAGCTGCTTCCCGACGCCCCGCCCGCCACTTCCGACCCACCCCCAGCGCCGCTGACGCTGCGGGTGCCGACCGAGGAGGACGCGTACGCCTGGCACCAGGTGTTCGACCACCCCGAGGTCATGGAGTTCCTCGGCGGACGGTCCTCGGAGCTGTCGCTGTACTACGAGTTCACCGCCCGTCAGCGCCGCCATGACGCCGAGCACGGCTTCTGCCTGTGGACGGTGCTGGACGAGGCCGGTCAGGTTGTCGGCTTCGCCGGCGCCCAGCCCTGGCCGCACCCCTGGGGCCCGGCCGGGGAGATCGAGATCGGCTGGCGGCTGGCCCGTACCGCCTGGGGCCGGGGCTACGCCACCGCGGCGGCCCGGATGACGCTGGAGCGGCTGCGGGCGGCCGGGGTGGAGCGGGTGGTCGCCATGGTCAACACCCGCAACGAGCGGTCCCTGGCGGTCGCCGGCCGGCTGGGCATGGAGCCGGGCGAGACGATCCCGATCCCGGGACACGAGGGCGAGGAGGCGCGCTGCTTCCGGCTGGCGCTGTAGCGAGAGGGGAGTCGAGGGGCGCCGCGGATCGCGCGCCCGGCTCTTTCCACTCTCAACGTATAGCGCATGGGGGGTCTTGCGGCAAGGCCCCCCTCATCCCGCAAAATCCCAGGTCGGAAGCAAGGACAGCGGGATCGCGGGATTGCGGGGGTGTGGCCATGCGGGTGGTGCGTTCATCGGTGGAGGGCGGCGCGGGGGTGTTCGACCTGCCGGAGCGGCTGGCCGCCAAGGCCGACCCGGAGTCGATCGCCGGGGACGAGCTCCACTTCGCGGCGATCGCCCGGAGCCTGGAGGAGACCATCGCCGAACTGTCCGGCCAGCTCGCCACCGCGCTGAGGGCACCCGGCGGCGCCGGGCGGGAGGCGCTGGAGCGGGACCAGGAGGTCCACCGGCTGGGAGCCAGGCTGCGTGCGCTGCGCCGGTTCGGACTGGACCTGTGCCTGGGGCGGATGGTCGGCGAGGACGGCTCCGAGCCGGTGTACGTGGGCCGGCTCGGGCTCACCGACAGCACCGGGCGCCGGCTGCTGCTGGACTGGCGCTCCCCGGCGGCCGAGCCGTTCTTCGCCGCGACCCACGCCCGCCCGATGGGTCTGGCGAGCCGCCGCCGCTACCGCTGGACCGGCGGCCGGATCAGCGACTACTGGGACGAGGTGTTCACCGAGGAGGCGCTGCGCGGCCGGGCCGCGCTGGACGACCAGTCGGCGTTCATCGCCAGTCTGGGCGCCAACCGCTCGGCCCGGATGCGGGATGTGCTCGCCACCATCCAGACCGACCAGGACGCGATCATCCGGGCCGGGTCCCGGGGCGCCCTGGTGGTGGACGGCGGCCCCGGCACGGGCAAGACCGTGGTCGCCCTGCACCGCTCGGCGTACCTCCTCTACTCCGACCCCCGGCTCGGGCACCGCAAGGGCGGGGTGCTGTTCGTCGGCCCGCACCAGCCGTATCTGAACTACGTGGCCGATGTGCTGCCCAGCCTCGGCGAGGAGGGCGTGCGCACCTGCACCCTGCGGGACCTGGTCCCCGAGGGCGCGGCGGCGGTGGACGAGACCGACCCGGAGGTGGCCCGGCTGAAGTCCTCCGCGGAGCTGGTGCGGGCGATCGAGAAGGCCGTGCGGTTCTACGAGGAGCCGCCCACCGAGGCGCTGACGGTCAGCACCCCCTGGGCCGAGCTGCGCCTCGGCGCCGAGGACTGGGCGGAGGCGTTCGGCGCCCCGGAGCCGGGCACCCCGCACAACGAGGCCCGGGACCGGATCTGGGACGAGCTGGTCGCCATGCTGTACGACCGGCTGCCGGAGGCCGGGCACGGACCGGACGGGGAGGACGGCGAGCGGGTCCCGGCCGAGCTGTTCCGGCGGGCGCTGGAGCACGACCAGGAGCTGACCGGCGCCCTGGGGCGGGCCTGGCCGCTGCTGGAGGCCACCGACCTGGTCGGCGACCTCTGGTCGGTGCCCGCCTATCTGCGGCTGTGCGCCCCCTGGCTGAGCCCCGAGGAGGTGCGGACGCTGCGCCGGGCGCAGTCCCAGACCTGGACGGTGTCCGACCTGCCGCTCCTCGACGCCGCCCGGCAGCGGCTCGGCGACCCGGGGGCCTCCCGGCGCAACCGCCGCCACCGGGCCGCCCTGGCCGCCGAACGCGAGCGGATGGCCGGGGTCATCGACAACGTGCTCGCCGCCGACCAGGACGGCGAGGGCGCGGTGACCATGCTGCGCGGCGCCGACCTGCGCGCGAGCCTGGTGGACGAGGGGGCGCTGCCCACCGCCGAACGGGAGCCGTTGGACGGCCCGTTCGCCCATGTCGTGGTGGACGAGGCCCAGGAACTGACCGACGCCGAGTGGCAGATGCTGCTGACGCGCTGCCCGTCCCGCAGCTTCACCATCGTCGGGGACCGCGCCCAGGCCCGGCACGGCTTCACCGAGACCTGGCGGGAACGGCTGGCCCGGGTCGGCCTGGACCGGGTGGAGGTGGCCTCGCTGAGCGTCAACTACCGGACGCCGGAGGAGGTCATGGCGGAGGCGGAGCCGGTCATCCGCGCCGTACTCCCGGACGCCAACGTGCCCACCTCCGTACGCCGCAGCGGCATCCCCGTCACCCACGGCTCCCCCGCCGACCGGGACGCGGTCCTCCGCGACTGGCTCGCCGAGCACGAGGACGGGAACGGCATCGCCTGCGTCATCGGCGACCCCTCCTTCCGGGCCACCCCCCGGGTCCGCTCGCTGACCCCGGAGCTCTCCAAGGGGCTGGAGTTCGACCTGGTGGTGCTGGTCGACCCGGACGGGTTCGGGCAGGGCGTCCGGGGCGCGGTGGACCGCTATGTGGCGATGACCCGCGCCACCCAGCGCCTGGTCGTCCTCAACAACTGAGACCGCCCACCGGCTCCGGGACCCCGGTAGGCGCCGGGGCGCGATGGCGGCGTACCTCGTCCAGGTACTCCGCCATGGCGTCCCGGTTGCGGGTCAGACAGGCGATCCGCTCGTCCATCCGCGCGCGCTCCCGCTCCAGCAGCGCCGGCATCTGCTCGGTGGCGTCCGGGAAGTGGATGGTCCGGGGCTTGTCAAGGCAGGGCAGGATCTGCCGGATGATCCGGATCGGCAGCCCGGCGTCCAGCAGCCCCCGGACCTGGAGCACCCGGTCCACGAACCGCTCACCGTAGGACCGGTAGCCGTTGGCGTGTCCGCCGGGCCGGCGTGGGTGCTGCTCGGCGCGTACGGTACGGGGGCTCTGCCCTGGAGCGTGCTGGCGCTGCTCGTCCCGGTGGCGGCCGTGGTGGCCGCCGCCCGTACCCGCGGCTTCCCGCCCCGGCCGGCGGGCGGCTGAGGGAGCCGTCAGCCCTGGGGCCTGGTGCCGCGGTGCAGGGCGACGATCCCGCCGGAGAGGTTGCGCCAGGCGACCTTGGACCAGCCGGCCTTCTGCAGGCGCCGGGCCAGCTCCGGCTGGTCCGGCCAGGACTGGATGGACTCGGCCAGGTAGACGTACGCGTCCGGGCTGGAGGACACCGCGCGGGCCACCGGCGGCAGCGCGCGCATCAGGTACTCCTCGTACACCGTGCGGAACGGCGCCCAGGTGGGGTGGGAGAACTCGCAGATCACCACCCGCCCGCCGGGCCGGGTCACCCGGAACAGTTCGGCCAGCGCGGCGTCGGTGTCCTGGACGTTGCGCAGCCCGAAGGAGATGGTCACCGCGTCGAAGACGCCGTCCTTGAACGGCAGCCGGGTGGCGTCCCCGGCGGTCAGCGGCAACCAGCCGTGCCGCCTGCGGCCCTCCCGGAGCATGCCCAGCGAGAAGTCGCACGGCACGGTGAAGGCGCCCGCCAGCGCGAACGGCAGCGAGGAGGTGCCGGTCCCGGCGGCCAGGTCCAGCACCCGCTGGCCGGGCCGGGCGTCCACCGCGCGCGCGACCTCCTTGCGCCAGCGCCGGTCCTGGCCGAGCGAGAGGACGTCGTTGGTGAGGTCGTACCGTTCCGCGACGGCGTCGAACATCGAGGCGACGTCGTGCGGCTTCTTGTCCAGGGATGCGCGGGTCACCCGGCCATTGTGCAGCAGGTGTACGGGACTCCGTACAGCGCGCCCCGCGCCCGGAGTCAGGCCCTCCGGTACACCAGCCGCCCGCCGACCACCGTGACCAGGCAACTCCCGTCCTGCGCCAGCACGGTGAAGTCCGCCCGCCCGCCGGGGGCGAGGACGTCCGGGGCCGCCGGGGCGACCAGCACACCGGAGCGCTGGACGGCGGTGCGCACCGGGGCCCGGGTGAAGGGCCCGGCGACCGAGGTCACCCCGCGCCCCAGCATCCGCTGCAATCCGCGCCGGGCACTGGCGCCCCAGCGGGTGTCCGTCATCGCCACCGCGCCGGCCGGCAGCGGCTCCGTACCCAGCTCGTCCGCCTCGCGCGGATCGGGCCAGTAGAGCGTCTCCAGCAGCCGTACGGCCTCCGGCTCATGGCGCCCGGGCAGCAGCGTGCCCGCCCACTCGCGCACCCGCGCGCCCGGCCCCGGGTCCAGCTCCCCGTACGGCCCGAGGGCCACGACCAGACCGCCGTCGACCAGCACGCAGTCCCCGGCCGCCGGGCGGTGAACGGTCAGCATCTCCGCCTCAGTTGGCGTTGAGCAGCTTCAGCTCGGGGTGCGCGGTGCCGCCCTCGATCGCGGTGGAGGAGATGTGCGAGACCACCCGCTCGTCCACCGGGTCGTCCGCCGGGTCCTCGTGCACGGTGATGTGCTCGTAGGTGGTGGTCCGCTGGGCGGGGACGCGGCCCGCCTTGCGGATCAGGTCGATGATCTCCAGCCGGTTGGAGCGGTGCTTGGCACCGGCCGAGGAGACCACGTTCTCCTCCAGCATGATCGAGCCCAGGTCGTCGGCCCCGTAGTGCAGGGAGAGCTGGCCGACCTCCTTGCCGGTGGTGAGCCAGGAGCCCTGGATGTGCGCCACGTTGTCCAGGAAGAGGCGCGCGATGGCGATCATGCGCAGGTACTCGAACAGGGTCGCCTGGGTGCGGCCCTTCAGATGGTTGTTCTCCGGCTGGTAGGTGTACGGGATGAAGGCGCGGAAGCCGCCGGTGCGGTCCTGCACGTCGCGGATCATCCGCAGGTGCTCGATGCGCTCGGCGTTGGTCTCGCCGGTGCCCATCAGCATGGTGGAGGTGGACTCCACGCCCAGCCGGTGGGCGATCTCCATGATCTCCAGCCAGCGCTCGCCGGACTCCTTCAGCGGGGCGATCGCCTTGCGCGGGCGGGCCGGCAGCAGCTCCGCGCCGGCGCCCGCGAAGGAGTCCAGCCCGGCGGCGTGGATCCGGGTGATCGCCTCCTCGGCGGAGACCCCGGAGATCCGGGCCATGTGCTCGACCTCGGAGGCGCCGAGGGAGTGGATGACCAGCTGCGGGAAGGCCTTCTTGATCGCGGAGAAGTGCTCCTCGTAGTACTCCACGCCGTAGTCCGGGTGGTGCCCGCCCTGGAACATGATCTGGGTGCCGCCCAGCTCCACGGTCTCCGCGCAGCGGCGCAGGATGTCGTCGAGGTCGCGGGTCCAGCCCTTGTCGACGGCCTTCGGCGGCGCGTAGAAGGCGCAGAAGCGGCAGGCCGTGACGCAGACGTTGGTGTAGTTGATGTTGCGCTCGATGATGTACGTCGCGATGTGCTCCGTACCGGCGTAGCGCCGCCGCCGTACGGCATCCGCGGCCGCGCCGAGCGCGTGCAGCGGGGCCGACCGGTAGAGGTCGAGCGCCTCCTCGGGGGTGATCCGCCCGCCTTCGGCGGCGCGGTCGAGGACGGACTGGAGGTCGGCCTTCTCGGTCACCGGCGTCTCACCTTTCGGCGCGGGTTGCAGGGTGGTGCGGGCGGCCGTGCGGGGCTTTCCAGGGCCTCTACACGGACCGGACCAGCCTACGCCAGCCCCCGCCCCGCCCCGCCGGCGCCCGGTCACCCGCCACCGGCCTCCCGGGTGAGGGTCGCGCGCGGGTTGCCGGCCCGCTGCTCCTCGGAGACGTACGCCAGCTTCCCGTCCTTCAGGGTCAGGGTGACGGTGTGGGTGCCGGAGGTGCACTTGTTGCCCTCGGGCTTCCCGGTGGAGGAGCCGTCCAGGACGAGCTCGGTGGCGGTCGCGCGGCGCAGCACCAGCCGGTCCTGGCAGGAGAGGTTGCCGAGGGCGTCGTACTGGTCGGCGGTGCCGACCCGGCCGCCGCGCTCGCCGCCGGTGAGAGTGAGGGTGAAGGTGCCGCCCCGCACGTAGTCGCCGAGGAACTCGAACTCGAACGGGCCCTTCCAGGTGCCGCTGAACCCCTCCGGTACGGCGGCCAGGTCGCCGTCCGCGGGGCCGGACGGCTTCGGGGTGCCGCCGTCCCCCGGCGCCTCGGAGCTCGGCGAGGAGCTAGACGAGGGGCTCGGTGTCCGGGAGGCCGTGGCCGCCGGGGGCTGCCCGGCGGTGTCCGAGGGGCGTCCCTGCTCCTGGCGCAGCACCCCCAGCAGCCAGCCGCCGCCCACCGTCACCGCGGCCAGCGCCCCGGCGACCGCGAGGATGACCGTGCAGCTGAGCCGCCGGCTCCGCCCCGGGCCGCGCTCGCTCTCGGTGGTGACCGACACGGCGAGCGGACCGTGGGGGCCGGTGGCGGGGCCCGTCTTCCCGGCGGTGGAGGTCGGCAGCCCGTGCACCTCCGGGGGCGCGTCGGGCCGCGGCGGAACACCCGGCGAGGAGGGCGGGGCGGAGGGCTCGGTGGGCGGGCCGAAGACACCGAGCGCCGGGCTGCTGAACGGCACCGGCCCGGAGTGCCCGGCCACTCCCGCGTCCGTTCCTCCCTCCGGCTCCAGATCCAGCAGGCGTACGGCGGTGCGGCTGACCTCCTCCACCAGGGGGCCCGGCAGCCAGCCGGCCGCCAGGGCCGCGTCCAGGCCCTCCGGCAGCAGTGCGCGGGCGAGCGCGGCCGGGTCGGGGCGGGCCTCCGGGTCCTTGGCCAGGCAGCCGGCGACCAGCTCCCGCAGCTCCCCGGTCAGCCCCGCGCCCAGCTCCGCCTCCTCGTGGACGACCTTGTACAGCAGGGCCGCGGAGGAGTCGCCGGGGAACGGGGCGGTGCCGCAGGCCGCGTAGGCCAGGACCGCGCCCAGCGAGAAGACGTCGGCCGCGGCGGTGACCCCCTTGCCGAGGATCTGCTCGGGCGCCATGTAGCCGGGTGAGCCGACCGACACGCCGGTGGAGGTGAGGGAGGCGGTGCCCTCGGTGGCCCGGGCGATGCCGAAGTCGATGAGCCGGGGCCCGTCCAGGGCGAGCAGCACGTTGGACGGCTTGACGTCCCGGTGGACCAGGCCCAGGCCGTGCACGGCGGACAGCGCCTCGGCGAGTCCGGCGCCCAGCACCCGTACCGCCCGCTCGGGCAGCGGCCCGTGTCCGGCGACCGCCCGGCCGAGCGGCGGCCCCGCCACATACGCGGTCGCCACCCAGGGCACCGGCGCCTCGGGGTCGGCGTCGATGACCGGGGCGGTCCAGCGCCCGCCGACCGCCCGCGCCGAGGCGACCTCGCGCCGGAACCGGGCCCGGAACTCGTCGTCCATCGCGAAGTGCGGGTGCACCACCTTCACGGCCACCGTCCGGCCGCCGCCGCTACGGGCCAGGTAGACCCGGCCCATGCCGCCCGCGCCCAGCCTGCCGAGCAGCCGGAACGGCCCGATCACGGCCGGCTCCCCGGCCTCCAACGGCTGCATGCGCG
>NZ_JALPTH010000024.1 GCF_023218175.1 Streptomyces lichenis | reverse complement strand
CGCCGCACCCCCAACCCCAGCCCCCGCCCCCCCCGCGCCCACGGCCGCACCCCCCTCTTCGACCAGTACGCCGACGACGACCGCCCCCGCGCCGCCAACGAGTAGCGGGCCGCCCTGGCCTGCGAGGACCGGATTTCGTCGTACCCCGATCGGGGTGCTAATGTTTCCCACGTCGCAAGGGCCTGTGGCGCAGTCTGGTAGCGCACCTCGTTCGCATCGAGGGGGTCTGGGGTTCAAATCCCCACAGGTCCACAGACGTCAAAGCCCCCACCGGGTTATCCGGGTGGGGGCTTTGTGCTGCCGTACAGCAGCGAAGTACAGCAACGCCTACGGGGCCTGCCGACCCAGATGCTTGCCGAGCTTGCGCAGCGCCTTCCGGGTCGCCTCGGACGGCACGTGGGTGTAGACCTCCATCGTCACGGCGATCTTGCTGTGCCGGAGGATCTGCATCGCGATCCGGGGGTGCACGTCCAGGGCCGCCAGCAGCGAGCCGCAGGTGTGCCGGGTGTCGTGCAGCCGGATCACCCGGACGCCGGCCTGGGTGGTCCGGCCGGTGAACGCTCGGTTGAAGTTCCGCGGCTCGATCGGCGTCCCGTACCGCGTGGTGAAGACGAAGTCCGAGTCCGACCACAGCTCGCCGGCAGTCTGCTTGGCCGCCTCCTGCTCCTTCTTCCGGAGCTGGAGCGCCGTCACGCAGATTCGCGGCAGCGGCAGGGTGGCGGAAGACGCCTCGGTCTTGGTCTCGTCGTGCACCAGCCGCCGGCGGATGCGCTGGAGCTGGAGTTGCACCGTGACCTCCCCGGCGTCCAGGTCCACGTTCTCCCACGTCAGTCCCAGGACTTCACCGCGCCGGAAGCCGAGCACGAGGATCAGTACGTACGCCGGGTAGAGCGGATCACCAGCCGACCGCGCGGCTTCGAGGAACCGCCGGGCTTCCTCCACCGACCACGGCTTGCGCTTCACCTTCCGTCCCGACCGGACCTTGACCAGCCCGGCCACGTTCTTCGTGATCAGTTCCTCGGTCATGGCGTTGGTGAGCGCCGACCGGAGCACGGCCCGGGCGTCCTGGACGGTACGACGGGACGGGACCTGCCCGCAGCAGTCACCGGCGGCGCAGCAGCGCGAGGTGTCACGCCGGGCGTCCTTTCCCTGAGCGCAGCACTGGCACTCTTCCAGCAAGGTGTTCACCCAGGTCCGCACATCCCGCACGGTGAGCTTGTCGAGCCGCTTGGCCCCCAGCCCGGGCACCAGGTAGAGGCGGACGTGCATGCCGTACGTCTCGGCGGTCTTGGGCTTCAGGTCCGGCTCCACCACCTCCTTCAGCCACCGGGCGAGGTACGCGGCGAGTGTCGGCGTCGAGGTGGCCACCGGCCCCTTCTTTGCCTCCGTATGCAGCTTGATCCACTTGCCGTGGACCTCGTCCCGAGTCTTGCCGTACGCGTACTTCCGGGCCCGCTTGCCGTCCGGCTTGGTCACCCAGACGTAGGCCGCGTAGCCGTTCTTGTACGGGTAGATGGAGCCCTCACCGTTGCCCCGCTTGCCGCTCATGCCGCCAGTCCTTCCGCGTCGGTGACGACGGCCTGGACGTACTCGTCCACCCAGACCGGCAGGATGCGGCGGTCGCGGCCCACCTTTACCGAGCGGATCGCCCCGCTCAGCACCAGCATCTTGGTCTTGGACAGGCCGAAGCCGAGCATGTCGGCGACTTCGGCGGTGGTGTGCCACTTCCGCTGGACGACTACGGCAGCCATGCGTGATCCCCTTCCAGATCGGACAGTTCGGCCCGCAGCTCGCGGGCGTGTTCGCGGTTGTGCTGGAGGTCCCGGCGGATGTTGGCGGCGAGCCAGGATTCGCCGGGGGTGGAGCCGTGCCCGGCGTACGCCCAGTGCGCGACGACCAGCACCGTGGCGTCGGTGTGGTCGTCGGGGTCGGGCAGGCCGAGGGCGGCACGTTGCTGGGCGGCGCGGTAGTCGGCCCGGACCTGGCGCAGGGCCCCGAGGGTGGTGGAGTAGCGGCGGGACTTGGTGGAGAAGTGGCCCCGGAAGCCGAGCATGTGCGCCCAGGCCCGCAGCCGACGGGCCGGATAGGCGGTGTCCAGGTCCATGCACGCTTCCATCAGCCGCCGAGGGTGGTCCGGGACGCCGAGAAGCACGAGGGCTTCCTTGTTGCCCACCGGGTGGTCCACGGTCCCGGTCGTCTCGGCGGCCTTGGTGGCGTACTTGGCGACGTAGGAAGCGACGGCTTGTTCGGTCAAGTCCTCCCCGGCGCCGAACGCGGCGATGGGCTGCACGTCGATCTGCTCGCCCCAGTGCAGCACCCGGTCGTCGCCGAACCCGTGGTCCGGGGCGGCCGGCACCGTGACCCGGGCGCGGGCGGCGGCGGCCCGGATGGCGTCGGTGAGCAGCTGGAGGGTGGCCCAGGAGGGCGGCGGGGTGTCGGGCCCTTCCGGGCCGTCGAAGCGGATGACCGCGTGGAAGTGGACCGCGCCCCGGCGCTGGTATTCCGCGACCTTGCCGAAGGAGAGCCGGGACTGTTCGCGGGCCGCCTTCTGCGTCAGGCCGGCGCGGGCGGCGATCTCACGGCGGAGGTAGATCGTGAAGTACCGCCACAAGTCGGAGGCGTGGTTGTTCCAGAGCACCGCGCCCGCGTAGTCGTACGTGTCCGGGTCGAGCGGGGTGCCGAGTTCAGCCGCGTCCTCCGGGTGTGCGGTGCCGCAGCGGCAGGGGCGGGTGCCGGGGCGGTTGTGCACCGGTCCGAAGGAGGGCGCGGTCAGGGTGGTGAAGACCCGGGGGTGGTCGCGCACGGTGTGCGGGGTGCCCTTGTCGGGATCGCCGGTCAGCCCGGCGCGGATGAGGTGGTAGGTGTCGCCCGCGTAGGTCCAGGCGCAGGCGGGACAGCGCGTGGCCCGGCGGTTGCCGCAGGCGACGCGGAGGACGCCGCCGGGTTCGCCGTCCGTGGTGTAGGCGTACCGGACGGTCCGGGTGGCCGAATCGAGGGTCTTGGTGCCGCCGGTGAGCCGGATGGGGGCGGCGCACCCTCCAGTGCGGCGGATCTGGTCGTTGAGGCGGTCGAAGCCGGGAGCCCCGGCCACCGTGAGCAGATCGCTCAGGGTGGCCGGGTCCAGGTCCGCCGGGGTGGCGGAGTTGGTCACCAGCGCCGCCTTCCCTTGGGGGTGCTGGCGTCGTTGCTGGTCGGGCCGCTCAGGTTCCTTCCGCGGGCCTTGGGCGGCTCGGGGCGCAGGAAGTCGTGCTTCTCGTGGGCTTCCCTGATCTGCCGTTCCTGGGCAACCTCGCGCTTGGCGCGGTCGCACACTTCCTGGTGGTCGTAGTCGTCGGGATAGCGGCGGCTGAAGAACCCCATCAGGCGGTCACCTCCGTGGACGCGGCGAGGTGGTCGAGCTGGTCGGCGGCCTCGATCGCGGCAACGGCGAGGGACCGAAGGACGTCGGCCGTGCCGGGCACGGCGATGAGGGAGAGGCCCATGGCGTGGCTGTCCAGCCGGACGGACACGAACTGGTCGGCGGCGAAGAGGGCGACGCAGGTGCTGGTGTCCTCTGCCAGGTGCGCGGTCATGCTCATGGCCTTCACACCCGGCCCCCGATCGGCGCGGTGGCGACGGTGACGCGGCGGATGCCGGTGCCGTGGCAGGTCGGGCAGGTGGCGGAGACGGTACGGCGCTGACCGTCTGGGGTGGCGGTGCCGGTGGTGATGTGGACGACGGGGAAGCCGTCGCAGTGGGCGCAGACGCGCGGGGTCGGGGCGTGGGGCATGATGAGCATTCCCTTTCGGGTCCGTTGGATCTGGATGGGTTCAGGCGCCCGGGGCGGCGGAAGTTTGGCGACCGAGGCCGCCCCGGGGGCCGTCAGCGGCGGCGCTGGTTGCGGCGCGGGGGCTTGATGGGCGGGACAGCGTCGTAGCCCTCCTGGCCCTGCTGGAACGAGGCGGCGTCGGCCTCGGTGGAAGCACCGTTCATGTACTCGCGGCCGATCCGGCGCATGGTCTTGCGGTCGCCGTGGCGGCGCGCAATGGCGAACTCGCGGCCCAGCTCGGCCATGGCCGGGTTGGTGGGCGGGGCGTCCTTCTTACGGCTGAACAGGCCCATGGCGGGGCTCCTTTCAGTGGTGAGGGGTGTTGCGCCTGCCGTGACCCTTGGCCTGGTACATCGCCTTGTCGGCGGCGGACAGGGCGTCGGTCAAGGCAGGCAGCGGCAGGTCGGTACGGTGGCAGCAGCCGACCGAGGTACTGACGTCGATGAGCGTTCCGGCGTGCAGAACGGGCTGGTTGAGCGTGGCCATCAGGGTGTCGACGCCAGAGCTGCGGGCGGTGACGGCGGCGAACTCGTCACCACCGAGGCGGGCCGGGACGCCGGTCCGGCCGCACCAGGCGGTCAGGCGGGCGGCGGTCGCGACCAAGACGGCGTCACCGGCCGCGTGGCCGTGGGTGTCGTTGATCGCCTTGAAGTCGTCCAGGTCGATCAGCAGCACCGCCGCCGTGGGCGCGGAGACGAGGAGCCGTTCGGCGCGGGTGGTCCATCCGGCGCGGGTGTGCAGACCGGTCAGTGGGTCCCGGCGGGCTCGGGCCAGGCGGCGGGCCAGGACGCTGCCGTGGATGGCCCAGCCGAGGGCCGGTAAGACGCTTGCGATGACCTGGGTGTCCATGGCCGTCACCGGTGCTGGCCGGGCTGGGTGAGCAGGGAGCGCAAGACGACGGCGCAGATTGCGAGGGACGTAGCGGTGACCGCGACGGCGAGCAGCATGGAGACCAGCACCGCACCGACGACGAGGATGACGGCCGTTCCGCCGGCCGCGACGCCGACCAGCGCGCCGGGGGTGAGCTGGACGACGCGCGGGGACAACGGCCGGGTGGGGAGCGGGGCGGACACCTGCGCCGGGACGGCGGAGGTGGTGACCGCGGTCGGCGGACGGGCCGCCGGGATGGCGGTGTCCGGTGCCGGGTACTTCGGGGTGAACACGATCGGATCTCCTCTCAGGTCAGGGGTTGCAGCGGTGGGTGCGGGCGGCGAGTTCGGCGCCGGAGCGGTCGGGGTAGTCGGCGGAGAACCCGCAGCCGGGGGCACCGCAGGCGGCGGTGTGCTTGGTACGGCCGCGACCGTCGTAGCGGGTGCCGACGCGGACCGGCCCGATGCGGATCACGTCGCGGAAGCGGTTGGGTCGAGACATGTCAACCTCCTTTGCAATCAGTTCAGTTGGGCAGTGATGGAGTCGGCGAGGGCGGCGGGGACCCCGAGGCGTGCGCGCAGGGTCGCCGGGTCGATGGGGCCGCCGGTCTGAGTCCGGTGTGCGGCGGCGATCTTTCGGGCGTGATCGAGCAGGGCCGGGGGCACCGGCGCAGCGGCCGGTTCAGGGGACGGCACAGGTGTCGGTTGTGCCGGGGCGCGATCGGCCGGCGGCAGCTCGGGGGCCGGATCGGGGGCTCGGTCCACGACCACGTCCGAGACCGGCTCCGGCTGGACGACCGATACGGGCTCCGGGGGCGGCGCGGGGGTATGGGCGAGGAGCGTGCCGCCGAGGAAGGCGAGGGCGGGCCAGCCAGCGACGAGGATACGGAGCCAGGCCGGAACGGCTTGCAGGTCGAGCAGTCCGGCGGTGGCGATGTTGGCGCCGAGTGAGGCGGCGAGCGCGATGGCGAACCACAGCCAGGCGTCGCGGTTGTCGGCGTCCTTGCGCATCCGGCGCCAGGCAGCGACCAGCAGCAGGTCCACGCTGACCGGGTAGGCCCACGCCTTCCAACCGTCCTGCCCGGCCGCCTCAGCCAGGTCATGCAGATGTGAGAAGGACAGGGCACCGGCGATGACGGCCTGGACCAGCACGGCGTCGAAGCGGAGGGTACGGGACACAGTTCACCTCCTTTCGAGGAGCGGGGCGTTTCGCCGCGTGGGCAGGATTAGGCGGTGCCGGTGCCGAAGCAGGTCGGGCACAGACCGGACTGCGTGGCGCCGATCTCGCGGCGCTTGCGGCCGACCAAGACGGTGGTGGTCGTCTCGCCGGTGCCGGAGCAGGTGCCGCATGGAGGCGTTGTCGGCGGCTTGGTCGAGCGACGGCGCGGGCTCGTGGGCTTCTTGGCTGTGGCCATGGCGGATCCCTTCATGATCGAGACATGGGTCGGGTTGGGACTTGGTGTGAGACGGTCACGCCGACCCGGGGAGGAGAGTGGCTAGTCGGTCGCCGGGATCGACGTGACCAGCGAGGAAGCCTCGGCCGGTGCCGGATCGGCAGGAAGGGCCGGGCGGAACGGCGCGAACGCCGAGAGAGCCGGGGTCAGGTGCGCATACCGGCGGCAGACGGCCACCGCTTCGGCGGCGGACAGCTCCGGCGTACGGATGCGGGACCAACCGCCGGATGTGTCGCCCGCGACCGCGACGCCGGGCCGGTCGGGCGGGATGGTGGTCACGGCCACCACCGCGTCCGGGGCGATATCGCCCAGGCCCATGTCGGCGGTCTGCTTGTCGTTGACCCGGTGCACGACCCGCCCGGTGAGCTGGGCGCGCAGCGCGGTGGCCCCCCGGCCCAGGTCGGAGCCGAAGCGCTGGCCGCACACTTCGAGGTAGACGCCAGCCGCGCGGGCCATCTGTGCGAGCCGGATCATCTGCATGACCATCCGGTCCCGGCGTTCCTCGTCCTTCTTCCCGGCCACCAGGAACAGCTCGGCCACCTCGTCGACCAGGACGACGACCGGCACCGGGCGTACCTTGACCGGCAGCTCCCAGACGTCGGCGGCGCCATAGGCGGCGAGCAGGTCGAAGCGGTCTTCCATCTCGCCCACCAGTGCGTCCAGGAGTCCGGCCGCTTCATCCGGGGTCACGGCCAGTGCCGACAGCCGGGGCGCGTATCCGCGTTGTTCCACGCCCCGCTTGCAGTCGATACCGACCAGGGCGACGGGCAGGCGAGCGAGCCCGGCGATCAAGTTGCGCTGGTACATCGACTTGCCCGACTGGTTGGCTCCGAGGGTCAGCGCGTGGGGGACCTGCCGGTAGTCGCGTACGAAGGCGGTGCCGTCCTCCCGCAGAGCCACCGGCACGGTCAGCAGCCCGGACGCGCGAAGTCGGCGGGGCATCTTCACCCGGCGCAGCACGTCGTAACCGGTCATCCGCAGTTCCACGAAGCCGGGACGGGTCTCGACCACGGTCACCGAGTGGACGCCCCAGGCGTGCCGCAGCCGTTCCGAGGCGGCGGCCACGTCGGCGGGCTCCAGTCCGGCCGGCAGGCGCAGGGTGACTCGGAGCCCGGTCGAGGAGCCCCGAACCCGGCGAACCACCGGGGGTACCGGCTGGACGTCACTACGCCGGGCGACGTTGCGGACCATGAACGCCCGGAGTCGGGAGGGCTGTACGGTCAGGCCGCACACGTCCATGGTCGAGCGGTACGTCAGCGCGAACCGAGCCCGAGCCACCGGCAGACCCACCAGCGACCAGAATACCCGGGGCGCTCGTACCTTCGCGTACCCGAGGCCACCCGCACCGGCCAACGGGGCGGCGACCTCGAATAACGTCGTCAGGTCCGTCATGGTCAGGCCCCGACCTGTGTGACGGCGACCGCGCGGAACGAGATCCCGTGCCGGGTCTGCCCGTTGAACGTGTTCTCCCAGTCCCGTGCCTTGAGCCCGATCACCGACACCGGCATGCCCGGGGCGAGGCCATCGGGGAGACCGGTCTCCGGCACGGTCACCTGGTAGAGGTTGCCCTCCCCCTCGTCCGAGATCAGCAGCCCCACGGTGGAGAGCCCGGCGCCGGTCTCCCGGTCCATGGCGCGTTCGCCGGTCTGCTTGCTCACGAGCTTCGGCACGGGGGCCGTGGCCACGAACACCACGGCGGTCGAGGTGTCCACCTTGAACGACGGCATGGCAGCACTCCTTGAGTCAGCCCCGGCGACTGCCGCCGGGTAGCAGCTTCTCTACGAATGTAGGCGCAGAAAAACTGCGAGTCAAGAAGTTCTGCGAGTAGCAGTAGTGCTGCAACTCTGCGACTCTGGAGGCAACTTCAAGGGAGGACCCACATGACCAGCGGCTTTGGCCTCGTCGTCCGCTTCACCCTGCGGGACGAGGAAGCGGCGGAAGGCTTCGATGTGCTGGTGGCGAAGACGCTGGAGGGCATCCAGGCACACGAGCCCGGGACGCTCGCCTACGTCGTACACACGGTGGAGGGCGAGCCCACCACCCGTCTCTTCTACGAGCTGTACGCCGACCGCGCCGCCTTCGAGCAGCACGAGCAGCAGGAGCACACCCGCCACTTCCTTGCCGAGCGTGAGAAGTACGTGGCCCGCGTGGACGTGACCTTCGTGCAGCGGCAGGGCAGCGCCGGAGCGTGGAAGTGACCCCGGAAGAGCGTCGGGTCTTCGGTGCCAGAGTCTCCGATCTGCGGGAGCAACGAGGCTTCACGCAGAAGCAGTTGGCTGCCGAGATCGGACGCACGGCGAGTTGGCTGTCACAGGTGGAGCGCGGCATTCAGCCGGTCAACCGTCTGGACGTGCTCCGCCTCCTGGCCGATGGGCTCGGCGTGTCCGTCCAGGAGCTTCGAGCGGATGCGCCGGCCACGCAGGCCCCGGTCGAGGAACCGGCCGCCGATGTGCCCAACGACCTGGACCAGTCGCGCTTGGTCATCTCGGGCCACCCCGTCCCCGAGGTCATTCTGGGCGCCGCCACTCCCAGCCCGGTCAACGCCGACGAGATCCAGCAGGCGGTGGACCGTGCATGGGAGCTGACCCACGCCAACGAGTTCGCCGAACTCAGCGCCATGCTGGGGCCGCTGGTCCCCCGGATCGAGCGAGCCGCACGAACGGCACCATCGGCCGAACGGGCACGGCTTTCCGGACTGCTCAGCCGGGCGTACCAAGCCCTGGCCGCCGCCTTCGTGCGCCAGGACGAGGCGGACGCCGCATGGGTAGCCGCGGACCGCGCCATCCGAGCGGCGGAGGAGTCGGGTAACACCCTGGATGTGTTCGCCAGCGTCTTCCGGCTGGCCCAGGCGTTCGTACGGCTCAAACACCTCGATCAGGCCGAGCACGCGGCGACCACCGCGCTCAATGCTTTGGAGCGGCACTACGGAGACAGCGCGGACGAACCGGAGGCCCTGTCCGTCATGGGGGCGCTGCACCTATCCCTCGCCCTGATCCACGCCCGGGGGAGCGACCGCACCCGAGCACGGCAGGAGATGGAGCGGGCACGCGAGGTGGCGGTGCGGCTGGGCGAGGACCGCAACGACTTCAACCTGGAGTTCGGCCCGACGAACGTCGAAATCCAAGCAGTCTCCATCGCGGTCGAGCTGGGCGACGCCGGAGAAGCCATCGATACCGGGACACGGGTGGACACCTCGAACCTGTCCCTGGAGCGCCGAGCACGGCTCCTCATGGACCTCGGACGGGCCTATGCGCAGCGTCGCCAGGTCGGTGAAGCACTGGGAGCGCTGCTCGACGCGGAAGAGCTGTCCCCCGACCTCATCCACACCCACGTCGCCGCCCGGGAAACGGTCCGGGACCTCCTGCTCTTCGCCGGACGCGCGGCGCCCCCCGAGCTGAAAGAACTGGCCGAACGAGCGGACGCGCGCCCCTGAGCTGTTACAGGTTTCTCTACCTCATCAAGCACCCGGCTGCGCTCCGCTCCGCCGGGCGGGCTTCCCGGCTCCGCTCCGGGCGACGCTCCTGCCTTCGGCCCGCTCCGCCCGCGCTGCGCCGACGCCCGCCCCTACAAACGGGATAGGCCCGAAGGGCATGAGCCGAGCCCCACACCGGCCGCAGGCGTCCACCGGTCACGGACATGCCTCCGGCGGGGGCGCTCAGGCTCCGGGATGGCGGGGGCTCCGTGCGCGGGTGCCGGCGCGTGGATGGCTGGTGTGGGGACTCCCATCCCGCCTGCCGTCGACCCAGGGCAAGCCGAGCAGACACGGCACCGGGCGTCCAGGTCATTCGTCCAGTGGGGCGCTCCACCTGGACGCCCGGCACCGCGCCCGCTCCACGTACGTGTGGGTCGACGGCAGACGGGATGGGAGCTGGGGTGCGTGGCTGTCACGTGATGACCCCTGCAGGCGTAACTGCACAGATCCGTTCCCTCACGGAGGGAAGCGCCTTATGATCCCTTGCATGACGGGGCCTGGCGGCTGCACGGACGATGTAGCAGAAAAGATCTTGAGCTCGGCGGTGAACGCACAGCTCAACGCGGCTCTGGTCTGGAAGCCGAAGAGCGTCCGGAGGGGTGGACGCCCGTCGCAGTTCGAAGGCGTAGCGCCTATACGAAGCGACCTCTCTGACAGGTTCGATTTGATCTTTCGGGTCAAGGTTGACCTAGCCTGGGAGTACACGTTGATCTTGCGGCACATTTCGAGTGGTGCGAACATTCGCAGACTTGACGTTCGCGGCACTCACCGGGATCGCGCTGGTGAGGACTACATCTGCCGCACGCACAAGCATCGATGGAGTGAAGCTAGGGCCGACAAGGACGTATACGCTCCGACGGACATACGTCACGATCCGGATGTCCCTCAAGATGTTTCCCTGACTGCGATGGAAGTTGAGTATCGTCAGGTGGTGCTGGACTTCATGAGCGAGTGCAACATCGAGGTGGGTACAGGGTACGCATGGAGCAGTCCGCCCGTACTGCCCGAGACCTTGCCGGTAGAGGGTTGGGAGGAGTATCCGTGATCAGGGATGGTCTACTGCCCCCCACTGTCCGTAGCCAGGTCCCCGGCTGGACGGTGGCACCCGGTGGCAGGCCGGGAACTGTCGCCCTTACGGGAAATCTATTCTTTAGCGATGGTGGCGGCGTAACGCTCCTTATCCGAGTAACCGGTGACGAAGTCCTCGTCAGTGATGCTGGTGTTGCGGCTATGCGCTTGACGGACGCTGGGGTTGATCTTGGTAGTGGTCGAGCCGCAAGGGCGTGGGCTGAAATCCTTGGCGGATATCACCTCAAAGAAGTCCATGGGCGTATAGTAGGGCGTCGCCCCATTCGCTGCGCGGGTGCTTTGGTGGCGGATGTTGCAGGGGCTGTACTGTCTGCAGACAGCCTCAAATGGCTCGCGCAGGGTGGGCGTGAAAGTGCTCTAGAGCGTTCCCTTTATACGTACTTGCGGGCCGTTGACCTGGAGTTTCAAAAGCGCCCCTCCGTTCGCTTGCCAAGGGGTGGCGAGGTGCGTCCGACGGCACGGGTTAAAGCGCCAAAACGGACGGTCCTTATTCAGGCGGCTAGTAGTAAGCAGAATGCCGAGCACGCCCTGACGTTGGTTCAGCAACTGGCGCGTGCCCAATTCTCCATTGATCAACGCTTCGTTCTACTTTCGGGTAGCGCCGACCAATGGAGTCCCGATCAACTGGATCTGCTTGCCGATAACTCGATCGTCGGATTCTCCGCCGATATGGACGCAATGGATCAATTCCTACTGTCGGGTGCCGCGCCTTCCCGTCCATGGATGCAAGAGGGCGCGTGATGGCTGGCGCGCTGGTTCCCGCTTACGCTCGGTAGCTGGCGCACCACGCACACATGTCCCGCCTGGCTAGCGACAAGCTGGGCCCAGATCTGAAGTAACGAGACGCAGATTCTCAAGATCTACAACGGACCTCTCGCATTAGGCCGGTGGGCGTAGGAACAGCACCGAAGTACAGCAACCACCCAGGCCGCCGCCGACCGCGCCAACTCTCCACCAGCCGCCCGACCTGCCCAGCACCCTTCAGCGACCGCCCCGCCCGTAGTTCGCATCGAGGGGGTCTGGGGTTCAAATCCCCACAGGTCCACAGACGTCAAAGCCCCCACCGGGTTCTCCCGGCGGGGGCTTTGTGCTGCTGCCGTACGACCGGGGTCGTGGCGATCACGAACTAAACGGTCGCCTTGCGCAGCGCGACATCGGCCACGCGCTCCCGCAGCGCCCGTGCGGCCGGGACGTGATGCGACCGCAGCCGCCGCGTCAGGACCTCGAAGTGCTCATCGGCACGCGACGACGACAGCCCCTCGTAGTCGTCCAGGAAGCGCCCCCAGGTCTCACAGGCCGCGTCCAGGTGACCCATCTCCATCTGCCGCTGAGCAAGGAGACCGGTCGCATGCGCCCGGCCCTGCCGCTCGACCGGCGGACGTACGCGATTGCTGTCCTGCATCGCCCGAACGGACGCGGGCACATCCCCCAGCGCGTAGGTCACGCTGGACACGTGGAAGTGGTACGCGGCCAGGTCGTAACCGCCCAGGTGGTCGCGGTGGTCGTCCGCGCGGGACAGAGCCGCTTCGGTCTCCCGCAGCCGGGCGAACGCCTGCCGGCGGTCGCCGACCAGAGCCGCGCCGTGCGCCTGCTGTCCGGCGAGGAAGGCCTGAAGCCGAGGCCCGCCGGCCGGTGCCGCTTCCGCGGCGCTGTCGGCCAGCTCCAGGGCCCGGCGGCCGTGCTTCAGATTGGCCGCTTGCAGTGCCATCCCGCGTAACGTCCGGCAGTACGTGACGTGGTCCTCGGCGGTCCCGGCCAGCTCCAGAGCCCGGAGGTAGTAGCGCTGCCCGAGCCCGTGGTCGCGCTCGTACATCGCCATCCAGCCCGTCAGATAGACCAGATCAGCCGCGGCGGCTAGCATGCTCCGCCGCACCGGCCCGCTGGCGCTCGCCCGAAGCCAGGGGCCGACGGTGTTCACCAGGAAGGCGGCAGCCATCGGTCGAGCGTGGGCACCGCCCAGCTCGTCCAGGATCCCGGCGATGCGCTCCGTCATGGTGCGAACCGTGGCCACCTCGCCCGGGCCGATGCGCGTCGTACGCCCGGTTGCCACCGAGTCCGTCTGCTCGGCCAGATCGCGGAACAGGGGGACGGGCAAGGCCGCCGAGTACAGCGACGCGGCAAGCACCGTTCGTCGTGCGGGGTCCATGTCCGCCCTTCCGGTAGACACCAGTCCTTCGACAGTGTCCTCGGCATCCGACGCCGCCGGTCCCGATCCGGTCACGGGCGGGGGCCATCCCGCCTCCGCGTACGTCACCGGCCGCCCCAGACGACGCGCCAGCGCTTCCAGCACCAGGGGCCGAACGCTCCTCCTCGGCACGGTGCCGCCCAGCCACTTGGACACATTGTGCTTGTCGCACCCGCCCGGTAGCCCCGCCTCCCTGGCCACGCGGTTCACCGCTCCGGCGAGCTGGGTCTGTGTCCACCCGGTGGCTGCGAGTAAGGCGGCCAGCCCCGTGTTCGGGGTCCGCTCGGTCATGGTCTGCACTCCCGTCCCGGTCGCACTTTCCACTGTTTCTACCCGTCGCTCCTCTCCCACGGTACCGCTGTGCGTACGCGTCCGGTTGCGTAGTGCATGCACCAACGACGGGCATCAGACGGGAGATTGGCCGTGAGGACCGCAGACAGGCAGCCGGGCGCCCACCCTGCACCGCATCCCCCGGGCACCCGTGTGCGAGCCCCCGCATGGGTCCTGGCTCACCCCGGCGCCGCCCCCGCGCCGGCACCACCGCTCCGGACCGCGCCACGCTGCTCGCCGTCGAGGCCGCACTTCTCCTCCGGCGCACCGATCACGGTCACGAGGACCAGGCCGCCGAGCAGTTGTCGACGCGCACACCGCCGAGCCACCGACCGGAGGACGCCATGACCGACACGGACGACGGGACCGACTGCGGCGCCCTCGCCGAGTGCGAGCCGTACCTGCCGGGTGCCGCCGAGCGCGCGAGGCCATGCGGCTGCCACCGCTGCAAGCCCCCACTGCCGCCCGTGCCACCGCTGCCCCTGTTGGACCGCCTGCGACCGGTCCTGGCGGAGGTCAACCGGCGCAGCCGCGAGGGGTCCGGCCGATGACCGCCCCGCTGATCCGCCGCCCCGTACCGCCAGCCGCGTGCCGCGTCCGTATCGATGACGTGGTGTACGACCCGAACCGCGACATGGTCGCCCGGGTGGTGGACACCCGTGGATCGTTCGCACATCTGGCTCGCCCCGGCGGCACGCCGTGGCCGGCCCTGGGTGAGCGGCTCCGCATCGCCACCGCCGCCGAGCGCCGCCAGCTCGCCGCCCTCGACCGCCACCACCGCCAGGCCACCCGTGCCCGGTGAGCGCGGCGGTGCACTGTGGCGCGCCCTGTCCATGGCGGCCGCCACCGCCGCCGCCGGGCTGTTGACTCTGACCGTTCTCGGCCGGCTCGCTCCGGCCACCTCGACTCCGTACTCGACGGGACGTGACGGGCCCCGCCCGGGCTCCTCGGCCAGTACGGCGCAACACCCGTCCCGGTGGTCGGACACCGGGACGGGCTGGAGAACCCCACAGAGGAGGAACACATGCCGCCCAACGCAAGGGACCTGCTCACCCCCGCAGGGTTCCGGGACGTCGTCGCAACGGTGATCGACAACAACCCCGGTATGGGCGAGGCTACGGCCGGCCGCATCACCGTGGAAGCCCTGAAGTTCGTAGCCGCCGGAGCGGTCTTCCCGACCGCCCGCATCGCCCCGTCCAACGTGGTCGACGAGGGGTGGCACGCGCTCATCCTGCACACCCGGCTCTACCGCCGACTGTGCGACGGGCTCGGCCACTTCGTCCACCACGTCCCCAAGCGGCCCGACCCTGAGAGGGACAACCCGCACGTCCTCACCCGCACGGTCGCGCTCATCGAGCAGGCCGGGTACATGGTCGACGCCGAGCTGTGGACGGAGCCGACGCGCGCCCTGGTGCCGGTCGGCACGCCGAGCCTGCACACCCCCCGGCCCGGCGGCTGCGGGCCGATCAACCCCGGCAACTGCGCCACCCATGGAGGCGGAGGATCGACCGGTTCGGGCGGCGGCAGCAAGTAGGCTCGGCTCACCGCAGAGAGGGGCAGGGTATGGACGCGGCTGAAGCACGGATCGTGGATGCCGTCCTCCGGCAGCACGGGATCGACGGGGTGGTCGCCCCGGAAGACCCGGACCGCCCGGGTGGCGCCTGGAGCGTGTACGACCAGGCAGATCCCGCCGCCCGCCGGGACATCACCGGTGCCGCTCTGGCCGCCCTCGCGGCAGCCGTCCACCGGCCGCCGAACGGGCCGCAGCGCGGCTTCATCGTCCCGCCGCCCGTGGCCTGACCCGCACAACGCCCAACAGCGCCCGTCGTACGGCCCGGGGCGGCCGTACGACGGGCGTTCGCGTGCTACTTGGAGAGCGGTGCCAGGGGGCCGGCCCGCGACCCGGCGTCCGCCATCGACACAAGACGAGCCGAGCAGACAAAACACTAGGTGTCCAGGCCGTTCGTTCAGTAGAGGGGGGTCACCTTGACTAACGGCACCGCGCCCGCTGCATATTCGTGTGGGCGGACGGTAGATGGGATGGAGGTCGCGGGTGCTGACGGGTGAAGGTAGTCAGGATGGCGATCCGTTACTCGGGGGAGCGTCCGTGATCACCCTTATCCTTCTTCCTTTCGAATCGCGCCGAGCGAGGACGATCGATTCGAAGAAACCGACGACGCCGAATAGGGAAAACGGTGCGGCAACTGCTGCGCACCACCACCAATAACCCCCGTTACTCGCCGGTAGCCACCACAGGAAAGCCCCGGATGCCGCTAGGAATACGGCCACTGCGGCGCCGGCCAGGTCGCGCGATTTATCGCGTCGATCTGCGATGTATCGAGCCACAGCCTCTTCAACGCTGGCCTGTAGGGGTGCACGCTGCTCGCTCTGCTCGGGTAGGAGTGCCCACACTTCCAAGTCGCGCTTTACGTCGTCCATCACGTGGCGCGTGCGGCGAGCCTGAACAATAAGACCGATCACGCCGCATAGGGCCACCACGGCTGCTGCTACAGGCTGGTAGTTCATAGTCAGGTGATGCTAGCGCTGAGGCAGGTTCGTCGTCTCGGGATTGCCGGAAACTGAACGGCCGGATATGAGGAATGCTTGGCTCGCCAACAATTCCGCAGGCGACACCCTCTCGTGAGGGCGAATGGCCTCGGCGGCCGCTGCGACGGCGAGGAGGTCGGCCTCGTGGTGGTGGCGGGCGATCAGTTGGAGGCCGACTGGTTCTCCGGAGGGGGTCAGGCCGGAGGGGAGGCTGATCGCGGGGTGGCCGGTGATGTTGAACGCCCAGGTGAGGGCCACGCTCATGGTGGCGCCGGGGCCTTGGTGGCCGTGGGGCGGGTTCGGGGTGGTGGGGGTGGCGATCAGGTCCACCTGGTCGAAGACCGCGTCGAGGTGGTGGGTAAGGGCCGCGGACTGGCGGGCGGCGTCGGCCAGGGCGGCGGTGGGGCGGCGGCGGTGGGCTTGCCAGGAAGGGACGGGGTCGGGGAGGTGGACGGGGGTCTGGTGGAGGTCCAGTGCACTGGTGGCGGCCAGGGTGGTGAGGTTCGGCGGCGCCTGGGCGGCGGCGAGGTCGGGCCAGGGTGCGGTGAAGGCCCGTAGGGTGTCGCGCTCGGCCATCCGTTCCAGTGCCGCCGCGGCTGTATCGCGTGTGGTGAGCTCGCCCGCGTGGACGGCGGCGGCGATGGCGCAGGCGGTCGTCGGGATTTCGGCGAGGGGGCCGGGGGCGGTCATGCTCCCGGGGTGAGGGCCTTGGCGAAGCAGCGGCTGCTGTCGTAGTGGCGGTAGTAGCCGAACTTGGCGCAGGGGGCGTAACCGCTGGAGGTGTAGAGGGCGATGGCCTCGGGCTGCATGTCGCCGGTCTCCAGCACCATGCGGGTGCGGCCGGCGGCGCGGGCGTCGTCTTCCAGGGCGGCGAGGACGCGGCGGGCGAGGCCCAGGCCGCGTGCCTCGGGGATGACGTACATGCGCTTCAGCTCGGCGTCCCCGTCGGCGTAGCCCTCGTCGTTGCGGTTCTGGGAGCGCCAGCCGCCGGTCGCCACGGGGCGGTCCAGGTGGTCGTAGGTGATGAGGAACAGGCCGTGGGGCGGGCGGAACATGATCGGGTCGAGGTAGGTGAGGTCGCCGCCGTCGCCGTAGCGCTCCATGTACTCGAGCTGGACCTCGTCGTTGAGCTTGCGGGCGTCGGGGTGGTCGAACGGCGTGGGGCGAACATGCATGCCCGCATGCTACGGGGGAGGGGAGGCCCTGGCCTGGGGCGAAGGTCCTGAGGGTTCGGAGGGCGGCGGCCGGTGGGGCGGGTAGGGTGCCGGGATGCTCACCGTGACGACCGTGAATGTGAACGGGCTGCGCGCCGCCGCCAAGAAGGGGTACGTGGAGTGGCTGGCCGGCAGCTCCGCCGACGCCGTCTGCCTCCAGGAGGTACGGGCCGAGGAGGCCCAGCTCGCGGAGGAGGTGCGGGCGCCGGAGGGGTGGTATGTGACGTATGCGCCGAGTGCGGTGAAGGGGCGGGCGGGGGTGGCGCTGCTCACGCGGCGGGAGCCGGACGCGGTGCGGGTCGGCTTCGGGTCGGCGGAGTTCGACGCGAGCGGGCGCTATGTGGAGGCGGATCTGCCGGGGGTGACGGTGGCCAGCCTGTATCTGCCGTCGGGTGAGGTCGGGACCGAGCGGCAGGACGAGAAGCTGCGGTTCATGGGGGAGTTTCTGCCGTATCTGCAGGAGTTGCGGGGGCGGGCTGCGGGGGAGGGGCGCGAGGTGGTGGTGTGCGGGGACTGGAACATCGCGCACCGGGAGGTGGATCTGAGGAACTGGCGGGCGAATCGGAAGAGCTCGGGGTTCCTGCCGGAGGAGCGGGAGTGGTTGGGGCGGGTGTACGGGGACGCCGGGTATGTGGATGTGGTGCGGGCGCTGCATCCGGAGGGGGAGGGGCCGTACTCCTGGTGGTCGTACCGGGGGCGGGCGTTCGACAACGACTCCGGGTGGCGGATCGATCTCCAGGTGGCGACGCCGGGGCTGGCGGCGCGGGCGGTGAAGGCGTATGTGGAGCGGGCCGCCACGCATGGGGAGCGGTGGAGCGATCATGCGCCGGTGACGGCGGTGTACGGGGACTGAGGCGGGAGGGGCGGTCAGGCTTCGCGGAGGCGGCGGTCGAGGGCCATGGAGAGTTCGGCGTCGACCACGCTCTTGGCCAGGGGGCGGAGGCGGTCGGCGTCGGTGCCGGCGCCCTTGTGCTCGTGGAGGAGGTCGGTGAAGAGGGCGGCGAGGGCGTCGGCGTGTTCGCGGACGCGGCCGGCGGCGGCGAGCACGGCGGCGAGCGGCACTCCTTCGCGTACGAGGGCGGAGGAGACGTCCAGCAGGCGACGGCTGACGTGCACGATCTCCTCGCCGTCGGTGGCGAGGTAGCCGAGGTCGAGGGCGGCGGCCAGGTTCTCCGGGGTGACCTGGTCGCCGAAGTGGTCGGCCAGCTCCTCGGGGGTGAGGCGGACGGGTTCTTCCTCGGTCGGCTCGCCCAGGCCCAGGACCTCGCCGACGTCGCGGCCGCTCTCGAAGGCGGTGGCGAGGTCGGCGATGCCGTTGAGGGTGTGGCCGCGCTCCAGCAGGGCCGCGATGGTGCGCAGCCGGGCCAGATGGTGGTCGTCGTACCAGGCGATCCGGCCCTCCCGGCGGGGCGGCGGGATCAGTCCGCGTTCGCGGTAGAAGCGCAGCGTACGGGCGGTGATGCCGGCGGCCTCCGCCAGCTCCTCGGCCCGGTATTCGCGCCCGGGGGGCCTGGAGGCCGGGCCTGCGTCCCCGGCTTCCTCCTTGGGCCGTCCGTCATGGGCCCTGGTTCTCGTCCGCTCGTTCGCCACGGCGACAACCCTATGTTGTACCGCCGGTAACTTTGTCGGTCGCACCCCTACCGCTCGGTAGGTGACTGCTCTACGCTCCCGACCAGAGACCTTGCCAGTGATTGCTGGCAAGGTTGCGTGCGCCGATGGCGGCGAGGTCGGTCTGGACGGTCGACGCGGTCGATGCGGTCGAAGCGGATGTGGAGGCGGTGGCGATGAGCCAGCACGAGCACGTACGAGTGGCGGTGATCGGGTCGGGGTTCGGCGGGCTGGGCGCCGCCGTCCGGATGCGCCGCGAGGGGATCACCGACTTCGTCGTCCTGGAACGGGCCGACTCGGTGGGCGGCACCTGGCGGGACAACAGCTATCCGGGCTGCGCCTGCGACGTCCCCTCCCATCTGTACTCCTTCTCGTTCGCGCCCAACCCGGACTGGCCGCGCACCTTCTCCGGGCAGCGGCACATCCGCGCGTATCTGGAGCATGTCACCGACACCTTCGGGCTCCGGCCCCATCTGCGGCTCGGGCACGAGGTGCTGGGGATGCGCTGGGACAACGAGGAGCTGCGCTGGGAGATCGAGACCTCGCGCGGGCGGTTCACCGCGCAGGCGGTCGTCTCGGCCACCGGGCCGCTGTCGGACCCGAAGATCCCGGACGTGCCGGGGCTCGACGGCTTCCGCGAGGCGGGCGGCCGGGTCTTCCACTCGGCCCGCTGGGACCACGACTACGACCTCGCGGGCAAGCGGGTGGCGATGATCGGGACCGGCGCCTCCGCCATCCAGATCGTGCCGGCCGTGCAGCCGACGGTGCGGAAGCTGACGCTGTTCCAGCGCACCCCGGCCTGGGTGATGCCGCGGATGGACCGGGCCATCAGCGGCCCCGAGCGCTGGCTGCACCGCCGGCTCCCGCTCACCGCCACCGCCCGGCGCGGGCTGCTCTGGGGCATCCGCGAACTCCAGGTCAGCGCCTTCACCAAGCGGCCCGAGCGGCTCGGCCTGGTCGAGTCGCTGGCCAAGGCCAACATGGCCAAGGCGATCAAGGACCCGGAGCTGCGGGCCAAGCTGACCCCCTCGTACCGCATCGGCTGCAAGCGGATCCTGCTGTCCAGTGAGTTCTATCCGGCCCTCGCCCAGCCCAATGTGGACGTGGTGGCCTCCGGGCTCTCGGAGATCCGGGGGCGTACGGCGGTGGCCGCCGACGGCACCGAGGCCGAGGTGGACGCGATCGTCTTCGGCACCGGCTTCCATGTGACGGACATGCCGATCGCGGCCCGGGTCACCGGGGCCGACGGGATCACGCTCGCCGAGGCGTGGAAGGACGGCATGGAGGCGCTGCGCGGCGCCACCGCGGCCGGCTTCCCCAACTGGATGACCATCATCGGCCCGAACACCGGGCTGGGGAACTCGTCGATGATCCTGATGATCGAGTCGCAGCTGAACTACATGGCCGACTACCTGCGGCAGTTGGGGCTGCTGGGGGAGCGGGCGGCGCTCGACCCGCGCCCCTTGGCCGTCTCCGCCTGGAACCGGCGGGTGCAGTCCCGGATGGAGCGCACGGTGTGGAAGGCCGGCGGCTGCGACTCCTGGTACCTGGACCCCAGCGGCCGCAACACGACCCTCTGGCCGGGGACGACGAGCGAGTTCCGGCGGGCGACCAGGGCGGTGGACCTGGCGGAGTACGAGATCGTGCGCCCGCCCCGGGCCGTACCGCGGCAGAGCGGCACGACCGCGAAGGAGGCGGTGTGATGAGGGTGGTGTCGGCGGACGGGACCGAGCTGTACGCCCGGGTGCACGGGCCCGAGGGGGCGCCGGCCGTCGTGCTCGCGCACGGCTGGACCTGCTCCACGGACTTCTGGAACGCGCAGGTACGGGAGCTGGCCGCGGACCAGCGGGTGGTCCTCTACGACCAGCGCGGCCACGGCCGCAGCCCGGCCGCGGGGCCCGGCGGCTACTCCACCGAGGCGCTCGCCGACGACCTGGAGGCGGTGCTCGCCGCCACCCTCGCCCCCGGCGAGCAGGCGGTGCTGGCCGGGCACTCCATGGGCGGGATGACCATCATGGCCGCCGCCGCCCGGCCCCGGGTGCGCGAGCACGCCGCCGCCGTACTGCTGTGCAGCACCGGGGCGTCGAGACTGGTGGACGAGTCGCTGGTGCTGCCGCTGCGGGCCGGGGCGCTGCGCACCCGGCTGACCGCCGCCGTGCTGGGCGCCCGCGCCCCGCTCGGCCCGGTCACACCGGTGTCCCGCGCCATCCTCAAGTACGCCACCATGGGCCCTGCTTCGGCGCGGGACCGGGTCATCGAGTGCGCCAGGATCGTGCACGCCTGCCCGCGCGGCGCCCGGGTCGCCTGGTCGCATGTGCTGTCCGGGCTGGATGTGGAGGCGCACGTACGGGAGTTGGCGGTGCCCACGGCCGTGATCGCCGGTACGGCCGACCGGTTGACCCCGCCCGTACACGCCCGGGCCATCGCGGCCGCGCTGCCGCAGTGCGTCGGGCTGGAGGAGCTGGCCGGGATCGGCCATATGACCCCGATCGAGGCGCCGGACGTGGTCACCGGCCGCATCCGGGAGCTGGCCGGGACCTACCTGCCGGGGACGGAGACGGCGACGGGGACCGGGGCGGGGACGGGGATCGGGACCGGTACGGAGACGGAGATGGAGAAGGAGGGGGTGGCATGAGCTCGCAGCGGAGTGTCGGTCGTCTGGAGGGCCAGGTCGCCGTCGTCACCGGCGGCGCCCGGGGCGTGGGTGAGCTGCTGGCCCGCAAGCTGTCGGCGCGCGGGGCGAAGGTCGCGCTGGTCGGCCTGGAGCCGGACGAGCTGAAGCGGGTCGCCGGGCGGCTGCACAGCGAGAGCGACTGGTGGCACGCCGATGTCACCGACCACGAGGCCATGAGCCGGGTCGCCGCCGAGGTCAGGGAGCGCTTCGGCCGGGTGGACATCGTGGTCGCCAACGCGGGCGTGGCGACCGGCGGTCCGCTCACCGAGTCCGACCCGGTCGCCTGGCGCCGGGTCATCGAGGTCAACCTGATCGGCGGTGCCGTGACCGGCCGCGCCTTCCTGCCGGTGCTGCTGGAGAGCCGGGGCTACTTCCTTCAGATCGCCTCGCTCGCCGCGATGACCCCGGCGCCGATGATGACCGCGTACTGCGCCTCCAAGTCGGGCGTGGAGGCGTTCGCGCACAGCCTGCGCGCCGAGGTCGGCTACCGGGGCGTGAAGGTCGGCGTCGGCTATCTGTCCTGGACCGACACCGACATGGTGCGCGGAGCCGACCAGGACGACGTGATGCGGGAGTTGCGGCAGCGGCTGCCCTGGCCGTGCAACCGCACCTACCCGCTGGGCCCGGCCGTGGACCGGATCGTCGCCGGCATCGAACGGCGCTCCGCGCATGTCTACGCCCAGTGGTGGCTGCGCGGGATGCAGTCGGTGCGCGGCTATCTGCCGAGCCTGATCGGCACGGTCGGCGCCCGCGAGGTCCGGCGCTTCGAGGGCCGGCTCTCAGGGATCGGCAAGGGCCTGGTCGGGGCGGGTGGCGAGGCCGACGAACTGGCGCGTGCGGAGCGTGACGAACCGGTCACGTCTTGATCGAAATGCGCGGTATGTCCGGGCGTGTCAGTCTGATCGAGGCCGGGGATCGGGAAACGGTCCCCGAAGTCCCCACTTCCCTTACAGGAGACCCTCGATGGGCATCGCAGACCAGTTCAAGGACAAGGCGCAGGAGATGAAGGACCAGGCCAAGCGCCAGGGCCAGGACGCCAAGCGGAACGCGCAGCAGCGCCCCGCCAAGGCCGACCGCCCGCAGCGCGACGAGGCCGCGCGCCGGCAGGACCGTCCGATGGACGAGCGCCGGCAGCCGACCGCCATGGCCGCCGACGAGCGCCGCGACCGCCGCGCTTGAGCCGCGCCTGAGCGTGCTTGAGCAGGGCGCCTTCGGCGCCTGCGCTGGTGGCCTTTGAACGGCCGCTGAGAAAGGCGCACCCGGGACGCCGGGTGCGCCTTTCGCGTGTGTGCGGTGGGCGGGAAAAGGCTTTCCCCGGGTGGCTCCCCGGCTGGCACGCTGAGGCCGACCGGGGGACGGGGACGGGGATGGGCCGGGGATGGGGGAGGGATGGCGGACGGAACGCTGGCGGCGGTGGACGAGGTGCCGTGGGAGCGGGTGGTCTCCGAGGTGGGGCGGAGCCCGGCCGGGGAGCTGCGACGCGGTCTGAGGCGGCTGGTGCGCAAGGGGCGGCAGGCCACCGAGGAGGACGCCTGCGAGCCGTTCGAGCGGATGTCGTATGGCTACAGCATGCGGGCGACCGGAGACGGGGCGGTGCTGGCGACCGTCCTGCTGCCCGTCCTCGTCGCTCTCGCCGGCGACCCGGAGCTGGGCTGCCGGACCAGCTTCGTCGACGACCTGGTGGGCCTGCACGAGGAGGTGGCGGGGGCCCGGCCGGAGGACGTGGACGCCGGGTGGCGTGAGGCGTGGGAGCGCCATGCCCCGGCGATCGGGGCGCTGCTCGTGGACCAGGATCCAGCGGTACGGAGGGAGGCCCTGGGGCTGGCCGGGGGGATCGGCGGGCTGCTGGAGCGGTGGCGGGAGGAGAGGGACCCGGCGGTGCGGCTGACCGTACTGCTCGCCCTCGGGACCGCCGCCGCGGGGTCGGCGGACGCCGGGGCGGTGGAGCGGGTACGGGCGGTGGCGGAGGAGGTGCTGCGGACCGGCGTCCCGGTGATGCGGGCCGCGGCCGTGCACGCCTGGGCGGCCTTCGAGCCCCGGGTGGCCGTGGAGGAGTCGGAGCTGCTGGTGGAGGTGGTCTGCGACCCGGACGCGCGCTTCGAGGACGTCTGGTACGCGCCCGGTGTCCAGGGGGCCTTCGCACGTGAGGACGTGGCCCGCTGGTCGGCGCAGCTCTTCGAGGACGAGCCCCGGACGCAGCTGGCCTTCGCCCTGCGGCTCCTGGAAGAGGCGCGGCGCACCGGGAACGCCCCGGTGTGCCGGGAGATGCTGGACGCGGTGTGGCAGGTGCTGGTGGTCCTGCCGTCGGCGGCCGCCGTGCTGCTGCCGCTCGCCGGTGCGCTGCTCGCCGACCCGGACGACGGCGTACGGTACCGGGCGGTCCATCTGCTGGCGGTGCTGGGCGCCCAGGCGGCCCCGTACGCCGAGGAGTTGGCCGCGCTGGTGGACGACCCGGGGGAGGCCTGGCTCCTGGAGGGGACCATCGGCGATCACGCCCGCTGGGCGCTGGCCCGCATCGGTGACCAACGGGCGCTGCCGGGGCTGGTGGAGCGGCTGTGCGCGCCGTACCGGGGAGCCTGGTCCCGGGGGTACGTCATGGGCGACCCCCGGCTGCCGGAGGTCGAGGAGGTGCTGGCCCCGCTGCGCACCTACGCGGAGGCCCTGGTGCCGGAGGTGCGCGCGGCGCTCGCGGAGGGCGGCGGGGGCGGCCCGCTGACCGGCACGTTTCTGAGGGTCCTGGCCGCCTGGGGACCCGCCGCCGCGCCCGCGCTGCCCGAGATGGTGGCCCTGCTGGGTGATGCGCGGTACGCGCGGGAGGCGGTGAACGCGCTGCTGGCGATGGGCCCGGCGGCGAGGTCCGCCGAGCCGGCCGTGCGCGGGTGCGCGCACCTGGGCGAACCTGCCGACCACCCCTGGGTGGCCTGGGCCTGCTGGCGGCTCGGGGGCGACCGCGAGGCGGCGCTGCGGTCGGTCGGTGCGGAGATGGCGAGCGCGGAGGAGCCGTACCTCGGTCCGATCCGCCTGCATGGGGTACTTCGGCCCGGCGGCGGCGCCGTACGCCGAGCGGGTGCGCCGGGTCATGGCGGACGGGGATGACTGGGCACGGCCCAAGGCGGCGGTCGCCCTCTGGTCGATCACCGGGGAGCCGGAGCCCAGCGCCTCCGTCCTGGAGGGGTGCCTCGCGGATGTCGCCGAGGGCGGGGACTCCTACGGCCTGTTCCACGAGGCGCTGCGGGCGCTGGCACGGATCGGCACGGTCTCTCCGGAGGCGCGGAGCCTGCTGCGTACGGTGCGGAACTCCGACCGGCGGCTGTCGACGTACCGGGACTACCGGGCCTTCCTGGACGACGAGTTGATCCGGTCGGCGATCGACGAGGTGCTGGCGCTGGACGCCCGGCCCTCCGAAGGATGAGCTGGCGATCCTCTGCGATGGCTCCGTTAAACAAGGTCAGGCTGGCCTGAGTTGAGATCTACGATCGTGATCATGAGGAGATCGATTCGCGCCTTGGCGCTGACGCTGGCCGCGTTGACCTTGGCCGCCCCGACCGCCCTGTCCGGTACGGCGGTTGCCGCGAGCGCCGGGCCCTCGCCCGCGGGCTCCGGCACCGCCGCGCCCCGGCTCACCCTGCCGGAGCCGACCGGCGCATCCGCCGTGGGCCGGGACACGCTGCACCTGGTCGACAAGGGCCGCAAGGACCCCTGGGTGCCCACGGCCGACCGGGAGTTGCTGCTGTCGCTGTACTACCCGGCCAGGGCGGGCACCGGCCGTCCGGCCTCGTATATGACGGTGCCGGAGGCCACGGCGCTGCTTACCGACCGGGGCACGCTGGGGCGGCATGTGACGGCGGAGCAGGTGAGCGCGACGCGCACGTACGCGCGTGACGGCGCCCGGCCGTTGACGGGCCGCCATCCGCTGGTGGTGCTCTCGCCCGGCTTCACCGTGCCGCGCACCACGCTGACCTCGCTCGCCGAGGAGCTGGCCAGCCGCGGCTATGTGGTCGCGGCCGTGGACCACGCGTACGAGACGGACGGCACCAGCTTCCCGGGCGGGCGGCTGCTGGGCTGTGCCGCCTGCGAGCAGATCTCCTCGATGGAGGAGATGGGCCGGGTCTCGGACGGGCGGGCCAAGGACATCTCGTTCGTACTGGACCGGCTGACCGGGCCCCGGGCGGTGTGGCGGTACGCGGAGCTGATCGACCCGCGCCGGATCGGTGCCGCCGGGCACTCCATCGGCGGGGCGAGCACGGCGGCGGTGATGGCGGCCGACCGCCGGGTGAAGGCGGGGGTCAACCTCGACGGCACCTTCTTCACCCCGGTGCCGGAGCGGGGGCTCGACGGTCGGCCCTATCTGATGCTCGGCGGCGACCCGGCCCTGCTGCCCCCGGACGTCGAGGACCACAGCTGGGAGCAGGCCTGGCAGCGGCTGGACGGCTGGAAGCGGTGGCTGACGGTCACCGGCGCCGGCCACTTCGCCTTCACCGACTGGCCCGTGCTGGGCGAACTGGCCGGTGACACCGACCCGGACTCCCCGCTCTCCGGCACCCGCTCGCAGCAGATCACCCGCGCCTATGTGGGCGCCTTCTTCGACCACCAGCTGCGCGGCCGCCCGGCACCGCTCTTCGACGGGCCGAGCGCCGCGAACCCGGAGGTGGTGTTCCAGCCCTGAGGGCCGCCCGCCTCAGTCTCGTCCCTTCTCGCCTGTCGCCATATCGAGATATGGTGTTTGTATGGCTACCAAGAAGGTGACCGTCACTCTCGATGAGTCCCTGGTCGAAGCACTGGCGGACGCGGCCGAGCAAGAAGGAGTGCCGCTTTCCCGGCTTGTCGCGGGGGCGGCTGAGCGGGAACTGCGTCGGCGGGCCGCCCGGGCGGTGGTGCAGGAGTGGCAGGCGGAGCGCGGCGCCTTCACGCCGGACGAGCTCGCCGCCGCCCGCGCGGAGATGGCCGCCGCCGACGCCGAGTATCTGAGCAGTGCGGGGACCTCGGCCGCGTGAGCATCCCCTACCTCTACGACGCTGGTGTGCTGATCGCCATCGACAACGACGACCGGAGCATGTGGGCTCGCCACCACCTGGCCTTGGAGGAGGGCCGTGACATCCACGTCCCGTCCGTGGTCGTCAGCCAGGCCTGGCGGAACTCGCGTCGCCAGGTCAGGCTCGGCAAGTTCCTCGCCGGGTGCACGGTTGTGCCGGTCGGCCTGGAGACGGCCAAGGCCGCCGGCATTCTCTGCGGCGAGGCCGGAACCAGTGACGTAGTCGATGCCACGGTCGTCGTCATGGCGGCCAACTACGGTGCCGTCGTCTGGACCTCCGACCCGTCCGACATCCGGGTTCTCATCGACGCCTTGGACATCAAGCCCGCCCCCGTCGTTCGCATCGTCTGACCGTCCGGCCACTGGGCCCGCCCGCCTCACCCCCGTGGCGGGAGCTTGGGGCGGCGCAGGTCCGGGACCTGGGAGTAGTCGGGTGGGCGGGCCGCGGGGTGGTCGGCGAGGAGCTCCATCGCCAGCTCGACCGCGTCGGAGAGCTGGCGGTGGCGGCCCTCGGCCCAGTCCAGCGGGGTGCGCGGGATCTCGATGTCGGGCTCCACGCCCCGGTTCTCCACGGTCCAGCCGTACTCGTCGAACCAGGCCGCGTTCATCGGCACGGTGATGACCGTGCCGTCGCCCAGGCGGTGGCGGCCGGTCATGCCGACCACCCCGCCCCAGGTGCGCAGCCCGACGACCGGGCCGAGCTTCAGCAGCCGGAAGGCGGCGGTGATCATGTCGCCGTCGGAGGCGGTGGCCTCGTCGGCGAGGGCCACCACCGGGCCGCGCGGGGCGTTGGAGGAGTACGAGACGGGCTGCGCGTTGCGGGTGAGGTCCCAGCCCAGGATCTTGCGGGTCAGGGTCTCCACCACCAGCTCGCTGATATGGCCGCCGGCGTTGCCGCGCACGTCCACGATCAGCGCGGGCCGGGAGACCTCCATCCGCAGGTCGCGGTTGAACTGCGCCCAGCCCGAGCCGCCCATGTCGGGGATGTGCAGATAGCCGCACATGCCGTTGCTCAACTCGCGCACCACATCCCGCCGTTTGGCCACCCAGTCCTGGTAGCGCAGCGGCCGCTCGTCCGACAGGGGCACGATGGCGATCCGCCGCGCCCGGCCCGGCTCGCCCTCGGGCGGCTCGAAGGTCAGCTCCACGGAGGTGCCGCCGGCGCCCGCGAGAAGGGGGAAGGGGCCGGCCACCGGGTCCACCGGGCGGCCGTCCACATGGGTGAGCGCGGCACCCTCGCGGATGCCCGTACCGGCCAGCGGGGAGCGGGCCTTGGAGTCGGAGGACTCACCGGGCAGGATCCGCTTGACCAGCCAGCGGCCGTCCCGGACGGTGAAGTTGGTGCCGAGCAGGCCCTGGGGGCGCTGGTAGTGCGGAGGGCCCTCGTTGCGGCGCGCGGGGGTGACATACGCGTGCGAGGTGCCCAGCTCGCCCAGCACCTCGCGGACCAGATCGGCGAACTCGTCGGGTGAGGACACCCGTTCGAGCAGCGGGCGGTACTGGTCGAGGATCTGCTCCCAGTCGATACCGCTCATCCCCGGGTCCCAGAAGTAGGACCGGATGATCCGCCCCGCCTCGTCGTAGGCCTGCCGCCACTCGGCACACGGGTCCACCTCGTGCAGGATCCGGCGGGTGTCCAGGTAGACCGTGCTGTCGCCGTCCCCGGGCTCGGTCGCCGGGACGGCCCGCAGCTCACCCTCGTCCAGCACGACCAGCCGGGTGCCGTCGCCGCTCACCGCGAACGAGTCGAGTCCGCTGACCAGTTCGGTGCGGCGGGCCTTGGCCAGGCTGAAGTGCTCCAGGGTGGGCCGCCCCGAGGTGTCGGCCGGGTTGGCGAAGGTCTCACCCAGCGCCCCGGAGATCGGCCAGCGCATCCAGACCAGTCCGCCGCCCGCGACCGGCCGCAGCGAGGAGTACTTGGAGGCGGAGACCGGGAAGGCGGTCACCCTGCTCTCCAGCCCCTCGAACTCCACCACCACGGTGCCGTCGCCGGTCCCGGCCTCACCCGGGTCCAGCCCGCCCGCCGCCGGGCGCCCCTCGGGGGAGAGGGCGAAGGGGGAGGGGGTGGCGGAGGCCAGTGGTACGAGATGGGGGCGGCAGCCCAGCGGGAAGGAGAGGTCGCCGGTGTGCACGTCGTACACCGGGTCGAAGCCCCGCCAGGAGAGGAAGGCGAGATAGCGGCCGTCCCGGGTGAAGACCGGGTTCTCGTCCTCGAAGCGGCCGTTGGTGACGTCCACGATGGTGCGGTCGGCGATGCGCGCGATCTTGATCTGGCGGAGGGAGCGGCCGATGCCGGGGTGCGACCAGGTCAGCCAGGCCCCGTCGGGGGAGAAGGCCAGGTCGCGGACGGGGCCGTTGACGGAGCGGGTCAGTTCGAAGGGGGAGGGGGAGGGGGAGGCTGAAGCCTCCGGGGAGGGGGGCGCCGGGGCGGCCGTCTCCGGGGAGCGGGGCTCCGGGGCGGCCGTCTCCTGGGCGGGGGACTGGGCGGTCTTGGGAGCCTGTTGGACGTCGGCTTCCGGCCCGGGGGCCTCTTGGGCGGGGGACTGGGCGGTCTTGGGGGCCTGTTGGACGTCGGCTTCCGGCTCGGGGGCCTCCTGGGCGCCCGCGCCCGTACGGCCGTCGGCACCGGCACCGGCGCCCGTACGACTGCCAGTGTCCGTACCCGTACCCGTACCGTCTTCGGCGCCCGCGCCCGTATCCGTACGCGTACGGTCTTCGGCGCCCGCGCCCGCACCCGTATCCGTACCGGATTTCGCACCCGTGCCCCCGCCCGCCTCCGTGCCGACCGGTCGGGCGCGCACCAGGCGGGGGCCGTTCGTGATGCCGCCTGTCGAGGGGGCCGCCGCCTCGGGTACCGCTGCCGCGTCCTCGGCGGAGACGTCCAGGAGGAGGAGCCGTCCGTCGTGGCAGGCGACCGCCAGCCGGTCGCCGTCCGGGTCGGCGGCCAGCTCGTGGACGCGGCCCAGTTCACCGGCGGCCAGGCGGCGGATCGGGCGGTCACCGCTGGCCCGGGGGAGGTGGGCGATCTCGACGGCGTCCTCGCCCTCGGCGTCGGTGACGTAGGCGACCCGGCCGCCGTCGCCCAGCATCACCGGCAGCCGTACCCGTACGCCGGGGGTGTCCGCGATGGTGCGGGCGGGGCCGTCCCGGTGGGTGAGCCAGTAGAGGCTGCCGCGCACGCCCACCGCGCTGGCCCGGCCGGTGTCGTCCACCGCGACGGCGTTGACGTGGTGGGAGGCCGGGACCTGGTAGGTGCGGCGGCCGGGGCGGGGGCCGCCGAGCCGGACGTCCAGCCGGCGCGGCCGCGAGTCGGGGGTGAGCGCGTCCACCGTCCACAGCTCGCCGGCGCACTGGTAGACCACCCGCCGCCCGTCGGTGGAGGCGTGCCGGGCGTAGAACTCGTCGTGGTCGGTGTGCCGGGTGAGGCCGGAGCCGTCGGGGCGGCAGGAGTAGAGGTTGCCGACACCCTCGTGGTCGGAGAGGAAGGCGATCCGCTCGCCGACGAACATCGCGCAGTCCAGATGCCCCCGCCCGTCCAGCTCGGGCAGCAGCTGCTCGCCGTGCAGCCAGAGCCGGCCGGTCGCCCCGCCCCGGTACCGCTTCCAGGCGGCCGGCTCGTGCGGCGGCTTCCCGGTCAGCAGCAGGGTGAGGTGGCGGCCGCCCACGTCGGCGACGGCGATGTCCGAGACCGGCCCCCAGGGCAGCCGGCCCCCGGGGGAGCCGTCCACCGGCACCTTGTAGGCCCAGGAGAAGTGCGAGAACGGCTGGCCGTGCGAGGCGACGGCCAGGATCTCGCCGTCCGGCGTCCAGCCGCAGACCCGGGTGTCCAGCGCACCCCAGTAGGTCAGCCGCCGGGCCGGGCCGCCGTCCACCGGGGCGAGGTGGATCTCCGGGTCCAGGCTCCGCCAGGTCGTGTACGCGATATGGCGGCCGTCCGGCGAGAAGCGCGGCTGGTCCACCCGGGTGCGGTCCACCGTCAACCGCCAGGCCCGCCCGGGCGGATCGCCGTCCGCCGCGAGCGGGGCGATCCACAGGTCGTCCTCGGCCGTGAAGCACAGCAGGTCGTCGTGGAGGTGCGGGTGACGGAGGTAGGCGGCTTCGCTGCTCACACGTTCATGCTTTCCGCGCGGAAGGGGCCCGGCAACCCGGCTGGGGGGACTTCCACGATCTTCTCGCTTCGGCGGTTCGGCACGGCGGGCGCCGGGACGTGATCGGGGACACGTACGAAACCGTTTCGTTTCGCTGAGGGGCGGACATACGATGCTGGTGTACGAAACCGTTTCGTATCGCGAGTGGATGTGTGTCCGGGCGGCCCGGTGCCGACCGGGGGCGGACCGCTCGCGGCCGGTCAACGCATCACACGCAGGACGGTCCCATGGCACGCGGCAGGCTCACCCCCGAGCGCGAGGCGGAGTTGTACGAGGCCGTCCTCGACCTGCTCCGGGAGGTCGGGTACGACGCGCTGACCATGGACGCGGTCGCCGCGCGGACGCGCTCCAGCAAGGCCACCCTCTACCGCCAGTGGGGGAGCAAGCCCGAACTGGTCGCGCACGCGCTGCGGAACGACAAGCCGGTGGACATCGCCGCGATCGACACCGGTTCGCTCCGCGGCGACTTCCTGGCACTGCTGGCGCACACCGACGAGTGCCAGATCGAGAAGGACTCCGCGCTGATGCGGGGTCTGGTCCACGCCGTCCACGACCATCCCGACCTGCTCCAGGCGCTGCGCGAGCTCCTGGTCGAGCCGGAGGTCACCGGCCTCGGCGAGGTGCTGGCCCGTGCGGTGCGGCGGGGTGAGGTGGCGGCCGACAACCCGGCCCTCCAGCTCGTCCCGCACATGGTGCTCGGGCTCTTCGTCGTCCGTCCGCTGATCGACGCCCGGGACGTGGACCGGGCCTTTCTGACCGAGTACATCGACGCGGTGGTCCTCCCCGCCCTCCTCGTCCGAACCCCTCGCAGCCAGCCGTAACCCGTACCACCCAGAGCTCGATCCGCACCACCCGCAGCTCAACTGACGCGTGACCGCTCGCGCCGTCGGCCGACTCCCCATGTCCTGTCCCTCTCGAACCGGGAGACGCCCTCGTGGCCACGTTCCTGTACCGACTCGGCCGTGCCGCCTTCCGGCGCCGGCATCTGGTGGCCCTGCTCTGGGTTGCCCTGCTGGCCCTCGCCGGAACCGGCGCCGCGCTGGCGCCCGCCGCCACCTCCAGCTCCTTCTCCATACCCGGCACGGAGGCCCAGCGGGCCTTCGACCTGCTCGACGAGCGCTTCCCCGACGCCGGCGCGGACGGCGCCACCGCCCGGGTCGTCTTCAAGGCCCCGGGCGGCCAGAAGATGACCGACGAGGCCAACAAGGCTGTCGTCACCCAGGCTGTCGGCGAGCTGCGCTCCGGCTCCGACAAGGTCGCCGACGTCAGCGACCCCTACCGGTCGCAGGCCGTCTCGCGGGACGGCACCACCGCCTACGCCCAGGTGTCGTACAAGGTCAACGGCATGGAGCTGACCGACGCGGACCGCGAGGCGCTCACCGAGGCCGGCGACCAGGCCCGCAAGTCCGGGCTCACCGTGGAGATCGGCGGTGACGCCCTCCAGGCGGTGCCCGAGACGGGCTCCGGCGAGATCGTCGGCGTGGTCATCGCCGCCCTCGTCCTGGTCATCACCTTCGGCTCGCTGATCGCCGCCGGAATGCCGCTGGTCACCGCCCTGATCGGGGTCGGCATCGGCTCCTCGGCCATCACCGCGCTGGCCGGTGCCCTCGACCTGGGCTCCACCACCGGCATCCTGGCCACCATGATCGGCCTCGCGGTCGGCATCGACTACGCGCTGTTCATCGTCTCCCGCTACCGCGCCGAACTCGCCGAGGGCCGGGAGAAGGAGGAGGCCGCCGGGCGCGCCGTCGGCACCGCCGGCTCCGCGGTCGTCTTCGCCGGCCTCACCGTGGTCATCGCGCTGACCGGCCTCGCCGTCGTCAACATCCCGATGCTGACGAAGATGGGCCTCGCCGCGGCCGGCACGGTCGCCATCGCCGTGCTCATCGCCCTCACCCTCATCCCCGCGCTGCTCGGCTACGCCGGCACTTGGGTGCACGGCCGCAAGGCCCGCGCCAAGCTCGCCGAGGACGGCTCGGGCGCCGACGCCAAGCCGAACATGGGCACCCGCTGGGCCCGTACCGTGCTGCGCCACCCGGTCGCCGTGCTGCTCGCCGGGGTGATCGGCCTCGGGGTGATCGCCGTCCCGGCCGCCTCGCTGGAGGTCGGCCTGCCGGACGACGGCGCCCAGCCCACCTCCACCACCCAGCGCCGCGCCTACGACCTGATCTCCGAGGGCTTCGGCCCCGGCGCCAACGGCCCGCTGATGATCGTGGTCGAGGGCGGCAAGGAGTCCGCGGAGAAGGCCACCGGCCAGATCAAGAAGGTCGACGGGGTCGCCGCGGTCACCCCGGCGATGTTCAACAAGGCCGGCGACACCGCGATCGTCACCGTGGTGCCCAAGGACCGCCCCTCCTCCACCGAGACCGAGGAGCTGGTCCACTCCATCCGGGACACCACCGGGGACGAGGTCCATGTCACCGGCGCCACCGCGATGAACATCGACTTCTCGCAGAAGATGAACGACGCCCTGGTGCCGTATCTGGCGCTGGTGGTCGGCCTGGCGTTCCTGCTGCTGATGGTGGTCTTCCGCTCGGTGCTCGTCCCGCTCAAGGCGGCGCTCGGCTTCCTGCTCTCGGTCGTCGCCGCGCTGGGCGCGGTGGTCGCGGTCTTCCAGTGGGGCTGGCTGGGCTCGGTGTTCGGCGTCGAGCAGACCGGCCCGATCATGAGCATGATGCCGATCTTCATGATCGGTGTGGTCTTCGGGCTGGCGATGGACTACGAGGTCTTCCTGGTCACCCGGATGCGGGAGGCGTTCGTCCACGGTGAGACCCCGCACGAGGCGGTCGTCACCGGCTTCCGGCACGGGGCCCGGGTGGTCACCGCCGCCGCGATCATCATGATCGCCGTCTTCGCCGGGTTCATCGGCTCCAGCGACCAGATGGTCAAGATGATCGGCTTTGGCCTCGCCGTCGCCGTCTTCTTCGACGCCTTCGTGGTCCGGATGGCCATCGTCCCGGCGGTGCTGGCCCTGCTCGGCCGCGCCGCCTGGTGGCTGCCGCGCTGGCTGGACCGCGCGCTGCCCAACGTGGACGTCGAAGGCGACTCGCTGCGCAAGCACATCGAGAGTCGGCGTGGCGAGGACGAGCGGGAGCTGGTCACCGCGGGCGGTGGCGGCACCGGCCGCTGACGACACCCCTTTCCGGTATGACCGGCGGCCGGACCCCTGGACGGGGTCCGGCCACCGGTGCGTGTCCGGGTGGGGCTCGGCCGGCTCAGCTGGTGACGGAGGGGCGGGACGCGGCCGCCGCCGAGGCCGCGTAGCTGCGGCGGACGCAGCGCAGCAGCGCCGAGGAGTCGAACTGGACCACCGCGACCGACTCCGGCGCGTGGAACTCCACGATCACCTGCACCCGGCCGCAGGGCCAGATCTCGATGTCACCGCCGCGGGCCGGGCCGCGCAGGCCCTTCTCCAGCAGCGCCCGGGGCACCGGCCACTCGGTGCCGCCGGGGAAGCAGAAGCGCACGGACGGCTCGGCCGCCTCTTCGCCGGCGGTATCGGGCTCGTGCTCGTGCTCGGGCTCGGTCGGGTCGATGCGCAGGGCGACCGGTACGGGGCGGGAGAGCGGGCCGTCGGTCACGATCAGCGCCTTGGTGTGGACGACGTGGCCTTCCTCTGTGGGGCCTTCCTCGGCGGGATACATCGACCCGACTCCTCACGCTTGCGTTGTTTGTCTCCAATGTCCCACTTCTCAGTGGAAAACGCCCGCCCCCCTACGGCACCCTTGTGACAATGGACTGGCTCTTGCGACCGGCTCGCAACAAGCCCCATCATGCGGAAGCCCTCTCCGTATCGCCTGTCCGAAAGCGGGCCCACCATGCATGTCCCTGACGGATTCATCAACGCACCCGTCTCCGTCGCCGCCGGGGTCGCCGCCGCCGCAGCGGTGGCCGTCGCCCTGCGCGGGGCCTCCAAGGAACTTGGGGGCACCTCCCATGCCGCCAGGCATGGGGGAGAGAAGACGGCGCCGCTGGCCGGGCTGGTCGCCGCCTTCGTCTTCGCCGTGCAGATGCTGAACTTCCCGGTGGCCGCCGGGACCAGCGGCCATCTGCTCGGCGGGGCGCTCGCGGCGATCCTGGTCGGGCCGTACACCGGGGTCCTGGTCGTCTCCGTGGTGCTGCTGATGCAGGCGCTGCTCTTCGCCGACGGCGGGCTCACCGCGCTCGGGGTCAACATCCTGCTGATGGGCGGAGTCACGGTCGTCGTGGCCTACGCCCTCTTCCGCACCCTGGTGAAGGTGCTGCCGCGCCGGCGCTCCTCGGTGACGGCCGCCTCCTTCGTCGCCGCACTGGTCTCCGTACCGGCCGCGGCGGCCGCCTTCACCCTGCTGTACGCCATCGGCGGCACCACCGACGTCCCGGTCGGCACCGTGCTCGCCGCCATGCTCGGCGTCCATGTCCTGATCGGCATCGGCGAGGCCCTGATCACCGCGGTGACCGTGGGCGCCGTGCTCGCCGTCCGCCCCGACCTGGTGTACGGGGCCCGGGACCTGGCCGCACCGCTGAAGCTGCGGGTCGGCGGCGCACTGGTGGACGCCCCGGCGCGCGAGCCGGAGCCCGCCTCCGCCCCCGTACACCGCCACTCCACCCGCCGGGTGTGGGGCGTCGGGGCGGCGGCCGCCCTCGTCCTGGCCGCGTTCTTCTCCTTCTACGCCTCCGCCAGCCCCGACGGCCTGGAGCGGGTCGCCGCCGACAAGGGAATCGACCGGGAGGTCCAGGACCACGGGCTGGCCGACTCCCCGCTCGCCGACTACGGGGTGGCCGGCATCGACGACCCGAGGCTGTCGGTCGGCCTGGCCGGGGCCATCGGGGTGGCCGGCACCATCGCCCTCGGCACCGGGGTCTTCACCGTCGTCCGCCGCCGCCGCGAGACCCCCGGCCACCGCGAGCAGAGCGACCGCCAGGACCGGGAGAGCGTCTGAGATGGGTGCGGGCCACGCCCACCGGCTCTACCGCCAGGGGGACTCCGCCGTCCACCGGCTCCCGCCGCACTGCAAGCTGGCGGCCGTCTTCTGCTTCGTCCTGGTCGTGGTCTGCACCCCGCGCACCGCGCTCTGGGCCTTCGGCGCGTACGCCCTGCTGCTCGCCGCCGTCGCCGTGACGGCCAGGGTCCCGATCGGCTTCCTGCTGCGGCGGATGCTGATCGAGGTGCCGTTCGTCGCCTTCGCCTTCCTGATGCCGTTCGTGGTGCCCGGCGAGCAGATCCAGCCGCTCGGCTTCCTGCCCGTCTCCGTCTCCGTCCCCGGACTGTGGGACGCCTGGAACGTGCTGGCCAAGGCCACCCTCGGGGTCGCCGCGTCGGTCCTGCTCGCCGCCACCACCGAGCTGCGCGCGCTGCTGCTCGGGCTGGAGCGGCTGAGGCTGCCGCCGCTGCTGGTGCAGATCGCCACCTTCATGATCCGCTACGGGGACGTGGTCACCGACGAGATGCGGCGGATGTCCGTCGCCCGCCGCTCCCGGGGCTTCGAGGCCAGCGGCCCGCGGCACTGGGCGGTACTCGCCAAGTCGGCCGGCGCCCTGTTCATCCGCTCCTACGAGCGCGGCGAACGCGTCCATCTGGCGATGCTCAGCCGCGGCTACGCCGGGACCATGCCGGTGATCGACCGGGTCACCGCCTCCCGCGCCCAGTGGACCGCCGCGGCCGCCCTGCCGCTGGCCGCGCTGCTGGTCTGCCTGCTGGGGTGGGCGCTGTGACCCCGGTACGCAGCGGGCACGGCCGTCTGCTGGGATGGACGCCATGAGCGGCACCCTGGCTTTTGTCCCCTCCCTGGACGTGCGCGGCCTCGCCTACGCGTACCCCGACGGCCACCAGGCCCTGTTCGGCGTCGACCTGACCGTGGAGCGCGGTGAGCGGGTCGCCCTGCTCGGCCCCAACGGCGCGGGCAAGACCACCCTGGTCCTTCATCTCAACGGCATCCTCACCGCGGGCGCCGGGACGGTCGCCGTCGCCGGGCTGCCGGTGGCCAAGGCCAACCTGGCGGAGATCCGGCGCCGGGTCGGGATCGTCTTCCAGGACCCGGACGACCAGCTGTTCATGCCCACCGTCCGGGAGGACGTGGCCTTCGGCCCGGCCGCCGCCGGGATGCGCGGCCCGGAGCTGGAGGCGGCGGTGCGCACCGCGCTGGAACGGGTCGGCATGGCCGAGTTCGCCGACCGGCCGCCGCACCACCTCTCCTTCGGGCAGCGCCGCCGGGTGGCCGTCGCCACCGTGCTGGTCATGGAGCCGGAGATCCTGGTCCTGGACGAGCCCTCCTCCAACCTCGACCCCGCCTCGCGCCGCGAACTGGCCGACATCGTCCGTTCCTTGGACGTCACCGTGCTGATGGTCACCCATGACCTCCCCTACGCGCTGGAGCTGTGCCCGCGCTCGGTGGTGCTCAGCGAGGGGGTGATCGCCGCCGACGCCCCGACCGGGGAACTCCTCGCCGACCGGGAGCTGATGCGCCGCCACCGGCTGGAGCTGCCGTTCGGCTTCGACCCGGCGGCGGCCCCGGTCACGCCCGTGACCACGACCCGGAAGCCGGGCGACCGGTAGCCCGTTGCACCATGGGACGGGGCAGGGTGGGCAACACCGCCCCGTACGGCGATGGCGGACAAGGCGCGAGGAGTACGAGACGGTGGACGTCCAGGGAAGTGCGGCGACGGGCTGGGAACCCGTCCGGGAGGCGTTCGTCCGCAACTTCGAGCAGCGCGGGGAGCGCGGCGCCGCGGTCGCCGTCTACCGCGACGGCCGCAAGGTGGTGGACCTCTGGGCCGGCACCCGGGACGTGGACGGGGACGCGCCCTGGGCGGTGGACACCGCGCAGGTGGTCCGCTCGGTCACCAAGGGCGTCGCCGCCGCCGTACCGCTGCTGCTGCACCAGCGCGGCCAGCTCGACCTGGACGCACCGGTGGGCACCTACTGGCCCGAGTTCAAGGCGAACGGCAAGGAGCGGGCGCTCGTCCGCCATCTGCTCGCCCACCAGGCGGGCGTGCCGGTGCTGGACCGCCCGCTGACCCTGGCGGAGGCCGCCGACCCTGCCCTCTCCTCGGCCGCCGTCGCCGCCCAGGCCCCGCTGTGGCGGCCCGGCACCGACCACGGCTACCACCCCCACACGTACAGCTGGCTGCTCGGCGGCCTGGTCCGGCGGGTCACCGGGCGCTCCCTGGGGCGCTGGGTCGCCGAGGAGATCGCCCGCCCGCTCGGGCTCGACCTGTGGATCGGGCTCCCGGCGGACGAGGCCCACCGGGTGGGCCGGGTCGGCCCGGTCGCCGAACCGGAGCCGGCCGCCGGGGGCGGGCTGCGGCTGCGCCCCAAGCGCTCAGTCGCCGACGCCTACGCCGACCCCGACTCGCTCACCCGCCGCGCCTTCGCCGCCATCACCCCCGTACCCGACGAGAACGACCCCACCTACCGGGCCGCCGAACTGCCCGGCTCCACCGGCGTCTCCACCGCCCGGGCGCTGGCCCGCTTCTACGCCGCCACCCTCGGGCCGGTGGACGGCCACCGGCTCTTCGCCCCGGCCACCCTGGCCATGGCCCGTACCCAGGAGTCCGCCGGGCCCGACCGGGTGCTGGTGGTCTCCACCCGCTTCGGCCTCGGCTACATGCTGCACTGCCCGGCCTCCCCGCTGCTCGGCCCCGGCTCCTTCGGCCACCCCGGCCGCGGCGGCTCCCTCGGCTTCGCCGACCCGGAGTCCGGCATCGCCCTCGGCTACGTCACCAACGGCATGCGCAGGACCGTCACCGCCGACCCGCGCGCCCAGGCGCTGATCCGCGCCGTGAAGACCGTCATCGGCTGACCGCTGTCCGCTGATCCCTATTTCGCTGATCCCTCTTCATACGGCTGGACCCAGTACCGCACCGAGGCCTCCCCGTCCTCGATCCGCAGCACGCACTCCTGGTGCACCCTCAGCGTCCGCCCGCCGTCCGGGTGCTCCAGGGTCAGCCCCAGCGCCACGATGGCGGCGATGGCCCGCTCCAGCAGCCGCTCCTCCGCGTCGTGCGGGCCGACCGCGTTCATCGCCTCGAAGTACGGGCCGACCTCCGCCCAGCCCGGTCCGGGCAGGAAGTCGTGCAGCAGCAGCGGCATGTCCATCCCGCTGGGACGCAGCTCGCCCACCAGCGTCCCGCCCCGCATCAGCCGCGGATTCCCGGTCATCGGTCCCCGCCTCCCCCTCGTCGTCCCCTGATCCTCCCCGGCCGCCCTCAGCTCCCCGCCGCCGCGGCGACGGTCACCGGGTCGAGGCCGGTCAGCTCGGCGATCCGGTGGGCGGGCAGCCCGGAGGCGACGGCCCGGCGCAGCAGCTCGTCGCGGTCACCGGCGCAGTTCTGGTACGCCATGAGCTCGGCCTCCACCGAGGAGCGCACCCCCGAGGCGGCCGCCTGCCGGACCCGGGCCAGCTCCTCCTCGGTCAGGGGTACGGGCAGCCGCTCGGCGTCGTCGGGGATGGCGACGGCCTCCTCCGGCACCGCCAGCCGTACGGACTGGGAGTCCGGCGAGACGCCCTGGGCGCCGAACCAGGCCTGCACCGCCGAGGTCTCCAGGCACTCCAGACCGCCCACGGCGACCAGCGGGACACCTGGCGCACCGGTGGTGATGCCGTTCTGCGCGAGGTAGAGGTAGGCGTCGTCGGTCATCGTCAGCTCACTTCCGTCGGGTACCGGGCGGCCAAGTCCCCCGGACGTCTCATCTCCCTTCCCGGCCTACCCCCAAATCCTCCGCCTGCGCCCGGAAGGCGCCATTCGCCGCAGCCGATCCGCCGTCCACAGCAGACCCCGCGCCCGGTGAAGCGGCTGCTCGGGTGGCGGCGAGCGTACCGGTGCGCCCGCCGAGGAGGCCGCGCACGTCCACCCACAGCACCCGTCCTGTGCCGGGGCGGGCGCCCGTGTCACCCGTGGGGGCCGGGGTGTTCCTCCCGGGTGCTCGCGCGGGGTGGGGCCGTCCTCGTTCCGGTGGAGCCGCCGTGGTCGTCCGGCGCGGTCGGGTCGCCGCGCCAGGGCAGGCCGTGGTGCGCCAGACGGTGCGCGACTTCCTGGCGCGAGGCCGCTCCGAGCTTGCGCAGCACGTTGGCCACGTGCTCCTCGACGGTCCGGCGGGACAGGAACATGGTCTGCGCGATCTCGCGGTTGGTGCGGCCGTCGGCCAGCCGGGACGCCACCTCGCGTTCCCGGGGCGAGAGTTCGTTGCCGTAGCCGCGCCGCCCGCGCCGGGAGGGGGTCGCGGCCCCGGTGCCGCGGACCAGGTGGCGGCAGCGGGCGGCGTCCGCGGACGCGTCCAGCTTCTCGTAGGTGCGCGTCAGACCGGTGAGCGTGGCGACGTCGGCGGCGCGCGCCGCCACCCACTCGGCGAACCGTGCGGCCCGGTAGGGGAGGCCGAGGGCCCGGAGGCGGCCGACCGCGTCCTCGGAGAGCCGGGCCGCGCCGGTGGTGTCCCCGTCGGCGTCCGCGAGCCGCGCCCGGCAGGCGACCAGGGCGGCGTCTGCCAGCGGGGCGTCGAAGCCCACCAGCCCCGCGGCCAGCTCGTCGGAGAACGCCTGCGCGTCGTCGCGGCGCCCGGCGGCCAGGTACGCCTCCACGGCCTCGCAGGCCAGCTCGCCCGCCCACACCCACAGGCCCTTGCGGCGCAGCAGCGCCGCGCCCCGGTCGGCGTACGCGCAGGCCGCGCCGGTGTCGTTCCGGTGGAGCAGCAGCGTGATCGTCCCCCCGGTCGCGGCGACGGCGACCGGGGCGATGGCCGACTCGGGCTGGTCCATGCGGGTGTCCCGGAAGGCGGCCTCGGCGCGGTCCCAGTCACCGCGCGCGGTGGCCAGCCACCCCTGGACCAGGCGGAGTTCACAGGTGAGCGGCAGCAGGTGGGCGTAGCTGCGGGCGAGCCGGTCGGCCCGTTCCGCGAGGCCGTCCCAGGCACCGGAGTACCAGTCCAGCCGGACGCGGGTGGCCTCCGCGGTCCCCGTGATGTAGGACGCGCCGGCCTGCCCGGCCAGACTCAGACCGCTGCGCAGGAACTCCCGGGCCCGCTCGTAGTGCCCGGTCCAGGCCCACCCGTCGGCCAGGTTGGCGTGCACCCGGGCCAGGTCGTGCAGTGCTCCGGCGGCCTCCGCCTCGGACACCGAGGGCAGCAGGCCGAGCCGGTCCGCCGCCTGCGGCGAGCCGGAGATCGTCCGGGCGCAGAGGGTGTTGGCCAGCAGCGCGGTGCGCGGCGAGCCCTGCGGCAGGGTGTCCAGGCTCGCCTCCACCCGCTCCAGCCACATCAGGTCGGTGGTGAACGGGACGGTCGCCATGCACGGCACGGCCAGCACGGACATCCCGCGCAGTCGCCGTTCGGGACGGCTGTGCAGCGCCTCGACGGCCAGTTCGATCTCGGCCCGGCCGCGGTCCATGGCGCCGGCTTCCCGGATGAGCAGCAACCCCAGCCACAGGTGCAACTCGGCGCGCACCTCGTCAGTGAGCCGGGGGTCGCAGGACAACCGCTCGATCCGGTCGGTGACCTCCCAGTGGTGCAGCCCGATCAGCGCGCACCCGCACAGTTTGAGCGCGAGCCGGTTCACGTCCCCGGCGCCGACGGCGGGATCGGCCACCGCGGCGCGCAGCAGTTCCATCGCGGTGGAGGTGTCCCCGGCGCGTACCGCCGCGTCGGCGGCCTGCTCGCTGTAGCGGAGCCAGTCCTCGGTCAGCCCCGCGCGCCGGGAGTGCGAGGCGAGCCGCACCAGCGGTCGCGGAGTGAGCCGGGCCAGCTCGCGGGCGGCGCGCAGGTGCAACTCCTGGCGATGCGGACCGGGCAGCGCGTCGTACACCGCGCGCTGTCCGAGCGCATGGCGGAACCCGTAGGCGTTCTCGACCGCCTCGACCAGCACGGCCCGCTCCAGCAGGGCGGCGACCTGCTCCCGGGCGCGGTCCACACCGGCGACCGCGCCCAGCAGCTCGGCGGTGGCGGGCACGCCGAGCACCGCCGACGCCTCGGCCACGGCGCGGGTGTCGGCGGGCAGTGCGTGCATGCGCTCGGCCATCGCCTCGCGCAGCAGCACGGGGACCCGCACGATGTCCAGCAGCCGGCGCGCCGTCGCCTCGTCGGTGCGCAGCCGTCCTTCCCGGGTGCGCAGCGCGCAGGTGATCTCCTCCACGACGAAGGGGATGCCGGCGGTGCGCTCCCGCACCGTCTCGGCGAACCCGGCCGCGACCGGACGGCCCAGGATGCCTTCGACCAGTCCGCGCACCCCGGCCGAGTCCAGGGGCGCCAGCGACAGGTGCGTTCCGGTGGTGCCCGGCGGCGGGCGGAACGTCCGGCCCAGCGGGGCGTCACCCGGCAGGTCCTCGCGGCGGTAGGTCAGGACGAGCGACAGGCCCGGCGGCGGGTCGCTCATCACGAAGCGCAGCAGCTGCCGGCTCCCCTCGTCCGCCCAGTGCGCGTCCTCGATCACCAGCACCGCCGGCCCCAGCACCGCCAGCAGGTCGCGGACGGCACGGAAGACCTGGTGCCGTTCGGCCGCGGCGTCCCGGGGACCCGGCGGTGCGGGCGGCAGCAGGTGGGCCAGCTCGGGCAGATAGCGGCGCAGCGTCCCGAGGACCGGCCCCAGCCGCCCGCGCACCCGCTCCAGCCGATCGGCGCACAGGCGCAGGCACTCCAGGACGACGCCGTAGGGGAAGGGGTCGCGCAGCGGCTGGCAGTACCCGACCGCGGTCCACCGGGAGCCGCCGCGCAGGCCGGCGGCCATCTCGGCGACCAGCCGGGTCTTGCCGACGCCCGCCTCGCCCTCGACGAAGACCACAGACGGGGCGGCGGCCACGGCGGCGGCCAGCGACCCCAGCTCACGGGCGCGGCCGACCAGCACCGGTGAGCTCATCCGCCGCCGGGTGGCGGAGAGCCGGCCCGGCTGGGTGGCGCGCGTCATCGCTCCCCTCCCGCTGAGGTGCCGGCATGGCCGTCGACGGCTGGCCGAGGCGTCCCGAGGATAGGCACCGCGATGGATTTCCGGAAGGACGCGCGTCGCGTAAATCCCGTACCCATACGGGGCGTTGCCACGGTTGTTCGGCGGTGGCGCAGGGACGGATCGTTTCCCCCGAGTGGCCCTTCCGTTCCCTCGACCCCCCACCCGACGGCCACTCCTCGGGCCCGGTCCGCCGGGCATCGAGCGGGAGACGGAGTAGCCATGCGACACGGATTCCTGAGCGGAAGCCGGCGTGCCCTCACGGCCGCCTGCTGCGCCGCCGCCCTGACCACCGGCGGCGTGGCAGCCGCCGCGAGCCACCAGCGTTCCGCCGACCCGGCCTGGGGCGGTGTCGTCCAGGCCGACCAGCCGGTCGCCGGACAGTACGTCGTCGTGCTGGAGGACGACGCCCCCAAGGCCGCCCGAGGCCATGCCGCGACGCTGGCCGACCGCTACGGCGGGGAGGTCGTCAGGACCTTCTCGGCCACCTTCAACGGCTTCGCGGTCCGCGGCGCCGACGAGCGGGAGGCCGCCCGGCTGGCGGCCGATCCGTCCGTGGCGGCGGTGTACGAGGACGGCACCGCCCGGGCCGCGGGCGAGCAACCCGACCCGCCGTCCTGGGGGCTGGACCAGATCGACCAGAGGACCACCGGCCTCGACAAGAAGTACACCTATCCGAACACCGCCGACTCCATCACCACCTACGTCATCGACTCCGGGGTGAACAAGGACCACAGCGAGTTCGAGGGCCGGGCGGGGTTCGGCTACGACTTCGTGGACAACGACGCCGACGCCAGTGACTGCTTCTGGCACGGTACCCACGTCAGCGGCACCATCGCCGGCAGGACCGTGGGGGTCGCCAAGAAGTCCAGGATCGTCGCGGTGCGGTCCCTGGGCTGCAACGGCTCGGGACCGGACTCGGCCACCGTCAGCGCGCTGGAGTGGGTCGCCACTCACGGCAAGGCGCCGGCGGTGGTCAACATGAGCCTGGGCATGGACACCGTCGGCGTGGGCGACCAGCAGGTCAAGGCCCTGGCCGCCAAGGGCTTCACGGTGGTGGTCTCGGCCGGCAACAGCGGGGCCGACGCCTGCGGCGTCAGCCCGGCCCGGGTGCCCGAGGCGATCACCGTCGGGTGGATCGACAAGGGCGGCAGCCGCAAGGGCAACTACGGCGGCTGCCTGGACCTGTTCGCACCGGGCGGGAACATCTACTCCGCCGACCGCACCAACGGCTACCGCACCGGCAGCGGCACCTCGATGGCCGCACCGCACGTCGCCGGGGCGGCGGCGCTGTACCTCCAGGCCAACCGCGGTGCCACACCTCAGCAGGTGCGGGACGCACTCGTCGGTGCCGCCACGCCGAACCTCGTCACCAACCCCGGTTCCGGCTCCCCGAACAAGCTGCTGTACACCGGATCCATCGGTGGCGGCCCGCAGCCCGGCTGCGGAACCAAGGCCGACGACGAGGACGTGGCCATCCCCGACGCCGCGGAGCCCGTCACCAGCAGCATCCGCCAGGAGGGCTGCGCGGGCCGTGCCTCGTCCGCACTGCCGGTGAAGGTCGACATCGACCACACCTACAGCGCGGACCTGGCCATCGAGCTCGTCGGGCCCTCGGGCGCCGAATACCCGCTCAAGCGGGCGGGCGGAGTCGGCGTACCGGACGGCGTCCACCAGACCTTCACGGTCGACGCCTCCGCCGAGAACGCCGACGGCGTGTGGAAGCTCCGGATCACCGACGTCCACCGGTACGACACCGGAAAGCTCACCGGCTGGTCCATCACCTTCTGACGCCCCGTCCGCGGGGGCCGGTCCTCGGTCATGGCCGGCCCCCGCACCCTTCCGCCGGATCCGCCCGGTCACCGCTGCCTCGGCGGCCCGGCGCCCGTCCACGCCCTTCCCTCCCAACCACCGCGTGAGGAAACGTCCATGAGAGCACGACACCTGACAGGAATCCTGGTCTGCGCACTGGCGGTGGCCGTCGCGCCGACCGCGCCGGCGGCGGCGGACCCCGCCCCCGCACCGGCCACCGCGGCCACCCCCACCGACTCCTTGCGTCCGGACCCCGGCCCGGGCACCAGGATCGTCAACGGGCAGCGCACCACGGTCCGCGAGAACCCCGCCGTCATCGCCGGCCTCCGGGTGGGCGGCGGCGGGCCGCAGGGCGCCTCCTGCACCGCCTCGGTGGTCGGCAAGCGCAAGATCCTCACCGCCGCGCACTGCATGATCGACGTGTCCGGCGAGAAGAGCTACCTGTACGGCGACGACGACCTCGACTCCGCCGGTGACGAGAGCTTCCGCACCAAGGTCGCCTCGTACAAGGCGCACCCGAAGTACACCGGCCCGGGCAGCTGGCGGCAGGGCTACGACGTCGCCGTGGTCACCACCGCGGACGACATCCCGGTGCCCGAGAGCCAGTGGGCCAAGGTCGCCGGATCCGCCGACGCGGCACTCACCAGGCCCGGTGCGTCGGGGACCTCCGTGGGCTATGGCAATGTGGGACCCGGCGGCTCCTCGGGGGTGCTGTACAAGACCACGTTGCCCATCAACGACGCCGGCCGGTGCCAGGTGTTCGACATCAAGGTCGACCCCGACGTCATGGTCTGCGCCGGCTACGACGACGGCCGCACCGCGAACTGCTCGGGGGACAGCGGCGGACCGTTCACCGTGGACGGCGTCGTGGTGGGCGTGAGCTCCTGGGGATCGAGCAAGTGCGACCGCTACAGCATCATGGCGCGGCTGACCAACGAGATGGGCGACTGGGCCAAGGCGCAGATCGGCGGCGGCCAGCCGGGCGACGGGAAGTTCTCCGTGGAGCTGAACCCGTCCAGCGGGCGCGCCACCCCCGGCGGGCACGTGTCCACCACGCTGACCAGCCAGGCCGGGGACGCGGGCGCGGAGAGGATCGACCTGTCGGCCACCGGGCTGCCCACCGGTGCGAGCGCGGTGTTCCAGCCCGCGTCCCTCACGTCCGGCGGCACGTCCAAGGTCACCTTCCAGACCTCGGCACAGACGCCGGCCGGCTCGCACACCGTCACCGTCCACGCCAAGGGCGCCTCCGGCACCAGGACCGCGACGTACACCCTCACGGTGGGCGACGGGAACGGCACCGACGGCCCCAGGCCCACGGTCTCGCCGACCTCCGGCACCGTCACCGGCGGCCGGTACGTCAACGTCGACGTCACGGTCTCGGGCGGGCGCGGCCCCAGCACTCTCAGCGCCACCGGACTGCCGTCGGCACCGACGTTCTCCCCGCGGACGGTCCCGGCCGGCGGTACCTCGCGGATGACCGCCATGGCCCCTTACCAGGCGGGCACCTACAAGATCACCGTCACCGCCACCGACAAGGAGGGCAGGACCGGCAGCGCGGACTACACCCTGACCGTGCGCTGACCGGCTGATCCACCCTCCCGCCCAGGGCCCGCGAACGACGTGGTTCGCGGGCCCCGGGCGCATCGCCCCGGTACGTGACGCCGGCGGCGGTATCCGGACGCGGCTGCGGGAGCCCGGTCGCACGGATCCGGCGGGGGCGGCGGCAAGCGCCGCAGACCGATCCGGGGCGGGCCGACCGGCGCGGTGCGGCAGATCGAGGACGCGCTTGTCCGTCCTCACGGCCGACGATGAGCAACCCCAGGTGGGAGCCGCCATCGAGCGGGCCGGCTACGCGCCGGCCTGCCGGACCGCCGACCGGACCCGTCCGGACAGGCGCGCGGTGCCGCGGTCGCCGGCCGAGCCGCGCGAGCGGTGGGGACGGTCCGCGGTCCGGGCGTACGGCCGACGCCGTCGACGGGCTGACCCGGTGCCCCCGATCCGCCGCCCGTTCACCCGCCGTGCAGCATCAGCCCGATGCCGACGACCATCAGCCCGGCGGCCGCGATCCTCGGCGCGCCGAACCGCTCCTTGAAGAACAGCGCCCCGATCGCCGCCCCGACGATGATCGAGGACTCGCGCAGCGCGGCGACCGGGGCGAGCGGAGCCCGGGTCTGCGCCCAGAGCACCAGCCCGTACGCGGCCACCGACAGCGCCGCGCCGAGCAGCCCGCGCGCCGCGTACGGCCGCAGCTGGGCCGCCAGCTCCGAGCGGCGCCGGTGGAGCGCGTACACCGGGATGGCGACGCCCTCGGCGATCATCAGCCAGGCGGTGTAGCCGAGCGGGGTGTCCGCGGCCCGTACACCCATGCCGTCCACCACGGTGTACCCGGCGATGGCGACCCCGGTGGCGACCGCCGCCAGCAGCGCGGGCCAGTGCGGGGAGCGCCCGGTGCCCCGGATGCCCCACACGGCGAGGCCGGCCAGCCCGGCACAGGCCACCGCCACGCCCATCAGCTGCTGCCCGTCCGGGATCTCGTGCACCAGCACGGCCGCCAGCACGGTCACCACCAGCGGCGCGGTGCCCCGGGCGATCGGGTACATCTGGCCGAAGTCGCCCAGCGTGAACGAGCGCATCAGCAGCAGCATGTACGCCACGTGCAGCACCGCCGACAGCCCCAGATACGGCCAGGCCGCCGGGGCCGGCAGCGGGGCGAAGCAGGCCAGCACGGCACCGATCAGCAGCCCGCCGCCCGCGATCAGGGTGAACGAGACCAGCTTGTCGCGGATGTGGTGGGCGATCGCGTTCCAGCCCGCGTGCGTCACCGCCGCGGTCAGCACCGCGGCCACCACCAGCGGCGTCACGCCGTCCGCTCGCGCGGCTCGGCGACGGTGGCCCCGGAGTGGCCGACGAGCACCCCGGGGAAGCCGACCGCTCTGTCCGGACCGCTGAGCGACACGGGGACGGAGCCGGGGAGGGAGCCGGTGACAGGGCCGGGAACAGATGCGGTGACGGGGCCGGGAAGGGATTCGGGGACGGAATCGCTCATGGCCCGCACGCTAACGGTAGGTGTACGAGCCACGCGAACCGTTTCGCCCCGTGGACGCTTCCCCGCTCAGCGGGCGTTGAGCACGTCCGCGACCACCTTGCCGGCCGAGTCGCCGCCGTGGCCGCCGGACTGGACCACCGAGGCGGCGGCCAGGTCGTCGGCGTAGCCGGTGAACCAGCTGTTGGACGAGGACTGCCCGTCCACCTCCGCCGAGCCGGTCTTGGCGCCCTTGTCCCCGCCCACCGAGGCCATCGCCTGGGCGCCGGTGCCGGTGGTCGCCGTGGCGCTCATCATGGCCCGCAGGGCGGAGGCGATGTTCCCGGGCAGCGGCTGCGCGGTGGTGATCTCGCCCTTGATCAGCTCCTTGGGCACAAGCACCGGCTGGTGGAACGCCCCGCTCTTGGCGGTCGCCGCGATGGAGGCGACGCTCAGCGCGTTCATGGTGACCTTGCCCTGGCCGATGTAGGAGGCGGCCGTCTCCGAGCCCTGGGAGGCGGGCACACTGGCGTCGGAGGAGGGGATTCCGGTGGACCACACCCCGCCGAGGCCGAAGTACTTCCGCGCCGTCTCACCCAGCGCGGTGTCCTCCACGTCCTTCTCGCTCAGCGGGCCCACCGCCTTGATGAACGCGGTGTTGCAGGAGCGCCGGAAGCTCTCGGTGAGGCTGCCGCCGTCCGGTATGGAGAAGTGGTCGAGGTTGTGGAACGTGCCGCCCTTCCACTGCACCTCCTCCGGGCACTCGACCGGCGAGGACGGCCCGTCGACCACACCCCGGTCCAGCATCATCGCCGCGGTGACGATCTTCATCGTGGAGCCGGGGGCCTGGGCGCCCTGCATCGCGGTGTTGAACCCGGTGGCCGGGTTGTTGGCGACCGCGCTGATCTCACCGGTGCTGGGCCGGATCGCCACCACCGAGGCCTGCCCGAACCTCTTCACCGCCCGCTCGGCGGCCGCCTGCACCTCGGCGTCCAGGGTCGTCCGCAGCTTGCCGGGGACCCCCTTGGTGAGGGTCAGCAGCGTCTGGTTCGGCGCGTCGGCGGAGGCCGGCTCGATCCAGGTCTCGATGCCCGGCTCGCCCTCGACCTGGTCCGCGTACCGGGTGCGCAGGGTGTCCAGGACGGTGCCGAGCGACGGGTACTTCTCCCGGGTCAGCTTCCGCCCCTGGCGGTCCACCGCCTCGATCGCGGCGGTCTCCGCCTCACCGGTGCGCAGCGACGCCCCCTTGGTCAGCTTGGGGTGCAGCACCGTCGGCGCCCAGTCGACCAGCGGCCGGCCGGTGGTGGCCCCGCGCACCACGGTCAGCTTGGAGGAGTACGACAGCACCTTGCTGTGCCCCTGGTGGCTGACGGTCGCCTTCACCGTGTACGGGACGGTGGTGCCGCTCGCCGTCCCCGGGGTGATGACCGCCTTGGCCACATGCGCCGCCTCCCGGAAACTCCCCACCACCGGGGTGGCGTTCGCCGGGTCGTTGGTCAACTGCCCGGCCGCCTCCGCGTCCCCCTTGGCCCAGGCGGCCAGGAAGTCCCGCGAGGTCCGCTCGGTCTCCTCGGCGGTGATCGGCCCGGAGGCCTTCAGCGGCCGCGCCTCGCCAACGTTGTCCACCCCGCCGGTGATGCCGTTCCACAGGTTGAACCCCGCATAGCCGACGCCGCCCGCCACCAGGACGAACGCGCCGCCGACGATGGCGACCTTCGCTCCGCTGCGCATGGTGCAGTCCCCTCCCCAGGAGCCCCCGTGAGCCCGAACCGTGCTTGAACACGTTCAAGCGTGATACCTCGGGCACTCTACGCGACCCCTGTGACAACAGTTCGGATCGTTACCCGACCGGAACGCGCCCCGGGCGCCTGGCAGGAACGCCCGTCGGCGCCCGACCGGAACGCGCCTCTGGGCGCCCGGACGCACCCAGGCCGCCCGCCCGTCGGCGCCTTACCCCGCCCGCGGGCCCAGCCGGATGCGGGTGGTGCAGCTCAGCGTCTGCTCGTACTCCACGCCCCCGTGGCGGTAGCGGTAGCGGCAGCCGGAGAGGTCGCCGGTGATCCTTCCCACCACCTGGAACCGGGCCGCCCAGAACACCTCCCCCTCCCGGTGCGGCGCGATGGGCGACGGGCGGGCGGAGTGGGCCCGCAGGGGGATCGGATCGGGCAGGCCGGTTCCGTGCCCGACGGGGGAGACGCCCAGGGGGTGCCCGTCCGTGTCCCGGTGGCTGAGGGCCCGGTACTCGACCAGCCTCAGGCCGCGCGGGACGTCCGTGAACTCGCCCGCCAGCAGTGTCACCGGCTCGTCGGAGACGTTGTCCGCCGGTGGCAGGGCCACCCAGTACTCCTCGCCCACCTCGGCGTGCGCATAGGCCGCCGTCCCGCCCGCCCCGGCCCTCCCGTCCAGCGCGGTGCCCACCGGGTGCCCCGGCGTCCCACCGCCCGGCAGCGGCCGGCCGAGGAGGGCGAGCGCCGTGGCGGCCAGGGCGATGACCAGCGCGGCGGCCGAGGCGGCGACCGCCCACCCCCGGGCGAGCGGCGCCGCTATACCCACGTATCCAGCCACATCCGCCCCCGCCAGTCGTCCAGCGGGATCGGCTCGGCCGTGAACAGCGGCCAGAAATAAATGAAGTTCCAGATGATCAGCAGCACCAGCACCCCCGCGCCGATCGCGCCGATGGTGCGGCGCCGCTCGGCGGCCGGGCCGGTGCCGGGCGGGCCGAGGATGGCGCCGATCATCATGGCGACGGCCAGGCAGAGGAACGGCACGAACACCACCGCGTAGAACAGGAAGATCGTCCGCTCCTGGTAGTGGAACCAGGGCAGCCACCCCGCCGCGATGGCGCAGGCGATGGCCCCGGCCCGCCAGTCCCGGCGGAACAGCCAGCGCCACAACACGTACAGCACGGCGAAGCAGGCCGCCCACCACAGCAGCGGGGTGCCGATGGCCAGCACCTCGCTGGCGCACTTCTCCGCGGTGCCGGCCGGGCAGCCGCCGGTGCCGGGGGCCGGGTCCTCGTAGAAGTACGAGACCGGGCGGCCCAGCACGATCCAGCTCCACGGGTTCGACTGGTACGTATGGCCCGAGGTCAGCTCCACATGGAAGTCGTAGACCTGGGTCTCGTAGTGCCACAGGCTGCGCACCCAGTCCGGCGCCAGCCACGACCAGGAGCTGTCCTTGCCCTCGGTGGCCGCCCAGTTCCGGAAGTAGCCGCGGTCGGTCGCGATCCACCCCGTCCAGGAGGCCAGATAGGTGGCGACGGCCACCGGGACGGTGGAGAGGAAGGCGGGCACCAGGTCGCGTCGCAGCACCGCCGCGTACGGGCGGACCGCGCCCGCCGTCCGCCGCGCGCCCACGTCCCAGAGCACCGTCAGCAGCCCGAAGGCCGCCAACACGAACAGCCCGTTCCACTTGGTGGCCGCCGCCATGCCGAGCATCACCCCGGCCGCCAGCCGCCACGGCCGCCAGCCCAGCCCCAGCCGTTCCGCGATGTCGGCGTCCGGCCGCAGCACGCCCTCGCCCTCGCCCGCCGGCAGCGCCGCCGCCAGCCGCGCCCGCGCCCGGTCCCGGTCCACCAGCAGGCAGCCGAACGCCGCCAGCACGAAGAACATCACCACCAGGTCCAGCAGCGCGGTGCGGCTCATCACGAAGTGCAGCCCGTCCACCGCGAGCAGCGCGCCCGCCAGGCAGCCCAGGAACGTCGACCGGAACAGCCGCCGCCCGATCCGGCAGAGCATCAGCACCGACAGCGTGCCGAGCACCGCCATCATGAACCGCCAGCCGAACGGGTCGAACCCGAACATCGCCTCGCCGAGCCCGATCACCCACTTCCCCAGCGGCGGGTGCACCACATAGCCGGGGTCGACCGGCACCGCCACCGCGTCCGGGTTCGCCAGGATCGACTTGTCGACGTCTTTCGGCCACGATCCCTCGTAGCCCTGGTGGATCAGCGCCCAGGCGTCCTTGGCGTAGTACGTCTCGTCGAATATCACCGCCCGGGGCTCGCCCAGCCGCCAGAACCGCAGCACCCCGGCGACCAGCGCCACCAGCAGCGGCCCGCCCCACGCCCACCGCCGCCAGACCCGGTCCGCCGCGTCCGGCTCCACCCCGAACAGCGCCCACACCCGCTCGGAGGGCCGGGCGTACGGGGGCACCAGCCGCTCCCGCAGCCCGGCGGCCGAGGGCGGCGGGGCGTAGCCGAAGCGGCGCAGGCGGTGCCGCCACGACGGCGGTTCTTCCCCGGCGTCCCGGCCGGGCACGGCCTCGGCAGCCTCAGGCGCAGTCTTGGTCACCGCGCCATCGTAGGGAACAGGCCTGTGCGCGTCGTGCGTCCGGGCTGCGAGGATGGCCCGTGTGACAGGAACGGACAGGGACAGCGGCAGGGACACGGACGCGGACACGCGTACGGAGACGGGCACGGACGCGGGTACGGAGACGGGTCCGGACGCGGGCACGGACGCCGGTACGGAGACGGGCACGGACGCGGGTGTCGAGGTGGGCCCGGAGGGGGGTGTCCGGGGCGGCGGTGATGGTGCGGGCCGCGGGGACTCCGCCGGCACGCTGGTCCTCGCCGGCACCCCGATCGGTGACACCGCCGACGCCCCGCCCCGGCTCGCCGCCGAGCTGGCCGCTGCGGACGTGGTCGCCGCCGAGGACACCCGGCGGCTGCGCCGGCTGACCGGCGCCCTGAACGTCCAGCCCACCGGCCGGATCGTCTCCTACTTCGAGGGCAACGAGTCCGCCCGCACCCCCGAGCTGGTCGAGGCGCTGGCCGGCGGTGCCCGGGTGCTGCTGGTCACCGACGCCGGCATGCCGTCCGTCTCCGACCCCGGCTACCGGCTGGTCGCCGCCGCCGTGGAGCGGGACATCCGGGTCACCGCCGTACCCGGCCCGTCCGCCGTGCTCACCGCGCTGGCGCTGTCCGGGCTGCCGGTGGACCGCTTCTGCTTCGAGGGATTCCTGCCCCGCAAGGCGGGCGAACGGCTGGGCCGGCTGCGCGAGGTCGCCGCCGAGCGGCGCACCCTGGTCTACTTCGAGGCCCCGCACCGGCTGGACGACACCCTGGCCGCGATGGCGGAGGCCTTCGGCGCCGAGCGGCGCGCCGCCGTCTGCCGCGAGCTGACCAAGACCTACGAGGAGGTCCGGCGCGGCCCGCTGGCCGAACTGGCCCGCTGGGCGGCCGAGGGCGTACGCGGTGAGATCACCGTCGTGGTGGAGGGCGCGCCCGAGCCCGGACCGGCCGATCTCGACCCCGCTGAGCTGGTACGCAGGGTGCGGGTGCGCGAGGAGGCGGGGGAGCGGCGCAAAGAGGCCATCGCGGCGGTCGCCGTCGAGGCCGGGCTACCCAAGCGCGAGGTCTTCGATGCCGTGGTGGCGGCAAAGAACGCCTCCTCGGAAGGCTCAGCGCACGGTAAAGGCCTATCGTGAAAGGCAAAGAAAGGACCGCAGACCGGGCCTCCCGGTATGCGGCGTCCCAAATCGGTTCGATGGTTCGGCAGATGGCTTAGCGCTCCTGCCGGTGAAGGCGTCCACTGGCTTCAGTGACTCGCTCGACGGCCGAAATCGGCGGTCTGAGCACTCCTCGGCGGCATGCGTCCGCGGTGAGGTGCCGCCCCCCAGCGGGTCCTGAGCAGTCCCGAGTGGGAAGGAGCCGGCATGACCGAGACAGTGAGCACCCCGGTCGGACATGAGGCCTACGCCTTCGCCTGCATGAGGTGCGGGCACGGCTGGGAGCAGGCGTACGAGATAGAGCACCACACCGACGTCGACGGCCGCGCCTTCGTGGTCTACCGCGCCGACGGCGGGCGCCGGGTGGCCTCCCCGCTCTCCAAGCCCACCTGCGAGAACTGCGACAGCCATGTGGTGCGCATCATGCGCTCCGGCCAGGTCTCCTCGGTGCTGGACCTGCTCGCCCGGCAGGCCGTCCCGGCCCGGGGCGCCCTCGGGCCGCTCGGCCCCACCGACCTGGACGAGCGGGAGCGCGAGGCCGCCGCGGCCGCCGCCGCGACCCCGGTCTCCGCCGTCCCGATCGACCCCTCCGCGCCCGCCTCCGCCGTGCCGGCCCAGCCCGCCGCCGCCCCGGACGCCGACCTGCGCAAGGAGCCGCACCACTGGCACCTGTCCGACCTGCTGCACCCCTTCCGGGGCAGGTAGGCAGGTAGGAGCACACCGGGACCGGGCGGCGGCGCCCTCGGTACGGCCGCGGTGCCTTCCGTGCCATCAGGGCACGAGCGCCTTCCGTACGATCGGGGCATGAGTGCCAAGGACGCCCCGCCGCCGCTGCCCGAACCCCTCGGCGTACCGGTCGCCGATTCCCACACCCACCTGGACATGCAGTCCGGCACCGTGGACGAGGCGCTCGCCAAGGCCGCCGCCGTCGGTGTCGAGACGGTCGTCCAGGTGGGCTGCGACCTGAAGGGCTCCCGCTGGGCGGCGGAGACGGCCGCCGCCCACGCCAACGTCCACGCCGCCGTCGCCCTGCACCCCAACGAGGCCCCCCGCATCGTCCTGGGGGATGGCCCTGGGGCTGGGGGAGGCCGGTCCCGTCAAGGCGCCCGGGAGGCCGGCGGCGACGGCGCCCTGGACGACGCCCTCGCCGAGATCGACCGGCTGGCCGCGCTGCCCCAGGTACGGGCCGTCGGTGAGACCGGGCTCGACTACTTCCGTACCGGCCCCGAGGGCACGGCCGCCCAGGAGCGCTCGTTCCGCGCCCATATCGAGATCGCCAAGCGGCACGGCAAGGCGCTGGTCATCCACGACCGCGAGGCCCATGCCGACGTGCTGCGGATCCTCGCCGAGGAGGGCGCGCCCGAGCGGACCGTCTTCCACTGCTACTCGGGCGACGCCGAGATGGCCCGCACCTGCGCCCAGGCCGGCTACTTCATGTCCTTCGCCGGAAACGTCACCTTCAAGAACGCCCAGCCCCTCCGGGACGCGCTCGCGGTCGCCCCCCTGGACCTGGTCCTGGTGGAGACCGACGCCCCCTTCCTCACCCCCGCCCCCTACCGCGGGCGGCCCAACGCGCCCTATCTGATCCCGCTCACGGTGCGGGCGATGGCCGAGGTGCGGGGGGTGGACGAGGAGGCCATGGCCACCGCGATCGCCGTCAACACCGCCCGCGCGTTCGACTACTGAGCGGCACCTGCTCCCCACCGCCGAGTGCGACACCGCGTAACCGGACCGTTTGGGAGAGTGACCGCGACTCCGCTAGGGTCCCGACCTCGTGAGCACCTCCGCCACGTACGAGTACGAGCCGGCCCCCGGCTACGGCCCCCCGCCGGACGCCTACGGCCCGCCCCCGGCCGCCGAGGGCTACGGCCCGCCGCCGGTCGCCGCCGGGTTCGGTCCGCCCCCGACCGGGGCCGGGTTCGGTCCGCCGCCCGTCGCCGACGGCTACGGCACGCCGTCGATGGCTGATGGGTACGGTCCACCGTCCACCGCCGAGGCGTACGGTCCGCCGTCCGCCGCCGAGGGGTACGGGGCGCCGCCCACCGCCGAGGGGTACGGCCCGCCGCCCGTCCCCGCGTACGACCGAGGCCCCGGCCCCGTACCCCCGGCCGCCCCCTGGCCCCCGGCCGCCCCCTGGCCGCCGGAGCCGCCGAACCCGTACGGCCCGAGCCCGTACGGCCCGGCTCCCTACGGCAGCCACCCGGCGTACACCTCCCCCGCGCCACCCCCGCCGCCGGCCGATGGGCCACCGACCGGTGGCCGGGGCGAGGCGCGCCGGGCAGCCGCGCGCCGCCGCCGTACCCCCGAGACGGCCCTCCCCGCCCCCCTCCCCCTCCCCTCCGCCGGGCCGGACACCCTGCGGCGGCTCGTCCCCCAGGCGCTCGTCGTCGCGGTGCTCGCCGGCGGCACCACCGCGTTCGTCGCCGAGGACAAGGCGGTGGAGCTCAGCGTCGACGGCGGCCCGACGCGCACCCTGCACACCTTCGCCGACGACGTGCGGGAACTGCTCGCCGAGGAGGACCTGGCCCCCGGCCCGCACGACACCGTCACCCCCGGCGGCCCGGACGGGGCGCTCTCCGACGGCGACCGGGTCCAGCTGCGCTACGGACGTCCCGTCGCCCTCACCCTCGACGGCCGGCGCCAGGACGTCTGGACCACCGCCCACACCGTCGACGAGGCCCTGCGCGAGATCGGCGTCCGGTCCTCGGGCGCGTACCTCTCCACCGCTCCCACCACCCCGATCCCGCGCTCCGGCCTGGCTCTCGACGTACGCACCGAGCGGGCGGTGACCTTCATGGCCGACGGGCGCGAGCGCACCGTCCGCACCAATGCCGCCACCGTCGGCGAGGCGCTCGCCCAGGCCGGGATCACCCTCGCCGGGCAGGACACCACCTCCGTACCCGCCGGCACCTTCCCCCGCGACGGCCAGACGGTCACCGTCATGCGGATCACCGACGGCCGCGAGGTCCGCGAGGAGCCGCTGCCGTACACCGTCGTACGCACCCCCGATCCCGAGCTGTACACCGGTACGGAGGTGGTGGAGCGCCAGGGCCGGGCGGGCGTGCGCCGCCTCACCTACGCCCTGCGCACGGTCAACGGCGTCCGGCAGCGGCCCCGGCTGCTGGCCGACGAGATCGCCCGCGAGCCGGTGAGCCGCCAGGTCCGGGTCGGCACCCGGCCCCGGCCCGCCACCGTGGCGGTCTCCGGCGCCGACGGCCTGGACTGGGCCGCGCTGGCCGCCTGCGAGTCCGGCGGCCGGGCGGACGCGGTGGACCCGTCCGGCACCTACGGAGGCCTGTACCAGTTCGACCCCGGGACCTGGCAGGCACTCGGCGGCAGCGGCACCGCCCAGCAGGCGCCGGCCGCCGAGCAGACCTTCCGCGCGAAGAAGCTCTATGTGCAGCGGGGCGCCAGCCCCTGGCCGCACTGCGGCGCCAGGCTGCACGGGTGAGAAGCCGTCCGTTGACGGCGGCTGTCTCCCCGCCCCGTAGGCTGTATCGGTGAGCACCACAGAGCCCGACGCCCTCCTCGGCCCCGCCGACATCCGCGAGCTGGCCGCCGCGCTGGGCGTGCGCCCGACCAAGCAGCGCGGCCAGAACTTCGTCATCGACGCCAACACCGTGCGCCGGATCGTCCGCACGGCCGAGGTGCGTCCGGAGGACGTGGTGGTCGAGGTCGGCCCCGGGCTCGGCTCCCTCACCCTGGCGCTGCTGGAGGCCGCCGACCGGGTCACCGCCGTGGAGATCGACGACGTCCTGGCCGCCGCCCTCCCCTCCACCGTCGCCGCCCGCATGCCCGCCCGCGCCGACCGCTTCTCGCTCGTCCACTCCGACGCGATGCTGGTCGACGAGCTCCCCGGCCCGCCCCCCACCGCCCTGGTGGCGAACCTCCCCTACAACGTCGCCGTCCCCGTCCTCCTCCACATGCTGGACCGCTTCCCGACCATCGAGCGCACCCTCGTGATGGTTCAGGCGGAGGTCGCCGACCGGCTGGCCGCGCGCCCCGGCAACAAGGTGTACGGAGTGCCCTCGGTCAAGGCCAACTGGTACGCGGAGGTCAAGCGGGCCGGCGCCATCGGCCGCAACGTCTTCTGGCCCGCCCCCAACGTCGACTCCGGCCTGGTCTCCCTGGTCCGCCGGGACGCCCCCGTCGCCACCACCGCCACCAAGCGCGAGGTCTTCTCCGTCATCGACGCGGCCTTCGCCCAGCGCCGCAAGACCCTGCGCGCCGCGCTCGCCGGATGGGCCGGCTCCCCGGCCGCCGCCGAGCGCGCCCTCACCACCGCCGGGGTCTCCCCCCAGGCCCGCGGCGAGTCCCTCACCGTCGAAGAGTTCGCCCGGATCGCGGAGGCCAAGGAAGCGTGAGCAGCACCGGTACGCGTACGGGGGTGACCGTCCGGGTCCCCGCCAAGGTCAACGTCCGACTGGCGGTGGGCGGCGCCCGCCCCGACGGCTACCACGACCTGGCCAACGTCTTCCTCGCCGTCTCCCTGTACGACGAGGTGACCGCCGTCCGCTCCCCCGGCGGGGTACGGGTGAGTTGCTCAGGCCCCGACGCCCCCCAGGTCCCCCTGGACTCCACCAACCTGGCCGCCCGGGCCGCCGAGGCCCTGGCCGCCCGCCACGGCATCGCCCCCGACGTCCACCTGCACATCGCCAAGGACATCCCGGTCGCCGGGGGGATGGCGGGCGGCAGCGCCGACGGGGCCGCCGCCCTCCTCGCCTGCGACACCCTCTGGGGCCTGTCCACCCCCCGCGACGAACTCCTCGCCCTCTGCGCCGAGCTGGGCAGCGACGTCCCGTTCTCCCTCCTGGGCGGCGCCGCCCTCGGCACCGGCCGCGGCGAGCACCTCACCCCGCTCCCCGTCGGTGGCGACTTCCACTGGGTCTTCGCGGTGGCCGACGGCGGCCTCTCCACCCCCGCCGTCTACGCCGAGTTCGACCGCCTCACCGCCGGCACCGCGGTCCCACCCCCGGTCGCCACCCCCGCCCTCCTCGAAGCCCTCCGCACCGGCGACCCCACCGCCCTCGCCGCCACCCTCGCCAACGACCTCCAACCCGCCGCCCTCTCCCTCCGCCCCTCTCTCGCCGCCACCCTCACCACCGGCACCACCGCCGGCGCCCTCGCCGCCCTCGTCTCCGGCTCCGGCCCGACCACCGCCTTCCTGGTCAAGGACCCCGAGGCCGCGCAGAGTGTGGCCACCGCCCTGCTGCAGTCCGGCACCTGCCGCACGGCCCGGGTGGCTACGTCGCCTGCGGAGGGGGCGGTGGTGGTGGGCGCACCGCCCCGGCAGTCCTGATCGCGGCGGTCCGACCCTCAAGGACCCCATGGGCTCCGTAGGCCCCATAAGCCGCGTAGGCCCTCCCCGCCCGAGAGTCACACCGCCACAAGCTCCTCGGCCACGAAGCGATCCACGAACCCCTCTGCACGACGGTCGAAGGCCGCGTACCGCGCCTCCCGTTCGGGGCCCGCGACCGCTGCGCCGACCAGCAGGGTGCCGCCGGCGTCAACACGCTGCGGACGCTCCTCCGCGTCGGTGAGCAGGCCGACAGTGGAGCGGGAGAAGCCGCAGTAGTAGGCGATGCCGTCGTTCAGACCGGTCTCCAGGACGGTCTGCATCCCCTCCACCAGAGGATCGTCGGCGGTGGCGCCGGCCAGGCCCAGCCACAGGATGCGCTTGCCGGCGAGGCGGGGCTTGCTGCGGCCGTAAGCGAACCCGTAGTTCCATACGCGGTCGATCCAGCCCTTGAGGACGGCGGGCACGCTCATCCAGTACACCGGGAAGACGGCGAGGAGGACATCGGCGTCGAGGATGCGCCGCATATGGGTCCGCACCTCGTCCGAGTACGCCTTCTCCCGGTTGCCCCAGTCCGGCTGGTCCGACTCGTTCATCCGCGGGTCGAACCCCTCGGCGTGCAGGTCGAGCAGGTCGACCTGGTATCCGGCGGCTTCGAGTCGGGTGGCGGCACGGCGGGCCGTGTGCGCGGTGAGGGAATCGGCGCGGTGGTGTGCCACGACGACGAGGGCTGTCCTGGTGCGGTGGTCGTGCTGCGTCACGGTGTCTCCCGGCTGCGGCTGGTCTCGGTCGGTTCGATGAGTCCAGTACAGCCGGGGTCGGCGTGGACGCTCTATGGGAGAAGCGCTCTCATCCATAGGAGTTCGTCTACCCTGTCCGCCATGGACCCTCTGAGTTCGCTGCTGAGCGGCATCCGGGCCGAAGGGTCGGTCGTCAGCCATGCCGTACTGACGGCGCCCTGGGCCATCCGCTTCGTCGACGACGCGCCGCTCACCATGATCAACGTGCTGCGCGGTGGCGGCACCCTGCTGCTGCCCGACGGAACCGAGCGGGCGGTCGGCCCGGGCGACACGGTCCTCGTACGCGCTTCCGCGCCGTTCCACCTCGTGGACCGTCCCGCCACCCTCCGCGGCCCCCACGACGCGTACGAGATCGCCTGCTTCACCGCGAACACCGACTGCGCCGCCCAGGAACTCGGCGGCATCCACTGGGGCGCCGACTCCCGGGAGACGACCGCGCTGATCGTGGGCGCCTACCGCGCCTCGGGCATGCGCCACGAACGGCTCCTGCGCACCCTGCCGCCGGTCCTGGTGGTCACGGAGGACGCCGAGGTCTGCACCTGGCTGGAGGCGGCCGCCATCGACGCCGCCCGGCACTCGGCCGGTTCGCAGGCGCTGATGGACCGGCTCCTCGACTGGGCCCTGGTCTGCACCTTGCGCACCTGGTTCGCCCGGGCGGGCGCCGACGCGCCTGGCTGGTACCGGGGCCTTGCCGACCCGGTGCTCGCTCCCGCCCTGGAGTCCTTCAACGAACGACCCGCCGAGGCCTGGACGGTGGCGTCCCTGGCCGCCCGGGCTGGCGTCTCGCGTGCCCTGTTCGCCAAGCGCTTCACCGAACTGATGGGCCGCCCGCCCCTCGCCTACCTCACCGAGTGCCGCATGGACGAGGCCGAGGCGCTGCTGTCCGAGACCGACCTCGGCATCGCCCGGATCGCCAAGTCCGTCGGCTACGCCGATGCCTTCGGCTTCAGCGCCGCCTTCAAACGCCACAAAGGCCTGAGCCCAAGCGCCTTCCGCGCCGCGACCACCCCGCCGAAGAAACCGGCGATCGGCTAGCCGGGAACACCCGTGACGGGCCTCTTGGGACGGGGCGCGATGGCCCAGGGGTGGGTCGCAAAGCGCCCGGGGCGTCCGATCCTCGGAAACGCGTACGGAGTTGCCGGACAGGCGTTAGCGTCGCAGGTCAGTGAAAGTGCTCCCCGTGGACGCGGGGATGGCCCCTCGCAGTCCTGGGTGAACCGGCCCTTCTGCGGGTGCTCCCCGCGCGTGCGGGGATGATCCGTACCTTGTGGGCGAGATGGCGACCATCCTCCTGCGCTCCCCGCGTACGCGGGGACGGTGGCGCTGAGCGCAAGGGTCAGACGGTCTCCACCGCATCCAACGCCGTGTCCCACGGATACGGCCACTTCTCGCCGGGCGGGTTGGGCTGGAAGCCGCCCGGGCCGTACAGCACACGCAGCCCGGCCGCACGCAGCGTCGCCAGGGACCGGGGCAGTTGAGGGTGCTCGGCATAGGCGGCGTTGACGCATGGCATCAGCGCCATCGGAATGCGCTTGCCGATGCCCTCGGCGACAAATCCGGCCACCCAGGTGTCCGTCAGCCCGAGGGCGATCCGGTTGATCGTGTTGGTGGTGGCCGGAGCGACAAGGACCGCGTCGGCCCGAGGCCAGACGTCCGGCTCTCCCGGCCGTCGGTAGCGGTGACGGATCGGGTGCCTGGTAAGGGTCGTCAGACTTTCCAGACCCTGGTCCAGCCACTCGGCCGCTGTCGGTGTCAGCCCCAGGCACACATCCCAGCCGCGCGCCTGGGCGTTCTCGATGACGGGCGCGACTTCCAAGGCCGGAGGTGCCGCACAGCAGAGCAGATACAGGGTGCGAGTCGTCGACATGGACCGACGATATGCAGATGGCCACCGGTCCGGGTGAGGTCGAGAAGAACCCCGGCCTTGCTCAGCCGACCCGGGTACCGTCCGAGACGAAGAGTCAAGGACGGAGACCAGGATGCCCGTGCCCGATACCGACCGCATCGGCTCCCGTATCAAGGAGCAGCGCCGACTCGCACGCCTCACCCAACGACAGTTGGCCGACCGCATCCCCTTCTCGTACAGCCTGCTCAACCAGGTCGAGTGCGGCGCCCGTCCCGCGACACCTGAGCTGGTCGACGCGGTCGCCACAGCCTTACGGATCGACGCCGCCGTACTGACCGGGGGCGAACCCCGAGAACCGCGGACCGGCCGTGTGGACGTGGCCAAGTTGCTCACCCCGATTCGCGAGTCCTTGGACTACTACGACCTGGGCCCGAACGAGGATCTCCTCGAGGTGCGGCCGGTCGGTGCACTGATCTCCGCTGCGGAACAGGTATGCCGGACAGTCAGAGCCACCCACCTGCGGGCTGCTGCCGAGGATCTGCCAGGACTGATCGTCGAGTTGACGCACATCATCTGGACCTCACCGACGACCGAGGCATGGCAGGCCCTTGCATCGTCGTACCGGACCGCGCATGACGTCGCCCTCAAGCTCGGGTACCTCGATCTGGCTCGGGTGGCACTGGATCGGATGGGCTGGGCAGCCAGTCATGCGTCGACGCCATGCCTTGCCGCCGTCCAGCGCTACAAACGCGCCATCCTCTTGCGAAGCCCAGCATCGCTTCGGCTGCTGGTCACCGGCCAGCAACTATTGGACGGACTGAGTAGTCGCGAAGCTCTGGCCGTATCAGGCCAACTCCACCTCGGCGCGACAGCGGTCGCCGCTCGCTCGGGCGACCAGACTGGCGTAGCGGACCACATCGCAGCCGCCGAGGAACTGGTCGGCCGTCTTGGAGGGGGAGCCCCTGAGATCCACCAGCTCAGCTTCGGCCGAACGAATGTCGCGCTGCACGAGTTGGGCGCCTCCATCACCATGCGCCGATACGACGACGCGCTCGTACAGGCACGGAAGTTGCGTATGCCGGCGTCGGCGGCCACGTCGCGGCGGGCTCGTTACCTGGTGGACCGGGCGCTGGTGGAAATGGAGGCCGGACACTCCGAGGCCTCGCTCCGTTTCCTGGTCCAAGCCCGGCATGCGGCGCCGGAGCAGACCCGCCACCTTCCCGGTACGCGGATCACGGTGCGAGGCCTGGTGCACACCTCTCGACGCTCGTCGGAGACGCTTACCGGGATGGCACGCTGGATCGGGCTGTAGCCACGCTCACAAGATTGTGAGCGTTTCGGGTATCTGACCGGCGCAAGCTGGCCCTCCGAGCACGAGCACTTCGATTCGGAGGCGCCTAGATGGCCAGTCGTGCCCACCCTGAGAAATCCGACGCCAAGGCGCGTGTCTGCAACTGGTGCGGCACGGTGACCGGCTCCTGTACGCCGGTGGGCATTGTGCACGCGGCATCCGGCCCCGGCAGCGTTCTCTGCGCCTGCCCGCACTGCCTGTCTCGGCACCGGTTCGTGCCGTTGGACGAGCACCCCGCCGACAGCATCGGCACCGTGTTCTCCGCCCAGCCGCCGCGTGCCTGAAGCACCGCGCCTACCGCCCACCGATCTCCGCTCGGGCGGTACCGCATGCCCTGGCCGAACATGCCTCTGCCGGCCTGACCCGGGGCGCCTGTCCGTCCAGTGACTCATGCGCGCTTGACCAACACACGTGAGGAAAGTGATCGCGATGACGAACCCGCCCGAGAAGACCCGACAGGCTGACGGGACCGCCGCGTCGGCCGGTGCCGCCTCGATGCAGTCAGCGATGAGCCGACCCTTCATCAGCCGGGTCGTCCCGCTCAAGCGGGACCTGCGCTATGACCGCTCCACCGGCCGCGCCCACCTGCCCGTACGTGTGTGTCTGCGCGACGGGACCGCCATCTCCACCACGCTCGACCTGGCCCCCGGGCAGGTGGAACTCCTCTACATCCAGTTGGAACGCGGCATCGAACTCCGCGAAGACACCCTGCGGCAGGCCTGAACGTACCCGCCACGGAGGAGGACACCGTGACACATACATCCGCCACCATCGCCGACCCGCGTCTTGCCGCCGGCTACTACCTTCGCGGAGACGGCCTCGGCCCCTACGTCTCCGGGCTGCTCGCCCGCGCAGGGACCGTGTTCGACATCAAGCCGCTTCTGGTCGCCGACCTCGACCACCCCGCCACGCACGGTCTGTACGACGACCGAGAGGGGGTGATCGAGCCGGGAGCCCTGGTAGAAGGAGACGTGATCGTCCAGGGCGGCGCCCGGGTCGAGTCAGGCGCGATGGTGTTCGGCCCGGCCCTCATCTGCACCGGGTCCGTCGTCAGCGCCGGGGCCCTGGTGCGCGAGTACAGCGTGATCGGGCCGGGCTGCCGGATCGGTTTCAACGCCGAGATCACCCGCAGCCTGCTCGCGGGGCACATCTTCGCCAAGCACGCCTGCTTCATCGGGGATTCCGTCGTCGGCCGCCGGGTCAACTTCGGAGCCTTCTGCTCCACCACCGGGCTGCGCTGCGATGCCGGCCCGGTCGCGGAACCCGCGATCGAGGAGATCACCGTCCGCCTCGACGGCCATCGCGTCGGCACCGGCCAGACGAAGTTCGGCGCCGTCATCGGCGACGAGGTCGTCTTGCCCGCCGGTACGGCCCTCGCACCCGGCACCCTCATCGGTCCCGGCTCGGTGGTGTACCCCCGCAACCAACTCGGCGGCACCCTGCCCGCCGGCTCCCGCGTTCGGTGACGGCCACCCACACCCGAGCCGACGGTGCCGTGAAGGTCACCGGAGGCAAAGCGCTCTCCGGTGACTACCAGGTGCAGGGCGGGAAGAACATCGCCTTGCACCTGTACGCGGCGGCACTGCTGGCTGATGAGGCTGTCACCCTTCGGGACGCGCCCGCCATCCTGGACACCGAGGTCTGCGTCCGTCTCCTCCGGCACACCGGGACCGGGGCTTCGTTCGACGGGCAGGACTTCACCGTGGTGCCCTCGGCGGCCCCACTGCCCGTCGTGCACCCTGAGGCGGGGCGCCTGATCCGCACTACGGCTGTGCTGGGCGCCGCGCTTCTGGCGAAGACCGGCCTGGTGGAGTTCCCCCACCCGGGCGGGGACGCCTTCTGTCCCCGCTTGATCGACCGGCACCTGGCCGCGATGCAGGCGGCCGGAGCGGAAGTGCTCGTCTCCGAGGAGGGAGTGCGTGCTTTCCTCGGCCACCGGGGCGTACGCCCGTTCACCGTGGACGTGGGTACGCCGTACGGGCCGAGCCTGGGGGCCACCGTCACCGCACTGCTGCTGGCCGCCTGCTGCCCGCGTACCTCGCTGATCACCAACCCGAGCGTCGAGCCGGAGGTCATCGAGGTGGCCCGCTTCCTCGCTGATCGGGGCGTGGCGGTCTGCCGCGATGCCGCCGGACTGCACGTGACCGGCACCGGGCACATCGGAGGGGGAGCCTTCCCCGTACTCGGCGATCGGATCGAAGCCGCGACCGTCGCCATGGCCGCCGTGGCGACCGGGGGACGCGTCACCCTGCGCGGCGTAACCCTCCGCGACCTCCCGAGCGGGCTTGTCAGCGCGCTGACCGCCGTCGGAGTGCTTTTCTCTCCCGGCCAGAACGCGTTGGACGTCCGACCCGGCCGTTCGCTGTCCGCCATCCAGACCCTGACCGGCCCGCATCCCGGACTGCCGACCGACACCGCGCCTCAGCTGGCCGCGCTGCTCACCCAGGCGGCCGGTACGTCCGTCATCCACGAGCGTGTCTATCCCCGGCGCGACTCGCATGTGGCACCTCTCAGGGCGTTCGGTGCCCGGGTCGGGTCCACTGGGCCGCTGGTCAGCGTCGAGGGAGCGAGCTGCCTCCGTGCGGCCGAGGTCGAAGCCGCCGACATCAGGGCGGGCGCGGCCCTGCTGATCGCGGCGCTGGTCGCGGACGGCACTTCCGTCATTCGTGGCCTGCGCCATCTGCGGCGCGGCTACGGCCACTTGCTCAGGGGACTCGCCACCCTGGGAGCCGAGATCACCACTGAACCGGAGACAAAGTGATGCCCCTCCCGTACAGCCAGGGCGACCACACGTCCTTGAACGAAACCCTCCATGCCGTCATCGCGGACGGGGCCACCCCGGGCGGTGTCCTCCTCACCGGTACGGCCGACGGCCTGCGTACGGTCCTGGCCGCCGGTGCCGTCGTTCCCGAGCGCAGCCCCGAAGCCCCCGACGAGCACACGCTCTACGACCTCGCCTCGCTCACCAAGGTCGTCGCCACCTGGCCCCTCGTCGGCCGCGCCGTGGAACAGGGCCTGCTCGACATCGACGCCCCACTCCGCGACGCCCTCCCCGCCATGTCCGGCAGCACCCCGAGCGCTGAACCCACCATCCGGCAGATCCTCACTCACACCAGCGGCATGCGGGCCACCACCCGGCTCGACCACTACCGGGGCGCGGAGTTGCCGCTGTACGAGCTGATGTGCCGTGAACCGCTGGACGACGTACCCGGCCGTGCCCACCGGTACATCAACCGCGGCTTCGTCCTCCTCGGCCTGGCACTCGCCCATGTCCATGGGCGACCACTCGACCAGCTCGCCCGCGAACTCTTCGACGACCTCGGCATGCCCGCGACCACCTACGGGCCACTGGCCCGCTCATCGCGGGTCGCTCCCACCGAACCGCGCTTCCCCGGAGCGCCCCGCCTCTGGGGCGCCGCCCATGACGACAACGCCGCCCTGCTCGGCGGCGTCGCCGGACATGCGGGTGTCTTCGCCAGCGCACACGACCTGGCCACGTACGCGGAACGCCTCCTCGATTCGTACGCGACTGCCGACGCCCCGCTGGGCGCCTGGTTCCGGGCCGGCCTCGTCCCCCAGGCGGAGATCGAACCGGGCCTGCACCGGGGACTGGCCTGGGTCACCGCTCATGGTGGACACACCGCCTACCACCACGGCTTCACCGGCACGAGCCTCTACCTGGCGCCGGCGGCAGGCCGCTACCTGGTGATCACCACGAACGCCATCCACAACGGCCCCGCGCGAACCCGCCTCGCGCCCCTGCGGGCCTTGGCGCTCAAGGTGCTTACCACCGGGTGAGAGGGATGCCCGGTGGGTGGGCTAACGTCCCACATGTCGGATTCTGTGAAAGTCATGCGGGAGCGGTGGCAGCCCGAGTAACGTCGCAGGTCGCGAAGCGTGCTCCCCGCCTGCGCGGGGATGGTCCCGGCCGCACCTCCCCCTGGGACATCGGCGACGCGTGCTCCCCGCCTGCGCGGGGATGGTCCCCGGATCGTGCCGGCGACGTCGACCTTGCCGGCGTGCTCCCCGCCTGCGCGGGGATGGTCCCACCCACGCGGCCCGGGACGCGGCCACGGCCTGGTGCTCCCCGCCTGCGCGGGGATGGTCCCCAGACGGAGACGACCTGGTCCATCAGCTCGTCGTGCTCCCCGCCTGCGCGGGGATGGTCCCGGCGGCGATTTTCATGCCGACGCGGGAGACCGGTGCTCCCCGCCCGCGCGGGGATGACTTGGGGCGGCGCCAGCGTCGGCATCGGTGCCGTGTGACCGTCTGAGGCAAGGCCCATCTTGCCGCCCGATCCCAGGTGCCTGACTTCCATTCTTTGGAGTGACGGTGAACCTGATCGTGCCGGTGTGGGCATGATCATCGCTACGGTCAGCGGGTGGTTTCCAAGGGGCGGCACCAGAATGCGGATGTTGCTAGTGCGCTTGACCGCGCCAAGCAGGCGGGCTGCACGGTCGCGCCAGACAAGAACGGGCATCGGTGGGGGTGGGTCGTCTGCTGTTCGTGCGGAGCGCGTCTCGCTGTCTCCGGCACGCCCAAGAACCCCGGTAATGAGGCGAAGAAGATCGACCGCTTCGTCAAAGCCCATGCGCACTAGGGAGGTACGAAGTGGACTGGAGCTTCAGCATCCGCCTCAGGCAGCCGCTCACCCCCGAGCAGGCTGACGCGTTCGATCACTGCGACGCCCTCGCGGACGGGGCGATCTCCTACACGCTCGGCCCGGAGAATCCTGCCGATCATCCGCGGTTCGCGGACTCGGCTCTGCTGCGGGAGCTGGCCTGCGATATCGAGGCACCGACCCTCCTGGACGCGGTCGCTCAGGCGGTGCAGCGGATTCGGCTTGTCGACGGGCTACAGGCTGTGGGTGTCGCTCTGCCCGACACCGTGACGCTTGATGAAGCCGGTCAGCGCAGTGGGCTGGGTGCTTCGGCGCTGACTCGGCTGTGCCAGGAGGAGGGTTTCCCGGTGCCCGTGTCCGGTGAGGGAACGGTGCTCTATGCGTGGGGTCAGGTCCTCGGGTTCCTGCGGGAGGTCGGTCACCCGGTCCCCGACCCTCCGCAGGACCTGGTGATCGCGGAACAGGTACTCCGCCTTGTCGACGCCCTCGACGGCGCGGGTGTCTCCCTGGGGACGCTGAGAGCCTTGGGACTACCAGTCGACTATGAAAGTCACAGGTCGTGAAGCGTGTTCCCCGCCCGTGTGGGGATGGTCCCTGCTGGAGCATGTGGCCCGGCACCACTATGGCGTGCTCCCCGCCCGCGCGGGGATGGTCCGTATCCGATCTGCGTCAGGGTGGCGCCGAGGTCATGCCCCCCGCCCATCGCGGGGAGTGCCCCCAGGCCCACCCCCCTACCCCTCCACCCGCATCGTCCGCTTCGCGCGTTCGTAGGCCGGGAGCATCGCGGTGTGTTCGGCGGCGTCGAGGCCGCCCAGGTGGAGGATGACGGGGCCCTGGGGGGTGGTGACGGCGAGGGCGCGTTCGGGTTTGTCGCCGAGGATTTCGTTGGTGGCGGTGTAGGTGACTTCGGCGGAGTCCGCGATGCCGGAGAGGCGCGGGGTGGTGTAGCGGGGGGTGCCGGTGATCTTCTCGTCGGCGACGAAGGCGGTCAGGGCCGCTCGGGCGGGGGTGTCGCGGGTGGTTTCGGGGCTGGGCACGTAGACGCGGAGGAAACCGGTGTGCCCGGCCGGTTTGGCGTCCAGCTCGCAGCGGATGTCCAGGGTGCCCTGGCGGAACATCGCGTCGATCTTGTCGTCGCCGATGGGCTTCGTCACTCCGGCTTCCAGCGCGCTTCCCTCTCGAAGGAGACGGGGAGGGGGCAGGGAAAGGAGGCCGCGTCGATCCGCACGCCGGGGGATGAGGGGGAGGGGGAGGGGGCTGGGGGGTTCGGGGTGGGGAGGGGGCCGGCGGTGCAGCCGGTGGGGGTGAGGGAGAGGGCGGTCAGGGCCGCCGTTGTCATGATCGTCCGCCGCTTGGCTCGCACGAAGGCCCCCGCCCCTGGTCGTAGAAGAACGCGGCACGGTACCGCACCGCTGGTCCGGCTACTCTGGTAGGTCGCCCCCCGCCCGCGTACAGGAGTGTTCATGGCCGTCAACCTGGTCAATGTCGAGGCAGTCAGCAAGGTGTACGGCACCCGTGCGCTGCTCGACGGGGTGTCCCTCGGGGTCTCGGAGGGCGATCGCATCGGCGTGGTCGGGCGGAACGGGGACGGTAAGACGACCCTGATCCGGATGATCGCGAAGTTGGAGGAAGCGGATCAGGGGCGGGTCACGCACAGTGGTGGGCTGCGGCTGGGGGTGCTGACGCAGCACGACTCGCTGGACCCGGCCGCCACCGTGCGGCACGAGGTCATCGGGGACCGGGCCGACCATGAGTGGGCCGGGGACGCCAAGGTGCGGGATGTGCTGACCGGGCTGTTCGGGGGGCTGGACCTGCCGGGCTTCCCGCAGGGGCTGGACACCGTGATCGGGCCGCTGTCGGGTGGTGAGCGGCGGCGGATCGCGCTGGCGCAGTTGCTGATCGCCGAGCAGGATCTGGTGGTGCTGGACGAGCCGACCAACCACCTGGATGTGGAGGGGATCGCCTGGCTGGCGCGGCATCTGCAGGCGCGGCGGTCGGCGCTGGTGTGCGTCACCCACGACCGGTGGTTCCTGGACCAGGTCTGCACCCGGATGTGGGATGTGCAGCGGGGCGCGGTCCATGAGTACGAGGGCGGGTACTCGGACTACGTCTTCGCGCGGGCCGAGCGGGAGCGGATCGCCGCGACCGAGGAGGCCAAGCGGCAGAACCTGATGCGCAAGGAGCTGGCCTGGCTGCGCCGCGGCGCCCCGGCCCGTACCTCCAAGCCGCGCTACCGCATCGAGGCCGCCAACGCGCTGATCGCGGATGTGCCGCCGGTGCGGGACACGAGCGAGCTGATGAAGTTCGCCAACGCCCGGCTGGGAAAGACCGTGCTGGAGATGGAGGATGCGACGGTCACGGCGGGGCCGAAGACGCTGATCAAGCATCTGACCTGGCAGCTCGGGCCGGGGGACCGGATCGGGTTGGTCGGTGTCAACGGGGCGGGCAAGACCTCGCTGCTGCGGGCGCTGGCGGATGCCGCGTACAGCGGTGGGGAGAAGCAGCCGGCGGCCGGGAAGATCGTGGTCGGGAAGACGGTGCGGCTGGCTTATCTGTCGCAGGATGTGACGGAACTGCCGCCTGCGTTGCGGGTGCTGGAGGCGGTGCAGCAGATCCGGGACCGGGTGGATCTGGGCAAGGGGCGGGAGATGACCGCCGGCCAGCTGTGCGAGCAGTTCGGCTTCGGGAAGGAGAAGCAGTGGACGCCGGTCGGTGATCTGTCGGGCGGCGAGCGGCGGCGGTTGCAGCTGCTGCGGCTGCTGATGGACGAGCCGAACGTGCTGTTTCTCGATGAGCCGACGAACGACCTGGACATCGAGACGCTGACGCAGCTGGAGGACCTGCTGGACGGGTGGCCGGGCTCGATGGTGGTCATCTCGCACGACCGCTTCTTCATCGAGCGCACCACCGACCGCACCTTCGCCCTGCTCGGCGACGCCACCCTGCGGATGCTGCCGCGCGGCATCGAGGAGTACCTGGAGCGGCGGGAGCGGATGGTGGAGGCCGCGGCGCCCGCCCCGGCGGCCGCTCCGGCGCGGGAGAAGTCGGCGGGGGACGCCCGGGCCGCCAAGAAGGAGCTGCAGAAGGTGGAGCGGCAGCTCGACAAGGTGGCGGAGCGGGAAGGGAAGCTGCACGCGTCGATCGCGGAGAACGCCACCGATTTCGCGAAGGTCGCCGAGCTCGACGCCGAGCTTCGCGCACTGGCCGCGCAGCGTGAGGAGTTGGAGACGCGGTGGCTGGAACTCGCCGAGGACGCGTAGCGGGGATGCGGGGACAACCCGCCGCCCGGCGGCGTGGAGTCGGCGTGGAGAGGCGATAACAGAGGCATCACGGGCCGGTCCTCCCTTGGGTACAGGGGCGGGACCGGCCCTTTTCATGTCCTCGCCGGGTGATAGAAAGAAGCCCCGCTCGACTCACGCAACACTGCGGATTCCATGTCCGATTCACTCCATTCCGGCGGTACGTGCGCGCCGGAATCGCGGGGGAGGCCGGTCGGGCAGCGGGCCGCGCGAAGGGGGATGCGCTGATGAGTCAGCCACCCAACCAGCAACCGCCGCAGGGGGGCTTCGGGCCTCCGGAGGAGCCCGACCCGCGGTCCGGTCAGGACAGCCCGTCGGGTCGGTCGGATCAGGGTGGGCAGCAGTCGCCGGCCGCCCAGCCTCCGGCCGGGGCTCCGCAGCCGCCGGCCCAGCCGCCGGTCGGGCCATCGGCCGGGGCTCCGCAGCCGCCGGCTCAGCCGCCGGTCCAGCCGCCGGCCGGGGCTCCGGCAGGCGCACCGCAGCCGCCCGCCGGGCCGCCGCCGATGCCGCCGCAGGCCCCGGGCCAGGCGCCGGGGCAGGCCGCCTCTGGCCAGTCCGGTGGCTATGGCACCCCGCAGCCGGGTTACGGCACCCCGCAGCCCGGTTACGGCGCCCCCCAGCCCGGCTACGGCTACCCGCAGACGCCGCCCGGCCAGGCCCCGGGCCCGTACGGCGGTCAGACGGCCCCCGGCCAGGCCCCGGGCCCGTACGGTGCCCCGACGCCCCCTGGCCAGCCCCCCGGCCAGGCCCCCGGTCCGTACGGGGGGCAGCCCAACCCCTACGGCGGCCAGCCCGGCAGCCCGTACGCGGCGGCTCCGCAGCCCGGCGGGCCCGGTCAGCAGGCCCCGTACCCCGGGGCGCCCGGCCAGCCCGGGGGCCCGTACGCGGCGGCTCCGTACCCCGGTGGGCCCGGTCAGCAGGCCCCGTATCCCGGCGGGCTCGAAAAGGGGTCTCCCGGTGACAAGGGGCCCTTCAAGGGCAAGTCGCTGGTCATCGTGGCGGCGGCGGTGGCCGCGCTGCTGGTGGTCGGCGGCGGGGTCTGGTTCGCCGTGGGTTCCGGTGACGACGACCCGGCCAAGCCGGACGCCAAGGGCAGCAGCGCCCCGGTGAAGCCCAGCGGCTCACCCACGGTGGACAAGGGCGACGGGACCGGCACCGGCGGCGGCCGGGACGTGGGCGACGACTTCAACGCCGACCGCCAGCCCGGCGAGGCGAAGGTCGCCTTCACCGTCAAGAACGACGTGGACCTGCCGCGCAACGGCGCCGATGTGTACGGCCCGTGGGTGGTCGGCGACACCGTGGTCAAGGCGATGTACAAGAGCGTCGTCGGCTACTCCGCCGCGGACGGCACCAAGAAGTGGGAGATCCCCTTCGCCACCGAGGTCTGCACGGCCCCGGCGGCGCCCACCGCCGACGGAAAGATCGTGATCGGCCTCAACGACGGCGTCACCGAGAAGGCCGACTGCAACGACCTCCAGCAGATCGACCTCAACACCGGCAAGGCGGGCTGGAAGAAGCCCGTGCCGCGCGGTGACGGCTTCGGCTCGCTCTTCGAGATCACGCTCGCGATGAGCGGCGACACGGTGACCGCGGCGGGCACCGGCAACTCCTTCGCGTTCTCGATGGCCGACGGCAAGCAGCTGTGGGGCAAGGACCCGGACGCCGAGTGCAAGCGGTACGCCTTCGCCGGCGGCCCCAGGCTGATCGCCGCGGCCGACTGCGGCGGTGCCGCCAAGACCCTGCACGAGCTCAGCGAGGTCGACGCCAAGACCGGCAAGGCGAAGTGGAGTTACCGGCTGCCGGAGGGCTGGGAGGTCGACAAGGTCTACTCGGTCAGCCCGCTGGTGGTCTCCGCGATCAAGCGGGACAAGAAGCAGTGGAGCGTCTTCGCCCTCACCGACGGCGGCAAGCTGCGCTCCACCATCCAGGGCGGCAAGGACAAGTTCCGCCCCCAGTGCGGCGGCAGCTTCATCATTCTGGGTGAGTACCTCCAGGGCTGCGTCGGGGTCGCGGCGGACGCCTCCACCTTCTACATGGCGACTGAGCCGACCCAGCTGACCCGGGGCACCAACGAGGTCGTCGCCTTCGACCTCGACACCGGCAAGCCCAAGTGGCGGGCCAAGGCGGGCCCGGAGCGGACGATGACGCCGCTGCGGATGGAGGGCTCCGAGGTGCTGGTGTACCTGCAGGGCTCCTACGACCGGGGCGGCGGCGTCGCGACGCTCGCCCCGACCGGCGGCGCACCGAAGACGCTGCTCCAGCACCCGGCCTCCACCGCCCGGTTGGAGAGCAGCGTGTTCAACCCCCGGTACGCCTACGCCGACGGGCGGTTCTTCATCGCCGACGGCCGGGTCAGCGCCAGCAACGACGAGGAGGAGAAGCAGTTCATCACCATCCTCGCGTACGAGAAGTGAGTCGGGGCCTACAGCGGTTCCGGTGCCGATTCCGGTTCCGGGACCGGTTCCGGGACCGGGGCCGGGGCCGGTTGCCGGTTTTGGGCTGAGTCCGGCGTACGGCCCGGGGCGGGGTACTTCGACCGCCCCGGGCCGTACGCCCGCCCGCTCCCCCCGTCCTCCGTCCTCCGCCGCTCCTCACTTCTTCTCCCCGTCCCCCAGGCCGGCCGCCGGCCACTCCCGAGGTATCCACACCATGACCCAGCCCCCTCCGCCGCCACCGAACCAGCCGCCGAACCAGCCCCCCAGCCAGCCGCCGGGCCACCACCCGGGGCCGCCGCCCAGCCAGCCCCCCAGCCAGCCGCCGGGCACCCCGCCCGCCCCGGCCGCACCGCCCGCCGGGGGCTACGGCTACCCCCAGGCGCCCCAGCCGCAGACGCCTTCCCACGCGCCGCAGACGCCTCCGCCGAGCGGGCCTCCGCAGGGGGGCGGGTACGGCTATCCGCAGACGCCGCCGCCGGCCGCGTACCCGCAGCAGCCCGGGTACGGGCAGCCGCCGGCGTACGGGCAGCCCCCCGCGTACGGGTATCCGCAGGCGCCCGGGCAGCCGGTGCCGGCGACCCAGCCCGTACCGGCGGCCGGCCAGTCCCCGTCCACCGGGCGGAAGAAGCTCTCGGCGCAGGCGAAGATCATCGTCGCCGCCGCGGTCGCGATCGTGCTGATCATCGGGGCCGGGGTCGTGTACTCGCAGATGCGGGGCTCGGACGGGGCGGACGAGGCCAGGGGCGGGAGTTCGGCCGGGACGGACGGCGGCAAGGACGGCAAGGACGGGGGGAAGAGCGCGCCGGACGGGGACGGCAAGGAGAAGGTGCCGGGGAACACCACGTCCAAGGTGGCCTTCCAGGTGCCCAACCCGGTCGTCCCCGATCTCACGGCCGTCTCGGGGGCCTGGGTGACCGACACGGCGTTTGTCAAGGTCGGCGTCGGGTCGGTCGTGGCCTACGACCCGGACAAGGGCACCCAGCTGTGGAAGCTGGACCTGCCCGGTGACGTCTGCGCGGCCTCCCGGCACGCCCAGGACGGCAAGACCGCGATCGCCTTCGCCGCCAAGAAGGGCAGCCCGCCCAACTACTACGAGCCGTGCACCGAGGTCGGCGCCGTCGATCTGAAGGGCGGCAAGCTGCTCTGGACCAAGTCCGTCACCGGCGGCGACGCGGGTGACAGCAAGGTGCGCTACGACGAGATCACCGTCGGCGGCGGCACCGTCGCCGCGGGCGGCACCGACGGCGGCGCCGCCTGGGACCTGGCCACCGGCAAGGAGCTGTGGAAGCCCGAGGTCAACGCCGAGTCCTGCAAGGACCGGGGCTACGCCGGCGGCGAGGGGCTGGCCACGGCCCGGGTCTGCGGGCCCTCCGACCAGCAGTACGTGCTGATCCAGAACCTGGACCCGAAGACCGGTGCGCCGATCTCCGAGTTCAGGATGCCGGACGGGGTGGACACCGCCGGTATCGTCTCCACCAAGCCGCTGGTGGCGGCGGCCGACGTGGGTGACACCGCGGGCGACGGCTCGTCCATCTCCGACTTCTTCTCCATCGACGAGAAGACCGGCAAGCTCAAGGCCAAGATCACCGCCAACGCCGACAAGTACGCCGCCGAGTGCGGGTCCACCGAGGTGGAGCAGTGCGAGAAGGCGGTCGTCGGCAACAACCGCCTCTACATCCCCACCGAGCCGTACGAGAGCGAGGACGGGATCACCCGGACCAACGACATCGTCTCGTTCGACCTGGACACCGGGAAGCCCACCTCCGACCGCGCCGTGGCCGGCCCCAAGCACTCCATGGTGCCGCTGCGCATGGACGGCGGGAACCTGATCGCCTACAAGCCCGCCACCTACAGCGCCGGCGGAGTGGTCGTCAGCCTGGACGGCGGCTCCATGAAGGAGACCGTTTTGATGCGGAACCCGGCCGAGAAGTCGGTGTCCGAGGCGGAGTCCGCGTTCAGCGAGGAGTGGCTGGAGATGCGGTACGCGGACGGCCGCTTCTTCCTGTCCACCGACTTCGTGAACGAGCCGCGCAACCCGGAGACGGACCGCAAGTACCTGGCGATGGTGCTCACCACCCACTGATCACCCACACGCCGACGATCCGGCCCCCTTCGCCGCGCACACGCGGAGGGGGCCGTTTTCGCGATTACGGGGGGCTTTGACCCCGTAGGGGGAGCGCGGCGTCGAACAAGCGTGTAGCTTGCCGGGTCAACACAGCCGGGCGCGCTGGGGCGGTGGGCCCCCTCCCGGTGAGGGGGAGGCTCGATGGGCGTGCGGGTGATGGTGGTCGACGACCACCGGCTGCTCGCCGAGGCGCTCGCCTCGGCGCTGAAGCTGCGCGGGCACCGGGTGCTGGCCGCGGCCGCGCCCGCCGCGGGCGCGGCCGAACTGGTGGTGAGCCGCGCACCGGAGGTGTGTCTGCTGGGCACCTCGGCGCCGGCCGAGCCGGGCGCCTTCGATCTGGTGGCGGCGATCAAACGGGACCGTCCGCAGATCGCGGTGGTGGTGCTCGGCCCGGTGCCCAGCCCGCTGGGGATCGCGGCCGCCTTCGCCGCCGGGGCCTCCGGCTATGTCCGCCAGGACGAGCGGATCGAGGGGGTCGAGCGGGCCATGCTGAAGGCCCGGGCCGGGGAGGCGGCGGTGGCGCCGCAGCTGCTGCGCGGGGCGTTCACCGAGCTGCTCAACCCGGTGGCGCAGCCGGACGACGAGGCCCAGCGGCTGCTGCGGCTGCTCACCCCGCGCGAGGTGGAGGTGCTGGTACGGGTCGCCGAGGGCGAGGACACCCGGCGGATCGCGGCCGGGATGGGCATCGCCTCCAGCACGGCCCGTACCCATGTCCAGCGGGTGCTGATGAAGCTGGACGTCGGTTCGCGGCTGGAGGCCGCCGCCCTGGCGGCCCGTACCGGGCTGCTGGACCGGGCGGCGGCCCCTCTGGAGCGGTAGCCCCTTACCTCTGGGGCTGCCGGTCGTCCTCGGATGCCGGGGGCGGCGGCGGGGGAGCGGTGGGGCGCAGCTTCAGCCAGACCAGGAAGAAGATCCCGAGGGCGAGCATGCCGAGCCCCGTCCACAGGTTGACGTTGACGCCGACGGCCTTGTCCAGGTCGGCGTCGGACGCGGTGATCCCGGCGATCGTCACGATGATCCCGTAGACCGTGAACAGGCCCCCGATGATCCGCCGGATGTCGAACAGCCGGGCGGCGGTGGCGGACTTGCGCTCCAGCTCGGAGACTTCGCGCTGCACATCGGACATGTCTGGTGCCTCCGGGGCGGGATCAGAGGGAGTACGGGAGGTAGAGGGCGGCGGCCAGGATGATCGCGCCCCAGCCGAGCAGCGCCGGGCGGCGGTACCAGGCGTCGTCGCCCTCGGCGGGCGGCTCCTCCATGCCCGGCGAGCGCGTCCCGTACACCAGCCCGGCCAGCTGCTCCTCGGGCTTGGGGGCGGTGAAGAGGGTGACGGCCACCATGACGACCGCGCCGGCCACGAAGCCGACGATGGCGGAGACGAAGTTGGCGCCCTGGTCGGTGGGGATGGCGATGACACCCTGCTTGTAGATGACGAAGTAGTTGGCCATCGCGGCGGCGGTGCCGGCCAGCAGCCCGTAGAAGCCGGACTTGACCGAGGCCCGCTTCCAGAACATGCCGATGATGAAGACCACGAACAGCGGCACGTTGAAGAAGGAGAACAGGGTCTGGAGGTAGCCCATGATGTTGGAGAAGCTGGCCGCCAGGAAGGCGGTGCCGATGGAGGCGACCACGCCGATCGCGGTGACCAGTCGGCCGAACCGCAGGTAGTAGCGGTCCTCGCGGTCCTTGACCACGTACTTCTGCCAGATGTCGGTGGTGAAGACGGTGTTGAAGGAGGAGACGTTGGCCGCCATGCCCGCCATGAAGGCGGCGAGCAGGCCGGTGACCGCGATGCCCAGCACGCCGTTGGGCAGCAGCTCCGACATCAGCAGCGGGATGGCGTCGTTGTAGGTCAGCCCGGAGCCCTCCAGGCCGATCCTGGGGACGAGGGCGGCGGCGACCAGGCCGGGGATCATCACGATGAAGACGATGAACATCTTGGGGAACGCGGCGATCAGCGGGGTGCGCTTGGCGGCCGAGAGGTTCTTGGCGGAGAGCGCCCGCTGCACCTCGGCGAAGTTGGTGGTCCAGTAGCCGAAGGAGAGCACGAAGCCCAGGCCGAGGACGATGGTCAGCCAGTTGGCGCCCAGCGGGTTGGCGTCGCCGATGCCGGTGCCGCCCCAGGCGGAGAGGAAGTCGCCGCCGTGCTGCTTGGTGAGGGTGTCGGTCAGTCCGTCCCAGCCGCCGACCCGCTTCAGGCCGAGGACGGTGAGCGGGATGAGGGCGGCGAGGATGACGAAGAACTGCAGCACCTCGTTGTAGATCGCCGAGGAGAGGCCGCCGACGGTGATGTAGGCGAGCACGAAGAAGCCGGCGACCACGATGGACACCCACTGCGGCCAGCCGAGCAGCGCCTCCACGACGATCGACAGGGCGTAGAGGTTGACGCCGGAGATGAGGATCGAGGCGAACGCGAACAGCCCGGAGCTGAGCAGGTGGGCCGGCTTGTCGAAGCGGTGCAGCAGGAACTCCGGCACCGAGCGGACCTTGGAGCCGTAGTAGAACGGCATCATCACCAGGCCCAGGAAGACCATGGCCGGGATGGCGCCCACCCAGTACCAGTGGACGACGGCCACGCCGTACTGGGCGCCGGTCGCCGCCATGCCGAGGATCTCGGTGGCGCCGAGGTTGGCGGCGACGAAGGCGAGGCCGGTGACCCAGGCGGGCAGTGAGCGGCCGGAGAGGAAGAAGTCGAGGCTCGTCTTCACGCTCGCCCGGGCGGCGAAGCCGATGCCGAGGACCACGGCGAAGTAGATCGCCAGGATCAGGTAGTCGAGCCAGTTGGTGGGGAGCCGTAGCTCGGCGGCCAGCACATGCATGGGTACTCGCTTCGTCGCGGGTGCGGGGCAGGTCCGGAGCGGGCCCGGAACAGCCACGGAACCTACGCCTTGCCCTACCGGAAATGAACAGGTGTGTTGGGCATCTTTGTTTGATCGTGATGATCGCGAGCAGCTGGTGGGGCAAATGTCGGATGGAAGCGCTTGCCTGCGGGAGGTCCGGACAACGTCGGGGGTTCGTGGCGACCCGTCCGTTGACGGGTGCGCCTCGACGATGGTTGGTTATGTTTGATTGTGTTGGAAGAGTGCGGTGGTGAGGAGAGCCCCGGAGTGAAGAAGGTCCCGGAATGAAGAAGACGTCGACCCGTCTGGCCGACGGTCGCGAGCTGCTCTACTACGACCTGCGGGACGACATCGTCCGCGACGCGGTCGACCCCCGCCCGCTGGACGCCGTCGCCACCAACGCCGAGGTCCGCCGCGACCCGCTGCTCGGCGACTCCGTCGCCATCGCCTCGCACCGGCAGGGCCGCACCTACCACCCGCCGGCCGACGAGTGCCCGCTCTGCCCCTCCACCGGCGGCCGGCACACCGAGATCCCGGCCGCCGACTACGACGTGGCCGTCTTCGAGAACCGCTTCCCCTCCCTCGCCGGCGACTTCGGCCGCTGCGAGGTGGTCTGCTTCACCTCCGACCACGGGGCGTCCTTCGCCGACCTCACCGAGAAGCAGGCCGCCCTGGTGCTGGCGGCGTGGACCGACCGCACCACCGAGCTGTCGGCCCGGCCCGGCGTCGAGCAGGTCTTCTGCTTCGAGAACCGGGGCGCCGAGATCGGCGTCACCCTCGGCCATCCGCACGGCCAGATCTACGCGTACCCCTTCACCACCCCGCGCGCCGAGCGGATGCTCGACTCGCTGGCGGCCCACCACGCCGAGACCGGCCGCAACCTCTTCGACGACGTGCTCGACCGCGAGCGCGCCGAGGGGGAGCGGATCGTGCTGGACGCCGAGCACTGGACGGCCTTCGTCCCGTACGCCGCGCACTGGCCGTACGAGGTGCACCTCTACCCCCGGCGCCGGGTGCCCGACCTGCGGGCGCTGGACGAGGCGGCCCGGGAGGAGTTCCCGCGCGTCTATCTGGAGCTGCTGCGCCGCTTCGACCGGATCTTCGGCGAGGGCGAGCCGCCCACCCCCTATATCGCGGGCTGGCACCAGGCACCGCTGAGCGATCCGCGCCGCGAGGGTTTCGCCCTGCACCTGGAGTTGTTCACCGTACGGCGGACCTCCGGCAAGCTGAAGTTCCTCGCCGGCTCGGAGTCCGGTATGAGCGTGTTCATCAACGACGTGCCGCCCGAGGCCGCGGCACGGCGACTGCGAGAGGTAGCGAGCGCATGAGGTATCTGGTGACGGGCGGGGCCGGCTATGTGGGCGGGGTGGTCGCCGCCCATCTGCTGGAGGCGGGGCACGAGGTGACCGTCCTGGACGACCTGTCCACCGGCTTCCGCGCCGGAGTCCCGGACGGGGCCGAGTTCGTCGAGGGCCGCATCCAGGACGCCGCGAAGCACCTCGGCCCCTCCTTCGACGGGGTGCTGCACTTCGCCGCGTTCTCGCAGGTCGGCGAGTCGGTCACGGACCCGGAGAAGTACTGGTCCAACAACGTCGGCGGCACCCTGGCGCTGCTGGCCGCGATGCGGGACGCGGGGGTGCGCAGGCTGGTGTTCTCCTCCACCGCCGCCACCTACGGGGAGCCGGTCTCCGAGAAGATCGCCGAGACCGACCCGACCGCGCCCACCAGCCCCTACGGTGCGTCCAAGCTGGCCGTGGACCACATGATCACCGGCGAGGCGCGGGCGCACGGGCTGGCCGCCGCCTCGCTGCGCTACTTCAACGTCGCCGGGGCGTACGGGGCGCAGGGCGAGCGCCACGACCCCGAGTCCCACCTCATCCCGCTGGTCCTCCAGGTGGCGCTGGGCCGCCGCGAGTCGATCAGCGTCTACGGGGACGACTACCCGACCCCGGACGGGACCTGCGTCCGCGACTACATCCATGTCGCCGACCTGGCCGAGGCCCATCTGCTGGCCATGGACGCGGTCCGCCCCGCCGAGCACCTGATCTGCAACCTGGGCAACGGCAACGGCTTCTCGGTCCGCGAGGTGATCGAGACGGTACGGGAGGTCACCGGCCACCCGATCCCGGAGACCGCCGCCCCGCGCCGGGCCGGCGACCCCGCCGTGCTGGTCGCCTCCTCCGCCGTGGCCCGCGACCGGCTCGGCTGGAAGCCCCGCCGGGCCGAGCTCGCCGGGATCGTCGCGGACGCCTGGGACTTCGCCCGCGCGCGGCACGGGGACGCCGAGTGAGCGGGCTGCCGGCCGACGCCCCCGCGCCCCCGGAGGAGCGGGCCCGGGCCGTCGCCGAGGGCTTCACCCGGCTGTACGGGGCCGAGCCCGAGGGCGTCTGGGCGGCCCCGGGCCGGGTCAACCTGATCGGCGAGTACACCGACTTCAACGACGGCTTCGTGATGCCGCTGGCCCTTCCGCACACCGCCGTCGCCGCGGTCTCCCGGCGCACCGACGGGCGGCTGCGGGTGCACTCGGCCGACACCGGAGAGGGGGTCGTCACCCTGGAGGTGGCGGAGCTGCGCCCGGAGCGCGGCGGCGCGGGCGGCTGGGCCGCGTACCCGGCCGGGGTGGTCTGGGCCCTGCGGGAGGCCGGGCACGAGATCACCGGCGCCGATCTACATCTGGCCTCCACCGTCCCCACCGGCGCCGGGCTCTCCTCCTCCGCCGCGCTGGAGACGGTGGTGGCGCTCGCCCTGAACGAGCTGTACGGGCTCGGACGCTCCCGCCCCGAACTGGCCCGGATCGGCCAGCGCGCCGAGAACGCCTTCGTCGGGGTGCCCTGCGGGGTGATGGACCAGATGGCCTCCGCCTGCGCCGCCGAGGGGCATCTGCTGCACCTGGACACCCGGAACCTCTCGCTGCGCCAGGTCCCCTTCGACCTGGCCGCGCGCGGGCTCGCCCTGCTGGTGGTGGACACCCGGGTGAAGCACGCGCTCGGGGACGGCGCGTACGCCGAGCGGCGCGCCGGCTGCGAGGCGGGCGCGCGGGCGCTCGGAGTGAACACCCTGCGCGAGGTGGAGTACGCGCGCCTGCCGGAGGCCCTGGACCGGCTGGACGATCCGACGGTACGGGCCTGTGTCCGCCATGTGGTCTCCGACAACGAGCGGGTGCGCCGCACCATCGCCCTGCTGGACGCGGGCGACGCCCGCGCGGTGGGCCCGGTGCTCACCGAGGGCCACGCCTCGCTCCGCGACGACCTGCGGGTCTCCTGCCCGGAGCTGGACCTGGTGGTGGCCACCGCGGTCGAGGCGGGGGCGCTGGGCGCCCGGATGACCGGCGGCGGCTTCGGCGGCTCGGCGATCGTCCTGGTCGAGGCGGGTGACACCGCCGCGGTCACCAAGGCCGTCGAGGACGCCTTCGCCACCGCCGGCCACACTGCCCCCCGGGTCTTCCCCGCGGTGCCCTCGGCGGGGGCGCGGCGGCTGGAGTGAGGACCCGGGGTGAGCGGCCGGAGTGAGGGCCGGGGACGGTGAACCGGTAGCGGCCGGGGGGCCGGTGAGCGGCGGGGGTACGGGGGCGGTGAGCGGCGGGGGTACGGGGGCGGGCGGTGGCCTTCGCGGTACGGGGGCGCCGCCCGTCCCCGTACCCCGAGGCCGGGGCGGGCGGCGGCCCTTGTCGTATGGGGGCACCGCCCGTTGCCGTACCGGCGTCCGTGCCGTAGCCGCCAGTCCCCGGCCCGTATCCGTACGGCCACGGGCACTTGTGCCAATTCCCTTCCGGCGCGGCGGACCGCCCGTACCCTGAAGGCCGGCGCACCGGTGGGGGCCGGTGGCTGGGCAGGGGCCGGAGAGCCCGGGTACGAGGCCCGGGGCGGGGGTAGCTTCCCCCTCGCGGTGGCGGTGGGTGCCGTCCCGTGGGCCGGGCGGTCGCCCGCGGCCGGTTTCCGCCCTCCTCGCGTCCTCGCGTAGGGAGGCTCGACACTTGGGGGTGCCAGTGGGCCGTATCCGGGTTCTCGTGGTGGACGACCACCGTATCTTCGCCGAGTCGCTGGCCGCGGCGCTGGCGGCCGAGCCGGATGTGGAGGTGGCGGCGGCCGGCAGCGGTCCGGCTGCGTTGCGCTGTCTGGAGCGGGCGGCCGCCGAGGGACGCCGGTTCGACGTGGCGCTGGTCGACGCCGACCTGGGCGTGCCCGGCGGGGTGGCGCGGGCCGCGGCGCCGCGGGCGGTGCCGGACGGGGCGGAGGCCGCGGTGGACGGGATCTCGCTGGTCGCGGGGGTGCGCCGGGCGAGACCCGAGGTCCGGGTGGTGGTGCTGGCCGATCGGGACGAGGCACGGCGGGCGGCGCTGGCGCTCCAGGCCGGGGCGTCGGCCTGGGTGGCCAAGGACTGCTCCCTGCAACGGCTGCTGGCGGTGATCCGGGGGGTGCTGCGGGACGAGACTCATCTGCCGCCGGCGCTGCTGACCGGGGTGCTGCGGGAGCTGACGGCCGAGCGCAAGCACCGCACCGAGAGCGAGCGGCTGGTGGAGTCGCTGACCCCCCGGGAGCGGGAGGTGCTGCGCTGCATGGTGGCCGGGCTCGGCCGCAAGGCGGTGGCCGAGCGGCTGTTCCTCTCCCCGCACACCGTCCGTACGCATATGCAGAACGTGCTGGGCAAGCTCGGGGTGCACTCCACGCTGGCGGCGGTGGCGCTGGCCCGCCGGGCGGGGGTCGGCCCGGCGCCGCTGGCGGCCCTGGCCTCGACTCCGGCGGCCCCGGGGGTGCCGATGCAGGCGGTGCCCGTCTCGGCCGTGTCCGGCGCGTCAGGTGTGTCAGGTGGGGATGTTGTCGAACGGGGCGGTCAGCTGGCGCAGTAGCGCGGCCAGCTCGGCGCGCTGGGCGCGGGACAGCTCGGCGAGGATGGCCCGCTCCTGGTCGAGCAGCCCGGCGAGGGCCTGGTCGGCGCGGTCGCGGCCCTCGGGGGTGAGGCGGACCAGCACCCCGCGCCGGTCGCTGGGGTCGGGCAGCCGCTCGACCAGGCCCTTCTTGGCGAGCCGGTCGATACGGTTGGTCATGGTGCCGGAGGTGACCAGCGTCTGGGTGAGCAGCTGGCCGGGGGAGAGCTGGTACGGGGCGCCCGCGCGGCGCAGCGAGGTGAGCACGTCGAACTCCCACGGCTCCAGGCTGTGCTCGGCGAAGGCGAGCCGCCGGGCCCGGTCGAGGTGCCGGGCGAGCCGGGAGACCCGGCTGAGGACCTCCAGCGGTTCCACGTCGAGGTCAGGGCGCTCGCGACGCCATGCGGCCACCAGTCGATCGACCTCGTCCTCCATGTCGATCAGTGTAGGGGATCTGTCGACATGAAGTCTCTTGACGTCAAGAGATAATTGGCCGGAGCATGGGGCATGGTTGGCCCGAAACGCCGTTCCGTTTCGGCTACTTGATGCTGCAAGGGGGCTCGAACATGCATTCCGCACCGGTCTGGGACCCAGATCAGTACCTGCGCCACGCCTCGCACCGGACCCGACCGTTCCTCGATCTGCTGCACCGCATACCCGAACTGCCCGCCACCGCGCTCGGCAGGCCCGCCCGGATCGCCGACATCGGGTGCGGCCCCGGCAATGTGACCGCGCTGCTCACCGAGCGCTGGCCGGACGCCCGGATCACCGGCTTCGACCTCTCCGCGGAGATGCTCGAACAGGCCGACAAGCACCACGCCGGCCCCACCCCCGGTGGCGGCTTCCTCGACTTCCGCCCCGCCGACGCCGCCCACTGGACGCCCGACGAGCCCTACGACCTGATCGTCTCCAACGCCGCCCTGCAGTGGGTGCCCGGCCACCCCGAGTCCTTCCCGCGCTGGCTCGGCGGGCTGACCCCCGGAGGGGTCCTGGCCTTCCAGGTACCCGCCAACTTCACCGCCCCCAGCCACGCCCTGCTCGGCGACCTCTGCGAGTCCCCCGAGTGGCGCGACCGCGTCGGCGACCACGGCCGCCGCTTCGTCCACATCCTCGACGCCCCCGGCTACCTCGACCACCTCACCGGCCTCGGCTGCGCCGCCGACGTCTGGGAGACCGTCTACCACCAGCTCCTCCAGGGCGCCGACCCCGTCCTGGACTGGGTCAAGGGCACCGCCCTGCGCCCGGTGCTGACCGCCTTGGACGACGACCCCGACGCCGTCGCCGCCTTCCTCGGCCAGTACCGCGAACTCCTCCGCGCCGCCTACCCGACCGGGCCGCACGGCACCGCCTTCCCCTTCCGCCGCGTGTTCGCGGTGGCGCGCCGGGAGGGGTGAGGGGCGCGTCGGGAGACGAACCGGGGCGCCGCACCGCGGGCGCCCCGGTTCGTCACAGCCGCTCCAGTGCCTCCGTCGAGATGTCGACGTCCAGCTCGAAGGGGACGACCAGCTTGAGCTGGTTGTGGTGGATGCCGGTCGGGGTGTAGCGGAAGCCGTCGCTCACCGGGTCCAACTCGTAGGTCCGCACCACGGGGTGGTTCTCGCCCTCGGCGAGCTCGACCAGCCAGAAGTGCGGGATGCCGGCCTTGGCGTACTTGCGCGGCTTTGCATCCTTGTCCCGGGCCTCGGAGTCCGGCGACACCACCTCGATGGCCAGCACCACGTCCTCGGCCTCGAAGCGGGTCAGCAGCGGGCCGGTGACCGCCTCCGCCCGGACCAGGCAGATGTCGGGCTCCGGGGCGTTGCGCGCGTTCAGCACCACGGTCATCTCGCGACGCACCTTGAGCTCGCGTGGGACGTACTGGCGCAGTCCGGTGACCAGCAGGTCGATGATCGTGCTGTGGAAATCACGCTGTGGACTCACGAAGACCAGGCTCCCGTCGATCAACTCCGTATGCGGCGGGAGATCAGGCAGCGTGGACAGATGGTCCACGGTATAGCCGTTCGGCGGCGGCACGGGCCAGCGCACGGGCTGCGGCTCCACGTCCGGCTCCGGCTCCGGTGCTCCGAAGCTGTCGTCCGACGCGCTGAGCGGCTCGGCGGTCATGGTTCCTCCCATAGGCGGGATCCTGCGGCCTGCCGTCCACGGTAGCCACCGTTTTCGGCGTATGTCCGCCGAAAGGGTGACCCCGCGCGCCCCCTAACTCTTCCGGTGCCCTATCAGCCGGGGCTTCTGCTCCATGCCGTCCAGGCCGTGCCAGGCGAGGTTCACCAGGTGGGCGGCGACCTCGGCCTTCTTGGGCTTGCGGGCGTCCAGCCACCACTGGCCGGTGAGCGCCACCATGCCGACCAGGGCCTGGGCGTAGAGGGGGGCCAGCTTGGGGTCGAAGCCGCGGTTCTTGAACTCCATGCCGAGGATGTCCTCGACCTGGGTGGCGATGTCGGAGATGAGGGAGGCGAAGGTGCCGGTGGACTGGGCCACGGGCGAGTCCCGCACCAGGATGCGGAAGCCGTCGGTGAACGTCTCGATGTAGTCCAGCAGCGCGAACGCCGCCTGCTCGAGGAGCTCCCGCGGGTGCCCGGCGGTCAGGGCGCCGGTGACCATGTCCAGCAGCTGGCGCATCTCGCGGTCCACCACCACCGCGTACAGGCCCTCCTTGCCGCCGAAGTGCTCGTACACCACCGGCTTGGAGACCCCCGCCTTCGCGGCGATCTCCTCCACCGAGGTGCCCTCGAAGCCCCGCTCGGCGAAGAGCGTGCGGCCGATGTCCAGCAACTGCTGCCGGCGCTCCGCGCCCGTCATCCGCACCCGGCGCCCGCGCCGGGGTTTGTCACTTCCGCTGCTGCCGTCGATCGCCACGGCATCCATCATGCCGCGTGCGTGGAGCTGTCCTGCCGCCGGGCCGCGATCCGCTCCTTGCTCGGCCAGCGCACGTCGTACGCCCAGCCCAGCTGCTCGAACCAGCGGATCAGCCGCGCGCTGGAGTCGATCTGCCCGCGCATCACCCCGTGCCGCGCCGAGGTCGGGTCCGCGTGGTGCAGGTTGTGCCAGGACTCACCGCAGGACAGCACCGCCAGCCACCACACGTTGCCCGAGCGGTCCCGCGACTTGAACGGGCGCTTGCCCACCGCGTGGCAGATCGAGTTGATCGACCAGGTGACGTGGTGCAGCAGCGCCACCCGCACCAGCGAACCCCAGAAGAACGCGGTGAACGCACCCCACCAGGACATCGTCACCAGCCCGCCGACCAGCGGCGGGATCGCCAGCGAGACGATGGTCCACAGGACGAACTGGCGGGAGACGGCCCGCAGCGCCGGGTCCTTGATCAGGTCCGGGGCGTACTTGTGCTGCGGGGTCTGCTCCTCGTCGAACATCCAGCCGATGTGCGCCCACCACAGGCCCTTCATCAGCGCCGGCAGCGTCTCGCCGAACCGCCACGGCGAGTGCGGGTCGCCCTCCGCGTCGGAGAACTTGTGGTGCTTGCGGTGGTCCGCCACCCAGCGCACCAGCGGCCCCTCCACCGCCAGTGAACCCATCACCGCCAGCGCGATCCGCAGCGGCCGCTTCGCCTTGAAGGAGCCGTGGGTGAAGTAGCGGTGGAAGCCGATCGTGATGCCGTGGCAGCCGATGTAGTACATCGCCACCAGCAGCCCCAGATCCAGCCAGCTCACCCCCCAGCCCCAGGCCAGCGGCACCGCCGCCACCAGGGCCACGAACGGGACGACGATGAACGCCAGCAGCGCCAGCTGCTCGACCGACCGCTTGCTGTCCCCGCCGAGCGTGGCGGAGGGCACATCCGGGGCGGCGGCCGGCCCGGCGGTGGCCCGGTCGGCGGACTCCGCGGCGGGTGCCTCGGGAGTAGTGGTCATGGGGTCCCCTGGGGGTGAGGGAGAGAAGACGACAGCACCGACGGTACGGTACCTACGGAACCGTAACCTACGGCGACGTAAGTATGGCAGCGGCGAGCGGCGCGGCAAGAGCACCACGGGCGTGCGACCTGCGGGCGACCTGCGCCTGGCGGAGGGCCGGAGGCATCGCCGCAGGACGGACACCTATCCTGGGACCTGCCGGACAGCGTGGTCCGCGAGCTTTCAGTACCCCTCCAGACGTGCTCAGAACACTGCAAGGAGCCGCACCTGTGAGCAGTGCCGACCAGACCGCAGGCCGCGCCGACCAGGCCGCCACCGCCAACGCCGAGCTGCGATCCGACATCCGCCGACTGGGCGACCTGCTCGGCGAGACCCTGGTACGCCAGGAAGGCCCCGCCCTCCTCGAACTCGTCGAGAAGGTCCGCCACCTCACCCGCGAGAACGGCGAGGCCGCCGCCACCCTCCTCGGCGACACCGACCTGGAGACCGCCGGCCGCCTGGTCCGCGCCTTCTCCACCTACTTCCACCTCGCCAACGTCACCGAGCAGGTGCACCGCGGCAAGGAGCTGCGCGCCCGCCGCGCCGCCGAGGGCGGGCTGCTCGCCCGCACCGCCGACATGCTCAAGGACGGCGACCCCGCCCACGTACGGGACACCGTCAGGAACCTCAACGTGCGGCCGGTGTTCACCGCCCACCCCACCGAGGCCGCCCGGCGCTCCGTCCTCAACAAGCTCCGCCGCATCGCCGAGCTGCTGGAGACCCCGGTCATCGCCTCCGACCGGCGCCGCCACGACCTGCGCCTGGCCGAGGCCATCGACCTCATCTGGCAGACCGACGAGCTCCGGGTCGTCCGGCCCGAGCCCGCCGACGAGGCCCGCAACGCCATCTACTACCTGGACGAGCTGCACGCCGGCGCCGTCGGCGACGTCCTGGAGGACCTCGCCGCCGAGCTGGAGCGGGTCGGCTACGAGCTGCCGCCCGGCACCCGCCCCCTCACCTTCGGCACCTGGATCGGCGGCGACCGCGACGGCAACCCCAACGTCACCCCCGCCGTCACCTGGGACGTGCTGATCCTCCAGCACGAGCACGGCATCACCGACGCCATCGACCTCATCGACCACCTGCGCGGCCAGCTCTCCAACTCCATCCGCTACGCCGGCGCGACCGAAGAGCTGCTGGAGTCGCTCCAGGCCGACCTGGAGAAGCTTCCGGAGATCAGCCCGCGCTACAAGCGGCTCAACGCCGAGGAGCCCTACCGGCTCAAGGCCACCTGCATCCGGCAGAAGCTCCTCAACACCCGCGAGCGCCTGGCCCACGGCACCGCGCACAGCGAGGGCCGCGACTATCTTGGCACCGCCGAGCTCCTCGCCGACCTCACCCTGATCCAGACCTCGCTGCGCGCCCACCGCGGCGGCCTCTTCGCCGACGGCCGCCTCGACCGCACCATCCGCACCCTGGCCGCCTTCGGCCTCCAGCTCGCCACCATGGACGTCCGTGAACACGCCGACGCCCACCACCACGCCCTCGGCCAGCTCTTCGACCGGCTCGGCGAGGAGTCCTGGCGCTACGCCGACATGCCCCGCGACTACCGGCAGAAGCTCCTCGCCAAGGAGCTGCGCTCCCGCCGGCCCCTCGCCCCCACCCCGGCCCCCCTCGACCAGGCCGGGCAGAAGACCCTCGGCGTCTTCCACACCGTCAAGGAGGCCTTCGAGCGCTTCGGCCCCGAGGTCATCGAGTCCTACATCATCTCCATGTGCCAGGGCGCCGACGACGTCTTCGCCGCCGCCGTCCTCGCCCGCGAGGCCGGACTGATCGACCTGCACGCCGGCTGGGCCAAGATCGGCATCGTGCCGCTGCTGGAGACCACCGACGAGCTCAAGGCCGCCGACGTCATCCTCGACGGCATGCTCGCCGACCCCTCCTACCGCCGCCTGGTCTCGCTGCGCGGCGACGTCCAGGAGGTCATGCTCGGCTACTCCGACTCCTCCAAGTTCGGCGGCATCACCACCAGCCAGTGGGAGATCCACCGCGCCCAGCGCCGGCTGCGCGACGTCGCCCACCGCTACGGCGTACGGCTGCGCCTCTTCCACGGCCGCGGCGGCACCGTCGGCCGCGGCGGCGGCCCCTCCCACGACGCCATCCTCGCCCAGCCCTGGGGCACCCTCGAAGGCGAGATCAAGGTCACCGAGCAGGGCGAGGTCATCTCCGACAAGTACCTCGTCCCCTCCCTGGCCCGGGAGAACCTGGAGCTGACGGTCGCCGCCACCCTCCAGGCCTCCGCCCTGCACACCGCCCCCCGCCAGTCCGACGAGGCCCTCGCCCGCTGGGACGCGGCCATGGACACCGTCTCCGACGCCGCCCACCAGGCCTACCGCAAGCTGGTCGAGGACCCCGACCTGCCCACCTACTTCCTCGCCTCCACCCCCGTCGACCAGCTGGCCGACCTCCACCTCGGCTCCCGCCCCTCCCGCCGCCCCGGCTCCGGCGTCTCGCTGGACGGTCTGCGCGCCATCCCGTGGGTGTTCGGCTGGACCCAGTCCCGCCAGATCGTCCCCGGCTGGTACGGCGTCGGCTCCGGACTTAAGGCCCTGCGCGAGGCCGGCCTCGACGAGGTCCTGGACGAGATGCACGAGCGCTGGCACTTCTTCCGCAACTTCCTCTCCAACGTCGAGATGACCCTCGCCAAGACCGACCTGCGGATCGCCCGCCACTACGTCGACACCCTGGTGCCGGAGAACCTCCAGCACGTCTTCGCCACCATCGAGGCCGAACACGCCCTCACCGTCGCCGAGGTCCTCAAGGTCACCGGCGGCAAGGAACTGCTGGACTCCAACCCGGTCCTCCAGCAGACCTTCGCCATCCGCGACGCCTACCTGGACCCGATCTCCTACCTCCAGGTCTCCCTGCTCGCCCGGCAGCGCAAGGCCGCCGAGGCCGGCGACGAGCCCGACCCGCAGCTCTCCCGCGCCCTGCTGCTCACCGTCAACGGCGTCGCCGCCGGACTGCGCAACACCGGCTGATCAGCCGGCAGGCATACGAGAAGGGGGCGCCCGGCCGACCGCCGGGCGCCCCCTTCTCCGAACCTCTGTGCCTCACACCGTGAGGAACGTCCCCACCAGCAGCAGCCCGCCCAGCGAGGCCGCCGCCCAGGCCGGCCGCGGCAACCGCAGCCCGCCGCCGATCACCAGCGCCGCCAGCAGCAGCGAGCCGCCCAGCGGCAACCAGGCGTGCAGCCCGCCACCCAGCCCCGTACGCACCAGCTCACGGCTGCCCGGCTTCACCACCACCGGGTACTCGCCGTCCGAGCGCACCGCCACCGACCGCTCTATCGACATGTCGGTACGCACCGGGGCCGGGCCCTCCGGATCGAACCGGCCCGTGCACACCTCGGCCGAGCACCCGGTCACCGCCAGCGTCCCGTGCTCCCGCCCCTTCGACAGCAGGATGTGCTGGGCATCCGCCCATGAGGCCCACACCCCCGCCACCACCAGCAGCAACGCCACCAGCCCCATCAGCGCCGCCCGTGCGAACGGCAGCGGGGAGCGGCGCTTCGGGGCGGCGGTCTTCGGTCGGGGCGCGGTGGTTCTCCTGCTCATGGCCCGCGATCCTTGACCACATGACCGTGTCCGGTCAAACGCACCGGCCTCCCGGCCTCAGGAGTTGTACGCCGACTGGGCCCGCTCCAGACCCTCGGTGACCAGGCACTCCACCGCGTCCGCCGCCCGGTCCACGAAGTAGTCCAGCTCCTTGCGCTCCGCCGAACCGAAGTCCTTCAGCACGAAGTCCGCCACCTGCATCCGCCCCGGCGGCCGCCCGATCCCGAACCGCACCCGGTGGTACTCCGCACCCATCGCCTTGGTCATCGACTTCAGCCCGTTGTGACCGTTGTCACCGCCGCCCCGCTTCAGCCGCAGCACCCCGTAGTCGATGTCCAGCTCGTCATGGACGGCCACCACCCCGGCCAACGGCACCTTGTAGAAGTCGCGCAGCGCCGACACCGGGCCACCCGACAGGTTCATGAACGACATCGGCTTCGCCAGCACCACCCGCCGGCTCGCCGGCCCCGGAGGCCCGATCCGGCCCTCCACCACCTGCGCCTGCGCCTTGCCCGCCCGCTTGAACTTGCCGCCCATCCGCTCCGCCAGCAGATCGGCCACCATGAACCCCACGTTGTGCCGGTTGCCCGCGTACTCCGGCCCCGGGTTGCCCAGCCCCACCACCAGCCAGACCGAAGAGCTCTCGTCCACCCTCGCCATCCCCTCGCTCGTCTCCTGAGACAGAAGTACGGGGTGGTGGGCCGCAGCGGCCCACCACCCCGTCACTCACCGGCCTACGCCGGAAGGCACTCAGCCCTCGGAGGACTCGTCACCCTCGGCCTCGGGAGCGGCCTCCTCGGTCGCCTCCTCGTCAGCCGCCGGCTCCTCGGCCTGCGCGGCCACGACCTGGAGGACCACCGCGTCCTCGTCGGTGGCCAGCGAGACGCCCTTGGGCAGCTCGATGTCCTTCGCCAGCACCGAGGCGCCGGCCTCCAGGCCCTCCACCGAGACGGTGAAGGACTCCGGGATGTGGGTGGCCTCGGCCTCGACGGGCAGCGCGTTCAGCACGTGCTCCAGCAGGTTGCCGCCCGGGGCCAGCTCGCCCTCAGCGACGACCGGGACCTCGACGTTGACCTTCTCGCCGCGCTTGACCAGCAGCAGGTCCACGTGCTCCAGGAAGCCCTTCAGCGGGTCGCGCTGCACCGACTTCGGGATGGCCAGCTCGCTGCCCTTGCCCGCGATGTCCAGGGCGATCAGGACGTTCGGGGTACGCAGCGCGAGCAGCAGCTCGTGGCCCGGGAGGGTCAGGTGCACCGGCTCGGTGCCGTGGCCGTACAGCACACCGGGAACCTTGTCGGCACGGCGGATACGGCGGGCGGCGCCCTTGCCGAACTCGCTGCGGGTCTCGGCGGAGATCTTCACCTCGGACATCAGCACTCCTCGTAGAAATACAGACGGATCAACGGTCGTGGAGTCACCCGGCCACGACTGGACTTGGCCTGCTACGAAGAGCGCGTCGATAACGGACCGCCGACCCGCGTACCGCGGACGGCCTCCCTCGCCGAGCAACCCCGCCAGTCTAACGGAACGCGAGAGGCCGCCCCGACCACCGGCCGGGACGGCCCCTCACCTGCGAAAACCGCTAAACGATCAGCGCTGCTCCTCGAAGAGGCTCGTCACCGAACCGTCCTCGAACACCTCACGCACCGCACGCGCGATCGTCGGCGCGATCGACAGCACGGTGATCTTGTCGAGCTCCAGCTCGCCCGGCGTCGGCAGGGTGTCCGTCAGCACGAACTCGCTCACCTTGGAGTTCTTCAGGCGGTCCGCCGCCGGACCCGACAGGATGCCGTGCGTCGCCGTCACGATGACGTCCTCCGCACCGTGCGCGAACAGCGCCTCGGCCGCCGCGCAGATGGTGCCACCGGTGTCGATCATGTCGTCCACCAGGACGCAGACCCGGCCCTCGACCTCACCGACCACCTCGTGCACCGTCACCTGGTTGGCGACGTCCTTGTCCCGCCGCTTGTGCACGATCGCCAGCGGCGCGTCCAGCCGGTCGCACCAGCGGTCCGCGACCCGCACCCGGCCCGCGTCCGGCGAGACCACCGTCAGCTTGGACCGGTCCACCTTCGCGCCCACGTAGTCCGCCAGCACTGGCAGCGCCGAGAGGTGGTCCACCGGGCCGTCGAAGAAGCCCTGGATCTGGTCGGTGTGCAGATCCACCGTGAGGATCCGGTCCGCACCCGAGCACTTCAGCAGGTCCGCCACCAGACGGGCCGAGATCGGCTCACGGCCCCGGTGCTTCTTGTCCTGCCGGGCGTAGCCGTACGAGGGGATGATCACGGTGATGCTCCGGGCCGAGGCCCGCTTCAGAGCATCGATCATGATCAGCTGCTCCATGATCCACTTGTTGATGGGGGCCGTGTGGCTCTGCATCAGGAAGCAGTCGGCGCCGCGCGCCGACTCCTGGAACCGGACGTAGATCTCACCATTGGCGAAATCGAACGCCTTCGTCGGCACCAGTCCGACCCCCAACTGGTGCGCGACCTGCTCGGCCAGCTCGGGGTGGGCGCGGCCGGAGAAGAGCATCAGCTTCTTCTCGCCGGTCGTCTTGATCCCGGTCACAGCACTGTCTCCTCAGACGTGTTCCCTGGCCGCGAACCACCGACGAGAGACCGCCGCGCTAGCCAGCCGAAATTGTGTGCATGTATCACGGTACGCCGAGATGAGCGCGGCCGTTTCCGGTCACCCCTCATCGGAAGCCCGCTCCCCGCCCCGCTCCGAGGCCTCCGCGGCCGCCTGCGCCGCCGCGCTCCCGGGCCGCTTACGGGCCACCCAGCCCTCGATATTCCGCTGCTGGCCCCGCGCCACCGCCAGCGAACCCGGCGGGACGTCCTTCGTGATCACCGAGCCTGCCGCCGTGTAGGCGCCGTCCCCCACCGTGACAGGCGCCACAAACATGTTGTCCGAACCCGTCTTGCAGTGTGAGCCGATCGTCGTGTGGTGCTTCGCCTCACCGTCGTAGTTCACGAACACGCTCGCCGCACCGATGTTGGTGAACTCACCGATGGTCGCGTCCCCCACATACGACAGATGCGGAACCTTCGTCCCCTCGCCGATCGACGCGTTCTTCATCTCCACGTACGTCCCGGCCTTCGCCTTCGCGCCGAGCCGCGTCCCCGGCCGCAGATACGCGTACGGACCCACCGACGCCGACTCGCCCACCTCGGCACCGTCCGCCACCGTGTTGTCCACCCGCGCGCCCCGGCCCACCCGGGTGTCCCGCAGCCGCGAGTTCGGACCCACCTCGGCGTCCTCCGCCAGATGCGTCGACCCCAGCAACTGCGTCCCCGGATGCACCACCGCGTCCCGCTCGAACGTCACCGTCACATCCACCAGCACCGAGGACGGATCCACCACCGTCACCCCGGCCGCCATCGCCGCCTCCAGCAGCCGCCGGTTCAGCAGCGCACGCGCCTCGGCCAGCTGCACCCGGTTGTTGATCCCCGCCACCTCGCGGTGGTCACCCGCCACCGACGCACCCACCCGGTGCCCCGCCTCACGCAGGATCCCGAGCACGTCCGTCAGATACTCCTCGCCCTGGCTGTTGTCCGTCCGCACCTTCCCCAGCGCGTCCGCCAGCAGCCGGCCGTCGAACGCGAACACACCCGAGTTGATCTCCCGGATCGCCCGCTGCGCCTCCGACGCGTCCTTGTGCTCCACGATCGCCGTCACCGCGTCCGAGCCGGCGTCCCGCACGATCCGCCCGTACCCCGTCGCGTCCGGCACCTCCGCGCTCAGCACCGTCACCGCGTTGCCGTCCGCGCCATGCGTCTCCACCAGCGCCGTCAGCGTCCCGCCCGACAGCAGCGGAGTGTCCCCGCACACCACCACCACGGTCCCGCCCAGCGCCTCGGCGCCCAGCTCCTCCAGCGCCATCCGTACCGCGTGCCCGGTGCCGTTCTGCTCGTACTGCACCGCGGTGCGCGTCCCCGGGTAGAACTCCTCCAGGTGCCCCGCGACCTGCTCCCGCGCATGCCCCACCACGACGCACAGCTGCGCCGGATCCAGCTCGCGCGCGGCGGAGACGACGTGCCCCACCAGGGAACGTCCGCAGATCTCGTGCAGGACCTTGGGGGTCTTCGACTTCATGCGGGTGCCCTCACCCGCTGCGAGGACGACGACGGCGGCCGGGCGTGTGGCGCTCACGGGATTGCCCTTCGGCTTTCGGGGTGTGGACAACCGCAGGATACCGGGGGGTTAACGGACCGAAACGGGGGCGGGCCCCGACGGTCGCTGTGTGCGACGGTCGGGGCCCGCGAGGCCCGTGTGGGACAGGATCCGAACTCAGAAGCTCCGCCGCCAGGACTCGAACCCGGACATAAGGCACCAAAAGCCCCAGTGCTGCCAATTACACCACGGCGGATCGCTCGGCCGGCAGGCTACCCGGGAGGGCGCTGCCGGACGGGCTCTACTATGCCGCACCACCACCGCTCGACGCGACGGTGATGACGGGCGCCCCGGGTGCGCGCACCGGCGAAGGCCTTGCCACCGGCTCCCGGGGCGGCCTGGGCGGAGAGCGGCCCTCCCGAAATCGGCTGGTGCCCACTCGTAGGCTGGAGGCATGACCGCAACGGGGGCAGAGCAGGGAGCCGTGGGCCGGAGGGCCCGCGGTTGGTGGTGGTGGGAGCGGCGCCGGGGGGCGGTGCTGGATGGGGTGCTGGCGCTGCTGTCGGCGCTGGAGTGCGCGGCGGAGGGGGTGGAGTTCTCCCGGAGCGCGGGGGTGCCGACGGCGCTGGGGGTGGTGTTCGGGTTCGTCGTGGGGTGGGTGCTGCTGCTGCGGCGGCGGTGGCCGATCGCGGTGGTGCTGGTGTCGATCGCGGTCACGCCTGCGGAGATGGGCTTCCTGATGGGCGTGGTGGGGCTGTACACGCTGGCCGCTTCGGAGGTGCCGCGGCGGATCACGGCGCTGCTGGCGGGGATGTCGCTGGTGGCGCTGGGGTTGGTGACGTTCGTGCGGATGCGCGCGGATGTGGCGTCGGCGCCCGAGTTCGATCCGGGGCCCTGGTATGTGCCGGTGACGGCGGTGGTGCTGGCGGTGGGGATGACGGCGCCGCCGGTGCTGCTGGGGTTGTACATAGGGGCGCGGCGCCGGTTGATGGAGTCTCTGCGGGAGCGGGCGGACAGTCTGGAGCAGGAGCTGTCGCTGCTGGCGGATCGTGCGGAGCAGCGGGCGCAGATGGCGCGTACGGAGGAGCGGACGCGGATCGCGCGGGAGATGCACGACGTGGTGGCGCATCGGGTGAGTCTGATGGTGGTGCACGCGGCGGCGTTGCAGGCGGTGGCGTTGAAGGATCCGCAGAAGGCGGTGCGGAACGCGGCGCTGGTGGGGGACATGGGCCGGCAGGCGCTGACGGAGTTGCGGGAGATGCTGGGGGTGCTGCGGACGGAGCCGGGTGGTGTCCGGGGCGGCTCGGAGGGGGTGCCGTTGGCGGCGGTGGGGCGGGCGGCGGCGGCCGCGGTGTCGGCGGCGGTGGAGGGGGAGGAGAGGAAGCCTGCCGAGGGCGGCGGTCCGCTGGACGAGGGGCCGGGGCTGGAGGAGCTGGACGGGTTGGTGGAGCAGTCGCGGCAGGCCGGGATGGTGGTGGAGCTGCTGGTGGTGGGGGAGGCGCGGGGGTATGGCGCGGCGGTGGAGCGGACGGCGTACCGGGTGGTGCAGGAGGGGTTGACCAACGTCCACAAGCACGCGGCGGGGGCGAAGGTGGTGGTGCGGTTGGCGCACCGGGAGGGGGAGGTGGCGTTGCAGGTGGAGAACGGCCCTTCGGACGGTGCGGCGGCGGACGCCGGGTTGCCGAGCGGGGGGAACGGGCTGGTGGGGATGCGGGAGCGGGTGTCGGCGCTGGGCGGGGTGTTCGTGTCGGGGCCGACGGACGCCGGGGGGTTCCGGTTGTCGGCGGTGCTGCCGGCGGTGGGGCCAGCGGGCGCTTAGGGGGAGGTGAGGCGGGCGGGCTGGGCGCCGGTGAGGAGGGCGGCGAGGGCGCGGTCGAGGGTGGGGCCGAGGTACCAGTCGCCGCTGTGGTCGAGGCTGTAGACGCGGCCGTGGGCGTCGATGGTGAGCAGGGCGTGGTGGTCGCCTTCGATGCCGAGGGGGGCGATGTCGGTGTCGAGGGCGCGGCCGAGGTCGGCGAGGCTGCGGGCGTGGTGCAGCCCGGTGAGGGGGTCGAGGTGGACGGAGGTGGGGGCGATCTGGCGTCCGGGTCCGGTGGCCTGGAGGTGGAGGCCGCCGAACTCGGCCCAGGCCTCCACGGCGGCGGGGAAGACGGTGTGGTGGTGGCCGCCGGGTGAGGTGTGGGCGCGGAGGGTGTCGGCCCAGTGCTCGGCCTGGCGCATGTCCCAGCGGCCGGGGTGCCAGCCGGCCTGGGTGAGGGCGGTGTCCACATGGGCGGGGAAGCGGGTGGTGTCGTGGACGGCGCGGGGCGGGCCGGGGTGGTGGCCGGGGGTGGTGGCGTCGGGCATGGCGGTGCGGTCAGCCGTTCTCGGGGGCGGTGGGGTCGATGGTGTGTACGCCGAAGTGGGCGAGGAGGGCGGCGCAGGAGCGGCAGGGGGCGGCGTAGCTGCCGTGCAGGGGGTCGCCGGCTTCCCGTATCCGCCGGGTGGTGATCTTGGCGTGTTTGAGGGAGCGCCGGGCCTCGCCCTGGCTGAGGGGTTTGCGCTGGGCGCGTTTGGAGCGGCTGCTGTCGGTGCTGGTGAGGTGGCGGGAGATGAGGATGACCTCGGGGCAGCGGCCGGTGAAGCGTTCGCGCTGGCCGCTGCCGAGGGCGTCCAGGAAGTCCTGGACGAGGGGGTGGAGGGCGGGCGGCCGGTTGCCGCGGGCGGCGGTGGCGGTGAGGGTGCTGCCGCGTACGGAGAGTGCTGCTCCGATGGTGGGGAGGATGCCGTCGCGGCGGCGGCGGAGGATGGGCGCGCGATCGGGGGCGGTGGTGCTCCAGCTGAGGCGCGGGTCTCCGGCGGCGGGTGCGCCGGTCGGTGTTGTGGCTGGTTGTGCCGTGTGCATGGTCTGGTGTCGTCCCCTCTGCAATCCCCCGAGTTGCGGGGAACAGCCTGCCAAACAGGGGTGTGGTGGGGGAAGCGGGGGCGCTGTTTCGGGTGGGTGGTGTGTCGGAATGGTGGCCGGCGGGTCACCCGTCCGTGACGGTTGGTCACGGTGACGGTGGGCTGGTCTGCTGTGTCGGGGCACGGCTTAGGCTGTGCGGACACCAGCCGTGTCAGTAGCCGTGTCAGCAGCAGGGGGCAACCGCCATGACGACAGGTGGGCTCGGGCAGCGTTCCGTGTCGGCCGCTCCGGACGCCCCGGTCGTGCCGCCGAACGCGGCGTACGCCGGGCAGGTCGTGTCCTTTCCGGACCCGGTGCGCGCGTCGCGGTATCCGGGCGGGGTGCGGATGGACGGGTCGGGCTTTCCCGACTTCTCGCCGTACGCCCGGGCCGCGGTGGAGATCGCGGAGCCGCCGGAGGGCTTCGGGGTGGACGAGCTGCGGTTGACGGACTACGTCTCGGCGAACGCGGCGCTGGCGCTGGCGGGGCATGAGCTGTGGGAGACGGTGTCCCCGGTGGCGACCCCGCACGGCTGGACCTGGCACCACGTGGCGGGTTCGCGGCGGCTTGAGCTGGTCCCGGTGGAGGTGAAGGCGCTGCTGCGGCACCACGGAGGCGTCGCGACGGCGGCGGTGGACCAGGACAAGCGGGGGACGCGGCCGTTGCAGGAGGTGCGCCCGGCGCACTTCGGGCTGCCCCGGGCCGGGACGGCGGTGTCCGAGTCGCAGGTACAGGGGGTCGAGGAGGATCTGGGCTACCGGCTGCCGGAGGCGTACCGCTCCTTCCTGAAGGCGGCGGGCGGGTGCGCTCCGGTGGGGGCGGCGCTCGATCCGGAGCTGGGAATCCTGGTGGACCAGCCGTTCTTCACGGTGCGGGACGAGGCGGCGGTGAACGACCTGGTCTATGTGAACAAGTGCCTGCGCGACCATCTGACCAAGGACTTCCTGGGTGTGGCCTTCGTCCAGGGCGGGCTGCTGGCGGTGAAGGTGCGGGGCGGCGCGGATGCGGGCTCGGTGTGGTTCTGCCCGTTCGACGACGCCCGGGACCGGGACGGCTGGTCGGTGGCCGAGCGGGTGGAGCGGCTGCTGCTGCCGTGCGGCTCGGACTTCGACGCGTTCCTGGAGCGGCTGGCGGGGGAGCCGCCGGAGCTGGAGACGGTGGCGCGGTTGATGGTGAACGGTGGTTTCGCCTCGGTGGTCCCGGTGTCGGGTGCGGCCGGTGCGGTCGAGGGTGAGGGGTGACGGGCCGATGGTGACGTACGCGCAGGCGCAGGAGCGCGCCGAGGAGTGGGTGAACGGCGAGGTCCCGGCGTACCAGCACCGCGAGGTGCGGGTGCGGGAGTTCGGTCTCGGGTTCGTGGTGTGGGCGGAGGACCGCGAGAGCGGCCCGGTGTCGGGCGGGGGCCGTCAGCGGCTGGTGATCGCGCGGGACGGCGGCGAGGTGACGCTGTGGCCCGGGCTGCCGGTGGGTGAGGTGATCCGGCGGTACGAGGAGCAGTACGGCGCGCCGGCCGGTGCGGGTGCGCCCGAGCCGGCGGAGGCGCCGGAGCGGATCGACCTCAACCAGACGTCCTTCCTGCTGACGCCGCCGGAGTGGTTGCAGGACGCGGCGGACCGGATGGGGGTGCCGGACCGGCGCGGTACGGGGGACGGGGACGCCGGAGGCGTCGAGGGCGCGGGTGCGGGCGGCCCGGCGAGTGCCGCGGAGGCGGTCGGCCCGGTGGACGCGGCCCCGGCTCCGGCTCCGGTCCCGGTTCCGGTGCCTTCCGACGCGGTCCCGGTCCCGGCGGAGGCGGTTCCGGCTGCGGCCGATGCGGGGGAGCCGCCGGTGGACGCGGTGCCGGGGGCCGTCTCCTGGCCGGCGCCGGACGCGGACCGGGACGCGGCCGGGCATGAGGCGGTGCCTCCGGCGCCGGTCGAGGACGTCGTGGACGCGGAGGGCGGTACGGGGCCCGGTGTCCCGGCGCCCGTACCGCCCGCCCCCTCCGCCACCCCGGCCCCCGCCCCCGCTCCGTGGAGCGATGTGCACGCGCCCGGTGCCCAGGACGACGACTCCGCGGGGTTGCCGGCGACGGTGTTCGCGCCGCCGCTGTCCGGGTCGGACGACGACGACACCCCGCCGCCCGCGGTGGGCGCGGACGCGCCGACGGCGCTGATGTCGGGCGGCAGCCAGCTTCCGCGTACCGCGGTGACACCGCTGCCGGTGGCGGGCGACGGCCCGGGCACCGGGGACATCGCCGACGCGGCCACCAGCAAGGCCACCCGGCCGCCGCGTCCCTCGCGCGGTACCGGCTCGACCACCCCGCCGCCGCCCGGGGAGCCGGGCGTTCCGGGGGCGCGTTCCGGCCAGACCGGTCACGGCGGTCCGGGTGCGCCGGGTGTGCCGGGCGCGCCGGCCGGTGGGTATGTGCCGACGCAGCTGGTCTCCCAGCTCGGGCCGGACGGGCCGGTTCCGTCGGCTCCTCCCGGCTCCACTCCGCCGCCTCCTCCGGGGCCGCCCGGGCCGCCCGGCTCGACGCCGCCGCCGGGTGCCGATGTGCACTACGCCCAGACGATGCTGTCCCAGCCCGGGCCGGGGACGCTGGGCGGTCCGCCCGCGCCGTCCGGCGCCACGCCGCCGCCCCCGCCGGGCGCGCCCGCGCCCCCCGGGGCCACGCCGGGTGGCGGGGTGCACTACGCGCAGACGATGCTCTCCCAGCCCGGCCCGGTGGCCGGCCCCGGTGCGCCGGGTGCTCCCGGTGTCCCGCAGCCGCCCGGTGCTCCCGGCGTTCCCGGTGCTCCGGGTGGGCCCGGTACGCCGCCGGGCGGGGTGCACCACGCCGCGACCATGCTGGCCCAGCCGGGCCCGGGCGGCCCCGCGGCCCCCGGCCCCGTACCGCCGCCGCAGGCCGCACCCGCTCCCGTACCGCCGCCGCAGGGCGTACCCGGTCACGTACCTCCGCCCGGGGCGCCGGGCGCGTACGGCTATCCGCAGCCGCCGGCCGGGCTGCCGACGGTGGGGCCCGGCTACCAGGCGGTGCTGCGCTACCGGGCGCACGACGGTTCGGAGGCGCAGCTGATCCGGCGTTCGGCGCCGGGGATGCCGCATCCGGAGTGGCAGATACTGCACGAGCTGCGGGCGATGAACGTGCCGCCGCAGGCGGTGCTGGAGCTGCACACCGAGCTGGAGTCCTGTGAGCTGCCGGGTGGTTACTGCGCGCAGATGATCCGGGAGACCTGGCCGCAGGCGCGGATCACCTCCATCGCCCCGTACGGGCGTGACCATGCCAGCCGGCAGCAGGGCATGGGTCAGCTGATCGCGCACCAGGGCGAGTTGCACCAGGTGGCGGACGGGCCGGCGCGCCCGGCGCCGGTGCGGGCGCCGCTGCCCGCGGTGCAGCCGGTGCCGCCGGTGCCGCCGGAGGCGGTGGCGCAGGAGCTGGCCGGGGCGTTCGGGCCGGGGATCTGCCGGTTCGACCAGCGGGCGGTGTCCCGGCAGGGGGTTCCGGAGCTGGTGGCGCGCACCCTGGTGTGGGCGGGGCTGCCGGCGGACTTCGGGCCGTTCTTCTGGGCGCAGCCGGCGCATCCGGTGGTGCCGACGCTGGCGGAGCTCGCGGCGCAGCGGCAGGTGCGGCCGGCGGCGGACGCCGGGTCGTATCTGGTGGTCGGTTCGGACTTCGGCCGGGCGATCTGTGTGCAGTACGGCACGGCGAACATCGTGGCGGTGCCGGTGGAGGCGGGTCCGGACGGGCGGCCGCAGGCGCCGCAGTTCGTGAACTCGGGGCTGCCGGAGCTGGTGCGCTGCCTGGCGCTGCTGGGGCGGATGTGGCGGCTGCGGTTCGGCTTGACGCCGGAGCAGGCGGGCCGGTGGACCGTCGACTTCCAGGCGCAGTTGGCGATGCTGGACCCGGCGGCCCTGGCCTCGCCGGAGAGCTGGTGGTCGGTGCTGCTGGAGCAGATGTGGGACGGGTTGCTGTGAGCCGGCGGTAGCGGCGGGCGAACCGGGGCGGGGCGCCCGGCCGGATCCGGTCGGGCGCCCTGCTTCGCGCTGCCGGAGGTGGGGCATTCTGGACGGGGGAAGGGAGCGCGGCGGGCATGACGGGTACGGGTACGGGTGCGGGCGGCACGTCCGAGTTCGATCTGGTGTGGGGGCGCGGGTACCGGCCGGGGCAGGTGGACCGGGCGGTCGCCGAGCTCGCCGAGGCCGGGCGCGCGGCGCGGCGGCGCGCGGAGGAACTGGACGCGGCGGTACGGGAGTCGGCCGAGCGGCTGGAGCGGCTGCGGGAGCACGCGGCCGGGCTGCCGCCGCAGCGGTACGAGGACCTGGGCGCGCGGGCCCAGCGGATCTGGGCGCTGACCGAGGAGGAGGGCGAGACGCTGCGGGCGGACGCCCTGGCCGAGGCGCGGCGGCTGGCCGAGGAGGCGGCAGCTGAGGCGGCCCGCACCGGCGAGGCGGCCCGCGCGGTGGCGGAGGCGGTCCGGGCGGACGCGGAGGCGGCGGCGGACAAGACGCTGGGCGCGGCCCGGGAGTCGGCGGAGGCGGAGCGCGCGGCGGCCCGGGAGGAGGCCGAGCGGGTACGTGACGAGGGCGCGGCGGTGCTGCGCGCGGTGCGGGAGCGCGGGGAGCGGCTCTTTGCCGAGCAGCGGCACAAGCACGGCGAGCTGCGGGAGGCGGCCGAGCGGGAGGACGCGGCCCGGGAGGCGTCGCTGGCCGCGGAGCACGACCGGCTGCTGGAGGCGGCCGAGGAGCGGCTGGGCGCGGCGGAGCGGGTACGGGCGGAGGCCGCCGAGCAGGCCCGGCACACCGACGAGGACGCCTCGGCGCGGGCACAGGAGCTGCTGGGGCAGGCCAGGCTCCGGGCAGAGCGGGTCGAGCGGGAGACGGAGCGGCTGCTGCGGGAGCACGAGGCGGCCTCGGAGGAGATGCGCGCCCACATGGCCCACGTCCGCAGCAGCCTGGCGGCGCTGACGGGGCGGGGCGCGGAGGAGTAGCGCGTTCTCTTCGGGTCTGGGCGGGCCCGGATCCTTGGGTGCCTGGGTGCCTGGGTGCCTGGGTGCCTGGGTGCCTGGGTGCCTGGGTGCCTGGGTGGCCCCGGACCCTCAGGTGCCTGGCGGCTCCGGACCCTCCGGGGCTTGGGTGGCTCCGGATCCTCGGGGGCTTGGGTGGCTCCGGGCCCTCGGGGGCGTGGGCGGCGCCGGACCCTCAGGGGCGTGGGCGGCCTGGCCGAGCGCACCGTGAGGCGCCACTTCCGCCGGGGCCTGGCGGCGGCCTCCCGCAGCTCGCCGGAGGCACCGGTGCCTGCTTACTCGACGGCGTCACCGCCCCGGCGTGTGCCCGGCCTCGGCGCTCTCCAGTGTCGCCAGCCGGGCGCGGACCGCGGCCGCGGCGCCCGGGCGGTGACCGGGGACGTGCTCCCGTAGCGCGGCGAGCTGTCCGCCCAGGTCCAGGGCCCGGACCGGATCGGTCTGCTGCCACTGGTGGTGGGCCCGGTCGACCGCGGCGACCACCTGCTCGTCATCGGCCGGCCGGCCGAGAGCGAGATGGGCGTCGGCCGCCGCCATCCACAGCTCGCAGCTGCGCCCCGCCTCGCCCGCGAGCCGGGCGAGTTCGGCTCGCACCTCCAGCCAGTGCGTCGCCCTGACCGAGCCGACGCCGTCGGCGCGCAGCACCTGGCCCTCGGCCAGCGCGGCCAGCGCCGCCGCTTCGGTATGCCGCCCCGCCCGCGCGGCCGCGAGGACCTCGGCCAGCACCGCTTCCGGCGGGCCGCCCGGCGCGGTGGACGGTCCGGCCGCTGCCCGGTGCGGCGGGGCCTGCCGGCCGGCGGTGGCGGAGCCGTCGGGGCCGAGATCGGGCTGCCGGCGGGCGGTGGCGTAGTGGTCGGGGCTGGGATCGGGCTGCCGGCCGGCGGTGGCGAAGTGGTCGGGGCCGTGGGTGGGAGGCGACCCGTCCAGGACCAGTGCCCCCTCCCGGCCGCCGACTTCGGCGACGGCCCGCTCGTGCAGCGCCTCCAGCGAGATCGCGGGGCCGGTGCGCCACGCGGTGGCAAGGGCCATCAGATAGTCCGGCCGCACCGTCCGGCGCCGGCCGGGTGGCGGGACCACCCGGCCGAACAGGCGCAGTCCCGTTCCGAGCCCGCCGGCCCGCAACCGCTGCCAGGCGGCCGCGTCGGCGACCAGGTCGAGGACCATCGTCGTGGCGCCGGGCGGCCGGGCGGCCAGCGCGTCCATCACCCAGTCCCAGGGCAGGGCGGTGTACCGCAGCGCGGCCGGCGTACTGCGCGCCAGGGCCAGGTGCAGCCGCTGCTGCCGCTCGTCCAGATGCAGCTGCCCGGCGATCACCACGGTCAGCCGCCCCGGCGCCGCGGCCGCGGTGCGCACGCGGGTCAGCACGGCCTGCGGGTCCGCCGGGTCGGCCAGCTCCACCACCGACACCGCGCCGTCCGTCCCGGCCAGCCGGTCCGTGCCCACCGCGGCCAGTGGGCCCAGGACGCCACCGGCGTCCATCAACCGCATCCGGCCCGCCGGTGACACCGCCACCATCAGCACCGTCCCGCCCACCGCCGAACCCTCCCCGATCTTCCCCATGCCCGCACCGTAACCCGGCGCGCCCGTCCACGGGCCGGCCCGGCCCCTGAAGCCTCCGTATCCGCGTGCCCTTCACCTCGCCGCCACCCGGGACACCGTCTCAGGGCTCCAAGTCCTCCACGGGCACGGCCGGTTCCGGTGGTGGGGCGGCGGCGCGGTCCTCGGGGAGGACGGGGAAGCGGCGGGGCGCCAGGGTGAGCAGGACCAGGACGGCCAGGGCGCCGGCCGCGGCGGCGCCCAGGAAGACGTACTCCACGGCCGCGTCCACGGCGCGTGGGGTGAGCGCGGCCGCCGGGTCGTCCAGGCCGCCGCGCGCGGGGCCGGCCTCGGTGAGGTGGGAGCCGAGGACGGCGTTGGCGACGGCGCCGAAGAGCGCGGCGCCCAGGCTCTGCCCGACCTGGCGGCAGAACAGCACGGACGCGGTGGTGGTGCCGCGTTCGGACCAGGGGACGGTGGACTGGACGCCGACGATCAGAGGCAGTTGGAACAGCCCCAGGCAGCCGCCGAGCAGCAGCATGATCAGCGTGGGCTGCCAGGGTGCGCCGGGGTAGGGCAGCAGCGGGAAGGCGAGCAGCACGGCGGTGGAGCAGGTCATGCCGATGATCGCGGTGCGCCGGAACCCGATCCTGGTGTAGACGCGGCTGGAGAGGGCGGCGCTGACCGGCCAGGTCAGGGTCATGGCGGAGAGCACGAAGCCGGCCGCGACGGGCCCGAGGCCCAGGACGGACTGCGCGTACGTCGGGAGGAACACGGTCGGCGCCACCATCAGCAGTCCGAGCGCGCCGAGGGCGAGGTTGACCGCGGCGATGGTGCGCCGCCGCCACACCCAGCCGGGGATGATCGGTTCGGCGGCGCGGCGTTCCACGGCGACGGTGACGGCGGCGGCGAGCGCGGCGGCGCCGAGCAGGCCGAGGGAGGGCGCGGAGAGCCAGGGCCAGGCGGTGCCGCCCTGGACGAGCGCGGTCAGCAGCAGGGCGCCGGTGGCGAAGATGGCGAGCGCGCCGGGCCAGTCGACCCGGGCGGGTGGGGTCTCCGGTCGTTCGGGCGCGGTGCGGGCGGGTTCGGCCTCCGGCCGTTCGGGCGCGGTGCGGGCGGGTTCGACCAGGTGGCGGGCGACCAGCCAGAGGGCGAGCAGTCCGACGGGCAGGTTGATCAGGAAGATCAGCCGCCAGTGCGCGTACCCGGCGAGCAGCCCGCCGAGCGCGGGGCCGGCGACGGCCGAGGCGGCCCAGACGCTGGAGAGCCGGGCCTGGATGCGCGGGCGTTCCCTGAGCGGGTACAGGTCGGCGGCGATGGTCTGCACGGTGCCCTGGAGGGCGCCGCCGCCGAGGCCCTGGACGATGCGGAACGCAATCAGCGAGGGCATGTCCCAGGCGGCGGCGCACAGCAGTGAGCCGGCCAGGAAGAGCACGATCCCGGCGATCAGCACGGGCTTGCGGCCGTGGGTGTCGGACAGCCTGCCGTAGACGGGCAGGGTGACGGTGACGGCGAGCAGATAGCCGGCGAACAGCCAGGAGAAGACGGAGAGTCCGCCGAGGTCGCCGACGATCTGCGGGACCGCGGTGGAGACGATGGTGGCGTCGAGGGCGGCCAGGGCCATGCCGAGCATCAGCGCGGCGACCAGCGGTCCGCGTCCGCCGGTGGCGGTCGCGGCGGTGGCGGTCGCGGCGGTGGCGGTCGCCTCCGCGCCCCCGCCGGAAGGCACCCCCTTCGCGGCCCCCTCCGGCACCTTCCTCGGCGCCTTCCCCGGCACCTTCCTCGGCGCTTTCCGCGGCGCCCTCTTCGGCACCTTCTTCGCCACCGGAAGTCCTTTCCCTGTGCATGTAGTTGGCCGGCTCACCCTCTCACTCCTCCTCCCGGTGGAGAACCCCTAGGGGCGGGTCCCCGGTTCGAGCGGGGGTCGGTTCGTCCCGCCGGAGGAGGAGCGCGGGCGGCGGCGTCCTTAGGTTGTTCTTACGGCGCCGGGAGACGGCGGCGGGTACGGGGACGGCCACAGGGGCGAACGCGGGACGGCCACGGGCGGCCACGGGGCGGGCGGGGCCGGGGGTGGGGTTAACCCCCGGGAAAAGACTGCGCCAGGCACCAGGGCGCCCAGGTGCCCTGGCGCGAAACACTTCATACGGAGCCGCACGGCACCGGGCCGCGTCCGGCGAGACCGCGCGGGCCCGGCTGTGACCGGCTGTGACCGACTTAAGGAGACATCACGTGACAACGGCTGTGACGAGCCCCACCTATGGGGGTACGGGAGGGCGGACGGCCGTTGCCGCCCGGGCGCGCCAGGTCGTCAAGGCGTACGGGACCGGGGAGACCCGGGTCGTGGCGCTGGACCAGGTGGACGTGGACATCGCCCAGGGCGAGTTCACGGCCATCATGGGCCCGTCCGGCTCCGGCAAGTCGACGCTGATGCACTGCCTGGCCGGGCTGGACACGGTCACCGGCGGGCAGATCTTCCTCGCCGACACGGAGATCACCGGGCTGAAGGACAAGAAGCTGACCCAGCTGCGCCGGGACCGGGTGGGCTTCATCTTCCAGGCGTTCAACCTGCTGCCGACGCTCAACGCCCTGGAGAACATCACCCTGCCGATGGACATCGCCGGCCGCCGGCCCGACGCGGGCTGGCTGGCGCGGGTGGTGGAGACGGTGGGCCTGTCCGAGCGGCTGAAGCACCGGCCGGGCCAGCTCTCCGGCGGCCAGCAGCAGCGGGTCGCGGTGGCGCGGGCGCTGGCCGCTCGGCCGGAGATCATCTTCGGCGACGAGCCCACGGGGAATCTGGACTCCCGGGCCGGCGCGGAGATCCTGGGCTTTCTGCGCCGCTCGGTGGACGAGTTGGGCCAGACCATCGTGATGGTCACCCATGACCCGGTGGCGGCGAGCTACGCGGACCGGGTGCTGTATCTGGCGGACGGCCGGATCGTGGACGAGATGACCCGCCCCACCGCCGAGGCCGTGCTCGACCGGATGAAGGACTTCGACGCCCGGGGACGGACGTCGTGAGCGTACTGAGAACCTCCCTGCGCAACGTCCTCGCCCACAAGGGCCGGATGGCGCTGTCGGCGGTGGCGGTACTGCTGTCGGTGGCGTTCGTCAGCGGCACCCTGGTGTTCACCGACACCATGAACACCACCTTCGACAAGCTGTTCGCGCTGGACGCCTCCGATGTCACGGTCAGCCCCAGGGGCGCCGGGGGCGAGGACGACGACTCGGGCCCGGCGACGGGCCGGCCCGAGGCACTGCCCGCCTCCCTGGTCGAGCGGGTGGCCGCGGTCCCCGGGGTGGAGTCCGCGCGGGGCGAGGTCGCCTCGACCAGCGTCACCGTGGTCGACTCGCACAACAAGAACATGGGCTCCACCACCGGTGCCCCCACCATCGCGGGCAACTGGACGCCCGGTGAGCTGCGTTCGATGGAGATCGCCTCCGGTCACGCCCCGCGCGGCCCCACCGAGGTGCTGGTGGACGCCGACACCGCGGAGAAGCACGGGCTGAAGATCGGCGACGAGCTGCGCACCATCGCCGTCACCGGTGACTTCACCGCCCGGATATCGGGCACCGCGGCCTTCAAGGTGACCAACCCCGGCGCGGCCATCGTCTGGTTCGACACCGCCACCGCGCAGCAGCGGCTGCTGGGCGGCAAGGACCTGTTCACCCGGGTGTCCGTGGACGCCGCCGACGGGGTGGGCCAGGAGCGGCTGAAGAAGGACGTGGCGAGCGCGCTCGGCGGGAAGTACCAGGTGCGGACGCAGAGCGAGGTCGCGGACGCCGGGCGGCAGGACGTCGCCGGCTTCCTGGACGTGATGAAGTACGCGATGCTCGGCTTCGCCGGGATCGCCCTGCTCGTCGGGGTGTTCCTCATCGTCAACACCTTCTCCATGCTGGTCGCCCAGCGCACCCGGGAGATCGGCCTGCTGCGGGCCATCGGCTCCAGCCGCTCCCAGGTCAACCGCTCGGTGCTGGTCGAGGCGGTGCTGCTCGGGGTGTTCGGCTCGGTCCTGGGCGTCGGCGCCGGAGTCGGCCTGGCCATCGGGCTGATGGAGCTGATGTCGGCCGTCGGCATGGAGCTGTCCACCAGCGATCTGACGATCCGCTGGACCACCCCGGTGGTCGGGCTGGTCCTCGGTGTCGTCGTCACCGTCGTCGCCGCCTACGCCCCGGCCCGCCGGGCGGGCAAGGTCTCCCCGATGGCCGCGCTGCGGGACGCCGGCACCCCGGCGGACCGCCGGGCCGGCCGGGTGCGCGGCATCCTCGGACTGCTGCTCACCGCCGGTGGCGCCGCCGCCCTGATCGGGGCCGCGCGCTCCACCGAGGCGGCCGACGGATCGCTGCTGCTGGGCCTCGGGGTGGTGCTCACCCTGATCGGCTTCGTGGTGGTCGGCCCGCTGCTGGCCGGCGGTGTGGTCCGGGTGCTGGGCGCCCTGGTGCTGCGGGTCTTCGGCCCCGTCGGCCGCCTCGCCGAGCGCAACGCGCTGCGCAACCCGCGCCGCACCGGCGCCACCGGTGCCGCGCTGATGATCGGGCTCGCCCTGGTCGCGGGGCTCGCGGTGGTCGGCTCCTCCATGGTGGCCTCGGCCACCGACGAGCTGGACCGCACGGTGGGCGCCGACTTCATCGTGATGAGCCCCACCGGCCAGCCGATCATGCCGCAGGCCGAGCGGGCCATGAAGGACAGCGACGGGCTGGACCATGTCACCGACTACCGGATCGTGGACGCCGTGGTGACCTCCCCCGACGGGAAGAAGGAGACCGAGGGCCTGGTCGCCGCCGACCCGACCTACGCCTCCGACCTGCGCCGCGAGACCGTCGCCGGTGAGCTGCCCGCCGCCTACGGCAAGGACGCCATGTCGGTCGGCGACGCCTATGCGAACCGGCACGGGGTGAAGCTGGGCGACACCCTGACCGTGGCGTTCAAGGGAGGCGAGACGGCCCGGCTGAAGGTCGCGGCCATCACCTCCGACGAGGACACCGTGGACCGGGGCGCCTGGTACACCGGCATCACCACCGTGGAGAAGTACCTGCCCGCGGAGAAGATGCCGCAGAACGCCATCATGTTCGCCAAGGCCCGGGACGGCCAGGAGGCGGCCGCCTACAGCGCGCTGAAGAAGGCCCTGGCGGCCTACCCGCAGTACGACGTCCGTGATCAGACCGACTACAAGAAGCAGTTGGAGGACCAGGTCGGGCAGCTGCTCAACATCGTCTACGGGCTGCTGGCGCTGGCGATCATCGTCGCCGTCCTCGGCGTGGTGAACACCCTGGCCCTGTCGGTGGTGGAGCGCACCCGGGAGATCGGCCTGATGCGGGCCATCGGGCTCTCCCGCCGCCAGTTGCGCCGCATGATCCGGCTGGAGTCGGTGGTGATCGCCCTGTTCGGCGCGCTGCTCGGCCTCGGGCTCGGCATGGGCTGGGGCACCGCGGCGCAGAAGCTGCTGGCCCTGGAGGGGCTGAAGGTGCTGGAGATCCCCTGGCCGACGATCCTCGCGGTCTTCGTCGGCTCGGCCTTCGTCGGCCTGATAGCCGCCCTGGTCCCGGCCTTCCGGGCGGGCCGGATGAACGTGCTGAACGCGATAGCCAGCGAGTAGCACGCGCGGCACCGCTCGGTGGCCGCCCGCCCGGCGCCCTTCACGGGTCGGCCGACCGGCCCACCCCGAGCGGGCCGGGCCGACCGGCCCACCCCGGACGGGGCTCCACCTCTCACGGGGGTGGAGGTGGAGCCCCCCGGGGGGAGAGCACGGAGAGGGGTGGCAGGCACCGCTGCTGCCCCCTCCGGCCGAGGTCAACGGGCGGCGCTGCCCCCTCCGCTCCCCGGGCTCAGCGGGCGCCGGCGAGGGTGTAGGTGCGGCCGTCCGGGAGGGCGGTGATGCCGACCCCGGTGGCGGCCAGGGCCCGGCCGTAGGAGCCGCGTACCGAGCCGAAGCCGGTCCAGGAGCCGTCCCCGTGCCGCACGGTGTGCCAGACGTTGCCGTCCAGGCCGATGGCGACCAGCTGCGCGGAGCCGTCCGGCAGGGTGGCGAGTGAGACATCGGTGGCCTGCATCGCCTCGTCCGCCGACCACTGCACGGATCCCCAGGGCTTGTTGACCCGCCGTACGTCCTGGACCATGTGGTAGACCTTCCCGTCCTGGCCGATCGCGGCGATCTGGACGGAGTGGTCCTTGGTCGTGGCGACGGCCAGTTCACGTCCCGCGAAGACCGGGGCGCCCACGCCGGGGATGGTCTGCCAGCCCGTCTGCTCCCACAGCCCGTTCGCATACCGCTCGGTCATCCGCATGGCGCCGTCCTTGCCGTAGGCGAGCACCTTGATCGAGTTGTTGGGCAGCCCGGCGAGCGCCACGCCCTTGGCCTGGAACGGGCGGCCCTGGCCGTCCGGGACGGCGCCCCAGCCCTCCTGCCAGCTGCCGTCCGGCCGGCGCAGGGTGTGCATCAGATTGCCGTCCTTGTCGACGGCGGCGATGTGCAGGGTGCCGTCGGGGGTGCTGGCCACGGCGAGCGGCCCGGTCCGGAACCGGCGGTCGGCGTCGGCGCTGTTGAACCGCTGCCAGCCCTGCCAGGAGCCGTCGGCGAAGCGGATGTTGTGGTACATCAGGTTGTCGGCGCCATAGGCGGCGAAGTGGAGCGAGCCGTCCGGCATCGCGGTCACCGCCCGCTCGCCCCCGCCGAACTCCGCCGAGGAGTACGCCCCCGGCAGCTCCGCCGTGGCGTTCCAGCCGCCGTCGGCCCGGCGCTCGGCGCCCACCAGGGTGTTCGGCGCCGTCGTCGGGGTGTTGTTGGCGATGATCGCGGCGCTCATGTCGTCGGAGAAGATGATCGACCCGTCGGCGCGCCGGCCGCCCATGCCGACATAGTCGATCTGGACGATGTTGCCGTTGCGGGCGATGTCCGAGTGGCGCCAGCGGCCCTCCAGCTTCGCCAGCAGCCGGGTGTTGTGCTCCCGGGCCAGATACAGCATGTACGGCATGCCGTCCGGCTTGTAGTCCATGGTGGCGGCCACGTCGGCGACGGCGTCGGGGAGGGCGAGCGTGGAGTCCACGTTCCCGGAGAGCGTGAACAGCTTGTTCGAGTCCCCGAAGTCGTTCAGCAGCACCTCCTCGTTCCGCTTGATCGCGGTGTCGCTGATCTTGTCGATCGCGGTGCGGCCCTTCAGCGCGTCGCGGATCAGCCCGCCCCAGTCCTTGTTCTCCACATAGCTGTCGCGGCTCTCCACCGTGTCGCTGCGCCACGCCCACGGGTGGCCCGTGCGGTTCTTGGTGTCGATCAGGACCACGTTGGCCTTCGCGGCCATGAACTGGTTGTACGTGGAGGTGGGGGAGAGCTTGCTCCGGTCGGCGATGCGGTCGGTGCCGATCGCCGCGCCGAGCAGGTCCACCGCCTCGGCCTCGTCCTCGGCGGCGGTGTTCCGGGCCTCGGAGGGGTCGGAGTCGGCCGACACCGAGGTGCGCAGCTCGATGGTCACGATCTCCTCGGGGTGGTCGCGGAGCCATTCGGCGATCTCGTTGATCTCGCCCTTGCGCCCGGTGGCCGGGTCGTCGAAGAACAGGCCGCCCAGCGGACCGCCGTGGTACGTGTACCACTTGCCGCCCTGCTTGCAGAGCCGCAGGTCCAGATAGCGCGAACCGTTGGCGAGCTGCTGCTTGATGGTCGACATCTGGGTGATCGAGATGGCGGCGGCGACCGGCGGGAACTTCCGCGCCAGGTCCGCCTCGGACGCGGTGTCGCAGACCCCGGTCCGGTCGGTGATGCTCCAGGAGCCGGCGTCATGGCTGCCGGGCATCACGATCCGGTTCAGCGGCCGGTTCCCGATGACGCCGCTGATCTGCGACATCCACCGGGGCAGCACCAGGCTCTTCGGATCGATCGCGCCGCCGTCCCGCATCCCGGGCCAGTCCCGGGGGTTGGGGTTGGACGCGGAGGCCGCGATGGTGGCGGCGGACGCGGCGGACGCGGCGGCCGGGGCGGGCAGACCGGCGACGGCCAGCGCGGCGGTCAGGGTCGCCGCCGCGAGCAGCGGGGTGGCGGAGCGCCGGAGGGGGTGGGCAGGACGGGTCATCTGCGGGTGTCCGTTCTCGGAGTGGTCGCCGGCGGTGGCCGGCGGAGACCCACTCCAGGGCATGGACACCTCATTCCTGAAGGGATGGTGAAGGCGGCGTGTCGCTCGCCGCCGCCCTCCGCCCGGTGCCCTACCGGTACCGGTCTTCCCAGCTCAGGCCCCTGCTGCCACCCGTACCTCCCGCTTCTCCGGCACCGGCCCGGCGGCCCTTGCCGCCGCCGAACGCTCGCCGCCGCTGAGCGGTTCCCCCTCCGGCCGGCCGCCGCCGTCACGGTCAGATGTAGCCCTCGCGCAGCGCGTGGGCCACGGCGTGGGCGCGGTTACGCAGATGGAGCCGGGTGGTCAGCCCGTGCAGCACGTTCTTGACGGTCCGTTCGGAGTACGAGAGCCGCCCGGCGATCTCCCCGGTGTCGAGGCCCTCGGCCACCAGCCGCAGCACGTCCACCTCGCGGGGCACCAGCCCGGGCGAGGCGGGGCCGGTGCGGCTCGCGCCGCCCCGGTGCAGGGTGCCCACCTGGCTGATCAGCCGCCCCAGCAGGTCGGCCGGCAGGTCCCCGTCGCCCCGGGAGGCGGCCAGCACCGCCTGTACCAGCCGGTGCGCGGTGGCCTCGTGCCGCCACACGATGGCGCCGACACCGCACTCCACGATGTCCAGCAGCTGGCTCTCCCGGAGGGAGCCGACCACCAGCACGGCCCGGGTGCCCTCGCCGCGCGCGACCCGGCGCAACCGGGCGAGCGCCGCGTCGTCGAGGGAGTCCTCCACGAGCAGCGCCACCGTGCCCGGGCCGCACTCCTCGCGCAGGTCGATCTCCGGATGGCGGCGCAACTGGCTGACCGCGCCCTCGCGGCTGAGCGGGTCCGAGCCGGTCACGGCCACCGGGACGCGCGGGACGCCACCGGAGCCGGGAGCCGAACGGAGCGTGCCGGTGCCCGGCCAGGAAACGGGGCCGGTGCCGGTTCGGGTTCCGGAGGTGGACGGGACGGTGGTCCGGGGTGCGGTGAGCAAGCGTTTCCTCCTGTTCAGGAGCCCGCCGTCCGGCTCGGGCCGGCGGCGGAGGAACGCCGTCCAGCGTTCTCGGGCCGCCACCCGAAGCGCAATCGTGGAGGACCACGAGACACACCACGAGTCCGGCGCGGGGCCCGCCGTGAAGGACCCGCCGCGCACAGACCGCCGTCGGCGGGGCACGGGGGGACGGGGCCGGGAAGGCACCCCGGAGGCGGCCGGGGGCGGCTGTGGGTGCAGGCCGCACCGGCCAAGGGAAACCGGCGCGCCGGTGACCGCCCCACCACTGAACGTGTGTCATCTCACTTCACCAACACGGCCGAACGCCCGTCTCCCAGGAGGGAGCACCACGGGGGAGCACCTACCGGGCCAAGGGGAGGGGAGACACCGGTGACCGTGACCGCGACGCTCCGGGAGCGCGACGAGGCCCTGGCCCTGGTCGCGACCGAGGCCGCGCGCGCCCGGGCCGGCAGCGGCGGCCTCGTCCTGGTCCGCGGCGCCACCGGCACCGGCCGCACCGCCGTGCTGGAGGCCGCCGCGCGCCACGCCGCCGACCGGGGCCTGCGGGTGCTGCGGGCCCGCTGCTCGCCCGAGGACACCGCGGTGCCCTTCGCCACCGTGCTCCATCTGCTCAGCGCCGTACCGGAGTTCGCGGACCTGACGCCCGACGGCGACGACCGGGCCAGCGCCGCCCGGCTGTGGCGGCTGCTGCGCTCCTACGCGGCCGAGGCACCGCTGCTGCTGGCCGTGGACGACGTCCACCTCGCCGACGGGGCCTCCCGCCGCTGGCTGGCCGAGGCGGCCCGGCGGGTGGAGGGGCTGCCGGTCCTGCTGCTGGCCACCGAGCGCAGTCAGTACGACGTCGAGCCGGGCCCCGCCGGGCTGGCCCAGCCGCTGCCCCCGTCCCTGGTGCGCACCCACACCCTCGCCCCGCTCAGCGACCCGGCGGCGGATGCGCTGGTCCGGTCCGCGTTCCCGGCGGCCGGCGAGCGGTGGGCGGCCTGGTGCGTACGGGCCGCCGCGGGCAGCCCCGCGCTGTTGCGCGCCCTCCTGGACGACCTCGGCGGCACCCCGGCCCCCGCCGGTGTCCCCGAACTGCCGCAGACCTGCGCCGCGCTGTACCCGGGCACCTACCCGGCGGCCGTGTCCTGGTGGCTGGAGAGCGCCGGTCCCGGCACCGCCGACGCGGCCCGCTGCCTGGCCGCGCTGGAGGAGGCGTGGCCGCCCGGCCCGACCGGTGACCCGGTGGAGCTGATCGCCACCGCGGCCGGCACCGACCCGGCCCGTACCGCCGGCTGGCTCGCCGCCATGGTCCGGCTCGGGGTGCTGCGCCGCGACGCCGCCGAGCGCCCCCGCTACGCCCATCCGCTGCTGCGCGACGCCGTGCTCACCGGCTGGCCCCGCCCGCGCCGGGAGGCGGCGCACCGGGCGGCGGCGGAGGTGATGCTGCACCGGGGCGACCGGGTCGAGGCGGTCGCCGGCCAGCTGCTGCGGGCACCGGCCGTCGGGCTGCCCTGGGCGCTGCGGGTGCTGCGGGACGCGGTGACGGTCGCGGTGCACGGCGACCGGCCCGACGACGCCGCCGGCTATCTCCGCCGGGCGCTGGACGAACCGCTGCCCGACGGTCTGCGGCAGCGCCTGCTGACCGAGCTCGGCTCCCTGGAGTACGCCTCCGCCGACGCCCCGGCGGCCATCGCCCGGCTGGCCGAGGCGCAGCACCTGCCGGCCCCGCCCCGCAACCGGGTGCGCTCCGCCGTGGCGCTGGGCACCGCCCTGGCCGCCCGCGGCGAGATCCGCACCGCCCTGGAGGTACTGGGCCGCGCCGAGGGCCGGATGGCCGGGCACCCGGAGCTGGCCCGCACCGTGCGGACCGCCACCGCTTTACTGTCCGACTCCGACCCGGCGGCCCGCGAGGCGGTCTACCGCCGGCTGCGCGAGGCCGGGGCGCACTCCCCGGAGGCGGTGGGCACCGCGGGTCAGGCCCTGCTGCTGCGGCACGCGGCCACGGCCGGGCTGCTCTCCGCCCGGGAGGCCATGCGGCGGATGCGGGAGCTGCTCGCCCAGCCCGCCGACCCGCTGGCCGAGCCGTTCCTGCTGGGCACGGCCGCGGCGGTGGCCCAGTGGGCGGACGAACTGGACGAGGCCGACCGGCTGGTGGACAGCGGACTGGCCGGACAGCACCCCTCCCTCCTCCACCCGATGCACCTCGCCCTCCTGGACACCCGAGCCGACATCGCCGCCGCCCGCGGCGACCACACCACCCTGCTCGCCCACGTCTCCATCGTCCCCGACATCACCGCTCGCCCGTCCAACCGGGACGCCCACGCACTGGTGGCGCTGGTGCACACCGGCCGGCTCGACGAGGCGCGGCGGTTCGCCGACCGCTTCGACCTACGGGAGGCCTCCGAGGGCTGGTACCTGAACCGCTTCCTCTACGCCCGCGGGGTGCTGCGGACCGCCATCGGGGACCCGGCGGGCGCGCTCCACGACTTTCTGGAGTGCGGCCGGCGCCAGTCCGCCCGCGAGGTGGTCAGCCCGGTGGTCACCCCCTGGCGCACGGCCGCCGCGGAATGCCGGCTGGCGCTGGGCGGCGGCCGGGAGGCGCTGGCCCTGGTCGACGAGGAGCTGCGGCTCGCCCGGGTGTGGGACACCCCGCGTACGGTGGGCAGCGCCCTGCGCGTCCTGGGCACCGCCACCGGCGGGCGGCGCGGTCTGGCCCTGGCCGAGCAGGCCGTGCGGACCCTGCGGGAGGCGCCCGGCGCCGCCGCCCCGGAGCTGGCCTCGGCCCTGCTCGCCCAGGGGCGCCAGCTGATCACCGCCGGGGAGCGCGGCCGGGCCCGGGGCTGTCTGCGCGAGGCGGCCGAGCTGGCCGAGCGCACGGGGTCCCGCTGGCTGCTCGACCAGACCGGCCAGGCGCTGCGCGAGGGCGGCGCCCGCGCCCCGGCGGCGGCCCGTACCGGTTCCGGGGCGCTGACCGGCAGCGAGCGGCGGATCGCCCGGCTGGCCGCGGACGGCCGCACCAACACCGAGATCGCCGGGCTGCTGCACCTGGCCCGCCGCACCGTGGAGACCCATCTGACCAGCACCTACCGCAAGCTGGGCATACGCCGCCGCACGGAGCTGGCGGGCGCCCTGGCCGACGGCGGCCACCCGGGCTGGTGACCGCCAAGGAAACCCAGGAACCGACGAACCGAGGAAACCCCAAGGAAACCGAGGAAACCCCAAGGAAACCGAAGAAACCCCAAGGAAACCGAGGAAACCGGGGAAACCTCACCCGCTCCGCTTCAGCACCAGATAGCCGCCGCCCTCGCCATGGAGGTAGTAGCGGGCCTTCGGATGCAGCCGGCGGGCGTACGCATAGGGGTCGCGCACCCAGCCGGAGCCGTTGTTCAGCGCGATGTAGTCAGGGGTGACCCCGCGCGAGTCGCCCACCCACAGCACCCGGCAGCGCCCGGCCAGCCGGCTGATCGGGCCCACGTTGGCCTCCACGGTCGCCCCGTCCGGGATGCGGTCCAGGATCCGTTCGGCCACCACCGCCTTCTCCGGCTTGCGCCAGGCCGCGGACTCGGTGAGGGCGCCCAGCGGCAGCGACGGGGTGAGCGCCAGGGCGGCCGCCGCCGCGCAGGCCGGCAGCCCGTCGGCGTACCGCCGCAGCCAGGGCCGCGGGCTGCGGCGCGTGATGTCCGCCGCGTCGGCGAGCGCCAGCAGCAGCACCGGCATCAGTACGGCGCTGTAGTGCCAGTCCGTGGACCAGTAGTGGTCGTCACCGGAGAGGAAGCGCCAGCCGATCGTGGGGGCGGCGACCAGCAGCAGCGGGGAGCGCAGCGCCAGCAGCCCGGTCGTCGGCAGCAGCAGCCACAGCAGGGTGCGCACCTTGGTCTCGGCGCCCGCCAGCGGGGTGGGCCCGCCGTCCACCTTGGCCCAGTAGTCGTAGCCGCCCGCGGTGTTGAAGGCCGGGATCAGCACGGTGAAGGCCAGCAGCGCGGCGAGTGCCCCGAACGCGGCCGCCCCCAGCGCCCACCACACCGCCCGGCGCGAGTCCCGGCGGGCCCGCCAGGCGGTGACCAGGGCGATCGCGCCGAGCGTGACCCCCAGGTCCTCCTTCACCAGCACCAGCGGCAGCGCCCACAGCAGGGCGGCCCGCCAGCGCCGGGCGAGCAGCGCCTCCAGCGAGAAGGCGATCAGCGGGACGGCGAAGCAGATCTCGTGGAAGTCGAAGTCCACCGCCCGCTGCATGCCCCAGGAGAGCCCGAAGGCCGCCCCGACCGATAGCCCCTTGCCCCGCCCCAGCAGCCGCCCGGCCGCCCGGGCCACCGGGACCGCGGCCAGCGCGAACAGCGCCGCCTGCACCACCAGCAGCGTCACCGGGGTCGGGAAGACCCGGTAGACGGGCGCGATCAGCGCGGTGACCGGACTGAAGTGATCACCGAGGACATTGTCCCCCGGCCCCTTCAGGTCGGCGATCGGCGCCCCCAGCCAGGCGTAGCCGCGGATCGCCTGCTCGAAGATGCCCAGGTCCCAGGAGCGGGTCTCCATCCGGTGGTAGCGCAGCACGGAGAGGGCGGTGTACGCGGCGAAGAGCAGCAGGGCCAGCAGCCAGGGAGCGCGCTCCCCCCAGCCCACCCCGACCCACCGGCCCCCGGAACCCGCCGACGCCGCCTTCGTCGCCGCGGAACCCCCCGACGCCGCCTTCGCCGCCCCAGGACCCCCCGATACCGCCGTCACCGCCCCGGAATCCGCCGACGCCGCCTTCGCCGCCACGGGTATCGGTACCGGCGCCTCCGGCTCCCCGGTTCCGGCCCCGCGCGCGGCGGGGGCGGCGACGGTGTCTCCGCGCATGGGTGGTCGGCTCCTTCACTTGCTGCTGCCGTGCGCCCCGGTCCTATGGCGCCGAAGCCGTATACGCCCCCCGGGCCTCGCACGGTTGACCTGTTACGGCACAAGTGTCCGGGAACACGTCCGACCGGCCGACCACCGGGGTCGGCCCCCGCGCCCACCCCGGGACCCCGGGCCTCCCGGCGGGCGCCTCGGCGGGCGTCCGGTTTCGGACGCGGCTGTCACAGGCACGTCGTACGCTGGGAAACCCCGGCCCGTGTGACGTGTCGGGCCTTCCGCGTTGCCCCCGCCCCCGCTGACCCCTCCCGCCCCCCGCGCCGACCCCCCGCCCCCTTCACGCCCCCGTGACCCCCGTATCTCCCCGGATGGACGCCTCCATGAGCTTGCACGGTCTGCTCGACGCCGTCGTCAAGGACCCCGCCCTCGCCGACGCGGTCAAGGCCGCCGCCGACGGCCGCCGGCCCCAGGTGGACCTGGTCGGACCGCCGGCCGCCCGGCCGTTCGCGATCGCCGCGCTGGCCCGGGACGCCGGCCGCCCGGTGCTGGCGGTGACCGCGACCGGACGCGAGGCGGAGGACCTGGCGGCGGCCCTGCGTACCCTCCTCGACCCCGACAAAGTGGCCGAGTTCCCGTCCTGGGAGACGCTGCCGCACGAACGGCTCTCCCCGCGCTCGGACACCGTGGGCCGCCGCCTCGCCGTCCTGCGCCGGCTGGCCCACCCGTCCGCCGACGACCCGGCCACCGGCCCCGTCTCGGTCGTCGTCGCCCCCATCCGCTCCGTACTCCAGCCGCAGGTCAAGGGGCTGGGCGAGCTGGAGCCGGTGGCCCTGCGCACCGGGCAGCAGGCCGACCTGGAGCAGATCGTCCAGGGACTGGCCGCGGCCGCCTACGCCCGCGTCGAGCTGGTCGAGAAGCGCGGCGAGTTCGCCGTACGCGGCGGCATCCTGGACGTCTTCCCGCCCACCGAGGAGCACCCCCTGCGGGTGGAGTTCTGGGGCGACGACGTCGAGGAGATCCGCTACTTCAAGGTGGCCGACCAGCGGTCCCTGGAGGTCGCCGAGCACGGTCTGTGGGCGCCGCCCTGCCGTGAGCTGCTGCTCACCGGCGAGGTACGGGAGCGGGCCGCCGCGCTCGCCGAGGCGCACCCGGAGCTGGGCGAACTGCTGGGCAAGATCGCCGAGGGCATCGCGGTGGAGGGCATGGAGTCCCTGGCCCCGGTGCTGGTGGACGAGATGGAGCTGCTGCTCGACGTGCTGCCGGCCGGCTCGATGGCGGTGGTCTGCGACCCGGAGCGGGTCCGCACCCGGGCGGCCGACCTGGTGGCCACCAGCCAGGAGTTCCTGGCCGCCTCCTGGGCGGCCACCGCGGGTGGGGGCGAGGCCCCCATCGATGTGGGCGCGGCCTCCCTCCGCGGTATCGCCGACGTCCGGGACCGGGCCCGTGAGCTGGGCATGATGTGGTGGTCGGTGTCACCCTTCGCCGCCGACGCGGAGCTGGACGAGGACACCGTCACCCTCGGGATGCGCGCCCCGGAGACCTACCGGGGCGACACCGCCCGCGCGCTGGCCGACACCAAGGGCTGGCTGGCCGACGGCTGGCGGACGGTCTTCGTCACCGAGGCGCACGGCCCCGCCTCCCGTACCGTCGAGGTCCTGGGCGGCGAGGGCATCCCCGCCCGCCTCGACCGCGACCTGGCCGCCATCTCCCCCTCCGTCGTCCATGTCTCCTGCGGCTCCATCGACCACGGCTTCGTCGACCCCGCCCTCAAGCTGGCCGTCCTCACCGAGACCGACCTCTCCGGCCAGAAGGCGGCCGGCAAGGACGGCGGCCGGATGCCGGCCCGCCGCCGCAAGACCATCGACCCGCTCACCCTCGAAGCCGGCGACTACATCGTGCACGAGCAGCACGGTGTGGGCCGCTACATCGAGATGGTGCAGCGCACCGTGCAGGGCGCCACCCGCGAGTACCTGCTGGTCGAGTACGCCCCGGCCAAGCGCGGCCAGCCCGGCGACCGGCTGTACATCCCCACCGACCAGCTGGAGCAGGTCACCAAGTACGTGGGCGGCGAGGCCCCGACCCTGCACCGGCTGGGCGGCGCGGACTGGACCAAGACCAAGGCCCGGGCCAAGAAGGCGGTCAAGGAGATCGCCGCCGACCTGATCAAGCTCTACAGCGCCCGGATGGCGGCCCCCGGCCACGCCTTCGCCCCGGACACCCCCTGGCAGCGGGAGCTGGAGGACGCCTTCCCCTACGCGGAGACCCCCGACCAGCTGTCCACCATCGCCGAGGTCAAGGAGGACATGGAGAAGACGGTCCCGATGGACCGGCTGATCTGCGGCGACGTCGGCTACGGCAAGACCGAGATCGCGGTGCGCGCCGCGTTCAAGGCGGTGCAGGACGGCAAGCAGGTCGCCGTCCTGGTCCCCACCACGCTGCTCGTCCAGCAGCACTTCGGCACCTTCTCCGAGCGGTACTCGCAGTTCCCGGTCAACGTCCGGGCGCTCTCCCGCTTCCAGACCGACACCGAGGCGAAGGCCACCCTGGAAGGGTTGCGGGACGGCTCGGTCGACATCGTCATCGGCACCCACCGCCTCTTCTCCTCCGAGACCAAGTTCAAGGACCTCGGCCTGGTCATCGTGGATGAGGAGCAGCGCTTCGGCGTCGAGCACAAGGAGCAGCTGAAGAAGCTGCGGGCCAACGTGGATGTGCTCACCATGTCCGCCACCCCCATCCCGCGCACCCTGGAGATGGCGGTCACCGGCATCCGCGAGATGTCCACCATCACCACCCCGCCCGAGGAGCGGCACCCGGTCCTCACCTTCGTCGGCCCCTACGAGGAGAAGCAGATCGGCGCCGCGCTGCGCCGCGAACTGCTCCGCGAGGGCCAGGTGTTCTACATCCACAACCGGGTCGAGTCCATCGACCGGGCCGCCGCCCGCCTCCGCGAGATCGTCCCCGAGGCGCGGATCGCCACCGCCCACGGCCAGATGTCCGAACAGGCCCTGGAACAGGTCGTGGTCGACTTCTGGGAGAAGCGCTACGACGTCCTGGTCTCCACCACGATCGTGGAGTCCGGCATCGACATCTCCAACGCCAACACCCTGATCGTGGAGCGCGGCGACAACTTCGGCCTCTCCCAGCTGCACCAGTTGCGCGGCCGGGTCGGCCGGGGCCGGGAGCGCGGCTACGCCTACTTCCTCTACCCGCCGGAGAAGCCGCTCACCGAGACCGCCCACGAGCGGCTGGCCACCATCGCCCAGCACACCGAGATGGGCGCCGGTATGTACGTGGCGATGAAGGACCTGGAGATCCGCGGCGCGGGCAACCTCCTCGGCGGCGAGCAGTCCGGCCATATCGCGGGCGTCGGCTTCGACCTCTACGTCCGCATGGTCGGCGAGGCGGTCGCCGACTACCGCGCCTCCCTCGACGGCGGCGTCGAAGAGGAAGCCCCGCTGGAGGTCAAGATCGAACTCCCCGTCGACGCGCACGTCCCGCACGACTACGCCCCCGGCGAGCGGCTGCGCCTCCAGGCGTACCGCTCCATCGCCTCCGCCACCACCGAGGAGGACATCAAGGCGGTACGCGAGGAGCTCACCGACCGCTACGGCAAGCTGCCCGAGCCCGTCGAGAACCTCCTCCTGGTCGCCGGCCTGCGCATGCTGGCCCGCGCCTGCGGGGTCGGCGAGATCGTCCTCCAGGGCCCCAACATCCGCTTCGGCCCCGTCGACCTGCGCGAGTCCCAGGAGCTGCGCCTCAAGCGGCTCTACCCCCGTACCGTCATCAAGGCCCCCACCAAGCAGATCCTGGTCCCCCGCCCCACCTCCGGCAAGATCGGCGGCAAGCCCGTCGTCGGCCGCGAACTGCTCGCCTGGACGGGGGAGTTCCTCACCTCGATCCTGGGTTCCTGACCGTACGGGTACGGATGCGGGGCCGGGCCGGCCGCTCCTCCCACCGAGGACGTCCCCCGGCCCCGCCCGCCGCCCCGCCCCCTCTCGTCGCCTCCCGTCCACTGTCCGCTCATCCGACAATCCGACCGGATGACTTATGCCGACCCAGGGGTGTACGGGCCGCATTCGGCGGACGGGCGGACCGCTGCGCGAGGACACTCGGCGATGCCTGTCGGCCTCATATGGGCGGCGGCAGACTCCACCGCGTACGCCAGGAGGAACGAGTTCCCGTGAAGTCCCGTATCACCGCCGTCGCCGGCGCACTGACCCTCGTCGCCATCACCGCCGCCACGGCAGGCGCCGCCGCCCCGGAGCAGGCCCCGCCCACCCGGTCGCTCCACGCCCCCACGGCCCCGGAGCAGGCTCCGGCCACCCGGTCGCTCTACGCGCCCTCCGCGCTGGTCCTGACCGTCAACGACGGCCCCTCCGCCATGGCCGCCGCGCCCCAGCGAGCCGTCACCCTGACCTGCGCCTACGCCCCCGGCGGCACCCACCCGCGCCCTGCCGCCGCCTGTGACGCGCTCCAGGAGGCGGACGGCCGGCTCTCCCGGCTCCACGACACCGGCACCTCCTGCACCCTCGACCTGCGCCCCGTCACCGTCACCCTGCAAGGGGTCTGGCAGGGGCGGCGCGTCGACGAGGCCCGCTCCTTCTCCAACGACTGCGTACGAGGCGCCTTCGGCCCGCTGACCACCTTCTGACGCCCCCGGCCGTACGGGGCCGGGGGCTCCCTGCGGAGAGTCCCCGGCCCCGTCGCCCTGCCCGGGTACCGGGGCGCGGGGCCGGGCGGTACCCGGACGGCCTCAGGCGCGCCGGCGTCCACCGCGGCGGCGCATGGCGAACAGGCACAGCGCGCCCGCCGCAGCCAGCAGGGCGCCGACGCCCGCGATCACCGGCGTCGCCGAGCTGCCGCCCGTGGCCGCCAGGTCCTTCTTCCCGCTGCCGCCCATCTCCGTGTGGTCGGCGGGGGCCGGGGAGGCGGAGGAGCTGCCGGGCGCGGCGGCCGCGTCGGACTCGTCACCGTGCTCCGTGGCGGGCCCGCCGGTCCCCTTCACCGGCTGCGGGGCAGGTGTGTCGGTGCCCTGCGGCTTGACGGAGGACTCGTCCGCCGCGGGCGCGGGCACCCCGCCGAGGCTCACCGACACCGTGGCCGAGCCGCCGCCGGACTTCACCACCTTCACCCCCACCTTGTTCGCCGCGTCCGTCAGCGAGGTGATCGCCTCCGCGTCGCCCTTGCCCTCCCCGGGCGTCGGGTCGAGCAGCCGGGAGTTGTTGTAGTCGCCCTCCGGCACCAGATAGGCGTGCACCCCCTCCACCTCCGCGTCCAGGTTCCCCTCGTCGTCATCGGTGTAGGTCGGGTCCTCGGTCCGGTACTCCACCACCAGCCGGTCCTTGCCGCCGTCGCCCAGCGGGATGTCCAGCGCCCGGACCCCGCCCGCCGCACCGCCGTACAGCGGCTTGAGCGTGAAGGTGGCGGACTTCGTCACGGTGACGGCCTGGCCGCCGGGCAGCCAGCCCTTGCCGATCAGCTCCGGGGCGACGAAGCCGACGCCGGTGCCGCCCCCGCCCATCGGGGTCCGGCCGCTGTGCCCCTCCGCGGTGGTGCAGCGGCTGAGGTCGCCGCCCGGGCACTCGTCGCGCTTGTGGTGGTTGAAGCCCTGGTTGTGGCCGAACTCGTGGACCATGGCCGTCTTGCCGATCTTGCCCTTGCCGACCTGGAGCCAGGTGTTGGGGCCGGGCATGGAGCCGAGCCCGAGCCAGCCGCACTCGCTGCCCTCACCGGGCTGGAGGACCGAGATGGAGTCGTAGTCCTCCTTCTCGACGTACCCGGCCGCCGCCGCGGCCTCCCGGGCGGCCTTGTTGACCGCCCCGGCGTCGCACGGCTTCTGCGGCAGATCCAGCGTGTACGGCCCGACGACCTTCTCCTCCGCGGCCGGAACATAGGTGAAGGCGCCCTGGGACACCTTGGTGTAGTAGCCGGCGATCGACTGCGGCCCGTCGAAGTACTCCTTCGCGGCGTCCTGCCGGAGCGCCTCCGTGTCGACGTGCTGGGCGTCCTTGAACTCCGCTATGACCACCAGCACCCGGTTCCTGACCGGGGCCGGGCCGTCCTCGGCGGCCTGGGCGGCGGGTGCGGCCGTGACGCCGGCGGCGAGTACGGCGGTGGTGGCCGCCGCGGCGGCGAGACCCGTACGGGCGCGCTTGTGCATGGGGGGTCCTTCGGGATCGGTGGGGCGTTACGGGGGTGGGGAGTCCCCCCGCCCACCCCCGTCCCGCCCCTTTACCAACCCTTTGCCGAAGCCGCCGAAGTGCGCCGTTTCAGCCGTCTCAGCCGTCGAACAACGCCCCGTCATACCGGAACCCGAACGAAGAAGACCCGTAGTAATGGCGGTTGGTGCCGATATCGGCGGTGTGCGCCTTCCCCTCGGCGGCGTTCCACCAGTCGTTCAGCCCCAGATACATCCGGTCACCCTCCTGGATGAACCGCGCCTCGCCCGTACCCGCCGGCGCGTACATCGTCCACAACTGGCGGGAGTCGGACGGATCGCAGCCGGCCTGCACGACCGGGGCGTCGTCCGCCTCCGTCCCCTGGTTGGCCAGGCATCGGCCCGTCCCGCCGTTGCGGATCTGCACCCGCCCGTCATCCCCCGGCCGCAGCAGCTCCCACACCTGCCGGCGACTCCCGTCGCAGGCCGCCTCCCGGACCTGGACCCCAACGGCGGCGCTCCCGCCCGGGATCTCCATGCACCGGTCGGTGGCCGCGAGCCGCAGCCGGGTGCGGTCCTCCGCCTTCGGCAGCCACTCGGACGGCGACGGCGAGGCGGACGGCGAGGCGGACGCTGTCGCACTCACCCGTGGCGAGGGCTCGGCACTCGTCGCCCGCGGGCTGGGAGTCTCGGACACCTCCGGCGTGGCGGCCTCCGGCGACCGCACCGGTACGCCACTCAGCACCGGCCCCACCACCGAAGCCCCCTCCCGCCTCCTCTCCCCCTCCTCCCCATCCGGCAGCAGCAGCCCCCCGACCACCAGCGCCGAAGTGGCGACCACCGCGGCCCCCACCGCGACAACCTTCCCGCCCGCCACCGCTGCACCACCCCCGGCCCCGGACCCGGCCCCAGCCGCCCCACCCCCGGACCCGACTCCCGCGACCGCCCCACTCCCGCCCCCGACCCCCGCAACCGCCCCCAACTGCCCACTGACATACGTGTGTCCACCCCACACCAGCAGCCCCACCGGCAGCACCGCACCCAACCGCCGGTCCAGGTCCGCCAGTTCCACCATCGCGTGCCGGCAGTCCCCGCACCCGTCCAGATGCCGGCGCAGCCGCCGGTCCCACCGCCGTCCACCGCGACGGACCGCGGCGGCCAGCAGCGGACCATGGCGCCGGCACTCCTCGCTCCGGCTGCCGCTCTCGGCGTGCGCGCGCAAGTACGCCTCGCGCAGCCCCTCCCGGGCCCGGGCGGTGAGCGAGGTGACCCCGCTGGGGCTCACCCCCAGCAGCACCCCGATCCGCTCGGCCGACTCGCCCTCCACCACGCTGTGCCACAGGGCCGCCTGCCAGCGCTCGGGCAGCGCGCGGAAACCGCGGACCACCATGCTGCGCTCCTCCAGCGCGACCATCCGCTCCTCGCCACCCGCGTACTCCACGCCCCCGGCGGCCGGATCGGCGGCGACCCGCTCGTCCAGCCACTGCTCGAAGTCCTCGCTCAGCTCGGTCCGCCGGGCGGTGGCGGCCCACTCCCCGGCGGTGTGCCGCACCACCGTCAGCAGGTACGGCCGCCAGGCGGTCTCGGGCCCCGCGCCGGACCGTACCGCCCGCAGCACCCGGGCGAACGCCTCCGAGGCCAGGTCCTCGGCGGTGTGCGGATCGCGGGCGAAGGTACGGGCGTAAGCCAGGGCGGCCGGATGGTGGCGCCGGTACAGCTCGGCGAGCGCCGCCTCGTCCCCCGCCCGCCGCACCTCGCCGCCGAGTTCGGCGTCGGACCGCCCGTCGGCGGGCACCGCCGGGTCGATGCGGCCGGGGTGCCGCGCGTGTATGCCGGTCATCTGCGGACCTCGTCCAGGGCGCTCGTCCATCGGAAAGCCGCCGCCCGCGTCCGACCCCCGCCACATCCCGACGGCACCCGGAGCCGGACGGCGGCCCTCCGGGCGCGCTCACCGTACGCCCCTCCCCTCCCACCCGACCAGACCGGACCCGCCCACCGTCCGCCGGTCTGCGTGCTCTGCCGGGCTGACCTAGGTCTGCTCCTCGACCCCTATCGCCGTGCGCAGCTTGTCCCGGGCCGGGCCGGACTCGCCCTGCTGGGCCTCCAGGAGGGCGGCCGCGATGGCGTCCAGTTTCTGCTGCACCGCGTGCTCGGCGCGGCGTTCGCTGTTCTTCAGCAGGGCGAGCAGCAGCAGGGTGACCGCCGTCATCGACTCACCGGCGAGCAGCATCCAGGTGAGCGGTGCCTTGGCGATGTGCACCCCGATGACGATGCCCACCAGGAGCAGGCAGACCCCGAAGAAGGCCGGGCTGCTGGTGAAGTTGGAGGCCTTCTCGGCCAGGTGCTCGAAGGGGCCGCGTCTGCTGCCGCCGCGCTCCGCCGGATGTTCCAGGGTCATGCTCCGCCTCCCGGGCCGAGGGTGCGGCCGGTCCCGCCCCGGCCGTGCGGTGCTCCTGCCCGGGCGCGGGGGAGTGAAGCCCCCGGGCGCCCGGCTTGCCGACCTGGCAAGCTTCCTTGCCGTAACGGCATCCCGCGCCGCACGCTGCTCCCGACTCCGACCGTTCCGCGGCCCGTGTCCCGCATTCCGCGCCGCGCATCCGGGGGAGCGAACGGGCCGCCCCACCCGCAGGGGGACCCATGTCCGTCTCGTCGCCCACCGGCCCGACCGGCTCCGCAGCCGCCTCCGGGCCACACGCCCCTCCGGGCTCGGTGCGCTGGGCGCTGGCGGGGCTGGCCGGGGCCATGCTGCTGTCCTCGCTCGGGACCAGCGTGGCCCAGGTCGCCCTGCCCACCCTGGCGGAGGCCTTCGGCGCCTCCTTCCCGGCGGTGCAGTGGGTGGTCCTCGGCTATCTGCTCGCCGTCACCTCGCTGCTGGTCGCCGCCGGGCGGCTCGGTGACCTGGTCGGGCGGCGCCGGCTGATGCTGGGCGGGCTCGCGGTGTTCACCGGCGCCTCGCTGCTGTGCGGGCTGGCGCCCGGGCTGTGGGCGCTGGTCGCGGCCCGGGTGGCGCAGGGCGTGGGCGCCGCCGTGATGATGGCGCTGACCATGGCCCTCGTCGGCGGGACCGTACCGAAGGAGCGCACCGGCAGTGCGATGGGCCTGCTCGGCACCGTCTCCGCCGTCGGCACCGCCCTCGGCCCCTCCCTCGGCGGCCTGCTGGTCACCGGCCTCGGCTGGCGGGCCGTGTTCCTGCTCAACGTGCCGCTGGCCGCCGCCACCTGGGCCATCGTCCGCCGCCAGCTGCCCGCCGACCACCCCCACCCCACCACCGCCTCCACCATCCGCTTCGACCACGCCGGCACCGCCGTGCTCGCCGCCACCCTCACCGCGTACGCACTGGCCATGACCCTCGGCGGCGGCCCGTCCACCACCCTGAACCTCGCCCTGCTCACCGCCGCCGCGCTCGGCGCGCTGCTCTTCGTACGGATCGAGGCCCGGACGGCCGCGCCGCTGCTCCGGCCCGCGCTGCTGCGCCGCCCCGGGCTGGGCGCCGGGCTCACCACCAGCGCCCTGGTGTCCACGGTGATGATGACCACCCTGGTCGTCGGCCCCTTCCACCTCTCCGGCGCGCTCGGGCTGTCCGCCGCCGTGTCCGGGCCGGCCATGTCCACCGGGCCGGCGGTCGCCGCCCTCACCGGCATACCCGCCGGCCGCCTGGTGGACCGCCTCGGCGCACCCGCCATGACCCGGCTGGGGCTGGCCGTCATGGCCACCGGCTGCGCGGCCCTCGCCGTACTGCCCGCCAGCTCCGGCGTCCCGGGCTACCTCGCCCCGCTGGCCGCCACCACCGCCGGGTACGCCCTCTTCCAGACCGCCAACAACGCGGGCGTGATGGCCGACGTCGACTCCGACCAACGCGGCACGGTCTCCGGGGTGCTGGGCCTCTCCCGCAACCTCGGCCTGGTCACCGGTACGTCGGTGATGGGCGCGGTCTTCGCCTACGCGGTGGGCACCGGCGACCTCGCCACCGCGCCGCCCGCCGACGTGGCCGCCGGGACCCGCACCGTCTTCGCGGTCGCGGCCGCGCTGTCGGCCGCCGCCCTGCTGGTCGCCGCTTCCGCAACGCGCCGCGAGCGACCCGGCAGGGCGTAGGCCGCGAGCCGTAGGCCGCCGACAGGGGCCCTGTCAGCCCTGGCGCCGGAAGACCACCTCCGGGTGCCGGGCGGACGGACCGTCCAGCAGCTTCCGGTCCAGCCCCTTCAGATGCTGGTCGAAGAAGGCCGTGACATAGGCGCGCGTGATCTCCTGCGAGCGGGTGCCCGACAGGGGCTCGTCCGGGGTGAGCAGTCCCAACTGGTCACCCAGGACCGGGATGTCGGTGAAGGTGAAGTGGCCCGACCCGGTGACGCTGATCCAGCGCTTCCAGCCGTCCAGCAGCGGCCAGTCGCGGGCCCAGGTGCTGTCGTCCTCGCCGGTGCCGAACAGCAGGAACGGACGGCCGCCCAGCCCCTCGGCCGGTACGGGCTCCATGAACGAGCCGTCGAGGTTCGCCCCGGCGCGGACGCGCTGGTCACGGACCATGGTGGACATGGCGGAGGCGCCGCCGATGGAGTGGCCGGCCATACCGATCCGGTCCCGGTCGATCATGCGGGCGTGGCGCCAGGCCGGGTGGCGGTCGGCGAGCAGCCGGTCCAGCAGGAAGGAGACGTCCCGCGCCCGGCCCGGAGGGACGACGCCGTACCCGCCGGGCTGGGTCTGCTCGCAGGCCGCGCAATCGAGCAGGCGCCCGCCCGGGAAGGCCGTGCCGACGGACTCGTAGGCGTGGTCCACGGAGGCGACGACATACCCCTGGCCGGCCAGTTCCTCGGCGAGCAGGGTCAGAGTGGAGCGGTGGACGCTGAACCCCGGCGACAGCACCACCAGCGGGTGCCTGCCGCGCACGGGCGAGGCGCCGGGGCGGGCATTGGTGCGGGTCCTGCTGAGCGTGGTGGCGGACACCGCGTCGCCCAGCCCCCGGCTTTCGAGGAAGGCCCCGGCCTCGCCCCTGGTCATATAGGGGGCCGTCCGGCCGCCGCCGGGCCGGGCGGGGTAGTACATCGACACCATCAGCTCCCGCGCCCCCGCCTGGGGGACCCACGGGTCGGCACGGCTGCGGTCGACCAGGTGCAGGGTGTCCCGTCCGACCGCGTACCGCCCGGTGGGCGCCGGGAGTTGCAGTCGTACCCGGGCGGAGTCGGCGGCGACCGGGGCGGTGGCGGCGTGGGTCGCACCCGAGCCGATCAGGACGAGGGACAGGCCGAGCAGTGCGGCTGTGGCGCCACGAGGCAGTGAACGCGATCGATTCATAGCCGCGAGGCTAGGCAGCGGGGCGGCCCGCGGTCGTCCTCCTCCGGCCCGAGCGCTGTGCGACTCCGGTACGGCACCCGTCTCCTCCCGATGGCCGACGATCCCGTCCGAGCCGGACATGAAGCCCTGATATCGCGGGCATGCCCATGCTCATGACGACGGTTCACAGCGGCCCGGAGCGGCCGGTCCTGCCCGCCGCGGTGCGAGGTGGCCCGAGGCGCGGTGCCCTGTCCGCCGCGGCCCTCGCCGCCGCCACCACCGCCATGGTCCTGCTCGCCGGGTGCGAGACGCTGCCCGAGATCGACACTCCGGGCGACCCCTCCGCCGCCCCGGGTGTCCCCGGTGACGGCCGGTCGGTGAGCCCGCTGGACAACCCGGACGGCACCCGTCCCGGCCTCGCCGCCCTCACCTCGGCGGCCCAGCAGGCGAAGGCCCGGGCGGTCATCGACAAGGTCGCCGTCAAGGGCCGGGGCCCCAAGACCGGCTACGACCGCGACAAGTTCGGCCACGCCTGGCTGGACACCGCCGACGGGGTGCCGCTGGCCCGCAACGGCTGCGACACCCGTAACGACCTGCTCAAGCGCGACGGCCAGAAGGTCAGATTCCGGTCCGGGTCCGACTGCGTGGTCATGTCCCTGACCCTGGCCGACCCCTACACCGGCAAGGACATCGCCTGGAAGAAGGCCGACGCGGCAGAGGTCCAGATAGACCACGTCGTCCCGCTCTCCTACGGCTGGCAGATGGGCGCCGCCCGCTGGCCCGAGGCCAAACGCCGCCAACTCGCCAACGACACCCTCAACCTCCTCCCGGTCGACGGCTCCACCAACTCCGCCAAGCGCGACTCCGGCCCCGCCTCCTGGCTCCCGCCCAGCAAGCCGATCCGCTGCGCCTACGCGGTCCGCTTCGCCCAGGTGGCCGTGAAGTACGAACTGCCGGTCACCCCGGCCGACAAGAAGGCCATGCTGGCGCAGTGCGGGGGGTGAGAGAGCCCTGCCCGTCTGGGGGCTCGCGTGATGCACGCAAGCCCCCGGACGCCGCCGCTACTGCTCCCCGGCCTCGGCGAAGACTTCGTCGGCGGACTCGGCGGTGAGGGCCCGCAGCATCCACTGGTTGAGC
>NZ_JALPTH010000023.1 GCF_023218175.1 Streptomyces lichenis | reverse complement strand
CCCTTCGCCGGCCGGCGACCGCCCGGCGCCGGGACCGGGCGGCGGTCCCGGCGGCGCCCGCGGCGCGAGACCATGTGCGCATGACCGACAACGACCAGCAGACCACCACGACCCCCGACCCGGCCGTCCCCGAGTGGGAGCAGCGGTTCCGGGCGCCCCGGGTGTCGCTGCCGGAGTGGGCCGAGGACGCCCCGGCCCGCTCCCTCTTCGTGTCCAACGCGACCGGGACCTACGAGCTGTACGCCTGGGACCGCGAGAGCGGCGGCCAGCGCCAGGTCACCGACCGGCCGAACGGCACCACCGACGGGGTGCTGTCGCCGGACGGGGCGTGGGTGTGGTGGTTCTCGGACACCGACGGGGACGAGTTCGGCGTCTGGATGCGGCAGCCGTTCCACGGCGGCCCGGACGAGCCGGCCGTGCCGGGGCTCGCCGCCTCCTACCCGGCCGGGCTGGCGCTCGGCCGGGACGGCACCGTGGTGGTCGGCCGCTCCACCGACGAGGACGGCTCGACGCTGCATGTGGTCCGGCCCGGCGGCGGGGAACCGGTGGAGATATACCGCCACCGCGAGTCGGCCGGGGTCGGCGACCTGTCGCACGACGGCACCCTGCTCGCCATCGAGCACACCGAGCACGGCGACGCCATGCACTCCGCGGTGCGGGTGGTGCGCCCGGACGGCTCGCCGGTCGCGGAGCTGGACGACACCGAGGGCGGCACCGAGGAGCTGGGGCTGTCCGTGCTCGGCTTCGCGCCGGTGGACGGCGACACCCGGCTGCTGCTGGCCCACCAGCGGCGCGGGCGCTGGGAGCCGATGCTCTGGGACGTGGCCACCGGCGAGCAGAGCGACCTCGGCATCGACCTGCCGGGCGATGTGTCGGCCGAGTGGTTCCCGGACGGCACCGGGCTGCTGGTCGCGCACGGCTTCGAGGCGCGCAGCGAGCTGTGGCGGTACGAGATCGCCACCCGCGCCCTGGTGAAGGTGGACACCCCGCCGGGCACCGTCTCCTCGGCCACGCCCCGCCCGGACGGCACCGTGGAGTACCTCTGGTCCTCGGCCGCCACCCCGCCCGCGGTGCGCTCCACCTCCGGTGAGGTGGTGCTGGAGGCGCCTGGCGCGCGGGCGCCCGGCTCGGTGCCGGTGGAGGACGTGTGGGTCCAGGGCCCCGGCGGCCGGATCCACGCCCTGGTGCAGAAGCCGGCCGGCGCCACGGGTCCGCTGCCGACCGTCTTCGATGTGCACGGCGGCCCGACCTGGCACGACAGCGACGCCTTCGCCGCGGGCCCGGCGGCCTGGGTGGACCACGGCTACGCGGTGGTCCGGGTCAACTACCGGGGCTCCACCGGGTACGGCCGGGAGTGGACGGACGCGCTGAAGCACCGGGTCGGGCTGATCGAGCTGGAGGACATCGCCGCGGTACGGGAGTGGGCGGTCGCCTCCGGGCTCGCCGACCCGGACCGGCTGGTGCTCAGCGGCGGCTCCTGGGGCGGCTACCTCACCCTGCTCGGCCTCGGCACCCAGCCTCAGGCGTGGGCGGTGGGCCTGGCGGCGGTGCCGGTCGCCGACTACGTCACGGCCTACCACGACGAGATGGAGGCCCTGAAGGCGCTGGACCGCACCCTGCTGGGGGGCTCCCCCGAGGAGGTCCCCGAGCGCTTCGAGGCCTCCTCGCCGATCACCTACGTCGACGCGGTGCGCGCCCCGGTGTACATCTCGGCCGGGGTGAACGACCCGCGCTGCCCGATCCGCCAGATCGACAACTACGTGGACCGGCTGGCCGCCCGCGGCGCGGTGCACGAGGTGTACCGCTACGACGCGGGGCACGGCTCGCTGGTGGTGGAGGAGCGGATCAAGCAGGTGCGGCTGGAGCTGGAGTTCGCCGCCCGGCACCTGACGCCGGGGAGCTGAGGGCGGGGGCGGCGCCCTGGTGGCCGTGTCGCCGAGGGCGCCGGGGCTCCCGGGTGGCGGCGTCGGCGCGGGCGCCTGCGCGGCCTCCGGGGGCGGCCCCGGGCGTAGGGGGGCCGGGGCGGTTCCGTACCGTGGTGGTGTGTACCGGTTCCTGACGACGCCCCGCTGGTGGGGGATCAACCTCTTCGTCGTGCTGGCGATCCCCTTCTGCGTCTTCATGGGGACATGGCAGCTCGGCCGGTTCGAGGAGCGCGTGGACACCCACCAGGCGGCCGAGCGGCGGCCGGACCCCGCCTCGGTGCGGGCCGCTCCGCTGCGGGAGCTGCTGCCGGTGGACCAGGAGACCTCCGGGCGGACCGCCACGGCCACCGGGGAGTACGGGCGCCAGTTCCTCGTCCCCGGCCGGGAGCTGGACGGCGAGCCGGGCTCCTATGTGCTGACCCTGCTGCGCATGGAGGGCGGCGAGGAGCTTCCGGTGGTACGGGGCTGGCTGCCGTCGGGCGCCGAGGCCCCCGCCGTACCGGCCGGCCGGACCACGGTGACCGGGGCGCTCCAGGCCTCGGAGCACAGCGGCAGCCCGGACGTACGCCCTGGGGCGCTGCCGTCCGGGCAGGTCGGCATGATCAGCGCGGCCTCGCTGGTGAACCTGGTCCCGGGCGAGGTCGTCGACGCCTGGGTGACCCTCACCGACGCCCCGGCCGGGCTGACCCCCGTCCCGGCGGTGGCGGCGGAGGGCAGCGGGCTGGATCTGAAGGCGTTCCAGAACCTGGGCTACACCGGGGAGTGGTTCGTCTTCGCCGGCTTTGTGCTGTTCATGTGGTTCCGGCTGTTCCGCCGCGAGGCGGAGGCCGCCCGCGACGCCGCCCTCGGCCTCACCCCGGAGGCGCCCACCGGATCCATGGCGGAGGCCCCGGCCGCCGGCCTGCGGTAGCCGGCGCCCGGGCGGCCGGGGTCCCGTCCGGGACCTCCGTCAGGAAGGCGCCAGCACACCCGTGTGGTAGATCGCGCCCGCGCACGCCTCGGTGATCGTGGCGGCCGCCGTCGGGGAGCCCTGCTCGGCGGTGTGGGTCACGGTGACCCCGCCCTCGGCGAGACCGCCGTCCGCCCTCTGGAGCTGGGTGCCGGTGCCGGTGTCGGCGGTGTCCGTCCCCCCGCCGGTCGTCGGCGGCTCCTCGGTGGGCGGGGTGGTGGGCTCGGGCGACGGCTCCTGGCTGCCGCCGTCCACCGGGCAGGTCTCGGCCGGGACCCAGGCGAACTTCACCTCGTAGCTGCCCGACGGCTGGAGCAGCAGCGGCGCCGCCGCCTCCTGCGCCGGGTCCGGCAGCCCGGCGGCCGCGTCGCCCGCCGTGTGCCGCAGCACCGACACCTTCGCCGGATCGGCGGCCCCGGTGGTGGCGAAGCCCACCGCCCCCACGGCGCCGACCGCGCAGGCGGTCGGGGAGGTGTTGGTCACCCGGAAGGTGCCGTACACCCTGCCCTCCGGGTCGGGGCGGGCGAGGTCCGCGAGGGCCGAGCCCAGCTGGTCGGCCTGGCACACCGGCGTACTCACCGGGGCCGCGGTGCCGACCCGGCCGGCGCCTTCGCCGACGGTGCCGTCGGCCGTGCTCCCGGTGGCCGCCTCCGCGGAGGGGTGCGGGCTGGGCGTACCGTCGCGGTCCTCGCGGGACGGGCTCTTCTCCTCGGTGCGCGGGCCGTCCTGCCCGCCGCCGGTGGTGCCACCGCCGCCGTCCGCGCTCTTCGACGAGCCCTCCGGGCCGTCCTGGGCGTGCTGCCCGTGCCCGGCGTTCACCGGGAAGTCCTCGGTGGTGTCGGGAGAGGCCGCGACATGCACCAGCGCGGGCACCGCCGTACCGAACAGCAGCGCGGCGGCGGCCATCCCCACCACGGCCTGCCGCTTGCGGGCCCGCCGCGCGGGCACCGCCCGCCGCAGATGGTCGAGGCTGCCCTCGGTGGGCGTCAGGCCCTGGACGGCGCCCCGCAGCATCCGCCGCAGCTCCAGCTCGTCGTCCGCCCCGGACCCCTCGGCCGAAGCGGCCGGCCCCGCCGGCCCGAAGGAGAGGGGCCGGAAGGTGGTGAAGGGACCGTCCACCGGGGTGTGCTCGCGTCCGCCGGGTTCTCGGTCCTCGTCCGCCGGGGCCTCATGGTCCGGCGTGCCGAGGTCCGCCGCGTCGCGGTCCGGGCGCTCGCGCCCCGGGCGCTCGTGATCCGGGCTGTTGTTCACCGTGTCGTTCCCAGTTCCGTCCGGTCGTGCGGCGCACCGTCCGGCCGCCTCCGCGCCGTCCCTGTGTCCCTCGCTCATGCCGTGGCCCCCATGGCGACCCGCAGCGCCGCGATTCCGCGTGAGCCGTACGCCTTCACCGAGCCGAGGGATATCCCCAGCGTCTCGGCGACCTGGGCCTCGGTCATGTCCGCGAAGTACCGCAGCACCAGCACCTCACGCTGCCGCCGCTGGAGCCCGCGCATCGCCTTGATCAGCGCGTCCCGCTCCAGCTGGTCGTAGGCGCCCTCCTCGGCGCTCGCCATGTCCGGCATCGGCTTGGACAGCAGCTTCAGTCCGAGGATGCGCCGGCGCAGCGCGGAGCGGGAGAGGTTGACCACGGTCTGGCGCAGATACGCCAGCGTCTTCTCGGGGTCGCGGACGCGGCTGCGCGCCGAGTGCACCCGGATGAAGGCCTCCTGGACGACGTCCTCGCAGGAGGCGGTGTCGTCCAGCAGCAGCGCGGCGAGCCCGAGCAGGGAGCGGTAGTGCGCCCGGTAGGTCTCGGTGAGGTGGTCGACGGTCGTCCCGGCGGCGGTCGTCCCGGCGGTCGCCCTGTCCTCCGCCACCGCCCCGCCGACGGCGCTCTCGGCGCCGCGCTGGGAGGGTATCCGGGGCGCCGTCCGCCTAGCGGCGGGCATCGGCGCGATCACCGGCATGCCCCCGCCCCGCCGGGACGGCCGCCGGAGCGGTCGTACGGAACCGGGCGCCGGTCGCACGGCACCGGCCGGCGGCCGTACGGTGCCGGGCGCGGCACCACTGCCGACCGGCAGGGCGCCGATGAGCGCCGCCGGGCCGGCACCGCCCGGGCCGGTGCGTCCGGCGCGGAGCGGGACCACCGCTGCGATGTCGAGTACCTCTGCCACGCCTGTTGGACACGCTTCCCCCCGTCAGGGTTGTACGCCCACACCACCGCTTCTGACGGTGCGCCGTCTGCCCTCATGCGTACCCGCTCTTCCCGAATGCCCCGTTCGCGCGGCTGCACGATGGGGCGACCGCGGAGACGCCCGACTCCCGGCCGCCGGTTGCGGCACAGGGGGACAAGCATCACGAACATGCCATCGCCCCAGGTCGAGCGGTCAGGGCGGCGGAACTCTGCCGGCCACTCACAGGGCGTTCACAGATCCTACAAACCCCCACTGACACGACGACGGCGGCGGTGGTCCGGATCCGGACCACCGCCGCCGTGCGACGCCGCGGCGCGACGCCGTGAGGCTCTCAGCGCCCGGTGCCGCCGTAGACGACGGCCTCGTCCGAGTCGCTGTCCAGCCCGAAGGCGGTGTGCACGGCGCGGACGGCCTCGTTGACCTCGTCGGCGCGGGTGACCACGGAGATCCGGATCTCCGAGGTGGAGATCAGCTCGATGTTCACCCCGGCGTCGGCGAGCGCCTGGAAGAAGCCGGCGGTGACGCCCGGGTTGGTCTTCATGCCCGCGCCGACCAGCGAGATCTTGGCGATCTGGTCGTCGTAGCGGAGCGACTCGAAGCCGATCAGGCCCTTCTGCTTCTCCAGGGCGTCGATGGCCTTGCGGCCCTCCGCCTTCGGCAGCGTGAAGGAGATGTCGGTCAGCCCGGTCGACGCGGCGGAGACGTTCTGCACCACCATGTCGATGTTGATCTCGTTGTCCGCGATGGTCCGGAAGATCGCGGCGGCCTCGCCCGGCTTGTCCGGCACCCCGACGACGGTGATCTTCGCCTCGGAGGTGTCGTGGGCGACACCGGAGATGATGGCCTGCTCCACCTTGAGGTCCCCTCGCGGTTCGTTGCTGACCCATGTGCCCTGGAGCCCCGAGAAGGAGGAACGCACATGGATCGGGATGTTGTAACGGCGTGCGTACTCGACGCAGCGGTGCAGCAGCACCTTGGAGCCGGAGCTCGCGAGCTCCAGCATGTCCTCGAACGAGATCCAGTCGATCTTGCGGGCCTTCTTCACGACCCGGGGGTCGGCGGTGAAGACGCCGTCGACGTCGGTGTAGATCTCGCAGACCTCGGCGTCCAGCGCCGCGGCCAGCGCGACGGCGGTGGTGTCCGAGCCGCCGCGGCCCAGGGTGGTGATGTCCTTCTTGTCCTGGGAGACGCCCTGGAAGCCGGCGACGATGGCGATGTTGCCCTCGTCCAGCGCCGTACGGATACGGCCCGGCGTGACGTCGATGATCCGCGCCTTGTTGTGGACCGAGTCGGTGATGACCCCGGCCTGGCTTCCGGTGAACGACTGGGCCTCGTGGCCCAGGTTCTTGATCGCCATCGCCAGCAGCGCCATGGAGATCCGCTCTCCGGCGGTCAGCAGCATGTCGAACTCACGTCCGGCAGGGATCGGGGATACCTGCTCGGCGAGATCGATCAACTCGTCCGTCGTGTCGCCCATCGCGGACACCACGACGACGACCTGATGGCCGTTCTTCTTGGCATCCACGATTCGCTTGGCGACGCGCTTGATGCCCTCGGCATCGGCAACGGAGGAGCCTCCGTACTTCTGCACGACAAGGCCCACGTGCGCTCCTCGCTCAGTCCGTTTGCGGTCAGCTCAGTTTAACGAGCGGCCGGGAATCGCCCCCGCGCAGTCACATCGTGAGATGTCCCGCTCACCACCTGATCAGCGGATCTTCGCGATCCTCGCGATCAGCCCGCTCGGCACCGGGGCGCCACGGCCGCTCGACCGGTTCCTGCCCGGGGCGGCACGGGCTACGCGCGATTGTGGGCCGGCTCACGCGAGCCGGCCCACGGACGGAGGAGGTGGCGCGGAACCTACTTGACGGTACGCATCCCCAGCGGACCGAGGATCTCGGCGGCCATCACCCGGCCCGCCTCCTCGGCCAGGGCGTCCTCGGCGAGGTCCTCGTCGGTGTCCAGCCCGTCCAGCTCGGCCAGCGGCTGGTCGAGGCGGACGTGCGAGACCAGGGACTGCAGCGCCCGCAGGGTGGCCGAGGCGGTCGGGCCCCAGTTGGAGAAGTACGAGAACTGCCACCACCACAGCGCCTCCGTGGTGCGGCCCGCCCGGTAGTGGGCCAGCCCGTGGCGCAGGTCGGCGATGATGTCGGCCAGGTTGTCGGAGATCCGGAACGGCACCGGCGCCTTGCGCGGCTCGTACGGGTCGAAGACCTCGGAGAAGACGTCCACCGGGTCCAGCATCACCGCGAACCGCATCCGCAGCTCGTCCACGTCCAGGTCCGGACCGGCGTCCGGCTCGTAGCGCTCGTCGGGGACGATGTCCTCGTGTGCGCCGAGCCGCCCTCCGGCCAGCAGCAGCTGCGAGACCTCCAGCAGCAGGAACGGCACCGCGCTGTCCGGTTCGTCCCCCCTGGCCACTTCCGTGGTGGCGACGATGAAGGACTCTATGGAGTCGGCGATCTGGACCGCGAAACTGTCCGGGTCCATCGCGTGCGCGTGCAGTGTGGCGTCAGACATCGAGGAGTCGTCTCCCTTCGAACGCACGCCCGAGCGTGACCTCGTCGGCGTATTCCAGGTCGCCGCCAACGGGGAGTCCGCTGGCCAGGCGCGTCACCTTCAGGCCCATGGGCTTGACCATGCGCGCCAGATACGTCGCGGTGGCCTCCCCCTCCAGATTGGGGTCGGTCGCGAGGATCAGCTCGGTGACCGTGCCGTCCGCGAGCCGGGCCAGCAGCTCGCGGATGCGGAGATCGTCCGGACCGACGCCCTCGATCGGGCTGATCGCGCCGCCGAGGACGTGGTACCGCCCTCGGAACTCGCGCGTCCGCTCGATCGCGACGACGTCCTTCGGCTCCTCCACCACGCAGACGACCGCGTCGTCACGGCGCGGGTCGCGGCAGATTCCGCAGCGCTCCTCCTGCGCGACGTTTCCACACACCGCGCAGAACCGCACCTTGTCCTTGACCTCCATCAGCGCGCCGGCGAGACGGCGCACGTCGGCGGGCTCGGCCTGGAGGATGTGGAAGGCGATCCGCTGCGCGCTCTTGGGACCGACGCCGGGCAGTCTGCCCAGCTCGTCGATGAGGTCCTGAACCACGCCTTCGTACAACGGAACGCCTCTCGTGGAGTGCTGTGATGCTTACGGTAGTTGCTGCGTGCGGAGGTGAGAAGGCGGGGGCCGCCGCGGGCGAGGCGGGTCCGGGGACGGCCCGTCCCCGCCGCTGGAGGGCCGGTGCTCAGAAGGGCAGCCCCGGCATGCCGCCGCCGCCCAGCCCCTGGGCGAGCGGCCCGAGCTTCTGCTGCTGGAGCGCCTGGGCGTTCTCGTTCGCGGCCTGGATCGCCGCCACCACCAGGTCGGCGAGGGTCTCGGTGTCCTCCGGGTCGACCGCCTTGGGGTCGATGACCAGGTTCCGGATCTCGCCGGCACCGGTCACGGTGGCCTTCACCAGACCGCCGCCCGCCTGACCGTCGACCTCGGTCTGCGCCAGCTCCTCCTGGGCGCGCGCGAGGTCCTGCTGCATCTTCTGGGCCTGCTGGAGGAGCTGCTGCATGTTGGGCTGGCCGCCACCGGGGATCACGGTCACTCCTGGCACTTCGAGGGGAACGTTGCGTAAGGCTGCGCGAAAGCGCGTGAAGCAGAGGAAAAGCACGCCGACTCGGCGAACACAGTCGGCAAGCCGAGCCTACGTGGTCCCCGGTGGGTGTGCCCCCTCTGCCCGCTCTCACTCGTTCGGGTGAGAAACGGGCGCGCCCCTCACCGTTCCGCACCCCTCTTGAGGGCGGAAAGCGCGCGGAAATCCGGGGTTCCGGGCACGATGCCCGCCATTCGGCGGTAGGAAAGCGGGGTGCGCCTCCGTACGCGTACACGGTTCAGTACGCATTTCGCGCAGCCACGTTCCGTACCGCCCGTACCGCGCGCACGGCCCCCGCGCACTCCCCCGCGGACGGCGGTCGGGCCCTGGACAAGCCCTGAAGGAGTGCCCCGGTGAGTCAGCCGGAGATGCAGCCCGGCCAGCCCGGCCGACCCGACCAGCGCGGGGCCCGCGGCAGCCGGGGCGGTGATCTGGCCGGCCGGCCGTTCCCGCTGGGCGACTGGGGCGAGCCGGCCGCCCGGCTGGACGAGCTGTACCGCTGGGTCGAGCAGGACGCCCTGCGTACGGCCGACTGGTACCTGGCCGACCGCGGCTGGAAGCGGCGCGGCGCGCGGGCACTGCGGGCCGGTACGGCGCTGGGCGCGGTCGCCGGGGCCGCGCTGCCGCTGCTGGACCTCACCGGCGCGCTGGCCGGGGCGGCCGGCTGGGGTTACCTGTCACTGCTGCTGGGCGCCGCCTGCCTGGCCTGCGACCGGTACTTCGGCCTCACCTCCGGCTGGATGCGGGACGTGGCGACCGCGCAGGCGGTGCACCGCCGCCTCCAGCGGCTCCAGTTCGACTGGGCGGCGGCGAGCGTACGGGAGGTGCTGGGCCCGGCCGAGGGCACGGCGAGCGAGGCGGCCGAGCGGTGCCTCGCGGTGCTGCGCCGGTTCTCGGAGGAGGTGGCGGAGCTGGTGCGGACCGAGACGGCCGACTGGATGTCGGCGTTCCGCTCCGGCCCGGCGCCCCTGGTGACGTACGCGGTCCCGGCGGACCCGCCCTCCCGCGGCGTACCGGACCCCGCCCCTCCGTCAGGGAGCTGCCGCCCGCTGCCCCCGGGCACCCGCCCCAACATGCCGCGCCAGCGCCCGCCCGAGCCGCGCTGAGCGGACCGCGGGCCGGGCGGTAGGCGGGCGGCGGGCCGGGCGGCGGCCGACTGGAGATCCGGCGGTCAGCCGAAGATCCGGCCGTCGGCTGGAGACCCGGCCGTCAGCTGAAGATGATCATCGAGCCCTGGCCCAGGCTCCGGGTGGCGGCCGCGTGCAGCCCCAGCCAGACATGGCGCTCCCGGGCGAACGGGCTGTCGTCGTATGGGACGGGGCCGGCCGGCTCCTCCAGGGCGGTGGGCCGCTCGGGGGGCCGGGGCGCGGCGGGCGGGTTGGCCGGGTCGATGCCGATGGCGGGTGCCACGTACTGCAGCTCGCGCAGCAGCCCGTGCGCGGAACCGAGCGGTCCGCCACCGGCCAGCAGTGCGTCGTTGGAGAGCGGCGCGCGGAAGTCCAGCGGGACGTACGCGCCGGCGTGGTCGTAGTGCCAGACCAGGTGGGACTGCTGGGCGGTGGACTCGAACATCTCCAGCAGCTGCTCGTAGTCCCCGCCCAGCTCGTCGACCGGGGTGACGGCGAGGCCGCACAGCTGGAGCAGATAGGCGCGGCGCAGGAAGTGCAGGGCGTCGTAGTCGAACCCGGCGACGGGCGCCACGTCGCCGGAGAGCCCCGGCATGTAGGCGAAGACCGGCACGGCCGGCAGACCGGCCTCGGTGAGCGCCGCGTCGTAGACGGCGATCTCCTCCGCGAAAGGGTTGTCGGGACTGTGGCAGAGGACGTCGACAAGGGGGACCAACCACAGGTCACAGGCCAAGGGGGACTCGCTCTCCTTCGGTCGCGGGTCGGGACAGCGTAGTGCGCGGTGGACGACGGCCCGCCTCCGGCGGCCGGCGGATGCACGTCCCCTACCCATCGCGGGGGGCCGGTAGCCGCGGCGTACCGCGCCCAAGGACCGTCAAGAACGGTCGCGGACGGTCAGGAGCAGCGCTCCAGATGGTCGGCCCACCGCAGGGAGTGCGCGTTGTACGCGTCCATGACGGTGCTCACCGCCTCCGGATCGGCCAGCGCCACCGCGTCGACCAGCTCCTCGTGCCCGCTCCACAGCCACCGGTCCCGCCGGGGGTCGGCGCGCAGACGGGGGACGGCGAACACCCAGGCCTGGACGCGCAGGCGGTGCAGGAAGCCGACGATGTAGGGGTTGGCGACGAAGCCGCTGAGCTCTCGCCAGAACCGCAGGTCGTAGCCGATGAGGATGTCCAGCTCACCGGCGCGCGCGGCCCGTGCCGCCTCCTCGCCCCGGCGCCGCACCGCCACCAGCCGCTCCCCGTGCGGCGGGGTGCGCACGGGGGTCCGCCGGACCGCCCCGGCCGGCTCCTCCGGCCCGCGGGCGGGCACCGGCGGCCGCTCCTCCGGCGACCGGGCGGGCGCGGGCAGCGGCATACCGCCCCCACCGCCGTCCCCATCCCGTTCCCGGCCCCCGTCTCGCTCCCGTTCCCGGTCCTGGTGCTTCTCCCCGTACACGCACAGCCGCCGGAAGACCCCGTCGACCACCAAGGCGCGGGCCTCGACCATGCCCCGGTAGTCCTCCACCGAGAAGCGGTGCACGCGGAAGCCCCGGTGCTGGTCGGAGTCGAGCAGCCCCTGCGCGGTGAGGTCCACCAGCGCCTCCCGGACGGGGGTGGCGGACACCCCGTACTGCTCGGCGATCTGCTTGACGGTGAACTCCTCGCCCGGACCGAGACGCCCGGCGAGCACCTCGTCACGGAGTGCGTCCGCGATCTGCTGGCGCAGAGTGCTGCGGGTGACGGCTCCGCTGGCGGGCATGGGTCCGGCCCCCTCCTCGTGCGTGGTTCCGGACACTTTAAGGCAGCCGGAGGAGGGGGCCGGGGGCTCGTGACGGAGGTCTCCCGCCCTCACGAGCCGGCCATCGGCGGCCGCCCCGGGCCGGGCGCGGGGCGGCCCGCCCGCGGCGAGGGCTCAGGCCAAGGCGCCCCCGCGCGGCGGGGCCCAGGCCGCGATGGTGCCCCCGTCCGGGACCGGGGCTCAGGCCGCGGTGATGTCCCTGTCCGGGGCCGGGGCTCAGGTCAAAGTGCCCCTGCGCGGCGGGGCCCAGGCCGCGGTGGTGTCCCCGTCCGGGGGCCGGGGCTCAGGCCGCGGTGGTGTGCTCGTCGGCGACCGAGAGCGCGGCGTCCAGGGCGGCCAGGCCCTCCTTCGCCTCCGCCTCGGTGATGTTGCAGGCGGGCACGGCGTGGGTGCGGTTCATGTTGACGAAGGGCCACAGGCCGTTCTTCTTGCAGGCCGCGGCGAAGGCGGCCATCGGGGTGCCCGCCTCACCGGTGGCGTTGTACGGCACCAGCGGCTCGCGGGTCTCCCGGTCCCGGACCAGCTCCAGCGCCCAGAACGCGCCGAGTCCGCGCACCTCGCCGACCGAGGGGTGCCGCTCGGCCAGCTCCCGCAGCCCGGGGCCGAGGATCCGCTCGCCCAGCCGGGCGGCCTGCTCGACGACCTTCTCCTCCTCCATCACCTCGATGGTGGCGACGGCCGCGGCGCAGGCCAGCGGGTGACCGGAGTAGGTGAGTCCGCCGGGGTAGGGCCGCTTGTCGAAGGTGGCCGCGATCTCCGCCGAGATCGCGACCCCGCCCAGCGGTACGTACCCCGAGTTGACGCCCTTGGCGAAGGTGAGCAGGTCGGGCACGACGTCGAAGTGGTCCACGGCGAACCACTCGCCGGTCCGGCCGAAGCCCGCCATGACCTCGTCCAGCACGAAGACGATGCCGTACCGGTCGCAGAGCTCGCGCACACCGGCCAGGTAGCCGGGCGGCGGCACCATGATCCCGGCGGTGCCGGGGATGCTCTCCAGGATGATCGCCGCGATGGTCCCAGGCCCCTCGAAGGCGATGGTGTCCTCCAGGTGCGCGAGGGCGCGCTCGCACTCCTCGGTCTCGTCCGCCGAGTAGAACGGCGAGCGGTACGCGAAGGGGCCCCAGAAGTGGACGACGCCGGCCGAGGCGGTGTCGGACGCCCAGCGGCGCGGGTCACCGGTGAGGTTGATCGCGGTGGAGGTGGCGCCGTGGTACGAGCGGTAGGCGGACAGCACCTTGGTCCGGCCGGTGTGGAGGCGGGCCATCCGGATGGCGTTCTCGACCGCCTCGGCGCCGCCGTTGGTGAAGAAGATCTTGTCGAGGTCGCCGGGGGTGCGCTCGGCGATCAGCCGGGCCGCCTCGGACCGCACGTCCACGGCGAAGGCGGGGGCGAAGGTGGCCAGCTTCCCCGCCTGCTCCTGGATGGCCGCGACGACCTTCGGGTGCTGGTACCCGATGTTGGTGTAGACGAGGCCGCTGGCGAAGTCGAGGTAGCGGTTCCCGTCGTAGTCCCAGAAGTACGCACCCTCGGCGCCGGCGACCGCGAGCGGGTCGATCAGGCCCTGGGCTGACCAGGAGTGGAACACGTGCGCGCGGTCTGCGGCCTTGACGGCCGCCCCGGTCCGCGGATCGGCATGAGGGGTCAGAGGGGTCATGCGGGCCAGGGTAGGCAACCGCGGACGGGTGCCGGTATGGCCATCTTGTATGGCGGAAAGGGCCTGGATCGGCAGGGTGTCGTCCGCTACGGACGGCGCTCGGCCTCGCTGGAGGAAAGTACGGGAAAGGGCGTTGACAGCATCCTGCCTCCATGACAGCATTATGTCATCACCTCACCGAGGAGGCACCATGACCGGCACCGGCTCCCGCGCCACCACCACGGCCGCCGTGGGTGAAGCCGCATCCGCTCCCCCCGCCCGCAAGCCCGTGTACCTCGCGGTCTACGACACCCTCGCCGACTGGGAGACCGGCCACGCCACGGCCTGGCTGGCCCGCTCCGGCTTCGACATCCGCACGGTCGGTCCCAGCACCGCCCAGGTCACCAGCATCGGCGGCCTGCGCGTCTCCCCCGACCTGGCCCTCTCCGAGCTCCGCCCCGAGGACGCCTCCCTGCTGATCCTCCCGGGCGCCGACCTCTGGGACGCCGGGGACGCCCTGGCTCCCTTCACCGCCACGGCCCGCGCCTTCCTCGACGCGGGAGTGCCGGTCGCGGCCATATGCGGCGCCACCCTCGGCCTGGCCCGCGAGGGACTGCTGGACGCGCGCCGCCACACCAGCGCGGTCTCCTTCTACCTGGCCGGAAGCGGCTACCAGGGCGGCAAGCACTACGAGGAGACCGACGCGGTCACCGACGGGGACCTGATCACCGCCGGCCCGACCGAGCCGGTGGCCTTCGCCCGCGAGATCCTGGGCCGGATGGGCGCCCTCGGGGGCAGCCGGCTCGACGCCTGGTACCGGCTGTTCCACGACTCCGACCCGGCCGCCTTCGAGGAACTGAACGCGGAGGACTGACCCCATGAGCACGCACGCGGCGAGCAAGGACGAGGACGCTCACGAGGACGGGGTACGGGACCGGCCCCCGGCCCCCCGCCCCTCGGAGCCCCCCACCGAGCTCACCCCGGTGGAGGCCCATCTCGCCCAGCAGTTGCTGTCCCGCACCGCCCTCGGAGTGTTCCGGCTGAACGGCCAGTTCCTCGCCGAGTCCGAGCGGCTGGCCCGCCCGGCCGGCCTGACCGCCGCCTGGTGGCAGGTGCTCGGCGCCGTCATGCCGGAGCCGCAACCGGTCTCCGGGATCGCCCGCACCATGGGCATCACCCGGCAGAGCGTGCAGCGAGTGGCCGACCTGCTGGTACGGGAGGGGCTGGCCGAGTACCTGCCCAATCCGGCCCACCGCCGGGCCAAGCTCCTCGCCCCCACGGCCGAGGGCCGCGCCTCGATCGCCCGCATAGAGCCAGCCCACGCCGACCTCGCGGGCCGCCTGGCAGCCGAGTTGGGCGAGGAGGCCTTCGCCGAGACCGCCGCGGCACTGGAGCGGCTGGCGCGCGCCATGGAGCGGGTGATGGAGACGGAGGAGGCAGCCGGCTAGGCCGTGGCAGCGCACGCTGCCGACGGCCGGAGCCGCTGCGGCCGCCGTGACAGCCGGCGGTGGCCTCGTCGTCCTGATGCCCCGACGGGGCGCCCGCCGGTGCCATGTTGCCCGGGGGCCGTGCGCTTGCCGCGATACGCCTCAGGGGTGAACTCCGGGACCGGTCAGGGGTGTGACGGATTCCTTGTGCGGTCGCCGCGGCACGAGACTCGGAAGGGAACCAGCGGGGCCCGGGGTCTGAGGGCGTTCGAGACGAGGTGGCCGGTGAGTGCTCTTCCGTCGGGTCCGGGACGGCGTCTGCTGCTGCACGGTGCACTGGTTCTCGGCGCCGGCGCTGTCGGCGCCGGGCAGGCCGCCGCACTGCCGAGGGCGGCGGCCGGCGGTGGGGCGGAGGTGATCGCGGAGACGTTCTCCGGACGGCGGATCGTCGATCTCGTGGTGGAATCGGCCGCGCTGGGACGTCCGGCCGGGGTGCGGCTCCTGACTCCCGAGGACTGGCACGCCCGGCGGCCCGTGCACCGCTGGCCGGTGCTGCTCCTGCTGCCCGGCGGGGACGGTGACCATCTGGCGTGGACCCGGGACTACGGGATCCATGGCCTTTCCGCACTGCGGCACACGCTCGTGGTGATGCCCGAGATGCCGCTGTTCGGCTTCTGCACGGACTGGTGGAACCACGGCGAGGGCGGCCCTCCGGCTGTGGAGACGTTCCATCTGCGCGAGGTCCTGCCGCTCGTGGAGCGCCATTACGGAGCCGGGACGAGGCGGGTGGTCGCCGGCCAGTCCCAGGGCGGGTTCGGCGCCGTGTCGTACACCGCGCGCCACCGGGGGCTGTTCCGGGCGCCAGCGAGCTACAGCGGCTTCGTGCACCCGCTCCAGCACCCTCGCGCGGTACGGGCCGCGATGGACCATCTGGGCCTGGAGTGGACGGCGTTGTGGGGCGATCCGGTGCGCCAGCGCGCGATCTGGCAGGCCCACGACCCCGCGTACCTCGCCCACCGGCTCAGCGGCATCCCCGTCCGGCTGTCCTGCGGTGACGGGCGGCTCGGCCCACTGGACCCGCCCGGCACCCTCCCCGACGAACACATCCCCGGCCTGGAGGACCCGGACGCACCGTTCCCCGCCGACGTCCTGTCACCGACCGAATGGATCATGCGCGAGGAGAACGAGGCACTGGCCCCGGTGCTCCGTGCGGCCGGTGCCCGGGTGACGACCCGCTTCCACGCGGGCACCCACGATCCGGCCTACTGGTCACGCGAGTTCACGGCCTCGCTGCCGATGCTGCTCCGTGCCCTTCGCTGAATCCCTTCCCCGGCCTCCCAGGCCCCCACCAGTGGTCTGCCATGGCCACCCGGGCCGCGCCCCGGACAGGCGCCGTGTAAGGTCGGCCAGGACCCCGCGCCATCGCGGCGCCGGGTGCCGGACCGACAGCGCACCGAGGAGGTGAGTTCCCATCAACCGCAGGTCAGAACGGGTGCTCGCCTTCTCCGTTGACGCCTTCTCCGTCGGTTCTCGCACCGTCGGCTAGGGATACACGTCCGTACGGGAGCACCCGCAGTGCATCCCGAAAGGCGTTCCCATGTCCGTACCCCAGCCCTCCCCTGAATCGTCGGCCGCGGCGCTCCGCCCGCACCGTGAGACGACCGTTTCCGCCCTCCGTACCGCCGGGTGCGTGTTCGCCGAGGAGGAGGCGGAGTTGCTGCTCTCGGCGGCCCGCACCGTGCGGGAGCTGCACGCGATGGTGGCGCGCCGGGCGTCCGGGCGGCCGTTGGAGCATGTCGTCGGCTGGGCCGAGTTCAGAGGGCTGCGGATCAGCGTGGACGAGGGGGTGTTCGTGCCGCGCCGCCGTACCGAGTTCCTGGTGGACCGGGCCGCCGCGCTCGCCCCGGCGGCGGGGGCGGTGGTGGTGGACCTGTGCTGCGGTTCGGGTGCGCTGGGGGCCGCGCTCGCGGCCGGCCTGCACCGGCCCGAGCTGCACGCGTCCGACATCGACCCGGCCGCCGTCCGGTGCGCCCGCCGCAACATCGCCGCGCCGGGGTCGGTGCACCTGGGCGATCTGTTCGCCCCGCTGCCGCCCCGGCTGCGCGGACGGGTGGACGTCCTGCTCGCCAATGTGCCGTACGTACCGACGGGAGAGGTGGAGCTGCTTCCGGCGGAGGCCCGGGCGCATGAGGCGCGGGTCGCCCTGGACGGCGGCCGGGACGGGCTCGACGTACTGCGCCGGGTGGCCGTCGAGGCGGCCGAGTGGCTGGCGCCCGGCGGCAGTCTGCTGTTCGAGACCAGTGAGCGGCAGGTCCCCGCGGCCACGGCGATCGTCACCGCCGGAGGGCTGGTGGCGTCCGTCGAGACCTGCGAGGACCTGTGGGCGACCGTGGTCGTCGGGACCCGCCGGGCCGCCGACGACCGCACCTGAGCGAACCGGGGCTACTTCACCGGGTCGAGGCAGAGGACGAACTTCTCGGCGTCCCACTGCTGGGCGAGCGCGGCCTGGCCGACGGTGCCGCAGCTGTTGGTGTCGAAGGTGTCGTCGACGACCTTGACCACCTTGTAGTTGGCGTCCTTGTCCGAGCAGTCCTTGGTGTCGACCTCGGGGTTGTTCTCGCTGCCGGTCACCCGGACGCAGTCGCCCGCCTCGGCGTGCACCGGGGAGTTGAACATGTACGAGATGCCGAACTTGACCGCGATGGCCACGACGATCAGGGCGACCACCCGGAGGAACTTCTTGCCCTTGCCGCCCTTGGGCTTGGCGGCGGGGGCAGGCTGCTGCCCGTCGAAGGCGGGCGGCTGCGGCTGCTCGACGGGGGCGGCGGGCGGCTGCTCAACGGCCATGGCGGGTACGTCCTTGCGTGAGGTTCCGGTGATCGGGGGATCCGACAGCCGGAAGATCAGGTGATCGAACGGGCGTACGTTACTGAGATCGGGGGTACCCGAGGCGCGCTATCGCGCCTTTACGCCGTCCTTATACCTCCCGATTGCCAAACCGTGACAGCGCGCACGCGGAACCGTGATGCAATCAGGACCTGACGCCCCGTCAGCGGACCCACCCGCCCCACTCCGGCGGGCTTGCGCCTCCCGCGGCGTGAGGTCCTGGCGCCCATGGCCAGGACCATGGAGATCGCCGTCCACGACCGGGACGCGGCGGTGCCGCCGGCCCCGCGGGTGGGCAGGACACCGCGGCGCCGACGGCCGTTCACGGGTCCGGTGCGGCCGGACCGCGGGGCTCAGCAGCTCAGGTTGGACCCGGTCGGCACGCCCAGGATCTGGGTGAAGCTCTGGTACTTGCCGATCCGGCTCTGCACCTGCGCCGGGTTCCTGCCGTCGCACTCCAGCGCGCCGTTGATAGAGCGGATGGTCTGGCCGAAGCCCGCGCCGTTGACCATCGCGTTGTGCGGGGTCATGGTGCCGGGGCCGTTCTGGGTGTTCCAGTACCAGAGGCCGGTCTTCCAGGCCACCGCCGGGTCGCGCTCCACCTTGTAGGGGTCGCGCAGCAGGTCGATGCCGAGGGCGTCACCGGCCGCCTTGTAGTTGAAGTTCCAGCTGAGCTGGATCGGCCCGCGCCCGTAGTACGCGGCCTGCCCGGCCGGGCACCCGTACGGCTGCGAGGAGTCGCAGTAGTGCGGGTAGTTGGCCTGGTTCTGCTCCACCACATGGACCAGCCCGCCGGTCTCATGGCTGACGTTGGCGAGGAACGCCGCCGCCTCCTGCCGCTTCACCGTGTCGCTGCCGGTCTTGGCGAACGCGGGGAAGGCGCTGAGCGCGTCGGTCAGCCCCTTGTACGTGTAGAAGGGGTTCCGGTTCGGGAACATCTGGTTGAACTGCGCCTCGCTGACGACGAAGCCGCTCGGGTCCGGGTTGGGCCCCGGCCCGGTGCCGCCGCCGCAGGCACCCTGGTCGGCCCAGACGTCGGACGAGCCGGGCCGCTCGTTCTGCGTCCACCACTTCGCCTGCCAGTTGCGGCCGTTGTACGAGGCGGTCTTGCCGCCGGTGTAGACGGTGGACGCGCTCCAGGGGGCCACGCAGTCGGCGGCCGCGACGGCGGCCCCGGCCGGAGCGGTGGCCCCGGCGCTCGGCGCGAACAGGGCGATACCGGCGGCGGTACAGACCCCGGTGACCAGGGCGAGCATCCGGCGGGACAGGCGTCGGGACATACGTCGGGACATGAGGAGGCCCTTCCGTGGGGGGAGACCCGTGGGGATCGCGGGTCCGTCGATCGACCGATCGGCTACGGGGTCGATCGGTCGGTCCATGGGGATGGGCACAGCTCACCGGAATGGTCTGAACCTGTCAAGGTCTAGACCAGAACTCCTCAACGGCGCACACGGACAGCACACGGCGGCCGGTGGGCGTCGTACCCACCGGCCGCCGCCGTCAGGCGAACACGCTTCCTACAGGAAGGAGTTGATCTCGATCGTCTCGGTGCGGCCGGGGCCGACGCCGATCGCGGAGATCGGGGCGCCCGACATCTCCTCCAGGGCCTTCACATAGGCCTGCGCGTTCTTCGGCAGGTCGGCGAAGGTCTTGGCCTTGGTGATGTCCTCGGACCAGCCCGGCAGGTACTCGTACACCGGCTTCGCGTGGTGGAAGTCGGTCTGCGAGTACGGCAGCTCCTCGACGCGCTTGCCGTCGATCTCGTAGGCGACGCAGACCGGGATCCGCTCCCAGCCGGTGAGCACGTCCAGCTTGGTGAGGAAGAAGTCGGTCAGGCCGTTGACGCGGGTGGCGTAGCGGGCGATGACCGCGTCGAACCAGCCGCAGCGGCGGTCGCGGCCGGTGGTGACGCCGCGCTCGCCGCCGATGCGGCGCAGGTCCTCGCCGTCCTGGTCGAACAGCTCGGTCGGGAACGGCCCGGCGCCCACGCGGGTGGTGTACGCCTTGAGGATGCCGATCACGCGGCTGATCTTCGTCGGGCCGACGCCCGCGCCGGTGCAGGCGCCGCCGGCGGTCGGGTTGGAGGAGGTGACGAAGGGGTACGTCCCGTGGTCCACGTCCAGCAGGGTGCCCTGGCCGCCCTCGAACAGGACGACCTTGCCCGCGTCGATGGCGTCGTTCAGGATCAGGGTGGTGTCGGCGACGTAGGGCCGCAGCTCCTCCGCGTACCCGAGCATCTCCTCCACGATCCGCTCGGCCTCGATGGCGCGGCGGTTGTAGACCTTGGCGAGCAGCTGGTTCTTGCCCTCCAGCGCCGCCTCCACCTTCTGGGTGAGGATCGACTCGTCGTACAGGTCCTGGACGCGGATGCCCACGCGGTTGATCTTGTCGGCGTAGGTGGGGCCGATGCCGCGACCGGTGGTGCCGATCTTCCGCTTGCCGAGGAATCGTTCCGTCGTCTTGTCGAGAGTGACGTTGTACGGGGTGATCAGGTGGGCGTTGCCGCTGATCATGAGCTTGGATGTGTCGATGCCGCGCTCGTTCAGTCCGCTCAGCTCGGAGAGCAGGACCGCCGGGTCGACGACGACACCGTTGCCGATCACCGGGGTGCAGCCCGGCGAGAGGATGCCGGAGGGGAGCAGGTGGAGCGCGTACTTCTGGTCACCGACGATGACCGTGTGGCCGGCGTTGTTGCCGCCCTGGTAGCGGACCACGTAGTCGACGGAGCCACCGAGCAGGTCGGTGGCCTTCCCCTTGCCCTCGTCACCCCACTGAGCACCGAGCAGCACAAGTGCGGGCACAGGCGTACACCCCTTCCGGGCGGGGCATGTCCAAGTGGCGGGCGCGGCGGCATCCGCCGTACGTGTGTGCCGTACGCCGGTGTACGCCACCACCCGAGCCGTCGAACCGGTGCCCCGGAATAGACGAAGCCCCTGGGCGCAATCGCGCAAAGGGGCTCTTGCACAAAGATGCTACCCGAGGAAGGACCGACGTGTCGGCTCCCGACCAGCTGCTGGTCATCATCGACCCGGTCGCGCGCCGTGGCGACGGTGAGTCCGTACGCATCGCCAGGGACGTGCTGTGTGCCCGCGCCGACGTGCGGATCAGCCTTCCGGACGGCCCGGCGGAGTTCGCCCGGGCACTGGACCGGTGCGGTTCGCGGCGGCCGGTGGTGATCGGAGACGACCGGGCGCTGCTGCGCGCGGTGGACCGCCTGCACCGGGGCCGGGGACTGGCGGACGGCGCGCCCCTGTCGGTGGTGCCGGTGGGGCCGCCGGGCACGGTGCAGCTGGCGGGCGGGCTCGGGGTGCCGCTGGGCGCGGTGGCCGCGGCCCGCTCGGTGCTGGAGGGGGTGGCCCGGCGGCTGGACCTGCTGGTGGACGACAGCGGCGGGGTGGTGCTGCGGGGCCTGCGGATCCCGGCCGGGGCGGCCGGAGCGCCCGCCGTGGTGGACGGGGTGCCGTACGGGGCCGGCCCGGCGGGCGGGGTGTGGGACACCTGCCGCTCGCTGGTACGGACCCTGGTGCGGCCGCCGGTGGTCGCGGCCGCCCCCCGGGCGGCGGTGCGCCCCGTCCGTACCCACCGGCTCCGGGTGGAGGCGGACGGGCAGCTGCTGAGCGACCTGGACGCCCCGGTGGAGGACGTGACGGTGGTGTCCCGCAACGGCGTCGCCGAGGTGGTGGTACGGCCCCGGGCCGGTGCCGACCCGATACGGCGGGAGGCGTCCGCGATCACCGTCTCGGGCGCGTCCTTCCGCTACCGCGCCGACACCGCGCAGGTCACCGGCCCGGTGTGGACCCGGACCTGGACCCTGCGCCGCTCGGCCTGGGCGCTGACCCTGCCGACGATGGCCGCGGCGGACTGAGGTGGACTGAGGTGGACCCCGCGCCGCCTCGGGGCCGGCCTCAGACCTCCACCATCAGCTCCTCCAGCCCCCGGATCACGAACCCGGGCTGCCACTGCGGCTCCGCCACCGGCCGCAGACCGGGGGCGCGGCGCAGCAGCTCCGTGAAGGAGGCGGTCAGCTCCAGCCGGGCCAGCGGGGCGCCCAGACAGTAGTGGATGCCGGCGCCGAAGGAGACATGCGGGTTGTCGGCACGGGCGAGGTCCAGGCGCTCGGGGTCGGTGAAGCGGGCCGGGTCGCGGTTGGCGGAGCCGAAGAGCAGCGCCACCTCGGAGCCGCGCGGGATGACGGTGCCGTCGATCTCGATCTCGTCCAGCACCCAGCGTTCGAAGAGCTGGAGCGGGGTGGCGTAGCGCAGCAGTTCCTCGACGGCCGTGTCCAGCGCGACCCGGCCCTCCCGCAGGGCGGCGAGCTGCTCGGGGTGGCGGAACAGGGCCCACCAGCCGTTCGCGGTGGTGTTGACGGTGGCCTCGTGGCCGGCGTTCAGCAGCAGGACGCAGGTGGAGACCATCTCCTGCTCGCTGAGCCGGTCGCCCTCGTCGTGGGCCGCGATCAGGGCGCTGATCAGGTCGTCGCCGGGGTCCTTGCGGCGTACGGCGATCAGTTCCCGTAGACAGGCGGAGAACTCCTGGGAGGCGGTGACCGCCCGGCGCGCGGTCCGCTCGTCCGGGTTGAGCTCGTACATCCCGCAGATCGCCGCCGACCAGGGGCGCAGGGGCGCGCGGTCGGCGGCGGGGATGCCGAGCATCTCGGCGATCACGGCGACCGGGAGGGGCTCGGCGACGGCGCTGAGCAGGTCCCCGCCGCCGTCCGCGAGGAGCCCGTCGACCAGCTCCGCCGCCAGCCGCCGCACCACCGGCTCCAGCCGCTCGACCGTGCGCGGGGTGAACGCCTTGGCCACCAGGCGCCGGATGCGGGTGTGGTCCGGGGCCTCCAGGTCCAGCAGCCCGTTGCCGTTGAGCACGGTGAAGGGCTCGTGTGCGGCGGGCGGCGGGGTGCGGCCGAACTCCTCGTGGCTGAAGCGGTGCAGATAGGTGCGGCCCAGCCGCCGGTCCCGCAGCAGCGCCGAGACGTCCGCGTGGTGCGGGACGAGGTACTGGCGGGACGGCTCGAACCAGTGCACCCGGCCCCGGGCGCGCAGCTCGGCGTAGGCCGGGTACGGGTCGGCCAGGAACGCGGGTGACCACGGGTCGAAGTCCATCAGCGGACGATAGGCCTTCGCCGCGCCGACCACCAGAGACGAGCGGGCCCGCTCAGCCCGGGGTGACCAGGCGGGCCTCGTAGGCGAAGACCGCCGCCTGGGTGCGGTCGCGCAAGCCCAGCTTGACCAGGATGCGGCTGACATGGGTCTTGATGGTCGACTCGGCCACCACCAGCCGGGAGGCGATCTCCCCGTTGGAGAGCCCCTGGGCGATCAGCACCAGGACCTCCGTCTCGCGCTCGGTCAGGTCCCCTATCTGGGCCTGGGCGGCCGGACGGGACGGTTCGGCCGACTTGGCGAACTCGGTGATCAGCCGCCGGGTGACGGTCGGCGCGAGCAGCGCCTCGCCCTCGGCGACCACCCGCACGCCCTCCGCCAGCTGCCGGGCCGAGGCGTCCTTGAGGAGGAACCCGGAGGCCCCGGCGCGTAGCGCCTGGTACACGTACTCGTCCAGGTCGAAGGTGGTGAGCACCAGCACCTTGGCGTCGCCGTCCGCCGCGATGATCTCCCGGGTGGCGTCGATGCCGTTCATCTCCGGCATCCGGATGTCCATGAGGACCACGTCCGGTCTGAGCGCGGCGGTCTGGGTGACCGCCTCCCGCCCGTTGACGGCCTCCCCGGCGACCTCGATGTCCGGCATGGCGTTCAGCAGGACGGAGAAGCCCTCCCGGACCATCACCTGGTCGTCCACGATGAGCACTCGGATGGTCATGACAGCTCCTCGGTGCGGTCGGCGGCGGCGTCCCGGGGGGCCGGTACGGCCGGTACGGGGAGCCAGGCGGCCACCTCGTAACCGCCCTCCTCGGTCGGACCGGCGGTCATCTCGCCGTCCAGCATCGCCACCCGCTCCCGCATGCCGGTGATGCCGTGCCCGGCGCCCGGCGAGGGCTTGACCAGTCCGCGCGGCGGCCCGTTGACCACCCGCAGCCCCAGTCCGCCCAGGACGTAGGACACCTCCACCCGGGCCTCCGCGCCCGGTGCGTGGCGCAGCGCGTTGCTCAGCGCCTCCTGCACGATCCGGTACGCGGAGAGCTCCACGCCCTGCGGCAGCTCCCGGCGCGCACCGGTGACCGCGGCCTCCACGGTCAGCCCGGCGTCGCGGACGTTGGACAGCAGCCCGTCCAGGTCGGCGAGGGTGGGCTGCGGGGCCTCGGGGGCCTGGTAGTCCTCGGCGCGGACCACACCGAGGATGCGGCGCAGCTCGGTGAGGGCGGAGACCGCGTTCTCCCGGATGGTGGCGAAGGCCTGTTCCAGCTCGGGCGGCGGGTTCTCCACCCGGTAGGGCGCGGCCTCGGCCTGGATGGCGACCACCGACATGTGGTGGGCGACCACGTCGTGCAGCTCGCGGGCGATGGTGGTGCGCTCCTCCAGCAGGGTCCGGCGGGAGCGCTCCTGCTGGGTGACGGTCCGCTCGGCGGTGACCTCCTGGGTGGCCTGGCGGCGCACCTGGAGCAGGGTGACGACCAGCAGGAAGAAGGCGGAGAGGGCGGTCATCGCGAAGGCGTTGGAGGTGATCCCCCGGCCGAAGACGAAGTGGGCGACCGGGCCGTAGAAGGCGGTGATCACCCACATCCAGACGGCCGCCCGGGGCCGGGTGCGCGCGGCGGCGACGACCAGGACGATCAGATGGGCGATGAAGGAGGGGGGCGTCCAGGGCCAGTCGTACCAGTCCCCATGGCCCAGGACGAGCACGAACGGGGCGGAGAGCATCGACAGCCAGAACGCGGCGACCGGCCGGACCAGGGTGAGCACGATCGCGGCGGCGGGCACCACCCCGCCCAGCCCGGCGCCGGTGCTCCAGGCCAAGCCGGCCACCCAGAACGCCACGGCGACGAGGACGGCGTGCGGGAGGTAGCCGGCGTGGGCGCGTATCCGCGCCGGCAGGCGCCGGGTCACCGGGCCGTCGGTGCGCATCCGGGGCAGCAGCCGGTAGTCGAGGGCGTCCTGGAGGAGCTCCCGGCGCAGGCCCCGGAGCAGCCCCTGCGCCATGACGTACTCGGGGCTTCTGGTCTTGGTGTCGGTCACAACGAAAACGGTAAGCCGGGACGGGGACGCGGTCGTCACCTTGGATACGGATCCTTCCGCGTCCGTCCCAGGTACTACGCGGTGACCAGGTGCTACGCCAGGCGAGCGGATCCTCACCAGGCGAGTTGGGCGATCTCCTCGGCGACCACCGCGCAGGCGTCCGCGGCCGGGTCGATCAGCGGGAAGTGGCCGACCCCGTCCAGCAGCGTGAGACCGGCGCTCTCGCCCGCCGCGGCCGCCGCGTCCGCGTAGGCCTCGGCGACCTCGGCCGGGACGACGGTGTCCGCGCGGCCCTGGACGAGGGTGGTGGCGATGCCGGTCGGCAGCAGGGCCGCCGGATCGGCGTGCGCGGCGCGCTCCTCGAAGAGGCCGCCCGTGCCGAGGAGCTGCCGCACCGCTCCCCCGCACAGCTCCAGCTCGGCGGCGCGGCCGAGGTGCGCGAGCGGCGCCAGGGCGACCACCCCGCGCAGTGCGGGCGGCTCCGGCAGCCGCCACGGGGAACCGGACGGCAGTACGTGCCGGGCGGCCGCCCACAGCACCAGGTGCCCGCCCGCCGAGTGGCCGGTGAGCACCAGCCGCCGGGGGTCGGCGTCGGGCAGGTGCCGCTCGGCGAGGCCGGGCAGGGCGTCCAGTGCGGCGGCCGTGTCGTCGAAGGTCTCCGGCCAGCGCCCCGCGAGCGGTTCGCCGTCCGGCGCCGTCCCGCCCTCGGCGCCGCCCCGCCGGTACTCGACGGTGGCGACGGCGAACCCGCGCCGGGCCAGGAAGTCCGCGAACGGGGTGATGTGCCGGCGGTCGAACCGGGCCCGCCAGGCGCCGCCGTGCAGCACCGCGACGAGCGGCGCCCGCCCTCCGGACCCGCCGCCCCGGGGCGCGTAGAAGTCCACGACCTGGTCGGGGCGGTCGCCGTAGGCGGCGGTGGAGTCCGGGGCGACGGCCGGGTGCGAGAAGGCCGACGCCTCCTCGGCGGCGTCGCGGGCGGCCTCGCGGGCGGCGGCATCGGGCATGCGGCGGAGCCTTTCGGTGACGGGGCCGGACCGGCCTGGGCTGCGGGGACGGTACCAGGGCGGACCGATCACGGGGACGGGCCGCCGGTGCGCTGCTGCCGGTGCGCCGGGGCGGAGGGCCGTCGGGACAGCGGCCGTCCCCGCACTCCCCGGACCCGGAGGACACTCCGGACAAGCACCCTCCCCGCACCCGAAGGCCCGGACCGCTCGCCTGCCGCGGTCCGGGCCTCGGGGCGGGAGTCCGCCGCTACGGGTGCCCGGCGCTACGAGGCGCCTCGGGCCCCGGCCGGGACCTCCGCCAGCACCTCGGCCAGCGCCCGCGCCGCCCGCTCGGCGTCCGCGAAGCCCACGTACAGCGGGGTGAAGCCGAACCGCAGCACATCCGGGCGGCGCAGGTCGCCCACCACACCGCGCTCGATCAGCCGCCGCATCACCTCCGGCGCCTCCGGGCAGCTCAGCGAGACCTGGCTGCCGCGCTCGGCGTGGACCTCGGGGGTGACCGGGACGACCCGCCCCGCCGGGACGTACGCGGCGACGCACTCCAGGAAGAAGTCCGTCAGCGCCAGGCTCTTGGCCCGTACCGCCTCCACCGCGACCCCGTCCCACACGTCCAGCGCCGCTTCCAGCGCCAGCATCGAGAGGATGTCGGGGGTGCCGACCCGGCCGCGTACCGCGCCGTCCGCCGCCGCGTACTCGGGGGTCGTCCCGAACGGGTCGGCGTGCGAGGTCCAGCCGGGCAGCGGCGAGTCGAAGGCCGCCTGGTGGCGCTCGGCCACGTACAGGAAGGCCGGGGCGCCCGGCCCGCCGTTGAGGTACTTGTACGTGCAGCCCACCGCCAGGTCCACGCCGTGCGCGTCCAGCCCGACCGGCAGCGCCCCGGCGCTGTGGCACAGGTCCCAGATCGCCAGCGCCCCGGCGGCCCGGACGGCGGCCGTGATGCCCGGCAGGTCGTGCAGCCGGCCGGTCCGGTAGTCGACGTGGTTGAGCAGCACCGCCGCCGTACCCGGCCCCACCGCCGAGGCCGCCTCGCCCGGGGCCACCGGGACCAGCCGCTTCCCGGTCAGCCGGGCGGCGGACGCGGCGAGGTAGCCGTCGGTGGGGAAGGTGGTGGCGTCGACCAGGATCTCGTCCCGCCCCTCCCCCGCCAGCCGGACCGCCGCCACGACCGCCTTGAAGACGTTGACGCTGGTGGAGTCGCCGACCACGATCTGCCCGGGCGCGGCGCCGACCAGCGGGGCGATACGGTCGCCGATCCGCTCCGGCGCGGTCCACCAGCCGCTCTCGTCCCAGGAGCGGATCCGCAGCTCGCCCCACTCCCGGCCGATCACCTCCGCCATCCGGGCGGGCACGTGCGCGGGCAGCGCCCCCAGCGAGTTGCCGTCCAGATAGACGGTCTCCTCGTCCAGCGCGAACAGCTTGCGGTGCCCGGCGAGCGGGTCGACCGCGTCCAGCTCCCGCGCGCGGTCGCCCAGCCCCTCGGCCACAGATGTCCCTGCGATCTCAGACATGGCTGCGCGCCGTCCACAGCTCGGGGAAGACGTTCTTCCGGGCGCGCTTCTCCAGCCAGGCCACGCCCGCCGAACCGCCGGTGCCGGTCTTGGAGCCCATCGCCCGGCGGGTGGCCATCAGATGGTCGTTGCGCCATCGCCAGACCAGCTCCCCGACATCGGTGAGCGCCTCGCCGAGCCGGATCAGCTCGCCGTTCTGGTCCGGGTCGGCGTAGATGCCGGCCCAGATCTCCTCCACGGCCGGGGACGGCTCGTACCGCTGGGACAGGTCCCGGTCCAGCACCTCGCGCGGCACCGGCAGCCCGCGCCGGGCCAGCAGCCGCAGCACCTCGTCGTACAGGCTCGGCTCCTGGAGCGCCTTCTCCAGCTCGGCGTGGACCCGGGGTGCGCCCCGGTGCGGCACCAGCATGGACGCCGACTTGTCGCCGAGCAGGAACTCCATCCGCCGGTACATCGCGGACTGGAAGCCGGAGCCCTCGCCCAGCGCGGCGCGGTAGGAGTTGAACTGCGCGGGGGTGAGCTGGCCGAGCGGCGTCCAGGAGGCGTTCAGCGCCTCCAGCTCGCGCACCGACCGCTTCAGCGCGTCCCGCGCCACCGGGATCCGGTCCTCGCGCAGCGCGCGGCTCGCGGTCTCCCACTCGTGGACGATGACGGTGAACCACAACTCCATGACCTGGGTCGTCACCAGGAAGACCATCTCGCCCGGGTCGTCCGAGAGCGGATGCTGGAGGTGGGTGAGGACGTCCGCCTGGACGTAGTCCTCGTACGGCGTGGTGCCGGCGAAGTCCAGGTTCGGGGTGTCCGAACCGGCCGCTGCGGCATCGGGGGCAGTAGACATCGCTGTCTCCATCAATGCGTGCTACCGGGTAGCGGTCCGCTCCGTCCAGTCGACTGGAGAGCCCCGGTCCCCTCGGGGCCCCGCCACCCTCGGTGCTACGGCGGCCCCGATCGCATCATGACACGGTTCGCCCGACCGTGTGTGCGAGCCGGGGCGCGATCCGGAACGCGCGAAGCCCCGGGCGCGCGATCGCACCCGGGGCTTCGTGGACCGTCCCCCGCGCTCAGCCCAGGGTGTCGGCGGCGAGCGGCGAGGAGTCCCGCAGGAACTGCGAGCAGCGCGCGAACTCCTCCTGCTCCCCGATGGCGCCGGCGGCCCGGGCGAGGGCGTGCAGGGCCCGCAGGAAACCGCGGTTCGGCTCGTGCTCCCAGGGCACCGGGCCGTGTCCCTTCCAGCCGCTGCGCCGCAGGGAGTCCAGGCCCCGGTGGTAGCCCGTCCGGGCGTAGGCGTACGACTCGACGACCCGGCCGCCCTCGAAGGCGTCGTCGGCGAGCTGCGCCCAGGCGAGTGAGGAGGCGGGGTACTTCGCCGCGACGTCCGAGGGGGCGGTGCCGGCGGCCAGCAGCTCACGCGGCTCGGGATCGTCGGGCAGACGGGTGGGGGGCGGTCCCCCCAGCAGGTTCTCGTGGATGGCCATGCCCCCCAGTGTCACCCACCTGAACCGCGGGCCCGGCACCGCGTCCGCCTATGCCACGGGCCCGGCACCGTCGTCCATCGGTGCCGGGCCCGTTCGCGGGGTCCTACGGAAGTCCTACGGGTGTCACTTCAGCTTGGTGCCGGTGGAGCGCAGCGCGGCGCAGGCCTCGGCGACCCGCTTGGCCATGGACTCCTCGGCCAGCTTGCCCCAGGTGCGCGGGTCGTAGGTCTTCTTGTTGCCGACCTCGCCGTCCACCTTCAGCACACCGTCGTAGTTCTTGAACATGTGGGCCGCGACCGGGCGGGTGAAGGCGTACTGGGTGTCGGTGTCCAGGTTCATCTTCACCACGCCGTTCTCCAGCGCGGTGGTGATCTCCTCGGCGGTGGAGCCGGAGCCGCCGTGGAAGACGAAGTCGAACGGGTCGGCCTTGCCGTACTTGGCGGCCACACCCTCCTGGAGGTCCTTCAGCAGCTCGGGGCGGAGCACCACGTTGCCCGGCTTGTAGACGCCGTGCACATTGCCGAAGGAGGCGGCCAGCAGATAGCGGCCCTTCTCGCCCAGGCCGAGCGCCTCGGCGGTGCGGATGGCGTCCTCGACGGTGGTGTACAGCTCGTCGTTGATCTCGTGGGTGACGCCGTCCTCCTCGCCACCGGTCGGGGTGATCTCGACCTCAAGGATGATCTTGGCGGCGGCGGCCTTGGCCAGCAGTTCCTGGCCGATGGCCAGGTTGTCGGCCAGGGTCTCGGCGGAGCCGTCCCACATGTGGGACTGGAAGAGCGGGTTCTCACCGCGGGCCACCCGCTCGGCGGAGACCTCGATCAGCGGACGTACATAGCCGTCCAGCTTGTCCTTGGGGCAGTGGTCGGTGTGCAGCGCCACGGTGATGTCGTACTTCTTGGCGACGATGTGCGCGAACTCGGCCAGCGCGACCGCGCCGGTGACCATGTCCTTGCTGTGCTGACCGCCCAGGAACTCCGCACCACCGGTCGAGATCTGGATGATGCCGTCGCTCTCGGCCTCCGCGAAACCGCGCAGCGCGGCGTGCAGGGTCTGCGACGAGGTGACGTTGATGGCCGGGTAGGCGAACTTGCCTGCCTTCGCCCGGTCGAGCATCTCGTTGTAGATCTCGGGGGTTGCGATGGGCATGGTCCGCTCCTTGTGATCCGCGGGTGGTGTTGCGTTGGTGTCCCTGACCTGGGGGCGACGTCATCGTCGCCCCCATCTTTCCAGATGGCCCCGGAGGGTCCACCCGGCGCCCGAGCGGCCACCGGGCGGCGGCCGAAAAGGGCACCCGAGTGGGGCATACGGGTGGGGGCGGCATGTTTCACGTGAAACATGCCGCCCCCACCCGTACAGCGGGTCTCAGGCGAGGCCGAGCTCGTCCAGCGCGAAGGCGTAGCGGTACGGGACGCCCGCCGTCTCACTGATCTTCTCGGCGGCACCGGTGGCCCGGTCCACGATGGTGGCGACCGCGACCACCTCCGCTCCGGCCTCGCGCACCGCCTCCACCGCGGTCAGCGGGGAGCCGCCGGTGGTGGAGGTGTCCTCGACCACCAGCACCCGGCGGCCCGTGATGTCCGGTCCCTCGACCCGGCGCTGCATTCCATGGGCCTTGGCCGCCTTGCGGACCACGAAGGCGTCCAGGGTGCGGCCGCGGGCCGCGGAGGCGTGCAGCATGGCGGTGGCCACCGGGTCGGCGCCCAGGGTGAGGCCGCCGACCGCGTCGAACTCCAGGTCGGCGGTCAGATCGAGCATGACCTGTCCGACGAGCGGCGAGGCCTGGCCGTCCAGGGTGATGCGGCGCAGGTCGACGTAGTAGTCGGCCTCCAGGCCCGAGGAGAGGGTCACCTTGCCGTGCACCACGGCCTTGTCCTTGATCTGCTGGAGCAGATCGGCTCGTACGTCAGTCATGGCTCCGAGCTTAGGCGGCCTGACTAGACAGGCCGTCGCCAGGCGAAGGTGGCGGCCAGCTCCAGCGGCTCGATGGGGGTGACCAGGTGGGGCGCGGTGTTGAGCCCGTTGGGCGGGCCGGACTGCGGCTCGACGCAGATCGCGGCCTCCTGCTCGTCGTACACCACCACCCACCGGGCGCGGCTGGTCACCGTCAGCTCCAGCCGGCCGGGCCAGGTGAGGGTGGCGGCCACGCCGTCGGGCATGCCGAAGCAGTCGTCCCAGGGGCCGGGGCGGGGATCGATCCGGCGGCCGGTGGGGATGTGGTCGGCGCCGCGCTCCTCCTGCCAGGCGGGGGCGAAGTCCAGCACCGCCTCCTCGCCGCCGTCGAGGGTGCGGCGGAACCAGGGGTGCCAGCCCACCTGGGCCGGGAAGGAGTCGGCGTAGGTCTCCACGCCCAGCCGGAGCGTCAGCGCGTCCTCGGTGAGCTCGAAGGTCTGGGTCACCCGGCCCGAGTACGGCCAGGGCTCGGCGAGGTCGTAGACGAAGGACGCCTCGGTGGCGTCGGCCCGCGCGGTGCGCCAGGCGGTGTCCCGTCCGGTGCCGTGGATGGCGTGCGGCGGGGCGTTGAGCGGCATCCGGTGCTCGGTCGCCCCGTCGCGGAAGACGCCCTCGGCGATCCGCCCGCACCACGGCACCATCGGGAAGCAGCCGTACCGCTCGCCCTGGCGGAGGAGTTCGGTGCCGCCGACCCGCAGGCTGCTGATCCGGCAGCCGTTCCCCGGATCCACCGTCACCTCGGCGTCCCCCGCACCGAGCCTGACGTGCTGTCCGCTGCTGCTACTGCTGCTGTTCGTCACACTGCCCGACCCTACTGGGGGCGGCGCCGACGGGCGCCCGGGCCGAGGGGGGCTACCTCCGGCGGCGCAGCGCGCGTCCGATCACCACGGCCGAGGCGACGGCGGCCGCGGCGGCGGGCACCAGCCAGCGCAGGGTGGCCGTGGCGGTGGCGGCCTCCGGGCCGGGCGTCGGCGCGTACCGTCCGCGCGGCGGGGCGTGGTCCACCTCCTCCGCGCTGCGGCCGATCATCGTTCGGCGGGCGTGGGCCGCCTCCACGGGCTGGTCCGGGGCCGGCGGGTCACTCAGCCCGCCGTCCAGCCCGTCCCCGACCTCGTCCTCCAACTCGTCCCCCACTCCATCGCCGATCGAGCCGCCGCCCGGAATCCCGGCCCCGGGCAGCCCGGGCCCGGAAAGCCCCTCGGCCCTGTCTTCGTCGAACTCCGCGTCCGCCCCCGGGTCGAGCGCGGGCGGCGGCACCGGCGCGTCGAACACCGAGCCCGAGTCGGCGCCGGACCGCGACTCGTCCGCCCCCGTCGCGACCTCGGTGAGCGACTCGGCGAAACGGTCCAGCAGCCGGTGCGCGGCGGCGACGGCGGTGTCGTCGGGCAGCTCCGCGAGCCGGCCGTCCGCGGTGGTGGTGCCGGCGAAGTGCAGAGTCGTCCCGCCCTCGACCGGGGCCAGCCGCACGGTGAGCGCCAGCGTGGCCGCGCCGGTGCCGCGGACCTCCTCGCCCTCGCCCTCGACGGTGTAGGAGCCGTCCTCCCCGGCGGCCACCCGCAGCGCGCCCCGGTAGGTGATCGAGTGCCCTCCGGCCCGCACCTTGAGGCGGCCGGACAGCGGCCCCGCCGACGCGTCCGCGTCCTGCTGGAGGCCCGGGACGCAGGGTGCCAGGCGGGCGGGATCCGCCAGCACGGCTCGAAGGGTCTCTTCGGCAACCGGAACGAACACCTCATGCTCCATGGATCCCGAGCCTACCCACGACCGGCGCACACGTCTGCCCATGTCCCCAGGCATGTCCGTACGTGTGTCCGTACCGCCTTTACTCGGCGTAACGCGGATGGACCAGGGTCGAGGGGCGGATGCCGGCGGCGGGCGGGCCCGCGACGGCGTCCGTCCCGGGGCCGTCCACCGACCGCAGCGGGGCCGAGCCACCGCGGGCGGCCAGCACGAACCCCCAGTCGGCCGGGGCGCCCCGGGCCACCCGCCCGTGCGCCGAGGGGTGCCCCGGGTGGTACGGGAAGGGGGGAGGCGGGGCGGCCGAGGCCCGGTAGAGACGGGTGGCGAAGCCGGCCGCCCGCAGGGTGGCGTCCACCGTCCAGAAGACGCGGGGCCGCGCGGACGGCGCCCCGGCGTGCACCACCAGCCGGCCGCTGTCGGCCAGCGAACGGGCGGCCAGCCCGTAGAACTCCTGCGAGTACAGCTTGGCGCCGGCGGTCGACTCCGGGTCGGGCAGGTCGGAGACGACCACGTCGAACCGGGGGGTGGCGGGTGCGGCGGCGGCCCGGCGCAGCCAGACGAACGCGTCGGCGTGCACCACCCGCACCCGGGGGTCCGCGTACGCCCGGCGGTTCAGCCGGGTCAGCGCGGGGTCGGTACGGGCCACCCGCACCACGCCCGGGTCCAGCTCCACCACCGTCACCGCCGCCACGTCGCGGTAACCCAGCACCTCGCGCAGGGCGAGCCCGTCACCGCCGCCGAGCACCAGCACCCGGGCGTGCGGGCCGCGCATCGCGGGGTGCACCAGGGCCCGGTGGTAGCGCCGCTCGTCATGGCCGCGCACCCGCAGCCGGCCGTCCAGGAAGAGGTCCGGCGGCTCGCCCGGCGGGCCCGCCAGCACCACCTCCTGGACGCCGGTGTGCACGGCGACCCGCACCGCGTCCCCGTAGACCGCGCGGCGCGCCGCCCGCTCGAAGTCCGCCACCAGCAGGGCGGTGGTGGCCAGCACCAGCAGCACCGTGCCGTTCACCGCCAGCAGCAGCCACTTCTGCCGGGCCGTCAGATCCCGCCCGAACAGCCAGAACACCAGCACGGCACCCGCCACCGCGTTGACCGCGCCGGTGGCCAGCGCGCTGGTGAGCTGCCCCAGCCAGGGCAGCAGCAGAAAGGGGAAGGCGAGCCCGCCGACCAGCGCGCCCACGTAGTCGGCGGCGAACAGGTCCGCCACCGCGCCCCCGGCGTCCTGCTCGGCCGAGGCGGCCGAAGCGGCCCCGGCGTCCGGGCCGCGCCGGCGCGAGACCCGCTGGATGAGCGTCATCAGCAGCGGCACCTCGGCGCCGATCAGCACCCCGATGGCCAGCGAGAACACCACCAGCGGGACCCGGGAGGCGCCGACCCAGGCGAAGGCCGCGTAGAGCACCAGCGCCGAGCAGCCGCCGACCAGCGCCAGGGCGGCCTCCACCAGGCCGAAGCCCACCGCCGCCCGGCACACCAGCCGCTTGGCGAGCAGCGAGCCGAGCCCCATCGCGAAGACCATCACCGAGAGCACGACCGAGGCGTGGGTGACCGAGTCGCCCGCCAGATACGAGGCGAGGGCGACCAGCTCCAGCTCGTACACCAGGCCGCAGGCGGCGCAGACGAAGACCGCCGCGAGCACCAGCAGCCGGGCCGAACGGGGCCGCGCGCCCGGCCCCTGTCCAGCCTGCGCCGAGTCTCCCGCCCCCGCCGCCGGCCCCGTGTCCGAGGCACTCCTCGTATCCGAGGCACTCGTCGCGCCCTGACCGGATGGCCCGCGTTTCGGTACGCCCTGCGTTGCCCCCTGTGGTGCGTCGATCACACAAGCAACGCTACGTCACATCTGTGTTGCTCTTTGTCACCCACAAGGGTCTATCTCGCGCCCGCGTGCATACGTACGGCCACGCTGGTTCTGGTCGCGACGAGCTGCCCCTCCTGGGGGTAGGCGTGCCAGGTGCGCCAGCGGACCTGGCCCTCGTGACGGTGCGCCAGCATCGCGGTGAAGGCGTGCGGGGAACCGGGGAACGTGCCGGCCAGCCCGTTGGGGTGGTCGGCCACCAGGGCCAGCAACTCCTGGGCGCGGCCCGCGAAGGAGCCGGGTCCCAGCGTCTCGACGCGGGCGGCGAACTCGTACTCGTACTCCCCCAGCCGCTTCGACACCCCCAGCGGCAGCGGGGTGCTGCTCCCGGGGATGCAGGCGACCGTCTCCGAACAGCGGCCGCCCGCCTCCTCCAGCAGCACCTGGTGCGAGGCACCGAGAAGCCGCAGCTGGAGCCGGGCACCGGCGAGTTCGAGGTCGAGTACGGCAAGGGCGGGCAGTGGCTCCTGGCCGAGCGCCCAGGCCAGGTCCGCGGCGCGGGTATCGGTATAGGAGGTGTTCAGCGTCGTGAGCATGGGTCGGCTCCGCACACACGGTGAGACGGGGATGGGCCGGGGGTTCCCGGCAGAAGCGATGGGGCTCGGGCGTCGGGCGTCACCGCTCCGGGCACGGCCGGGAGCGGTCCCGGCCGCCCAGGGGCCGGAATGGTGTCGACAGCGAGCGAATCACGAACCGCGCGCGGACTCACAGCGTTTTTACCCCACTTGACGCGGTTTCCACCCACCGGGGGACCCGCCGGTTCAGGTGTTCACCGTTGAACCACCGGCGCGCCGGGAACCGGACCCGCCCGACCGGCCCGCCGGCAGGAAGGCAAACGGCAGGACGCCCGGCCGGAGTTGTCCGACCGGGCGCCCCGGTGATTCCGCGCGGGCGGCCTGTCTCAGTTGCCGCCACCGCATCCGCCGCCCCCGCCCCCGCCGCCGCAGGAGCTGCCCCCGCCGCAGGAGCCGCCGCCGCAGGAGTGCCCGCCCGAACCGCAGCTTGAGCCGCCGTCGCCCCCGGCCCACCAGCCGCCGCCCGAGGAGCCGCGCCGACGGGGCTTCCTCGCCCCGGACGTCGAGACGCTGCCGGCCCTGCTCACCGCGATCAGGAACCCGGTCAACACGATCACACCGGCCATGATGATGACGAACGTCATCGCTCCCACCCCCGTCTGTCCGTCCCTCGTGTGTTCTGTGTCCGGGGGATGCCCGGCCGGCCACCCGCGCCAATCGCGAATTGAGCGAATCCAGAGCTTTCGCCCCGGCGGCTCAGCTGCACCCGCCCCCACCCCCGCCGCACGAGGAGCACGACGACGAGGACGAACAGGACGAGGAGGACGAAGAGGAGTCGGACGAAGACGAGGACGAGGACGAAGGGGAGTCGGACGGGGAGGACGACGCGTGCCCGTCCGATCCGCCGCCCGCATCCGCCCCCGACCCACCGTCTCCTGCCCCGTCCCGTCCGTCCCCTCCGTCACCGGCCGGGCCGTCCGACGTCCCCGCGTCCAGCACCAGCAGCGCCCCGGCACTCGACACATCCGTCCCCGACCCCGACCCCGTACGGCCCGCCCCCGTCCGCTTGCCGGTGTGGACGCGCGGCCGGGTCTCCGCCACCCACCAGCTGTCCTCGCCCGAGCCCTCCGGGCCGCGCAGCACCGCCACCACCACACCCACCACGATCGCCACCGCGATCCCCGCAAGAACCCAGGTCAGCACAGCCCTGTCCCCCGTCTGTCCGCCCCCCGCGCCCGGTCGGCGCGGGTGTGGCATGACGGTCGTCCCCGCGCCGCGCACCGCGCAAGCACACTTGAGGAAGTCCAGAGCTTCGCCGCAGGATGGCGCCCATGACACCAGCCCCGCAGCCGTCCCCGTCCCGATCGCCCCGACCGCCGCTCAACCGCGGCCTCGCCGAGTTCGGCACCACGATCTTCGCGGAGATGTCCGCCCTCGCCACCACCACCGGCGCGGTCAACCTCGGGCAGGGCTTCCCGGACACCGACGGGCCCGAGGAGGTCCGCGAGGCGGCCGTACGGGCCATCCGGGACGGCCGGGGCAACCAGTACCCGCCCGGTCCCGGCGTCCCGGAGCTGCGCGCCGCCGTCGCCGACCACCAGCGGCGCTTCCACGGGCTGACCTGGGACCCGGACACCGAGGTGCTGGTCACCACGGGGGCGACCGAGGCGATCGCGGCGGCGCTGCTGGGGCTGCTGGAGCCGGGGGACGAGGTGGTGGCGCTGGAGCCGTACTACGACTCGTACGCGGCCTGTATCGCGATGGCCGGCGGCCGCAGGGTCCCGGTGACCCTGCGGCCGCACACCGGCCCGGACGGCGACCGGTTCGTGCTCGACCTGGACGAGCTGCGGGCCGCCGTCACCGACCGCACCCGTCTCATCCTGCTCAACACCCCCCACAACCCCACCGGCACCGTGCTCACCCGGGCGGAGCTGACCGCGATCGCCGAGCTGGCCGTGGAGCGCGATCTGCTGGTGGTCACCGACGAGGTCTACGAGCACCTGGTGTTCGACCCCGCCGGGCATCTGCCGATCGTCGCCCTGCCCGGGATGCGCGAGCGGACCGTGTCGATCTCCTCGGCCGGCAAGACCTTCTCCTTCACCGGCTGGAAGATCGGCTGGGTGACCGCCGTGCCCGCCCTGCTCTCGGCGGTGCGGGCGGCCAAGCAGTACCTCACCTTCGTCTCCGGCGGGCCGTTCCAGTACGCGGTGGCCGAGGCGCTGCGGCTGCCGGACTCCTACTTCACCGACCTGCGGGCCGATCTGCTGGCCAAGCGCGACCTGCTGGCCGACGGGCTGGCGAAGGCCGGGTTCGGGGTCTTCCGCCCCCAGGGCACCTACTTCGTCACCACCGACGTCCGCCCGCTGGGCGAGAGCGACGGGGTCGCCTTCTGCCGGGCGCTGCCCGAGCGCTGCGGGGTGGTGGCCATCCCCAACGCCGTCTTCTACGACCACCGGGACGCCGGCGCCCCCTTCGTCCGCTTCGCCTTCTGCAAGCGGACCGAGGTCCTCCAGGACGCGGTGAAGCGGCTGGCCGCCCTCTGAGCCGTGCGGGCTGCCGGCTATCGGTTGAAGGCGGGCAGGGCGAACCGGGAGGCGAGACCGAGGCCGTCGTCGCGGGCGCTTCGCGCGGTCACCGAGTAGACGACCGTACGGGTCAGCCTGCCGTTCGCGTCCCGGGCGGCGGCCAGCACCGTGTGGTACCCGGGCCGGGAGCCGGTCTTGGCCCAGATCACCGTGCCGTTGTCGTGGACGAAGCGCTGGAGGCCCATGCCATGGGTCGCGCCCTCGACGTCCGGCAGGGTGAGCATCCGGTCCAGCAGCGGCCGGGGCACCACCCGGCCGCCGAACAGGCCGCGCACCAGCTTCTCCAGGTCGGCGGTGGTGGAGATCATGTCGCCGGCCGCCCAGCGGTCGGACATGTTCCACTCGGTGACGTCCACGGTCCGGCCGCCGACCTCCGCGTACGCACGCAGGTGCGGCCCGTGGATGACGGGGTCGGGACCGGCTGGGAAGCCGGTGTCCCGCATGCCCAGCGGCCGCAGCACCCGGACCTCGGCCTGATGGGCGTAGCGGTCGCCGGTGACCCTCTCGATCAGCAGGCCGAGCACCGTGTAGTCGATGTTCTGGTAGACCTGCCGCTCCCCCGGGGTGAACGCCGGTCCCTTGGCCACGGCGGTGGCCACCACCCGTTGCGGGGTGAGGGTGCGGAACCGCTGGGCGTACATCTCCTCGGGGGTGTCGCCGAGGGCCGCGCCGGCCTTGAGGCCGCTGGTCCAGGTGAGCAGGTGGCGGACGGTCGGCGGCTCGGTGAAGGAGGCGGGCAGCAGCCCGGGCAGGTAGCGGGTGACGGGGGCGTCCAGTTCGACGCGCCCCTCCGCGACCAGCTGGAGGACGATCGAGGCGGTGACCACCTTGGTGGTCGAACCGGCCCGGAAGCGCAGGTCCTGGGTGGCCGCCGCCCCGGTGTGCCGGCTGCGCAGTCCGGCGGTGCCGGTCCAGCTGCCGTCGCCGCCGACCCGGATGAGGGCGGCGGTGACGTCGTCGTCGGGGACCTGGGCGATCGCCCGTTCCAGCGCGGCCACGTCCGGACCGGTGGCGGCGGCCCGGAGCTGCGCGGCGGGTACGGCGGGCGCGGCGGTCGCCGTGTGGGCGGTGCCGCCGGCGAGGAGCCCGGCCAGCAGGGCGACGGCTACGGCGGTACGGGTTCGGATACGGGTGTCGACGGGCATGGTGGTCCCCCCTGGTTCCACGGTCTGCTGCACTGGTCCGCGGCGGACCGCCGCGGACGGGAACCATCCTGCTGAGCCTCAAAGGACGCGGGATCCTCTCCGGCGACGAGCCCGCCCCCCAGTCCGCCGGCCGCGGGATGGGGGGTCCCCCGTAGGGGCGGTACGGAGCGGGGGCGACCACCCGGGCGGGTGGGCCGGGTCGCGGGCCGGGCCGGGGGTGCCGAAGGTCAGGGGGAGTGTCCGCGCGCGTGGAGGTGCCCCCTGTCCGCCCAGACTGTCGACCAGGTGCCACCGGCCCCCGTACGCCCGCTGCCGCCGTGGCGGGCCGCGCTGGGGCGGGCGGCGCCGGCGCTGGGGCTGTTCGCGGCGGCCCGGCTGACCGGGACGGCGGTGCTGGCGCTGTGGTGCCTGCACATCGATCGGTCGCCGCGGGCGCTGCTGGCGAAGTCCTGGGACTCCGGCTGGTACACCCGGATCGCCGCCGAGGGCTACGGGCGGACGCTGTACTGGCCGGACGGGGTGGTCCAGTCGGATCTGGCGTTCTTCCCGCTCTACCCGGCGCTGGTGCGCGGGGTGACGGCGGTGCTGCCGGTGGCCGGCGGCACCGCCGGGCTGCTGGTCTCCTGGCTGGCGGCCGGAGCGGCGGCCTGGGGTGTGTACGCGGTGGGCGAGCGGCTGTGGGGCGCGGGCACCGCGCGGGTGCTGGTGCTGCTCTGGGGGCTGCTGCCGCACTCGGTGGTGCTGACCATGGCGTACACCGAGCCGCTGCTGACCGCGTTCGCGGCCTGGGCGCTGTACGCGGTGCTGACCCGGCACTGGCTGTGGGCGGGGGTGCTGGCGGCGCTGGCGGGGGCGGCCCGGCCGAACGGGGTCGCGGTGGCGGCGGCGGTGGGCGCGGCCGGGGCCTTGGAGGTGTACCGCCGGCTGCGTGAGCGGCGGGCACCAGGTTGGCGGCCGTGTGCGGCGGTGCTGCTCGCCCCGGCGGGCTGGCTGGGATACGTGCTGTGGGTGGGCGCCCGCACCGGTGACCTGCTGGGCGGGTACTTCCGCGTCCAGGCGGGCTGGACCTCGCGGTTCGACTTCGGGCGGGGCACGGTCCGGTTCGCCCGGACGATCGCCACCCGGCCGATGGACCTGGGCTTCACCGTGTCGCTGCTGCTCACCGGGGTGGCGGTGGTGCTGCTGGCGCTGCTGGCGCTGGAGCGGCCGCCGCTGCCGGTGCTGGTCTACACCGCCGTACTGGTGGTGATCGCGGTGGGCGGGGCGGGCTTCTTCGAGTCCAAGCCGCGCTTCCTGCTGCCGGCCTTCCCGCTGCTGGCGCCGCTCGCCCTCGCGCTGCGACGAGCCCGGCCGGGGGCCGCGACCGTGGTGGTCGCCGCCCTGGCCGGGCTGTCGTTCGGCTACGGGGCCTATCTGCTGACCCTCGCCACGATGGCGCTGTAGTCCACGATGGCCCTCTCAAGCCACCGCGTCTGCTGCTTTCCGGGCGCTCAGACCCCGTCCGGCGTGGGCTCGCCGCCCTCGCCGTCCAGGCCGAGCTGCTCCAGCAACCACTTGTCGAACTCGATCGACGCGCGCACCCAGCTGACCGTGGACTGCACGAAGTGCTCCAGGCTGACGCCGGTGCCGATCAGCATCTGCGCCTCGCCGATGAGCCGCACGGTCGCGCCGCCCTGCTCGTCCTCGTGCAGGTGGGTGTAGACCTTCGGCCACAGGGTGCGGCGGTTCCAGTCGTCGATCAGCTCCATGATCTGGAGCTTGGCGTCCACCGGGTGCGGGCGGTCGTAGAAGGTCCGCACGGAGAAGACCTGCTGCTCGTCCTCACCGCGGAACATGAAGTACGTACGGAACTCCTCCCACGGAGCCGCCAGGTCCCCCTCGTCGTCGACGACGTACTTCAGCTCCATCTGGTCCAGGAGCTGCTTGACCAGGTCCTGGTCGGGCACGACGGGGCCCGCCGGGCCGCCGGCCTGCTCGGGCTCGGGCTGCTGGCCACCGAAATTCGGGATCGAGGCCGGGTCGATGCTCACCGTGAATTTCCCTTCGAACGATTGCCGCCATCCTCCCCCATGGCCGCCCGGAGGTGGCAACCCCGAGGCCTGGCGATCCGCCAGAAGCGGACGTGATCCGTCCGGAATCGGGGAGTCCGGGGCGGGTACCCCGGAGGGCCCGCCTCCGGTACGGGTACGGGAGGCGGGCCTTCGGGTCGCGCTCGGCGCGCGGGGTTACGAGGCCCGGCCGACGATCAGGCCGTCGTCGGCGCGGTCCACGCGGACGGTGTCGCCGTCGGCGATCTCGCCGGCCAGGATCTCCTTGGCGAGGCGGTCGCCGATGGCGGTCTGCACCAGCCGGCGCAGCGGGCGGGCGCCGTAGGCCGGGTCGTTGCCCTCCTCGGCCAGCCAGTCCAGGGCCGCCGGGGTGACGTCCAGGGTGAGCCGGCGTTCGGCGAGGCGGCGGGCGAGGCGGTCGACCTGGAGGCGGGCGATCCGGGTGAGTTCGCCGCCGGAGAGGGCGGAGAAGACCACGATGTCGTCCAGGCGGTTGAGGAACTCGGGCTTGAAGGCGGACCGGACGGTGGTGAGGACCTGCTGCTTCTTCTCCTCGTCGCTGGTGGCCGGGTCGACCAGGTACTGGCTGCCCAGGTTGGAGGTGAGGATCAGGATGGTGTTGCGGAAGTCGACGGTGCGGCCCTGGCCGTCCGTCAGCCGGCCGTCGTCCAGCACCTGGAGCAGCACGTCGAAGACCTCCGGGTGGGCCTTCTCCACCTCGTCCAGCAGCACCACGCTGTACGGGCGGCGGCGCACCGCCTCGGTGAGCTGGCCGCCCTCCTCGTAGCCGACGTAGCCGGGAGGGGCGCCGACCAGGCGGGCGACGCTGTGCTTCTCGCCGTACTCCGACATGTCGATGCGGACCATGGCCCGCTCGTCGTCGAAGAGGAAGTCCGCGAGCGCCTTGGCCAGCTCGGTCTTGCCGACGCCGGTGGGGCCGAGGAAGAGGAACGAGCCGGTGGGCCGGTCGGGGTCGGCGACGCCGGCCCGGGTGCGGCGTACCGCGTCGGAGACCGCGCGGACCGCCTCGCCCTGGCCGATCAGCCGCCTGCCCAGCTCCTCCTCCATCCGCAGCAGCTTCTGGGTCTCGCCCTCCAGGAGGCGCCCGGCCGGGATGCCGGTCCAGGAGCCGACCACGTCGGCGATGTCGTCCGGGCCGACCTCCTCCTTGACCATGGTGTCCTTGGCGGCCTCCTGCTCGGCCTCGCTGGCCTCGGCCAGCTCCCGCTCGACCGCCGGGATCTCCCCGTAGAGCAGTTTGGAGGCGGTGTCGAAGTCGCCGTCGCGCTGGGCCCGCTCGGCGGTGCCGCGCATCTCGTCCAGCCGCTCCTTGAGCTCACCGACCCGGTTGAGGCCCTGCTTCTCCTTCTCCCAGCGGGCGGTCAGCCCGCGCAGGTCCTCCTCCTTGTCGGCGAGGTCCCGGCGCAGCTTCTCCAGCCGCTGCCGGCTGGCCTCGTCGGTCTCCTTGGACAGCGCCAGCTCCTCCATGCGGAGGCGGTCCACGGCCCGCTGGAGCTCGTCGATCTCCACCGGCGAGGAGTCGATCTCCATCCGAAGGCGGGAGGCGGCCTCGTCGACCAGGTCGATCGCCTTGTCGGGGAGGAAGCGGGAGGTGATGTAGCGGTCGGAGAGGGTGGCGGCGGCCACCAGCGCGGAGTCCGCGATCTGCACCTTGTGGTGCGCCTCGTACCGCCCCTTGAGCCCGCGCAGGATGGCGACGGTGTCCTCCACCGTGGGCTCGGCCACCAGCACCTGCTGGAAGCGGCGCTCCAGGGCCGGGTCCTTCTCGATCCGCTCGCGGTACTCGTCCAGGGTGGTGGCGCCGACCATCCGCAGCTCGCCGCGGGCCAGCATCGGCTTGAGCATGTTGCCGGCGTCCATCGCGGAGTCGCCGCCGGCGCCCGCGCCGACCACGGTGTGCAGCTCGTCGATGAAGGTGATGATCCGCCCGTCGCTGTCCTTGATCTCGGACAGTACGGTCTTCAGCCGCTCCTCGAACTCGCCGCGGTACTTGGCGCCCGCCAGCATCGCGCCCAGGTCCAGGGCGACCAGCCGCTTGTCGCGCAGGGACTCGGGGACGTCGCCCTTGACGATCCGCTGGGCCAGCCCCTCGACCACGGCGGTCTTGCCGACGCCGGGCTCGCCGATCAGGACCGGGTTGTTCTTGGTGCGCCGGGAGAGCACCTGCACCACCCGGCGGATCTCCTGGTCCCGGCCGATCACCGGGTCGAGCTTGCCCTCGCGGGCGGCCGCGGTGAAGTCGGTGCCGAACTTCTCCAGCGCCTTGTACTGGCCCTCCGGGTCCTCGGTGGTCACCCGCCGCCCTCCCCTCGCCTGCTGGAACGCCTCCAGCAGCTTCTTCGCGGTGGCGCCGTGCTCCTTGAGCACGTCGCCGGACTGGCCGCCCTTGGCGGCGATGCCGATCAGCAGGTGCTCGGTGGACAGGTAGTCGTCGCCCAGGTCCTTGGCCCGCTGGGAGGCGTCGGCGACGACGGCCAGCAGCTCGCGGTTGGCCTGCGGCGGGGCGACGGTGGAGCCCCGCACGCTGGGCTGGGCCGCCACCACCCGCTCCGCCCCGGAGCGTACGGCGGCCTGGTCGGCCCCCACGGCGGCCAGCAGGTCCACGAGGTTCTCGTTGTCCTGCCCCTCCAGCAGCGCGACCAGCAGGTGCGCCGGGGTCAGGTCCGGGTTCCCCTCGGACACGGCGCGGCTGGTGGCCGCGTTCAACGCGTCCCGGCTCTTGTTGGTCAGCTCGGCGTCCACATCGTCCCTTCCCGTCTCATGGCACGTTCCTCATGCGCTCATGTGCTCATACGCTCATGCCCACGCGATGGCGCTGACTATCTCAGCGTCTATAAAGTTGAGTGTATTCCACTCAAGGCCGGACTCGTAGGTGTGATGGGTGTCGGGCGGGGCGGGGCGGTCAGGCTCCCGGCGGTAGGTTCACCGGCATGGCAGTCGACCTCCGCGACCCCGGCGAGACCTTCCTCGCCTTCTGGCGCGAGTACCACGTGTGCACCCTCACCACGCCCCGACCCGACGGAACTCCGCATGTGGTGGCGGTGGGCGGGACCTACGCGCCCGAGGACGGCGAGCGCGGCATCGCGCGGGTGATCGCCAACCGGCACAGCCGCAAGGTCGCCAACGTGCTGGCCGCGGGCCCGGACGGGGCACGGGCGGCCCTCTGCCAGGTGGCCGGGCGGCACTGGGCGACGCTGGAGGGCGTGGCGCGGATCCGGACCGAGCCGGAGGCGGTCGCGTACGCGGTCGAGCGGTACACGGCCCGCTACGGGCGTACGCCCTCCCCGAACCCGGACCGGGTGGTCATCGAGATCGCCCTGACCCGGGCGATGGGCCGCACCTGAGCCGGACGGCTCCCCCGGTCCGTACCCGGACAGCACAACGGCGCCATCGTGTTCAGGTCACGATGGCGCCGTTGTGTGGGGGAAGCACCTGAGCGATCGACAACGACGGGGGAATCGCTCAGGCACTGCGGGGGGTGGCGGTGGTGGTCTCCGGCTCGACCAGCTCGTGGTCCCGCTGGTCGAGGTTGACGAAGATCATGCCGTACCGGATGGCACAGCGGACGGGTTGCGGGGCCCCTCGGGGCCGGCGCAGGCAGCGGTACGCTCGGATGTCCTCGTCGTCCCCGCGGGTGATGACGATCGGCTCACCGAAGAGGGTGACCATCAACGAATCGCCACGGTGCGGCACCGCCGTGACGAGGTCGATGAAATGCCACCCGGAACGGTAGGCGGACGCCATCTCACGCCGGAAGCGCGAGTCGTCGGGCACGTTCATGCGCTGAGGACGTGCCAGCCGGGGTCGGTCACGGCCGAGGCGACCGCGGGAGCGGTGTGCCAGCCCGGGTCGAGCTGCCCGGTCGCGGGGGCCCGGTGCCAGCCCGGGTCCCGGACCACGGCCGGAGCGGTGGACCAGCCCGGATCCTGCTGCGCCGACGCGGGAGCGGTGTGCCAGCCCGGGTCCTGGGCCCCGGACGTGGGGGTCCGGTGCCAGCCGGGATCCTGCTGCTGGGCCACCACACTGTCGACCGCGTACGAACCGGTACCCTCGGCCGCCCCCAGGACGCCTATGGCGCCCGCGCCGATGACGGCAGCAGCGGCCGCTGCACGCATGAGTCTCTTGATCATCACCGAGCAACCTCACTTGAAGGCAACGTCTTCTCCAACCCCCGCGGATAAGACGATTTCTCACTCTCCACGTTTCCACCACCTACGCCAGGCATCATGTTCCTGAGATGCAGGAGCCTGGGGGTGAACAAATGGGGATAGAAGCGGACCAACCAGACCACCCCCATTCGCATACGGAGCTGTGCCCGGTCGGATCCGAGCTGTACGCGACCGCCTTGCGCACGGGAAGAATCTCCCGGTCAGAGGCGCTCAGGACGCCCTGCCTGCTCGATCTCGCCCTGCTCCACCCCGACCCGGACGACGCCCAGTGGCTGCGGCCGGTGCCGCCCTCGTCCGCGCTGGCCCAGCTGCTCCAGCCCATCGAGCGCGAGATCCTGCAGCGCAGGCGGCGCACGGTCGAGCTGTCCGACGCGTTCCAGCCGTTCATGGCCATCAGCGCGCAGAACGCGCCGGAGACCCACTCGATCACCGTCCTGGAGGGTCTGCACCGGATCAACAGCACCCTGGACCGGGTCATCTCCGGCTGCGAACGCGAACTGCTCACCGTCCAGCCCGGCGGTGGCCGGCCGGCCACCGCCCTGCGCGAGGCGCTGCGCCGGGTCCAGCCGCTGCTGAACCGGGGCATCCGGATGCGCACGCTCTACCAGCACACCGCGCGCCACACCGAGCTGACGCTCAACTACCTCGACCACGTCGGTCCCGAGGTGGAGGTGCGCACCCTGGAGCAGATCATCGACCGGCTGATCATCGTCGACCGCGAGGTGGCGTTCGTGCCGGCCCGCAGCGACCGGCAGATCGCGCTGGAACTGCGCCACCCCGGGCTGGTGGCGTACCTCGCCGGGGTCTTCGACCAGTTCTGGCAGCTGGCCGTGCCGCTGAAGGAGGAGATCCCCTACGACCTGAAGTCGGACGGCGTCAGCGGGGTGCAGCGGTCCATCGCCCGGCTGCTGGTCGAGGGGCACGTGGACGAGGCCATCGCGCGCCGGCTGGGGATGAACGTCCGCACCTGCCGCGCCCATATCGCCAAACTGGCCGCGGTCCTGGGCAGCGGCAGCCGGACCCAGCTCGGCTATCTGATCGCGCGCTCGGGGATGCTGGAGCGCGACCCGGGCTGACGGCCGGGCGTCTACGCCCGCTCCGGCCGCCAGGCGGTGACCTCGACCCGGTCGGTGGTGCCGAGGTCGAGCGGGCCGCCGTCACCCGGGCGCACCTGCTGCGCGGGGGCGCCCGGCACCGGGGTGACGGCCAGATAGGCGCCCTGGGCGGCCGGACGGTCCGAGAGGGTCACCGTGTTGCGCCAGACCACCGCCGCGACCGCCCGCTCCCCCGGCTCCAGGCGGAACGTCATCGGCTTGTGCGCGCCGTCCGTGCCGGACCCCTGGTGGACGGTGACCGACTCCATGGGCGCGGACGCCCCGTCCAGCACCTTCACCACCGGATAGCCGCTCACCCGGACCGGCCGGGCGCCGCAGTTGGCCAGCGACACCTCCATGGCGCGCACCCCCGTCGCCCCGTCCACCATCCCGGTCGCCACCCGCACCCCGCCCGCCGGACAGGGCCCGGCCGCCTCCGCCGACGGGCCCGCGGAGACCCCGCCGGGCGGACTCGGCACAGTGCCGTACGGCGGCGCGTCCGCAGTGGGCGGCAGGCCCTCCGCGCGTACGGGCGGGCTCTCGGCTCCTCCGGGCGGACTTCCGGCTCCTCCGGGCGGGCTCCCCGCGCCCGCCGGCGGGCGCGCCTCCCGTACGGACGGACTCGCCTCGCGTACGGGCAGGGGCGCCGAGCCCGTCTCGTCGTCGCCCCCCGCCAGCAGCGGCCCCGCCCCGACCACCAGCGCCACCGCCCCCAGCACCCCCGCGGCCCACCGCGCGACACGGAGCGGGCGGTGCTCGGGCGGGCGGGCGGCAGGTCCGTCAGGCATGCCCGGATCATGCCATGCGCGCCCAAGTACGGTCTCCCGCGCGGGAATCCACCATGAGCGGCGCCCTGCAGCCGAAAGCCCCCGCGCCCGACCGGAGCCGGGGCGCGGGGGCCGGGGCGTACGCGTACGCGAAGGGCGTCAGTCGCCGCGCTTGGTGGCGGGCGGGCGCCAGACGACCAGGGCGCTCGCCTGCTGGACGTCCTGGTACGGGACCAGGTCGCGGCGGTAGGAGGCGTGCACCTGGGCCTCGCGCTGGCGGATCGCCGCCGCCGCGCCCTCGACCGCAGCGCTCAGCTCGGCGATCCGGGACTGGAGGGCGGCGACCTGGTTCTCCAGCTCGATGATCCGCTTGATTCCGGCCAGGTTGATGCCCTCGTCCTGCGACAGCTGCTGCACTTGGCGGAGCAGCTGGATGTCGCGGGCGGAGTAGCGGCGGCCCCGGCCCGCGGTGCGGTCCGGGGAGACCAGGCCCAGCCGGTCGTACTGGCGCAGGGTCTGCGGGTGCAGCCCGCTGAGCTGCGCGGCGACCGAGATGACGTACACCGGCGTCTCGTCGGTCAGCTCGTACGGGTTGCGACGGCGTCCGTCCACCTCAAGCCCCCTTCGCGGCCTGGAACAGCGCGGCCCGCGGGTCCTCGCCCGCCGTGGCCTCCCGGTAGGTCTCCAGCGCCTCGCGCGCCTTGTCGTCCAGCTCTTCAGGCACCGCCACCTCGACGGTGACCAGCAGGTCCCCGCGGGTGCCGTCCTTGCGGACCGCGCCCTTGCCGCGGGCCCGCATGGTGCGGCCGTTGGGGGTGCCGGCCGGGATCTTCAGGGTGACCGGAGGCCCGCCGAGCACGGGCACCTTGATCTCGCCGCCGAGCGCCGCCTCGGGGTACGAGACCGGCACCGTGACGGTGAGGTTGTCACCCTTGCGGCCGAAGACCGGGTGGGCGTCCACATGGACCACCACGTAGAGGTCGCCGGCCGGTCCGCCGCGCTCGCCGGGGGCGCCCTTGCCGCGCAGCCGGATGCGCTGCCCGTCGGAGACGCCCGCCGGGATGCGGACCTGCATCGTGTGCGAGGACTTGGCGCGCCCGCTGCCCTTGCAGACCTCGCAGGGGTCCTGGGCGATCAGCCCGCGGCCCTTGCAGTCCCGGCAGGGGTCGGTCAGCGAGAACGAGCCGCTGCCGCCGCGGGAGACCTGGCCGGTGCCGACGCAGGTCGGGCACACCCGGGGCGTGCCGTTCTTGTCGCCGGTGCCGGAGCAGGCCTTGCACGGCTGCTGGCTGGACATCCGCAGCGGGACCGTGGCCCCGTCCACCGCCTCGGTGAAGCTGAGCGTCACCTCGGACTCGACGTCCTGGCCGCGCCGCGGCTGGGTGCGGGTGCCCGCGCCGCCGCGGTTGAACAGCCCGCCGAACACGTCTCCGAGGCCGCCGCCGAAGCCGCCGGCGCCGCCCGCCCCGCCACCACCGCCCTGGGCGCCCCCGAAGAGGTCGCCCAGGTCGAAGTTGAACGTGCCGCCGGCGCCGCCGGGGCCGCCCGGGCGGAAGCCGCCGTTGCCGAAGAGCGCGCGGGCCTCGTCGTACTCCTTGCGCTTCTTGGGGTCGCCGAGGACGTCGTTCGCCTCGGAGACCTCCTTGAAGCGGGTCTCGGCGTCGGCGTCGCCCTTGTTGGCGTCCGGGTGGAACTCGCGGGCGAGCTTCCGGTACGCCTTCTTGATCTCGGCCTCGGTGGCGTCCTTGGGGACGCCGAGAACCTTGTAGTAGTCCTTCTCCACGAAGTCCTTCGTGCTCATCGACGTCCCTCCTTCCGGAAACCACCTGTGTGCGCCGCGCGGTGCGGGCCGCTTCCACGGCCCGCACCCCGTACGGCGCAGGCGCCGCTGCTACCGCTCAATACGTCAGCCCTCCTCGGGGCCACCGCTCTCCTCGTCCGAGCCCGACGGCGCCTCGTCCGAGGCGGTCGCGTCCTTGGACGCCGGGGCCGCGCCGGGCTGGGGCTCGGCGACGGCGACCCGCGCGGGGCGGATGGTCCGCTCGCCGATCCGGTACCCGGGCTGAAGGATCGCGACGCAGGTCGTCTCGGTGACGTCCGGCGCGTAGGAGTGCATCAGGGCCTCGTGGACCGTCGGGTCGAAGGGCTCGCCCTCCTTGCCGAACTGCTGGAGGCCCATCTTGGCGGCGACCGTCTCCAGCGACTCGGCCACCGACTTGAAGCCGCCGACCAGCTCGCCGTGCTCCCGGGCCCGGCCGATGTCGTCCAGCACGGGCAGCAGCTCGGTCAGGAGGTTCGCCACGGCGATCTCCTTGACCTGCACCCGGTCCCGCTCGACCCGGCGGCGGTAGTTCTGGTACTCGGCCTGGAGCCGCTGGAGGTCCGCGGTGCGCTCGCCGAGCGCGGTACGGACCTGGTCCAGCTGGGCGGTCAGGCCGGCCGTGCGGTCCGCGTCCCCGGCCGGGGACGCCGGGCCCTCCTCGGGGCCGCCCCCGTCCGCCGCCGGGGCGGCGGCGTCGGGCGCGGACTTCGAGGACGGGCTCTCGGCGGCCTCGGCGGCGCCGTCGGGGGTGGCGCCGGAGGGGACGTCGGGCTTCTCGTCGAATCCCGGGGTCTCCTCCGTCATGCGGCACCGCCCTTGGGCTTCTCGTCGTCGACGATCTCCGCGTCCACCACGTCGTCGTCACCCTGCGGCTGGGCACCGGGCTGCTCGCCCGCCGGGGCGCCCGCGGCCTGCTGGGCCTGGGCGTCGGCGTACAGGGCCTGGCCGAGCTTCTGGGAGACCGCGGCGACCTTCTCCGTCGCGGTGCGGATCTCCGCTGTGTTGTCGCCCTCGGCGGACTCGCCCTTCAGCTTCTCCTTGAGCTCGGTCACCGCCGTCTCGACCTCGGTCTTGACGTCGCCGGGGACCTTCTCCGCGTTGTCGGCGAGGAACTTCTCGGTCTGGTAGACGAGCTGCTCGGCCTGGTTGCGGGTCTCGGCCGACTCGCGGCGGCGGGAGTCCTCCTCCGCGTACTGCTCGGCCTCCTGGCGCATCCGGTCGACCTCGTCCTTGGCGAGCGAGGAGCCGCCGGTGACGGTCATCTTCTGCTCCTTGCCCGTGCCGAGGTCCTTCGCGGTCACGTGCATGATGCCGTTGGCGTCGATGTCGAAGGACACCTCGATCTGCGGCACACCGCGCGGGGCCGGCGGCAGACCGGTCAGCTCGAACATCCCGAGCTTCTTGTTGTACGCCGCGATCTCGCGCTCGCCCTGGTAGACCTGGATCTGCACGGACGGCTGGTTGTCCTCGGCCGTGGTGAAGATCTCCGAGCGCTTGGTCGGGATCGTGGTGTTGCGCTCGATCAGCTTGGTCATGATGCCGCCCTTGGTCTCGATACCGAGGGACAGCGGGGTGACGTCGAGCAGCAGGACGTCCTTGACCTCGCCCTTGAGCACACCGGCCTGGAGGGTGGCGCCGATGGCGACGACCTCGTCCGGGTTGACGCCCTTGTTGGCGTCCTTGCCGCCGGTCAGCTCCTTGACCAGCTCGGCGACGGCCGGCATACGGGTGGAGCCGCCGACCAGGACCACGTGGTCGATCTCGGACAGCTGGATGCCGGCGTCCTTGATGACGTTGTGGAACGGGGTCTTGCAGCGGTCCAGCAGGTCCGAGGTGAGCTGCTGGAACTGGGCGCGGGTGAGCTTCTCGTCCAGGTGCAGCGGGCCCTCGGCGGAGGCCGTGATGTAGGGCAGGTTGATCGTGGTCTCGGTGGACGAGGACAGCTCGATCTTCGCCTTCTCGGCGGCCTCGCGCAGGCGCTGGAGCGCCATCTTGTCCTTGGAGAGGTCCACGCCGTGGCCGGACTGGAACTGCTTGACCAGGTAGTCCACGACCCGCTGGTCCCAGTCGTCGCCACCGAGGTGGTTGTCGCCGTTGGTGGCCTTCACCTCGACCACGCCGTCGCCGATCTCCAGCAGCGACACGTCGAAGGTGCCGCCGCCGAGGTCGAAGACCAGGATGGTCTGGTCGTCCTTCTCCATGCCGTAGGCGAGCGCGGCCGCGGTCGGCTCGTTGACGATGCGCAGGACGTTGAGGCCCGCGATCTCACCGGCCTCCTTGGTGGCCTGGCGCTCCGAGTCATTGAAGTACGCCGGGACGGTGATGACCGCGTCGGTCACCTTCTCGCCCAGGTAGGACTCCGCGTCGCGCTTCAGCTTCTGCAGGATGAAGGCGCTGATCTGCTGCGGGTTGAAGTTCTTCCCGTCCAGCTCGATCTTCCAGTCGGTGCCCATGTGGCGCTTGACCGAACGGATCGTCCGGTCGACGTTGGTGACCGCCTGGCGCTTGGCGACCTCGCCGACGAGCACCTCGCCGTTCTTGGCGAAGGCGACGACGGACGGCGTGGTCCTGGCGCCCTCGGCGTTGGTGATGACGGTGGGCTCGCCGCCTTCCAGAACGCTGACGACGGAGTTAGTCGTGCCCAGGTCGATGCCGACCGCACGTGCCATTTCGATTCCTCCAGCTGACTTGAGTGCAACAGGCTCAAGGATGCAACACGGATCGCCATCCGTCAACAGACCTGAGCCGACCCCACTCAACTTTTATCCAGGGCTTATGCGCATACGCGCCTCGCGGCACCGTACACAAGGGACAAGGCCACCCGGAAACGCCGCGACGCCGGCGTACGGACGGCGCGCCACGACCCGCCGCCTACCCGGGACCACCCCTCCGCCCACCCGTACCCATGCGATCGTTCGGAGAACGCCCCAAATGGCATGGAAAGGCGTAAAAAGTGGGCAAACCCTCCATGGCCGCTCCCCCGCCACCTCCCCCCGTCCCCCTCACCGCCGCAGCCCCCGCCGCCACCCGCCCGCCGGATCCGAAACGGCTCCTGGACGCCGCCCTCGCGACCCTCCTGCTGGCCCTGCTCGCCCCCCTGCTGGCCGCGGCGGCGCTGGCCGTCGCCGCCCGGCGCCCACCCGGCGGCACGCTGGTCCGGGAGCCCCGGATCGGCCTCGGCGGCGCCCCGCTCACCCTGCGCTCCCTTCCGGTGCGCCGGTTCCGGCTGGACGCGCTCTCCCGGCTGCCCCATGTCGTACGGGGAGAGCTGGCGCTCGTCGGCCCGGCGCCGCTGCCGCCCGGCGACCCGGCCGCCCACCTCCCCTGGCGCCACTCGGTGCGCCCCGGGCTGACCGGACCCGCCCAGCTCGCCCGCGGCTCCGAACTCCCCTGGGACGAGCCGCTGCTGCTGGACCAGCACTACGTCGAGCACCATTGGCTGGGAATGGACCTGGCGCTGCTGGCCAGGCGGCTGCTGCGGCGGTCGTCGCCGTGTGTACGCGGTCAGGCTCACCTGAGCGACGCAGATCACCGCGTACCCGGCTACAGCCCGGCCTCATAACTGGGTACGCTCAGCACGAACCGCATAAGTTACCGCTTAGTAGTGCACCGGTCGCCCGCCGAGCGGTGACACTGGTGAGTGCTGACTCACGTATTGACTCACGTGCTGAAACCCCACCTCGCAGGCCCGAGGAGCCCCCATGCAACTCGCCGCGATCATTGTGTCGCTGACGCTGACCGTGGTCGGCGTCGCGCTCATCGCCCGAGCGGTCGCGCAGATCTACCGGTTCGTGAAGCTCGGCCAGCCCGTGCCCGCGGGCAGCCGCACCGACGACCCCAAGGCCAGGACGATCACACTGGTCAAGGAGTTCCTCGGCCACACCCGGATGAACCGCTGGGGGATCGTCGGCGCCGCGCACTGGTTCGTGGCGATCGGCTTCCTGACCCTGCCGCCCACCCTGCTCCAGGCGTACGGGCAGCTCTTCCAGGCCGACTGGGTGCTGCCGATCATCGGCGGCTTCCTGCCGTTCGAGATGTACATCGAGTTCATCGGCGTGATGACCGTCCTGGGCATCCTCACGCTGATCGGCATCCGGCTGCTCAGCCTGCCCTCCCGGGCCGGCCGCAAGTCGCGCTTCGCCGGTTCGAAGGCCTGGCAGGCGTACTTCGTGGAGTACGTCATCCTGGTCATCGGCCTGGCGATCTGGGTGCTGCGCGGCCTGGAAGGGGCCATCCACCACGTCGGCCACTACGAGGCCGCGTACTTCGCCTCGTACCCCCTGGTCCTCGCGTTCAAGGGGCTCTCGGTCCCCACCCTCCAGACGCTGATCTACCTCACCGCGATGATCAAGATCGGCACCTCGCTGATCTGGATGACCACCGTCTCGCTGAACACCAACATGGGTGTCGCCTGGCACCGTTTCCTCGGTTTCCCGAACATCTGGTTCAAGCGGAACGCCGATGGCGCGGTGGCGCTGGGCGCGCTCCAGCCGATGACCAGCCGGGGCAAGGAGATCGACTTCGAGACGGTCTTCGACGAGGAGGAGGGCGCCGAGGAGGCGGTCTTCGGTGCCTCCCAGGTCGAGCACTTCTCCTGGAAGGGCATCCTGGACTTCTCCACCTGCACCGAGTGCGGGCGCTGCCAGTCGCAGTGCCCGGCCTGGAACACCGGCAAGCCCCTCTCCCCCAAGCTGCTGATCATGTCGCTGCGCGACCACGCGCACGCCAAGGCCCCGTATCTGCTGGCCGGGGGCGGCAAGACCATGGAGGGCGAGGAGAAGGCCACGGCCGAGCAGCTGGCGAACGTGCCCGCCTCCGCCCTGGCCGAGGCCGAGCGCCCCCTGGTCGGCACGCTGGAGGAGAACGGCGTCATCGACCCGGACGTGCTGTGGTCGTGCACCACCTGCGGCGCCTGTGTCGAGCAGTGCCCGGTGGACATCGAGCACATCGACCACATCGTGGACATGCGCCGCTACCAGGTCATGATCGAGTCGGCGTTCCCCTCCGAGGCCGGCACGATGCTGAAGAACCTGGAGAAGAAGGGCAACCCCTGGGGCCTGGCCAAGAAGCAGCGGGTCGAGTGGACCAAGGAGGTCGACTTCGAGGTCCCCATCGTCGGCAAGGACGTCGAGGACCTCTCCGAGGTCGACTACCTCTACTGGGTCGGCTGCGCCGGCGCCCTGGAGGACCGCGCCAAGAAGACCACCAAGGCCTTCGCCGAGCTGCTGCACATCGCGGGCGTGAAGTTCGCGATCATGGGCGGCGACGAGAAGTGCACCGGTGACTCCCCCCGCCGCCTGGGCAACGAGCCGCTCTTCCAGCAGCTCGGCCAGGAGAACGTCGCCATGCTCAACATGGCCTTCGGCGAGGATGACGAGGACGAGTCCACGCGCAAGCCCAAGTCGGCCAAGCGCATCGTCGCCACCTGCCCGCACTGCTTCAACACCATCGCCAACGAGTACCCCCAGCTGGGCGGTGAGTTCGAGGTCATCCACCACACCCAGCTGCTCCAGCACCTCATCGACGAGGGCCGCCTCACCCCCGTCACCCCGGTGGACGGGCTGATCACCTACCACGACCCCTGCTACCTGGGCCGCCACAACAAGGTCTACACCCCGCCGCGCGAGATCATGTCCGCCGTGCCGGGCCTGCGCCAGCAGGAGATGCACCGCCACAAGGAACGCGGCTTCTGCTGCGGCGCCGGCGGCGCGCGCATGTGGATGGAGGAGCGCATCGGCAAGCGCATCAACACCGAGCGCGTCGACGAGGCCCTCTCCCTCAACCCCGACATCGTCTCCACCGCCTGCCCCTTCTGCCTGGTCATGCTCACCGACTCCGTCAACGGCAAGAAGAACGACGGCAAGGCCCCCGAGTCCCTCCAGGTGGTCGACGTCGCCCAGCTCCTGCTGGACTCCGTCAAGACCCCGGCCGAGCCTGAGCCGGAGCCCCCGGTGGAGGACGGCACCGGCTCCGGTCCCGACGGCGGTTCCGGCTCCGAGGGCGGCGGCGACGGCACCGGTTCCGGTCCCGGCGCGGGCTCCGGCGGCCCCGGTTCCGCCCCGGCCGACGAGCCGGCCCCGGTGAAGTAGCCGGCCCCCACGTGCCGGGCACCCTCCGGGGCGCCCGACCGCGTACGCGCCGTCCATCCCGACCGCGTACGCACCACCCGCGTACGCACGACCCCGCGTACCGCCCGGCGATGGCCGGACCTGCACCGCACAGGCAGGTCCGGCCATCGTCGTTCAAGGCACCCCCAGCACGGCCATTCCCGGCAATACGCCCATTCACCCCCATCCGCCCTGGTGGTAGCCCCTCCGGGTCCCCTTAGGGGATGTCACAGCTCAGCCGCAATGGGCCGCCTCCGTCCGGGCATGTCCACTCCATCCGGCGCGAGCGGGTACGTTCGTTGACGTGGCTGGATTCAGGATCGGACGCGGCCGGGACAACCGCACCTCGCGACAGCAACCGCAGCAGGCGGCGCCGTACGGCAACAACACGGCACCGCCGCCCCCGTACGCCTCGGGGCAGCAGCAGTGGCCGTCGGCGCACCAGGGACACCAGGGGCATCAAGGCCACCAGGGGCACCAGGCGCCGCCGCAGGGCCACGGCGAGCCCGAGTACTTCGGGGACCCCTACGCCCACCCGCAGCAGCACCAGCCGCCGCACGACCCCTACGCGGCGAACAACCCGGGCCACACCCGGGCGTTCAGCGTCCCCGACGAGGCGTACGCGGGGGCCGGCGGCGGCTACGAGGGCGGCTACGGCGACGGCGCCACCTACCAGGCCGGTGCGGCCCCGGCCCCGGCCGGCCCGCGACTGCACTGGAAGCAGCTGCTCAGCGGCATCGTGATGCGCCCCGGCCCGACCTTCTTCCAGATGCGCGACCACGCCGTCTGGGGCCCCGCGGTGGTGGTCACCTTCCTCTACGGGCTGCTGGCGCTGTTCGGCTTCGACGAGGCCCGCGAGGAGGCGATCAACGCCACCCTCTCGACGGCCGTGCCCTATGTGCTGCTCACCGGCGTCATGTTCGTCATCGGCGGCCTCATCCTGGGCGCGGTGACCCACACCCTGGCCCGCCAGCTCGGCGGCAACGGGGCCTGGCAGCCGACGGTGGGCCTCTCCATGCTGATCATGGCCCTCACCGACGCGCCCCGTCTGGTCTTCGCCCTCTTCCTGGGCGGCGACAACACCCTGGTCCAGATCCTGGGCTGGCTCTCCTGGCTGGCGGCGGGTGCGCTGTTCACCTCGATGGTGAGCAAGTCCCATGACCTGCCCTGGCCCAAGGCCCTGGGCGCCTCCGCCATCCAGCTGGTCGCCCTGCTGTCGCTGATCAAGCTCGGCACCATCTGAGACCTGGCAGCCCGACGGGCTTGGGAGCGGCGGGAGTTCACGCTTCCGCCGCCCCGGTTCACGGTCGGATGCGTCCATGAGGTGGGCGGCTGGTCAGAAGCCTCCGCCGCGCCCCGCCGACACCACGACGGCGTCCGACGTCGACGTCCGCCTGCCCGAGGGGGGCCTGTCAGCGGGCTGACACCGGAGGGAGCCTCTCAGGCGTCCAGGATCTGCCCCTCCCGGCGGACCACCGGCTTCTCCACGCTCCACGGGAAGTTGATCCACTCGTCGGTACGCTTCCACACGTACTCGCACTTCACCAGCGAGTGCGACTTCTCGTAGATGACGGCGGAGCGGACCTCGGCGACGTTGCCGAGGCAGAAGTCGTGCACCAGCTTCAGCGTCTTGCCGGTGTCGGCGACATCGTCCGCGATCAGCACCTTCTTGTCGGAGAAGTCGATCGCGTTGGGGACCGGGGCCAGCATGACCGGCATCTCCAGCGTGGTCCCCACCCCCGTATAAAACTCAACATTCACCAGATGGATGTTCTTGCAGTCCAGCGCGTATGCCAGCCCGCCGGCCACGAAGACGCCGCCACGGGCGATGGACAGCACGATGTCCGGCTCGTAGCCGTCGTCGGCGATGGTCTGGGCGAGCTCCCGGACGGCGCGGCCGAAGCCCTCGTAGGTCAGGTTCTCCCGTACGTCACTCATGCTCACACCTGCGTCCGATGGAAGTTCTGGAAGGACCGCGAGGCGGTCGGCCCCCGCTGGCCCTGGTAGCGGGACCCGTAGCGGTCGCTGCCGTACGGGTGCTCGGCGGGTGAGCTGAGCCGGAACATGCACAGCTGGCCGATCTTCATGCCCGGCCAGAGCTTGATCGGCAGCGTGGCGAGGTTCGACAGTTCGAGCGTCACATGGCCGGAGAAGCCGGGGTCGATGAACCCGGCGGTGGAGTGGGTCACCAGGCCGAGGCGGCCGAGGCTGGACTTGCCCTCCAGCCGGGAGGCGATGTCGTCGGGCAGCGAGATCACCTCGTGCGTCGAGGCGAGCACGAACTCCCCGGGGTGCAGGATGAACGCCTCCTCCCCCTCCGGCTCGACCAGCCGGGTCAGGTCGATCTGCTCGACGGCCGGGTCGATGTGGGGGTACCGGTGGTTCTCGAACACCCGGAAATAGCGGTCCAGCCGTACGTCGATGCTGGACGGCTGCATCATGGACTCGTCATACGGGTCGATGCGCACCCGTCCGGCGTCGATCTCGGCCCGGATGTCCTTGTCTGAGAGAAGCACTCATCGAGGATACGGGCCCCGCACACGCGAAGCGCGCGGGCCCGCCCGAACCGGACGGCACCCCGCGCGCCGACGCTCACCCTTCCGGTGCCCGCCTACCGCCGCTCGTGCCCCACCGGCACGGCATGCCGCAGCCGCGCGCACCGGGGACACCGGATGAGCCGCCCGGGCCCGATACGCTCCGTCCCGAGCTGCTGCATCGGGAACGTCCCGGTACTGAACACGTGCCCCTCGGCACAGCGGACGACGGTGCGCTCCATGGAGTCCATCAAGTCCCTTCCCCATCAACATCAACGCGTGGACGAGACCGCCACATTAGGGGATGAAGAGGACGCCACTCCACGCGGCACTCCGCCACCGGGCGCGCACACCGCCGACGGCTCATGGGGTAGAGTGAGCGACGATGCGACACCGGGCCTCCGGGCCCAAGCAAGATCATGTCGCGTCGATGCGGGTGTAGTTTAATGGTAGAACATGAGCTTCCCAAGCTTAGAGCGCGAGTTCGATTCTCGTCACCCGCTCCACGACTAAGGCCCAGGTCATCGACCTGGGCCTTGTTTGTTGTCTAGAGCTGCCTACGCGCTCCTTCCTGACCGGAGCTGGGAGAGGGCGTGCACGACCGGCAAGTCGTACTGGTCTTTATCCTGCTCCCAGAAAGCGAGTACCCGAGCCGTGGCCTCGGCCATGTCCGTGGGCAGGTCAGCCGCACGGAGAGTATCGGCGACCTCCTCCATCTCGGGTGCCCAGCGCCAGGCTCGGGCCGCCACGCTCGGTAGATACTCCGGATCGGAGAGGATCGCGGAAATCATGACCTCGGCTTCGGCTGTGAGCTGATCACCGACTCCATGGGAGTCGGCGAGTGCGTGAGCGACGCCGGCGAGGGTGCGAGCGGCTTTCTGGTAGCTGGCAAAGGCCATCTTCAGAGCGGAAGCGGAACCAGGTGTGTCCCCGACCCGGCACACGTGCAGCGCAGAGTCCGTGAACAGCGACGCCACCAGCTCGACGGCAGAGTCGGCCCCCGCAAGATAGAGCCGTGTGGCACGCCCCTCACCTGGTGGCTGACCGAAAACGGCACCGTCGACGACTGCGGAGCCGGGGCGGATCTCGTCGGCGATGCGCTGTACGCGTTGAGGGCTGATGGCGTTGACATCGGCGTACACCCCCGCGAAGCCGTGCGCGGCCACCGCCGCCGCAACGTCCTCCGCCGCCTGTGGTGGGCAGACCGAGAGAACGACCGCGCTTCGGGACAGCGCTTCCGCGAGCGAGTCGTACGCCGTGGCACCGGCTTCTCGCCCGCGGAGCCTGGTGTTCTCACTGCGGCCCTTGGTCACCGACAGTGCCTCATGGCCGCCGGCGACGATCTCGGCGGTGATCGCCGCGCCCATGGTTCCAGGGTGGAGGACGGTCACGGTGATCACTGGCTGCCTCCGGCGGTGTGCGACGTGGAGTGTTCCTCATCCCCATGATCCGCTGTCGCTCGGCACCGGCGGCTTCAGGATCGCTACCTGGCGGCAGTCCGGGCACTGATGGCGGACAGAAGTACCTCCGATCTCGGATTGGCCGTTCAGGACGAGACAGCCGTACACGGGCCGTGACCCCCACTGTCCTAACAGCTCGTCTCACGCTGAAGCCGCGTCATGGGTACCGTGCAGGAGACGAACTCTGTACGGACAGACCGGCGGTCGCGCCGGATCGTCCGGCGGCCGGGAGGTGTCCTGATGCTGGAGGAAGCCGAGGAGATCGGCAAGCGAGCTCGCAGGGCAAGGCTGCGGCTGGGCATGCCGCAGGCCGACCTGGCGACGGCCCTCGGGAAGTCACAGGGTTGGGTGTCGAAGATGGAGCGTGGACTGATCGAGCTGGACCGGGTCGGCCTGCTCAACCAGGTGGCCGCAGAGTTGCACGTCCATCCGAACGATCTGATCGGACGCCCGTACAGCAGTTCCCCCGACGACAGCCAGTGGCAGATCGCCGCCTCGTCGATCCTGCGCGAGCTGCGTCGCTACGACCTCGTTCCCGTCTTCGACGGGGTTCCGCGACCGGCGTCACAGCTATGGCGTGAGGTGACCCGGCTGCACCGCCTGCGGGACACCGCCTCCAACGTCGCGATTCTCCGAGTTCTCCCGGATCTCTTCCGGGAAGCGCGCGCCCTGGCGGAAGACTCGGACGGGCACGAGCGGGAGGAGGCGTACGCCGTCTACGCCGTGTGCTGCAAGTTCGCACACACCGCCGCACACGCCCTCGGGCACCCCGAGCTAGTGGCCATGGCGTGCGAACGGGCCGCGTGGTCGGCCAGGTTGTCGGGAGATCCGGTGCTGCCTGCCGTCGCCGACTGGATGCGCGTCTGGGACATGTGGGCGACGGCTGACTGGGCCGACGCTCTGACCCTCTCGGACAAGGCGATCGCCTCGGTGCAACAGCCGTACGAGCACGGTGATCCGCTGGCCGTACGGGCGTGGGGCACGCTTCAGCTTCGAGCAGCCATCTCCGCCGCTCGGGCCAACCGCCCATCGGAAGCGGAGGACCGGATCGGGCACGCGAAGGACGCGGCGGAACGCATGGACGCGTACGTCGGGGCACCGGTGTACGACCGGCATTCGCTGACGTTCTCCGCCGGAAACGTGCAGATCCACGCGATCAGCGTGGCTCTGGAAATGGGCAAGCAGGGCAAAGCTCTGGAGATAAACCGCCGCACCAGCCCGAGCTTGGTCGGGTCACTGCCCAACTCCCGTCAGGGACACCACCACATGGACGTCGCGCGGGCCTGGCTGTGGGACGGAAACCGGGCAGAGGCCCTCACCGAGCTGGAGACGGCTGAGCGGATCGCGCCGCAGCTCGTGCGGAACCATCCCATCGCCCGTTCAACGCTTCGCAGCATCGTCTACGCGGAACGGGCAGCCACGAGGGAGAAGCTGCGGCACATGTCCGACCGCTTTCACCTGGACGGATAGGGGTCGTATTCCTCCGGCTCATATTCGAGGGCCGTCCTGCCCCTAGCTTCGGGGCATGACGCGACGACGTTCTTCTCATCTTCACTCGCAGGGAGCCGAGTTAGGTGCGGCAGCACCCTTCCGCCCGCTGCTCGGCGACCTCGCCACGGACAGTGCTCGCGATGGCCGTGTCGGGGTCGTGGTCGCCCTCCCTGGTGAGGGCTCTGCTACGACGTACCACCTGCGTCCGCCCGGGGGCGGGGCCCCGTGGTCCGCGCCCGCCGACGGGACGACGCTCAGGCCCGTGCCGGTGAGGGCCACCCACGCCACGCTCTCGGCCGGACGGGACGCGGTCTACGACCCGCGGGCCAGGCAGGGATCGGTTCCCATCGAGTTCCACTTGGATGACGGCTCGACCCTCGATGGCGCACTCATCCTCACCTCTGTCGAGCTGGAGTGGCTGCACCAGCAGACCAGCCGTCTCGTCGACGCACACGGACAGGCCCTCGGCGGCACCCCGTGACCGGTGCGCGGCGACGCCACGCCCGAAAGGCCGCGCCGCGCTCCGTACGCCCCGAAGGCGGAGGCATCGCGCTCACGCTTCTGGCCGTGGCCGGGCTGGTGGGACCGGCCTGGGCACTGCGTGAGCAGGCCGTCCCGCTCCTCAACGTCCTCGGTCACCAGCCCGCCGCCGTCTCAACGGACGCGAGCCCGCCCTCCGACCGCTGGCTCCGCTCCGCTGTCCGGGTCGTTCACCCCACCCTCCCGGCCAACGGAGCCCGCCATGCACCCGGAACATCCAGACGTGATTCTCCAGGGAGAGATCATGGACATCCCGTACATCGTCATCGACCAGCTCACCCCCGACCAACAGCAGGTCTGGAGGACCTATTTCGGCGACGCCGACCGACCCCGCTACATCGAGGAAGGCATCTGGCGCCGTACGCAGGAGAAGGCCACGGCCGAACAGAGCGGCTGGACGACTGCCGACGACGCCCGGCGGCGGATCATCCACTACCGCTACCGGTACGGCCTGGTCCCCACCACCGCCGCGCCGGCCATCGGCCTGACCGACCTGTACCTCTACCACTCCGCTACCGCTCCAGCGCACGAGATCGACGCGCACCACGACGCCCTGTGGGACTCGCTGGCCACCGGCGGCTGGAAGGAGGCTCCCGGTGGATTCTTATGGACACGTCGGGATCTGAAGTGCCGGATCACGGAGCACGACGTCCATCCCCAGGACGCGGCAGTGGGGCGTATCCTCCCCGTCGGCTACCGGAGCCTGGACGTGCAGATCGCCTCGGTGTCCTACGCACCGCCGCCTTCGGTCCGGCAGCTGCCGTGGAATGTCCTCTCCACCGGGATCAGGTCCAAGGACCGCCCGGGTACGCCGACCCGCGTCCCGGACCTGTCCGTCCTCGCGGACCTGCTGCCGTTCCAGGTGGAGATCGGATGCGGTACGTCGGTGGAGGCGGGTATTCCGCCCCTGCACCGGCTCCACGAGATCTACCGGGTCACCGACCGCCAAGGCCACGAGCCTCGGGAGCACCGCTTCACCCTCTCCCCGACAGCGGACACGCTCCTCCACGAGGTTCTGACGGAGCCGGAGGAGAAGACTGCGGAATTCGTGGAGATGTTCCGCGCCTGCTTCCTGGCCGAACCGACTCCGGCCATGTGGGCGCTGAAGGAACTGAAGGACGCCGGTCACCTCGTCGGCCCGGTCATCACCAACAACTTCGACGTGCTCGCGGCGCGTGCCGGGCTCGACGAGTGCTTCATGCGCCGCTACGACCAGGCCGTACCCGATGTCGAGTGGGTGGATGGCGTCAAGGCCCTCCTCGTCGTCGGCCTGCACGCCGACCGCCGCAAGGTCCAGGCGCGCGCCCGCGCTCGCAGCATGCAGGTCGTCTACCTGGACCCGGAGGGTTTCTGGCGCGACGGCCAGTTCATGCCGTACCCGCTGGAAGGACCCCAGGACGGCGACCTGGTGTGCCGGGCGACCGCCGCCGAGGCACTGCCCGCCCTCGTCAACCTGCTGAAACAGCAAGCTGGTTGATCCACCTGCGCGAAGCGGGCCGCGCCGAGCGTTGGCGCTAGCGTGACGCACCCGGCCGGCCCGGACTCCCCGGGCGGGCGAGAGGCAAGGAAAGGAGCGTCGACCCCATGCGCGTATCCGTCATCGGTTGTGGTCACCTGGGCATCCCCCACGCCGCTGCCATGGCCGAGATCGGCCACGAGGTCATCGGCGTGGACCTGGACCAGGCGAAGATCGACCGCCTCAACGCCGGCGAGTGCCCCATCTACGAGGACGGCCTGCCCGAACTCCTCAGCACCCACATCGCCACTGGACGGCTGCGGTTCACCACCAGCCTCGCCGAGGCGGCCGAGTTCGCCGACATCCACTTCCTCGCGGTGGGCACGCCGATCGACGCGGACGGGCGGAGCTACGACACCGGGCAGGTCTTCGGCGCAGCCCGCGCCCTCGCCCCGCACCTGACCCGCCCCACGGTCGTCATCGGCAAGTCCACGGTCACCGTCGGCACCTCTCGTGACCTCGGTGCTCTGCTCGCCCGGCTCTCCCCGGCTGGTGAGGACGTGGAGGTCGTCTGGAACCCCGAGTTCCTGCGCGAGGGCCATGCCATCGACGACACCCTGCGCCCCGACCGGATCGTCGTCGGCGTCCCGTCGGCCCGCGCTGAGGACGCGGTACGCCAGGTCTACGCACCCCTCCTGGCGAACGGCATCCCGCTGTTCGTGACCGACCCCGGCACCGCCGAACTCATCAAGGGTGCCGCCAACGCCTACCTCGGCATGAAGATCTCCTTCATCAACGGCGTCGCCGACATGTGCACCGCCGCCGGAGCCGACGTCCAACAGCTCACCGAGGCCATCGGCCTGGACCCCCGCATCGGTCGGGGCGGCCTCAACGCAGGTCCCGGCTACGGCGGCGGCTGCCTGCCGAAGGACGTCCGCGCCTTCACCGCCTCCGCCCGCACCCTGGGCGCCGCCGAGGCGGCGACCATGCTGCGCGCGGCGGAGGAAGTCAACGAATCCCGCCCCACCGCCGCGCTGAGACTCATCGAGCAGACGCTCGGCCGACCCGTCGACGGCGTACGCATCACCGTCTGGGGCGCTTCCTTCAAGGCCGGCACCGACGACGTCCGCGAATCCCCGGCCCTGGCGATCGCCGCGCTCATGCATCAGCGCGGCGCGACCGTCACCGTCCACGACCCGCACGCCGTGCCCACGGCACTGCGCCGCCACCCCGAACTCGACTACTGCGAAACCCTCGAAGGCTCCCTCGCGGCAGCCGAGCTGATCGTCCTTGCCACCGAATGGCCCCACTTCCGCGAGGCCGACCCCAAGGCCCTCGCCCCACTGGTCGCGGACCAGGTCCTCGTCGACCTCCGCAACCTCATCGACGCCGACGCCTGGCGCATGGCCGGATGGACCGTACGCCAGCTCGGACGACCCGCACAGGAATAGCCGAACCCATCGATCGGAGGTCCGACGTGGACACCCTGTGGGACAACATCGAGAAGCTCTCCGCCGTCTGCCGAGCGGCCGGCGCCCACCTCCCCAACGAGGAGCTGAAAGCCCTCCAGGTCGGCAAGGTCGCCGAGGAAGCCGGCGAGGCCATGCACGCCCTCCACGGCCTGAAGGGACTCACCACCTGCGGCGACAACCATGCCTGGTCCGAGGTCCAGAACGACCTCGTCGGCGCCGTCATCGCCGCCCTCCTGGCCATGCACTACATCGACCCCACAGGCGCCCGCGCCACCTTCGACGAGATCCTCCACCGCCGAACGCGAAGGGGCCGCGAGGCCGCTGCTGCGGCCTGACGGCCTCCGGACGTGGCCGTCGACTGCTTCGGTTGGACGGGGGGGCGGCCACGTCCGGCACACAAGCTGCGCCGGGAACCTGCTCCCAGCGCAGTAGAACTTTCCCTACTTCATCAAGGCGGCTCGCTCCGGTCGCGCGGCTCGAGTGAGCATCAGAGTGGGGAGAAAGCTGTTGTCGCGAGTTTTCGCTGAGCGTCCTGACCTGCATAGCAGCCACCTTGAGGGGGTCTGCTAGATTGGCCGTCACACGCAACCCAAATTCCGGTTCTAGCAATTCTCCTTTGAGAAGAGCATGAGCGTAGCCGAAGCAGACTGCAAAGAATCTTCCGCTAACATTAAAGAAGACTACGACCGAGGCGTTAGCGTTCTTTAGGTCTGAAATTTCAACAAGAGGGGAAACGTGTTTTGCCCACATTGGCGGTTTTGGCTCTTGCGGCATAACCCGGATTTCGCAGTCCAAATCCACCCCGTCGCTCAACTCCCGGCGTTCCGGGACTCTCGCCCCCTCAGGGAAGTCGCGAAGCAAGTCCTCAAAATCGCCAGCTTCCTCACGGAAGAGGTAGATCGATACGCGCATGTGCTCGCCCCCACGTGTCGCCCAAGAGGATTACGCCCCCAGGTTGACCCCTTGATGGAAAGAGGGCGAATGCAACTTCTTCAGATTTATAGACTCATGATTAATAAAACATCTATTCGATTCCGTCGACCTCCGTAAGCCGACGGAGCGGCTACCGGAGGATTGCTGCGGCCGGCTGAAGGCAGACCCGCGGCGTCGGCGCTGCAACTTTTTGCTCAACGGCGGGCTCCTTGCTGCGGAGCTGCGCCTCGGTGTCGGCTAGGCGGGATGCGATGGTCTCGGCGCTGCCGAAAGACGCCGCCCGTTGCCGCCGGGGATCGAACGCATCGCAGCACAGTGCCGTAGTGCCAGTTCCGAACCAAAGCGGCCAACTAAGTACGACCAACGACGGGGCCTAGAGGCACTCTCTGAGCAGCGCGCCTACCCTAATCGTGGCTGGCCGGCGCTACGAAGCGCCCTTGGTCACCGCTAGTTCCCAAGCTCAGAGAGCGAGTTCGGTTCTCGGCACCCGCTCCGCGATGAAGGCCCTGGTCGGAGACCAGGGCCTTGTTTGTTGCCTAGACCACTCTGGGCCCGCCGCGCCCTTCGCGTGCTCCAACTCCCAGCGACGTCGTCCCTCAAGGCGCCATCCACGGTGGGTTCGCTAAGCCCGTCCCGCGAACGATTGCTTGCGTGACATGTAGTGGGCTCCGGCCTGGCGCTGGCGGCTCCATCGCGACCACTTCACCTTCCTTGGGTGCTTACTCCGCGCAGCAGGGGGGTCAGGGCAGCTGCCCGGAGCCGGCGGATCTCGGCTGACGTGAGCTCCGCGGGGTGGGGGAGCGTCCGCTCGGGTGCCCTATCCCTATCGCGTGGGCAAGCGGGATGAGCTCAGGCCAGTCGGTGTAGGGATGGGCGTCGTACTGGCACGGGCCGCAGTCAGCCTTCGGAGGCCCAGACAATCGGCAGGCAGGCCCTCCCGGCCGCACCAGAGCCGCCCATGCCTACCGGGCAACCCAGCGCCCGACTGATCTCGACCGCCTGTCAGTGGTCGACTGTAGGCTTCCCCAAGGCCAAGGAGATGCCAGGAGGACTGTTATGGCAATCGTGCGCGCGTGCTCCAGATGTGGACGAAACGAATGCGCCAACCGAAAAGGGAAACCCGGCCATTGCCATGAGTGCATTGATAAGCAGTTCAGGCGAGTCGGCGTCCATCCTATCGGTCACCATGAATCCCCGACGGCCCAACGCAATTTCCGATGCCTAACATGCGGGCAGGCGGGAGCAGTAGCCTATAACAGCATTCGCAACCATGACCATTCGGCTTGCGAGCATTGTTCTTCCCGAAGGATTTACGAAGCACGCTTGCGATCGGAACCGGAGCGATGGGCGAAAACCCCTCAGGAAGCCTTTTCCGTGCTGCGCGAAGCGGGTTATTCAATTCTCGAAAAGGATGGAAAAGCGGCGGTCGAGGAAGCGGCCAAGATAATCCTCCCCAACATATGGGACATCGTCGATGTACGTTGCGTAACCTGCGGAAAAGAGTCTCGGCGAAGCGTCGTTCACGTACTGGCCAGTTCATGGCGACACGGTGATCACTGCCCATATCTGGACATTTCGGATCTCATTCGCCAGCACACGGAATTCTTTGCGGCACACGGCCTGGCTAGGAACTTCGACGGTTACGCCAAGCTCACCCAGCCGGTCCCGGCCATCTGCCTGAACTGTGGGGCGGAGCGCAGGATATCCCTATCGGCACTCGCTCAAAACGCGCAGCCTTGCCTAACGTGCGCCAAATCGATCGACCCCGATTCGCCTCATCTGGTATATCTCATCCATTTCCCCGAATTGGAGTTGATGAAGGTTGGGATCACAAACACGGAAGATCGACGCTACAACCGGATCAAGGCACATGTAAAGCAAGGGGGAACTTTGATCGAAAAAGTCATTGTCCCCAATCGCGAGGCGGCCTTTACTGTCGAACGATACGTCCTAAACAGGGTTCTTGAATATCGACAGGGAGCCACCTCCAGGCATCTTCCACAGGGCGGCTGGACCGAGACGTGGCACGACTCTGCGCCGGGATTCGATCTGCCCGCGATCGTTCGCCTGCTGGATCGGGAGAACGCTCCGGGCTTCGACCGATCAAATCGACTGAAGATGCACTTCGAAGACGAACCGATAACTTCAGAGGAACTAGCAAGTTTTGTGAAAACCCAGGACATTCAGGTAGGCAGTGACATTGTCACCGTAATCGGAATGATGGCAGACCGTGAGGAAATACTGAAAGAGGTGCGACGTCGACGGATGAGTAAATGAAACAGTAAATAAAGGTTACCCACAGGAATCGAGTCATCATTTTCCCGACCCCGACGGAGGAGTGGGGCAACTCCATTTCCAGGACCGGAGCAATACACAGGAAAGAAGGGATTCCACGCGGCGTCGAGAAAGCCGTCGGAGGCAGTCCGGGCTTCATCGCAGGGATCATAAAGGGGCTCGCCGCACTCGGCGAGGGATAGGTATGCGAAGCATCCTCAGATGCAGGAGATCCTGCGGGCGGCAGACATCACCGACCTGAGCCATCGGGACACCCCCATGTACCTTGAAGCCGCAGAGCGCGGGTGGTCCCTCACAGCCGCCGGTGGGCGCGTGCTGACCGACCTCTGTCCGGAGGCACCTGGCACCTACGTCCTTCCCGACGCCCGCCCCTTACATCCCGGACCTGGAGGCTGTTACAGACACGGCCGGCGCGGAGATCTCGCTGGAGGATTGCTCAGCTTGGTCATGAGGGCCCCTTCGCCCCTTCTGCTCGTGCCCCAACCGTGCCCAGCAGAGCGGACAACAGCGGTCAGGTACAGCCTCCAGAGGCCATGGCAATCCCAGCTTCCTCGCAGGAAAGTGCAGGTCAGAGCCCTTCCAGAGGCCCAAGCCCCGCTGATTCCCAAGCTTAGAGCGCGAGTTCGATTCTCGTCACCCGCTCGTGAGCGAAGCCCCAGGTCAGTGACCTGGGGCTTTGTCGTTGCTCGAAAACTCAGACGCCGGTGTCCCGGGACGGTGGGATGCCGAAGAATGGGCCCATGGCTGACGCTGGACGGTTCCGGGAAGGGCTCGCCGCGCGCATCGCGCGATTCGATCGGGAGGGGGCGCGACGGATCGCCGACCTGGCGGAGGAGGAGCGGCAGCGGGTGCTGACCCTGTTCCCGCTGTCGGGCTGGGAAGACCTGGAACTGGATCGGTACGCGCTGGGCCCCGACGGCCGCCGGAACGGGCTCTCCTTCTGCCGGCTGATGGAGTATGGCACCGACCATTTCGGCAGCATCCGCGGCGGCAGCGCGGCGAAGCACATCATCTACCAGCACCGATCGGACCAGTGGCGAGTCGTGCCCAGCGCACTGCGCGGGCTCGAGGTGGAAGCGGCATGGGCCCGGGTGCGCTCCGAGTTCGTGACGGCCTTCGAAGCGGCGGGGAAGGGGGCGTACGAGCGTCTGGACGACCTGGAGTCGCTGTCGTACGGGCAGGCGCTGACCACCAAGGCACTGGCGGTCTACTTCCCCGGTGAGTTCCTGCCCGTCTTCTCGGCCGCGCACGTCCGTCACTTCACCGCTCTGCTGGGCGGTAAGCCACGTGCGCACTCCTCCGGCGTACGTACGTGGCGGGCGAACCGCGAGCTGCTGCAGCTCCTGCGGGAGTACGAGGAGTTCAGGGAGTGGAGTCCGCATGAGGTGACGGCATTCCTGTACGCCTTCCACGATCCCCGTCCGCAGGACCGGGTGATCTGGAAGATCGCACCCGGGGAACGGGCAAGCCTCTGGGACGACTGCCTCCGGAACCATCGCATCCGGATCGCCTGGGACGAGGTGGGCAGTCTGGGGCAGTACGAGAGCGACCAGGAGCTGAAGGCCGCACTGGACTGGCACTGGCCGCACAGCACGGGAGGAAACCTTCGGCTCGCACGGCAACTGCTGGCCTTTCGCGACCTGGAGCGCGGTGATCTCATCGTCGCCAACCGGGGCAAGTCAGAGGTGCTGGCCGTAGGCACCGTCGTGGGCGGCTACGCGTACCTCTCCGATGCGGGGAGTCACCGCCATACCGTGGGCGTGGACTGGGACACCTCGTACGCCCAGAGCTTCGACGAGCCGCGGCACGCGTGGCAGCAGACCCTCGCCAAGGTGCCCGCCACCCTGATGCGGGAGATCCGGCGCGGGCAGGGCCGACGCGGGACCACTCAGGTTCTCGGCCCAGCAGTCGCGGTCGAGGTGGCGAACGAGGTCGTCGCCCTGGAGGGGAGCGCGCCGGGGAAGGTCGTGCTGCTCGACGACGAGCTTCCCGATGATGTGCGGAACGTACGGGATCTGCTGGTACACAAGGGGCAGGTCATCCTTCAGGGGCCACCCGGCACCGGAAAGACCCGGCTGGCGCTCAACGTCGCCCTGGCCCTCGCGGGCCGCGCGGACCTGCTTGAGGCCACTCCGGCGGAGCGGGCCGCTGTTCTCGCGGAACTGTCCGCGGTGCCCGTGAACGCGAGTGGACCCGAGGAAGACCTGGCCGCACGGCTCACCATGGTGACCTTCCATCCGTCCTACGGGTACGAGGACTTCGTCGAGGGATTCAGGCCGGACACGACGGCGGACGGAGCCGGCCTCCATCTGACGATGAAGAAGGGTGTGTTTCTGCGGGTCTGCGCGGCCGCCGAGAAGTTCCCGGACCAGACCTTCCTGATAGTGGTGGACGAGATCAACCGCGGTGATCTGCCGCGCGTTCTCGGCGAACTGATCACTCTGCTGGAACTCGACAAGCGGGGGTCCGTCTCCATCACCTTGCCGACCAGTGGACGGCAGCAAACCGTTCCGCCCAACATCCGCATCATCGGCACCATGAATTCCGCCGACCGCAGCGTGAGCCACATCGACTCCGCGATCCGTCGCAGGTTCGCCTTCTTCGACGTACCGCCGGACCTGGACGCTCTGGACGGCGAGATCGAGGGGCTCGGGCTGGCCTCCCTGCTGGAGGGTCTGAACGAGCGACTCGACCTGCACTTCGGCCCGGACCATCTGCTCGGCCAGGCGTACCTCCTCTCGGACGACCGTCCGCTCGCCACCGTCGAGCAGCTCTCCCACGCCTTCCACCACGAGATCGTGCCACTCGTGACGGACTACTGCCTCGGCCGTCCCGCAATGCTGCGGACCGTGCTCGGCGAGCTGGTGGACGAGAAGACGGGTCGGGTCGTTCAGACAAGCCCGCAGGACCTTCCGGGAATGCTGGCGAAGGTCTTCGTCACCAACGGAGCCGCCGACGAGGACGGCGCGTCGGTCGATTCCGAGTGGGGCGAGGAGTAGCCGGGTGTCACAGGGAGCCGCGAGGAGGGAAGTGACGCTCGATGAGTACAAGTCCGGCAGGGTGCCGAAATCTCTTCTGAGCGCCGCCGATCTCCACAGACTCCGTTCCCTCAAGTCCGTCGGTGTCGTGGAGCAGCAGGATCACTACGTCCTCAGCGCGCGGACGGTCACCGGGGTCATGGAGCTCGGTTCCTTCCGCCTGGTACTCCGTCCCAAATTCCCGATCGCGGGAAACCGGTTGATCGACTGGCTCTCGTACGCCAACGGGCAGAACAGCACCGTCGACGAGGAGCTGCGCAACTGGCCTCTCGGAAAGGACGGTTACGCGGGCCTCGTACCCGCCGCGCTGTTGCACGAGTGCCGCCTGCTGCTGCGCCGCGGTCTGCGCCGGGACTACGTACGCCGACAGCGTGTGGACACCACGCTGCGGGGCCGGCTGGACGTGGAGGCGCAGGCCACCAGGTGTTTCGGCGCGGTCGACCAGTTGCACGTCAGGACCTTCGAGTACGAGGACGGGTGCTGGGAGAACCTCGTATGCGGTGCCGCCCTCTCCGTCGCGGCCGAGCAGGTGGCCTCTCCGATCCTCAAGCACCAGCTGCACTCCACGGCGAAGGACTTCCCGCACTCCCTCCGGGCCCCTGACGCGCTGTCGGTGCTCGCCCGCGCCCGGTACTCCGCGCTCAACACCCACTACCGGCCCGCCCACGCATGGGCACGCATGGTGCTCGGCGGTGGCGGGCCCGACGATCTGCTGAACCCGTACGGCTTCAGAGCACAGGGGCTACTGCTGAAGCTGGACGGTCTCTGGGAGAGCGTGGTCCGGCGGATGGCGACGGAGGCAGCGGCCTCCGTCGGTGGCCGGCCGGCCCAGGACGACGGCGACCGCATCCGGACCCATGGGCGGCACGGCGGTGACAGCCCGCCCTTCCTGCCCGACGTCCTGCTGTCCTTCGACCCGCCCGGTCAACCGTCCACGACCTACCTGGCCGTGGACGCGAAGTACAAGAACTACGCCAAGTGCGACGTCTCCCGCGAGGACCGCCATCAGCTCCTCACCTACATCGCCGGCTACACCGACCCCTCGAACCCCCTGGCCCTGGTGGTCCATCCCGACCCTCAGGGACCGTCCAGCCACCGGCTGGAGTTCCGGGGGCCGCGCGGTCTGGTGGGCCGCATCCTGGTGCTCGGCCTGAACACCCGCGTCGACCCGAAGACCGCGGCCGAACCGCTGCGGAAGGCGATCGCCGAGTTCGGCGCGTCCGTGGCCACGAGCTGACCCCGGACGCGCCGGTCCGACTCAGCCCAGACGCTTGAGTTCGCGGACGGCCGCGGGCAGCGCCAGGCAGAGGGCGAAGGACGTCGCGAAGCCGCCTCCCCCAGCCAGCACGACCTCCGTGGTGCCGGCGCCTGACCGGAGCACGAGCAGGCTCACGACGAGGCCGACCACCATGGAGCAGGCGACGTACAGCGCGAGCCAGAGTCGCCACGTGCGTCCGGAAGGGGCTGTCGCGTCGGACATGGACTCGATCCTTTCGGGGGTCACGGATGAGGAGGGGGAAGGGCGGGTGAGTGGAGGGATCGGCTCATGGCAGGCCGTCACAGCGGTTCGACCGACCCGTGCAGGAGGTGCTCGGCGAGCTCGGCTCGCAGCCGGCCGAGTGCCGCGGCATACGCCTCGTACGCCTCGGCGCGCCGCGCGAGGTCTTCGAGGAGTCCCACGCACCGGCGCTGCTCCTCGATGGGCGGAAGACGCACAGGAAGGTGGGCCAGGGCCGCAGAGCTCAGCGAGGGAGCCGCCGTGGCCGCGGCACGGTGGGACATCCACTCCCGCGCGTACCGGAGACCGAGACAGGCGTGGAGGTACTGCGGATCGACGCCGGCCTCCGGGCGTACCCGCAGACGCGTCACGTTCGAACTGAGCAGCCGACCGGCCTGCGGACCAGAGACCAGCGCGGGTCGTCGCTGCGCACCCGTGCGCACACAGACGATGTCGTCCTGGCGCACCAGGAACTTCTCGAAGCGCTCGGCCGTCTTCCACGGCACGTGGCTGTGGGGCTCGTCCGTGATCCTCCCTTCGACGAGATCCTGCGGGAAGACGAGAGGAACACCGGCGTCCCCCGCACGAGCCGCCGCTGGAAGTCGGGTGTACGAAGGACCGGCCTGGATCTCGCACAGGTCCCCGAGAAGCGCTTCCTCCCAGCCGCCGGGCCCCGGACCCGCGCGGTAGCCGCCCCCCGTTCCGGCCGCCCGCTGCTCCAGCAGGCGCAGCCCGTGCCCGTGGGCCGTTGCCTCGTCATCGGCTGCACGCAACCGGGCCGCGTCGGGGGCGGCGCCGTAGTGTCCGCTGCCGAGGTAGTCGGCGGGGCGCAGCGAACACTCCTCGCTGACGATGTCCGCGCGCGCCACGACAGCAACCGAGAGACCCCGGTCGGCAGCGCGCAGTGCGTACTCCGCACCATCGAGTTCCGCTCCGTCGAGCCATGGGCGGACCACCGCGGTGATCGCATCGCGATCCGTGTCCCGGAGCACGCGCCGACGCCGGTTCCTCTCCCCCAGTTCCTGAGCGTCGACGAACAGGACGTCCTCGCGCTCCGGCTGCTCGACCCGTCGCAGCAACCACAGGGAGACCGGCACAGGGGTCGCGGAGAACAGCTGGGGCGGCAGTGTGATGACGCATTCCACCGCTCCGGTGCGAACCAGCGCACGGCGGATCCCACGCTCGGCCGAGTTCACCGAGTTGCCCGCCTTCACCGGCATGACCACCGCCGCTCGGCCGCCGGGGACCAGCGCCTCCAGGACGTACTGCAGCCAGGCGAAGTTGTCGTTGCCCCGCGGTGGGGGCCCGTACGGCCAGTTGCCCGTCCGTCGACCGGGACCGGGCGCGTCGCTCATGTTGAACGGCGGGTTGGTCAACACGACGTCGGCGACGTGCTCACGGCGAGGCGGCCACCGGTCGGACCGGTGGCTGCTCAGTTTCGGCTGTACACCGAGGTGGAGGAGGTACAGGCTCGCGACCGCCTGCAGACGGCCGTCGAGGGTCTCGCCGTACACGGTCCCGCCCGCGTCCCCGATGTGCCGGTACGCAGCCGCCAGCATCTCCCCGCCCCTCGTGTAGGGGTCCAGCACGGTGGCCTTCCTCCCCGGGGCCAGCAGCAGCTCCGCCGCCAACGAGGCCAGGCCCGCCGGGCTGCAGAACTCCGTGCTCTTCAGTCCGTCCCGGGAGCTGAACGACTCCCATACGAGCTGGAACGCGCCCACGCCCGTGCCGGCCGCCGTTCGTACCGCCGTGACGAGGTCGTCCCAGCTCCGCGGTTCGAGTTGCAGCAAGCTGCTGCGCATGTCGGTGCGGTCGCCGTTCCGGCGCAGCGTGTCCTGGGCCATGTCACCGAGGGAGCTCAGCAGCCCCTTGACGTCCTGGGCACCTCGATCCGCCGACACGGCGCTCTCGATCCGCCGCCATTGCTCCGGCTCCGCGTGCCGCACATACATCACGATGAGGCAGAGGTTGACGAAATCCGCCATCGCTGCCGGGCCCCGCACCCGCTCCGCGAGCCGGCCCATCAACTGGTCGACGGCCTTCCTGTCCTCGTCCGCACTCCGCGGGGAAAGGCTCCTCGCGGCCTTCGGGCCCGCCTCCCGGTGCTTGCCGCGGGCCAGGAATCGATCGGCGTAGGTCGTTCCCGCCCGCTCCCCGTTCACCAGCTGCCGTGGCGGGATGGTGCGGTTCGCCAGCCACCGCAGGATCTCGGCCTCCCGGAAAAGCTCCATGTCACCGGAGCGCACCGGGGTGGGGAAGTCCTTGTGCCGCCGGGCCCAGTTCGACACGGCCGGGCGCCTGACGCCCAAGCGGTCCGCGATCTGGGTCCGGGTGACCAGAGCGGTTCGTTCATGGTGGGGCGGCTCCATCATGGCTCCTCAAGATCGGGCCGGTTGATCTTCCGATGCGAGGACCGTACGAGGAGGAGGCCTTGCACAACAAGTGCGCATGCTGGGTGCTCATGCGTTCACCGGAGTGGAACGAGAGGGAAGTCAGTCACCCAGAGCCCGAGAATCGATCCGGAAGCGGGTGAAATGCCTGTTCAGGCGCACTCTCCTGGCTGAGTATCGTGTCAGAGCAGATGATGACAGGGGTTAACAGTGCATCAGTCGACGTGAAGGGGCCTCGTAACTGCCGCGCGGGAAAACAACGTGCCGGTGCGGTGTGCGTCTCTCTAGCGTGGACGCGTGAGCGAGGAAACGTGGGCGGGAGTGCGGGAGCGGGTGCTTCGGCTTGCCGGACGTCCCGGGGCGGACAAGGTCTTCGGGGCACAGGGGCATGGCTTTCGCCTCGGTCCGGTCATGGATGAGGAACAGCTCCGGGCGCTGGAGGCGGACCTGGGCGTCGGCCTGCCCGGGCAGTATCGGAGCTTCCTGCTCCACGTCGGAGGAGGGGGAGCCGGCCCCGACTACGGTCTGATGACACCGACCTTGGGTAGCTCCGGGTGGCAGTGGCTCGGCGCCGGGCTTGCCTTTTCCGCGCAGCCGACCACCGCCGAGTTCGCCGGACGATCCTTCGTGGCCGAGGAGCTGCAGAAAGAGCTCGACGCGATCGAGGCACAGCAGCCCGCCTCGGACGACTATGCGTCTGAGGACGAGTTCCGTTGCGCACACGCGGCGTGGGACGCGCGCTACGAGGAGCTGTACGACGCGCAGGAGGCGGGAGCGGTGTACCTCGGCGAGCAGGGTTGCGGCTATGCGTCGCTGATGGTGATGACAGGTCCGCACCGAGGTGCCATCTGGGAGGATCTGCGACCGGCGGACCGGGGGATCGAGCCGACCGGGCACGACTTCGGCCCCTGGTACCGGAGTTGGCTGGAGCGGACCGAACGGCAGCTTCAGAGCTGACTCGGTGGCAGCGATCCTGCGCGAAACGGCACCGCCGACCTCCCGCTCCGCGGCCGGTTGCCGCTGCTCTATCGGTGCCTGGAGCGCAGCCCCGGTCGGCAGAGGGCTGGCGGGCGCCGGCCTGTCGCCGTCTCGTCCCCACCGCCGGAGATATCTGGTCCCGCGGGAGCAGATATTTTCTTCGTGGGTGGGAGAATTAGTCGGCGCGGGGGCGGTGGGGGTTAATTCCGGGGCGGGGCGGGGGTGGCGTGGTACCGTTGGTGTCCGTTGCAGTTGTGGTGGCCAGAGGTACTTTCCGACGGAAATCATCACGGCGGCCGAAATCCGCACGGTGCGGATTTCGCACTTCCTGAGGAGAGAAAAATGGCTACTGGCACTGTCAAGTGGTTCAACGCCGAAAAGGGCTTCGGCTTCATCGAGCAGGACGGCGGCGGCCCCGACGTCTTCGCCCACTACTCGAACATCGCCAGCACTGGCTTCCGCGAGCTGCAGGAAGGCCAGAAGGTGAGCTTCGACATCGGCCAGGGCCAGAAGGGCCCGAGCGCCGAGAACATCACTCCCGCCTGAGTCTGAGGCGCGCCGTTCGCGCCTGGGGCCCGCACCGTGCGTGCGGGCCCCAGGCGCGTTGGCCTCCAGGTCGCTGGGGGCGGATCGCGTTCCGCGCCTGGCGGGCGCCGGGGCTCGGGGGCGGGATGCCGCCGGCCCGGTGCGCTGATGACGGGGCGCGATCCTATTCGGAGTACCGGCTTGTGAGCCCGTGCTCCGGGTTGATTCACCTTCGTATTTACCGGCTCGTTCTCGCGACTCCCCGCGCCGTTTTTCTCGCGCGGGCACTCCTCGACAACGCGCCCATTCGAGGAGGGTTCCTTTGAACCGCACACGCAAGAACGGTCAGTCCGGTCAGTTCGGCCAGTCCGGCCCGTCTGCTCGTACCGCTACCGCCGCCTCTCGTTCCGGGCAGGGCGGCAGCCGCCGCCGTGGCGCCGGCGCGGGCCGTCCCGCCCGTGGCGGGGGGCGCCCCGGTGGCCGCGGGCGGGCCGCCACCGCGCCCGGCGAGTTCGCCCTGCCGGCGACCGAGACCCCCGCGCTGCCCGCGGTCGAGACGTTCACCGCGCTCGACCTGCCCCGGCAGATACTGGACACGCTCACCACCGAGGGCGTGACCGTGCCGTTCCCCATCCAGGCCGCGACCCTGCCGAACTCGCTGGCGGGCCGCGATGTGCTCGGGCGCGGACGCACCGGTTCGGGCAAGACCCTCGCCTTCGGGCTGGCCCTGCTGGCCCGGATGGCCGGCCGGAAGGCCGAGTCCCGGCAGCCGCTCGCCCTGGTGCTGGTACCCACCCGTGAGCTGGCCCAGCAGGTCACCGACGCCCTCACCCCGTACGCCCGGTCCCTGCGGCTGCGGCTGGCCACGGTGGTCGGCGGGATGTCGATCGGCCGGCAGGCGAGTGCGCTGCGGGACGGCCCCGAGGTGGTCGTGGCGACCCCGGGCCGGCTCAAGGACCTGCTCGCGCGCGGCCACGCCCGGCTGGACCAGGTGGAGATCACCGTCCTGGACGAGGCCGACCAGATGGCCGACCTGGGCTTCATGCCGCAGGTCACCGAGCTGCTGGACCAGGTGCGCCCGGACGGGCAGCGGCTGCTGTTCTCGGCCACCCTGGACCGCAACATCGACCAGCTGGTCCGCCGCTATCTGACCGACCCGGTGGTGCACTCCACCGACCCGTCGGCGGGCGCGGTCACCACCATGGAGCACCATGTGCTGCATGTGCACGGCCCGGACAAGCAGCAGGTGACCACCGAGATCGCCGCGCGCGAGGGCGGGGTCATCATGTTCCTGGACACCAAGCGCGCCGTCGACAAGCTCACCCGCCACCTGCTGGCCAACGGGGTGCGGGCCGCCGGACTGCACGGCGGCAAGTCGCAGCCCCAGCGCACCCGGACCCTCGCCCAGTTCAAGGAGCGGCGGGTCACGGTGCTGGTGGCGACGAACGTCGCGGCCCGCGGCATCCATGTGGACGACCTCGACCTCGTGGTCAACGTGGACCCGCCCGCCGACCACAAGGACTACCTCCACCGCGGCGGCCGCACCGCCCGCGCCGGGGAGTCCGGCCGCGTGGTCACCCTGATCACCCCCGAGCAGCGGCGCGACATGGACCGTCTGCTCGCGGACGCCAGGATCACCCCGGTGGCCACCCGGGTCCGCTCCGGCGAGGCCGAGCTGACCCGTATCACCGGGGCGCGCACCCCGTCCGGCATCCCGGTCACCATCGCGGCACCTCCGGTGGAGCGCGCCGCGAGCGCCTCCGGCTCCGGTTCCGGCTCCCGCAGTCGGCGCCGCGGACGCGGCACGCAGAGTGCGAGCGGGCAGAGTGCCAACGGGCGGAGCGCCGGCGGGCGCGGTGGGAGCGGTCGGAACGGTGGCGGCCGGACGGCTGAGGGCCGGGACGGTGGCGGTCTGAGCGTCGACGGCCGCAACGGCGGTGGCCGGGACGGGGGCGGTCGGAGGCGTGGGGGCGTCCGCGCGGCGGGGCGCGCCACGGGGGGACGCCCGTCCGCCCGGGACGCCGCGGCGTAGTCCGCAGCACCGGGCGGGCGGAGCCGACCGCTCCGCCGCCGCCCACCCTTTCGACGGCCCGCACCCCCGGAGAGACCAGGAGACACCATGCGCTGCATCATCGCCCGCTTTCCGTTCGACCTGACCAAGGACGAGGTGACGGCCTCCATGAAGCGGGTGAAGCCCGAGCCGATCACCGGTGCCTCGGTGGTCATCGGCCGCCGCCACTTCCCCGTGATGCAGGTGGGGGAGGTCATCACCCGGCAGGACCGGCGGGACTTCACCGCCGGTGAGGTCACCCGGGCGATGACCCGGCTCGGCTTCACCTGCCACGCCGCTCCCCAGCCGGCCGCCCCCGCGGCGGGGCTGACCGCGGTCGAGGAGGCCTCGGAACTGCTGGGGGGCTCGGCGCCCGCGTAAACGGCGTAAAGGGGGCCGCAGCCAGGGGGCGGGAAGGGGGCCTTCCCCTGAACAGACCTGGAGAGGGGGCCGACCGGTGGGACACCGGTCGGCCCCCTCAGTGGTGTGCGGGTGGGACTCGGCGCCGGGGTGCGGGTGGCGGATGGTGTTGAATTTCTTACGGGCCCTGTCGCCGTGAGGCTGCCGGGGCGCCTCCCGCACGAGGACAAGGAGGTGGGAATGACGGCAGACTCCCCGCTCAACGATCGTCTCGACGACGATGACTACCCCGCGTACAGCATGGGGCGGGCCGCCGAGATGCTCGGCACCACTCCCGCCTTCCTCCGCGCCATCGGCGAGGCCCGGCTGATCACTCCGCTCCGTTCGGAGGGCGGCCACCGCCGCTACTCGCGCTACCAGTTGCGCATCGCCGCGCGCGCCCGCGAGCTCGTCGACCAGGGCATGTCCGTCGAGGCGGCCTGCCGCATCGTCATCCTGGAGGACCAGCTGGAGGAGGCCCAGCGCGTCAACGCGGAGTTCCGCCGCGCCGCGGCCAAACCGCCCGAGGGCGAGGGCCGCGACTGAGGCTTCCGGTCACTTGGCGGCCCGCCCGTGGGTCCGGGGGGCGTACGGACGGAGGCACCGGGCACAAGCGCTGGGCGGGGCGCTACCGAAGGCGGCAACGTGGACACTCTTCGTTTTGACAGCACCAGCCTGGAGGCGACGGAGGAGTTCATGTCGCGGGCGTACGCGCCGATGCGGATCGGCGGCCGTCCGCAGGGCACCCGTACGCGGGTCGAGCGCACGGCCACCGAGCGGATCAGCGTCGACCGGCTGGCCCTCGACTACACGATGGCCTACGACGCCGGGGTGCTGAACCGGGTCACCCTGCTGTCCGTCCACTCGGGCACGGTGGTGGACACCACCGGTGGCCGCCACGAGGTCTACGGCCCCGGCGACTCCTTCCTGATCACCCGGCCCGACCGGCCCTACACGGGCGCAGTGCACGCCGCCCGCTACACGGTCGCCATGTTCGACCCCGCCCTGCTGACCGAGGTCGCCGCCACCGGCGCCCGCGGCCGCGGGCCGATCGAGCTCACCGGCCACCGCGCGATCGACCCGGCCGCCAACCGCCGGCTGGGCGCCACCATGGCGTTCCTGCGCGACCACGTCCTGACCGCCCCCGACGCCGGTGAGCTGGTCGTGGCCACCGCCGTACGGCATCTGGCCGCCGTCACGCTCGCCTGTCTGCCCAACACGGCCATGGCCGAGGACGGGCACCGGCTGGACAGCCGGGACGCCGGTACCGACACCCTGCGCCGGGCCATGGCGTTCATCGAGGAGAACGCGCACCGGGACATCGGCCTCGCCGAGATCGCCGCCGCGGCGTTCGTCACCCCGCGCGCCGCGCAGTACGCGTTCAGCCGCCATGCCGGGACCACGCCCCTGGGCTATCTGCGCCGGGTCCGGCTCGACCGGGCCCGTGCCGAGCTGGAGGCGGCCGATCCGCGGACCGCCAGCGTCTCCGCGACAGCGATGAGGTGGGGCTTCGCCCATCAGGGCCGCTTCGCCGCCGCCTACCGCCGGGCCCATGGCATACCGCCCTCCGCCAGTCTCCGGCGCTCCGGCGTCTGACACATGCGTTTCCGCAGGCCGCGGCGGGGCACTCCGTAGCACCGGACGGCCGCCGAGGGAACGGCGACGGGCGCCCGGGCACCGCTTGCCGCCGCCGGTGCGGCGGGGCTTCGCGGTGGTGCGGGCGGGTGGAGCGTGGGATCGAGCGGGCTCGGGTCCGGGATGAACGCGATGAACGGGATGAAGAGGAGCGGTGCGGATGCGGGAGGCGACCCCTGCGCCGGAGGGCGCGGCGGAGACGGTCGGTACGGTGGCGCCGGACGGCGGCACCGGTACGGACGGCGGGAACCGTAAGGGCGGCGGTGCGGGCGCTGTGGCCGATACGGGCGGCGGTGCGGGCGCTGTGGCCCGTACGGCCGGTATGAGCGGTACGGGTACGGGCGGCGGTGCGGGCGCTGTGGCTCGTACGGCCGGTACGGGCGCTGGGGCGGGCGCGGGTGGCGGGACCGGTGCGGCGGGGCCCGTGGCGGCGGGGGGGCGGGCGACGGGGGGTGAGTTCGCGCGTTATGTGGACGCGCTGGCGGTCGGGGCGGCCGAGTGCCCGCTGCCGGGCAGTGGGGGCACCGCCACCCGGTTCGAGGAGCTGAGCGCGGTGGCCCGGGCGGACCTGGGCGTCGCCCGGCTGGTGGAGGGGCATCTCGACGCCGTGGCGATCCTCGCCGAGCTGGGCGGGCCGCCGGTCCGGCTGGGGCAGCACTGGGGTGTCTGGGCCGCCGAGCCGCCGGGCTCGGAGCTGACCGCCACCCGTACCGCGGACGGCTGGGTGCTGGACGGGCTCAAGCGGTACTGCTCGGGCGCGCACAGCTGCACCCACGCCCTGGTCACCGCGGTCGCGGAGGACGGACGGCGGCTGTTCGCGGTGCGTACCGGGGTGGCGGGGACGGCCGCGACCGGGGCGGCGGAGGCCGATCCGGTCGACGGGCCCGGTTGCCGGCCGGTGGGCGGGACCTGGCAGGCGGTCGGGATGGCGGGCAGCGACAGCCCGGACGTCCACTTCACCTCGGTGCCCGCCACCCCGGTCGGGGAGGTGGAGGCGTATCTGCGCCGCCCCGGCTTCCACCACGGCGGCGTGGGCGTGGCCGCCTGCTGGTACGGCGGGGCCCAGGCGGTGGCACGGGTGCTGTTCGAGGCGGCCGGGCGCCGCGAGGACCCGTTCCTCGACGCGCAGGCCGGGGCGGTGGACATGCGGCTGTACGCGGCCGGCACGGTGCTGCGCCGGGCGGCGGAGGAGATCGACGCCGATCCGCTGGACCGGGCGGGCACCGCCGCGCTGCGGGCGATGCGGGTACGCGCCCTGGTCGCCGAGGTGTGCGCGGAGGTGCTGGACCGGGTGGGGCGGGCGACCGGCGCGGGGCCGCTCTGCCATGACCGGCGGCACGCCCAGGCCGCCGCCGACCTCGCCGTCTATCTGCGCCAGCACCACGCCGAACGGGACCTGGCCGCGCTGGGCGGAACCGTGGCGCGCGGGACCGGGGCGGGCCGGTGACCGGTGGCATGGGCCCGGGCGGGGCCGCGTACGCCGATCCGATCCAGGCGCCCGGGACCGACGAGGCCGAGTGGCACGGCTGGGAGGGCTGGAGCCGGATGGAGCGGTACGCCCTGCCGGAGGCGGGCCGGGTCGTGGTGGTGGCCGCGCACCCGGACGACGAGGTGCTGGGCGTGGGCGGGACGCTGGCGCTGCTCGCCGCGGCGGGGGTGGAGCTGACCGTGGTCTCGGTCACCGACGGGGAGGGGTCCCACCCGGGCAGCACCCGCTACTCCCCCGAACAACTGGCCGAGGTGCGGGCGCGGGAGTTGCGGGACGCCCTGGCCGAACTGGGCGCGGACGGCGCCGAGATCGTACGGCTGGGGCTGCCCGACACCGGGGTGGCGGCCCAGGAGGACCGGCTGGCCGCCGCGTTGGCGGAGCCGCTGGCGGGCGCCGCGCTCTGCCTGGCGCCGTGGACCGGGGATGTGCACGGCGACCACGAGGCGGCCGGGCGGGCGGCGCTGGCGGCCGCGCGGGCCGCGGCGGTGCCGTGCCGGCTCTACCCGGTGTGGCTGTGGCACTGGGCCCGGCCCGGTGACCCGCGGGTGCCCTGGGAGCGGGCCGCCCGGATCGCCCTGCCGCCGCACGCGGTGGCGCGCAAGCGGGCCGCGGTGGACCGCTTCGCCAGCCAGATCCACCCTCTGGGCCCCGGCCCCGAGGACGCCGCGGTGCTGCCGCCGCAGGAGCTGGCCCACCATCTGCGGGAGTGGGAGGTGGTGTTCGGATGAGCCGTCCCCGTACCCGTACCCCTGAGGCGTACTTCGAGGGGATGTACCGCGGTGCGCCCGATCCGTGGCGGCTGGCGGAGCGCTTCTACGAGCGGCGCAAGTACGACCTGACCGTCGCCGCGCTGCCGCTGCCCCGCTACCGGCGGGCCTTCGAGCCGGGCTGCTCGGTCGGTGAGCTCACCCGGCGGCTGGCCGGCCGCTGCGACGCCGTACTCGCCTGCGACCGGGTGGAGTCGGCGGTGGAGACGGCCCGCAGCCGCACCGCGGACCTGCCGGGGGTGGAGGTGCGGCGGCTGCTGCTGCCCGAGCAGTGGCCGGACGGCCCGTTCGACCTGATCGTGCTCTCGGAGCTGCTGTACTACCTGGACGCGGGCGCGCTCGACCGGCTGCTGGAGCGGGCGCTGGCCGCGCTGGAGCCCGACGGCACCCTGGTCACCGTGCACTGGAACCACCCGGTCCCGGAGCATCTGGACACCGGGACGGGCATCGCCCGCCGGCTCGCCGCGCTGCCCGGGCTCGCCCTGCTGGCCGACCACCGCGAGGACGACTTCGTTCTCCAGGTCCATCAGCGGATCGGGCCGGACGGCCGCCGGCCCGCCTCGGTCGCGGCCCGAGAGGGTCTGGTGTGAGCCCTCCCCCTGCCGTGGCGGTGGTGGTCCCGGCCCATGACGAGGAGGCGCTGCTGCCCGCCGCCCTCGATGCCCTGGACACGGCGGCCCGCCACCCCGCGCTGGCCGGGGTCCGGGTGGTGACCGTGGTGGTGGCCGACTCCTGCCGGGACGGCACGGCGGCGGCCGCCCGGCGGGCCGGGGCCCTGGTGGTCACCACCGACTGCCGCAACCCGGGCCTGGCCCGGCACCTCGGCGTCCGGCACGCACTCGACCGGAGCGGGGCGGGCGGCGGGGCGGTGTGGGTCGCCACCACGGACGCGGACAGCACCGTGCCGCCGGGGTGGCTGGCGTACCAGCTGGCCCGGGCGCGCGAGGGCTGGCAGGCGGTGGTCGGCACCGTCACGCTGCCGGCCGCCTCCCCGCTGGAGCTGCCCCACCGCACCCGCTACGAGGCGGCCCGGCCGCCCGGCACCGCCGACTGGCACCATCCGCATGTCCACGGCGCCAACCTGGGCGTCAGCGCGGTCGCCTACCGGGACGTGGGCGGTTTCCCGCCGCTGGCCACCGGTGAGGACCGGGCCCTGGTGGAGGCCCTGGAGCGGCGCGGCCACCGGGTGCTCCGCACCGCGCGCTGCCCGGTGCTCACCTCGCCCCGGCTGCGGGCCCGGGCCGAGGGCGGCTTCGGGGACTACCTGGCCGCGATGGAACGGGAGGTGGACGCCCGACCGCCGGTCGAGCCGGGCACGGACGGGAACCTGGCGCTGGCGGCGGCCGACTGATGGACTGCCACGGGGAGCCGGAGGGGCCGCCCCGGGCGCCGGGTACGGAGGAGGACGGACGGTGGGTCAGGGGCAGGGGCAGGGCGAGCGGGTGTCGGTCGGGTCGCAGGTGGCGGGGTTCGTGCTGATGCTGGTGGCGGTCTTCGCGGGGGCGTACGCGGTGGGCGCGGCGACCGGGCCGGACGGGCCGCCGGGCGGGACCGCTCCGGGGCGCCCGGCCGCCACCATGATGCACCCCATGGGTGAGGGCTAGGAGGGGATGGCGACCGCACCGGCGGGGGCCTCGTGGCGTACGAGGTCGGGGTGGTGGCGGGCGGCCACCAGGGGGTGGGCGCGGAGCTTGCCCTTGAGCTCGTTGCGACCGTACTCGGCGAAGAGCGGGTTGGCCGGGTCGGCGGTGACGCCCGGGGCGACGTGCGCGTGCGGGAAGTCGAGGGGGGCGATCCGGGCGTCCAGGCGCGGGTTGTGGAAGTAGGGCACCGAGAAGCGCTCGCGGGCGCCGGGCGGGCTGACGACCCGGTGGTGGGTGGCCTTGAGGTAGCCGTCGGTGGCGACTTCGAGCAGCTCGCCGAGGTTGACGACGAAGGCGCCCGGCATCGGCGGGACGTCGTGGAAGCGGCCGTCCTCGCGCTCGACCTGGAGGCCGCCGACGGTGTCCTGGAGCAGCAGGGTGAGGAAGCCGTAGTCCTTGTGGGCGCCGACGCCCTGGGCGCTGCCGTCGCCGGCGCTGCCGGGGTAGCGGACAAGCTTGAGGTGCGGGTGGGCGCCGTCGCGGAAGGCCTCGTCGTAGAAGGCCGGGTCGGCGCCGATGGCGGTGAGGAGTTCGCGGAGCAGCCGGTCGGCGACGGCGGAGAGCCGGTCGATCCAGCCGAGCGCGGCGGTGCGCAGCGCGGGGAGGGCGGCCGGCCACTGGTTGGGGCCCTGGAGCCACCAGTAGGGCTCCTCGCCGGGTCCGGGGGCGCGGGCGGGGCGCTCGGCGCCGATGTCGAGCTGGTCGCGCCAGTCGCGGCTGCCGCCGGTGCGCTCGTCGCCGACCCGGGTGTAGCCGCGGAAGTGCGGCGAGTTCACGTTGTCCAGGGCGAGGCGGTCGGCCTCGGGCAGGGCGAAGAACGCGCGCATGGCGCTTTCCAGGGCGGCGGTCTCGGCCTCGGTGACGCCGTGGCCGACGAGCTGGAAGAAGCCGACCTCGTGGGCGGCGGCGTGCAGCCGCTCGTGCAGGGCGGCGCGCTCGGCCGGGCCGCGGTCGGCCGCGGAGAGGTCGATGACGGGCAGCCGACGGTGGTCGGGGTGCGACGGCGGGTACGACGGGGTGGAGTACGACATGGTGGCATCCGCTGGGTGAGCAGGGCCCGGGGTCGCCGGTGGGTGGGGCGGGGGCCCGGGTGTCGCCGGGACGGCGGTGGAGAGGGGCGCGGCGCGGCCGGCGGCGGGGGGCGGGCAGGGCCGCGCGTACCAACCGGTCAGGCGGAGCGGCGACAGCTCGTGCTCGTGACGCGGACGAAGTCCACGTGGCGACGGCGTACGAGCAGGATCATGGGCCCATAGTACCGCTCACCCTCACTCTCCCAGGTGACCTGGGCCACAGGCCCTTGATCCGCAGGGGCGGCGGACTCCGGTGGCGGGGGACGGCGGGGGCGGGGGACTGCGGGGGCGGCGGACTGCGGGGGCGGCGGACTCCGGTGGCGGCGGACTCCGGTGGCGGCGGACTCCGGTGGCGGCGGACTCCGGTGGCGGCGGACTGCGGGGGCGGCGGACTCCGGTGGCGGGGGACGGCGGGGGCGGCGGACTCCGGCTGCGGGCCGCCGCCCCGGTGGCCTACTCTCCGGCGGCCACTGCGGCTGTCGCGGCGGCGGGGCAGGGGGCGTCCGTACGGTGCGGGGGCGGCGCGGGGGCCGGTTCGGGCTGGTCCCGCAGCAGGTCCATCAGCCCGGCCCGGGCCCGGGCCACCCGGGACCGCACCGTCCCGATCGGGCAGCCGAGCGCGGCGGCGGCCTCCGCGTAGGGCAGGCCCAGCAGCTGGGTCAGCACGAAGGCCTCGCGGCGTTCGGCCGGGACGGCGGCCAGCAGCTCCGCCAGGGCGATGCCGTCCTCGAATCCGGGGGTACGGGGCTGGCGCCGTTCGGCCTGGTGCTGCCAGTCGTCCCGGTCGCAGAGCCGGGGCCGGGCGGCGGCGTGGCGGAAGCTGTCCACCACGGTGCGCCGGGCGATGGACAGCAGCCAGGTGCGCGCCGAGGAGCGGCCCTCGAAGCGGTGCAGGCTGCCCAGTGCGCGCAGGAAGGTCTCCTGGGTGAGGTCGTCGGCGGTCTGCGGATCGGCGCTCAGATAGGCCACATAGCGCCAGACGTCGCGGTGCAGCAGCCGGACCAGGGACTCCACCGCGTCCGGGTCGCCCTGCCGGGCCGCCATGGCGATCCGGGTGACCTCCTCGTCGGGGAGGGCGAGCGGGCGGGTGCGGCCCCGGGAGGGCGCGGGGCGGGTGGAGAGCGGGGACGGAACGGGGGACAGGAGGGCAGCGGTCATCGCGACGTGTCCTTCGGGGTGTCGGAACCGGCGCGCGGTGCGCGACCGGGGTGCGGTACGGCCTGCCGGACGGCATGGCCGATGCCCGAGGCGCGGCGCGAAAGGCGCGCGCGTCGGGGTGCCGGCTGTCAGCTGACAGCGGTTCCGAGCGGTGGTCCCCGGGTTTCCCGGGAGGCGGCGAGCAGCAGCCGGCGCAGCCGGGTGGTGGCGCGCCGGCGGCGCGGGCGCGGTGAGGGGGTGGCGGGCAGCGGTACGAGGTGGAAGACCACTCGGAGCGGCGCCGAGAGCAGGCCCGCGACGGCGTGCACGGCGCGAAAGGCGACACGTTCGCCGTAGGCCAGCCAGAGGCCGCAGAGCAGCGCGGCGAGCAGGTGCGCGGAGAGCATGCCGAGCGGCGACATGGCGGCCATGTCATGGCCGGCCGCCGCGACCGTGGCGGCGGAGTCGGCGGCCGGGGCATGGGTGGCGGGCATCGCCGCGGACATCGGGTCGGCGGCGGAGGCCAGTCGGTGGGCCGGTTGCCCGGTGAGCGCGAGCGCGGTGCCGTGGTGGGCGGCGGAGGCGGCCGATCCGTGGGCCGGGTGCCCGGTGAGCGCGCCGCCGTGGTGGCCGAGGTGCGCCACCGGGTGCGCCGGGGCGGCCGGTGGCGCGGGCGGACGGCAGAGGAGGTGGCCGGTCCAGTGGTCGAGCAGGGAGGCCCCGGCGGGCCGGGCCGTGGTCATCGCCTGGGTGAGCGTGAAGGCGGCGTGCAGTCCCGCCTGGGCGGCCACCGTCGCCGCCGTCACCACACCGGTCGGGCGCTCACGGCCGGTGCAGCCGTACGCCAGCGCCCCCAGCACCGCGAAGGCGGCGGCCAGTCCGGGCCAGGCGACCGGTGAGCCGGACATATGGACATGGCCCACCGCGGCGAGCAGCACACAGGTGGCCGCGAAGGTCGCGGCCCTCACTGCTCGGCTGCATCGGCCTGGAGTCATGGCGGGGCTCATCCTTGCACTGATCGGCGCCTCCGACAGGGGCTGGTACGGAAATCGGCGCCCCGATCCGTCACTTCGTCAGCTGTGGCGTACGCCACAACTCCAGCCGGGAACCACGCGGTTGGCCGGTACGACCACTGGGGGCGGGCCGGTCGTCCGCGACCGTGGAGGCGAGGAGGGCGGGCATGGCGCGGCGGACGGACGGGAGCAAGGCCGGTGCGGGTGCCGGAGCGGGCGGGGGCGGGGCTCCGGCGGGCCGGACGACGAGCGGGGCGGGTGCCGGAGCAGGCGGGGACGGGGCTTCGGCGGGCGGCGGGCACACCGCGCTGACCGCGATGCTCACCGCGGCGATGGCCCTCTCCATGCTCCAGCTGTTCCTGCTCGGCGCCCTCGGGCCGCGGCTCACGGCGGACCTGGGCGTCTCACCGGTGCTGCTCGGGCTGACCACGACCTTCGGCTTCGGCACGGCCGCCCTGCTGTCACCGCTCGGCGGGCGGACGGTGGACCGGCTGGGTCCCCGCCGCACCCTGGTGGCGCTGGCCCTGGTGGCCTCCCTCGCGCTGGGCCTGATCGCCCTCGCCCCGGGGGCGGGGCTGCTGCTCGCCGCCGTGGCCCTGGGCGGCGTACCGCAGGCGCTGGCCAACCCGGCGACCAACAAGGCGATCGTCGCCGCGGTGCCGCCCGCCGCCCGGCCCGGGGTGACCGGCTGGAAGATGTCCGGCGTCCAGCTCGGCGCGTTCGCCGCGGGCCTCCCGCTGGCGGCCCTGACCGCCGCGGCGGGCTGGCGGGCGGCGCTGTGGACAGCGGCCGTGCTGGCCCTGGGCACCGCGCTCTGGGCGGCCCGGCTGCTCCCACCGGACCCGCCGGCCGCTCCCCGGGGGCGGGTGGTGCTGGTCCCGCGCGGGCATGTGGCCTGGCTGGCGGGGTTCTCGCTCTTCCTGGGGGCGGGGATCGCCTCGGTGAACACCTATGTGTCGCTCTTCGGCGACCGGCGCCTCGGGCTGGGGCCGACGGCCGCCGCCGCGCTGATCGCCGTCCTCGGTGTCACCGGGATCGCGGGCCGGGTCGGCTGGTCGAAGGCGGCCCGCCCGGGCCGGGCGGAGTGGCTGCTCGCACTGCTGGCCGCGGGCTCGGTCGGCGCCGCGCTGCTGCTGCTCGCCTCGACCGGGGCACCGTGGCTGGTCTGGGTCGCGGTGCTGGTCTTCGGGGTGTTCGCGGTCTCCGGGAACGCGGTCTCCATGGTGCTGGTCGTCCAGCGGGCGCCCGCCGGGCGGGCCGGGCAGGACTCCGCGCTGGTGGCGGCGGGCTTCTTCGCCGGGTTCGCGGTGGGGCCGCCGCTCTTCGGCCTGCTCGCGCAGAGCGGGCGGTGGCAGGACGGCTGGCTGCTGGTGGCCGCCGAGTTCGTGCTGGCCGCGGCGGTGGCGGGGACCTGGGCGGTGCGCGACCGGCGGGGCGGGATGGGTGGCGGGGTGGACGGCGGGGTGACCCGGCCCTCGGCGCGGGGAGCGGCGTGAGGGCCGACCCGGAGGCCGAGTGGGGCGGTGCGGACCTCGGCGCGGGGAGCCGTATGAGTGACGGCCCGGAGGCCGGACGGGGCGGTGCGGACCTCGGCCCGGGGAGCCGTATGAGTGACGGCCCGGAGGCCGAGTGGGCCCCGGGGGTCCTGAACCCTGATGCCCGGTGGGCCCGGCGGGGGCACGTGAGCCCTGCTGCCCGGTGGGCTCGGGAGGCCCTGGGGCGGGTGCTGGAGCGGGTGGCGGTCACCCGGGAGGCGGTCGGGGACCGTTTCCCGTTGTACGCGGACCCGGTGGACGGCGGCTGGACGACGACCCGGCGCGGTTCCTGGACCGGGGGCTTCTGGGCGGGTCTGCTCTGGCTGCGGGCCCGGGCCACCGGGGACGCGGGCGACCGGCGGGCGGCCGCCGGGTGCACCGACGCGCTGGCCGGGTGGGTGGAGGCGGACACCGTCACCCGGGGGCTGATCCTCTGGTACGGGACGGCGCTCGACGAGCGGGCCTCGGCGGCCGCCCGGTTGCGCGGACGTGCGGGCGGCGCCCTGCTCGCCGCCTTCGACCCCGGGCTCGGCCTGGTCCCCTGGGGCGCCGCGCTGGGGGGTGACCGGTTGCTCGCGCGCACCGACGGACTGCCGGGGACCGGACAGTTGTTGGGGTGCGCGGGGGCGGCGGGGGTGAGGGCCGCAGCGGCCCACCTGGACCGCCATCTGGAGCTGTGTCTTCCGGGAGACGCGGCGGAGGCGGTGCGCCCGGCCTGGCGGTTGCGGCCCGGCGGTGGCTGGGAGCCGTGCGAGGAACCGCGGCCCGGGTGGAGCCGGGGCGAGGCCTGGCTGCTGCTCGCCCTCGCCGACGCGCTGCTTGTCCCGGCGTACGGGGGTGAGGAGGTCCCCGCCCGGGTGGCGGCGGCCGCGGTGCGGCTCGCGGACGGGCTGCTCGCCGGGCCCCTGGTGCCACCGGCGGACGCCGGGCGGGACGGGAGTCCGACGGACACCTCGGCCGCCGCGATCGGCGCCGTAGCCCTGCTGAAGCTGGCCCGGGCGCGGCCCGGGTCCCCGCTGCCGGGCGCCGCCGGTTACGAACGGCGGGCGGTCGACGTACTGCGGCGGCTGGCGGACCACCATCTGTCCCGGCCGGAACACGGTCGCCAGGGCGGCGGGCGGCCGGCCGGGATGCTGCTGGACGGCTGCTATGACGCCGACCGGGGCCTGGCCGTACGCCATGAGCTGGTGTGGGGCGACTTCTTCCTCGCCCTCGGGCTGGCCGCCCTCACCGGACTGGTCGACCCGGTCTCCGTATAGCGGGTCAGCTTCCCGCCGGCGGCTGCGGGCCGTAGGTGCGGAGTATCCGGCGGGCCACCGAGGTGATGTGCAGCTCGTCCGGGCCGTCCAGGACACGGGCGGCCCTGCCGGTGCGCTGGAGCGCGGGCAGCGCGGTGTCCGGGCCCAGCCCCTCGGCGCCGTACACCTGCACCGCCGCGTCCACCACCCGCTGGAGGGTACGGGCGGCGGCGACCTTCGCCAGCCCGACCTCGGTACGGGCGTCCTCGCCCCGGTCGAGCAGGGCGACGGCCTCATGGACCAGCGGCCGGGTGGTGCGCAGCGCGAGCAGGGACTCGAAGACATGCTGCTGGACGAGTTGGTGCCCGCCCAGCGCGGCCCGCCCCCGCTCACCGCCCCCGGCGGCCCGGGCGCACATCAGGTCGAAGGCACGCTGGGCCTGCCCCAGCCAGCGCAACGCACGCAGGGTGCGGCCGAGTTGGAGGCGCTCGGCGGCGACGGCCAGACCCCGGCCGGGGGTACCCAGGACATGCTCGGCGGGTACCGGGACGGCGTCGAAGGCCAACTCGCCCTGCCCGGCGGCGCCGAGTACCGGCAGTTCGCGGACGAAGCGGAACCCGGGCGCGTCGGTGGGCACCAGCAGCAGGGTCAGCCCCTCGCGGTCGCCGTCGGCACCGCCGGTGCGGGCCAGCACGGTGACCCAGTCGGCCTCGGCGGCCCCGGAGGCGAACCACTTGCGCCCGGTCACCTTCCAGCCGCCGCCCGGCACCGGCTCGGCACGGGTGCGCACCCGGGTGGGGTCGGTGCCCGGGACATCCGGCTCGGTCATCGCGTACGAGGCGGAGAGCTCACCGGCGACCAGGGGCCGCAGCCAGCGGTCGCGTACGGCGGCGGTGGCGTGCCGGGCCAGCATCCCGGCGTCCAGCAGGGTGGCCGAGCCGAGCGCGGCCGGGCCGTGGTCGCTGGCGCCCTCCGCCTCGGCGACGGCGGCGTACCGGCGCAACCCCAGCCCCCCGCCGCCCAGTTCGGCCGGAAGGGGCAGCGCCCACAACCCGGCGTCCCGGGCCCGCCGCCGCAGCGCGCCCAGCGTCTCCCGGGCGGCCGGGCCTCCGGCGTCCAGCACCGGCTCGCTGGGGATGACCCGCTCCCGGACGAACTCCTCGACGCGCGACCGCAGTTTCCCGTCCTCGGGTGCGGTATCGGCGGGCGGCGACTGGCCCATGGGCGCTCTCCGGTCTGCCGGGAACTCCCGGCGTCGGCTCTCCGACTGTCTCTTCCGTGGAACGGGTCGGGCCACCGCACCGGCTGGTTCCCGCCGTCGACAGGACCTCGGGCGCCGGCCACCGCCGCGCCGGGGAGAGGAGAGGCATGGCGTCACCAGTCACCCCCCGGACAGACAGCCCCCGGACGGACACCGCCCGGACAGACACCCGCAGGACGGACACCGGCCGGATGGGCAACGACCGAGGAGCCGCCGACGGGAGGGCATCCGACGGGAGGGCATCCGACCGGATGGGCGGCGACCGGGGAGCTGCCGATCGAGCGGCCTGCTGGACGGGGCGGCCGCTGGAGTCGTTCCGCTTCCGCCCGTCCGGGCCGGCGCCGATCGCGGAGGTGGTCGCGGAGCAGCTGCGCACCCTCGGCGCCGAGGTCGTGGACGACGGGGAGGCGGCGGAGGGGGGTCAGGGTCTGCTCTCCGGCGGAGGTTTCGACCCGGTCGCCGTGCACACCGCCTGGTCCGCGCCCGGGACCGGCCTGGTGGACGAGGCCACCGTGCAGGCCGCGACCGGGATCATGGCGGTGCACGGGCGCCGGGACGGCGCCCCGCGCGGCCTGGCGGCCGACTACACCGCCACCGCCACCGGGCTGCTGACCGTGCAAGGGCTGCTGGCCGCGCTGGTCGCCCAGGCACGCGGCGGCTCGGTGCGCCGGGTCGCCACCCGGGCCGACCGCGCCGGGCTGCTCACCGTCTCGCAGTATCTCGCCGCCGCCGGTGCGGAGGAGGGCGAGGCGGCCGAACTGGCGCCGGGCGGCCCGCCCTTCACCTCCGCCGAGGGGACGCTGTTCGAGCTGGAGACCCTGGACGGGGCGGTGTGGGCGCGGTTCTGGCGGACGCTGGGCGCGCCAGAGGAGGCGGTACGGGCCGGGTGGCGGCCCTTCCAGTTCCGTTACGCCACCGCCTGCGCGCCCTTCCCCGCCGAGCTGCACGCCACCACCGCGCGGCACACCCTGGCGGCGGTGGCGCACGCGGCGGCGCAGGCGGGCGCCGATGTCTGCCGGCTGCGCACCCTGGCCGAGCGGGCCGCCGAACACGACGGCCGACCACCGCTGCGGCTCTCCCCGTCGGACCCCGGGCGGCTGCCGCAACTCCCGGTGCCCTCGGCCGGGGCGATGGGCGGGGCCTCCGCTGGGGCGCAGGGCGGGCCGCTGGCCGGGCTGACCGTGCTGGAGGCGGGCCGCCGTATCCAGGCCCCGCTCGCCGCCCATCTGCTGGGGCTGCTCGGCGCCGAGGTGGTCCGGATCGAGCCGCCGGGCGGTGACCCGCTGCGCGGGATGCCGCCCACCTGCTCCGGGATCTCCGCCCGCTGGCTGGCGCTCAACCGGGGCAAGAGCGCCGTGGAGATCGACATCAAGTCGCCCGCGGACCGCGAGCGGCTGCGCGAACTGGCCGCCGGGGCCGATGTGTTCCTGCACAACTGGGCCCCCGGCACGGCCGCCCGGCTCGGTCTGGACTCCGGTGACCTGGCCGGGGCCAACCCGGCCCTGGTGTACGCGTACACCGGCGGCTGGGACGACCGGATCGACGACGCCCCGATGGGCACCGACTTCATGGTGCAGGCCCGCACCGGGGTCGGCGAGGCGGTCCGGCCCGAGGGGGAGCCGCCCGCGCCCAGTCTGATGACGCTGCTGGACGTGCTGGGCGGACTGCTCGGGGCGCAGGCGGTGCTGGCGGGCCTGCTGCTGCGGGAACGTTACGGCAACGGGGTCGGCGTACGGGTGGACTCCTCGCTGCTCGGTGCGGCCGACCTGCTGACCGGGCCCGCGCTGCGCCGGTTGGCCCACGGCGGGTCCCCGCGCCGCCCGGCGGGCTTCCGCGCCCCGCTCCGTACCGCCGACGGCTGGGTCGCCCCGGCCGACGCCTCGGCCCCGGCGGCCCGGGCCCGTGACCTGACCGGCCTCGCCACCGGCGACGCCCTCGCCCTGCTGGCCGATCAGGGCCTGGCCGCGACCCGGGTCACCACCGACCTGGCCGAGCTGCCGGCACCCTCCGGCGACGACCCGCACGGGGCCGGTGCGGTCGGCCGGGACGCGCTCGGCGCCCCCGCCGTGCCCAGCCCATGGGCCTTCGGATGACCCCCGCCCCGTCCGCCTGAGCACGGCCCCCGGCCACCTCACCTCTTACGGAGCTCCCATGACCCTCGCCCTGCACGACCTCCTCCCCGCCGAGCTGCGCCGCTCCTGGATCACCGACGGCACCTGCCCCGACCTCGACCTGTACAGCCTCTACCGGGCCCGGCAGATCGCCGAGCTGCACCGCACCGCCGTGATCGACGCCAAGGGCGCGCTCTGCTACACCGCGCTGGACCGCCGGGCCCGATGTCTGGCCGCCGGCCTCAGAGGCCTGGGCATAGGCCCCGGGGACGTGGTCGGCGTCCAGCTCCCCAACGGCCGCGACGCCGTCGCCGCGGATCTGGCGCTCGCCGCGCTGGGGGCGGTCGCGCTGCCCTTCCCCGTCGGCCGGGGCGCGCTGGAGGCCGAGTGCCTGCTACGGCGCGCCGAGGCGGTCGCCGTCATCGCCCCCGTAACGCACCGGGACACCCACCCCGCCGCCGAACTGACCGCTCTGCGAACCGCGTTGCCCGCGCTGCGGCACATCATCGCCGCCGGGCGCGGGGACGCCCCCGAGGGCACCGTCCCGTTCTCCCGGCTCACCCGCACCGACGCCGCCGGCTTCACGCCCGCCCGGCCCGACCCGGACGGCGCCGCCCGGATCCTGGTGTCCTCCGGCTCCGAGTCCGAGCCCAAGATGGTCGCCTACTCGCACAACGCGCTGGCCGGCGGGCGGGGCAACTTCCTCGCCTCGCTGCTGCCCGACTCCACCCCGCCGCGCTGCCTGTTCCTGGTCCCGCTCGCCTCCGCGTTCGGCTCCAACGGCACCGCCGTCACCCTGGCCCGGCACGGCGGCACCCTCGTGCTGCTGGACCACTTCACCCCCGAGGCGGCCCTCGCCGCGATCCGCGAGCACCGGCCCACCCATGTCCTGGGCGTCCCCACCATGATCCGGATGATGCTCGACCGGCTGGCCCGGGAGGAGGCGGACGCCGAGCCGCTGCCCGCGCCCACCGCGCTGGTCCTCGGCGGCGCGCCGCTCGACGAGACCACCGCCCGGGAGGCCGCCGAGGCGTTCGGCTGCGCGGTCGTGAACCTCTACGGCTCCGCGGACGGCGTCAACTGCCACACCGGGCTGGACCACCGCACCCCGCCCACCGCCCCGGACGGTGTGGTCGCCGGCCGCCCGGACCCCCGGGTCGCCGACATCCGCATCACCGACCCGGACACCCGGGAGGCGCTGCCGGACGGCCGGGTCGGGGAGATCACCGCCCGCGGGCCGATGACCCCGCTCTGCTATGTCGGCGCCCCCGAACTCGACGCCCGCTACCGCACCCCGGACGGCTGGGTGCGCACCGGCGACCTCGGCTACCTGGACGGGGAGCGGGTGCTGCATGTGGTCGGCCGGCTCAAGGACGTCGTCATCCGGGGCGGCGCCAACATCAGCCCGGCCGAGGTCGAACGCGAGCTGCGCACCCACCCGGCGGTGGGCGACGTGGTCTGCGTGGGGGTGCCCGACCCGCTGATGGGCGAGCGGCTGGCCGCCTGTGTGGTGCCGCGCGGCGGGGCGGCGGCACCGACCCTGGAGGCGCTGTCCGCGCATCTGGACGCGCGGGGGCTGGAGCGGCGCAGACACCCCGAGCGGCTGCTGGTGGTGTCCGGCCTCCCGCTCACCCCGGCCGGCAAACCGGACCGGGCCGCCCTGCGCGCCCGGCTGACCGAGGCGGAGGCGCGCGGCGCCTCTGATACGGGGACGGGTGCGGGTGCGGCCCCCGGGGCCGGGATCGGTGCCGGTGCCGATGCCGGGTTCAGGCCCGGGCCCGGCCATGGCCCCGGGGCCGTCGCCGGGCCACCGCTGGCGCACGCCGGTTGACCGGAGCCGGGTGATCCGGGCGGGGTGGCCTGAGCCGGGTCGCCCGAGCCGAGTGACCCGGGCGGGGCCACCTGGTGGGCGCCCGCCCGCTTCCCGCCCCTACCGATGGGAGACCCATGAACCGCAGGAACCTGCTCCGCGCCTCCACCGCGCTCGGCGCCGCCGGGGCGGTGGGCGCGGCCGCCCCCTCCCCCGCCACCGCCGCCTCCCCGGGGGCGCGTACCGGCCCCCTCCGAGTGCAGGTCGTCCTCTTCGACGGGGTGGAGGAGCTGGACTTCGCCGCCCCCTACGAGGTGTTCTCGGCGGCCCGCTTCTTCAGCTCGCGCCCGGTCGAGGTGCGCTATGTCTCCGCGACCGGCCCCGGCACGATCCGGGCCGCGTACGGGACGAGGGTCGAGGTCGAGCACGGCTGGGCCCCGCGCGAGGCGGACGTCCTGGTGGTCCCCGGCGGGGGCTACGGGCGCCCGGACGGACCCGGGGTCTGGGCCGAGATCCGGCGGCGGACCCTGCCCGAGGCGCTGGCGAAGGCCGTCCGGCCGGGGCTCACCGTCAGCGCGCTCTGCACCGGGGTGATGCTCCTCTCCGCAGCCGGCCTCACCCGCGGCCGCCCCTGCACCACCCACCACCGGACCCGGCCCGAGCTGGAGAAGCAAGGGGGTGTGCTGAAGAACGCCCGGGTGGTGGACGACGGGGACCTGGTCACCGCCGGCGGGATCACCTCCGGGCTGGAGCTGGCGCTCTGGCTGGTGCGCCGGGAGCTGGGCGCCGAGGCGGCCACCGGGGTGGAGACCATGCTGGAGTACGAGGCCCGCGGCACGGTCTGGGTGCCGGACCGGCGACGCTGAGCCGGTAGGGACCGAGGGGTACGGGGGCCCGGGGCCCGTACCCCTCCCGTACGGGAAGGGGCCTCGCCCGGGGCCCCCGCACCCTCCTTTGATCCCTCAGGAAGTGCCCAGGGCCTTCTTCAGCGCGCCGGCCGCGTCGCGGTAGACCCGCAGCAGATCCAGGTCGTCACCCGGGTAGTTGGCGATCGCCACCTGCTCGGCGCCGGAGCCCGGCAGCACCGGGCCGGTCGACATATGGGCGTTCTCCAGCACCAGGGCCGGCTTCTTCGCGGAGAGCTCGCCGAGCTGCGCCGGGGTGACCGGCTCGGGCCCGTAGGTGCCCACCAGGCCGGCGCCCGCCAGCCTGGCCGCCCAGGTGGTGAACACCTGGCTGACCACGTTCGGGCTGCTCCCGCCCGGCCAGGCGGCCTTCAGCTCCTTGCCCAGCGCCGCGTACTCGGTGTCGAAGTCCTTCTTCCAGGCCGTCGCCGCGCCCCCGGTGCCGAACTTCTCCCCCAGCCGGGTGACTTCCGCCTTCATCCTGACCGGGTCGTTGTCCAGCCCGACCTCGACCAGCTCGGCCTTCGACCCGGCGGCCTCCTTGATCTTCTCCGCGTACGGCTCGAAGGGCGCGTAGAGCACGAAGTCCGCGGCGGCGACGGCGGCCAGGTCGGAGGGTTTGGGATCGTAGTCGGGGGCGTGGTGCACCGACTGGGGCACGATGACCTCGATGTCCTTCGCCCCGGCCGCCTTGGCGAAGGCCCCCTCCCAGGTGGTGGTCACCACGACCCGGGGACCGTCCTTCTCCGTCCTCTTCTCCTTCCCCTGCGCCTGGCCGGCCGGCTCGTCGTTCGCGCAGCCGCTGACGAGGGCCGCGGCGGCGCTCAGTGCGAGGATGGCAGGGAGGGTGCGGCGGGTGGGGATGCGGACGCGGATGCGCGCCATGAGCGGTCTCTCCGTTCGGGTATGCAGTGGACCGCGAGGACGACGGCCCCCGCGGTCAGGACGAGGACCGGGCCGGGCGGCCAGTCCAGCCAGAGGGCCATGAGGAACCCCGTCAGATTGACGGCGACGCCGATGGTCACCGCCCACACGGTGATCGAGGTGAGCGACGAACCCAGCCGCCGGGCCGCCAGGGCGGGCAGCAGCGTCAGGGCGTCGACCAGCAGCGCACCGGTGAGTTTGATCGCCCCGGCGACGGACACCGCCACCAGGACCAGCAGCAGCAGCGTCAGCGCCCGTACCGGCACGCCTGAACACTGGGCCAGCTCCCGGTCGTGCAGCAGCAGCCCGAGGTCCCGGCGCCGCCACCAGAAGAGGGCGGGCACCACGGCGGCGAGCACCCCGAGGACCACCAGGTCGGCGGTGCCGACGGACAGGATGGAGCCCCAGAGCAGGGCGAAGGCGCCCGAGGCATTGACCCCGGAGACGGCGAGGACCAGCAGCGCGGCCGCGATCGCCAGGCTCATCAGCAGCCCCATCGCGCCGGAGAGCCCGCTCGGGGTGCGGGCCAGCGGGGCGACCGCACCGCCCGCCAACGCGCAGGCCAGCAGGGCGCAGACCATCGGGTCCAGCCCGGTCCACAACCCGACCGCGACCCCCAGCAGGGCGACATGCATCATCGCGAACCGCACCGGCATGATGTCCAGCCCGACGATGACCACTCCGATCACCGGCAGCCCGACCGCCGCCAGCAGCAGCGCGATCCCGGCCCGCTGCACCGGCACCAGCTCCAGCAGCGCGCCAACATCCGCCGCCACGACAGTGATCGCACTCACCGGACCTCCCGCAGCCGCCCCGCGGCCATCTCCAGCACCCGGTCGCACCGTTCGGCGAGCGCCCGGTCATGGGTGACGATCAGCAGGGTCACCGGCAGCTCCGCCAGCACCCGGGCGGCGTCCTCCTGCCCGGCGAAGTCCAGGGCGGCGGTGGGCTCGTCGGCCAGCAGCACCTGGGCGCCGGCCGCCACACAGCCGAGCGCCCGGGCCAGGTACATCCGCTGCAACTGCCCGCCGGACAGGGTGTCCAGCGGCCGGTCCAGCACCTCCGCCACGCCCAGCCGCCCGGCGGCCTCCACCGCCTCCCGTACCGCCGCCCCCCGGTCCGCCCCGCCCAACCGCCCGCCACTGGCCAGCAGTTCGCGGCCGAGCAGCGGGAACCTCCCGGTCGCGGGCTTCTGCGGGATCCAGGCGCAGGCCCGCCGCCGCCAGGCCCACTCGGCGGAGGAGCCCGCCTCCCGGCCGCCGACCCGGATGGTGCCGGCGGAGTGCCGGTGCAGTCCGAGGACGGCCCGGAGCAGCGTCGACTTGCCCGAGCCGTTGGTGCCGGTCAGCGCGACCCGCTCACCGGCGGCGATCTCCAGGTCCACGCCGTCCACGGCCCGTACCCGTCCATGCCGGCAGACCACCTGCCGCAGCCCCACGTCCAGCCCGCCCATCCCGTCCCATCCCCGGCCCTACCGCGCGGTCACCCGCCCGGCGGCACGAGGGCCGGTCCGGCGGGCGGCGGAGGCACCCGCCCCTCCACGCACCAGTAGTCGGACGGACGGCGGCGGTGGTTCCCACCGCTTCCGGGGACCCGGTGTTCGCCGGTCCACGTACTGCCCGCCGGTGGAGGTCGCCGGCCGGGCGGTCGCCGCGGTCGGCCGAGAGCAGGCCCAGCCCCGCCCCGGCGGTGAAGGCCGTCACCGTGGCAGCCGAGGCGGCGAACCCGGCGAGGACGCCGACCGGGACGGGCCGGGAGGCAAGAGCCCGGCCGCGGTGCCCGCGGGCGGCGAGCGGACGGGCCGGCACCACGCGCGCGGCGCACGGCGCCGGGTAGCCGACCATCCCGCCGAACATGTGGACGGTGCCGTGGGCGCTCAGGAGCTCACCGTCTGGATCCAGCCCGCCTCATCGAGGGCCAGCTGGCTGATCGCATTGCGGGTGAAGTCGAAGCCATCCCGGGTGAGGCCCTGGACCAGGCCCATGGCGAGGAACGGGAGGCCCGCCGGTCGCACGGCGGAGGTGCGGGGGGGGCGTCAGGAGGGCGCTCAGGGCGTGGGTCATGACCGGCCTTCCTCGCCTGTCGGGGTGTCAGTAGTTCGGACCGGGCGAGGAAGGCGACGTCATCGGCGCGGGCGGTGTGCCCCGGGTCAGACCGCCCGGTCACTCACCCGGTGGCCGGAACCGGGCGCTGGGCGGGTCCGTCGTAGCCGGCGAGCGGGCGGATCAGGGCGTTGCGGGCCGGCTGCTCGGTGATGTGGGCGGTCCAGCCGGTGACCCGGCTCATCACGAACAGCGGGGTGAAGACCGGGATGTCGAAGCCCATCAGGTGGCGGGCGCCGGGCGTTTGACACCCTCCCCCGCATGCGCGAATCTCGGCTGACTGAGGGACCGCCGACCAGCCGAGAGGGCCGTACGTGACGAGCGAGGAGCTGCTGGCCGTGCTCGCCGCGGTGGGCCACGCGCAGCGGCTCCGGGTGATCGCCGAGCTGTCCGAGGGCCGGCTCTACGTCAGCGAACTGGCCCGCCGGTTGGGCATCTCCCGCCCCCTGCTCTATATGCACCTGGAACGCCTGGAGAAGGCCGGCCTGATCATCGGCACCCTGGAGCTCTCCGAGGACGGCAAGGCCCTGAAGTTCTTCGAACTGGCCGACTTCGACCTCCACCTCACCGCCGACACCATCCTGGCCGCCGTGCGGGCCGGCGACTCGGCGACGGGTGGCACGGCGACCGGGGACGGGTCACCGGCGGCCGACCAGGCGAAGGACACCGTCAAGGAAGAAGCGAAGAGGGGGAAGCGCACATGACAGGCGCGATTGTTGGCATCGCCGTGGTCCTGATCATCGCCGGGGGCGTCACGGCGAGTCTGGTCGCCTACTTCAGGCTCCAGCGGCACCGGGCGGACGCGGCGGCCATGGCCTCGTACCGCGAGCTCGCCGAGGAGGCGACCGCCCGGCATGGCGCGCTTCAGGACCAGTTGGCCGAGCTGACGGACCGGGTGAAGACCGTCGAGGGGCTGCTCCGCAGCGTGGACTGACCCTGCCGCAGGCATTTTCGGGCGAGGCCCCGACGCGTACATCGCGTCGGGGCCTCGCCTTGTCTCCGTTCCCGAGTGGGGTGCCACGCGACGCCCGGGCACTGCTTGACTGATTGACCCGACACCTGTCATTTTTTTCTGACACCAGTCAGACGATCAGTCAGTCACAGGGAGCGGGGAACCGTGGGCAAGAAGCCGATCACCGTACGGATGGCGAGCTGGAGCGCGTTACATCCCGGCCGGGCGATCGCCGGGTGGTTCGCCTTCGTGGTGCTGTGCCTCGTCGTCGGCATCGCCGCGGGGACGCACAACGCGGAGGCCGAGGACTACCGGGTGGGCGAGTCGGGGCGCGCGGACGCCATCGCCACCTCGCGGGGGTTCCAGGAGAAGCCCACCGAGCAGATCATGATCACCGCCAGGTCGGGTGCCCTGGACGAGGCCGCGGCGCGGGGCGCGGCCCGGGCGCTGACGGACCGGATGGCGAAGCTCCCCGAGGTCCTGGACGTGGCCGACCCGGTCCGCTCCCGGGACGGCCGGATGCTCATGGTCGAGGTGACCATGAAGGGCGTCAAACTGGAGGCCAAGGAGCACGTCGACCCGCTGCTCGCGCAGACCGGTGCGGTCCGGGAAGCCCATCCGGACCTCCTGATCGAGGAGACCGGCGACGCCTCGGTCAGCAAGGGGCTCAACAAGCAGCGCGGTGACGACCTCGCCAAGTCCGAGCTGATCACCTTCCCGATCACCCTGGTCACGCTGCTGCTGGTGTTCGGCTCGCTGGTCATGGCCGCGGTGCCGCTGCTGCTGGCGGTCAGCTCCATCGTCGGGGCGGTGGGACTGTCGATGGTCGCGTCACACCTGCTGCCCGACGCCGGGGTCGGCACCAACGTCATCCTGCTGATCGGCATGGCGGTCGGCGTCGACTACACGCTCTTCTACCTCAAGCGCGAACGCGAGGAGCGCGAGCGGGCGGACGGGCGGCTCAGCCCGGAGGCGCTGGTCGGGATCGCCGCCGCGACCTCCGGACGGGCGATCGTGGTCTCCGGCCTCGCGGTGGTCGTCTCCACCGCGACCCTCTACCTCGCCACCGACGTCATCTTCTCCTCGCTGGCCACGGGGACCGTGATCGTGGTCCTGGTCGCCGTCGCCAGCTCGATGACCGCGCTGCCCGCGCTGCTGGTGAAGCTCGGCCACCGGCTGGACCGCCGCGCCGCCAAGACCGCCGCCCGCGGCAAGCGGCCCCGCGGCCGCGACCGGCGGTCCACCGGCCGGCTCTGGGAAGCCCTGCTGCGCCCGGCCCGCACCCGCCCGGGCCGCACCCTGCTCGTCGCCGCCCTCGTCATGCTCGGCCTCTCGCTGCCCGCCCTCGGGATGGAGCTGCGTGTCCTGAACAAGGACACCCACTCGCGGCAGATCCCGGAGATGCGGACCTACGACCGGCTGAACGACGCCTTCCCCGAGCTGCGGGCCGAGCACCGCGTCGTGGTCGAGGCGGACCCGGCGAGCGCCGTGCAGACCGGCGCCGCGCTGCGCGAGTTGACCTCACGCGTCCGGGCCGACCGCACCTTCGCGGACCGGGCGCCCCGGGTCCGGACCTCCCGGGACGGCCGGGTGACCGTGGTCGAGTACGCGGTGCCGTTCCGGCTCAGTTCGACCGAGGCCACCGCCTCCCTGGACCACCTGCGCCGGACCCACCTGCCCGCCACACTCGGCAAGGTCGCCGGGGCCGCCTACGCGGTGGACGGGCCGATCGCGGTCGACGCCGACTACCTCGACCACCAGAACCGGAAGCTTCCCCTGGTCGTCGGCTTCCTGCTGCTGCTGACCTTCGCGATGACGGTGCTGGTGTTCCGCTCGGTGGTGATCGGGCTCATCGGCGCGGCGCTCAACCTGCTCTCCGTGGCGGCCGCCTTCGGCCTGGTGGTGGTCTTCTTCCAGTGGGGCCTGGCCTCCACCCTGTTCGGTTTCGACCCCAGTGCCACCAGCGCCATCGGCTCGCGCGTCCCGCTCTTCCTCTTCGTGATCCTCTTCGGGCTGTCGATGGACTACCAGGTCTTCGTGCTCAGCCGCATCAAGGAGGCCGCGATGGCGGGGGCACCCACCCGGGAAGCGGTGCTGGACGGCATCGGCGCATCGGCCAAGGTGGTGACCAGCGCGGCGATCGTGATGGTGACCGTGTTCTCCAGCTTCGTCTTCCTGCACCTGGCCGAGATGAAGCAGATCGGCTTCAGCCTCGCGGTCGCCGTCCTGCTGGACGCCTTCGTGATCCGCGTGATGATCCTGCCGTCCGCCCTGGTCCTGCTCGGCGACCGCACCTGGTGGCCCTCCCGCCCTCCACGCCACCCCCGTCCGGCCCCCGCCCCCCACCTCCCGGCGCCGGAGCCCTCCGAGTCGTCGTCCGGCGGCCGCAGCAGGTGATCAGGACCGGTACGACCGAAGTCGGGCGGAGGACAGCCTGGGCTGGGGCGCGGCTGTCAGGTCTCCGGGCCGTCTTCGGGCTCCACCGGCCGCAGCAGGTAGGTGTCCATGATCCAGCCGTGCCGGGCGCGGGCGTCGGCGCGGACGTGGCGGATCTCGTCGGCGACGTCGGCGAGGCGGCCGGAGATGAGGAGTTCGTCGGGGGTGCCGAGGTAGGCGCCCCAGTAGATCCAGAGGTCCCGCCCTTCGAGGCGGGTGAAGGACTCGTGGGCGTCGAGCATCACCACGGTGTCGCCGTCGTGGGCGGTGGCGGCTTCGGGGAGGCGGCGGGCGGGGGTGATGTGGATGGGGCGGCCGACGCGGTTGAGGGTGGTGCGGTGGCGGGCGGCCAGGGTCTGGACGCTGGTGATGCCGGGGATGACCTCGATGTCGAGGGCGACGGTGCCGCGGTCCTCGATCTCGTCCAGGATGGCCAGGGTGCTGTCGTAGAGGGCGGGGTCGCCCCAGACCAGGAACGCCCCGGTCTCGCCGGGGGCCAGCTCGTCCAGGATGAGCCGTTCGCAGACGTCGGCGCGGCGGCTGCGCCAGTCGTGGACGGCGGCGGTGTAGGAGCCGCGGTCCTGCTCGGAGCGGTCCCGCCAGGGGTCCTGGCCCTCGGCGACGCGGTAGCCGGGGCGGGCGTGCTCGTCCAGCATGGCGCGGCGCAGGTCGGTGAGGGAGGACTTCTCCGGGCCCTTGCCGAGGATGAGGAAGACATCGGCCCGGCGGATCGCCTTGACCGCGGCCAGGGTGAGGTGGTCCGGGTCGCCTGCCCCGATGCCGATGACGAGGAGGCGGCGCCGGCTGCCGGGCTGCTGGGTGGTCATAGGACGAGACCTTAGAGGGGGTGGGGCGGGGACCGGGACGCAGGGTGCAGGGGCGGGGCCGGCCGCCCCGCCCCGTGGCGGCCGGGATGGACGGCCCCCGTACCGGTCAGCGGTGGGTGAACTCCGGGGGGCGCTTCTCGGTGAACGCGGTCATGCCTTCCTTCTGGTCGGCGGTGGCGAACACGGCGTGGAAGACGCGGCGCTCGAAGCGGACGCCCTCGGTGAGCGTGGTCTCGAAGGCCCGGTTCACCGCCTCCTTGGCCATCATGGCGACCGGCGCGGACATCGAGGCGACCGTCTCGGCGACGGCCAGCGCCTCGGTGAGCAGGTCACCGGCCGGGACGATCCGGGACACCAGCCCGGCGCGCTCGGCCTCCTCGGCGTCCATGGTCCGGCCGGTGAGGCAGAGCTCCATCGCCTTGGCCTTGCCGACGGCCCGGGTCAGCCGCTGGGAGCCGCCGATGCCGGGGATGACGCCGAGCTTGATCTCCGGCTGGCCGAACGTGGCGGTGTCGGCGGCCAGCAGGATGTCGCACATCATGGCCAGCTCGCAGCCGCCGCCCAGCGCGTAGCCGGCGACCGCCGCCACGGTGGGGGTGCGCACCGCGGCGAACCGGTCCCAGCCGGCGAACCAGTCCGCCCCGTACATGTCCATGTAGGACTGCGGGCGCATCTCGCCGATGTCGGCGCCGGCGGCGAAGGCCCTGGCCGATCCGGTGACCACGATGCAGCCGGTGTCCGGGTCGCGGTCCAGCGCCTCGGCCGCGGCGACCACCTCGTCCATCATCTGGAGGTTGAGGGCGTTGAGCGCCTTGGGGCGGTCGAGGGTGATGAGGGCGGCCCGGCCCTTGCGCTCGACCCGGATGGTGGAGAAGGGGTGGGTGGAGGGGTCGAGGACGGTGGTGGTCACGACAGGGGTCCGATCTCGGGAGAGGGAGAGGGAGAGGGAGACGGGGAGGAGGGCCCGCGGAAGGTGCGGATGATGGCGGAGAAGTCCTGCTCGGCGCCGGGCCCTTCGGCGAAGGCCGCGTACATCCGGGCGGCGGCCAGGCCGAGGGCCGCGTCCACCCCGCCCTCGCGGATGGCGTTGGCGGCGAGCCCGAGGTCCTTGGCCATCAGCGGCGCGGCGAACCCCGGGCGGTAGTCGCGGTTGGCGGGGCTGGTCGGTACGGGGCCGGGGACCGGGCAGTTGACGGTGAGCGCCCAGCACTGGCCGGAGGCGGTGGAGGCCACGTCGAAGAGGGCCTGGTGGGACAGGCCCAGGCTCTCGCCGAGCACGAAGGCCTCACCGACCGCGATCATCGAGACGCCCAGGATCATGTTGTTGCAGATCTTGGCGGCCTGTCCGGCGCCGGCCGCCCCGCAGTGCACGGCCTTCCTGCCCATGGCCGCGAGCACCGGTTCCGCCTCGGCGAACTCGGCCTCGCCGCCGCCCGCCATGAAGGTGAGGGTGCCGGCCTCGGCGCCCATCACCCCGCCGGACACCGGGGCGTCCAGCGCGCGGTGCCCGGCCGCGGCGGCCGCCTGGTGGGCGGCCCGGGCATCGGCCACGTCGATGGTGGAGCAGTCCAGGAAGAGGGTGCCGGGGCGGGCGGCGGCCAGCAGGCCCTGCTCGTCGTAGAGGGCCAGGACATGGCGGCCGGCCGGGAGCATGGTGATGACGAGCCCGGCCTCGGCTGCCGCCGCCGGGGCGGAGGGGGCGACCTCCACTCCGGCGGCCTCGGCGGCGGCCAGTGACTCGGGCACCAGGTCGTAGCCGACCACCCGGTAACCGGCCCTGACCAGGTTGGCGGCCATCGGCCCGCCCATATGGCCGAGTCCTATGAAGGCGATGACGGGGCGGGGGGACGTCACCAGGGCACCTCCTGGGCCGGGTCACGGTCGGGGGCGGGCAGGCGGAGTTCACGGTCGTCGCCGAGCGGGGCGAAGAAGCGGCGTACGTCCTCGTCGGAGACCTCCGCGAGGGCGGCCGGCCGCCAGCGCGGCTGCCGGTCCTTGTCGATCACCTGGGCGCGTACGCCCTCCACGAAGTCGGGGTGGGAGAGGGCGGCGCAGGAGACCCGGTACTCCTGCTCCAGGACCCGCTCCAGCGGCCCGAGCCGGCGGGCCCGGCGCACCGAGGCCAGGGTCACCTTCAGCGCGGTCGGCGACTTGGCGGCCAGAGTCTCGGCGGCCTCCTTGGCGGCGGGCGCGCCGTGCGCGAGCAGCCGTTCGACGATCTCCTCCACCGTGTCCGCGGTGTAGCAGGCGTCGATCCACTCCCGGTGCCCGTCCAGTTCCCCGGGCGGGGCGGGGCGGACATGGCGGGGGACGACCTCGTGGACGGGGTCGGTGGCCAGGTCGGTGAGGAGGGCGGGGAGGGCGGCGGAGGGGACGAAGTGGTCGGCGAGGCCGCAGAGCAGGGCGTCCGCGGCGCCGACCGGGGCGCCGGTGAGGGCGAGATGGGTGCCCAGCTCGCCGGGGGCGAGGCCGAGGAGGTAGGTCCCGCCCACGTCGGGGACGAAGCCGATGCCGGTCTCGGGCATGGCCACCCTGGAGCGCTCGGTGGTGATCCGTACGGTGCCGTGGGCCGAGACCCCGACGCCGCCGCCCATCACGATGCCGTCCATGATCGCCACGTACGGCTTGGGGTAGCGGGCGATCCGGGCGTTGAGGCGGTACTCGTCGCGCCAGAACGCGGCCGCCTCCTCGGTGCCGGCCCGGGCGGAGGCGGAGATGGCGCGGATGTCGCCGCCCGCGCACAGCCCGCGCTCCCCGGCTCCGCTGATGACCACGGTCTCCACGGCCGGGTCGTGCTCCCAGGCGTCCAGGGCGGCGGCCAGGGTGGTCACCATGGGGTGGCTGAGCGCGTTCAGCGCCTGGGGGCGGTTGAGGAGGAGGTGGCCCGCCCGGCCCTCGGTCCGTACCAGGACCTCCGGGTTCCCGGGGTCCGGCTGCGGGCTCATCGGAGGGCCTCCGTGAGGCCTCGCGCCACGATCACGCGCATGATCTCGTTGGTTCCTTCCAGGATCTGGTGCACCCGCAGGTCGCGGACGATCTTCTCGATGCCGTACTCGCTGAGATAGCCGTACCCGCCGTGCAGCTGGAGGGCCCGGTCGGCGACCGTGTACCCGGTGTCGGTGGCGAACCGCTTGGCCATCGCGCACAGCCGCTGCGCGTCCGGGCCGCCCCGGTCCAGGGCGTCCGCGGCCTGGCGGACCAGCGCCCGGGCGGCCGCCAGCTCGGTGGCCATGTCGGCCAGCCGGAACTGCAGCGCCTGGGCGTCCAGCAGCGGTGCGCCGAAGGCCTCCCGGTCGGCGAGGTGGGCGAGGCTGCGGTCCAGGGCGCTCTGGGCGCCGCCCAGCGAGCAGGCCGCGATCCCGAGCCGGCCGCCGTTGAGCCCGTGCATGGCGATCCGGAAGCCGTCGCCCTCGGCGCCCAGCCGCCGGTCGGCCGACACCCGCACCCCGTCCAGGATCACCTGGCGGGTGGGCTGCGCGTTCCAGCCCATCTTGCGCTCGTCGGGCCCGAAGGAGAGCCCGGGGTCGTCCCGTTCGACCACGAAGGCGGAGATCCCGCCGGGGCCGCCCTCGCCGGTACGGGCCATCACCACGTACACCTCGGAGGCGCCGGCGCCGGAGATGAACTGCTTGACGCCGGTGAGGACGTACGAGTCCCCGTCCCGCTCGGCGCGGGTGCGCAGCGCGGCGGCGTCGGAGCCCGCGCCCGGTTCGGTCAAGCAGTAGCTGCCCAGCTTCTCGGCCGCGCACAGGGCGGGCAGCCAGCGCTCGCGCTGGGCCTGGTCCCCGTACCGGTCGATCATCCAGCCGACCATGTTGTGGATGGAGAGGTAGCCCGCGATGGACGGGCAGCCGGTGGCCAGCACCTCGAAGACGAGGACGCCGTCGGAGCGGGTGAGGGCGGAGCCGCCGTGCTCCTCGCGGACATAGACACCGCCGAGGCCGAACTCGGCGGCCCGGCGCAGGACGTCCAGCGGGAAGTGCTTGTCCCGGTCCCAGGCGACGGCGTGCGGCGCGAGGTGCTCCTGCGCGAAGTCGAGGGTGACTTCGGCGAGGGCGAGCTGGTCCTTGCTGAGGGCGGTGCCGCCCATGGTGGTGGTAGTGGTGGCCATCGCGGTCAGCCCATCGTGGGGATGGTGAAGCTCGCGCCCTCCTTGACCCCGGAGGGCCAGCGGGAGGTCACGGTCTTGGTGCGGGTGTAGAAGCGGATGGCGTCCGGTCCGTGCTGGTTGAGGTCGCCGAAGCCGGACCGCTTCCAGCCGCCGAAGGTGTGGTACGCCACCGGGACCGGGATGGGCACGTTGACGCCGACCATGCCGGTGTCCACCCGGCGGGTGAAGTCGCGGGCGGTGTCCCCGTCCCGGGTGAAGATGGCCACGCCGTTGCCGTACGGGTGCTCGCTGGGCAGCCGCAGCGCCTCCTCGTAGTCGGCGGCCCGGACCACCGAGAGCACCGGGCCGAAGATCTCCTCGCGGTAGATCCGCATGGAGGGGGTGACCCGGTCGAAGAGGGTGGCCCCGGCGAAGAAGCCGTTCTCGTGCCCGGGGAGGGTGAAGCCCCGTCCGTCCACGACGAGTTGGGCACCCTCGTTGACGCCGATGTCGACATAGCGGGTGACCCGGTCCAGGGCGTCCCGGCCGACCAGCGGCCCGAAGTCGGCCTCGGGGTCGTCGGAACGGCCGATCCGCAGGGTGGCGATCCGCTCCTTGAGCTTCGCCACCAGGGCGTCGGCGGTCTCCTCACCGACCGGCACGGCCACCGAGATCGCCATGCAGCGCTCACCGGCCGAGCCGTACCCGGCGCCGATCAGGGCGTCCACGGCCTGGTCCAGATCGGCGTCCGGCATGACGATCATGTGGTTCTTGGCGCCGCCGAAGCACTGGGCGCGCTTGCCGTGCTTGGCGGCGGTGGCGTAGATGTGCGCCGCGATCGGCGTGGAGCCGACGAAGCCGAGCGCCCGGACGCGGGGGTCCTCCAGCAGGACGTCCACGGTCTCCTTGCCGCCGTTGACGACGTTGAGCACGCCGGGCGGAAGGCCCGCCTCCAGAAAGAGCTCGGCGAGCCGCAGCGGGACCGAGGGGTCGCGCTCGGAAGGCTTGAGGATGAAGGCGTTGCCGCAGGCCAGCGCGGGCGCGGCCTTCCACAGCGGGATCATCGCGGGGAAGTTGAACGGGGTGATGCCGGCGACCACGCCGAGCGGCCCGCGCAGCGAGTGGACGTCGATCCCGGTGCCGGCGTTGTCGGTGAACTCGCCCTTGAGCAGATGCGGGATGCCGGCCGCGAACTCGACGACGTCCAGCCCGCGTTGGATGTCGCCGTGGGCGTCGGCGACGGTCTTGCCGTGCTCGGAGGAGAGCAGCCGGGCCAGTGACTCCCGCTCCCCCTCGATGAGTTGGAGGAAGCGGAGCATGACCCGGGCCCGGCGCTGCGGGTTCCACGCCGCCCACTCGGGCTGCGCGGCCTCGGCGTCCGCGATGGCGGCGAGGGTCTCCTCCCGCCCGGCCAGCGGCACCCGGGCCTGGACCTCGCCGGTGTTGGGGTCGTGGACGTCGGCGTAGAGCCCGGAGGTGCCGGGGGTGTGCTTTCCGCCGATGAAATGGGTCAGTTCGCGGACCATGGAAGCCTGCTCTCGTCGGGTGGGACTCACGTCAGGGTTGATCCGGGCACGGCACGGCAGCCCACCGCGGCACACCGGTCGGACGCCCGCACGCCGATGAGCCGCGCGGGACGCGAAGGGGCGGGGATCTGGGGCGGGGTGGGCGCGGGGATCTGGGGCGGGGCGGGCGCGGGGATCTGGGGCGGGGCGGCGCGGGGGTTACGGACGCATGGTCGCGTCTGGGTGCGCGGAGATGCCCGGGTGCGGATGCACGGACGTGTCCGGATGGACGGACGCGTCTGGGTGCGCGGACGCGCCGGACGCGCCTGGTTGCGCGGAAGTGCCGGGCGCGCCTGGGTGCGCGGCAGCGCCCATGTGCGCCGCAGCACACGGGGACGCGGGTACGGGCGGGGGCGCAGCTGCGCCGGGGTGCGTGGGTACGGGCCAGAACGCGGAGAGGTGCCGATGCCCGGCTACGGGCCAGGACGTGGGAACGCACGGGTGCGCAGGTACGTGCCGATGGACGGCTACGGACCGGGGCGCGGGTACGCACGGATACGCGGGTACGGGCCGAAGCCCGGCTGCGCCGGGGTGCGCGGCTACGGACCGAGGCGCGGCGGCGCAAGCGGACGCAGACGCACCCGGGTACGCGGGTACGGGCCGGGGCGCGGCGGCGTCGCGGTTCGCGGGGGTGCGCGGAAGGCTCGCCGGATCACCAGGGTCACGGGTACAGACCGGTGCCATGCGTGTCTGCTCCATCCTCGTGGACAACACGGAACACCCCGCGGCCGGTATCCTGACTCCCGGTTCGGCGCACGCTCCCCGGCCTTCCCAGCGGATCGCTCCGCCAGTGGCCTGACCTGCCTCTTCGGCAGCTTCTTCGGTAACGCGCTCCCCGGTCACAGTGGCGGGACCGTGCCGGATTCACACCGGCTTCCCTGCACCGCGGGCCTTGGTTCACGACGATATAGTTGGACGTCCTAGTAAGTCCATACCCCTTCGCCCGCGCCCCGCCGGCCCGCCGGTCACTTCCCGCTGTCCTCGGCCAGGGTGTGGGCGACCAGGGCGTTGGCGTGGCCGTGACCGAGACCGTGCTCGGACTTCAGCCAGGAGACCAGCTCCATGTGCCTGGTCAGCGGCGAGGAGCGGATGAGCTCCTTCCACTCGGCGATCGGCCGTCCGTACTTCTTCTCGATCGAGGGGAAGTAGCTGGCGGGGCCCTTCACTGCGTCGGCCATGACGGGTTCCTCCGGTCTCTGCGTGGCTGCGGGGCTGCGGATCTTGTGGTGTCACCCTCTACGACCGGCGAAGTGACGCGGACTCATCGGCTGCGAGGTGTGCGCCGCGTCACATCCTCCGGATACGGCTTCCCGCCGCCCGAGGGCGAAAAGCCGTGGCACCTCGTACCACCCGACGACCAGACTGCGCCGGGTGAAGCTGCACCGGAACGAGATCCCCGTCGACGTACCACTGGTGCGCTCCCTGCTGGCGGCCGAGCGGCCCGAGTGGGCCGGGCTGCCGCTGGCGCCCGCGGGCTCGGGCACCGACAACGTCATGTACCGCCTCGGCGACGAGCTGCTCGTACGCGTACCCCGGGACGCCGACCGCGCCCGGCCGCTGCGCAAGGAGCGGGCCTGGCTGCCCCGGCTGGCGCCGCTGCTGACCCACCGGGTGCCCGAACCCGTCCACGCCGGGGCGCCCACCGGGGCCTTCCCGCTCCCCTGGTCGGTGCACCGCTGGATCGACGGCGAGCGCCCGGGACCGGACACCGTGCACGACTGGGCCGCCTTCGGCACGGACCTGGCCGCCTTCGTACGCGGACTCCACACCGCCGACCTGATGGGCGCGACCCGCGCGGACGAGGACCTCGACTGGTACCGGGGCGGCACCCTGGCCCCCTGCGACGAGTGGGTCACCCGGGACCTGGCCGCCTGCCGCGCGCACGCCGGGACCGCCCCCGCTTCCGAAACGGACCTGGACTTCGACGCCCTGGAGGAATGGTGGCGGGCCGCGCTCGCGCTGCCCGGGCCGTCCGGACCCCAGGGGTGGCTGCACGGCGACCTCCGACCGGCCAACCTCCTGGTCCTGGGCGGCAGACTGCACGCGGTCATCGACTTCGGCGGGCTCTCGGTGGGCTACCCCGACGCCGAGCACGCCCCGGTCTGGGACCTGCCACCGGCCGCCCGGGACGCCTACCGGGACGCCCTGGCGCTCGACCCGTCCACCTGGACCCGCGCCCGGGGCTGGGCCATCGCGGTCGGCGTCAGCGGGCTCGCCTACTACCGGCGCAGCCACCCCGCCTTCGCCGCCGAGTGCCGGGCCCGGTTGCAGGCCATCCAGGCCGACGCGGGCGGGGGTTGCCGACCTTGAGGGGGACCGCCTTGCCGCCGTCCGGGCCGCACTTCTAGAGTGACCTTTCAGAGGGACCTTCTACAGCAGCGTAGAACTTCCGGAGCGCCTCCGGAGACCGACGGTCCCAGGATGGTTCCGGAGGGCGGAGACCGTGTTCGGAGTGAGTGAGCTCGCGATACTGCTGATCGTCGTCCTGCTCGTGTTCGGTGCGAAGAAGCTGCCCGAACTGGCGCGCAACGCCGGCAAGGCGGCCCGCATCCTCAAGAGCGAGGCGCGCGCCATGAAGGCCGAGAACGCGGAGCCGGAGCCGGAGCCGGTTCCCGGTACGGGTACGGGTGCGGAGCCGGGTGCCGGTGCCGCGACGGGCCCTGGTGCGGCGGCCGGCCCGGCCCAGGGCACCGCCGCCGGCCAGAGCGGCGGGACGGTGCTCCAGGGGCGGATCGTGGACCCGGGCGAGCGGATCGGGTCGGCCGACCCGGACGGGGCGCGGCGCCGGCCGTAGCCCTACAGTGCACGGATGCCGTCGTACAGCATTGGACAGGCCGCCCGGCTGCTGGGCGTCAGCCCGGAGACCGTGCGCAGATGGGCCGACAGCGGGCGGCTGCGCATGGATCGGGACGGGACCGGCAACCGGGTGATCGACGGGGTCGGGCTCGCCGCCTTCGCCACCGAGCGGGCGCGCGGCGCCCACCAGGTGCCGGACAGCGTGGTCACCTCGGTGCGCAACTCCTTCGCCGGGATCATCACTGGGCTCGCGGTGGACGAGGTCGCCGCGCGGGTCGAGGTGCAGTGCGGCCCTCACCGGGTGGTGTCCGTGGTGACCCGTGAGGCGGTGGAGGAGCTGGGGATCGAGGTCGGGGTCACCGTGACCGCCCGGGTGAAGTCCACCAACGTGCACGTTGACCTGGTCTGACTCCCCGTCGCACGTGAACGTCGCACGCGAATGGCGTACGTGAAGGTGCGTACGTGAAGGGGCCCCGCCCCCGGCGACGGTGGGGGCGGAACCGCGTCCTTGCGCCGGCGGCCCGGGGGGCGGGCGAGCCGGCGGTCTCAGCGGCAGAGCAGCGCCGCGTAGAGGTCGAGCTTGTGGTCCAGCCGGGTCAGGTCCCGGCCGGTCAGGTCCTGGATGCGGCGGATGCGGTAGTGCACGGTGTTGACGTGCAGATGGAGCGCCTCGGCGGTGCGCGCCCAGGAGCAGTTGTGGGCGAGCGCCCCCCGACCACCACCCGCCCCTCCCCGGGAAACCCCCCATAATGCCCCCATGCGGATCTCAGCCAGAGCGGACTACGCGGTGCGGGCCGCCCTGCTGCTCGCGGCCGGGTCCCCGACCGGCCCCCTGAAGGCGGAGGCGATCGCCGACGCCCAGGACATCCCGCACAAGTTCCTCGAAGGCATCCTCAACGACATGCGGCGCGGCGGCCTGGTCATCAGCCAGCGCGGGGTGAACGGCGGCTACCGGCTCGCCCGGCCGGCGACGGAGATCAGCATCGCGGACGTGGTGCGGGCGGTGGACGGCCCCCTGGTCTCGGTACGGGGCGTCCGCCCGCCCGAACTGTCCTACAGCGGCCCCGCCGAGTCGCTGCTGCCGCTGTGGATCGCGCTACGGGCCAACGTCCGGCAGATCCTCGAAGGAGTGACCCTGGCGGATGTGACCTCCGGCCGGCTGCCCGCCGAGGTGCACGCCCTCACCGAGAACCCGGCCGCCTGGACCAATCCCTGACGGCCCCTCCGAACAGGCACTTCTCTCCCATCGAGACGGCGCCGTCCGCCATGCGGGCGCCCCTTGCCGTACCACCGGCTCCGCCCGGACCATATCCCTACCTTTCCAGTAGGAAAACTCTGCCGTCCCCCAGAGGACCGTCCGTCCACCGACCGAGCCCAGCGAGGTGACCGACCATGAGAATCCCGCTCATGCTCGCCCTTGCCGGACTCGGCGCCCAACTCTCGGACGGCAGCCGGGGGATGGCGTACGGCGTCACCTCCCCCGACGCCGGCGGGCGGGTGGTCGCCCGGATCGGTGTCCCGGGCACGGTGGGCGCCTTCGCCGCCGTATGGGGCCCCGCCCCCACCCCCACCCCCGAAGGGAGCACGCGATGAGCACCGCCCTGTCGTGCGAAGCCCCGTCCCCCACCCCCGAGGTCTCGCTCCCCCCGATCGACTCCCCCGGGCGGCCGTTACTGCTCCGGACCGCGCGGGAGGTGGCCGACGACCTCGCCGCCGACGCCGTCGACCGGGACCACGCGGGCAAGCCCCCGGTGGACGAGGCCGGCCGGCTCCGCGACGCCGGGCTGCCCGCCGCGCTCACCCCGCCGGGGCGGGGCCGCGGCACCGACTGGCGTACCGGCTGCGCGGTGATCCAGGAGGTGGCCGCGGCGGACAGCGCCATAGGCGAACTGCTGGCCCGGCACTACGTCCACGGCTGGGACGTGCGCTTCTACGGCTCCGCCGACCGCGCCTCCGCCCCGGAGCGGACGGCCGTCCACGGCGGCCCGCTGTGGGCCGGTGCGGTGCACGCCTCCGCCGCCGACCCGGCGGGCGCCGGCCCCGAGCTGACCCTGACCCCGACGGGCGCCGCCTATCTGCTCCACGGGACCCGGGCGGTGGACACCGCGGTGACCGTGGCGGACCAGTTCCTGGTGGACGCCGTCTGTACGGTCACCGGTGACGTCCTGCTCGTCCGGGTGCCGGCCGACCGCCCGGGGGTCAGCGTCGAACCGGCCACCGACCGCTTGGGCCAGCGCGTCGCCGGGGCGGGCACCGTGGCCTTCGACGGGGTCCCGGTGGACGCCCCGCAGGTGATCGGCGTCCGCCCGCCCGACGAGGAGGCCACCCCGCCCTTCACCGCGCTCGCCCCCTCCGCCCTGCGGCTGGCGCTCGCCCATGTCGGCCTGGGCATCCTGCACGGCGCCCTCGCCGAGGCCCGCGACCTCAGCCGCAACACCCCCCACCACCACCGGACCCACCATCCCGCCGCCCTCCCACCCGCCGAGGACCCCGACCTCCTCCTCGCGTTCGGCGAGCTCGCCTCCGCCACCCACACCGCGACCGCCGTGGTCGAGCGCGCCACCGACACCCTGGCCGCCGCCCTCGCCCCCGGCGCCGTACTCGACGGTGACCAACCCGCCGACATCGCCGCCCTGGTCGCCACCGCCGAGTCCGTCACCACCCGGGCCGCCCTCCAGCTCACCGCCCGCGTCCTCGAACTCGCCGACACCCCCGGCCTGGACCGCCACTGGCGCAACGCCCGCACCCTCACCGCCCACCGCTCCCCCGCCCACCTCCTCCGCGGCATCGGCGACCACTACCTCAACACCGCCTACCGCCACTGAGCCCGTCCCCCGGCCCGGCCCCTCCCGGCGGCTTCCCGCCCCTTTCCGTCCACACCGGCACGACCACGGCCATGGGCCTCGTCGCCGTCGGCCTCGCGGCGCTGCTCTACGCGGCCGGGGCGCGGCGGCGACGGGTACGGGGACAGGCGAGGCAACCGGCGGCAGCACCTCCGCGCCCTCCTGCCCCGCCCTCTCGGCGAGTTGGCGCTACACCCAGGTCACCTGGCATACGGCCGTGCGCGGCCTCGTAGCGAGCCGACGCCACCGGGATACGGCCGAGCCCGGCCCCGTGGCAGTCGGAAACGACCATCATGGAGCCGGGCACGGGCCGGGCACGGTAACCGCTGTCGGCGGCGTTACGCGGCCGGGGCCGGGGCGGGGCCGACCAGTTCCTCCAGGACGTCCTCCATCGTCACGTACCCGATGACCGCGCCGCCCTCGCCGGTGACGGCGGCCAGGTGGCTGCCGGCGGCGCGCAGGGCGGTGAGGGTGTCGTCCAGCGGGGTGTCCCGGGAGACCCGGGTGACGGTGTGCAGCGCCGAGCGGGGGAACGGCTTGTCCCGTTCGGCGACGCCCAGGGTGTCCTTGATGTGCAGGTAGCCGAGGACCGCGCCGGACGGTCCGGTCACCGGGAAGCGGGAGAACTTGGCCTCCGCCGCCGTGCGCTCCAGCTCGTCCGGGGTGACGGTGTGCGGCACCGTGCGCATCCGGGGCGCCGCGACCAGGACCTCGCCGACCGGCCGGGTGCCCAGCTCCAGGGCGTCCCGCAGCCGCTCGCCGTCGGCCGGGTCGAGCAGGCCCGCGTTGCTGGAGTCGGCCACCATCCGGGCCAGTTCGTCGTCGGTGAAGGCCGACTCCACCTCGTCCTTCGGCTCCACCTTGATCAGCCGCAGCAGGGTGTTGGCGAAGGCGTTGATGGCGAAGACGAACGGCTTGAGGGCCCGGGTGATCGCCACCAGGGACGGGCCGAGCAGCAGCGCGGTCCGGGCCGGAGCGGCCAGCGCGATGTTCTTCGGCACCATCTCGCCGATGAGCATGTGCGCGTAGGTGGCGGCGGCCAGCGCGATCACGAAGGCGATCGGGTGGACCAGCGCGTCCGGCACGCTGACGGCCGCGAACACCGGCTCCAGCAGGTGCGCGATGGCCGGTTCGGCGACCGCGCCCAGCACCAGCGAGGAGACGGTGATGCCGAGCTGGGCGGTGGCCATCATCTGGGAGATGTGCTCCAGCCCCCACAGGGTGGTCCGGGCGCGCTTGTCGCCCTGCTTGGCGGCCGGTTCGATCTGCGCGCGGCGCACCGAGATCAGCGCGAACTCGGCGGCCACGAAGAAGGCGTTGGTGAGCAGGGTGAGCAGGCCGATGAGGATCTGCACGGTGGTCATCGGGCCTCCTCCAGCTGGCGGCGGGCCCCGGCCACGACGGGGACCTCACCGTCGTCGGCGGCCTCGCCGGCCGGCTCGGTGATGTGGACCCGGTCGGCCCGGTGGTGGCTGACGTCGAGGACGTCCAGCTTCCAGCCGGCCACCTCCACGGTGTCGCCCTGGGCCGGGATACGGGCCAGGCGGTTGGCGATCAGCCCGGCGACCGTCTCGTACGGGCCGTCCGGCGCGCTCAGCCCGATGCCGGCCAGCTGGTCTATCCGGACGCTGCCGTCCGCCTCCCAGGTGGACCGGCCGTCCTCGGTCGCGGGCGCCGGCAGCAGGTCGGGGACCTCCAGCGGGTCGTGCTCGTCGCGCACCTCGCCGACGACCTCCTCCACGATGTCCTCCACCGTGGCCACACCGGCCGTGCCGCCGTACTCGTCGATCACGACGGCCATGGTCCGCTCGGCCCGCATCCGCTCAAGGAGGCGGTCGGCCGGCAGGGAGTCGGGGACCAGCAGCGGCGGGCTGGCCAGCGCGGTGACCGGGGTGGTGGACCGCCGGTCGGCGGGCAGCGCGAGCACATCGCGGATGTGCACGGTGCCGACCACCTCGTCCAGGCTCTGCCGGTAGACCGGGAAGCGGGACAGACCGGTGGCGAGGGTGAGGTTCGCGGCGTCGGCGGCGGTGGCGCCGGCCTCCAGCGCCAGCACCTCCACCCGCGGGGTCATCACGTTCTGCGCGGTCAGCTCGCTCAGGTGCAGGGTGCGGACGAACAGCTCGGCCGAGTCCTCCTCCAGGGCGCCCTCGCGCGCCGAGTGCTCGGCCAGCGCGACCAGTTCCTCCGGCGTACGGGCGGAGGCCAGCTCCTCGGCCGGCTCCAGGCCGACGCGGCGCACGAACCGGTTGGCGGTGGCGTTGAGGTGGCGGATGAACGGGCCGAAGGCCGCGGTGAACCCGCGCTGCGGGGTGGCCACCACCCGGGCGACCGCCAGCGGGCGGGAGATCGCCCAGTTCTTCGGCACCAGCTCGCCGATGACCATCAGCACCACCGTGGACAGGGCGACGCCCAGCACGGTGGCGACGGAGGAGGCGGCGGCGCCCAGGCCGATGGCCCGCAGCGGCCCGCCCAGCAGGGCGGCGAAGGACGGCTCGGCCAGCATGCCGATGACCAGGGAGGTGACCGTGATGCCGAGCTGCGCCCCGGAGAGCTGGAGCGTCAGCTTGCGTACGGCCGCCAGGGCGCTCGACGCGCCGCGCTCACCGGCGGCGGCCGAGCGTTCCAGCTCGCCCCGCTCGACGGTGGTCAGGGAGAACTCGGCGGCCACGAACACCGCGCACGCGAGAGTGAGGGCCAGGGCGGCGAGCAGCAGCAGGACCTCGGTCACCGTGCCACCCCCGTTCCCCGGCTCGAATCGTGCGGGCGGGCGGTGGCACGGCTGGTACTGGGAGGTTCACCCATCGCGGGTCCGTGGCTCCTTGTCGGTGAGGTGTGGGGGACGGCGGGCCGAAGGCCCCGCACGCCAGTGGTCCGAAGCCACTGTCGTGCCGTGGCTTCTACACCCACTGTAAAGGAATCACCAAGAAGCCGGGAGTCCGTGCCGGTCGCGGAGGTCGCTCAGAGGCGGGGTCGCTCAGAGACGGGGCAGACGGAGACGCTCAGAGCGGGGACGCTCACGGGCAGGGACGCTCAGAGCGGGGTCGCCGCCCGCAGCACGAAGAAGAGGGTGACCGCGGAGTTGGCCGAGGACCAGGCCGAGGCCGCCACCCCGGCCGTGGCGCCCCAGGCGGCCAGCCCCGCCGTGGTCCGCAGCGGCGGCCAGCGGTACCCGGCCGGGGCGGGCCGCAGCAGCGCGGCCACCCGGCGCGGGACCGGGCCCGCCGCGGCCAGCCCGGCGAGGGTCGGTACGGGCGCTCCGCGCGAGACCAGCGCTGCCTTGCCGATGGCCCGCGCCACCGTGCGCCGGCTGCCCACCGCGAGGGCGGCCTCCTCGTCGGCCCACCGCTCGGCGGTGTACGCCACGGCGGTGCCGAGCGGCCGCAGGAACGGGTTGGCGTCCGCGGCCAGCCGTACCGCCAGCAGATAGCGGTGGTGGGCGCCCGCCAGATGGGCCCGCTCATGGGCGAAGAGCGCCCGCCGCTCGGCCGCCGTCAGCCCGGCCAGCATCCCGGTGCTCACCACCACCCGCCCGCCCGCACCCCGTACGCCGCCGGGCAGCGCGTACGCGTACGGGACCGGGTCCGGCAGCACCGCCACCGAGGAGGGGCGCAGCGCGCCGAGCGCCCGGCCGGCCCGGCGGCGCACCCGGTGGTGCCGCCACCCGGTGCGCACCGCCACGGCCACCACCGCGAGCAGGGCGGGGATCGCGGCCGGGCCCGCCACCTCGTCGTACGGCACGGCCGCCCGTACCTCCGGGTCGGACCAGCCGTCCGGCAGCGGGTTGCCGGGCAGTTGGGCGGTGCCGACCACCACCAGCAGCCCCAGGCACAGGGTGCTGCACAGGGCCAGGACGACGGCGACCACGCCCAGCAGCCGGGTGGCCGTACGCGGGTGCAGATGCTGCTCGGCGAGCCGGGCCACCGGCCAGGCGCTCAGCGGCAGCACCAGCGGCAGGAAGACGAAGACGCCCACGGCGGTCAGTCCCCCGCCCCGCCGCCGGCCCCCTCGTCTCCAGCCTCCTCCTCGGTCTGGGCCAGCAGTCCGCGCAGCAGCTCCTCGTCCCCGGGCGGCAGCGCGGTGACGAAGCTGGCCAGCACCGCGCCCCGGTCCGCCTCTCCGTCCAGCACCCGGCGCATCCGCAGCGCGGCGAGACCCGCCTCGTCGGCCGTGGGGGTCCAGACGAACGACCGCCCGGAGCGCTCCCGGGTGACCGCCCCCTTGGCGTGCAGCCGGGTCAGGATGGTGATCACCGTGGTGTACGCCAGGCCGGTCCCCAGGCGCTGCTGCACCCAGCCGGTGTTCACCGGGGTGCGCGCCTGCCGCAGCGCGGCCAGCACCTGCGCCTCCAGCTCACCCTGCCCGCGCCTGCGCGGCGGCTCCGGGGCACCGCCCCGCGCCCCGCCGCCGTCCCCCGCCCGGTCCCGCTCGGCCATCCCGCTCCCTCCGCCCACCGCGCTCTCCGCCCGATCGCCCAGCGTAGTGGCCGCCCACCCGAGGACGCCGGGACAGCTTCCCCTCCCCCTTGGAGGTTCCTCCGAGCAGGCTCGCATCTGCCATGGCCAAAGCGCTGAAACATTGCAAACAAGAGGTCACGGTGCCTACCGTTCCGGACATGCAGTCCTACACAATCGGTCAGGCCGCGCGGCTGCTGGGCGTCAGCCCGGACACCGCGCGCCGCTGGGCGGATGCCGGACGGGTCGCGACCCATCGCGACGAAGGCGGCCGCCGCCTCATCGACGGGCAGGCCTTGGCCGCGTTCTCGATCGAGGTGGCGCAGCAGGGCAACGGGGAGGAAGACGTCCCCTACACCTCCGCCCGCAACGCGTTCCCGGGCATCGTCACCGCGATCAAGCTCGGCGATGTCGCGGCCCAGGTCGAGATCCAGGCCGGGCCGCACCGGCTGGTTTCCCTGCTCACCCGTGAGGCCGTCGAGGAACTGGGCCTGGAGGTCGGCATGCAGGCCACGGCCCGTGTGAAGTCCACCAGCGTCCATATCGACCGCCCCTGACGACTCCAGGAGTCGCCCCGATGTCCCTGTCCCTGTCCCAGCTCCCCGCCCGCCGCCGCGCCGCGGCCGCCCTCACCGGTGCCGCGCTGCTGCTCCCGCTCACCGCCTGCGGCTCCGACGCCGACTCCGGCGCGAAGGACGAGGGCCGGAGCGCCTCGCCGTCCGCCTCCGCCCCCCAGGCGCCGGCGGCCGACCTCACCGTGCTGGCCGCCGCCTCCCTCACCGACGTCTTCAAGACGGCGGGCGCCGCGTACGAGAAGAGCCACCCCGGCACCAAGCTGAACTTCTCCTTCGCCGGCTCGCAGGAGCTGATCGCCCAGATCCGGAACGGCGCCCCCGCCGACGCCCTGGTCACCGCCGACACCAAGAGCATGGACAAGGTGAGGGCGGAGGCCGAGACCCCGGTCGTGATCGCCAAGAACCGCCTGGTCATCGCCACCGGCGAGGGCAACCCCGAGAAGGTCGACGAGCTGAAGGACCTCGCCGATCCCCGGCTCAAGGTGGTGCTGGCCGCCCCCGAGGTGCCGGCCGGCAAGTACAGCAAGCAGGTGCTGGACAAGCAGAAGATCACCGTGAAGCCGGTCTCCCAGGAGGCCAGCGTCCGCGCGGTGCTGAGCAAGGTCCAGCTGGGCGAGGCGGACGCGGGCCTGGTCTACAAGACGGACGCCGACAGCGCCCCCGACAAGGTGGACGCCGTCGAGATCCCGGACGACCAGAACGCCATCGCCGAGTACCCGGCCGCCGCGCTGAAGGACTCGAAGAACGCGGCCGCCGCCCAGGCGTTCGTCGCCTGGCTGTCCGGCCCCGAGGGGCAGAAGATCCTGCTGGAGGCCGGCTTCCAGTCGCCGAAGCCGCAGGGCTGAGCCGCCGGACGCGGACGGCGGGAACAGGAACGGGACGCATGGGAACGAAGGACCGGGTACGGGCGGGGGCGCGTGCGGGCGTACGCCCCCGTACCCGGGTGCCCGTCCCCCTCGTCCTGCCCGCGCTGCTCGCCGTCGGCTTCCTGCTGCTGCCGCTGGTCGGGATCCTGGCCCGCACCTCCTGGGGTGAGCTGGGCGCCCACCTCACCAGCCCGGAGGCGCTCCAGGCGCTGCGGCTCTCCCTGCTGGTGTCCTTCTGGGCACTGGGGCTGTCGCTGCTCCTCGGGGTGCCGCTGGCCTGGCTGCTGGCCCGGGTGGACTTCCCCGGCAAGGCCCTGGTCCGCTCGCTCGTCCTGCTGCCGATGGTGCTGCCGCCGACCGTGGGCGGGGTGGCGCTGCTGCTCGGCTTCGGGCGGCGCGGGCTGCTCGGGCCGTGGCTGGAGGACTGGTTCGGCGTCACCCTGCCCTTCCACACCTCCGGGGCCGTGGTCGCCGCCACCTTCGTGGCCATGCCGTTCCTGGTGATCAGCCTGGAGGGCGCGCTGGCGGGCCTGAACCGGCGCTACGAGGAGACCGCCGCCTCCCTCGGCGCCTCCCCGGCCCGGGTGTTCGCCACGGTCACCCTGCCGATGGTGGCCCCCGGTCTGGCCGCCGGGGCGGCGCTCACCTGGGCGCGGGCGCTGGGCGAGTTCGGCGCCACGATCACCTTCGCGGGCAATCTGCCCGGCAGTACGCAGACCCTGCCGCTCCAGGTCTACCTGCTGCTCCAGGAGCGCCCCGAGGCCGCGACCTCGGTCTCCCTCCTCCTGCTGGCCATCGCCATGACGGTGCTCATCGCCCTGCGCGGTCGCTGGTCCACCACCCCCAGGGACCGCCACCCGGCCGCCCCGGAACAGCCCGCCGCCGAGCCCCTCCCCGTAGCTCCACAGGCACCGTCCCCGTCCCCCGCCACCCCCTCATCCCTGCACGCCGACCTCACCGGCTTCCTCCGCCTCACCCTGGACGCCGAGCCCGGCACCACCATCGCCGTGGTCGGGCCCAACGGCGCCGGGAAGACCACCCTGCTGCGCGCGCTGCTGGGGCTCACCGACCGGGCCACCGCCCGGCTCCGGCTCGGCGGCGACGAGGTCGGCGCGCTGGCCCCGCACCGCCGCCAGGTCGCCTGGGTGCCGCAGGACGGCGCCCTCTTCCCCCATCTCACCGCCCTCGCCAACACCGCCTACGGGCTGCGCGCCCAGGGCACCGCCCGCGCCGAGGCCCGGCACGCCGCCCAGGGGTGGCTGGACCGGCTCGGGGTCGGGCACTTGGCCCACCGCCGCCCGGCCCAGCTCTCGGGCGGCCAGGCCCAGCGCGTCGCCCTGGCCCGGGCGCTCGCCGCCCGCCCCCGCCTCCTCCTCCTCGACGAACCGCTGGCCGCGCTCGACCAGACCACCCGCGCCCATGTCCGGCACACCCTGCGCCGCCATCTGGACGGCTTCGGCGGGGTCTGCCTGATGGTCACCCACGACCCGGTGGAGGCGGTCTCGCTGGCCGACCGGGTCCTCGTCCTGGAGGACGGGCGCCCGGTGCAGTACGCCGCCCCCGCCGAGGTCGCCCGGCACCCCCGCTCGGCCTGGGTGGCCCGGATGCTGGGCCGCAACGCCTGGCCGGGCACCGCCACCGCCGAGGGGCTGACCACCCCCGGTGGCGCGGCCGTGGTCGCCGCCGAACCGATCACCCCCGGCACCGACGCCCTCGCGATCATCGCCCCGGAAGCGGTCTCCCTCCACCGCGAACCGCCCGGCGGCAGCCCGCGCAACACCTGGCCGGGCACGGTCCGCGAGATCACCGCGGTCGGCTCCCGGCTGCGCACCCTGATCACCTGCCCGGACGCCCCCGACCTGGTCGCCGAGATCACCCCGGCCGCCGCCGCCGACCTCGCCCTCACCGACGGCACCCCGGTGTACGCGGCCGTCAAGGCCACCGAAGTCGTCCTCGTCCCCCGCTGAGGCACCCGGGACCGCCCCGCTACGCGGCTCCGAAAGCAGGGAAGGCAGCGAAGCCGTCCCGCCGCGTTCGAGCTTGCGGACCACGCCGACGGACACCGCGGCGGCTTCCGCCACCTGCTCCCGTGCTCATGCCACCTCGAAGTGCCTTGCGGCGAACGCGGTGGTCACGCCGAGGATCGCCTCCAGCTCGGCCACGGCCGTGGCCTCGTCCGTCATGTGGACGGTGGCGATACCCAACTCGGCAGACGGCCGCAGGTTCATGGCGTGATCGTCCAAGCTCGGACACCATATGCACGTCGAACAGGTCCCAGATGCCGGCGTGTTCGTACGGGTTGAACGGGTCGAGACCGAAGCTGTTGGACAGCAGCGCGAGCCGGTGGCCGGTGGCGCGCGGCCCGGGCGAGCGCGACCATCCGGCCGGCCACGGGCACCTCGGCCCACGCCCGCCCCATCAGGTTCACCGGATCCACGTGCTTCCCGAGGAGAGGGGCCGTGCCCTCGTTCCAATCGGACTGCCCTATCCTTCCGATCTCCAGCGCGGTGTAGAGACGCCGCCCTTCGGGATGGTCGTTGAGCGTGCCGCGCCAGGTAGCCGGACCGCCGCGCCCCCATCTCCCCAACCCCCCGCCCCCGCGGATAGGTTCAGCCCTCATGCGGCACTTCGAACGGGACATCCTCACCATGGCCGACGAACTCGCGGAGGCGTACGCGGAGGTCTTCACCGCCCCTCCCTGGCCGCGCCGGGACCGTGCGGAGACCCGGGCGGCGTTTCGGGAGCGGCTGGAGACCGACGCCTGCCGCCCCGGGTTCCGGGCCGTGCTCGCCCTGTCGGACGGCGGCGGGGTCGACGGGTTCGCCACCGGGTGGACCGCCCTCGCCCCGTTCCGCACCGACCGCGCCTACCCCCAGGTGACGCGCCGCCTCGGCGCCGAGCGAGTGGAGGAGCTGTTGGTCGGCGCCTTCGAGGTGGACGAGCTGGGGGTACGGGAGCACGCCCGCGGGACCGGTCTTGGGCGGCGGCTGCTGGGCGCGCTCACCGAGACGGTGCCGGACGGGCGTGCCTGGTTGCTGGCCTGGGTCGGGGCACCGGACACGCTCGCGTTCTACCGCCGGATGGGCTGGCAGGAGCCCGCACCGCTGCCCGGGGACCCGACGGACGTCGTGGTCTTCCTCGCGCCCAGCTGACCGGGCGGGCACCCGGTGCGCCCGGCGCCTCGGCGGGGGCGGGGCATCGGGTCGACGCGGGTCCGGAACCCGCCGGGACCGCCCCGCTACGCGGCTCCGCCGGTGAGCCGTGCCCGGGCGGGCTCCAGCAGCTCCAGGGCCTCCGCCCAGCGGAAGCCGTCCCCGCCGCCGATCAGGACGCCCATCTCCCGCAGGGTGGCCAGGCTGCGGGCGTAGGCGGGGTGGGCGGCGAGCGGGGGGCCGACGGCCGGGAGTACGGCGGTGGGCACCCCCTTCCCGTACGCCTCGCAGAGGATGCCCAGGGCCAGGGTGTCGGCGATCCCGGCGGCCCACTTGTTGAGGGTGTTGAAGGTGGCCGGGGCGACCGCCAGGGCGTCCGGGTCGCGCGGCGGCCGCTCCTCGCCGGGCAGCCGCCAGGCCGACCGGACCGGGCGGCCGGTCGCCGCCTCCACGGCGGCCCGGTCCAGGAAGCCCAGCCCCTGCGGGGTGGCGATCACCCCGACCTCCCAGCCGCGCCCCCGGGCCTCGGCCAGCAGGTCGCCGACGCCGCCGGCGACGCCCGCCGCGCAGACGACCACCCCCAGCAGCGGCCGCCGGGCGGTGTCCTCGGCCTCGTGCGCGGTCATTGCGGCTCCTGACTCCCGGGGGCGGCCAACGGCCGGACGGTACACCGGCGCTGACACCGCGCCGGTTCCGCGGTCTTCCGTCCCACCGTCCTGTCGGGGCCCCCGCGCGGGTGAGTACCCTGAGCCTGTCGCGGACTCGCCCCCCACCACGCCCCTTGCGGCGCGGCCGATCCGCCGAACACTTCAGAGCAGTCGGTCAGGCGGGTAGGTGCACAGGGTGCTGGTGGCGGATCGGTACCGGGTGGAGTCGGCCATCGGCCGCGGCGCGATGGGAGAGGTCTGGCGCGCCACGGACGAGGTGCTGGGGCGGCCGGTGGCACTGAAGCTGCTGCTCGGCGACGACTCCGACGCGGAGACGGCGGCGCGCTTCCGGCTGGAGGGGCAGACCGCCGCCCGGCTGAGCCACCCGCATGTGGTCGGGGTCTTCGACTTCGGCGCCTGGGACGGCCGGTTCTACCTGGTCATGGAGTACGTGGCCGGGCACAGCCTCGCCCAGGAGCTGGCCGGGGCGGGGGCGCTCACCCCCGACCGGGTGGCCGTGGTCGCCGCGCACACCGCCGCCGGGCTGGCCCTCGCCCACCGGCAGGGCATCGTGCACCGGGACATCAAGCCGGGCAACCTGCTCACCGACGCCGACGGCACGGTGAAGCTGGGCGACTTCGGCATAGCCCGGTTCGTGGACGACCCGGCCGCCGCGCTGACCACCGCGGGGCAGATCGTGGGCACCAGCCTCTATCTGGCGCCCGAACGCGCCCTCGGGCAGCCGGCCGGGCCCGCCTCGGACGTGTACTCGCTGGGCTGTGTGCTGTACCAGCTGCTCACCGGGCAGCCGCCGTTCCACGCCGACACCTCCACGGCCATCCTCTACCAGCACATCGACTCCGCCCCGGTGCCGCCGACCACCCTGGGGGTGCCGGTCACCCCGGAGTTCGAGCGGCGGCTGCTGGCCATGCTCGCCAAGCGGCCCGAGGCACGGCCCACCGCCCAGCAGATCGCCGACTTCTTCGGCTCCGGCGTCTGGCGCGGCGCCCCGGCCCACCTGGCCGCGGCCCCGTCCGGCCCCCCGGCGCCCGCCACCGGCATCGCGCCGCTGCCGGCCGCGTCCCCCGCCACCCGGCCCTCCGGCCCCACCACGTACGCCCTGCCGGGCACCGCCGCCCCGCGCACCGGCCGCGGCCGGCGCGCCCAGCCCACCCGGCGCCCCACCACCTCGGCCCGCGCCTTCGTCAGCCGCCGCCCCCGGGTGGCCAGCGCCATCGCCGGGACGGTGGCCTTCCTGGCCGCCGTCTGGCTGGGCATGGCGATCTTCGCGCCCGACACCGGCTCGGCCACCACCCCCGCCGAACCCCCCACCGGCGCCGTCACCGCCCCGGCCGCCCCCACCACCCCGGAGCGGTGACCGGCCTCCGTCCGTCCGCCGTCAGGACACGTCCTCCATCCGCGGCATCTCGCCCTTCACCGTGTGGATGTCGATCACCGAGAACGCCGCGCCCATCGGGTCGCCCAGCGCGGCGAACCTGCCGAACGGGCTGTCCATCGGGCCGTAGTAGACGCTGCCGCCCAACTCGCGGGTCCTGGCGCAGGCGCGGTCCACGTCGTCCACGGTGAAGTAGACGTTCAGATAGGGCGGCATCTCCGGCGGGAAGTCCTCGCCGCTGATCGACATCCGGCCCAGCACGGTGTCCTCGCCCAGGTTGTAGAGGCGGAAGTCGCCGCCGGGGTCGTCCATCCGCTGCTGCCGGTAGCCGAAGACCGCCTGGAAGAAGGCGTCGGCGCGCTCCGGTTCCCGGGTGAAGACCTCGGCCCAGCAGTAGGCTCCGCGCATCGGCGGCCGGGCGTCGAAGCCGCGGTGGGTGCCGGGCTGCCAGACGCCGAAGACGACGCCGCTCGGCTCCCGGGCCAGCGCCATGGTGCCGAACTCGCCGACCGCCATGGGCTCCATCAGCAGCTGCCCGCCGTTCCGGCGGATCTTCTCGGCGGTGGCGGCGGCGTCCGGCGAGGCGAGGTAGAGGCACCAGGCCGAGACGTCCTCCGCGCCCGGCATCGGCGGCACCACGGCGGCGGCCGCCTTCCCCTCGGCGTACGCCTCCGTGTAGTCGCCGTACTCGGTGGACGACTCGCCGAACGTCCAGCCGAGCACCTCCGCGTAGTAGCTCTTGGCACCCGCGAGGTCGGCGAACATGGCGTCCGCCCAGATCGGCGTGCCCTCGCGCACGGCGGCCTTTCCGGCCGCGGTGGCGTGCACGGTCGGCTCGCTCCCGGCGGCCTGGCCGGTCCCGGTGGACGGTGCGGGTTCTGCGGGGTGTGCGGTCATGGCGATGCTCTTCTCTCCCACTCGGCCGCCGTACGCCGATCCTGTACGGGAGACCCCGATCCCCCCGCGGATCGCCCCGGAGCCCGGCCGGGGTTCCGTTCGGACCCCACTCGGACCCCACTCGGGACCCACTCGGATCTCGCCCGCGCGCATCCGGATGGGACCGCGATCGCACCCGCGCCTCGTACGGATCGCGCGCGGTTCTCGCTCGTTCGGCGGACTGTCTCCGGAAAAACCGGCCCGAATTGTCACGCTAGCGAGGCTTGTCCCGTCCCGCGCGTCGAAAATCTGCGAGTCGGTCGGTACATCCGCTTGACGGGGTGTCATACTGAGGGCTGTAGCCCGTCGTGCATCCCCCGTCGCGACGGGCTACACCTATGCCCGCACGCGCCCGAGGGCCGCACCGGGCATACGCGCCCGGCATACGCCAGGCACGGGCAAGGGACTCCCCTCGTGGCCCCCTGCCCGTGTTTTTTCGAGTTAACAGTGACGTAGAGTGGTTACGCAAGTCCGAATCCGCTGCGGAGGCGGAAGGGCGGTGGGCTACCGTACGGGGCCCGTTACCGTAAGCGAACCACTCGCGACCGGGAGACACCGGATGACCGACGGCGAACAGCACGCGCCCGAGCTGAGGACGCTGCAGCAGAAGGTCTCGTACATGGTCGAGCGGACCTTTCCCGGCCAGCGGGTCTCCGGCCGGTTCTTCGCCGACCTGGTCAGGGATCGCGGCGGCTCGCTCTCCCACAGCTACTTCTCCAACATCCTGGCGGGCAAGGTCACCCACCCCTCCGAGGACATCCTGAAGGCGCTCGGGCTGGGCTTCGGCGTGGACTGGCGGTTCTTCAAGGAGGAGTCGGAGGTCGTCGACGACGTGGTGGCGGGGCTCCAGTTCCTCGCCAGGAGCCGCACCGGGGACATCGTCGGCATCGCGGCGCGCGGGATGGGCGAGGACGGGATTCCGGCCGAACTGCTGGAGCTCGCGCTCTCCCTCCTGGAGGAGGAGAAGCAGAACCGGGGGCAGGGGCGGCCCGGCGCCGACCCCCGGGACGGGCGGCCGTGAACACCGCCCGGGCGCGGGGGTGTACGCACAGCGACCCGCGGCCACGCCCCCGCGACCACACCGAGGCCGCGGCGTCGGCCGCACCGCAGCCCCTGGAGCCCGCCGTATGACCACCGCCCCGCCCCGCCCCACCGCCGAGCGCGCCGCATGACCACCGCCCCGCCCCTCCCCGCCGCGGAGCCCGCCGCATGACCACCGCCCCGGCCCTCCCCGCCGCCGAGCGCGCCGCCGCCGAGCGCTTCCAGCCCCTCGCGCGGGCCGTCACCGACGCCCTCCAGCCGCGCAACGTGCTGCTGGCCGGGATGACCGGGCTCGGCTGGGCGGCGGCCGGGCACTGGAGCGGGCTGCTCTGGGGGCTGCTGGGGGCGCTCTGCGCCGGGATCGTGCCCGCCGGGTACATCGAGTGGGAGCGCGGGCGCGGCCGCTGGGGCGACCGCCATGTGGTGGACCGCACCAAGCGCGCCCCAATCTTCCTGGTCATCCTCGGCTCGGTCGGCACCGGCGCCTTGGTGATGACCGCCGGGCACGCCCCGGCCGGGATCCTCCTCGCCATGCTGGGCCTGTGGGTGATGACCATCGGGCTGCTGGCCGTCAACACGGTGTGGAAGATCTCGGTGGACGCCTCGGTCGCCTCGGCGGTGGTCGCGCTGCTCGCCGCCGTGCACAGCCCCTGGTGGCTGCCGGGGTACGCGATGACGGCCGCCGTCTGCTGGAGCCGGGTGGCGCTCGGCTACCACACGCGGGGCCAGGTCCTCGCGGGCAGCGCGCTGGGCGCGGCCACCACCCTGGTCTACCTGGGCTGAGTCCCTTCGGGCCGGTGCAGGCCGAAGGTGGTGAAGGCGGTACGGGAGGGCAGCGGGTACGCCTCCGGGCCGCCGGCCGCACCGGTGAGCGCGTTGACGATGACCGCGGACCGCCAGGCGGCCAGCCCCAGATCGGGCACGCCCACCCCGTGGCTGTGCCGCTCGGCGTTCTGCACGAACACCGAGCCGCCCACCGCCGGATCGAGCACCAGCCGCTGCTCCCCGTCCACCAGCGGCCGCCCGCGCCCGTCCCGGCCGAGGTACTTCTCCAGCGGGCCGAGCAGCACCTCCAGCGGCCGCTCGCGGTAGCCGGTGGCCAGCACCACGGCATCGGTGGCCAGGGTCTCCCGGGCGTCCTGCCGCCGGTGCCGCAGCGCCAGCTCCACCCGCCCGCCGCGGCGCTCCGCCCCGGTCACCTCCACCCCCGGCGTCAGCACCACGTCCGGCCAGCCGCCGCCCAGGGTGCGCCGGTACAGCTCGTCGTGGATCGCGCCCAGGGTCTCCGCGTCGACCCCCTTGTACAGCTGCCACTGCGCGGGCAGCAGCCGGTCGCGCTCCGCCTCGGGCAGCGCGCGGAAGTAGGCGGTGTAGTCGGGGGTGAACTGCTCAAGACCGATCTTGGAGTACTCCATCGGCGCGAACGCCTCGGTGCGCGCCAGCCAGCTCAGCCCCTCCGCCCCGGCCGGCCGGGCCCGCAGCAGGTCGAGCAGGATCTCGGCGCCGGACTGCCCGGCGCCGACCACGGTGACCCGCCGGGCGGCCAGCAGCTCCGCCCGGTGCTCCAGGTAGTCGGCGGAGTGCAGTACGGGCACCCCGGGGTCGGCGGCGAGGGAGCGCAGCGGCTCCGGTACGTGCGGGGCGGTGCCGACGCCGAGCGCCAGGTGCCGCGCGTACAGCCGCCCGGGGCTGGTCTCCTGGTAGGTGAAGTCCACCGCGAACGCGGCCCGTTCGGCGTCCCAGGCCAGCCGCTCCACCCGGTGCCCGAACCGGCAGCCGGCCAGCCCCTCGCTGGCCCAGCGCAGATACGCCTCGTACTCGGCCCGGTCGATGTGGAACCGCTCGGCGAAGTAGAACGGGAACAGCCGCCCGGTGGCGCGTACGTAGTTGAGGAAGGACCACCGGCTGGTCGGGTCCACCAGGCTGACCAGGTCGGCCAGGAAGGGCACCTGGAGGGTGGCGCCCTCGATCAGCAGCCCGGGGTGCCAGCGGAAGGCGGGGCGCTGCTCCAGGAACGCGGCCCGCAGCCCGGGCACCCCGTCGGCGAGCGCCGCCAGCGACAGGTTGAACGGCCCGGCGCCCACCCCCAGCAGGTCCAGCGGCCGCTCGGCGGTGCCGTCCCCGCCGGATATACGGGGCGTGGGGTCGCTGGCGGTCATACGGTTCCTCCGTCGGTACGTGCGGTGGTGCGTGGTGCGGGGAGAACGGGGGTGACGGGCTCCGCGGCCAGGTCCAGCAGCCCGGCGAAGTCGGCGGCCCGGGTGTGCGGGTGCAGCAGGGTGGCCTTCAGCCACAGCCGCGCCCCGCCCCGCTCGCCGTCCTCGGCGCGGGCGCGGCCCAGCACCGCCCGCCCCTCCTGGAGCAGCCGCCGCCGCACCTCGGCCACCAGGGCGTCCCCCTGCTCCGGGGGCAGCCGGTCGGCGGCGGTGGGCCGGAACAGCACGGTGCTGATCCCCGTACCGCCGGGGCGGCGGCGCAGCCCCGGGTGGGCGTCGATCCGGGCGGCCAGCTCCTCGGCGGTGGCCACGCACCGCTCCACCAGCGCCGCCATGCCGTCCCGGCCCAGGGCCCGCAGGGTGGCGGCGATCTTCAGCGCGTCGGGGCGCCGGGAGGTGCGCAGCGAGCGGCCGAGCAGGTCCGGCAGCCCGGCCTCGGTGTCGTCGTCGGCGTTGAGGTAGTCGGCGGTCAGCCGCAGCGGCGCGAGATACCGGGCGTCGGCGACCGCCAGCACCCCGGCGGCCACCGGCTGCCAGCCCAGCTTGTGCAGGTCGCAGGTGACCGAGTCGGCCCGCTCGACCCCGGCCAGCCGGGGGGCCAGCCGCTCGCTGAACAGCAGCGGTCCGCCGTAGGCGGCGTCCACGTGCAGCCGCGCCCGGTGCGCGGCGGCGGCGTCGGCGAGGGCGGGCAGCGGGTCGATCAGCCCCTCGTCGGTGGTCCCGGCGGTGGCCACCACCAGGGCGGCCGCGCCGGCGGGCAGCGCGGCCAGGGCGCCGCGTACCGCCTCGGGGTCCAGCCGCCCGCCCGGGCACTCCACGGCCACCGGCTCGGGCAGCCCGAGCAGCCAGGCGGCCCGCCGGACGCTGTGGTGGGCGGTAGCCCCGCACACCACCCGCAGCGTCCGCCCGCCCGCGGCCCGGGCCTCCTCCCGGGCCAGCAGCAGCCCCAGCAGATTGGACTCGGTGCCCCCGCTGGTGATCAGCGCGTCGGGGCCGGGGGACCCTGGGCCCCGCCGGTACACCAGCCGGGCCAGCTCGGCGGTCACCGCCCGCTCGACGGTGGTGGCGGCGGGCGCCTGGTCCCAGGAGTCCATCGAGGGGTTGAGCGCGGAGGCGGCCAGGTCGGCGGCGGCGGCCACGGCCAGCGGCGGGCAGTGCAGATGGGCCGCGCACGCCGGGTCGGCCGGGTCCGCGGCGCCCTCGGCGACCAGCTCCACCAGTTCGCGCAGCGCCGTCTCGGCGCCCACCCCGTGCCGGGGCAGCACCTCCAGCGCGCCGAACCGCTCCTCCACCCCCTCGGGCCCGCCCCCGGGCAGCGGCCCGCCCCGCCGCACCGCCCCGGCCCGCAGCGCGTCCAGCACCACGGCGGTCAGCGGCGCGAGGGCGTCCGCCCCGTGCACCCCTCCGGCCAGCGCGGCGCGCCCCCGGGGGCCGGCGGTGGGGTCGCCGATCGGGTTGTCCCCTGCCCCGCTCACGCGCCCCGCCGCCCCTGCCGGGGGGCCCGCCGAGGGGTGCGCCGGGCACCCGGCCGGGCGACCGCCGCCAGCGCCCCCGCGATCCGCTCCAGCACCGCGTCCGCCTCCCCGTCCGTCAGCGTCAGCGGCGGCAGCAGCCTCAGCACGGTGTCCTCCCGCCCGCCGAGCTCCAGCATCAGTCCGCGCTCCAGGCAGGCGGCGCGCAGGGCGGAGGCCAGCACCGGGTCACCGGGCGGGTTGCCCAGCCGGTCCGGCGGGCCCGCCGGGTCCACGATCTCCACCCCGATCATCAGCCCCCTGCCCCGCACCTCACCGAACTCCGGCCGGGACTCCGCCATCTCCCGCAGCTCACGGCGGATCCGCTCGCCCAGTTTCGCGGCCCGCTCGGGCAGCTGCTCCTCCGCCACCGTGCGCAGGGTGATCTCCCCGGCCACCATCGCCAGGGTGTTGCCCCGGAAGGTCCCGGTGTGCGCGCCGGGCAGCCAGCGGTCCAGCTCGGAGCGGTACGCGATGAGGGCCAGCGGCAGTCCGCCGCCGACCGCCTTGGAGGCGACCAGGATGTCCGGGACCACCCCGGCGCGCTCGCAGGCCCAGAAGTGCCCGGTGCGGCCGACGCCGGTCTGGATCTCGTCCACGATCAGCAGCACCCCGTGCTCGGCGGTGATCCGGCGGACCTCGCGCAGCCAGCCGTCCGGTCCCTCCACCACCCCGCCCTCGCCCTGGACGACCTCCAGGATCACGGCGGCGGGCCGCTCGACACCGCTGCTGGGGTCGGTGATCAGGCTCTCCAGCACCCGGGCCGACAGCTCCCCCGCCGCCTCCGGGGCGCCGCCGACGCCGAACGGGCAGCGGTACGCGTACGGGTAGGGCACCCGGGTCACCGGCTGGGCGTCGGCCGGGCCGCCCGCCCGCATCCCCGCGGGCCCGGACACGGCCGCCGCGCCCAGGGTCATCCCGTGGTACGCCCCGGTGAACGCGACGATCCCGCGCCGCCCGGTGGCCGTACGGGCCAGCTTCAGCGCCGCCTCCACCGCGTCCGTCCCGGCCGGGCCGCAGAAGTGCAGCCGGGCGTCCTCGCGCAGCCCACCGGGCAGACGGCGCAGGAACTCGGCGCAGAACGCGTCCTTCTGCGGGGTGATCAGGTCCAGCGCGTGCAGCAGCGCCCCGGAGGCCAGGGTGGCCTGGAGGGCGTCGATCACGGCGGGGTGGTTGTGCCCGAGGGCGAGGGTGCCCGCCCCGGAGAGGCAGTCGAGATAGGTCCGCCCGTCGACCCCGGTGACCTGGGCCCCGGCGGCCGTGGCCGGGGCGACCGGCAGGGTGCGGGCGTAGGTGCGAGCCGCCGACTCGCGTTGGGTCTGACGGTCGAGAAGCTGGGCTCGCAGCATGGCGGACAGCGCCCTTCGTCGTTCCGCGTCATCCTTCTGACGGTCAGTTAGGCTAGCCTAACCTGAAGGTGCGCCTCCGGTGGCGGCCACCCGCCCCCACCACCGCACCAGGACAGCGTCCCACCGACACAACCGCCAACGACAGCCGCGAACTTGACGACACGCCCGCATGGTCCCGCTTGCACGTACGTCCACTAATCGCCCGGAAGAGTGACGACTCGTCCGGTTTGCCCCGCCCAGGAGCGAGCATCCGTACCCCACGAGGAAACCGGACCACCGGCGTCATGGCACCGTGAGGAGGGCAACCGAGATGGCACCAGCGGCGACGTCCCCATCGACCGCGGCGCAGGGCGCGAAGGCGGTGCCGCTCAGCCCGCGGCCAGCAGCTCCGCGAGGAAGGCGTCCAACTCCTCCAGATTCTCCTGGCCCGCCGGGACGGACGCGTACGAGGAGGCGAGGAAGCGCTCCAGCGAGGGCGCCCAGACCGAGAAGACGGTCTCGCCCAGCAGCTCGATGCACAGCTCCTGCCGGCTGCCGTTCAGCGAGGGCCACATCCGCACATCGCCCTCGCCCACCGTGCCCCGCATCCCCTCCCAGAGCATGTCCCGGTCCAGCCGCCATTCGGCGTAGACGCAGCCGCCGTGGGTGAAGCCGATGATGACGGCATACGGGTCACGGGCGTCATAGGTCAGATGCGCCAGCACGGGCACCTCGTGGCCCTCGGCCGACACCAGGCGCATGAAGACCTTGTCGCGCAGGACAGGAGTCATCTCGTCGGGGGCCATCTCGTCCTCCAGGGGTGGGGGTAGCGGGCAGGACAGCGACCTCTTCCCGGTGCCCCGGGCCATCCGCCTCATGCGGATGTTCACCCAGGTGTACTCCGTACGGCCGCGCTCCGGCGCGCGCCGGGCCGTCAACCTTCTTACCGTGACTGAATGATCGTCAGTTCGTTCGCCGCCGCCGTGCTGCCCGCCGTGCTGCTGCTCGCGCCCGCCGCGCCCCCCGCCGGGGGGCCCTCCGCACCCGCCGCCGCGCGGTCGGTCGCCGGGCCGCGCCCCGTGGAGCCCATGCCGCCGCGCCCCGCCGCGGCGGCCGGTCCCGCGCTGCTGCACCGCCCCGGCACCCAGGTCCGGGTGCCCCCCGGGGTGGCGGGCCCGCCGGCGGTGACGGCCCGGGCGTATCTGGTGGCCGACGCCCGCAGCGGCGACGTGCTGGCGGCCCGCGACGCCCACAGGCAGCTGCCGCCCGCCTCCACCCTGAAGACGCTCTTCGCGCTGACCGCGCTGCCCGGGCAGTCCCCCGAACGGCAGCACACCGTCAGCGAGCACGAACTGCGCGGGGTCGGTGACGGTTCCAGCCTGGTCGGCGTGCGCGAGGAGGTCACCTACAAGCTGGCCGACCTGTGGCGGGGGGTCTTCCTCAGCTCCGGCAACGACGCGGTGCGGGTGCTGGCCGGGCTGAACGGCGGCTGGCAGCGCACCGCCCGCGAGATGGAGGCCAAGGCCCGCTCACTGGGCGCCCTGGACACCCGGGTGAAGTCCCCCGACGGCTACGACACCGAGGGCCAGGTCTCCTCCGCGTACGACCTGGCGGTCTTCGGCCGGGCCGGGCTGCAGAACCCGGACTTCGCCCGGTACGCGGCCACCGCCGAGGCCGACTTCCCCGGCGGCGGCTGGTCCTACGGCATCCGCAACACCAACCGCCTGCTCACCGGCGACGACGGAGTCGGGCGCTACCCCGGCGTCCTCGGCATCAAGAACGGCTACACCACCAACGCCGGGCACACCCTGATCACCGCCGCCCGGCACGGCTCGCGCACCCTGGTGGTCTCCGTGATGAACCCCCGCAGCGGAGGCGCCTTCGACGTCTACGAGGAGGCCCGCCGCCTCCTCGACTGGGGCTTCGCCGCCGCCCCCAAGGCCCAGCCGGTCGGCTCCATCCTCCCCCCGCCCCCGCCCCCCCCCACCCCCACCCCCCCCCCCCCCCCCCCCCCCC
>NZ_JALPTH010000022.1 GCF_023218175.1 Streptomyces lichenis | reverse complement strand
GGCGGGTCACCGCTGGCGGGAGGGGGAGGGGGAGGGGGGAAAGGGTGCGGTGTGGTGTCGCGGGGTCATGGACTGCTGGTGCGTCCGGGCGGGGCGTTCCAACCCCGGGCGGCGGGCATTGCACTCAAAAGCGGTCATGGGGGTCGGGCTGATCACCGTACCGCTCCGTTGTCGTGCTGCGAGTCGAGGCGGGAGTGCAGCGCCGCCGCGTAGGGGCGTATCCGGTGCAGCAGGGAGCGGGTCAGCCGGTCGCCCTCGTCGCGGTCCAGCAGCGCGGCCACCTCGCGGGCCAGTCCCGGCGGCAGGTCGTGGGCGACCCAGTCGCGTACCGCCTGGCCCAGCCAGCGGCGCTGGAGCAGCACCGCCGGGTCCTGGTCGGCCTCCCGTACCGCCCGGGTGTCGGGGGCCGGGCCGGCCGCCAGCAGGCCGCGGCCCAGCAGCACCGGGGAGGTCCCGCCGCGCGGCAGGAAGCGGCGCACGATCTCGGCGCGCTCGGTGGCGGTGAGGGTACGCCGCAGCCGCTGGGTCTCGGCCTCCGCGTACCGCAAGTAGGCGGTCCTGGCCCGGCGTTCGCCCCGGGTGAGCGGGTCCTCCGCCCGCGCCGCGCCGGTCCAGGCGTTGCGCAGCCGGGCCTTCAGCAGCGCCGGCCACACCTCGTACCGCTGCCAGTCGATCCGGCGGACCGCCTGGAACACCTCCCACAGCACCTCGCCGCGGACCGCCTCCCGGTCGGCGCCGGCCGGCACCCGCGCCGCCTGCGCCTGGGCGGTGCGCAGCGCCCAGGGCCAGAGGGCTTCCAGCAGCCGGTCGGTGAGCTCCCGCCGCGCCCCCTCGCCCCGGGCGCGTGCCTCCTCGGCGAGGGCCCGCAGCTCGGTGTCCACCCAGGATCTGCGGAAGGGGTCGGCTGCCGGGGCGGTGTTCGGTCGGGGGTCCTGACACTGTGGCGGCTGCATGAGCCCGCTCCTTTCCATGTGCGTGGGTCAGGCCGACCGTTCGATCAGGGCCGCGGCCAGGGCGCCGCCCAGGCCGACGGGGGTCGTCCGGGCGTCCCGGGAGGACCAGCCCCGGTGCAGGTCGAAGCCGAGGTGGGCCGGACCGGGGCGGGTCAGGTCGAGCAGGACGGTGGGCCCCACGATGTCCCCGGCCGGGGACCCGGGTCGCAGCGGGCGGGTGCCGAACGCCAGGGTGATCCGGGGCAGCGGGGTCAGGAAGACCAGGTGCCCGCCGTGGAGCGGGACGGCGCAGTACGGTGCGGGCAGCCCGTCGCCGCCGATCGGCGGGGTCTGGGCGAGCCCGCAGGTGTACGGGGTCCGGGTGGTGTTGAGCACGGTGACCGCGCCCGGGTCGCCGCCGGGGCGGTCGTACGGGGCGGTGGCCGCGTCCGCGCCGACCGCCACCACCTCTCCGGCGCCGACAGGGCAGAGCCGGGGCGGGGTGGGCGGGGCGGCGGCGTAGGCGTAGGTCTCCGCCGTCCACGCCAGGGTGGTGGTGGGGGCGAGGTCCCGGAGGACGGCCCAGACCAGCGGGACGCCGTCCCGCTGGTCGCAGCCGACCGCGTGGCAGAGGGAGAGCGCGTAGCCGCCCTCGCGGAGGGCCCGCACGGTGGGCTCCGGCATGGTCAGGACGATCAGCCGCCGGGCCCCGTCGGTCTCATGGACACCGGTGCCGATGCGCGTCATGCCGTCGCCCCCTCTCCCGGTCCGCCGGTCAGGGGTTGGGGATCTCCCGCAGCTTCTTGAAGTCGTACGGGTTGCCCGGGGCCTCCGGCACATAGGTGCACTGCACCTGCCAGGTCTCCATCACGGTGGGCCGGACGAAGAACTCCGCGATGTAGACCTGGTCCTTGCGGATCACCGCGGCCCCGGCCTGCGGGGTCAGCACGGCGGCCAGCGAGTTCTGGTCGACGGAGCCGGAGGAGGCCCGGGCGATGATGTTGTTGGGCTGGAAGGGCTTGGTGCTCATCGGCGTCCAGATGGACACCGAGGTGACGGCGTCCCCGAGGAGGTTCGGGAGGCCGACGGACTGACCGAGGCCGGAGGGCACGATCAGGGTCTCGATGAACTGGTCGGACGGGATGTCCGAAGCCTGGTTGCCGGTCCAGGACCAGCCGTTGTTGATGTCGTAGCCGAGGCTGATGTTGTTGCTGAGGGTGAGGTCGGCCAGCACGGCGGGGCCGATCGAGCTCTCGATGACCATGCCCTCCTGGTAGGGCGCGGCTGCGAAGACCAGTGCCACCTTCTCCAGCGGCACGATGAGGTCGAGGTTCAGCCCGTACAGCGGGAAGGCGCAGATCGGCGTGGGCAGTCCGCCGCCGGTCGGGTTGGGCTGGGCCAGCCCGCAGGTGAACGGGGTGGTGACGGTGTTCTGCACGGTGACCGCCCCGGGGGTGCCGCCGTCCACCACCGAGCCGACCGCCTGGCCGGAGACCTGGAGGATCTGGCCCAGGTCGATCGCCTCGGTGTCGCTGCTGCTGAAGTCGACGCCGTTCTGGATCTCCTCCATGGAGGCGTAGGCGTAGTAGTCCTCGGTCCACGCCACCGACGTGGAGGTCGAGTACTGGGTGGTGGCGGCCCACACCGTCGGCGCGCCGCCGCCCACGGCACTCTGCACCGCCTTGAACATGAACAGCTTGTAGTTGCCCTGGGCGAGCTGCTGCACGGTCTCCGGCGACATGGCCACGTTGATCATGTACGGGGTGCCCTCGGCGTCCCGGAACCGTCCGGCCGGCGGGTTGACGGCGAGGTGGGGGTTGCGCATGGGGACCACTTCCCTTCGGTGGGCCCGGGCGGTGCGCCCGGGCGGCTTGCGCACCTTCCAGTAGGCAGTCCGTCCCCCGGTCCGGAGCGGTCCGGACCCGTGCGCGGATCAAACCAGGCAAACGCCAGAGGCCAACCGGTGAGTAAACGATCCTTCGGCCGACATGGTGACCGGGGCCGGCGGCCGGCACCGGGCGGAGCCGTCCATGGCCCCCGAGGGAGCGGCACGGTCGGCCCGATGCTGTGATCCGCGTCTCAGCCGGTTGCCCCTGACGTCAATGTCAGAGGTGAGGATGGCGGCGACGCCCGGAGTCACCGGGCCGGTCGGACGAGAGGCGGCGGAAGATGGGCCAGGCGTGGGGTTTCGGCAGGTATGGCGGGCCCGAGGTGCAGGAGTTCTTCGATCGTCCCGATCCCGCCCCGGGTCGCGGCGAGGTGCTGATCCGGGTCGCCGCGGCCGGGGTGAACCCCCTCGACCACCTTCTGCGCTCGGGTCTGGTCGACGGGCTCGACGGCGGACGTCCGTTCCCCCGTGTGCTGGGCATGGAGGCGGCCGGAACCGTTCTCGCCCGGGGCGAGGACGTCAGCGGGCTGGAGGTGGGTGACGCGGTCTTCGGCTTCGCGCTGACCGGTGGCGGCACCTACGCCGAGACGACGGTGCTGTCCGCACCCAACACCGCGCGCATCCCGGAGGGCCTGTCCCCGACCGTGGCGGCGACGCTGCCGGTGGCCGGGACCACCGCGGTGGACGCGCTGGACCAGCTCGGCCTCCCGGCCGGTGCCACGGTGCTGGTCAACGGGGTCGGGGGCGGGGTCGGCCTCGCCGTCGCCCGGCTGGCCATCGGGCGCGAGCTGCGGGTGGTCGGCACCGGGAGTACCGCCAAACGCGAGTACGCCGAGGCCATCGGGGTGCGGTTCATCGACTACACCGCCGAGGACGTCGCCGCCGCGGCACGCGAGCTGGTTCCGGGCGGCTTCGACGGGATCGTCGACCTGGTCGGAGGCACCTCGCTGCGGACGGTCGCTCCGCTGGCCCGGCATCCCCGCGAGGTCATCGCCGTGGGCGACGTGACGGTGCCGGATCTCGGTGGCCGCCTCGTGGAGCGCCGCATCGACCGCGAGAACCTGGAGCGGTCGGCCCGGCTGGCCCTCGACGGAGTCCTCGCACCGGTCGTCACCGCGGTCCATCCGCTCTCCGACGCCCCGGCCGCCCTCGCCACCGTCGAGACCGGCCACGCCCCGGGCAAGGTGGTCATCGAGGTGGCCTGAGAAGCGCCCGGCCGTCTGACACCGCCCGCCCCGCCGGGCCGGTGCTCGGCGGGGCGACGTGGTCGGGACTCCGGCCCAGGGGCGGGGGTGGCCCTGGGCCGGAGGTCGTGGGTCAGCGGCTTCGGTCGCCCTGCGCCGCGTCCTTGCGGGCCTGCTCCTCGATGCGGCGCTTGGCGTCCTCCCAGGTGATCGGCAGCTCCGCCACCGGCACCTCCCAGAAGGTGAACGTCGACTCGCGCATCACGGAGCGCAGCCCGGTCATGATCGTCTTGTGGGGCTCGGCCTTGGCGTAGGCGTACAGCGCGTCCCGGTCCTCCCAGGCGGAGAGCGTGTAGAAGACGCCCTTCAGCAGCTGGGCCTCCAGGGAGGCGCCGAGTGCGCCCGGGGCCTTGCGCACCTGGCCCCAGGCGGAGAGCGACTTCAGGAAGAACCGGGGGGTGTCCTTGCCGGACCGCACGTCCAGGCGCGACGCCATGACGAAGGCGGTGGTGTCGGGCCGGGCCGGGTTGGGCGTGGTCCACGGAAGAGTCGGCACGGTATCCTCGCATCACAGTTGGTGAGTGGCGGTATCTATATTAGACAGTGCTACTGCCTAGTTGCCAGTGGGGAGCTGAATCCGGGTGAGGATTTCCGAACTGAGCCGTCGCAGTGGAGTGGCCACCGCGACGATCAAGTACTACCTGCGGGAGGGGCTGCTGCCGCCCGGGCGCGCGACCGCCGCCACCCAGGCGGAGTACGGCGAGGCCCATGTGCGCCGCCTCCGGCTGATCCGGGCCCTGATCGGGGTGCGGGGGCTGAGCGTGGGCGCCGCCAAGGACGTCCTGGACGTGATCTCCGAGGGCAAGTCCGACACCCATGAGCTGCTGGGCCTGGTCTTCGGCATCTGGCCGTCCGGCGACGGGGGCGGCAAGGGTACGGAGGAGGAGGGGGACGGGCTGGGGGTGGACCACCTCCTCGCCGAGATGGGGTGGACCGTCTCCGAGCACAATCCCGCCCGCGAGGTCATCACCCGGACCCTGCACACGCTCAACTCCCTCGGTGTGGAATACGGCTGGCGCGAACTGCTGCCCTATGCCGCGCTGGCCGAGCAGACGGCCACCCTCGACCTGGACCAACTCGAAGGGCCTGACGACCCGTTGGAGAAGGCGGAGCGGGCCGTGCTGCTGACCATCCTGCTGGAGCCCGCGCTGCTGGCCCTGCGCCGGCTCGCCCAGGAGGCCGAGTCCACGGTCCGCCACCGCGGTTGACCCGCCCCGATGACAACACGGGGGCGGGCGGGGGTGCGTGAGTGGTGGGTACTCACCTTCCCCCGGCCCGCGCCGGGGTGCCGGCGGGGGGCGGGTCGCCGAGGCCGGGGGGAAGTGAGTGGCCGGCCCTCAGGTGCGCCGGACGGGGTGGATGGTCTTCTCGCGGGTGGAAGGGCACGGGGCAAAGGCCCCGCGTACCGCGTGCGGGGAGGCAAGGACATGCAGTTCAGGATTCTGGGCCCGCCCGATCTGCTCGACGAGGAGCGCCGCCTTCGGGCGCCGCTGACCAGCCCCAAGCAGCGGCGGTTGCTCGGCGCGCTGCTCGCCCGGCCGAACGCCCCGGTGCCCCGGGAGGAGCTGGTCCGGGAGGTCTGGGGCGGCGACCGGACCCCGAAGCACGCGCGCGCCGCGCTCGGCGCCCATGTCGCCGGTTTGCGCTCCGCCATCGCGGCGGTGGAGGGGCCGGGCGGTGCGCGGGCGCGGCTGACCGCCGGCCCGGACGGGCTGCTGCTGCGGGTCGCGGCCGCGGAGACGGACAGCGGGCGCTTCGGCCTCGCCGTCGCCCGGGCCGCCCGGCTGCGCCGGACCGACCCGGAGGACGCGTACACCGTGCTGCGCGGCGCCCTGCCGCTGTGGCGCGGGGCCGTGCTCGGTGGCGGTGGAGGACCGCACGGGCTCCTCTGCGCCGCGCTGGCGGACGGGCTCCGGGACGAGCGGCACCGGGCGCTGGGGATGCTGTTCGACACGGCGCTGCGCACCGGGCGCCATCGGGAGGTCGTCCCGGAGCTGCGCGAGGCCATCGCCGCCCACCCGCTGTGCGAGCGCTTCCACGACCAGCTGATGCTGGCGCTGTGCCGCTCGGGGCGGAGCGGGGAGGCGATCGGGGTCTACACCGAGGCCCGGCGCCGGCTCACCGAGGCCCACGGCCACACCCCGCTGCTCCGCGCCCGGCTGGAGCAGATCAGTACCCGGGCCCCGGAGCTGTCCGGGGAGGCCGCGGGGGAGCATCCCGTACTCCCGGCGCCCCGGCCGCCGCTGGACGGATCCGCGCGCACCGGGCGGGAGCGGTTCGCGGTCCGGGAGAGGGAGCGGGGGGCCGGGCCGGCGGAGCGCTCCGTCCTGGGGTTTCTGACCGATCTCCTCAGCGGGCGGGAGCTGTACAGCGGGGGAGGGTGAGGGGGCGGCATGAGACCGCCCCGGGGAACGGGTTCCCCGGGGCGCCGCTGTGTGGAGGGTCAGAGTTCGCCGATGATCCGGGCGGCCACGTCCATGCCGGAGGAGTAGGCGGCCTCGTGCGAGCCGATCTGGTCCACGCCGTGGCGCCTGGCGTGGAAGTAGGAGCCGCACAGCTTCACCCGGGTGCCGTCGTTGACGTCATAGATGTGCTGCTGCATCTCGCGGACCGGGACGTCGATGACGGGGTGGGTGTACGGGAACTCGGCGATGACGGTCGCCGGGTCCACCTCGCCCGGGTAGTCCAGGGTGACGAAGTAGTCCTGCTCGGCGGTGAAGCCGTGCAGCTTGTTCATGTAGTAGGCGACATAGGTCCTCGGCTGCCCGTCGACCTCGACCTTGCCGTAGTTCCACGCCTCCCAGCGCTCCCGGTCGGCCGGCACCACGGAGGGGTCGGTGTGCAGGATGACCGTGGAGCCGTTGTAGGCCACCTTGGAGAGCACCTCGGTCTGCCGGTCGCTGGGGTTGTCCAGCAGGGCGAGCGCCTCGTCGGCGTGCGCGCCGATGACCACGTAGTCGTACCGCTCGGAGCCCCGCGCGGTGGTCACGGTGGCCCCCTCGCCGTCCTGGTGGATGGCGGTCACCGGCTCGGCGGAGCGGATCTCCGGGCCGATCGCGGCCAGCGCCTTGCGCACGTAGGAGACCGAACCGCCGCCCACCGTGCGCCAGTCCACGCCGCGACCGCCGAGGCCGCCCTCGTCGTGCCCCATGAAGAAGGCGATGGCGGTGCTCGCGGGCATCTGCCAGATCAGCTCGGCCGGGATGGACCAGACCGCCGAGCAGAGCAGGATCACATACGAGTGGCGGAACGCCTGGCTGTAGCCGCCCCGGTCCAGGTACTCGCCGAGCGGGATGTCGGCCTTCTTGCGGACGAAGTCCTTGCGCCCCTCGGTGTGGAAGCGCCGCGCCTCCCGCCAGATGGTCAGGAACTCCTCGGAGTAGCGGGCGGTCACCTCCTCCTCGCTCAGGTCCAGCTCCCTGGTCCCGTACTCCAGGCCGCTGTCCCGGTCGAAGAAGTTGAAGGCGCCGCGGTGCTCGACGGTGTCGACGCCCAGCTCCTCGAAGAACTCGCAGAGGTTGGTGTAGGCGGGACGGTTGAAGACGACGAAGGCGGTGTCGATGCCGAGGGTGCGGCCGTTCTCCACCACCTCGACCGTGTTGGCGTGACCGCCCAGGCGGTCCTCCCGCTCGTAGATCGTGATGTGGGCGCGCTCGCGCAGGTGGTAGGCGGCGGAGATCCCGGCGGCACCGGCTCCGACGATGGCCACGCGCGGACGGGTGGGCTGTGACATGGGGTGTCCTTTGCTGGGGTGGGGCCGTCTCAGACGGAGGAGAGGTGCGGGAGCGGGGCGAGGTCGGTGCGGCGCAGGGCCCCCGGGCGGCCGTCCTCGGCGGCGACGGCCACCAGGTGCCCGGGGGCGGGCCGCAGCAGGTCGAACCACCAGCGGGAGGCCGGCCGGTGGGGGTCGTGCACGCGGATGGGGCCGCCGCCCCGGGGGCCGAAGGCGAACGAGCCCAGGTCCCGGGTCAGGCCGGTGCCCAGGGCCTTGAGGTACGCCTCCTTGAGCACCCACAGCTCGGCGGCGAGGGCGTCCCGGGCGCCGGGGTCCGCGGCGGCCAGCTCGGCCCGCTCGGCGGGGGCGAGCCGGGCCGCCAGTCGCGGTGCCAGCCCGGCGGGCGCGGGATCGGGGCCGGTGTCCACCCCGCACCCCCGGCCCCGGGTGACCACGCAGGCGATCAGCCCCGGGGTGTGCGAGAGGTTGAACCGCAGCCCGTCCCCGTCCCCGGCCAGCTCCGGACGGCCGTACGGGCCGGTGGTGAACCGCCAGTGGGCGAGCGGACGGGACGCGGTGGCGCTCAGCGCGTGGCGGCACAGCAGCCGGGCGCCCAGGAAGCGCCGGCGGGCCCCCGGGGCCGGGCGCCGGGCCAGGGCGGCCCGTTCCGCGGCGGTGAGCAGCCGGGCCCCGCCGAGGGCGGCGGCGAAGCCGTCCACCGCGTACTCCGGCAGCAGCCACAGGGAGGTGGAGTCATCGGCTTTCGGTGCGGGCGGCATGGGCGGGGCTCCCCCGGGTGCTCAGCGGCGGGCGGCGGCGAGGTCGCCGGCGCGCTTGGCGAGCGGGAACTGCCAGTGCGAGAACAGCCGGTCCTCGCGGTGCAGCCGGCGCAGCACCGCCATCACCTCGTCCACCACCGACTGGTCGGTGATCTGCTCGACCGGGTGGATATGGCGGCGCAGCCGCTCCAGCATCAGCAGCAGCAGCGCCCCGCTGGGCAGCGGCGCCTCCGAGACCCCGGCGGAGTGGACGAAGGTGAGCACACAGGCGGAGACCGCGTGCAGCAGGCAGTACTCCTTGGACAGTTCGAACAGCTCGGCCGACTGGGCGTAGGCCCGCCCCAGCTCCTCCTTGAGCGCCGCCGCCCGGTCGGCCAGCGCCGCCGTCCGGTCCAGCAGCTCCTCGGCCACCTCGGCGGCCCGCTCCAGCCTCTCCCGTTCGGTGCCGTCCGCCGCCTCGGCCAGCTCCCGCAGCCGGCGGATGCCGTCCGGGGCGGCGAGCAGCGCGTCGTCGGCGCCCCGGCTGAACAGCTCCTGCCGCCACGGCTCGTAGCGCGGCAGCTCCCGGTCCATGGAGAACAGCACCCCGGCTCGCTCGGCGGCGGCCGCCCGGACCTCCGGCGAGGCGTCCAGGGCGGTGGTCAGCAGGCCGCCCAGCTGCTGGCCCAGGTTGCGCAGGTTCACCACGGTGTTGCCGTCGGCGATGTTGGCCACCAGCAGGTCGCGCAGCATCTTCTGGTACGGGCCGTAGTGCGGGTGGTCGCGCAGGAAGAACCGGGCGCCGAGCACCGTGTTCAGCTGGGCCATGGTCCGCTCCAGCAGCGTCGGCACCAGGTACTTCACCGCCGAGGACCAGACGCTGACCTGCTCCGGGGCGGCCTGGAGGCAGCGCACCGCGCCCAGGCTCATGGCGTCGGCGATCATCAGGTCGGCGAACACCTCGGTCAACTGGCGGCGGCTGTAGGGGACGTCGCTGACCGCGGTGCCGAAGAGGATCCGGCCCTCGGTGAAGTCCAGCGTCAGCCGCAGCCCGGTGTCCACCGCGGACATCGGCAGGCTGCCGATCACGCTGCGGGCGACCTGGGTGGCCTTCAGTGCGATCTCCAGCCCCTGGCCCTCGGCCCCCAGCAGCGCGCCGTCGGGGACGAAGGCCCGCTCCAGGCGCAGTCCGCTGAGATCCAGGGCCCGCAGCCCGTGCAGCTTCTCGACCGGCAGCTCCTCCACGGTCTCGGCCGCGAGGGTCCACTTGTCGACGAGGAATATGGAGTACGCGGCCGGGCCGTTGCGCTTGCCGGTGCGGGCGTGGACGACCATGGTGTCGGCGACGGTGGCGTTGCCGATCAGCCACTTCTCACCGGTCAGCTCCCAGCCGCCCTCCACCTTGACGGCGGTCATCTCGTTGGCGACCAGATCACTGCCGTGCTCGCGCTCGGACAGCCCCCAGGACAGCCCGCCGCCCCGCTTCATCGCGGCGACCGCGGCGCTCTTCTGCTCCTCGGTGCCGGCGATCCACAGCGGCATGAAGCTGAGGTTGGTGATCACCATCGCGGTGGCGGTGGTGGCGTCCCGGCGGGCGACCAGCCGCATCAGGTTGAAGCCGGTCTCCACGTTGCCCGCCCGGCCGCCGTGCTCCCCGGGCAGCGAGTACTCGTGGGCGCCCCAGCGGCGCAACTGGCTGACCAGGCCGAAGGGGTACTCCTGGTTCTCGTCCAGGTCCAGCACCCGGTGGAAGGACATCCGGCTGCCGCCGTCGTGCGGATCGCCGAGGTACTGCTCCAACTCCGCGGCGAGCGCGGTGAGATCGGCCTGGGACATCAGGACTCCTGTCGGGTCGTCGGCGCCAGCGCCACGGGCAGGGCGGAGAACAGCTGCCCGGACTCCCGCAGCGCCGACACGGCGTCCAGGGCGGGAAGCAGGGCGGCGCCATGGCGCCGGGGGTCCACGCCGTCGGCGCGGGCGAGCAGATAGCCGAGCACGGCGCCCAGCCAGCCGGTGGAGCCGGGCTTGGTGCCGTACAGCGGGCGGTGCCGGTTGGCCTGCCACAGGTGTACGCAGGTGGCGGCGGCGTGCAGCCAGGCGTACCGCTCGGCCGCGTCCACCAGGGCGTTGGGGTCGGCGCCGGGCCGCTGGGCGGCGCCGGTCAGCTCCCCGAGCCCGCCGGTGGCCTCGGCCAGCCGCCGCAGCAGCCCGGCCGTCACCCCGTCCTCCTCCGGTACGTCCTCGGCCGCCGCGGCCAGGGCGCCGGGCAGGCCGGCGAGGACCGGGTCGGCGCCCCGGGCGAACAGGTCGAGGCGGTCCGGTTGGTACGGGGGCAGCTCCGCGTCCAGGTCGAACACCGTGGCCAGGGCGGCCGGGTCCACCAGGGCGCCGGAGCCGGTCAGGGTGGGCAACTGGCCCGCGTAGGACCGCAGGTTGGCCAGGGTGCTGGAGTCGATGACCCGGACCACCCCCGAGTCCCGCGCGAGCTTCTGGAACAGCCCGGCGCCGGGTGCCCCCTCCCGTAGCACCGAGCGGGTGGCCAGCACCGTGCCGCAGCGGCGGATCAGCTCCTCGCCGGACTCCGCCACCACATGCTTGGCGACCGGGGCCCAGACGCTGAACGCCTCGGGCAGGACGTGCACCCCGCGGGCCGCGCCCAGCGCCACCGCGTCCGCCGCCAGCAGCGCCGCCGAGGCCACGGCCAACTCCCGCCGGGCATGCGGCGATGCGGTGAGCGCGGTGCGCCCGACCGTGCGGGCCGAGGCGAAGTCCAGGGTGAGGCGGACCGCGCTGTCGGCGATGCCGAGACTGCCGGCCATGGACATCAGCCGTACCGCCTGCTGCGCCTTGACCGCCGCCTCCAGCCCCTCGCCGACCCGGCCGACCAGCGCGTCGTCCGGCACCGGCAGCCCGGTGAAGCGCATCCGGGCCAGGTCGATGCCGCGCATCCCGCCGGTCCGCGCGGCGGGCGCGCGCTCCAGCCGGCCGGGCTCCGCCGACGCCACATCGAGCAGCACCGCCGAGAAGGCCGCCGGTCCCCGGCCGCCGGTGCGGGCCACCACGTACACCGCCTCGCAGCGCGTCCCCAGGCCCACCATCCACTTCTCGCCGTCCAGCACCCCGTCGGTCAACCGCACCTCGCCGGACAGCAGATCGCTGCCGTGCGCCGCCTCGGTGAGCGCGAAGGCCACCGCGCCGCCGCCGCGCAGGATCCGCGCCGCCCGCTCCCGCTGCGCGGGCGAGCCGTGCAGTTGCAGACAGGTCGCCGCGATGATGCTGAACATGGTGCCCGGCATGACGTTGACGTCCCGCCGGGCCGCGCACCGCACCAGGGTCAGGCTGCGGTCGAACGACTCGAAGGTGCCGCCCCACTCGCGGGGCAGGTAGTTGAGATGGAACCCGGCGCCCACCAGCGCCTCGCACAGGGCGGTGGGGAACTCGTCCCGCTCGTCCCGGGCCACCGCCGCCGCGAACCCGTGCGGCAGGGTGTCGTCACCGGGGTCGCCGAGCAGCTCCTCCAGCCGCTCCGGGGTCAGCGCCGCGCTCATCGCAGCCCCGCCGGGGTGTCGTCCACCGGGGCCTCCAGCGGCACCGGGCGGTAGTCGCCGACCCCCGCCGGGATGCGCACCCCGGCGCTGCGCAGCTGCGCCAGCCGGGTGTGGAAGGCCGCGCCCAGCATCAGATGGTGGGCCACGTCGGCGACCCGCCGGTTGCCCGGGGTCTTCAGATAGCTGCCGGTCACCCAGTCGTTGAAGCTGCCCATCGCCGGGCCGCACCAGACCTGGTAGTCCATCGTCCGGTCGCCCTCCCCGGTGACCGCCCAGCGCGAGGACATCCCCAGATACCAGCGGAACACCAGCGCCATCCGGCGCTTGGGGCTGCCCGCCGCGCGGGCCAGCTGCTCCGGGTCGCGCCGCTCGAAGTAGCCCACGCACTCCTGCCAGACGTCCTCCAGCGGACGCCGGAACAGCTGCTGCTCCAGCTTGGCCCGCTCGGCCGCCGGGATGGCCTCGATGCCGTCGTACGCCTGGTAGAGCTGGTAGAGCTTCCTGGCCCGCATCGGGAAGAGGGTGCCCTTCTTCAGGACCTGGAGCTCCACCCCCAGCTCGAACATGTCCGCCGCCGGCGCCATGTCGCAGTCCGCGATTCCCGCCTCCGCCAGCATCGCCTTGGCGGCGGTGGACGCGCCGGACTCCACACAGGACTGGTTCACCGAGCCGGTCACCACATAGGCGGCCCCCATGGCGAAGGCGGCGCTGACCGCCACCGGGGTGCCCAGACCGCCGCCGGCGCCCACCCGCACCGGCACCGGGTAGCGGTGCTCGCGCTGCACGGTGTCACGCAGCCGCAGGATGGTCGGCAGCAGCGCGGGCAGCGGGCGGCGGTCGGTGTGGCCGCCGGAGTCGGCCTCCACGGTGATGTCGTCGGCCAGCGGCACATGGTGGGCCAGCGCGGCCTGCTCCTGGGTGATCAGCCCCTGCTCCAGCAGCGAGCCGACCAGGGCCGCGGGCGCCGGGCGCATGAAGCGCTCCGCGGTCTCGGTCCGGGAGACCTTGGCGATCAGCCGGTTGGCGGCCACCACCGTCCCGTCCGCCTCCCGGTAGAGCCCGGCCAGTCGGTAGCGGACCACATGCGGGGTGAGGTCCAGATAGGCGGACGCCTCCACACAGCGCACCCCGTGCAGCAGGAACAACTCCACCGCCTCCCGCTCCAGCCGGTCCTCGCTGGGGCTGTGGATGAGGTTGACCGCGTACGGCAGGTCCGGGATCTCGGCGGCGAACCGGCCGAGCGCCTGCTCGATCGTCCGGGGCAGCAGCCCGGCCGCCCCGAAGGAGGCGAGGAAACCCTCCCGGGCGAGGGCGATGACCATGTCCGCCGAGGCGATGCCGCCCGCCATGGCGCCGGCCATGTACGGGCTGCGCACCCCGTGGGCGGTCAGGAAGGCGGCCGACCCCAGCCGGTGCGGCGGCAGCGGCTGGGCGGCGGCGAGCAGCGGCCAGCCGGTGGTGTCGGTGCCGGAGACCACTCCGCCGCCGGAGACGGCGCCGATCCCCTCGGGGGTGACGACGATGAAACAGGGCTGGTCGAGGTCGGCGAGGGCGCCGTAGATCCCCGCCGCGTCCGTGCCGGGGTACCGCTCTCCGCGCCATCGCAGAGGCGTGTCGTGAAGGTGATGCGTGGGAGACATGGGGAACGAAGCTCCTAGGGCTGGGCGGGCCGTCAGGCCCCGGGGCGGACCTCGATGGCCACGTCGGTGAGTTCGTAGATGCGCAGACCCGGCTTGGACAGGTCCGCGTCGGCGATCACGAGCAGCCGGCCCTCCTCGCGGCGGACCTCCTTGATGTGCACGTCGAAGCGGAGCTCGCGATCGTGGCGCAGGATCTGGCCGCGGTACTTCCAGGCCGTCTCCACCCCGGTGGCCATCGCGAACCGGGGCCGCTCGAAGCCGGCGGCGAGGTCCTGCTCCAGCACGAACAGCCGCATCGCCTGGAGGATCGCCTCCACACCGAGCGAGCCGGGCATCACCGGGTCGCGGTGGAAGTGGCAGTCGAAGTACCACTCGTCCGGCCGGATGGCGCGGTACCCGTGCAGATACCCCTGGCCGTGCCGGCCGCCGTCGGTGACCAGGTCGACGTGGTCGACCAGGGCGAACTGCCCGCCGGGCAGCTTCAGATGGCCGCCGGCCGGGTCGCGGTAGGCGGGGGCGTCCGGGCCGAGCTCGATCCGGCGGACCCGGTCGGCCGCCGGCTGCTCCCGCTCGATCCAGGGGGCCACGTACGTACCGCCGTCCAGACCCACCTGGTTGGCCAGGGCCGCGTCGCTGAAGTACCCGAACAGCGACTCACCGGTGTAGAACACCTCGCCGTCGGCGGAGAGTTCGTAGCTGAAGTTCTGGAGCACCGCGCCGGATACCGCGCTCGTCATCAGCAGCCGGGAATGGTGCCGGATGGTCTTGCCGCGCAGGTCCACGTCCTTGACCAGGGTGGCCCGGCCGTCCAGGTTGCGGATCGCGTACTGCTCCTGGGGCGCCTCCAGGGTGGCGCCGAGGTAGTAGCCGAGGAAGATCGCGGCCTGGAGGGAGGTCTCCATGTAGACCGCGTTCGGCATGTGGGGGTGGGAGTTCTGCCGGTAGTACCAGGCGTCGGCCGGTGAGTCGTACTCGGTGACCATCTCCGAGCCGGGGCTGCGCAGATCGCCGCGGGTGCCCTTGAGGGACATCACCCGGTCCACGAACTGGAAGTCGCCGTTGGGGATGTAGGGGGCCCGGCTGTCCCGGTAGACCTCGAACTCCGGGCCCATCGCCACGTCCAGCAGTCCCTTGGCGGCGTGCGCCAGATGCATCTCGTTGATCATCGCGGCCTCGCCGTCCCGGTTGCGGCGGCCGAGGAACTTCGGCACACCGCCCAGCTCGGGACGGAAGGGCGTGCCCTCCTTCTCCCGGACCTGGAGGCCCAGCCCCTTCATCCGGATCACCGGCAGATCGCCCAGGTAGATGAGTACGTCGGCGATGACCGTGGCGCGCGGCAGCAGCGTCAGCTCCATCACCTCGACCTCGTAGCGGATCTCCCGGTGCTCCTGGGTGATCTGGCCGCGGACCTGGACCTCGATCGGGACGTCGGTGACGCACTGGAAGCGCGCGTCCGGCAGGGTGAGGTGCATGCCCTGGTGCATCAGATAGATCTGGAGCAGCTGCACCGCGCCCTCGGCGACCAGCGAGCCCGCGAGCACATGGTCGTCCGGGAAGTGGCAGGTGAAGTACCAGGCGTCCGGCTCCAGCCGCTTGGTGGCGCTGAGCGTGCCCAGACCGCGCGGCCCGCCCTTGCGGTCGATGACCACCTCGTCCACCATCCGCAGCCGGGCGTCGGGCAGCCGGATCGCCGGATTGACCCCCGGGTCCTGGGCGTGGTCCGGGCCGAAGACATCGCCGGGGCGCCCCTCGGAGAGGGTCTGGAGGTCCTCGGCGGTGAGGTGGTTCTTCTCGGTGTACGCCAGGGGCTTGAAGTACCCCTTCGGCAGCGCCGCGCGCTCCGCCTTCTCCTTGTCGGTCATCACCACGCCGAGCGGGGTGGCCAGCTCCTCCTTGCTGAAGAACCCGGCGCAGGCGTCGTGCAGTTCGAGGATCAGCTCGCCGTCCGCGTAGCACTTGTAGCTGAAGAAGAAGAGGGTGGTGTCGCCCTGGTGGACGAAGCGGTCGATGGAGATGTCGTAGCGGAGGGTCTGGCCGGTCCGGGGCAGGTCGCCGCGGAAGATCAGGGTGCTGTCCAGCAGCCGGTAGACGCGCTCGCCCTTGTTGCGGAAGTCGATGCCCAGATAGCTGACGAGCAGCAGATCGCACTGGCCCGCCTCCACGGTGACGGCCGGCGGTACACCGCCGTCCACCGCGTACCAGGCGTCCTCGGGCACGTCGTACTCGGTGGTGATGGTGGCGGGCTTCAGCTCGCCGGTGGTGCCCTCCAGGGCGGTGACCCGGGAGACGAAGTGGTACGGCGGCGCGGGCAGCCGGACCCGCTTGGCGTAGCCGTCGACCACGCCGAACTCCGGCCCGAAGACCTTGGCGACCGAGCCGACCGCGAACTCCAGCAGATCGGCCTCGTCCCAGATGACCCCCTCCTTGACCGTGCGCTCCGGCGCCGGGGCGGGAGCGGCCGGGGGCAGGGCGGGGGCGGCCGGGGCCGCCAGGGGCGCTACGGGAAGGGGCGCGGGCGGAGCGGTGGCGGCGGGGGTGCCGCCGTCGAGCAGGGCCTCGATCCGGGAGAGGGTGGCGCCCTGCAGGATGCGCTGGGTCTCCATCACCACCGAGTGGGTGGCGACCATCTGCTGCCGGATGTCCCGCACCAGGTCGGCGGCAGGGGTGGGTGAGTCGGCGGTGGTCGAGTCGGCGGTGGTCGAGGGGGCCGCCGGGGTGGGCGCGGGCGGTGGTGCGGTGTCCTCCCCGTGCGGTGCGGGCACCCACGGCAGGAAGGAGACCGGGTCGCCGTCGAAGGCCATGGCCTCCGCGTCGGCGAGAGTCGGATCGGCAGGCATGGCGGGGTCCTCCGGCGGTACGGGCGGTACGGGCAGGACGGGCGCGGACGGTACGGCGGGGCGGGGGGCACCCGGGCCCGCGGCGGCCGGTCGGGCGGTGGCCCTCTCGCCGCCCGGCACCGGGGCGGCACCGGTGGCGACCGGGCCAGGTCGGGTGGCGGTGGCGTGGGCGGTGGGTGCGCCCGAGGTGGCGAGCACGGCGGGGACGGCGTCCGCGGCCGCACCCGCGGACGCCGTCGCGGTGGCGATGTCCCGGGCCAGGCGGGCCGGGAGCGGGTCACCGCCACCCACATGGAAGCGGTGGACGGGGGCGGTGTGCACACTGGTCGGCGGGGACTCCAGCAGCGCGGAGAGGTCCAGCTCCAGGCCGTTGCCGACCAGCCGGGCCACCAGCCGGGCGACCGACCGGGCCGCCGGCACCCCGCGCCGGTCCACCGGGACCGCGACATGCGGGGCGTCCTTCAGGGTGTCCTGGATCCAGCGGGAGCAGGTCGCCCCGGGGCCGACCTCGACGAAGTAGCGGTACCCCCGGTCGTGGGCGTCCCGCACCAGCCGGGCGAAGTCGATGGTGGAGCGCAGGGTCCAGGCGATCCGGCGGGCGATCTCGCCCCGCTCCAGGGCCGGGAGGGCCTGGTAGTCGTAGGCGCTGAACAGCTCCAGGTCGCCGGACGAGCCGGTGGGGTAGTCGTTCAGCGCGGCCAGGCCGTCCAGTTCGGCGTCCACGGCCGGGCAGTGCATGACCACGTTGACGGGCGAGCGGGCCGCCGGGCAGCCGATCTCCTTCACCAGGGCCTTGCACTGCTCCGGGTCGCCCGCGATCACCAGCTCGGCCGGGGTGTTCACATGGGTGAGGTGGACCCGGTCGTAGCGGGGCAGGGCCGCGCGTACCGTGTCCGCGTCGGTGAGCAGCACATGGCTGGCCCAGAGCGAGGCGTCCGGGGCGGAGTCCGGCAGCTGCCACAGCTCGCGCACGGTGCGCCGGGGCCCGCACAGCCGGTCCTTGAAGACCGGGGTGTCGCTGATCAGGTCGTCGCGGCGGCCGGCGCGCCGCCAGCCGCCGGTGGCGAACAGCATGCTGGACTCGCCGAGGCTGTAGCCGAACGCGCCATGCGGCCTCACGCCCAGCACCTCGCGCACCAGATCGGTGTAGAGCAGCGCGAAGTTGGTGCCGGTGGCCAGCATGAACGGAACGTCCTCGCCCAGCCCCGCCTCCAGCTCCATCAACTCCCGCCGCCCCAGGGCGCTCTGGGCGCGCGGGTAGAGCGAGGCGGCGCGCAGCTGGCGCTCCGGCTCGGTGGCGTCCTCCTCGAACCGGTCCAGCAGCCCCGGGAAGGCGCGGAAGAAGTCCTGGCCGAGACCGGGGTACGAGTTGAAGGCGCCCGGGTAGACCAGGGCGACCTTTCCGTCCGGGCCGATCGGCCGCGCGGTGGAGTAGCTGCCCGCCGGGGTGGCCCACTCGCCGCCCCTGGCGTGCACCCCGGGCAGATCCCGGGCCGCCAGCCGCAGTTGGGCCAGCAGCTCGTCCCGGTCCTGGCCGACCAGCACCACCCGGGGCCCGCTGCCGGTGAGTTCGCGGGCGGCCTGGCGGGCCAGGGCGTACGGGTCGCCGTCGGCCACCAGCTCCGTATGCCGCTCGACCGAGGCGAGCAGCGCGTCGAAGGAGTCCGCCGACAGCGGCAGCACCACCGGTCCGCCGGCCCGCCGCCAGTCGGCCGGGGCGACCCGGCCCCGGGTGGCGTCGGCGGAGAGCACCAGGTGGCCATGGGCGCCGGAGGGGCCGACGAAGTCCACGGCGGCGTACCGGCGGCCCCCGGTGCTCCGGCGCATCCACGGCCGGGACGCGGTCGGCACGTACAGCGCCGAGGCGCCGAAGTCGCCGGCCAGCTCCTCGGCCGGGCGGGTCCAGCCGCCGGTGCCGGGCAGATAGCCGTGGTGCAGGCAGAGCACGGTGCGGATCAGCCCGGCCATGGTGGCCGCGCACCCGGCGTCGCCCACCAGGGCCTTGGCGCTGCCCAGGGCGACACTGCCGCTCCCGGCCGGGTAGATCCGGGCCAGCGCCGCGATCTCGGCGCGGTCCTGGGCCTCAGTGCCGCCCGCGTGGGCCTCCAGATAGCCGATGTCGGCCGCGGTGACACCCGCCGCGGTCAGCGCCTCCTCGGCCGCCGCCGCCAGCACCGCCGCGTCGGCCTCCGGCACCGCGCCGTCCACCGGGGCGGCGTGCCGGATGGCGACCGCGTCCAGCCGGGCGTAGGCGGGGCGCTCCCGCTCCCCGGGCCGGGTGACCACCAGCGCCCCCGCGCCCTCGCCGATCCGCCGGCCCCGGGCGCCCTCGGCGAAGGTCAGTCCGGCCTCGGCGACCACGTCCGGGCGGAGCAGCAGGTTCTCGGCCGAGCCGGCCAGGTCGACCGCGCCGACCAGCACCGCCTCGATACCGGGGTCGAGCAGCAGCAGCCGCGCCACCTCCAGCGCCTCGGCGGTGCCGGAGCCGTCGGAGGAGACCGTGAAGGAGGGGCCGGTCAGGTTCCAGAGCGAGGAGATACGGCTCGCCATGACGTTGCCGATGAAGCTCAGCACCTCGTTGGCGACGATGGGGTCCACCACCGCGTCCCGGCCCGCCGCGCTCACCGCCGCCAACCGCTCCTCGTCCACCGCCACCCCGGCCCGGGCGAACTCCTCGCGGACGAAGGCGCCCAGGCTGCGGCGGGTGAGCCGCAGATGGGTCATCGGCTCGATCTCCATCCCGACCACCACCGCGATCCGGCGGGGCTCGGGCGCCCCGCCGCCGGGGGCCGCGGCGCGGCTGAAACCGGCGTCGCGCAGCGCCTCGTCGGCGACCTTGGTGACCAGGGCGTGCTGGAGGTTGTACGTCCGCAGATCGGCCGGCGGGATCTTCAGGTCCACCGGGTCGATGCCCAGGCCGTCCACGAAGGCGCCGTACGGCAGGGCGTCCGGCGAGACGCCGGTGGCGGCCTCCAGCGAGCCGCCGCGGGTCTGGTCCAGCCCGCGCCAGCGCCGCTCGGGCAGCGGGGCGAGGGAGCCGGTGCCCCGGTGGACCGCCTCCTCGAAGGCGTCCAGCGAGTCCAGCGGGCCGAAGTGGGCGCCCAGGCCGACGATGTCCAGCGCGGGTACGGGGGTGGGCTCGGCGTCCCCGGTGGCGCCGTCCGCCGCGGTGGCCGCCTCGGAGAGCACCACATGGGCGTTGGTGCCGCCGAAGCCGAACGCGGAGACCGCGGCCCGGCGGGGCCCCTCGCCCTCGGGCCAGGGGCGTCCGGTGCGCACCAGCGAGCCTTCGCCGACCCGTCCGTCCTTGGAGGCCACCGGCTGCTCGACGCCGGTGGTCGGCGGGATGTGGCCGTGGCCCATGGCCAGGATGACCTTCAGCAGGCTGCTCAGGCCCGCCACGGTGAGCAGATGGCCGATGTTGCCCTTCACGGAGCCGACCAGGGGCACCCGGCCCGCACCGCCGAAGAACTCGGCGACCGAGTCCGCCTCGGTGGCGTCCCCGATCGGGGTGCCGGTGGCGTGGCACTCCAGGTAGTCCACGGTGGCCGGGTCCACCCCGGCGTCGGCGTAGGCCTGCTCGTACGACTGGAGCTGGCCGCCGCCGCGCGGCACCAGCAGATGGCGCCCGCTGCCGTCGTTGGTCAGCCCGATCCCGTCCACCACCGCGTACACCCGGTCGCCGTCCCGTACCGCGGCGGCCAGCCGCTTCACCGCGACCATGCCCGCGCCCTGACCGGTGAGGATGCCCCCGGAGCGGCTGTCGAAGGGCTGGCTGAAGCCGTCCCGGGGATAGGCCTGGAGGTCGGAGAAGGAGAGGTGGATCAGGGTGGGGTCGGGTGCGCAGACCCCGCCCGCCAGCACCAGGTCCGCCTGGCCGGCGGCGAGGTGGTCGCAGGCCAGCTTCAGCGCGTACAGCGCCGAGGAGCAGGCGGCGTCCAGGGCGTAGCGGGGGCCGCCCAGACCCAGGGCGCCGGCGGCGAGGGAGGCGGGCGAACCGCTCACCCGCAGGTCCTCGGGGCGCAGCCGGGACGGGTCGATCCGCCGGCTCCCGTCGGCCAGCGCGCCGAGCGCCGGGTGCCCGGCCCGGCGCAGTCCCTCCAGGACCGCCTCCCGCACCAGGGGGACGCTGACCCCGGCGGAGGCCGGGGTGGGGAAGGAGTAGTTGCCCAGGATCAGCCCGGTGCGCTCCAGGACCCCGGGGCGCTCCAGCTGCCCGCTGTCCCGCAGCGCCTCCCGGGCCACATGCAGCGACCAGTGGAAGATCCGGTCCAGCCCGGCGAGGTGGCCGGGGTCCAGCAGGAAGCCCTCCGGGTCGAAGGCGAAGTCGGTGACGAAGCCGCCCCGGGTGCAGTAGACGGCGTGCCGCGGGTCGGCGTCCCGTGCGTCGATGCCGGGCCCGAAGACCCGCTCGCCGCCTTCCGCGCGGCTGTCCGTCCCGGCGCGGAGGTTCCGCCAGAACTCGGCAGGGCTGCCGGCCCCCGGGAACAGGCAGGAGAGGCCAACGATGGCGTACTTGCTCATGAGAGCTCTACGGTCCCTTCTTGGGGGGCGGGCCGGCCCGGGCGGCGCGGGGGAGGCGCCGTCCGGGCCGACCCGATCGCGTGCGTCGGGTACGAAGGGGGGATCAGCCGCTGATGAACTTGGCCGCCAGCTGGGGCGCGGAGACCACGGAGACGTCCTCGAAGCGGGTGATCACCTCTCCGCCCGGGGTGCACGCGGTGACGGTGAGCGAGGCGCCGGAGCCGGTGGCGGCGGAGGCGGCGGGCTCGACCACGACCACGAAGGGCTCACCGTCGGGCAGCGGCCGGTGCAGGTCCGCCCGGCCGACCGACAGCGGCAGACCGGCGGTGCCCCGGAACAGCCGCACCCAGACCAGACCCGCCTGGAGCAGCAGATCCGCGGCGCCGGGGGCGAACCGGCCGCCCGCGAACGCGCCTCCCGCCGTACGGAGTTCGGTCAGCTCGCACTCCAGGACCAGCCGCTGGGCGGCCTCGTCCTCGGCCAGCACCCGGCGCACCCCGCGCAGCGAGGGGCCGTGGAAGAGGGTGCCGTCGCCGTAGAGCTCGTCGGCGGACCGGCCGCTGCCGAGGGCGGGCAGCGCGCCGGGGGAGACCGCGGCGAGCGCTGCCGCCGGGTCCAGCACCGCCCCGTAGTGCGGCCGGACGGCGCCCTGGGCGTCCGTGGACCGGATCGCACCGCGCACCGCGGTGCCGTCGGCGGTCAGCTCCAGGGTCATCCGCTCGGGCTGGGAGCCGTCGAAGACGATGCCCTTGTGTACGGAGAAGTCCCGGACCTGGCGCACCTCGGCGCCGTGGATCCGCTCCGCCGCCCCGATCATCCAGCCGAGCGCCAGCACCGCCGGGAGCACCGGGGCCTCGCCGATGACATGGTCGGCGAGGATCGGCTCGCCCTCCAGCGGGGCCGTCGCCCGCTCCACCACGGTCGCGGTCGGGACGGTCCGCTCCGGCACCGACAGCGGGGTGGTCGGGCCCAGCACGGTCACCACGTCACCGGCGCGGTCGGGAGCGAACTGCTCGGCGAACAGCCGGGCCCCGGTGTCCACCGGGATCAGGGTGAGGCCGCGCTCCCGGAAGACGGCCTTGACCTCCGGGGAGACCATGCCGCTGTCCCAGGCGCCCCAGTTGAGCGAGGTGACCCGGGCCGCCGGGTGGCGCTGCTTCCAGGCGGACGCCCAGGTGTTGAGCACCTCGTTGGCCATCGCGTAGTCCGACTGGCCCCGGTTGCCGAAGAAGCCGGCGACCGAGGAGAAGAGGACCACATGGCGCAGGGCGCCGGTGTCCAGCGCGGCGGTCACCGCGCGCAGCCCGGCCAGCTTGGGAGCGAACACCCGCTCCACCTCGGAGGCCTTCTTCTGGGCGATCAGCTGGTCCGCGAGGACCCCCGCGCCGTGCACCAGACCGGTCACCCGGTCCCGGTGCGGGGCGAGCGCGGCGGCGGTGGCGACCGGGTCGGTGATGTCCGCGGCCAGGTACTCCACCTCGCTGCCCGCGGCGCTCACCTCGGCGAGCGTCGCGCGGATCTCCCGGGCGCCCACGACGCCCTGGTAGAGCTGCTCCACCCGCTTGGGGGTCGGCTTCTCGCCCGCCGACTTCAACCGGGCGGCCGCGGCGGCCTTCAGCGCGGCGGTCTCCACGCCCCGCGCCCACTCCGGCTCGTCCGCCAGCGGAGTGCGACCGAGCAGCAGCAGGCCGGGCCGGTAGCGCCGGGCCAGCTCGATCACACAGGCGGCGGTGATGCCGCGCGCCCCACCGGTGACCACCAGGACGTCGTCACCGGTCAGTTCCGGCACCTCCGCCGTCCCGCCGGCGCCCGGCAGCTCCTCGGCGAGGGTCAGACCGACCCGCCGGGCCCCGTCCAGGCCGACCTGCGCCGGGTCGGTCACGGCGTCGCCCAGCTCGGCGAGAAGCAGCTCGGCCGAGGCCTTCGGGCTCAGCGCCGGGGCCAGGTCGACCGCGCGGCAGAACAGCTCGGGGGCCTCCACGGCCAGGGTCTTGACCAGCCCTCCGGCGCCTCCCGCCGGGGCCAGCTCCTCCGCGACCCCGCCGAGCCCGAAGGCCCCGTCCAGCCGGGTGACGGTGAGGAAGGCGGCACGGCCGGAGGCGGCGGCGGTCGTCAGCGGCCGGACGGCGTGCTTGGCGACCAGCAGCGTGTGCGCGAGCCGCCGCACCCCGTCGGACCAGTCCCCCGCACCCGCGGCGGTCAGGTCGATCACGGTGCTGACCCGGTCGGCGAGGATCTCCTCCATCCGCTCGGCCAGCTCGGTCACGCCCCAGCCGCTCAGCGCGTGGTCCTTGACCCCGCCGGCCCGCTGGGCCACCCCGGGCAGCCGCAGCACATGCACCCGGCGGCCGGACTCGATCAGCCGCTGCGCCAGCACCGGCGCCAACTCGGCGCCGTCGTCCACGATCAGCGCACCCGAACCCTCGGCGAAGGCGCCGACCAGCTGGTCCGGGCTGGGCAGGGTCACCAGGGCGGCCTGCGCCCGCCCTATGCCGGTGCCGACCGGGGCGGTGAAGGTGGCCGGGGCGGCCGGGGTGGGGGCGGCCTCCGCCGGAGAGGCGGCGGCTCCGCTGGTGAACTCCACGATCTGGCGGAGGGTGCGGAGTTCGGCGAGCTGTTCGGGGCCTGCGGTGATGGCTCCGGGGAAGCGTTCTTGGAGGATGCCCATGATTTCGACGCGTTTGATGGAGTCGATGCCGAGGTCGGCTTCGATGTCCATGTCGAGTTCGAGCATGTCGGCGGGGTAGCCGGTTTTGAGGGCGACGACGTCGAGGAGTGCGGTCTGGGCGGTGGTGGCGTCGGGTCCGGTGGGGGCGACGGGGGCCGCAGGGGCCGCCTCGGTGGTGGTGGTGAATTCGACGATCTGGCGGAGGGTGCGGAGTTCGGCGAGTTGTTCGGGGCCTGCGGTGATGGCTCCGGGGAAGCGTTCTTGGAGGATGCCCATGATTTCGACGCGTTTGATGGAGTCGATGCCGAGGTCGGCTTCGATGTCCATGTCGAGTTCGAGCATGTTGGCGGGGTAGCCCGTCTTCAGGGCGACGACGTCGAGCAGGGCGGTCTGGGCGGTGGCGGTGTCGGGTCCGGTGGGGGCGACGGGGGCCGCAGGGGCTGCCTGGGTGGTGGTGGTGAATTCGACGATCTGGCGGAGGGTGCGGAGTTCGGCGAGTTGTTCGGGGCCTGCGGTGATGGCTCCGGGGAAGCGTTCTTGGAGGATGCCCATGATTTCGACGCGTTTGATGGAGTCGATGCCGAGGTCGGCTTCGATGTCCATGTCGAGTTCGAGCATGTTGGCGGGGTAGCCCGTCTTCAGGGCGACGACGTCGAGCAGGGCGGTCTGGGCGGTGGCGGTGTCGGGTCCGGTGGGGGCGACGGGGGCCGCAGGGGCTGCCTGGGTGGTGGTGGTGAATTCGACGATCTGGCGGAGGGTGCGGAGTTCGGCGAGTTGTTCGGGGCCTGCGGTGATGGCTCCGGGGAAGCGTTCTTGGAGGATGCCCATGATTTCGACGCGTTTGATGGAGTCGATGCCGAGGTCGGCTTCGATGTCCATGTCGAGTTCGAGCATGTTGGCGGGGTAGCCCGTCTTCAGGGCGACGACGTCGAGCAGCGCGGCCTCGGCGGTGGTGGCGTCGGGCCCGGTGGGGGCCGCCTGGACGGGGGCGGTGGGCTGGACGGGCGCCGGTGCGGGAGCCGCGGGGGCCGGGGCGAGGGGCTGCGGGGCGGGGGCCAGGGCGGCCGGGAGCTGGGCGGCCGGGACCTGGGCGGGGGCGGGCCGGTGGAGGGCGGGCGCCGCGGGTGGGGCCGGTACGGCGAGTGGTACGGGTGCGGGGGTGGCCGAAGCGGGGGCGGCGCCGAACTCCAGGCCGGCCAGGTCGCGCAGGATCTCGTTGGCCCGCAGATGGCTGCGGCCGATGTCCAGACCGTGTTCCTTGACGGCGTTCACCCCGGCCAGGACCTGGCCCACCTGGCCCTGGGCGGCGGCCCGCTCCAGCAGCCCGGCCAGCCGCTCCGCGCTCTGCAACTGGCCGGTGAGGTAGTCGTCGTGCAGGGCGAGATGGTCGGCCACCAGACCGGCCAGGCGATCACTGTCCACGTGAGGGGTCTCCAAGGCGGTGGGTGCGGGCACGGCCGGGGCCGGGGCGGGCACCGGCCGGACGGCCGTGGCCGTCGACGCGGTGGCCGGGGCGGTGGCCGGGACGGCGACCTGGGCAGCGGCCGGTGCCGGGGCGGGCGTGGCGCGGGCCGGGGTCGGCAGCGGCGCGGGCCGGGGGGCCGGGACCGCGGGCAGTGCCGCCGAGGGGGCGGCGGGTGCCGGGGCGGCGGCCTGTCCCGGTGCCACCGGGGCGGCGATCCGGTAGCCGTGGTCGATCGCCTCGCGGTACGCGGCCCGCCGCTCGGGCGAGACGTAGTTGATGCCGTTCAGCAGGATGGACATGCCCTTGGCCGGCTCGGCCACCGGCGCCGGGGCGGTGTAGCGGTCGGTGGTCGCCAGCGGCAGCCCCAGGACGGCCAGCTGGGCGACGGCCTGCTTGACGGCGGTGTCGGCGTCGCGGCCGGGGCCGGCGTCGAGCGCCACCACCCAGTGCTCCCGGTCGCCGAGGATGCGCCGCACCAGCTGGGTGAGGATGTTCTTGGGCCCGAACTCCACGAAGACCCGGAACCCGGCGGCGTACATCTCCTCCACCCGCCCGGCGAAGTCCACCGGGTTGACCAGCTGTTCGGCCAGTACGGAGCGGTTGGCGGCGACGTCCTCGCCGTAGGCGGCCCCTCGGGTGTCGGCGAACACGGTCCCGTGCGGGCGGTTGACCTGGAAGTGCTCCACCTCGGTCCGGAACGCGTCCAGCGCGTGGCCGACCAGGGGCGTGTGGAAGGCCGCCGAGACCGGCAGCCGGCTCGCCCGCAGGCCCGCCTCCTTGGCGGCGGCGACCAGCAGGTCCACCTCGGCGGTGGGGCCGCCGACCACGATCTGGTCGAGCGCGTTGCGGTTGCAGACGACCACCCCCGGCCGGTCGGCCAGCAGTGCGGCGACCCGCTCCTCCGGCGCGGAGACCGCGGCCATCGCCCCGGGGTCGAACCCGGCCTCCGGCGGTGGGGCCATGGCCTTGCCCCGGGCCCGGGCGAGGGCGAAGAACGCCTCGTCGTCCAGCGCCCCGGAGGCCCACAGAGCGGTCAGCTCACCGAAGCTGTGGCCGAGGAACCCTTCGGCGGCGAAGCCCAGTTCGGACAGGTAGCGGAACTGGCCCGCGGACAGCGCGCCGATGGCCGGCTGCGCGTACGCGGTCGCCCGGAGCGCGGCCTCCTGCTCGGCGGGCACCTGCGCCCCGAACAGCGGCGGCGGGAAGGCGACCCGGGACAGCGGGGTCTCGCCCGGCGCGGCGGTGTTGGCCCGGTCGAAGGCGGCCCGCAGCGGGGGCAGCGCCATCACGGCGCTCCGGCCCAGGTTGACGTACTGGCTGCCCTGGCCCGCGAAGAGGGCTCCGACCCGGCCGGCCTGTGCGGCCCGGCGGCGGTAGTGCAGGCCCTTGGGGTGCGACCAGGCCTCGGCCTCGGGGCGGGCGCGCAGCTCGCCGAGAGCCAGCTCGCGCAGGGACGCCAGCTCGTCGGCGGTACGGGCGACCAGCGCGAGGCGGGCGTGGCCCTCGGGGGCCGGGCCGCCGGTCGCGGGCGCGTCGGCGGCGAGCAGCGCGGTGAGGGCGGCGGTGTCCGGGGCGTGCCACAGCTGGACCGCGGCGACCGGGTGGGTGACCTTCAGGTCGTCGCCGTCGCCGTGCTCCTCCAGCACCATGTGGAAGTTGGTGCCGCCGAAGCCGAACGAGGAGACGGCGGCCCGGCGCTTGGGGCGCTCCGGGTCGCGGATCCAGGGACGGGCCTCGGTGTTGACGTAGAACGGCCCGGAGGCGAAGTCGATGGCGGGGTTGGGCTCGTTCACGTTGATGGTGGGCGGCAGCACCTTGTGGTGCAGGGCCAGTGCCAGCTTGATCAGCCCGGCCGCACCGGCCGCCGCCTTGGTGTGCCCGATCTGGGACTTGACGCTGCCCACGGCCGCGTACTGCCGCCGGTCGTTGCCCTCGGAGACGACGGCGGACAGCGCGCTGAGCTCGGTGGCGTCCCCGACCGCCGTGCCGGTGCCGTGCGCCTCGAAGAGCTCGACGCTGGACGGGAGGCAGTCGGCGTCCTCGTACGCCCGGCGCAGGGCGACGACCTGGCCCTCCTTGCGCGGGGCGTAGATCGACTTGAACCGGCCGTCGCTGGAGGTGCCCATACCGCGCAGCACCGCGTAGATCCGGTTGCCGTCGCGCTCGGCGTCGGCGAGCCGGCGCAGCGCGAGCATCCCGATGCCCTCGCCGATCAGGGTGCCGTCGGCGTCCTTGTCGAACGGGCGGATCCGCCCGGACTTCGACAGGGCCGGGGTCTTGCTGAAGCAGAGGTACATGAAGATCGTGTTCTCGGCGTCGCAGCCGCCCACCAGCATGGTGTCGGAGCGGCCTTCCAGCAGCTCGCTGACCGCCGTGCGGACCGCGCCGAGGGAGCTGGCGCAGGCGGCGTCGATCGTCATGTTGATGCCGCCGAGGTCCAGCCGGTTGGCGACCCGGCCCGCCACCACGTTGCCCAGCATGCCGGGGAAGGAGTTCTCCTCCCACGGGGCGTACGCCAGGCGGAACTTGGCGGTGATCTCCTCGGCGTCCCGCTCGGAAAGACCGCAGCTGCGGACGACCTCCTTGAGCACCGGGCTCTGGAGGCGGGCGGTCAGCGGCTGGGTGAGCTGGTTGGCCCCGGTGATGCCGAGGACCACGCCGGTGCGCGAGGCGTCGTACCAGGGCTGGTCGGCGCCGGCGTCCTTCAGCAGGTCGCGGGCGACCACCAGGCTGAGCAGCTGGAGGACGTCGGTCACCTCCAGGGTGTTCGGCGGCAGGCCGAACTCCAGGGGGTTGAACGGGACGTCAGGGATGAAGCCGCCGCGCTTGGAGTACGTCTTGTCCGGCACGGTGGGGTCGGGGTCGTAGTGCTCGTCCACGTCCCAGTGGCCCGCGGGCACGTCGTCGATGCAGTCGGCGGCCGAGACGACGTTCGCCCAGAAGTCCCGCACGTTGCTGGACTTGGGGTAGAGCGCGGAGAGGCCGACGATGGCGATGGGGTCCCGGGCGAGCCGACGGTCGAGGTCGGGTTCCTGCGAAGGGTTCACGGCAAGTCTCTCTGGATCTGGGCGAACAGGGACTTCGGGGCACGTCGGCCCCGGCTCCGGCGCGGAGGGGCCGAGGGGGCCGCAGGGGCCTGCGGGGAGGGCGTCCTCAAAGGCGGGGGAGGGACGATCCGGACCGGTGGACCTCGCGGTGGCGGCGGTCGTGGGCGGGGGCCTCGGGCCGGGGCCCGGTGGCGGTACGGGCGCGGTGCGGGCGGCCGTGCGCCGGGGGCGGTCGGTCCGGCCGTGGCGCGGGGGCCGGAGTGTCCCGGGGCCGGCGGTCTCGGGCGGATGCGGGGCCGGAGTCGCACCGGGAGCGCCGGATAAGGCCGGGATGCGGGGCGACGCCCGCCGGTGGGCCGCACGGCCGGCGGCCGGGCTCGGCTCCTTCGCCGTACGGGCCGGGTGGGACCGGATACCGGGAGCGCGGCCACCGGTCCGGTACGGCCACCGGTCCCGTACGGTCGCCGGGCGCGGGTGGCGGTCGGCGCGGCCCGGGTGCCGGGGCGGCTGGGCCGCGGCGGTCAGGCCGCGGCGGTGTGCTTCTGGCTCTCCTCGGCGATGTGCGCGGCGAGCGCCTCGATGGTGGGGTGGTACCAGAGCGCCGTGGTGCCGAGCTCGAAGCCCAGCCAGGACTCCATCTCACCGGCGATGATGAGCGCCTGGGTGCTGTCCAGGTCGAGCTCGTCGAAGTACTGGTCGGGCGGAACGTCGGCCGGTGCCACGCTGAGCCGCTGGGCGATCTCCTCGATCAGCCACTTCTGGGCTTCCTCGGCCGATATGTTCTTCGCCATTTCCCGTCCTCTCGAAATGTCTGCTGCCCGCGTCCGGGAAACATCAGGGAATTCCCCGGGGCACGCCTCTCGTCCGAGGCGCCGAAGGGTGGTGAGCGGGGGAGTCGGAGCGGTAGCGCTCCGGGCCGTCCCGAGATCCGTGACCCTAGGGCGGCACCCGTCGCGGAGCAACCGGACCCGGCCCGCGCAAAGGCGGGCCGATGCCCTTTCCGAACGGAATGTCAGCGGCGTGACCGGTAACGGCCACGCTGAGCTGGGCGAACGGGTGGCGGAGAGGCGGGGTGGCAGGCGCTGTCAGCCTGCCGTAAGGCTGTCAGCGGCCGTGTCAGGCAGCCGCGTCAGGGAGCCGGGTGAGGGCCGTCAGGCCGGGGCGGGGCGGTGCGGGCGAGGTCGGCGGCGAGCCCGGCGAGGGAGCCGGACGGGGTGGCGGCGAGCTCGGTGACGGCCCGGCGCAGCGGCAGCGGCAGACGGCCGCAGACCGCCGCCAGTTCCTCGGCCGCGCCCGGTTCGGCGGCCGTGCGCTCGGCGCCCAGGTGCGTCACGATCAGCTCGTGCGCCTCCTCGGCGGTCAGCGCACCCAGGCCCAGCGAGTGGGCGCCCTCGCGGGTCTCCAGGTCGGCCAGCGGGGAGCGGCTGGTGGCGACCACCGCGTTGCCCGGGGTGCCCGGCAGCAGGCAGCGGACCTCGGAGGCGGTCTCCACGTCGTCCAGCACCACCAGGAAGCGGCGCCCGGCCAGCAAACTGCGGAAGAGGGCGGTCACCTCGTGCGGGGTGTCGGGAATCCAGTCGTCGCGTACGCCGAGGGAGCGGATGAAACCGGTGACCACCGTGCACGGGGTCACGGTCCGCTGCTCGGGGTCCATGCTGCCCTGGAGGCTGGCGTACAGCTGCCCGTCGGGGAACTCGGCCAGCCGATGATGGGCCCAGCGCACCACCAGGGCGCTCTTGCCGATGTCCGCCGGGCCGTGCACCACCGCGATCCCCGGGGAGCCGTGGCCACCGTGCCGCCGGAGCAACGCGTGGTCCAGGGCGGTCAGTTGCCCCGCCCGGCCGGTGAAGGGGGCGGGCACCAGGGGGAGCTGGGCGGGCGCCCCGATGCTGGGCGAGCGGCCCGCCGGGGCGGCCGCCGGGTGGACCGGGCCGGCGGTGCCCGCGCGGGGCGGCGGCCCGGACATCCGCGACCTCGGCGACCGGGGCGCGGGGATGGCCGAGAGGACACGCTGCTCCGGGGCGCCGCCGCCCCGCAGGACCGTCTCGCGCGCCCGCCGGATGTCGTCGCCCGGCTCGACGTCGAGCTCCTCCTTCAGCCGGGTGCGCAGCTCGGCGAAGAGCTGGAGGGCCGCCGCCCGGCGGCCGGAGCCCGCGAGCGCCAGCATGATGCGGGCCTGGAGGGGTTCGTGCAGCGGTTCCTCGTACGAGGCGGTGCGCAGATGCTCCACGGCGAAGCCGGGCCGGTCCAGCCGCAGGGCCAGGTCGGCGGACTCGATGGCCACGTCGATATGGCGCTGGGCCACCCGCACCACCGAGGGGTGGTGCCAGAGCTGGGGCAGGTCGTGCAGCAGCCGCCCCTGCCAGCAGTGCAGGGCCTGCCCGTAGAGGTCGAGCGCGACCAGCGGTTCGTGCGTCACGGTCCGGCGGGCCAGGGCCACCCGGTCCTCGAACCGGCACAGGTCCAGCCGTACGTCCGTACTGTTGAAGACATAGCCGCCGCGCACGGTGCTGATCCGCCGCACGGTGGCGGCGGCCGCCCCGGCGGAGGGCTCCACGATCCGGCGCAGCCGGGCCACATGGGTGTGCACCAGCTGCGGATAGGAGGGCGGGGCCTCGCCGTTCCACAGCACGTCCGCGATCTCCTCGTGGCTGACCGTCCGGTCCGGCTGGACGGCGAGCAGCCCGAGCAGCGCGCGCTGCTTGCTGGGCAGCGGTACGGGCCGGTCGGCCGAGAGGACCGCCAGCGGCCCCAGCACCCGGATCTCCTGGGCGGCCGGCCCGGTATCCGGCGCGGAGGCTGGCTCGTCCGGTGGATCGGCGGGCCGCCAGCCGACGACTTCGGCGATCCGCGTCAGCGTCTCGCGCCGGGGCGTCTTCACCTGGCCGTGCTCGATATGGCGGATGGTGCGCACACTCACGGAGGCCCTTCGGGCCACCTCTTCCTGGGTCAGTCTCGCCTTTGTGCGCGCGGTGCGCAGTTCGGAACCTCGTATAGTTCTCAACTAATCCCCCGTCCTGAGCAGGTCCGCGAAGAAACAAGAAAACCCGCCGGTTTTCTTTCGCTCGGCTCCTGGTCGTTCCCTTGCGCAGAGGTTATGGGAAGCGGTCGTCGGCCATACGGAGATCGTGCGGTCCGGTTACCCGGACCGCACAATCCCGATCAATTCCCCGGGGGCCGCGATTCCGTCAACTTCCCGTCGCCCGCTGACCGATCGACTCCTTCGGCACCCGGTGACCCGACCGATTTCCCGGCGCCCGGCGACTCGTTCGCCTTCCCGCCGCCCGGTGGCCCGACCGATTTCCCGGCGCTCGGCGACTCCTTCGCCTTCCCGGCGCCCGGTGGCCCGGTCGAGCACCCGGTGCCTTCGGCCCGGAGGTCACACGGCGGGTGCCGGGCTCTCCGTGGCGGGCCGCGCCGCCGTGCCCGGCCCGGACTCCGCGGGGTCCGGCTGCTCGGGCGACCTGCGCACCAGCAGCAGGACGAGCACCCCGGCCAGCACCGCCGCGAGACCGCTCACCAGGAAGGCCCGGTCGAGCCCGGCCGCGTAGGCCTGCTCGATCACCCGCTCACCCGTCTCCCGTGCCCCGGCGGGGAGTTCGGCGATCAGGCGGGCCGACTGGCCGCCGGTGGCCAGCTCGGCCGCCGCGTCGGAGTCGGGGAACACCCCGCTGTCGGCCGCCTTCCGCCCGACCACCCCGGACAGGATGGCGCCCACCACCGGGATGCCGACGGCGAAGCCGAGCTGACGGAAGGTGTTGGCCGCGCCGGAGGCCATGCCCGCCCGGCTCGCCGGGGCCGCGGCCAGGGCGGCCGAGGCGAGGATCGGCGAGGCGATGCCGACGCCCACACCGCTCAGCAGCATGCCGGGCAGCAGCGCCGTCCAGCCGGACGTGGCGGTCAGCCGCATCTCCAGCAGGGTGCCGGCGCCGATCAGCAGCAGGCCGATGCCGATCGGCCACTGCGGGGCCACCGAGGAGAGGAACCGGCCCGCGAGACCGGCCGCCACGAAGGACATCCCGCTCAGCGGCATCAGGATCAGGCCCGCCTCCACCGGGCTGAGGCCGAGCAGGGACTGCGCCCAGACGGAGACGAACACCAGATTGGCGAAGGCGGCGGCGCTGAACACCACCGCACCGGCCATCAGCCCGCCGAACGAGGGCGAGCCCAGCAGCCCCAGGTCCAGCATGGGGTCCCGCTTGCCGCGCTCGACCAGCAGGAAGGCGATTAGCGCCACTGCGCTCCCGGCGAACAGGGCAAGCGTGGTGGACGAGCCCCAGCCGTCCTCACCGGCGTGGATCAGGGCGAAGATGAGCAGGGTCGCGGCGAGGGTGAAGCCGATGGTGCCCGGCAGGTCGATCCGGCGGGTGGCCCCGGAGGGCTCGCCCTTCAGATGCCGCCGCCCGATGACCAGCGCGACGGCCGCGACCGGCAGGTTGACGAAGAAGATCCAGCGCCAGCTGGCGTGTTCGGTGAGCAGACCGCCCAGGATCGGCCCGGCGGCCGCCGCCGCGCCGTTGACCGCGCCCCACAGGCCGAACGCGATACCGCGGTCCTTGCCCTGGTAGTTCCCGGCCAGGAGCGCGGCGTTGGTGGCGAACATGGCCGCGGCGCCCAGGCCCTGGACACCCCGGGCGGCGATCAGCAGGGCGCTGCCGTCGGCCAGTCCGCAGGCCAGCGAGGCGGCGGCGAAGACGGCCAGGCCGATGAGGTAGACCCGGCGGGCGCCGACCAGGTCGGACAGCGAGCCGATCGACATCAGCAGGGCGGCGAGCACCAGGACGTAGATGTCCACCACCCACTGGAGGGCGGAGAACGAGGCGTCGAGCGAGTCCGTCATCTGGGGCAGGGCGACGCTGACGATCGTCACGTCGATCAGCAGCATGAAGGTGCCCAGGCAGACCGCCAGCAGCGGCATCCATTTGCGCATGGCGCGGTGCCTCTCTCGGGAAAGGAAGGTGACGTGAGGGAAAGGAAGTGCCTTCTGAGCGACAGGAGGTCTCTTCTGAGGGACAGGAGGCGTCTTCTGAGGACGGAGCGGTGCGAAAGGCGGGACCGACCGGTGGGGGAGGCGGTCGGTCCGAAGGTGCGGGGCGCGCTGTCCGGTTCGCCACGGGCGGCACGGCGCATGGGGGTGCGCGGCCGGTACGAGCCGGTCTTAGACAGTGGCTAATAGGTTAGGCTGACTCTATGCCCTGCGGGACGCCGGGCGTCAAGTCGCACCGGGTGCCGTACCCCCGGTAGCCCCCCAGCGTGAGGTGACAGCCATGCCCGAATCCGTATCGCGCGCGCCCGAATCGGCTCCGCGCCGCCGGTCACGCGCCTCCGCGGGCCTGCCGCCGATCACCGCCGACAAGATCGTCGAAGCGGCCGTCGAACTGACCGCCGAGCGCGGCCTCGACGGCTGGTCGATCCGTCAGATCGCGACCCGGCTGGATGTCTGGCCGGGGGTGGTGGCCCACCATGTGGGGGACCGGGAGGCGGTGGTGATGGCGGTGACGGACCGGATCGTCGGCCGGATACCCGTCCCCGGCACGGACGTCGGCTGGCGCGAGTGGTTCAGCCGGCTGACCTTCGAGGGCCGCGCCATCCTGAAGGAGTACCCGGGGGTGGCGCGCCGCCTGGTGGTGGTGGGCCCCACGGTGCGGTCCGCGCTGCCGACGATCGACGCGGGCATCCGGGTGCTCCAGGCGGCGGGCTTCGGGGACCGCGCCACCGACATCTACCGCTACCTGCTGAACAGCGCCTTCATGCTGGTGGCGGTGGAGGACGACCGGGGCAGCTACTTCCCCCAGGCCCGGGCCGAGATGGGCCGCACCATGGCCGCGTTCGCCGAGGACGCCGAGCGGCCGGGCCTGGCGGCGGCGGGCGCGCGGGCGCTGGCCAGCAGCGAGGACCCGGCCGACCAGGACCTCGCCTTCTTCCGGCTCACCGTGGAGCGCTCCCTGGACGGCGCGGAGGCGCTGCTCACCCGGCCTTGAGGCCGGGGAGGGGACGGGGGCGGTACGGAGTCGGGGCCCGGCCCCCGGTGGGTGCGGCCGGCGTTACGGGGCCGGGCCCGGTGGGCGCGCCTCCGGTCCGGGGGCGCGCCCCGGTGGTGCGGGTGCGGGGCCCTCGGGACGCGGGCCCGGGTGCAGAACGGGCCGCGCCCCGGGCGGGTGGCCCGGGGCGCGGCTGTGTGCGTGTGTCCCCGTGGGTGTACGGGGGTGGGCGGTGCGGTCAGGCGCCGGCGGGGGCCTCGTCGGGGGCGCGAGTCGCCAGCACGCCCGCCAGGAAGCCCGCGATCTCGCTCACCGTCGGGTAGTTCCACAGCAGGGTGGCCGGCAGCGCCACCCCCAGGTCGCGCTCCAGGGCCACCCGTACCGCCGCCGCCAGCAGCGAGTCCACGCCCGCCTCGGTCAGCGGCCGGTGCACCCCGATGGCGTCGGGCCGCAGCCCGAGCACCGCGGCCACCCGGCGGCGTACGTCGTCCAGCAGATACGCCGCCAGTTCCTCGCCCGACAGGCCCACCCAGTCCGGCACCTCGGCCGGCTGGGCGGTGTCGTCCGGGGCCAGCTCCGCCAGCAGGGCGGGGCGCGGGCCCCGGTGGCCGCGGAGCAGCCCGAGCACCGCGACCAGCGGACCCGCGGCGCCCGCGGCGATCTGGTCGAAGGCGCGCAGCGCCCGGTCCGGGGCGATGTCGGCCGTGCCACGGGCGGCGAGTTCGACGTCGGTGGCCTCCGCCGCCGTGGCCATGCCCATCCCGCGCCAGCTCGTCCAGGCGATGGACACCGACTCCCGGCCGCCGAGGGCCCGCCGGTGGGCGGCGAGCGCGTCCAGACAGGCGTTGGCCGCCGCGTAGGCCCCCTGACCGGGCAGCCCCAGCAGCGGGCCCGCCGAGGAGAACAGCACGAAGAAGTCGGTGGAGCCGGGCGGGAACAGCTCGTGCAGCACCCGAGCGCCGTCCACCTTGGGCCGCATCACCTCGCGCAGCGCCTCGGCCTCCAACTGGTGCAGCAGCGCGCTGTGTACGGTGCCCGCCGCGTGCACCACACCCCGTACGGGGGGCAGTCGGAGCCCGGCCAGGGCCGTGCGCACCGCCTCCCGATCGGTGATGTCCACCGCGAGGGTGGCGACCGTGACGCCCGCCGCCTCCAGTCGGCGCACCGCGGCGGTCCGGCGGTCCTCGTCGGACCACTCGGCGCGCGGCGGCAGCGGGGTGCGGCCCAGCAGCACGATCCGGCGGGCGCCCCGCTGGGCGAGGTGCTCGGCCAGCTCCAGGCCCAGCACACCGAGGCCGCCGGTGATGAGATAGGTGCCGTCGGCCCGGCAGCCGAACGGCTCGCCGTCCGGCGCCGGTGCGGCCGGCACCAGCCGGGGTACCTGGACCGCGCCACCGGCCACCGAGAGCACCGGCTCAGGGGGCCGCAGCGGGAGCAGGTCCAGCAGCAGCGTGGCGGACTCCTGGTCCAGCGGGCCGGCCGGTACGTCCACCACCCCGCCCCAGAACTCCGGGTGCTCGCTCGCCGCCACCCGGCCCATGCCCCACAGCGGCGCGCCGCCGAGGTCGCCGGCCGAGGCCGCCGCGCGCACCCCGGAGGTCAGGCACCACAGCCGGGGCTTGCGGCCGGGCAGCGCCGCGATCTCACCGACCAGCCGGGTGAACCCGGTGGCCGTGGCGACCGGTTCGGCGTCCCCCGGCGCGTACAGCACATGGTCGGCCTCGGCGAGCCCGGTCGCGTCCACGCTCACCGTGGCGCCCTGCCCCGCGCAGGCCGGGACCAGCGAGCGGGCGAGCGGATCGGGGCCGAGCACCAGCACGGTCCGGCCGGGCAGGGCGGTGTGCGTCCCGCCGCTCACCGGGAACGGCTGCCACTCCAGGTCGAAGCGCCCGCTGGTGCTCCGCTCCTCACCGGAGAGGTTGCCGTCGAGCTCCCCGTACCGCAGCCCGCGCAGCGAGCACAGTGACGCGGCCCCGCCCCCTGCCGCCTCCGGCAGTCCGCGCACATCCACATGGACGGTGGTGGGGCGGTCCGGGTCGAGCGTGACGGTGATCGCGGCGGTGCGCGGCGGCGGGCCGGACCGGCTGACCCGGTCGATGTGCGCGGGCATCCGCAGCACCGCCGGACCGGTGAAGATCACCGAGGCCATGGAGAGGGCGGCGTCCAGCACCGCCGCCCAGCTGCGGTCCAGACCGGCGGTGACCACGGCGGTCAATACACCGTCGCCTCGGCGCAGTTCGTCGATCCGCCAGGGGTATCCCATGTCGGCGACGCCGAGTTCGGCCAACCGGTCGACCACATGGTCCGGGTCCAGCGGCTCCGGGGCGCTGACCTCGCCGAGCGGCTCGGTCTCCCCGTCCCCGCCGACCGCCGCCAGGGTGTGGGTGGACCAGGCGGTGTCCGGGGCGCCCAGCCGGCGGGTGACCAGCCGCAGCCCGCCGTCGTCCCGGACGACCTGTACCTCCCGGGTCTCCTCCCGGGGCACCACCACCGGCTGGCGCAGCCGCAGATCGGTCAGCACCTCGGTACGGCCCGCGGTGAGGAAGGTGTTCACCAGGACGGCGGCCGGGATGATCTCGGTGCCCTGGACCGGGTGGCGGCGCGGGTAGGGCCGGGTCCGCAGGTCGAGCGTGGTCCGCCAGATCCGCAGCCGGGCGCCGTGCACCGCTGTCTCGGTGCCGAGCAGGGTGTCGGCGGGCGACTCGGTGAGCCCCCGGGCGTCCACCCAGTGCCGCTCGTGCTGCCAGGCCCTGGTGGGCAGGTCGGCGCGGTGCCCGGCCGGCTGGAGCACCGGCCAGTCGACCGGTACGCCCGCGCAGTGCAGCCGGGCCAGGGAGGCGAGCAGCGTGGCGCGCTCCGGCTTGTTACGGCGCAGGGTCGGCACGACCAGCACGCCCGGGATTCCGGCGGTGGTCTCGGTGACCGAGTGGCTGACCACCGGGTGCGCGGAGACCTCCAGGAAGGTGCGGTGGCCGTCCTCGGCGGCGGCCCGTACCGCGTCGGCGAACCGCACCGGCTCGCGCAGGTTCGCCGCCCAGTAGGAGGCGTCCTGGCGGCGGCCGGAGCGGGGGTCCTCGACGGCGGTGAGATAGAGCGGTACGCGGGCGGGGCGCGGCTCCAGGTCGGCGACGGCCAACGCCAGGTCGGCGCTGATCTCCGTCATATGGGCGCTGTGGAAGGCGACGTCGGAGTCCACCCGCCGTACCGTCCAGCCCTGTTCCGCCCACCGCTCGGCGGCCTGGTCCACGGCCGGGATGTCCCCGGCGACCACGGTCGAGGAGGGGGCGGCGGCGATGGCGGCGCAGAGGGTGTCGGTGGTGCCGATGGCGGCGGCCACCTCGTCGAACGGGCGGTCCACCATGATCATGGCGCCCATCCCGGCGACCTTGCGCAGCAGTGCGGAGCGGCGGCAGACCAGCCGGGCGCCGTCCGCCTCGTCCAGTACCCCGGCCGCCACGGCGGCGGCGATCTCCCCGACCGAGTGGCCGATGATCGCGCCGGGCACCACCCCGTAGTGCCGCCAGACCTCGGCCAGCCCGATCTGCATGGCGAACAGCATCGACTGGACGGTGTCGACCGAGCCGAGGTCGCCCCCGGTGAGCACCTCACGCGGGGTGAGGCCCAGCTCCTCGGCGTAGATGGGGCCGAGCCGGTCGATGGCGGCGGCGAACACCGGTTCGTCGGCGAGGAGTTCGCGGCCCATGCCGGACCACTGGGCGCCGTGCCCGGAGAACACCCAGACCGGGGCGCGGGACGGGCCGGAGGCGTCGCCGGTGACCAGGGCCGGATGGGCCTCGCCGGCGGCCAGCGCCGCCAGCGCGGCGGCCAGCTCCTCCCGGTCGCCGGTGACCACGGCCGCCCGCTCGGCGAGGTGCGCCCGGCGGTGCGCCAGGGTGTGTCCCACGTTCCGCAGCGGGTGCGCCCCGACGGCCCCGGCCAGCCGCCCGGCCTGAGCGGCCAGCCCGGGGCCGTTGGCGGAGGAGACGGGGTACAGGGTCAGCGCCCGGGCCCCGCGCTCCCGCGCACTCCCGGCGTCGGCGGCGAAGGCGCGCTCCCGCGCGGTGGGTCCGGCCCCGGTCTCGGCTGCGGACCCGGGGTCCGCGTCGGCGCGCTCCTGCGGGGTGGCACCGGCCTCCCGGGGCGCGGGCACCACGCCGCCCGGTTCGGCGGCGGCGCGCTCCTGCGCGGTGGGTCCGGCCTCCTGGGGCGCGGGCGCCACCCCGGCCCGCCCGGAGGCGCCGGGCTGGGGCTGGGCAGCGTCCTCCGCCGGGGCCTGCTCCAGCACCGCGTGGGCGATGGTGCCGCCGTAGCCGTAGCTGGCGACCCCGGCCAGCCGGGGGCGTCCGGTCTCGGGCCAGGGGGTCGGCTCGGCGACCAGCCGCAGGCCGGAGGTGGCCCAGGGGATGTCCTTGCGGGGGCCGGCCACCGAGAGGGTGGGCGGGATGACGCCGTGCTCCATCGCCAGCACCGTCTTGATCAGCCCCGCGACCCCGGCCGCGGACTCGCAGTGCCCGATGTTGGTCTTCACCGAGCCGATCAGGCACGGACCGCGGCCCTCGGCCCGGTCGCCCACCACCTCGGCCAGCGCCGCCGCCTCGATCGGGTCGCCGACCTTGGTGCCGGTGCCGTGCGCCTCGACGTAGTCCACCTCGCCGGGAGCCACCCCGGCGGCCCGGTAGGCCCGGCGCAGCAGATGCGCCTGGGCGGCCGGGCTGGGCGCCATGATGCCGTCGGTGCGGCCGTCCTGGTGCACGGCGCTGCCGCGGACCAGCGCCAGCACCCGGTCGCCGTCGCGGCGCGCGTCGGAGAGCCGCTTGAGCACCACGACCCCGCAGCCCTCGCCGCGCCCGTAGCCGTCGGCGGCCTCGTCGAACGCCTTGGAGCGGCCGTCCGGGGAGATGGCCCCGGCGACGTCCAGGACCGTGGTGAGACCCGGGCCCGCCATCAGCATCACCCCGCCCGCCAGCGCCACCGGCACCTCGCCGCTCCGCAGCGCCGCGCAGGCCTGGTGCAGGGCGACCAGGGAGGAGGAGCAGGCGGTGTCCACGGCCAGGCTGGGGCCGCGCAGGTCCAGGGTGTACGAGATCCGGTTGGGCACCCCGCACAGCGAGGAGCCGATGCCGGTCCAGGCCTCGACGCCGGGCAGGTCCTCCAGCAGCCGGCGGCCGTAGTCGTCGGTGCCCACGCCGATGAAGACACCGGTGTCGGTGCCGGCCAGCCCGGTGGCGGGGATGCCGGCGTGCTCCAGGGCCTCCCAGGCCACCTCCAGCGCCATCCGCTGCTGCGGGTCGAGCTGGCGGGCCTCGGTGGCGGACATCCCGAAGAACGCGGCGTCAAAACCGCTGATGTCGTCCAGGAAGGAGCCGTTGGAGATCACCCGCGACAGCACCGCCGCGTTCTCCCGGGACAGCGCGCGCTGCGGGGCCCAGCGGTCCTCGGGCACCGGCCCGGAGGTGCCGGCCCCGTCGGTCAGCAGCCGCCAGAAGGCCTGCGGGGAGTCGATGCCGCCGGGGAAGCGGCAGCCGATGCCGACGACGGCGATCGGTTCCTCGGGGGACGGCGGCAGAGGGGGCGTGTCACTCACCATGGGTCACCGCTCACGGGTCGGGGCGCCGTCCGCTGCGGACGGCGGGGGACGAGGGGAATCCGGCCGGGGCCGGGGGCGAGGCGCGACGAGGGGAAGGCGGTCATGCGTACATGACCGCCCGGTCCCAGTCCTCGCCCTCGCCGAAGAGGTAGCGGGCCTTGAGGATGTCGCGCGGCGCGGTGAGGGCGGAGGTGGGTACCAGCGTGCCGAGCGGCAGTCCGGTGATCCGGTGCGGTACGCCGAGTTCCCGGTCGACCAGCGCGGTCAGTTCCTTGACGGCCCGCTCGCGGACCGCGTCCGGCGCCTCGAACTCGACGCGCAGCAGGTCCCGGTGGGCCATCGCCCGCCAGAACATCACCTCGTAGTCGAAGGGCAGGCTGAACACCAGCTCCTCCAGCCGCTGCTGGGTGACCGTGCCGGAGCCGACCGGGTAGCCGGCGCCGGACCGGCCCAGCACCCGCACGGTGGGCAGCACCCAGCCGCAGCCGCAGCCCTCGGCGGCCACCTCGACGTCGTCGGCGAGGTTGTAGCGCAGCAGGGGCATGGCCTCGCGGAACAGCGGGGTCACCACCAGCTGGCCGCGGCCGGTGGGGGAGAGCCCACCGGTCTCCGGGTCCCACACCTCGAAGACCGCGCGGTCCGCCCACAGGTGCAGGGACCCTTGCGGGCACTGGCCGGCGATGGTGCCGGTCTCGGTGGAGCCGTACTCCTCCACGATCGGGATGCCGCCCCAGATCTCGCTGATCCGCTTCCGGCGCACCTCGGTCAGCGGCTCGGCCGCGGTGAACATGGCGCGCAGGGCGGGGAAGTCCTGCTCGGGGCGCAGCCCGGCGGCCTTCGCGGCGGCCGCCAGCATCATGATCTCGGTGGGGTTGCACCAGGTGAGGGAGACGTCCAGGGCCCGCATCACCCGCACCATCCGGGGCAGCGGGGTGGCCAGCGAACGGGCGTCGCCCGGCACGATGGTGGCTCCGCGTAGCCGTCCGGCGGCCTGGGCGAGATGGGCGGTGATGACCAGGCCGTAGGGGGTACGCACCAGGAAGGTGTCCGAGGGGTGGATGCCGACCCACTTGCGGGCGTACCGCTCGGCCAGATCGGTCCAGTCCCGGTCGGTGTAGTACGAGGCGGTCGGGTCGCCGGCGGTGCCGCTGGACTCGTGGTAGGTGGCCAGCTTCTCCCGCTCCACGGCGAGCATCCCGAAGGGGTACTGGTCGCGCAGATCCTGCTTGGTGGTCAGCTCGATCCCGGCGAAGTCCGCCGCCTCCACCGGCTTCGCGCGCCCCGCGTAACGGGCCGCGTAGAAGGGCGAGCGCATCGCCTGGGCGAGCACCCGGGGCAGCTCGGCGGCCTGGAGCCGTGCGAGTTCGGCGGGGTGGGACCAGTCGCCCGGTTCCGGACGCGACTGCGACATCGGATCTCCCTCGTCTGTGTCCAGGGCCGCGGGCTGCGGCGCGCGGCGGTGACGCGCACAGCACAGCACCGGCGCCCCGGGCGCGCCCGAGTAGTCGCTACTCAACTCGCGCGGGGCGGGCCCCGTACCCGCCTCATCGGTCCGGTCCGTCAACGCATCGGCGTACGACGGGGGTTGAGTACCGCCTACTCATGAGGGCCCGGCGGCCCGGCTGCTCTGCTTGCGGCCAAGGCCACCCACCACGAAGGAGTCGGCGCGATGAGGACCGAGAACCTGTATCTCGCCGGGATCGGCAGCCAGCTGCCGCCCCTGTACCCGGCCGGGCGCGCGGTGGAGGAGGGGCTGTACGACGAGGCGGCCCGGCAGTCCTCCGGGATGCGCTCGGCGGCCGTCAGCGCCTCCACGCCCGCCCCCGACATGGCGATCGAGGCGGCCCGTGCCGCGCTGGCCGGCTCCGGGCACGGGCCGGACGACATCGGCGTCCTGCTGCACAGCTACACCTACCACCAGGGCCCCGACGGCTGGTCGGCCGGGCACTACGTGCTGCGGAACACCGTGGACCGCCCGGTGCCCGCGATCGAGGTCAAGCAGGGCTGCCTGGGCATGCTCGCCTCGGTGGAGGCCGCCGCCAACCGGCTGATCGCCAACCCCACCCATGACGCGGCGCTCATCACCACCGGCGACAACTACTCGACGCCCGGCGTGGAGCGCTGGCGGGCCTCCGGGCTGTTCGTGCTCGCCGACGCCGGTTCGGCCGTGGTGCTCTCCCGGCGCTCCGGCTTCGCCGAGCTGCTGGCGGTCGGTTCGCTCTCCGACTCCTCGATGGAGATCCTGCACCGGGCCGGCGAGGAGCTGTTCCCGCCGGGCGTCACCCGGGGCCGGGGCCTGAACTTCTCCGAGCGGGCCGAGAAGGTCCGCGAGCAGTGGGCCGCCGGCCAGGCCCCGCCGATCAAGAACTTCGGCGACCGGGTCGCCGAGATCGCCGAGCGCACCCTCAAGGAGGCCGGGCTCACCCTGGACCAGGTCAGCCGGGTCTGCCATGTCGGCTTCGCCCGCCCGGCGCTGGAGGCGATGTTCCTGCTGCCGCTGGACCTCCCCGAGGAGAAGAACGTCTGGGAGTACGTCCGCACCATCGGCCACACCGGCGCCGCCGACCTCTTCCTCGGGCTGGAGCACCTGTGGCGCGGCGGCGAGGTGGGCCCCGGCGACCACGTCCTGCTGATCGGCGCCAGCACCGGCATGGAGGCCGGGGCCGCCGTCGTCCGGATCACCGAGTCCGCGCCCGAAGCCGCGTGAGAGGGGCCGACCATGCTTGCCGGATGCACGCCCTGGCCGCCGGAGACCGCCCTGCGCTACCGCGAACAGGGGATCTGGCGCGGTGAGACGCTGGGTACGGTGCTGCGCGCCGCCGCTCGTGAGTACGGCTCGGCCACCGCGCTGGTCCACGGCGAGCGGCGGATCAGCTACCGCGAACTCGACGACTGGGCCGACCGGTTGGCCGCGGGCTTCGTGGAGCACGGCGTCCGCGCGGACGACCGGATCGTGGTGCAGCTGCCCAATGTGCCGGAGTTCGTGGCGATCTCCTTCGCACTGATGCGGATCGGCGCCAAGCTGGTCTTCTCGCTCCCCGCGCACCGGGAGACCGAGATCGGCCATCTGGTGGAGCTGAGCGGCGCCACCGGCTACGTCCTGCCGGAGACCCACCGAGGCTTCGACCACCGGGAGATCGCCCGCACGGTGCAGGCCGGCAGCTCCACCCTGCGCTCGCTGTTCGTGCTCGGGGACAAGAGCGAGGGCTTCACCGCCCTCTCCGAGCTGGAGAACGCGGTCGCCGACCCCCGACCGCTGCCCGAACCCGACCCGTCCGACGTGGCGTTCTTCCTGCTCTCCGGGGGCACCACGGCGCTGCCGAAGCTGATCCCGCGCACCCACGACGACTACGTCTACCAGGCCGGCCGCGCCGCCGAGGTCTGCGAACTGACCTCCGCCGACACCTATCTCGCGGTGCTGCCGATCGAGTTCAACTTCGCCTACGGCTGCCCCGGGGTGATCGGCACCCTGATGACCGGCGGCACCGCCGTACTCGCCGACACCCCCAACCCGCTGGACTGCTTCCCGCTGGTGGAGCGGCACCGCGCCACCGTCACCGCGATGGTCCCCTCCATCGTGCAGCTGTGGCTGGAGGCCGCCGAGTGGAGCGGGGAGGACCTGGGCAGCCTGCGGCTGGTGCAGGTCGGCGGGGCCAGGATGACCCGCGAGTTCACCGAGCGCATCGGCCCCACCCTGGGCTGCTCGCTCCAGCAGGTGTTCGGCATGGCGGAGGGCCTGCTGACCTTCAGCCGGCCCGGCGACCCGGCCGAGGCGGTGCTCACCACCCAGGGCCGGCCGATCTCCGAGGCGGACGAGGTGCGCATCGTCGACGGCGACGGCGCCGAGCTGCCCCCGGGCGCGGTGGGCGAGCTGATCACCCGCGGCCCGTACACCCTGCGCGGCTACTACGGGGTGCCGGAGTACAACCGGCGCGCCTTCACCGCCGACGGTTTCTACCGCACCGGCGACCTGGCCCGGCTCACCGAGGACGGCGACCTGGTGATCGAGGGCCGGATCAAGGAAATGATCATCCGGGGCGGCGACAAGGTGTCCGCCGGCGAGGTGGAGGACCATCTGCTGGCGCTCGACGGGATCGCGGCGGCGGCGGTGATCGGGGTCCCCGACCCGTTCCTCGGCGAGCGGATCTGCGCCTACCTCGTCCCGGACGGACCGGACGGACCGGACGGACCGGATGGACCGGGCGGGGCTCGGCGGTCGCTGCCCGAGCTCAAGCAGGCCGTGCACGCCCGCGGGGTCGCCGACTACAAGCTGCCCGACGCGGTGCGCTACGTGTCCGAACTCCCCCTCACCCCCCTCGGCAAGGTCGACAAGAAGGCGCTGGCGGCCGCCGCCGCGTCCGAGCAGGAAGGCTGACGTGGACAAGTCCCCCAACCCGACCGAGCAGGACCTGCGCGAAACGCTCGCGCCGCTGCTGGGCACCGACCCCGCCGAGATCACCCCGGACGCCAACCTGGTGGTCCTCGGCCTGAGTTCGCTGGAGCTGATGCGGCTGGTCAGCGGCTGGCGCCGGGCCGGTGTCCCGGCCCAGTTCGACGCCCTGGTCGCCGACCCCACCCTGAACGGCTGGCTGGCGCACTTCGCCGCGCTGGCGGAGCCCTCCGCCGCCGACTCGGGGGCGGCCCGGTGAGCGCCCAGCTGATCACCGGCGGCACCGTCTACACCGCTGACGCCCAGGAGAGCGTGCACCCCGGCGGCGCGGTGCTGGTGGTGGACGGCGCCCTCGCCGCCGTCGGCCCCGCCGCCGAGGCCGAACGGGCCGTCGCCGCGCTCACCCCCGAGCAGCGGGCGGGCCTGCGCCGGCGCGACGCCCGGGGCATGATGGTGCTGCCCGGCTTCGTCAACGCCCACTGGCACGAGATGTTCGCCATGCGGCTGCCGATGCGCGGCGCGCTGCGCCCCGCCTCCGACCGGGACGACCAGGTCGCCTTCATGGGCGGCGGCGGCGACATGCACCAGGTCTCCGCCACCTTCGACCGCTTCGACGAGCTGATCGACGCGATGACCCCCGAGGAGGCCGGGGCCATCGCCGAGTACTCGATGTGGACCCAGCTGCGCGGCGGGGTCACCACCCTCGGGGACATGGGCTCGCTCAACCGCCCGCACGCCATGGTCGCCGCGGCGCGGCGCCTGGGCATCCGCTTCTCCGCCAGCACCTGGGCGAGCGACGCGATCTGCCCGCCCGACGGGGACCGCCCGGTGCGCACCCGGGACACCGACGGGGTGCTGGCCGGGGTGGCCGAGCTGCTGGAGCTCACCGCCCGGGACACCTCGGGCCGTATCCGCTTCCGCCCCAGCATCGCCTATGTCACCAACATGACCGACGAGTTGGCGCGGGGCATGGCCGAGCTGGTCGCCCGCCATGACCTCGGCTTCGCCACCCATGTGGGCGCGCTGCGCAACGAGACCGCCCTGATGCGCACCTACTACGGCGAGACCGGGGTGCGCCGGCTGGCCGGGTTCGGCCTGGTGGACGAGCGGCTGATGGCCGGCCACTGCGCCTTCGTGGACGAGGACGAGCAGAAGCTGCTGCTCGCCGGGCGCGCCCACATCAGCCACTCGCCCGGCAAGTACGGGCCGTCCGGCGAGTCCTCGCTCACCGAGACCGGCGCGGTGCCCGCGCTGCGCCGGCAGGGCCTGGACGTCTCGCTGTCCACCGACGGCTCCTCGATGCCCAGCGCCGGGATCGCCGAGACCATGCGGGCCGCCTGGCAGATGTACAACGAGATGAGCGCCGACCAGACCGAGGTGCTGCCCACCGACGCGCTGGCCATGGGCACCCGGATCGCGGCCAAGGGGCTGCGCTGGGACGACCAGGTGGGCAGCCTGGAGGCCGGCAAGCAGGCCGATCTGGTCCTGGTACGGGCCGACGACTGGCGCTATCTGCTCAACCCCCGGCCGCTGGAGAGCTTCCTCTGGCTGGCCGGCTCCACCGACATCGACACCGTCATGGTCGGCGGCCGCACCCTGGTCTCGGGAGGCCGGGCCGTCGAGGTGGACGAGGCCGCGCTCCAGGAGCGCTACCTGGCCGCGCTCGGCTCCTTCTCCACCCGCGCGCTGCGCATCCCCGACGAGGTCGTCGGCCGCGTACTCGGCGGGTGGTCCCGATGAGCGCCCCGCAGTCCGCCGCCGTCCGCCCGTCCGGGGCCGCCCCGCTGTCCGGGACCGCCCTGGTGACCGGGGCCGCGGGCGGCATCGGCGCCGCCGTGGTCCGCGCCCTGGCTACCGCCGGGCTGCCGGTCGCCCTGCTCGACCGGGACGCACCGGCCCTCTGGGAGCTGGCCGGCGAACTGGCCGCGACCGGGGCCCGGGTGCTCGCCGTCCCCGCCGATGTGACCTCCGCCAAGGAGGTGGACGCGGCGGTGGCCACCGTGGAAACCGAACTCGGGCCGATCGAGAACCTGGTCAACGGCGCCGGGGTGCTCCGCAGCGGACCGGCGATCGAGATGGACGACGAGGACTGGGAGACCACCCTCGCGGTCAACGCGGGCGGCGTCTTCCACACCAGCCGGGCGGTGGCCGCGCGGATGGTGCCCCGGCGCCGCGGCGCGATCGTCACCATCGCCTCCAACGCCGCCTCCACCCCCCGTAGCTCCATGGCCGCCTACGCGGCCTCCAAGGCGGCCTCGGCCATGTTCACCAAGTGCCTGGGCCTGGAGCTGGCGCCCTACGGCATCCGCTGCAACGTGGTCGCCCCCGGCTCCACCCGCACCCCGATGCTCACCGCGCTCCAGGGCGACGCCGCCGAACGCGCCTCGGTGGACGGGGTGCCCGCCGCCTACCGCCTGGGCATCCCGCTGGGCCGGATCGCCGAGCCCGCCCATATCGCCGACGCCGTGCTGTTCCTGCTCTCCGAGCGGGCGGCCCACATCACCCTGCACGACCTGACCGTGGACGGCGGCGCCACGCTCGGCGTCTGACCGAACCCGTGAGAGAGGGAAACGTTCCGTGGCCATTGCGCCGATCGACTCCTATCCCATGCCGCGGGCCGCCGACCTGCCGGCCAACACCGCCGCCTGGACCGTCGACCCCCGCCGGGCCGTGCTGCTGGTGCACGACATGCAGCACTACTTCCTCGCCCCCTTCGCCGAGGGCGCCGAACCGCGCACCCGGCTGCTCACCGGCGTCACCGCGCTGCGCGAGGCCGCCGCCCGGGCCGGTGTGCCCGTCGTCTACACCGCCCAGCCCGGCGGGATGAGCCCCGAGGACCGAGGGCTGCTCCAGGACTTCTGGGGGCCGGGCATGTCAGCCGCCCCCGAGGACCGGGGCATCCCGGACGCCATCGCGCCCGGCCCGGACGACACCGTCCTCACCAAGTGGCGGGCCAGCGCCTTCCACCGCACCGAGCTGCTGGCCACCCTGCGCGAGCGGGGCCGCGACCAGCTGGTCGTCTGCGGGGTCTACGCCCATGTCGGCATCCTGCTCACCGCCTGCGACGCCTTCGCCCACGGCATCCAGACCTTCGTGGTCGCCGACGCGGTGGCCGACTTCACCCCCGACTTCCACCGGATGGCGCTGAGCTACGCGGCGACCCGGTGCGCCATGGCCGTCACCACCGCCACCGTGCTCGGCGCCCTGGCGGCCGCGCCCGCCGTACCGGCCGGACGTGCCCGGTGACCATTCTCGACGAACTGGCTCTGGGGGGCCGCCCGTTCGCCCTGCTGCACCGCCCCGAGAGCGGGCACCCGGACACCGTGGACCTGCTGCTCGGGGACTTCTCCGAGGTGGCGACGGTGGCGGAGCTGCCGGACCGGGACGAGGGCCCCGACCGCCATGAGGCGCTGGTCCTGCTGCCGTACCGGGTGATCGGCGAACGCGGCTACGACCACCATGACGACGGCGAGCCGCTGCTGGTGATGACGGTGCGCGAGCAGTCCCGGCTGCCGGTGGCCGGTGCCCTCGCCCAGGTGCTGGACTGGCCGCTGGAGCCGGACGGCGCCGAGGGCGGCTTCGACCTGGACGACGAGGAGTACGGGGAGCTGGTCCGGCGGGTGCTGGCCGAGGAGATCGGCCACGGCGCGGGCGCCAACTTCGTCCTCAAGCGCACCTTCACCACCGAGCTCCCGCACTGGTCGGCGCGGACCGCGCTGGCCTTCTGGGGGCGGCTGCTGCGCGGCGAGCCCGGAGCGTACTGGACCTTCCTGGTGCACACCGGGGAGCGGACCTTCATCGGCGCCAGCCCCGAGCGGCACGTCAGCCTGGACGGCGGTACGGCGGTGATGAACCCGATCAGCGGCACGTACCGCTACCCCGCCGAAGGCCCGGACACCGCCGGTCTGCTGGAGTTCCTCGCCGACGGCAAGGAGACCGACGAGCTCTACATGGTCCTCGACGAGGAACTGAAGATGATGAGCCGGGTCTGCGACGACGCCCGGGTGGTCGGCCCCCGCCTCAAGGAGATGGCCCACCTCGCCCACACCGAGTACCGCATCGTCGGCAGCAGCGGCCGCGATGTGCGGGAGATCCTGCACGAGACCCTGCTCGCCCCGACCGTCACCGGCAGCCCGGTGGAGAGCGCCTGCCGGGTGATCGCCAAGTTCGAACCGCACGGGCGGGGCTACTACGCGGGTGTCGCCGCGCTCATCGGCCGGGACGCCCTCGGCGGGCGGCGCCTGGACTCCGCGATCATGATCCGTACGGCGGACGTGGACGCCCGGGGCCGGATGCGGATCGCGGTCGGCTCCACGCTGGTACGGGACTCCGACCCGGCGAGCGAGAGCGCCGAGACCCGGGCCAAGGCGGCCGGGCTGCTCGCCGCGCTGGACCGCACGCCCCGGCGCCGCCGCCCGGCCGGCCACAACGAGCACCCGCAGATCAGGGCCGCGCTGAAGGAGCGCAACCGCCCGCTGTCGGAGTTCTGGACCACCCCCGCCCCACCCCGCCGCACCGGCCGGGGCCGGCTGCTGGTGCTGGACGCGGAGGACACCTTCACCGCGATGGGGGCCCAGCAACTGCGGTCGCTGGGCTACGAGGTCGCGGTCCGCCGCTTCGACGAACCGCACCAGTTCATCGGCCATGACCTGGTGGTCCTCGGCCCCGGTCCCGGCGACCCCCGCGAGGAGGGCCACCGCAAGATCGCCTATCTGCGGGCGGTCACCGCCAGCCTGCTCAACCTGCGGGTGCCGTTCGTCTCGGTCTGCCTGAGCCACCAGATCCTCTGCCGGCTGCTCGGCCTCCCGCTGAGCCCGCTGGACCGGCCCAACCAGGGCGTACGGCGGACCATCGACCTCTTCGGCGCCACCGAGCAGGTCGCCTACTACAACAGCTTCGCCGCCCACGCCGAGGACGACCTGCTGCACTCCCCGCTGACCGCCCATGGCGTGGAGGTCGCCCGCGACCCGGCCACCGGCGAGGTGCACGCCCTGCGCGGCCCCGGCTTCGCCTCGGTGCAGTTCCACCCCGAGTCCGTGATGACCCGTCACGGTACGGCCATCCTGGACGACCTGGTCACCGGCGCGCTCGCCCCGGTCCCGCAGAGAGTGGAGCTCACCGCGTGACCGCGACCCTGCCCGGTGTCCCGCCCGTTCCGCACGTGCCGGCGGACCCCGGCCCGCCCCCGCTGCCCGCCCTCCAGCAGCCCCGGTGGCCCGACACCCCCGCGCTGCCCGCCGCGCTCGCCACCCTCGCCCGGAGCCTCCCGCTGGTGCTCCCGTCCGAATGCGCCCTTCTCAAGCACCGGCTGGCCGCGGTCGCCCGGGGCGAGGCCTTCCTGGTCCAGGGCGGCGACTGCGCCGAGTCCCTGGACGCGCTGCACCCGGACGCGGTGCACCGGACCGTCGCCCTGCTGGGCCGGCTGGGCAGCGTACTGGGCCGGGCCATGGAGCTGCCGGTGGTCACCGTCGGACGGCTGGCCGGGCAGTACGCCAAGCCCCGCTCCTCGCCCACCGAGCTCCGAGACGGCACCGAACTGCCCGTCTACCGGGGCGACGCGGTCAACGGCCACGCCTTCACCGCCGCCGACCGGGCCCCCGACCCGGACCGCCTGGTCCGCGTCTACCAGGCCTCCGCCGCCACCCTCAACCTGGTCCGGGCCCTTGCCGGGAGTGCCCGCGAGGAACCCCGGGAGGACCTGCCCGAGGAGCTGTTCACCTCCCACGAGGGGCTGCTGCTCGACTACGAGCGGGCCCTCACCCGTACCGACCCGGCCTTTGCCAAGCCGTACGCCGCCTCCGGCCATCTGCTCTGGATCGGCGAGCGCACCCGGCAGCTGGACGGCGCGCACCTCGCCTACTTCGCCTCCATCGCCAACCCGATCGCGGTCAAGATCGGGCCGACCACCGGCACCGACGAACTGATCCGGCTGGTCGAACGGCTGGACCCGGACCGCGAGCCGGGCCGGCTCACCCTGATCGCCCGGATGGGCGCCGGCCGGGTCCGCTCCGTACTGCCCGACCTGGTCAGCAAGGTGCGGGCCGAGGGCATGACCGTCGGCTGGGTCTCCGACCCGATGCACGGCAACACCGTCGGCGCGCCCTGCGGACGCAAGACCCGCCGCTTCGACGACATCCTGGACGAGCTGTCCGGCTTCTTCGAGGTGACCAGGGAGCTGGGCGCGCACCCCGGCGGCGTCCATCTGGAGCTGACCGGCGAGGACGTGGCCGAGTGCGTGGGCGGCGGCGGCCGGGGCGTCCTCCCCGAGGACCTGCCGGGCGGCTACCGGTCCGTCTGCGACCCCCGCCTCAACCCGGAGCAGTCGCTCCACCTCGCCGACCGGCTCGCCGCGCTCATCGCCCGGCCCACCGCGCCATGAGCCTCCTCGCCACCGGGCCCGACCTCGGTACCGGGACGGCCGATCTCTGGCTGCTGCCGGAGCACGCCATCCCCGCGTTCACCGCCGGGCTCGGTGGCGAGCGGCTGCTGACCCCGGCCGAACGCGCCCGCCGGGCGCGGCTGTTCAGCCCGGCCGCCCGGCAGCGGTTCCTGGCCCGGCGGCTGCTGTGCCGCCAGGCGCTCAGCGCCCGCACCGGCCGCCCGCCGGACGCCTGGCGCTTCACCACCGGCCGGCACGGCCGGCCCGAACCCGCTCCGGACGGGTACGGAGACGGGGACGGCGTACGGTTCAGCCTCGCCTCCACCCGGGGCCTGGTGGTCTGCGCCGTCACCACCGGGCGGGCCTGCGGGGTGGACGTGGAGTCGTACGGGCTCTCCGCCGACTCGGCCCACCACCTCGCCAGGTTCTTCGCCCCCGCCGAGCGCCGGGAACTCGCCGCGCTGGACCCGGCCGCCCGGGCCGCCCGGACCGGTGAGCTCTGGGTGCTCAAGGAGGCCTATCTCAAGGCCCAGGGGGCCGGGCTGCACCGGAGCCTCGCCGAGTTCTCCTTCACCCCGCGCGGGCCGTCCGGCCAGGGGCGGATCACCGTCCGCGACCCCCTGCGCCCCGGCCCCTGGTCCTTCGACCTCCTCGACCTCCTCCACCCCGGTGCCCGGCACCTGGTCGCCCTCAGCGTCGAGGGCGACCACCCCGCCGAGGTGCGCCAGACCTGGCCGGCCGGCGCCGACACGCCGACCGCCCCACGACGACGGGAAGCCCCATGAACCGTGAACCGAACCGTGAAGCGAACCGCGAACTCGACCTGACCGTCGCGCTCTTCCCCGGGCAGGGCGCCTACCGCCCCGGGGCGCTGAAGGGCCTCTGGGAGGACGGCGACCGCACGGTGCGCGCCACCTTCGAGGAGGTGGACGCGGTCGCCAAGGAGCTGACCGGGCGCGAGGTGTCCGCGACCGTGTTCCAGCCCTCGCCGCCCAGCCCCGCCGCGCTGCTGGAGTCCGCCCCGGACACCCTCCAGCTGGCCGTCTTCACCACCGCCGTCGCCGCCCACCGGCTGCTCGCCGAGCGCGGCGCCGTGCCCTCGGTCCACCTCGGCCACTCGCTCGGCGAACTCGCGGCCCTGACCTGCGCGGGTGCCTGGGACCTGGCGGACGCGGCGGCGATCCTCTGCGAGCGGATCTCGGTGCTGCGCGAGCAGGACCGCAGTGGCGGCGCGATGCTCGCCCTGGGCTGCGACCGCGCCCGCGCCGAGCGGATCGTCGCGCTGATCGACGACCCCGATCTCGTACTCGCCGTGGACAACGGCCCCCAGACGGTCGTCTCCGGCCGGGCCGAACCGCTCACCACGGCGGCGGACATCGCCGACCGGCTCGGCATCAACCACACCCGGCTGCGCTCCCCGCACCCCTTCCACCACCCCCTCCTGGAGGGCGCGCGCACCAGCCTGGCCGAGCGCCTCGCCGCCTACCGCCCCCGCCCCCTCCAGGTGCCGGTCTACTCCCCGATCCTGGGCCGCTTCTACCGCGACGGCGACGACCTGGCCCGGCTGCTCGCCCTGCACCTGGTCACCCCGGTCGCGTTCGGCCCGGCCGTCTCGGCGCTGTACGCGGCCGGGGCGCGGGTCTTCGTGGAGACCGGGGCCGGGCGGGTGCTCTGCGCCCTGGTGGAGCAGCTCCACCCCGGCGCCCACGTGGTCAGCCCCTTGGCCGGCCGGGACGAGGAGGCCGGCCTCACCCGGGCGGCCGGCGCCCTGCGGTCTCCGCTCAACCAGACCCCCGTGGCCGCCGTACCAGTGGCCCCTGAGATCCCCGAGCCCGTCGCCGCCCCGCCCCGGACAGCGGACCGGGCCGAACTCAGCGGCCAGGTCAGGGCCCTGTACGCGGAGGCGATGGAGTACCCGGAGGAGGTGTTCACCGACGACGTGCAGCTGGAGGCGGACCTCGGGGTGGACTCGGTCAAGCAGACCGAGCTGCTCAGCAGGCTGGGGGACCGCTTCGGGCTGGGCCTGCCGCCCGCCGGACTGCGGGTCGCCGACTACGACACCTTCGGCAAGGTGGTCGACTTCGTGGCCGCCGGGGTCACCGGCGGCGCGGGCGCCGGAAGCGCGGCCGGGCGATGACGGGTCCGAGCCCCGGCGCGGAGTTCGCCGGACGCATCGCGCTGGTCACCGGCGGCGCGGGCAGCGTCGGCCGGGTCGTGGTCGAACGGCTCGCGGAACGCGGCGCGACCGTGCTGCTGAACTGCTTCCACTCCTACGGCGCCGCCAAGGAGCAGGTCCGCGCGCTCACCGGCCGGGGGCTGGACGTCCGGCTGATCCGCGCCTCGGTGGCCCGGCCCGAGCAGGTCGAGCGGATGTTCGGGGAGATCGGCGAGGAGCACGGGCGGCTCGACATCCTGGTGAACAACGCGGCCGCCGGGTCGTTCGTCCCCTTCGACGAGATCACCGAGGAGCTGCTGGACCGCACCTACGCCACCAACGTCAAGGGCCCGCTGTGGTGCGCCCGCCACGCCCGGCCGCTGCTCGCGGCGGCCGGCGGGACCGGTGCCGCGATCGTCAACGTCTCCTCCCTCGGCGCCGCCACGGCCCCCGCCAACTACCTGCCGGTCGGCGTCTCCAAGGCGGCCCTGGAGGCGCTGACCCGCTATCTGGCGGCGGAACTGGCCGGGGACCGCATCCGGGTCAACGCGGCCTCCTGCGGGCTGATCGACAACCCGGTGGGCCAGCTCTTCCCGTCGTTCGAGGACGTCCGCGCCAACACCGTCGCGGCCACCCCGCTCGCCCGGCTCGGCCGCCCGGAGGACCTGGCGGAGGTCGTGCTCTTCCTCAGCTCCGAGCGCTCCGGCTGGGTCACCGGCCAGACCCTCCTCGCCGACGGCGGCCTCACCCTGCTCCGTTCCGCGATGTCCCCGACCGCGAACGAGGAACCGGCCGCGTACGCGGAGCCCGCCGCATACGAGGAGCCGACCGTCCTCGCCGAGCCGGCCGCCCTCGCCCAGCCGGTGGCGCACGCTGAGCCGACTGTGCCCGAGGCCCACGTCGACCCGGCCGCCCTCGCCGGTAGGGCCGCGCCCCGCGATACAGCCTCACCCCGCGAACCGGCCCCGCCCGCACCGGCCGCAGTCGGGTCCCCGGCCGCCCACGGGAAGCCGACCGCTCACACCGATTCGGCCGTGCTCGGTAGAGCCGTGTCCCGCGAGCCGATCGCGCCCGCGTCGGCCGCGTACGCCGAGCCGGTGGCGCGCACCGAGCCGGTTGTGCCCGGGGCCCCCATCAACCCGACCACCCACGCCGGTACGGCCGCCAGCGAGCCGGCCGCCCACGAGAAGCCGACCACCCTCGCCGGTACGGCCTCACCCCGCGACCCGGCCGCGCCCGCACCGGTCGCAGCCGGGTCCCCGGCCGCCCGCGTCGAGCGCGCCGCGCCCGCCGAGCCGGCCGCGCTCGCCGAGCCGGGCGCCCATGGGTCAGCTGCCCATGAGCCGGGCGCCCATGGGTCAGCTGCCCATGAGCCGGGCGCCCATGGGTCAGCCGCCCATGAGCCGGGCGCCCATGGATCGGTCGCCCATGAGCCGGGCGCCCACGAGAGCGCCGCCCTCGCGTTCCCGGGCGCCCACGGCGGACCCACCGACCCCCACGACCCCGCCGCCCTCGCGTTCCCGGCCGCCCACGGCGAACCCACCGACCCCCACGACCCCGTCGCCGTCGTCGGTATGGGGATGGCCGTCCCCGGGGCCTCGTCCCCGGAGGAGTTCTGGCGGCTGCTGTGCGAGGGCGCCGAGCTCTTCGTGGACGCGCCCGCCGACCGGTGGGACATCGCCCGCTTCCATGACGAGGACCGCCGGGCGCCCGACAAGACGTACCAGCGGCGCTCCGGCTTCATCACGAGCTTCCGGCCGCACGACAAGCTGCGGGCGGAGGGGCTGGCCGACGCCGGTCTCGACCACACCGCGCTCTGGCTGCGGCACAGCCTGCACCAGGCGCTCGACGGGGTGCGCCGGGCGGACGGCGACCGCTTCTCCTTCTGCGTCGGCTACACCCCCGACGGCAGCCAGCACCTGGAGGAGTCCTACGTCCTGGGCCACGCCCTGGACACCCTCGCCGAGGACGGCGACGAGGCCGTCCGCGGCCCGGTCGGGGACGCCCTGCGGGGGCGGTTCGGCCGGGGCGGCGCACCCGGCGAGGCCCGCCACCCGCACCGCGTCGGCCGGGACGCCATGGACGGCATCCTGCCCGGCGACACCCGGCTGCACATGGTGGACACCGCCTGCTCATCCTCGCTGTACGCGATGGACCTCGGGGTGCGCGACCTGCTCTCCGGCCGCAGCGACATCGCGGTGTGCGGCGGCTCCTTCGCCCTGGCGCCCAGCGGTTCGATCCTGTTCGCCAAGCTGAACGGGCTCTCCGCCGGCGGCGCCGTACACGCCCTGGACGCGGGCGCCGACGGCGCGCTGTTCTCCGACGGGGCCGGGCTCGTGGTGCTCAAGCGGCTCTCCCGGGCCCGCGCCGACGGAGACCGGGTCCTCGGCCTCATCTCGGCGATCGGGCTCTCCGCCGACGGCCGGGGCAAGGCCATCTACGCCCCCGCCCCGGCCGGCCAGGAACTCGCCGTGGAACGGGCCTTCGAGCGCGGCGGCCTCGGCCCGGACGACATCGACTGGATCGTCGCCCACGCCACCGGCACCCCCGCGGGCGACGAGGCCGAGTTCACCAGCCTCGCCCGGCGCTACGCCGGCACCCGCGTCCAGCAGGTCACCTCCAACAAGTCGCTGGTGGGGCACTGCGGTTGGGCGGCCGGGGTGGTCTCGGTGATCCACACCCTGCTGGCGCTGCGGCACGGCACCATCCCCGCCCAGTACCGCTTCTCCCGGCTGCCGGACGCCCTCGCCGGACAGGCGAGCGGGCTGACCGTGCCCCGTGAGCCGGTGCCCTGGCCCGCCGAGCCCGGCCGCCCGCGCCGCGCGGCCGTCTCCGGCTTCGGGTTCGGCGGCACCAACGCCCATGTGATCATCTCCGAGGACCACCGGGCCGCCCGCACCGGCCGCCCACCGGCCCTGCCCGCCCCGCTCGGCGAGGACCTGGTCCTGGTCGGCTGGTCCGCCCACCTGCCGGGCGCCCCCGCGCCCGAGGAGGTCGCGGCCTGGGCGGCGGGCAGCCGCGACGAGGAGTTCGAGCCCTCGTTCGGCGCCACCTACCCCGTACCGCCGTTCCAGGAACTGCGGATGCCACCGCCCACCGCCCGCGCCACCGACCGCACCCAATTGGCCCTGGTCCGCTGTATGCAGGGCCTCCCGGAGCCGGTACGGGAGCTGTGCCTGAGCCACAACCGGACCACCGGCGTGGTCGTCGGGCACACCGGGGCCACCCGCAACGCGCTGCTCTACAAGTCCCGTGCCTACCTTGACGAGATCGGCCGGGTGGTGGCGGACGCGGGCGACCGGCCCGGCACCGAGAAGTTCCTGCGGCGGCTGGAGGAGCGCGCCACCGGGCTGATCGCCGCGCCCACCGAGGACTCGTTCCCCGGAGAGATGCCCAATGTCATCGCGGCGCGGCTCTCCAACTACTTCGACCTGCGCGGCCTCAACATCACGGTCGACGCGGGAGAGGCGTCCCTGCTGGAGGCGTTCGACGTGGCCGGCTCCTATCTGGACTTCCGGGAGATCGACGTGGCGCTGGTCGCGGGCGTCAACGGGACCGCCCTGCCCGGCTGGAACGACGAACCGGGCCGCCGCGCCGCCGAGGCGGCGTTCCTCTTCGCGCTGACCCGCAGATCGCTCGCCGAGCGCACCGGCCTGCCCGTACTGGCCGTCGTGGAAAGGAGCGTGGCGGCGTGAGCCCCTCGCACCAGGGAACCACCCTGCTGGGCGCCGAGGGCGCCCGGGAGCTGATCGCCTTCCTCACCGGGCCCGGCCAGGACTCGGCGGCGGTGATCGAGCGCGCCTTCGAGACGGGCGGCCCCACCCGGCTGCTCCGGCTCAGCCGCCCGATCACCGAGGCGCCCCCGGCCACCGAAGAGGCCCCAGCCGCTGGGAAGGCCGAGCCCCGGCTGCTGGACCGGCATGTGCTGCGGCTCGCCCCCGCGCCCCGCCCGGCCTCCGCCTCCGCCCCGCCGCCGCTCTTCCCGCCGTCCAGCGCGCTGCTGGCGGACGGGCGGGCGGCGCTGGGCGGGTACGAGCTGCCCGCCGACTGCACGCTGCTGCTGCCCGAGCCGTCCGAGGGGGACGCCCTGGAGGAGGCCGTCCGGCGGGCCGCCCCGCGCCATGTGCGGGTGGTGGTCGACCTCTCCCGGGAGGGCGACCCGTCACGAGGCCCCTCCGAGCGGCTGCTGCGGCTGCACGACGCCCTCTTCCGTACCGCCAAGCAGTGCGCCCGACTACCGCAGCTCCCCGCCTCGTTCACCGTGGTCGTGCTCGGCGGCATCGACGCCGAGCGGGTCCCGCATCCCAGCACCGGACTGTTCACCGGCTTCACCAAGAGCCTGGCGCTGGAGTGGCCGTCCTGCTCGGTGGTGGCCGTGGTCCACCAGGCCACCGCGCTGGCCGAGGCCGAGGCCGACGCGGCGGCGGAGTCCCAGGCCGCCCAGCTGCTGCCGGTGGTCGCCTTCGCGGACGGCGAGCGGCTGCTGCTCCAGGCCGTGCAGGAGCCCGGCACCACCCAGGCCGTTCCACCGGTGCCCCGTACCGTCGTCGCGGCGGGCGGCGCTCGGGGCATCGGCGCGGCGCTGCTGACCGCGCTGGCCCGCCGCGACCGTCCCCGTATCCATGTCATCGGCTCCACCCCGCCCGGCCCGGACTCCACCGAACCGGCCCCGACTCGCGCCGAGTTCATCCGGCTGCGGAGCGCCGGCCCGGAGCGCCTCACCGTGCGGGAGGCCAACGCGGCCTACGACCGGCTGGCCGCCGCCGCGGAGGTACGGGACACCCTGCGCACCCTTCAGGCGCTCTGCGGCGCGGACCGGGTGGCGTACCACCTCTGCGACCTGCGCGATCCGGAGGCGGTACGGGAGACCGTCGGCCGGATCGAGGCGGCGGAGCCGGACGGGGTGGACCTGCTGCTCAACATCGCGGGCACCAACCGGGCCGCCTCGGTGGCCAAGAAGAGCCTGGCGGACTTCCGGACCGTCCGCGACCTGAAGGTGCGCGCCTACGCCAACCTCAAGGCGGCGTTCGGCGACCGGGTGCCCCGCCGCTGGTGCAACTTCGGCTCCTTCGTCGGCTTCACCGGGCAGAACGGCGAGACCGACTACGGCGCGGCCAACGACTTCCTCAACACCGCCGCCGCCCACAGCGCCGCCCGGGGCGCCCGCGAGTCCACCATCGGCTGGACCCTGTGGCGGGACATCGGCCTCGGCGCCACCCCGATCATGCGGAGGTTCCTGGCCAAGAGCGCCCAGTTCACCGCCATGCCCACCCCGGAGGGCGTCGAGCACTTCCTGCACGAACTGGACCAGTCCGAACCGCCGCCGCTGACCGTCCTGTTCGGGGACGCCGAGCGGGCCACCATGGAGCTGGCCGCCCCCGGCTACCTGGACTTCTGCCGCGCCCCGGCCCCACCGTCCCCGCCCCGCCCCGCGTCGCCGCCGGACTTCTTCGTGGACGACATCGTGGACCGCGGCCCCGACCGGCTCACCGTGGTCCGCACCTTCTCCCTGGAGCGGGACGCCTATCTGCGCGAGCACGTCGTCAACGGCTTCCCCACCCTGCCCGGCACCTTCGTGCCCGAACTCGCCGCCCAGGCCGCCATGCACCTGGTGCCCGGACGGGTCCCGGCGGTGCTGGAGGACGTCCGGCTCGACGCCTTCCTGCGGGTCTACAAGCCCGGCCGGGGCGAGACCAAGCGGATCACCGCCCGACTGGTGGAGCACGGGCCGCGCGAGTCCGTGGTGGACGTCGAGGTGACCGGCGAGGTGCGGGCGCCCGGCGGCCGGCTGCTGGTCGCCGACCGCCGCCACTTCTCGGCCCGGGTGCGGCTGCGCGACGAACCGGTGGCCGCGCCGCGCTGGGAGCACTGGGACGACCAGGGCGCCGAACCGCTGGCCGACCCGTACCACCTGCCCAACCCCGCCGTACTGCTCAGCGGGGTCTTCGTCTCCACCACCGCCACCCGCACCCATCCGCACGGCCGGCGGGCCCGCTACCTGCCCGACCGGCCCGGCATCGAGCGCTGGTTCTCCGGCCTGGTGGTGCCGTCCGTGCTGCTGGACGGCCTGGCCCGGGTCTCCGTGCTGGACCGCAGCGACGGCGAGTGGACCCCGCTCGCCGTACCGCGCACCATCCGCCGTATCGACCTGTACGGGGGACACACCGACGCCTCACTGGCCGCTGCGGGCACCGGGGTCGAGCTGTACTCGCTGCCCGCCTCGCTCGACCTGGAGAGCGCCGAGGAGAACCGGGCGCTCGCCGTCACCGCCGCCGGGGACGTCGTGCTGCAGATCAAGGACATGACCGGGGTCGTGCTCGGCCATGTCCACCAGACCACCGGCGAGTACCGCGCACGCCGCCCCGCCGAGGAGGCCCGCCCGTGACCGACGCACCACCGGACGACAGCACCGCCACCCCCGTGCGACCGGACGACACCACCACGACCGCCACCACCGCGCGACCGGAGGCGGGCGTCTGCCCGGTGACCGGCGCCCGGGCGAGGGCGGTGCGGGGGCCCCGGTCCTTCCCGCTGTCCAACCCGGTCATCTCCACCGTGGCCTACGCCGCCGACCCGCCCGGCTACTCCCTGCGCGCCCAGCGCGACCACGGCACCGTGGTCCGGCTGCCGATCCTGCCGCACAACCCGACCGTGCAGCTCTCCGCGCCGGACGGCATCCGCCGGGTGCTCCAGGTCAACGCCGACAACTACGCGCGCGGCGCCTACTACGAGGCGTTCGAGCTGTTCATGGGGCGCGGGCTGCTCACCCTGGAGGACCGCGACTGGCGCGCCCACCGCAAGGCGGTCAACCCGGCCTTCACCCCGCAGGCCATCGCCGACCGGGCCGGGCAGAGCGACGAGGCGATCGCCGCACTGCTCGACCGGTGGGCCGCGCACGCCCGCACCGGGGAGCCGTTCGACCTCTTCCCGGAGGCCATGAAGCTGACCTGCCGGGTGCTGGGGATGGCCCTGGTCGGCAAGGACCTGTCCCAGGACGGCGGCGAGTTCGCCGAGGCGGTCTCGGTCGCCCTGGAGGCGATCTTCAAGAACGTCGGCTCCGTGGACAAGGCCATCCCGTCTTTCGTCCCGACCCCCTACCGCCGCCGGGTGGCCAGGGCCCGCCGCACCCTGGAGCGGGTGGTCGCGCAGGCCGCCCGGGACGTCGACAACGGGGCCGGCGGCGAGGTCGCCACCCTGATCCGCGCGGCGGACCTGCCGGACGACGCGCTCTGGTCGGACCTGGTGACCCTCTTCCTGGCCGGGGTCGAGACCACGGCGCTCGCGCTGACCTGGACCCTGTACGAGATCGCCCGCCACGGGGAGGTGCGGGACACGCTGGCGGAGGAGACCGACCGGGTGCTGGGCGGGCGCCCGCCGACCGCCGGGGACCTGGACCGGCTGACGTACACCGCGATGGTGGTGGACGAGAGCCTGCGGGCGCACCCGCCGGTGTGGCAGTTCACCCGTGAGGCCATCGAGGACGATGTGCTGTCCGGCCATCACGTCCCGGCCGGCACCCCGCTGCTGGTCTCGGTGTACGGGGCGCACCACAACCCCGAGCAGTGGGACGAGCCCGAGCGGTTCGACCCGGAGCGCTTCCGTCCGGGCGGCTCGCCCGCCCGCGACCGCTCGGCCTATCTGCCGTTCGGTGGCGGACGGCGCCAGTGCATCGGCAAGCGGATGGGGCTCGCCCTGCTCCAGCAGACGGTCGCGGCCGTCGCCGGCCGGTTCCGCATCTCGCCCGCCCAAGGTGCCGTTCGCGGCGGCGCGTTCATCACGCTCTTCCCCAAGGGCGGCATCCGGGTGACCATCCAGGAGCGCGCCCGATGACCGCCACCACCCCGGTGGCAGAGCCCGCCTGGCCCGCGCTGCGGCCGCATCTGTCCTCCTTCGACCCGGAGGCCTTCGTCCGCCCGGTGGACCGGTTCGTCTGGGAGCCCGTCCCGGTCCCGCACCCCACCCCCGCCGTGGCCCGTCCGCTGGCCGGGCGGCGCCTGCTGCTGGTCGGCGAGTCGGCCGCGCTGGTGGCCGCCGTGGCCGGGGAGCTCCGGGCGCGCGGCGCACGGGTCATGCGCTGCGACCCCGAGACCCCGCTGGACGCCGAGGGCTGGGACGGCGTGGTCGACCTCAACGTCACCGGGCTGGCGTACGAACTGGGCGACACCACCTGGCAGTCGGCGCTCACCCGCACCACCGGGGTGATCCATGCCGCGTACGGCCGCTGGAGCACCGAAGCCCGCTTCGGCCGCCATGTCTATCTCGCCGTCACCCACCTCGGCGGCCTGGCCGGGCACGGGGCGGGGCCGGTGCCGCAGCCGCTGGGCGGGATCTGGGCCGGGCTCGCCAAGTGCCTGCCCCGGGAACTGCCCGCCGCGGGCGTGGTCGTGGTGGACCTGGACCGGGCCGACGCCGCCGCCGTCGCGGACGCCGTCGAGCGGGAGTACGTACGGCCCGCGCACTTCGAGGTCGGCTACCGCGACGGCGTACGCCATGTGCTGGCGGGCCGCCCGGCACCCGCCGTCCCACCGGGGCCGCGGCCACCGGGTCCCGGCGACACGGTGCTGATCACCGGCGGCGCGCGGGGCGTCGGATTCGCGGCGGCCCGCTCCTTCGCCGAGCGCTTCGGCTGCCGGGTGGTGGTCACCGGCCGCGGCGAGCGGCCCGAGCCGGGCGAGGCCACCGGCCTGGACGACGAGGCGTTCGCCGCCTGGCGGCGCGGCCGGCTGGCCCGGGCCCGTACCCCCGCCGAACTGACCGCACTGCGCCGGGAGATCCGCCGCGCGGACGAGGCCCGCACCGTCCTCGGCAATCTGGAGCGGGCCGCCGCCGACGGGCTGCGCATCGAGTATCTGCGCTGCGACTGCACCGACGCCGAGCAGGTCGAGAGCGTCTTCGCGGCGCTCGGCGACGGCCCGCAGTACGTGGTGCACAACGCCGGGATCGACGAGCCGGCCCGCTTCGACCGCAAGTCACCGGAGTCCGTGGTGGGCACGGTCGACGTCAAGGTGACCGGCTTCGCCCAGCTGGTCCGAGCCGTCCTCGCCCGCCCCGAACGGCGGGCCGCCCTGCGGCTGCTGAGCAATGTCGGCTCACTGGCCGGCCGGATGGGCGGGATGGTCGGCCAGATCGACTACGCGGCGGGCAACGAGGCGCTGGCCCGGCTGGGGTTCTGGGCCCGCGACAACCTCGGGCTGCCGGTGCAGACCCTCTGCTGGCCGACCTGGGAACGCCTCGGCGTCATCGCCAACTACGCCGCCGCCGTCCGGTACGTCTCCACCCTGGACCCCGCCGAGGGCGCCCGCCGCTGGGCCGAGGAACTGGCCTCCGGGCACACCGGCGAGGCGGTCTTCCTCGGCCGGATCGGGGCCGTGCTGGCCCCGGGCCAGCTGCGCGGCTTCGGGATGCTGACCGGCCACCCGGACCTGCCCCGGCTGCACGCGCTCGACCACCATCTCGGGGAGGTCGAGGAGTACGCGCTGTTCCGGTCGCTGCGCACCCGCTGGACGCTGGAGGCCGGACGGCACCCCTGCCTGGCCGAGCTGCGGGTCGAGGGCGCCGAGGCCGTACCGGTCGGAGTCGTCCTGGAGCACCTGGTGGCGGCGGGGGACTGGGTGGTGCCGGAGGGCTGGCCCCTGCTGCATCTGCGGGAGGTGCGTGGTTTCACCGTCCACCTGGCCGGGCTGCGCCTCACCGGCGGGCGGCTGGAACTGCACCGGTGGGCCGAGGGGGTCCGGCGGGACGGCGAGTGGCAGGTGGACGTCAGCGTGGACGATCCGTCCGGTGCGCGGGTTGCGGGCGCCACCCTGGTGTACGGCCCGGAACCGGCCGTACTGCCGGCCCCGGGGCCCACCACCGACCGGGTGCCCGCGGCGGAGGAGGCGCCCTCCGACGCCGGGCGGCTGGAGTGGGCCGGGGTGGTGTTCCCGGCCGAACGGCCGGAGCCCGGCGCTCCGGGGGAGTACGCGCTGCGGCCGGTGACCCCGGCCGACCTGTGGACCACGCCCTTCCCGCCCGGTCACACCGTCTCACCCGCGGCCGTCGAGACCATGGTGCGCGAGACGGACCGCCGCTCGCCCCGCCCGGCCGCCGGCACGCTCACCGTAGGGCGGCTGGTGCTGAGCCCGGGGGCGCAGCGGGTGGACCGGCTGCGGGCGGGTGCGGCACCCGGCGAGTGGTGGGGCGTCCGCGCCGGGCGGGAGGTGCTCTGTGCGGAGGGCGTCACCCTGACCGACTGAGGACCGCCCGGTCGATCAGGGGCGCGGGGGCGGTGCGGAGTGGCCGCCGTCCCCGGCCCGGGCGCGCCAGCCGCTGACGACGGCGTGCAGGGTCTCCTCGTAGACCGCTCCGATGTCCAGCCCGGTCGGGGCGTTGCCGGACAGCTCCAGCGAGACCAGGCCGTGGGCCGCGCCCCAGCAGGACAGGGCGATGACCTCGGCCGATCCGTCCTTGAACTGCCCGGCGGCCTGGCCGCGCGCCACCGCGTCCACCAGCGGCTGGATGGTCGAGCCGGCCTCGTTCAACCGCTCGGGTGTGGGCTCGTAGTCCAGGCGGTCGGCGAACACGATCCCGTACAGGTGCGGGTTGGCGACGGCGTAGTCGCGGTACGCGATGCCGAGCCGTACCACGTCGGCCGCGGGGTCGTCGCTGGGGCGGACGGCGGTCAGCCGGGCGAGGAACAGCCGGACCGCCTCCTGGTACAGGCTGTCGATCAGCCCGGCCTTGTTCCCGAACAGCGAGTAGACGGCCGTGGTGGACGTCTTCACGTCGGCCGCCAGCCTGCGCAGGCTCAACGCCCCGGCACCGCGGTCGAAGACCGTGGCGGCGGCGCGGTTGATGAGCCGGAGGCGGAGTGCTTCGTCGTGGGTCTTGAGCCTGGCCATGGACCCGAATGTATCGCAACGGCGTTATGGAGGCTCCCCGCCGGAGCACGGATGCCCGGTCGGCTGACATCCGGCTGACGCGGCACCAAAAAAATTGCACAGTGTCTAAGAGCGTCAAAAGGCCTGTTCAGAACGGGTGCTGATAGATCGTCCGCTCCTGCCGCCGGTTGCCGGTTGTGGCGAAGAGCATTGATAACACTGTTACTGTCGGCTTAGCTTGGGCACCATGCCACGCGGAACCGGTAGAACCATCTAGGGAGTTGGGATGTTCGAGGCGCTGGGGCGATTCATCCACCGGGGGCGCAAACCCCTGCTGATCTTGACGCTGGTGTTCGCGGTCTTCTCCGGCATCTACGGCGTCGGTGTCTTCGGCGACATGAAGCCCGGTGGCTTCGAGGACCCGAACTCCGAGAGCCGCAAGGCGGCCCGCCTGGCCGAGGAGGCGTTCCCGCAGCGGGCGCCGGACGCGGTCGTGGTGTACCGCAGCAAGGACAAGACGGTGGACGACCCGGCCTTCCGGGACGCGGTCGTCACCAAGCTGGACTCACTGCCCGAGTCGGCGGTGACCGGGTCGGCGCACTTCTGGATGACCAGGATGCCGGCCCAGGTCAGCCGGGACCGGCACGCCACCTACGTGGCGATGAACCTCAAGGGCGGCGACGACAACGCCAAGGAGGCCTCGTACAAGAAGATCAAGGACAAGCTGGACGTCGAGGGGCTGGAGACCCTTCAGGGCGGCCCGGTGCCCACCGGCTTCCAGGCCGGTGAGGAGATCGGCGAGGACCTCGCCGCCGCCGAGGGCTACTCCTTCCCCGTCCTCTTCCTGCTGCTGGTCGTGGTCTTCGGCGGGCTCGCCGCCGCCAGCCTCCCGCTGCTGGTGGGCGGGCTGTCCATCCTGGGCTCCATGGCGGTGCTGCGGGTGATCGCCCAGTTCACCGACGTGTCGGTGTTCGCCATGAGCCTGGTGACCATCCTGGGCCTGGCCGTGGCCATCGACTACGGCCTGCTGATCGTGAGCCGCTACCGCGAGGAGCTGGCCGCCGGGCACACCGGCGAGGACGCCCTCGCCCGGACCGTCGCCACCGCCGGGCGGACCGTCATGGTCTCCGGTATCACCGTCGCGGTCGCCCTGTTCGGGATGACCTTCTTCCCCTTCGCCTTCCTGAAGTCGATGGCGTACGGCGGTGTCGCGGCGGTCGTCCTCTCGGTCTTCTTCTCGATCATCGCGCTGCCCGCCGCCCTCGCGGTGATGGGCACCAAGGTCAACTCCCTCTCGCTGAGGCGGAAGAGGAACGCCGCCGCTCCCCGAGCCGCCAAGGCCGCCGAGGAGGGGCCCTGGTTCCGGCTGGCGCAGGGCCTGATGCGCCGTCCGGTCGCCGTCGCGGTGGCCGCCGTGGCGATCATGCTGGCACTGGCCGCGCCGTTCCTGCGGATCGACTTCGGCGCCAACGACGCACGGCAGCTGCCGGACAGCGCCGAGGGCCGCCAGGTCCACAACATCATGGAGCGCGACTTCGAGGGCGACGGCGTCAAGTCCATCGACGCCCTGCTGAAGCTGCCCGGCGAGGCCAAGTCCCCCGAGCAGGGGGCGGCGCTCCAGGCGTACGCCGAGCGGCTGGCCGAGGTCCCCGGGGCGAAGGAGGCGCAGATCAGCGGCGCGGAGGGCACCTCGGGCCGGATCTCGGTCAGCTTCGACGGGGATGCCGTCTCCGCCGACGCCCGCGACCTGGTCAACGACCTGCGCGCGGTGGAGCGTCCGCCGGGCGCCACGGTGTACTTCGGTGGCGAGACCGCGGTCTTCGACGACACCCTGGACGCGCTCGCCGATGTGCTGCCCTGGATGCTGCTGTACATCGCCGTCGCGACGTACATCCTGCTCTTCCTGGCCTTCGGCTCGGTGCTGCTGCCGCTCAAGGCCATCGCGATGAACCTGCTGTCGCTGTCGGCCACCTTCGGCATCCTGGTCTGGATCTTCCAGGACGGGCACCTGGCCGACCTGATCGGCTTTGACCCGACCGGCAACATCGAGCCCAACATGCCGATCATGCTGTTCGCGCTGATCTTCGGACTCTCCATGGACTACGAGGTGTTCCTGGTGTCCCGGATCCGGGAGCAGTACGACCTGCTCGGCGACCCCAGCGCCGCGGTGGCGACCGGGCTGCAGAGCATCGGCAAGCTGATCGCCAGCGCCGCCCTGCTGATGTGCGTGCCGCTCGCCGCGATGGCGACCAGCGGGGTGCTCACCATGACGCTGTTCGGCGTCGGCATGGTGATCGCCATCCTGCTGGACGTGGCGGTGGTCCGCATCCTGCTGGTGCCGGCGGTCATGAAGCTGATGGGGCACGCCGGCTGGTGGGCGCCCGGCCCGCTGAAGAAGGTGTACGCCCGGGTCGGCATCAAGGAGGGCGACGCCGTCCTGGCCGACCGGGAGGTCCCCCGGGAGCGTGTCCCCGCGGGCCGCTGAGGCCCCACCCCGCCGGGTGAAGTGCCCCGCCTGCCCAGGGCACTTCACCCGGCCCGGCCAAGCCGGCGAGTCCGGTGGGAGTTCCCGTACCCACCCCCCGCCGCGGCGGATGTCGGGTACAGTCATCGCAGCTATTAGACAGCGTCTAACACACGCCCTGGAGGACCGGATGGCCGCGGAACAGGCCGCACTGGGCGAGATCCTGCGCCCGATCAGAGGAAGGCTGCGGCTGGCCGTGGCCGCCCAGACCCTCTCGGCGATCGCCGGGGTGGTCCCCTTCATCGCCATCGCCGAACTCGGGCGGGTGCTGCTGGGCGACGGCGCCGACCGCTCGGACCGGGCGTGGACCATCACCGCCGTCGCCGTCGGCGCCCTGTTCGTCAGGCTCGCCCTGATGCTGGCCGCCGGCGCCCTGTCGCACTTCGCGGACGACGAGCTCCAGTCGCACATCCGCCGCGGGATGGTGGCCCGGCTCGCCCGGGTGCCGCTGGGCTGGTTCTCCGCGCGCAACTCCGGCACGGTGAAGAAGGCCGTGCAGGACGACGTGGACGCGATGCACCACATGATCGCCCACTCGCTGCTGGAGATGACCTCGGCGACCGTGGTCCCGGTGGTCTCGGTGGTCTACCTGCTCTGGGTCGACTGGCTGATGACACTGGTGACGCTCGCCCCGCTGGTGATCGGGCTGGGCCTGTACAGCATCACCATGGCCCAGATGGCCAAGCACCTGCCGGACTACGACCGGGCCATGGGCGAGATCAACGCCAGCGCGGTCGAGTTCGTCCAGGGCGTCGCGGTGGTCAAGACCTTCGGCCAGACCCACCGGGCGCACCAGAAGTTCCGCGACGCGGCCGACGACTTCGCCGCCTTCTTCCTCTCCTGGGTGCGCTCCACCGTCCACTCCAAGGCGGTCGCGGAGATGGTCCTCTCGCCCATCGCCGTGCTGCTGGCCGTGGTCGCCGGGGGCGCCCTGCTGGTCACCGGCGACCGGCTCGCCGGGGTGGACCTGCTGCCGTTCGCCCTGCTGGGCGTCGGCCTCACCGCCCCCGTGCTCGCCCTCTTCTACGCCAGCTACGAGCTGCGGTTCGCCAAGGCGGCCGCGGCCCGGGTCGGCGAGGTGCTCAACGCCGAGGAACTGCCGGTGGCGAAGGAGCCGCGCACCCCGGCCGGGAACCACGTCAGCTACCAGGGCGTGCGGTTCAGCTACGACGGGGAGAAGGAGGCCCTGGCCGGTATCGACCTGGAGCTCGCCCCCGGCACGGTCACCGCGCTGGTGGGCCCCTCCGGCTCGGGCAAGAGCACCCTGGCCACCCTGCTGCCCCGGTTCGCCGACGTGACCGGCGGCAGCATCGGCATCGGCGGGGTGGACGTCCGGGACCTCGCCCTGGACGACCTGTACCGCCGGGTCGCCTTCGTCTTCCAGGACGTCCGGCTCACCCAGACCTCGGTGGCCGACAACATCGCGATGGCCCGCCCCGGGGCGAGCCGCGAGGAGGTCATCGCCGCGGCCCGCGCCGCCTGCGTGCACGAGGAGATCGAGGCGCTGCCCCGCGGCTACGACTCGGTCGTCGGCGAGGACGCCCGGTTCTCCGGCGGGCAGGCCCAGCGGATCTCCATCGCCCGGGCGCTGCTGGCTGACACCCCGATCATCGTCCTGGACGAGGCCGCGGCCTACGCGGACCCGCAGTCCGAGGCCGAGGTGCAGGCCGCCCTCTCCGAACTGACCCGCGGCAAGATCGTCCTGATGATCGCGCACCGGCTCTCCACCGTGGTGGAGGCGGACCGGATCGTGGTGCTGGAGGACGGCGCCATCGTGGAGGAGGGCACCCACCCCGAGCTGGTGGCCCGCGGCGGGCGGTACGCCCGGATGTGGCAGGCCCATGAACGCAGCACCGTCTGGCAGCCGCACCGGGGCACCCCGGACCCGGCCGCCGGCACCGCCCAGGTGGGAGGCATCAGCCGATGATCCGCAAACTGCTCGACGTCGTGGGCCCCGAGCACAACCGGCCCATCCGCCGGATGATCACCGCCCTGGTGGTCTGCGCGGTCCTCCAGGGCGTCGCCTTCGCCCTGCTCGTACCGATCCTTCAAGCCCTGCTCGGCTCCGACCCGGACTCCGTCTGGCCCTGGGTGTGGGCGCTGCTGGGGGTCTCCGCCCTCTACTGCGCCGCCTACTACGACTCCCTGCGCACCGGCTTCGACGCCGGGGCCACCCTCTCCCGGATGCTGCACAACCGGATCGGCGACCAGGTGGCCTCGCTGCCGCTGGGCTGGTTCGGGCCCGAGCGGGTCGGCCGGCTGGGGCAGCTGGCCACCAAGAGCGTCATGGACGTGATGGGCGTCCCCGCGCATCTGCTGCGGCCGCTGGTCACCAGCTTCGTCACCCCCGCCACCGTGGTGGTCATCATGTACGTCTTCGACTGGCGGCTCGCCCTGGCGGCCACCCTCACCGCGCCGCTGATCCTGCTGGTCTACCGGTGGAGCGCGGGGCTCACCCGCACCGCCGACGAGGCCCGCACCGCCGCCCAGGCGGAGACCGGCGGCAAGGTGGTCGAGTTCGCCCAACTGCAACCGGTGCTGCGGGTGTTCGGGCGGGGCGAGCAGGGGTCGGGCGGCACCGGTCTGGACGCCGCGCTGCGCAACCAGGCCGAGGCCTCCCGCCGGGTGCTGAGGACCGGGGTGCCCGGGCTGGTCAGCTTCGCCCTGGTGGTGCAGGCCGCGTTCACCGTGATCCTGGTGACCGGGGTGTACCTGGCGCTGGACGGCGGCCTGGACGTCGCCAAGCTGCTGGCGGTGCTGGTGCTCGCGGCCCGGTTCACCGAGCCGATCGCCGAGGCCGCGGTGCTCGGCTCCACCCTGCGCACCGCCCAGGCCGCGCTGGACCGGATCGCCGAGCTGCTGGCCGAGCCCCGGCTGCCGGAGCCCTCCCCGGCCCGCGAACCGCACGGCCATGACGTCGAGTTCGAGGACGTGCGCTTCGGCTACGACGGCACCCCGGTGCTGTCGGGGGTCTCGCTCAGGCTCGCCGAGGGGACGATGACCGCGCTGGTCGGGCCGTCCGGGTCCGGCAAGACCACGGTCGGCAAGCTGATCCCGCGGTTCTGGGACGTGGACGGCGGCGTGGTCCGGGTGGGCGGGGTGGATGTCCGGGAGATCGACCCGGAGGTGCTGATGTCCAAGGTCTCCGTGGTCTTCCAGGACGTCTACCTCTTCGAGGGCACCATCCTGGAGAACATCCGGCTGGGCCGCCCCGGCGCCAGTGACGAGGAGGTCCGGGCGGCGGGCCGGCTGGCCCGGGTCGAGGAGATCGCCCAGCGGCTGCCGTACGGCTGGGACCAGAAGGTCGGCGAGGGCGGCGCGCTGCTGTCCGGCGGTGAGCGCCAGCGGGTCTCCATCGCGCGGGCCATCCTCAAGGACGCCCCGATCGTGCTGCTGGACGAGGCGACCGCCTCGCTCGACCCGGAGAACGAGCGGGCGGTGCAGGACGCGCTGACCCATCTGACGGCGGGCCGCACCCTGCTGGTCATCGCGCACCGGCTGCAGACCGTCGCGGCGGCCGACCAGATCCTGCTGCTGGACGAGGGCCGGATCGTGGAGCGCGGCGCGCACCACGAACTCATGGCCGCGGACGGCCGGTACGCCTCCTTCTGGGCCCAGCGCAGCCGCGCCCGGCGCTGGCGGCTGGCCGCCCGGCCGGCCTGAACGGCGGCCCCGCGGGGCCGCCCCCTGAACCACTCGTCCCCGGTGACCCCCGCGCCGGGGGCGAGTGTCTCCACCTGGCCGATCTTCGACCCGTGTATCAGCCAAAGAAACATGGCGGAGACGGAGGGGCGGAAGGCCCAATTCCGGTGCGGATCCGGTCGGTGCCCGCCGAAGCGACGGCAGAATTGCCGGTCCATATTGCCGATCAGGCCCCCGATCGGCCGCCGGAAGCCCGGGTATCAGGCCGTTTGAACGTTCTCCGCCCCGTCAGATCGCCGTCAGCTCCGGTCTCAAGGTGCCGGTCTATACTTGACCGGAAATGTAGGCCCGGATGGTCGTGATGTGACTGAAGGGCGGCCTGCGCTGTCGGGTTTGCGCCAGGGATTTCCCCTGTTCGCACCCGGCCGTCCCCGGCCGCAGGGAAATCGAATCCAGTCCGTCCACCCCCGGGTCGACCAGTGTTCACCGACAAGTGCTGACATTATTCCTGCGGGGGCACGAGAAACAATGTCAACAGAGCTTTCCGTCGATTGGCCGCTAACGGGTAGACAGTCCGAACTCGACGCCGTGGAGCGGGCACTCGCCCGCGGCGGCGGCGCGATCCTGGTGGGCGGATCCGGGGTGGGGAAGAGCCTGCTGCTCGCCACCGCCCTGGAACGCGCCTCCGACGCCGGCCGCACCGTCCTCTCGGTGGGCGGCGCGAGCTGGAGCAGCAGCGGTGCCCGTGCCCAGGGGTACGGGTCGCTGGGCGAATGCCTGTCCTCCCTCGAACCATCGACCCTCGGCGGCCCGGCCGCCGACCGCCCGGTCGTCGGCATCGACGACGCCCACCTGGTGGACGACGCCTCGGGCCTCCGGCTGCACCGGCTGGTCGCCGCGGGCCGCCTCAGCGTGCTCGCCACCAGCCGCCGGGACGCGCCCGCGCCGGCCGGCATCGACAAACTCTGGGTGGACCGGCTCATCGACCATGTCGACGTCGCGCCGTTCGACCGGGCGGCGCTCCGCGACGTGCTGCGCGCCCGGCTCGGCGGCCACACCGACGCGCCCACCCTGGAACGGCTGTGGGCCGCCACCCACGGCAACGCGCTGATGCTGCGCGAACTGGTCGACTACGCCGTGGAGCGGGGCTCGCTCCGCCCGGCGGGCGGGGTCTGGGTCTGGGAAGGCCTCACCGACCCGCCCGGCCACCGGCTGTCCGAGGTCATCCGCCTCGGGCTGCGCGACCTGGGCCACGAGGAGCGCGAACTGGTCAACATGCTGGCGGTCGCCGAACCGCTGGACCTCGACATCGCCGCGGCGTTCGGACTCGGGCACGCCGCCGAGTCGCTGGACCTGCGCGGCATCGTGGCCGTACGCCACGAGGGTACGCGCGTAGAGCTGCGGCTGGCCGTCCCGCTCAGCCGGGTGGTGGTCGCCTCCCGGATGTCCGGCCTCACCGCCCAGCGGCTGCGCCGCCAGGTGGCGGACGCCATGGAGTCCACCGGCCCGCAGCAGCCCGAGGACGTGCTGCGGGTGGTCTCCCTGCGCATCGAGGCCGGACTCGTACCGGAGCGGGAGCAGTTGCTCGTCGCCGCCCGGGCCGCCGTCCGGCGGCGGATCCACCACCTCGCCGAGCGGCTGTGCCTGCTCGCCCTGTGCGTCGCCGTCCCGGGCAAGCCGCCCCGGCGCGGCTCGGTGTCCGACTTCGGCGAGGGCACCCAGGCGCTGTGCCGGCTGGTGGCGTACGCGCTCCGGAACTCCGACGCCCCCGCGGACACTCTGCGGGCCGCCCTGCTGCTCGGCGAGGTGCTGATCGGCCGGGGCTGCCACGAGGAGGCCGAGGCGGTCTTCGACACCGCCCTGTCGGCCGGGGTGGAGATGGAGCGGGCCGAGTACGTGGCCGCGGTGCACGCCCGGGTGGTCAACCTGGCCTGGCGGCTGCGCCGGGTCCCGGACGCCGGGGCGGTGCTCGACCGCGCCCTCGACGCCGTCGGGCCGGGCGAGGCGGGGGTGCTGCACGGCAGCCGGGCCCTGATCGCCATGATGTCCGACCGGCTGCGGGAGGCCGTGGAGATCGGCGAGGCGGTGCTGCGTACCGGCGACGTCCCGCCGGCCGTCGCCCAGGGCCTGGTCCCGGTGGTGGCGCTGGCCCGCGCCGAGCTCGGCGACCCGGTCGGCGCCTCGGAGCTGCTGAGCCGCCACCGCGGCGCCAGCTTCGAGTGGGACCCCGACGCGGTGGTCCTGCTGGAGGCCCTGGCGGCCCGCTGCCTGTGGCTGGCGGGCAACCTCAGGGAGGCCGCGGACGCGCTGGACGCCCCGCACCGCTACGACGAGGCCGACCGCTGGCCGGCGCTGCTCCAGACCGTGTTGGCGCGGGCCCGGCTGGCCCGGCTGTGCGGCCGGCCGCAGCGCGCGGTGGCCCTGCTGCGGCAGGCGGTCGCGGTGGACACCGCGCACGAGTGGCCGGTCACCCGCGCCTGGCCGCTGGCCCAACTGGCGGGGGCGCTGGCCGAGTCGGGGCAGCACGCCGAGGCACTCCGTACGCTGGTGGAGGCCCGTACCGTACAGAGCGAGGGCGTCTCCCACCCGATCGCCGACGACGAGATCGCCTTCGACCGGGCCCTGGTCCTGGCCCACACCGGCGACCGCTCCGGGGCCGCCTCCGGCGCCCTGGAGCTGGCCGACCGGGCGGCGGCCGGCGGGCGCCCGATGACCGCGCTGGCCGCCCTGCACCTGGTTGCCCGGATCAAGGAGAACGCCTCCTACCGCTTCCAGGCCCGCGCCCGGCAACTGGCCGCCTCCTGCGGCGGTGCCGCTGCCCGGGCGATGGCCGACCACATCCAGGCGCTGGCCGAGGCCGACGGGCAGGCGCTGATCCGGGTCTCCCGGCAGTTCGGCGAGATGGGCGCCTTACCGCTGGCAGCCGAGGCGGCGGCGCAGGCCGCGCGCGCCCACCGGGCCGCCGGGCAGCGCCGCAAAGGCCGGGAGGCCTGGGCGATCTGCGAGGACCTGCTGAGCGGCGGCGCCTGCGCCCTGCCCGCCTGGACGGTGAACGAGAGCCGCGGCGACCTGGCCCCGCTCACCCCGCGCGAGCGGGAGGTGGCCGCGCTCGCCGCCACCGGGATGTCCAACCGGGACATCGCGGTGCGGCTGGTGGTGTCGGTACGGACGGTGGAGAACCACCTCCACCGGATCTACCACAAGCTGGGCATCACGGCCCGGCAGGCACTGCACCGGGCCCCGGGCCAGGAGCCCGCCGAACGCGGCGCCCCCGTCACGGCCGGCTGACCGCCGAGGGGCAGTCGAAGGGGCGGTGGCCACCGGCCACCGCCCCTCCGTACGTACGATGTGCCGGGCCGTCAGCCCACCAGCGCGGCCCCGGCCGCCGGCGCGGGCAGGGTGCCCTGGCGGACGAAGTACGCGACATAGGTGGCGAACAGCCTCTCGTCGATCTCCGGGCGCACCACCCCCGAGCCGCTGAGGAGCGCCCGGGTCTCCTCGTCCGAGAACTCCGCCGCCTCGAACCGCTCCAGGTCCACGATCAGCCGCATCAGCGGGAACATCGAGTTCCCGGTGTCGGCCGAGACCGCCTTCATCCACTTCAGGATGGAGACCTCCCGGATCTCGTACCCGGCGCCGCGGACCAGCTCCAGGATCCGGTCCGAGTCCAGGGAGCCCGCGCTGACCTGGTGGAAGCAGCGCCCGGTCGACCGGGGGTCGCGGGAGGCGGCGACGATCGCCGCGCTGACGTAGTCCACCGGGACCATGTTCATGTCCAGCCCGAACCGGCGCGGATACACCCCGGCCTGGATGGACCCCTTGATGAACCGCCACACGAAGTCGTTGGGCTGGCAGGCACCGGTGGTGGAGTCGCCCCACACCTGGCCCGGCCGGTGGATGGTCAGCGGCACCCCGCGGCGGCCGGCCTCCCGTACCAGCTGCTCGGCCACCCACTTGCTCTTGGTGTAGCCGAGCGACAGGGACTCGGGCGGGCCCGTCGGGTCCGACTCCCCCCGGGGCGTCTCATGCTCCTTGGGCTCGAAGATGCCGGTGGTCGACACATGGTGCAGGGTGGCCCGGGCGTCGCGGGCCAGCCGCAGGACCTCATGGGTGGCGTCCACCGTCGGCTTGCGCAGCCACTTGTAGAGGGTGAGGAAGTTGACCTTGGCCGCGGAGTGGTAGACGGCGCCGATCCGCGCGGTCAGCTCCGCGTACTCCGCCTCCCCGATCCCGAGCCGGGGGCGGGTGACATCCCCGGTCACCACCCGGACCCGCGAGAGGTCCACCCCGTCCAGCACCTCGTAGGCGCCGAGCGTGGTCCGCAGCCGGGCGAGGCCCGCCTCGGCGTCGGCGGCCCGCACCAGGCAGGTGACGGTCAGTCCGCGGGCCAGCAGGTCCCTCAGCAGGAAGCTGCCGAGGAACCCGGTGGCGCCGGTGAGCAGCACCTCACAGACCGTGCCGGGGTCCCTCGCCTCGAAGCCGGTGATGTCGTCGGCGAGGACGACATCCGCCGCGAACTCCTCGGCGATCCCGGTATACGTCGGCGCAGTCATCAGTCCCTCTCTCTTCCTTCCTCAGACTTCCTCAGACGCCGGCGGCGGCCTGGGCTATCGCCCCGCCGAGCAGCGACAGGGCCTCCTTCACGTCCTCGTCCGAGGCGGTGATCGGCGGCAGCAGCCGCACGGTCGTCGGCCGGCTGATGCAGGGGGAGACCACCAGACCGCCGCCGGCCAGCGCGGCCAGTACGTTGCCGGAGACCTCGGCGGTGGTGAAGTCGATGCCCCACAGCAGCCCGCGGCCCCGGGTCCCGACCACCACCTCGGCGTACCGCTCCCGGATCTCGGCCAGCCCGGCGGACAGCGCGGTGGCGACCCGCTCGCCGTCCTGCGCGTGCTCCTCGATGGCGGCCAGCGCCGCGGGGATCACCCCGGTGCCCAGCGGATGGCCGCTGAACGTCGCGGTGTGCAGCATCGGGTCGGCCAGCAGCGGGGCGAACAGCCGGTCGTTGCCGACCGCGGCCGACACCGGCACCACCCCGCCGCCCAGTGGCTTGCCGAGCAGCACGGCGTCCACCGGCAGACCGGCCTCCAGCGCCAGCGACCGGGCACCGCAGCGCCGCAGCCCCACCTGGATCTCGTCCGAGACCACGAGCGCGCCATGCTCCCGCGCGTCCCGGCACCAGCGCGCCAGCACCTCGCCGTCCAGCACCCGCACCCCGTTCTCGGCCTGTACGGGCTCGAAGAAGAGCGCCGCCACCTCCCGCTCGGCGACGACCCGGGCCACCGCCTCGGGGTCCTCCGGGTCCACATGCACCACGTCCCGCAGCAGGGGCTCAAGACCTGCGCGGAACCGCTCGTTGTGGGTGAGCGAGAGCGCGCCCAGGGTCTTGCCGTGGAAGGCCCCCTCCACGGCGATCACCGTGGCCCGGCCGGTCGCCAGCCGGGCCAGCTTCAGCGCCACCTCCACGGCGTCGGCCCCGCCGCAGCCGAAGTACACCCGGTCGAGGCCGCCGCCCAGGTACGCGGTCAGGTGCTCCGCGGCCAGCGGGGCCGCCGCGTTCTGCACCGTCCTGGTGGAGGTGGGCAGCACGTCCAACTGCGCCCGGACCGCCTCCACCACGGCCGGATGCCGGTGCCCGAGCAGCGCCACCGCGTACGAGCCGAAGTCCAGCACCGACCGGCCGTCCGACAGGGTCACCCGGCTGCCCTCGGAGGCGGCCTCCACGGCGCCCTGCCCGCTGAACTTCCCGGCCACCGCCAGCGCGGGCGAGAAGTGCCTCTTCACCCGCCGAAAGGTCTCCTTGGCGTCCACCGCGCGAACCGCGCCCTCCGTCGCCCGCGACTCACTCATCGCCGCCGCCCTCCTCCGCACTCCGGCCGATGATGTCCCGCTGGTAGCCCTCCAGCGCCTTGGCCACCGCCGGGTGGATCATCTCGGCGACCAGCGGCAGCCCGATGTCGAATTCCACGAACAACTCCAGACCGGTGCCCTCCCCGTCCTCCACGACCTGCCAGTACCCCTCATAAGAGGCAAGATCGCCTTCCGTCTGCCGGAACTCCACCCGCCGCCGTCCCGTGTCGACGACATCCTCCTGATCCCATTCCATTTCCGAGCCCTTGAGCTCGACCACCCAGCTGCTGGTGCGGACATCGTCCTTCCCGCCGGTTATCCCGACCTCGTTGACGCCCTCCATATAGGACGGGTACGCCTCGATGTCCAGCAGTGTCTTCCACAACTGGTCGGCGCTTCCGCCGCCCCGATGCACTTCATGCAGCACGGTCACAGAATTCCCCTGACCCCTCATCCCGAATTCCCTCGCACGCGATTCTTCGCACACGTCCGGCGATCCGCAGTGTAGGAGCGCCCCCAGCGCATCCGGCCGAATCCCCACGCACATCTGACACCTCACTGACACCCTGACGATCTCGCGCGAAAAACCCCTCACGCTCCCTCAGGCGGAATCCCGCCGCTGGGCCGCCCCGCCCCGCTCGACCAGGGCCGTCAGCCGCTCCAGCTCGGCCCGCATCGCGTGCTGCTCGGCCGACAACTGCTCCACCCGGCGGCGCAGCCGCACCAGCTCCAGGTCGTCGCCCTCCTCCCGGGGGTGCGCGTGGTCCTCCTCGGCGCCCGGGACCGCCGGGTGGTCCGCCGTCCAGAGCCCGCCCCGCCCGGGTCCGGCCTCGTGCAGCTGCCGTACGGCGGAGGCCGCCACGACCGCCGCCGTCCCGCGCTCGGCCTCCGGGGCGCGCAGCCGCCGGACCGCCGGCACACCGCCCGCCCGGCCGCCGCGCTGGAGGGCCAGGGCCAGCAGGTCCCGGAAGCGCTCCCGCAGCGGATGCGCGGCGACCAGCTCCTCCAGCCGCCCGACCACCTGCCGGTGTCGGCCGGCCCGGATCGAGGCGTCGCACAGGTCCTCCAGGGCCAGCAGCCGCTCCTCCTCCAGCCGGGCCGCGACCCCCGCGCAGAGCGGCCCGTGCGAGCCGCCGTCCAGCGCGGGACCGCGCCACAGCCCGAGCGCCCGGCGCAGCAGGGCGGCCGCGGCGTCCGGGTCCGTCGTCAGCTGCCGGCGCGCCCGCGCCGTCTGCAACCGGAAGCGAACGCTGTCGAGTTCGTCGGGCCGGGCCTGGAGCAGATAGCCGGAGCCGCGCGCGATCAGCCGGGGTGTGTTCGCCCGCGGCGGCTCCACCTCGATCAGCTGCTGGCGCAGCCGGGAGACGTGCGCCTGAAGGGCGTTGATCGCCTTGTCGGGGGCGTTGCGCCCCCACAGCTCGTTGATCAGCGCCCCCGTGGGCACCACCGAGTCGACGCGCACCAGGAGCACCCCGAGGAGCACACGCTGCTTGGGACTGTTCAGCGGAAAGCTCCGCTGCCTGACATCGTCGTAGATCTCAGGGGTGCCCAGTACACGGAACTGCATCACAGCCTCCACCGGTCCGCGCGGCCTGCACGGCGCCGCGGAACCTAGGCCACCACGTGCCCCTGGTGGCCATCGTGAGTACCCAGGTACTCAAACCCCCGCCCCCGCACCGGGCCGGCCCTCAGACCCATCCCATGGCGCGAATCCCCATGACCCCCCATGACCCCCCGGAACCCCCCGGGTGAGTACCGGATACTCACGCCCGGCGCCCCGGCCCCGTGATGACCTGCCTCCAGGCACACGGCAGCGGGAACAGGAGCGGGGCAGATGACTGGGTGGGACGCGGAGGCGGCCGTCGTCGGACTCGGGGCGTGGGGCTCCTCGGCGCTGTGGAGACTGGCCGCCCGGGGCGTCGACGTCCTCGGCTTCGACCGGTCCGCGGTGGGCACCGCCGTGCGGCAGCCGGGCTCCACCCTGTTCCGCCTCAGCTGCTCCGCGCACCCCGGCCTCGTCCCGCTGGCCCGCCGCTCCCGCGAGCTGTGGACGGAACTGGAGGACACCACACGCACCTCCCTGCTCCTGCCCTCCGGCGGACTGCTGGTCGGCCCCCCGGACGGCCCGGTCGCCGGAGAGGCGCTACGGGCGGCCCGCGAACACGGCATCGACGTCCGCACCTTCACCGCCCGGGCCCTGCGCTTCCAGTACCCCCGCCACACCGGGGTCCCCGCTCACCACATCGGCGTCTGGGAACCGTCCGCCGGCCTGCTCCGCCCGGAGGCCGCCATCCGAGCCGCCGTCACCGCCGCCCAGGCCGCCGGCGCCCGGGTCTTCGACCACACCCGGATCTCCGCGATCGACCCGATCGACGGCGGCGTCATCCTCCGCTCCGCCCTGCGGGACGTCCGGGTGCGCCAGGTCGTGGTGACGGCCGGTGCCGGGCTGCCGTCCCTGGTCCCCGGCCTGCCACTGGAGACGCGCCGCGCCCCGGTCGCCTGGTTCCGTCCCCTCGAACCCGACGCCGGCCTCACCCTGGACGAATTCCCCGCCTTCGCCCGCGAGTTCGACGACGGCCGGATCCTCCACGGCAGCGGCACCGAGCACGACCAGCACCTCCGCCTGAGCCTGGAGGACCCGGCCACCCCCACCGTCGAGGCCCCCGCCCCGGACCCCACCCTCCACTACGACGACCTCTCCCCCCTCGCCCGCCTGCTCCCCGCCAAACTGCCCGGCCTCCACCTCTTGCCCGCCAAGGCCACCGTCCACCTGACCACCCGCGCCCCCGGCCGCCCCTTCCTCCTCGGCCGCCCCGGCGACGACCCCCGCATCCTCGTCGCCGCCGGCAGCGCCACCCAGGGCCTCCAACACGCCCCCGGCATCGCCGACGCCCTCGCCGACGCCCTCGCCGACACCCTCACCGGCACCGACCTCCCGGCCCCCCTGCACACCTTCGCGGCCAGCGCCCTCCGCTGAGCCCGGCTCCATGGCCCCGCGCGCCGTCGATCCGCTCAACGGCTGACGGCCCGTGTCGAGAACGCGTGGCCGTGGTCCACCAGTTCCCTCACGAGGCCCTCCGGCAGGGGGTGCGTCTTCAGGGACGGGACCATATCGATCCACCGGCCCGGCGAGCGCGGACCCACGTCCCCCCGACCCCGTTCGGAAGGACCGGATGATCACCGCGGGATCCGCGCCGGGGTGGCGCCCCGGAGCGCCTTCGACGGCACCTCGGACCGCGGCGACCACGTCCTCTCGCACCTGAAGGCGTACGACTCGAAGGACGTCACCGTCGACGACTCCTCCTTGGAAGCCGGGTCACACCGCTTCGGCCAGGGTCGTCGAGCCGATCTCCCTCTCGCCGAGCCGCCCCCTCAGGTGGACGAAGCAGATCGGGAAACCCTCCGCGCTCAGCGGTCATCGTGCGCCGGCCGGCAGCTCTGCCACAGCGACTCCCGAAGCGGTGGAGGTGCCGTGGGTGCAGATGCGCGCCGCCCCCGGTCCCCCCACGGACGCCGGCCCGTTCTGGATCTCCCGGAGTATCCAGTCAGGTGCCGTCGTTCCCGCAAAGCCCGGCTGCAAGAGGTTGAGGGCCAGCCGTCGCAGGTTCTTGCCGGCACTGCTGGACATGTTCTGTGCCTTTCGCACGGGGCGCCGCGCAGCCCCCATGCAGCAGCCCGCCGCAGTGCACTGCCGCCGTTTGGTATGGACCAATAGTCTGCCCTGAAGCCGGCCTTCGGTGTCAAGCCATCAAGGCGGCCTGGCTCCGACCGGCATGCGAACAGATCGTGAACTCACAGGTAGCTCCCGCAATATGACCGTCAGTCACGTCGCCGCGGACGGTTGACAATATGTATTGGTCTAGTCCAGCTTGGTTGCACCTGCACCCGGGGAGCGCAAGCCGGCAGAACCTTCGTGACCGGAAGGTGGCCCGCTCCGGGAACTGCGCCCGCTCGCACGGCGATCGGCGGCGCCCGACCTCCATCGGTGCGGCCTCGAACCCCTTCCGTTCCCAGCGTCATGACCCCAATCGAGCCACGGAGCGATACATTTCAATGGCTAGTTCCTACCTCCATCGTGCGTCCTCTGATCGCCCGTACTTCAGCGCCGACGGCGAGACCTACCTCGCGCAGACACCTCTGCGTGACATCGAGAAGACCCGTCCCCTCCGCGTGCTCTCCGAAGAGGACTTCGCCTTCTGGCAGAACTACGGCTACGTGGTCGTCAAGCAGGCGATCCCGGAAGCGTCCGCCCGAGAGCTCCTCGACTTCTCCTGGGAGTTCCAGGGCCTGGACCCGGAACGCCCGGAGACCTGGTACGACGAGCGTGAGTACCGCTCCGAACTGGACCAGGAGCTGCACATCTACGGATTCGTCGAGGCGTACCACCACCAGCTTCTCTGGAACAGCCGCCAGAACCGCCGGGTCTACGACGCGTTCGTCGACGTGTGGGACTGCGAGGAACTCTGGGTCACCCTCGACCGGTTGAATCTCAATCCGCCCAACATCAAGACCCGCGACCGATCCCTGATCGGGTTCCGCGAGACGGGCTTCGACATCAACCTGCACTGGGACGTGGACTCCACGCTCGGCGTCCCGCCCCAGCGAGTCCAGGGCATCATCGCCCTGAACGACTCCAGCGCCGAACAGGGCGGCTTCCAGTGCTGCCCCGAGCTGTTCCGCGACTTCGACCGGTGGAAGGCGCTCCAGCCGGCCGGCCGGGACCCGATCCGGCCCTCGATCGACCGAAGCGAGTTGCCCGTCATACGGCCGGAGTTGAAAGCCGGGGACTTGCTGATATTCAACGGCTTCCTGGCCCACGGCGTGGCCCCGAACCAATCGCCGGACAAGGTGCGGGCGGTCCAGTACCTCTCCATGATGCCCGCCCTGGACGGCCACCAGCGCCTGCGTCGCGAACGCGTCCTCTCCTGGCGCGACCTCTCCACGCCGACCTGGAACGGAACGCTCCTCGGTGACGCGACCCGTCCCGAGTCCGAGAGGTACGGACGGGCCACGCTGGACGAACTGGGGAGCAAGCTGCTCGGTCTCACCGGCTGGCACGGCCAGGACCTCGACGAGAACGGTCAGGAGCGGGCATGCGAAGAATCTGCCTGACGCTCCCCACCAACCGGGCCTGCGCGGCGACGATCGCGGCCACCGGGGCGGAAGCGGTCCATGCTGCCGAGCACTTCGACGTCGAGGTCCACCTGCTGATCCTGGACTCCTGCGACAGCGCCACATACGAGGAGCACCGCGCCGCCGTACGAGGTCTCGTCCCGCACCCGCGCGTCGTCGTCCACCACCTCGACGAGGACGACCAGCGCGACTTCCTCCGTCGGGTGATCGACAGGTCCGGGGCCGCCAAGCCCGAACTGCTGCTCCGCCTCATGCTGCCGAACGCCATCTCCTACGGAGCCTGCACCAACCGCGCCTTCCTGATCAGCTTCGCCCTCGGGTGCGAGTCGGTTCACCGCAGGGACTCCGACAGCCGCTACCAAGTGGCCGACGGCGCTTGGGTCTTCCCCATCCACCAGGAGCTCGGATCGCTCGGCCTGACGGCCGAGGAGGCTTCCCGGTCGGTCTCCGAGACAGCCCTGGCCCCCGAGAACCTGCCCCGTCGCGTCTCCATGGTCGGCAGCTCCTTCATCGGCCCGCCCTCGGTGGACATCGACGAGATAGCGGCACTCGACAACGATGTCTACCACGACATCGTCAGCTTGTGGGCGCCCCTGGACCACTCGCCCGAGCAGAAGCGGGAACTGGTCGAGGAGTCCTTCCGGGGCGCCGGCCAAGCGGAGTTCGAGCAGGACCGCACCACGCTGTGCCTCGTCGATCCCATGCGGGTCGACATGTGCAACATCGCCTTCCAGGACGTACACCGGCGCGTTCCCCTGCCGCCGGCCACCGACACCATCGGCAGCGACTACTTCCTGCTCCACCTGGTGCGGCACGCCGGGCTCCCCGGCGTCCTCCACAACCGCAACATCGTGAACTTCCACACGGCGGAGCGCCGAACCGACGCGGGCTTCCTCGCCTACCAGACCCGCTTCGCCAAGTTCCTCCTCTCGATGCTCTACCACAACGCCGTCTACGACGCCCTGGCCCGTGCCGGGGACACCCTGCTCGACGACGGGGGCCAGGTACGGGCCGCCGCCGTCGCCGGACTCGTCCGGCAGAGCACCGGTCTCGACCCGGCCGACAACCACGAGCGCCTGCGCCGTCTCGACACCGCCTATCGCGTACTGGGCGGCCGGTACGCCACGCTCGCCGACCACCTGGGCGCGCGCCACCACCACCTCGTGGAGGAGGCCCGGAGCGATACGGAGGACTTCGCCCTCCTCATCGAGGAGTGGGAGCCGCTGGTGCGGGCGGCCGCCCGGACGCCCATGCGCGGCTCCGAGGGGGGCGGGCGGCGATGAAAGCACTCTCCACCCGGCTGGCAGCGGAACTGAGGCGCACCGGCCCCGACCGGATCGTGCTGGACCTGGACGGCATCGGCCGGCAGCATGCCCAGTTGCTCGACGAGCTCCCCGGCGTCGACCTCCGCTTCGCCATGAAGGCCTGCCCGGTCGACGACGTGATCACGTACCTGGCGGCCCGAGGCTGCGGCGTCGACGCGGCCAGCGTCCCGGAGATCGCCCAGGCCCTGCGGGCCGGAGTGCCGGCCGACCGGCTGCATTACGGCAACACCATCAAATCCGACCGGGACATCGCGGCGGCCCACCGGATGGGCATCACGGACTTCGCCACCGACAGCGTCGAGGACGTGCGCGCCATCGCGGCGCACGCGCCGGGAGCACGGGTCTTCTGCCGGGTGGCGACGACCGGTACCGGCGCCCTGTGGGGGCTCAAGGACAAGTTCGGCTGCTCGCCCGAGGACGCCGTACGCCTGCTGGAAGCCGCCCGATCCCTCGGTCTGACCCCAGCCGGCCTCTCGGTCCACGTCGGCTCGCAGCAGATGGACCCGGACACCTGGCACGCCGCCGTCGAACGCGTAGCCGCCGTCATGGACGCCCTCAGCTCGCGAGGGATGGAGCTCGACCACGTCAACCTCGGAGGCGGTCTTCCCGCGCTGGGGTACACCGACCGACGCGGAGTGGCCCTCGACCCTCCGATCGACAAGATCTTCGCCGTGCTCCGCGAAGGCATGGCCGGCCTGCGCCGCGTCCATGGCGAGGACCTGCGCTTCGTCATGGAGCCGGGACGTTTCCTGGTGGCCGACCAGGGCGCCGTCCGCGGCCGGGTGGTACGTCTGTCGACACGCGAGATGCCGGACGGTGTGCGCCGGCACTGGCTCTACCTGAGCTGCGGCAAGTTCAACGGGCTGTACGAGATGGACGCGCTCCAGTACCGGCTCGTCTTCCCGACGCACGGCGATGACGTCCCCACCGTTCCCGCCGTGATCGCGGGCCCCACCTGTGACAGCGACGACGCGTACGCCGCCGAGCACCGCCTGGTACAGGTACCGCGGGAGCTGGCCTCCGGGGACCCGGTCTGGGTGCTGTCCACCGGGGCGTACGGGATCAGCTACATGACCGAGGGATTCAACGGCGTCGCCCCGCTGACCTGCACGACCACCGGGGGCGGGCGGTGACGGAGGACCTTCTGATCCGCCCCCTCGCGGAGGGCGACTGGGACGCCGTCGTCGCGATGGAGTCCTCCGCGTACTCCGGGCTGGGGCTCTCCGAGGAGCGCACCGCCCTGCGGTCCCGGGCGGACGCCTCTCCCACGACCTGCTTCGTCGCGGAGATCGCCGAACAGCCCGCCGGTTACCTGCTCTCGCTTCCGTACCCCGCCGGGCGGTACCCGGATCTCGGCCAGGTGGAGGGCGGCGGCTTCCACTCGCGCAACCTCCACCTGCACGACATCGTGATCGCATCCACGCACCGCCGGCAGGGCCTGGCCCACCGCCTCCTGGCCCATCTGGAAAGGACCGCCCGCGCGCAGGGTTACGAGCGGATATCCCTTGTCGCGGTCGGCGGAAGCGAACGCTTCTGGTCGGCCCGCGGGTTCACCCCTCACGCGGACGCGGCGGCTGTGGACGCGTACCACGAAGGCGCCCGCTACATGTCCCGGTCACTGACCGACGAAGCCCCACCCTCCCGGCCGGCCGCCACCCCGGCACCGGCCGGCCCGCCCCTACCACCTGAAGTGAGCTGACTTTGGTGCTCCGTGTCCACGACCCCTTCCTGCGCGGGCAACTGGCTACAGCCGCCCTCTTCACCGCGCTCGGCTTCCAGTACGCGACCTGGGCGTCCCGCGTGCCGGCCCTCAAGGCCGCACTCGGCCTCACCGCGGCCGAAGTCGGCATGCTGCTGATGTCGGCCGGCATCGGCGCCGCCGCGTCCTTCCCCCTGGTGGCGTTTCTGATGCGGCGGATGGGCTCACGGCGGCTCGCCCTGGCCTCCACCCTCGGTCTCACCCTGGTGCTGCCGGCCCTCGCGGTGGCACCGAACTACCCGACCGCGCTCCTTGTGCTGTGCGCGGACGGCGTCCTCGTGGGGTGCCTCAACACCGCGATGAACGCGCAGGGTTCCGCCCTTGAGACCACCTACGGGCGCAACACCATGGCGAAGCTGCACGCCACGTTCAGCGGTGGCTCGTTCGCAGCGGCCCTGCTCGCTTCCGGCATGAACGCGTTCACCGCCTCCGTTCTCACGCACTTCGGCGTCGCGGCGCTCCTCCTCGTACTCCTCGCCGCCTGCGCGCACGGCGGGCTGCTCTCCGACGCGGCCCCCGCCGCACCTCAAGCGAGGAAGACTCGGCCCCGCTGGTCGATACCCGCCGGTGCGACGCTCTGGATGTGCTGCGCGATGGCCTTCGGCACCGTCGCCGAAGGCGCCATGAACGACTGGTCCACGCTCTACATGGAGGAGGTCGCGCTGGCTTCCGAGCAGGTCGCTCCGCTGGGCATAGCGGTCGTCTCCGGAATGATGGTGGTGGCCCGCCTGTTCGCCGACGGTTGGCGCAGCCGCCTGGGCGACGGCAAGGTCGTCGTGCTGGGCAGCGCTCTGGCAGGAGCCGGCCTCGGCGCGGCTCTGCTGTCCGGCGGGGTGATCCCGGCTCTGCTCGGGTTCGCGATCATGGGCCTCGGCATCGCCGCGGTGACCCCGTGTGTGTACGCGGCCGCGGCCCGGCGCAGTTCGGACACTCTGACGCTGGTGGCGACCATGGGCACCGTGGGACTGCTGGCCGGCCCCCCGGTCATCGGCTTCGTCGCACACGCCACCAACCTGGCCTGGGGGCTGGGCCTGGTATGCCTCTGCGCGTTCGTCGTCACCCTGTGCGGCAGTCGCATCACCTGGGAGGCGGCCGCTCCCCGCGAGCAGCTGACCGGCTCCTGAGGATTCCGGCCGAGCAGCGGGGGAAGCGCACCCCGGCCCTTCACCGAGCCGTGCCGTGCCGTGCCCACTGATCTTCCTCACTCGTGGGTCCGCCCCTCCGGTTCGGGGCCTCACGCTCCAGGTCGTGCGACGATGCCGGTATGAACCGGCTGGCTGGTGTGACCTCTCCTTATCTGCTTCAGCACGCGGACAACCCGGTCGACTGGTGGCCGTGGTCACCGGAGGCGTTCGAGGAGGCGCGGCGGCGGGATGTGCCCGTGCTGCTGTCGGTCGGCTACTCGGCGTGCCACTGGTGCCATGTGATGGCGCACGAGTCCTTCGAGGACGCCACCACCGCCGCGTACATGAACGAGCACTTCGTCAACGTCAAGGTGGACCGCGAGGAGCGGCCCGACGTGGACGCGGTGTACATGGAGGCGGTGCAGGCGGCGACCGGGCAGGGCGGGTGGCCGATGACGGTGTTCCTGACGCCGGACGCGGAGCCGTTCTACTTCGGTACGTACTTCCCGCCCGAGCCCCGGCACGGGATGGCCTCCTTCGGGCAGGTGCTGGAGGGGGTGGGCGCGGCCTGGCGGGGGCGGCGCGAGGAGGTGGCCGAGGTCGCCGGGAACATCGTGCGGGAGCTGGCCGGGCGGTCGCTGGCGGTGGGCGGTGCCGGGACGCCCGGGGAGGCGGAGCTCGCGCAGGCGCTGCTGGGGCTGACCCGGGAGTACGACGCCAACCACGGCGGCTTCGGCGGGGCGCCCAAGTTCCCGCCGTCCATGGTGCTGGAGTTCCTGCTGCGCCACCACGCCCGGACCGGGGCGGAGGGCGCGCTGCAGATGGCCGCCGACACCTGTGAGCGGATGGCCCGGGGCGGGATCTACGACCAGCTGGGGGGCGGGTTCGCCCGGTACTCGGTGGATCGTGAATGGGTCGTGCCGCATTTCGAGAAGATGCTGTATGACAATGCGCTGCTGTGCCGGGTGTATGCGCATCTGTGGCGGGCCACCGGGAGTGAGCTGGCGCGGCGGGTGGCGCTGGAGACCGCGGACTTCATGGTGCGGGAGCTGCGGACCCCCGAGGGCGGGTTCGCGTCGGCGCTGGACGCGGACAGCGAGGACCCGGCGAGCGGGCGGCATGTGGAGGGGGCGTACTACGTCTGGACGCCCGCGCAGCTGGTGGAGGTGCTGGGCGAACAGGACGCCGAGTACGCCGCCCGGCACTTCGGGGTGACGGCGGAGGGCACCTTCGAGGAGGGCGCCTCGGTGCTGCAACTGCCGCAGGGGGAAGGGGTGGCGGAGGCCGGGCGGATCGCGGACATCCGGGGGCGGCTGCTGGCCGCCCGCGATGAGCGGCCCCGCCCCAGCCGGGACGACAAGATCGTGGCCGGCTGGAACGGGCTGGCGATCGCGGCCCTGGCCGAGACGGGCGCCCTGTTCGACCGCCCCGACCTGGTCGACCGGGCGACGGAGGCCGCCGATCTGCTCGTACGGGTGCATATGAACGAATCGGCGCGGCTGACCCGTACCTCCCGGGACGGGCGGGCCGGGGCCAACGCCGGAGTGCTGGAGGACTATGCGGACGTGGCCGAGGGCTTCCTCGCGCTGGCGGCCGTCACCGGCGAGGGCGTCTGGCTGGAGTTCGCCGGCTTCCTGCTGGACCTGGTGCTGGACCGGTTCAGCGGGGAGGGGGGCGCGCTGTTCGACACCGCGGACGACGCCGAGCGGCTCATCCGCCGGCCGCAGGATCCGACCGACAACGCGGCCCCGTCCGGCTGGACCGCGGCCGCCGGCGCACTGCTGTCGTACGCCGCGCACACCGGCTCCGAGGCCCATCGCACCGCCGCCGAGGGCGCCCTCGGCGTGGTCAGCGCGCTCGGACCGCGCGCCCCGCGCTTCATCGGCTGGGGGCTCGCCGTCGCCGAGGCGCTGCTCGACGGGCCGCGCGAGGTCGCCATCGTGTCCGGGGGCGGGGCAGGGGAAGGACAAGGGGCAGGGGAGGTGGCGGGAAGGGAGCTGTTGCGGGCCGCGCTGCTGTCCACGGCGCCCGGCGCGGTGATCGCCCACGGCCGCCCGGACGGCGGACGGGACGGGGACGAGGCGGAGTTCCCGCTGCTCAGGGACCGGCCACTGGTCGAGGGCCGCCCGGCTGCCTATGTCTGCCGCCACTTCGTCTGCGACGCACCTACCACGGACCCCGCCGAACTGACACGGAAACTGGCCAACTAACGCGGAATATACGGTTTTTCCGCCAGACAGCCTCACACGGCCGCTTCTGGCCTCTATTCTCAGGCGGCATAAGGAGGGGGCTTTCGCGCTCGTTCTGGGGAGGGCGCGCGCGAAGGCCGGACGAAGGCGACCACGGCCAGGGGGGTCCTGCCGCGTTCCGCCGCTGATCGGACGGTCCACTGATCGGACGGTCGGCTGATCGGTCGATCCATCCGCTGATCCGCCGCTCCGTCTGCCTGTCGATCCGTGGATCCGCCCGGTCTCAGATCTGCCGAACGGTCGACCTGCCGATCTGCCGATCTGGCGTTTCGCCGAACTGTCTTTCCTGGGAGCACGACCGGCCCCGGAGGCGGCCCGCCGCCACCGGGTGCGTCCGCGATGGCGCGGCCGGTCGAGGGGGGAATTCCGCATGCTTGTCTCCGTGTTCGTGGCCGCCGTCTCACTGGCGTTGTTCTGGATGGCGGCCTTCACCCTGTGGTGGCAGATGCACGCCTGGCGCACGCCGGAGACGCTCGCCGCCACCCGTTTCGAGAGCCCGGCCGGCGCCGAGGGCTTGTCCTTCTCGCTGCTGGTGCCCGCCCGGCATGAGCAGGCCGTGCTGGAGCACACCATCGACCGGCTGCTGGAGTCCGGTCACCGGGACTTCGAGATCCTCGTCATCGTCGGCCATGACGATCCGGAGACCGCCGAGGTGGCCGAACGGGCCGCCGCCCGCGAACCGGAGCGGGTCCGGGTCATCACGGACACCCATGAGACCAAGAACAAGCCCAAGGCGCTCAACACGGCGCTGCCGCACTGCCGGGGCGAGGTCGTCGGGGTGTTCGACGCGGAGGACCAGGTGCATCCGGCGCTGCTGGCGCATGTGGACCACGCCTTCACCGCCACCGGCGCCGATGTGGTCCAGGGCGGCGTACAGCTGATCAACTTCCACTCCAGCTGGTACGCGCTGCGCAACTGCCTGGAGTACTTCTTCTGGTTCCGCAGCCGGCTCCATCTGCACGCCGCCAAGGGCTTCATCCCGCTCGGCGGCAACACCGTCTTCGTCCGCACCGAGGTGCTGCGCGAGGTCGGCGGCTGGGACCCGGACTGCCTGGCCGAGGACTGCGACCTGGGCGTACGGCTCTCCAGCGCCGGCAAGAAGGTGGTCGTCGCCTACGACGCCGACATGGTCACCCGCGAGGAGACCCCCGGCACCCTGGTCAGCCTGCTGAAGCAGCGCACCCGCTGGAACCAGGGCTTCCTCCAGGTGTACCGGAAGCGGGACTGGCGCCGGCTGCCCACCGTCGGGCAGCGGATGCTCGCCCGGCACACCCTCACCACCCCGTTCATGCAGGCCTTCACCGGGGTGATCATCCCGCTGAACGTCGCCGTGGCGCTCTTCCTGGACGTGCCGGTGGGCGTCGCCTTCATCACCTTCCTGCCGATGATCACCGCCATGGTGACCTTCGTCTTCGAGATCGTCGGGCTGCATGACTTCGGCCGCCAGTACGGCCTGCGCGTACGGCTCGCGCACTACCTCAAGCTCATCGCCGGAGGCCCCTTCTACCAGCTGCTGCTGGCCGGCGCCGCGGTGCGCGCGGTCTGGCGGGAGCAGCGCGGCCGCAGCGAGTGGGAGCTGACCAGCCATGTCGGAGCCCATCTCGTACGGGAGGAAGCCACCCGATGACCGCGACCCTGCCTCCGCCCGCCACCCCGCCGCCCGGTGGGACCGCGACCCTGCCCCCGGCGACCCCCACCCCCGCCTCCGTACCGGTCGCCGCACCCGCGCCGGCCGCTCAGCGTCCCGACAAGCGGCGGGTCACCGTCCGGCCCACCGTGCGCTTCCGCTCCTCCCGCCCCGACCTGCTGCTGTGCGGGGCCGTGCTGGTGGCGATCATGGTCGTCCAGGGCTGGAACATCGGCGACTACCCGGCCCTCAGCGACGACGAGGGCACCTATCTCGCCCAGGCCTGGGCCGTCCAGCAGGGCGAGGGGCTGGCCCACTACACGTACTGGTACGACCATCCCCCGCTCGGCTGGATGCAGATCGCCGCGCTCACCTGGATACCGTCGCTGATCGCTCCCGACACCATGGTGGTCGCCACCATGCGGATCGCGATGCTGCTGGTCAGCGCGGTCAGCGCGGTGCTGGTGTACGTGCTGGCGCGGCGGCTGTGGCTGCCGCGCTGGGCGGCCGGAGTGGCCATGGCGCTGTTCGGGCTCTCGCCGCTGGCCGTCGTCCTCCAGCGGGAGATCTTCCTCGACAACCTGGCCGTGCTGTGGATGCTCCTGGCGTTCTGCCTGGCCGCCTCACCCAGCCGCCACCTCTGGCACCACTTCGGCGCCGGGCTCGCCGCCGCCACGGCGGTGCTCACCAAGGAGACCATGCTGGTCGTGCTGCCCGCGCTGCTGGTGACCATGTGGCGCCACAGCCACCATGACACCCGCAAGTTCGCGGTCACCGGCGCCATCACCGGCTGCGCCCTGATCGGCTTCTCCTACCCGCTGTTCGCCCTGCTCAAGGGCGAGTTGTGGCCGGGCGCCGGGCATGTGTCGCTGTGGGACGGCATCACGTACCAGATGAGCCGCCCGGGCTCCGGCTTCCTGCTGACCGAGGGCACCGGCTCCCACGGAGCGCTGGACTCCTGGCTCTACTACGACCGGGTGCTGCCGCTCGGCGGCCTGGCCGGCGCCGCGCTGCTGCTGCTCACCCTGCGCTGGTCGGTCACCGCCCGGGCGCTGGCCGGCCCGGCGCTGGCGCTGGCGGTGCTCACCGCCGTCGCCCTGCGCCCCTCCGGCTATCTGCCCGCGATGTACGTCATCCAGGCGCTGCCCTTCCTCGCCCTGGTCCTCGCCGGCGGCGCGGCCAGCGTGGCCCACGCGGTGCTGCGCAAGGGACGGCAGCGGCCCCGGCTGGTGCCGCTGCGCCGGACCGCCGCCGCGCTGCTCGCCGCCACCGCCCTGGTGTACGTGGCACCCCGCTGGTACGAGGGCGACCGCACCGCCATGACGGCCGATGCCAACGCCCCCTACCGGGCGGCCGCCCGGTGGCTGGACACCCGGGTGCCCGACCCGGCGAACACCCGGGTGCTCACCGACGACGCCCTCTGGCTCGACCTGGTGCACTCCGGGTACGAGCCTGGGCTCGGCGCCATCTGGTTCTACAAGGCCGACCTGGACCCGGCCGTGGCCCGGACCCTGCCCGGCGGCTGGCGCGACGTGGACTACGTCGTCGCCTCGCCGACCGTACGGCGGGACGCCCGCGACCTGCCCACCGTGCGGGACGCCCTGGCGAACTCCGAGCCGGTCGCCGTCTTCGGCGAGGGCGAGGACCGCATCGAGATCCGCCGTACCCGCGGCACCGACGGAGCGGAGGCCCGTTGACCACCCATCCCGCCGAGCCCGGGCCCACCCTGCCCGAGACCGCCCCCATCCCCATCACCGTCCCCCTCCCCGAGCCGGGCGCCGTCACCCTGGTCATCCCGACCTTCGACGAGTCGGCCAACATCCGCGAACTGCTGCGCCGCGTCGCAGAGTCGGTCCCGGGCCACCTGCCCTGCGAAGTCCTCTTCGTCGACGACTCCACCGACGACACCCCGGCCGTGATCGCCGAGGCCGCCACGAGCTGCCCCTTCCCGGTCACCGTGCTGCACCGCGAGCGTCCCGAGGGCGGCCTCGGCGGCGCGGTGGTGGCCGGACTGGCCGCCGCCACCGCCGACTGGGTGGTCGTCATGGACGGCGACCTCCAGCACCCGCCGCACCTGGTCCCCGAACTGGTCGCCACCGGCGAACGGCGGGGCGCCGACCTGGTGGTGGCCAGCCGCTACCTGCCCGGCGGCAGCCGCGCGGGGCTGGCCGGCGGCTACCGGGTCGCCGTCTCCCGCTGCGCCACCTGGCTCGCCAGGGGCCTCTTCCCCCGGGCGCTGGCCGCCATCAGCGACCCGATGAGCGGCTTCTTCGCCATCCGGCGCTCGGCCGTCACCGACGCCGTCACCGGCGACGAGCTCAAGCCGCTCGGCTACAAGATCCTGCTCGAACTGGCCGTCCGCTGCCGCCCGGAGCGGGTCGCCGAGGCCCCGTTCGTCTTCCAGGACCGGTACGCGGGCGAATCCAAGTCCACCGCCCGGGAGGGCCTGCGCTTCCTGCGCCACCTGGTGGAGCTGCGCACCGCCGCGCCGCTGGCCCGGATGGCCGCCTTCGGGCTGATCGGCCTCACCGGCTTCGTACCCAATCTGCTCGCGCTCTGGGCGCTGACCGCCGCCGGGCTGCACTACCTGCCCGCCGAGATCGCCGCCAACCAGTTCGGGGTGGCCTGGAACTTCCTGCTCATCGAGGCCCTGCTCTTCCGGGACCGGCGCCACCACCGCCACTGGGCCGACCGGGCCGGCCGGTTCGCCCTGCTCGCCAACGCCGACCTGGTGGTCCGCATCCCGCTGATCGCCCTGTTCGTCGGGCAGCTCCAGCTGGCGGTGCTGCCCGCCACCGCGCTCGCGCTGCTGACCACCTTCGTGCTCCGGTTCGCCGGCACCGAGGCCCTGGTCTATCTGCCCCGCCGCCGGGACCGGATACGGGGCCGTGCCCGCCGTACAGAGAGGACACCCGGGTGAGGAATCCGAACGCCGTACGCCGGAGGCGCCGCGCGGGCGCGCTGCTGGCCACCGCCGCCATGACCGGCGCCCTGCTGCTGGCCGGACAGCAGCAGGCCACCGCCGGGGTCAACCTGGTCAAGAACCCCGGCTTCGAGACCGCCGGAACCGATCACACCGGTATGCCCTCGTGCTGGTCCCGCTCCGGCTGGGGCGACAACGACGTCGCCTTCACCACCACCGACGACGCCCGCACCGGCGCCAAGGCGATGAAGGTGGAGCTGACCCGGCGGGTGGACGGCGACCGCAAGGCGCTGGTCACCGAGTCCGCCGCCTGCGCGCCCGCGGTGGCCGCCGACCGCCAGTACGACCTGTCCCTCTGGTACAAGTCGACCACCCCGGACACCGCGCTCACCCTGTTCCGGCACGACACCACGGCCGGCTGGCAGTACTGGACCGACCTGAAGACCCTGGACCTCGCCCCCGCCTACAGCCGGGTGAAGGTGCGCACCCCGGCCGTGCCGCCCGGCACCGACCGGATCGCCTGGGGCGTCTCGGTCTTCGGCACCGGCAGCGTCACCACCGACGACTACGCCATGGAGGAGGTGGCCGCACCCCCGCCGCAGCCGCGGTGCACCGGCACCGCCGAGCAGTGCGCCAAGGGCTCCTGGCAGGTGCTGGCGACGAAGAACCCGGTCCGCTCCATGCACTCGGTGGTGCTGCATGGGGGCACCTCCCAGGCCGCAGGGCCTGGGGGAGGCAAAGTGCTGTTGATCGCGGGCTCCGGCAACGACCCGGCGCGGTTCGCCGCGGGCACCTTCACCTCGGCGGTCTACGACCCGGCGGACGGTAGCTTCCGGACCATTCCCACCCCGGCGGACATGTTCTGCTCCGGCCATGTCCAGCTCGCCGACGGGCGGGTGCTGGTGATGAGCGGCACCAAGGGCTACCCCTCGGCCGACGGCTCGCTCGGCTACCAGGGGCTGAAGGACTCGTACACCTTCGACCCGGCGACCGAGACCTACACCCGGACCAACGACATGGCCGACGGGCACTGGTACCCCTCGGCGACCATCCTCGGCAACGGGGACGTGATCTCCTTCGGCGGGCTGAAGCAGGACTCCACCGGCAATGTGACGGCGGAGAGGTTCTCGGCCGCCGAGAACCGCTGGCTGCCCATCCACCAGGTCAACCAGACCTGGTCGTACTGGGGGCTGTACCCGTCGATGATCCTGATGCAGGACGGCCGGCTCTTCTACAGCGGCAGCCACACCTTCGGCAACGGCACCCCCGGCACCGGCGCCTCGATCTACGACTACCAGGCCAACACCGTCACCGACGTGCCCGGGCTGCGGAAGAAGGACGAACGCGACGAGTCGGCCAGCGTGCTGCTGCCGCCCGCCCAGGACCAGCGGGTGCTGACCATCGGCGGCGGCAACAACGAGTCCAACCCGGTGGCCAACCGGCTCACCGACATCATCGACCTCAAGCAGCCCAGCCCCGCCTACACCGCGGGCCCGCCGATCCCGCAGGGCCAGGTGGACCAGGGGCAGGGCAGGCGCCCGCAGACCGGGGACGAGGGCAAGATGTACGCCTCGGCGGTGCTGCTGCCGGACGGCAAGGTGCTGGAGACCGGCGGCGCGCTGCACGACCGGGCCGACCCGGTGTTCGAGGCCTCGATGTTCGACCCGGCCACCGACACCTACCAGCCGGGCATGGCCGCCGACCCGGTGCCGCGCGGCTACCACTCCTCGGCGTTCCTGCTGCCCGACGGGCGGGTGATGGCCGTCGGCGACAACCCGGGCAACGGCTCGTACAACCACGATGTCTCCGTCTACACCCCGCCGTACCTCTACAGGGGCCCGCGGCCGGAGATCACCTCGCTGATCGACAGCCGGTGGACCTACGGCGACACCCAGCGGATCACCGTGGACCGGCCGATCGCCAAGGCGGAGCTGATCCGCCCGGCGGCGGTCACCCACTCCTCCGACTCCAACCAGCGCTTCGTGGACCTGCCGCTGAGCGTGGTGGACGGCAGCACGGTGGACCTCAACGTCACCCAGAACCCCCACCTCGCCCCGCCCGGCTGGTACATGCTCTTCGCGGTGGACGCCCACGGGGTGCCCTCGGTGGCCGAGTGGGTGCACCTGGGCGGCCCGGCGGCGATGGCGGCCGAGGCGGAGGAGTCGGCGCATGTCCACGACTTCGCCGGGAAGCTCGCGGCCAAGCCGAAGAAGGCACTCAAGAAGCGGGACTCGGCGCCGGTCAGCCCCACCGTCGCGGGCTGCGACCGGCACTACGGGACCGCCGGGGTGTGCGTGCCGACGGCCTTCCCGATGCAGGTGAGGCCCACCACCGCGGCCCGCTGCGAGTGGCTGGCCGACCATGACTACGGGCGGCTGAGGGTCAACGGCGGCGACGACCCGCTGCGGCTCGACCCGGACCGCGACGGCACCGCCTGCGGGAAGGGGGACCTGCGGGCGAGCCGGTAGGACGCTCACCCCGGGCCCGCGCTCCTTCGGGGGCGGGCCCGGGGCAGGCGCGGTCGGCTCAGGCGTGCTGGTAGGCCACCAGCGAGATGCCGACGTAGTGGACGACGAAGGCGGCCAGGGTGAGGGAGTGGAACACCTCGTGGAAGCCGAACCAGCGGGGTGACGGGTTGGGCCGCTTGAAGCCGTAGACCACTCCGCCCGCGCTGTAGAGCAGGCCGCCGACGACCACCAGCACCAGCACGGCGATGCCGCCCTTGCGCATGAAGTCCGGCAGGAAGAACACCGCGGCCCAGCCCATCGCGATGTAGCACGGGGTGTAGAGCCAGCGCGGGGCGCCGACCCAGAACACCCGGAAGGCGATCCCCGCCGCCGCGGCCGCCCACACCGCCCACAGCAGGTACCGCCCGGTGCTGTCCGGCAGGAGCAGCAGGGTGAGGGGGGTGTAGGTGCCGGCGATGATCAGGAAGATGTTGGCGTGGTCCAGCCGGCGCAGTACGGCGGTGGCGCGCGGCCCCCAGGTGCCCCGGTGGTACAGCGCGCTGACGCCGAACAGCAGGCACGCCGTCAGGACGTAGACACCGCAGGCGATCCGGCCGCGGGTGGAGTCGGCGAAGGCGGTCAGCACGATGCCGGCGACCAGCACGGCCGGGAACATCCCGGCGTGCAGCCAGCCCCGGAGGCGGGGCTTCACCGGCGGTGGGTCTATCTCGGTCACCTGGGACACGGCGGGCACCTCGGACGCGGCGGCAGTCATGGGGAAATGCTACCTACGGGGCCGTAGGTCGGACACGTCCAGGTGGTCAGGGTCACGCCGGTCGGGTTACCCGCAGGGGCCCGGGCGGCGGATCGCCGGTGGATCATGTGCGCCGCCGCCGGTGAGCCCGCAAGAACGAAGGGAAACACGGCGGGCCGCAGCAATATGAGTGGCGATGCTCACGTGAGAGGCCCCCTGGACAGATGGGCGTTCCCATCGGATGATCAGATGAGAGCGGTCGGCACCGGATGAGCGCCAACGGGAACCTGACGTATCTGCATCCGGGTCGCAGCCCCCACGGGGCAGACAACCTCACACCCCTCATCAAGGAGCAATCGTGGCGCGCGATAACGCGGCTCCCACCTCTGTCCCCACTCGTCACCGGGAGCTGGCCTCCTGGGTGGACGAGATCGCGGCGCTGACCCAGCCGGACCGGGTCGTCTGGTGCGACGGGTCCGAGGCCGAGTACGAGCGCCTGGCCGAGGAGCTCGTGGCCAAGGGCACCTTCCGCAAGCTGGACCCGACGCTCCGGCCCAACTCGTACTACGCCGCCTCCGACCCGTCGGACGTGGCGCGCGTGGAGGACCGCACCTTCATCTGCTCCGAGAAGGAAGAGGACGCCGGCCCCACCAACCACTGGAAGGCCCCCGCCGAGATGCGCGAGGTCTTCCAGGGCGAACAGGGCATCTTCCGCGGCTCGATGAAGGGCCGCACCATGTACGTGGTGCCCTTCTGTATGGGCCCGCTCGGCTCGCCGCTCTCCGCGATCGGGGTGGAGATCACCGACTCCGCCTACGTCGCCGTGTCCATGCGCACCATGACCCGGATGGGACAGCCGGTCCTGGACGAGCTCGGCGAGGACGGCTTCTTCGTCAAGGCCGTGCACACCCTCGGCGCCCCGCTGGAGGCCGGCGAGCAGGACGTGCCCTGGCCGTGCAACTCCACCAAGTACATCTCGCACTTCCCGGAGAGCCGGGAGATCTGGTCCTACGGCTCCGGCTACGGCGGCAACGCGCTGCTCGGCAAGAAGTGCTACGCCCTGCGCATCGCCTCCGTGATGGCCCGCGACGAGGGCTGGCTGGCCGAGCACATGCTCATCCTGAAGCTCACGCCCCCGCGTGGTGAGTCGAAGTACGTGGCCGCCGCCTTCCCCTCCGCCTGCGGCAAGACCAACCTCGCCATGCTGGAGCCCACCGTCTCCGGCTGGACGGTGGAGACCATCGGCGACGACATCGCCTGGATGCGGTTCGGCGAGGACGGCCGGCTGTACGCGATCAACCCGGAGGCGGGCTTCTTCGGCGTCGCGCCCGGCACCGGCGAGCACACCAACGCCAACGCCATGAAGACCCTCTGGGGCAACGCGGTCTTCACCAACGTCGCGCTCACCGACGACGGCGACGTCTGGTGGGAGGGCATGACCGAGCAGGAGCCCGCGCACCTGACGGACTGGAAGGGCAACGACTGGACCCCGGAGTCCGGGACCCCGGCCGCCCACCCCAACGCCCGCTTCACCGTCCCGGCGTCCCAGTGCCCGATCATCGCGCCGGAGTGGGAGGACCCCAAGGGCGTGCCGATCTCGGCCATCCTCTTCGGCGGCCGCCGCGCCACCGCCGTCCCGCTGGTCACCGAGTCCTTCGACTGGCAGCACGGTGTCTTCCTCGGTGCCAACGTGGCCTCCGAGAAGACCGCCGCCGCCGAGGGCAAGGTCGGCGAGCTGCGCCGCGACCCGTTCGCCATGCTGCCGTTCTGCGGCTACAACATGGGCGACTACATGAAGCACTGGGTCGACGTGGCCAAGGACAAGGACCAGTCCAAGCTGCCGAAGATCTACTACGTCAACTGGTTCCGCAAGAACGAGGCCGGGAAGTTCGTCTGGCCGGGCTTCGGTGAGAACAGCCGGGTGCTCAAGTGGATCGTGGAGCGGCTGGACGGCAGCGCCGAGGGCGTGGAGACCGCGATCGGCATCCTGCCCGCCAAGGGCTCGCTGGACACCGAGGGCTTGGACCTGCCCGAGGAGGACCTCGACTACCTGCTGAAGGTGGACACGGAGGTCTGGCGCGAGGAGGCGGCGCTGGTGCCCGAGCACCTCAACACCTTCGGTGACCACACCCCCAAGGAGATGTGGGACGAGTACCGCGCGCTGGTGGCCCGACTGGGCTGACCCGCCACCGGGCGGCCCCGCGCCGCCCCCCCATACCCCGCGTGCCGAGACGGCCACAACCGCCCTGACCTGTGGATCACGGACGGCTCGGCACGCGGAACGGCCCCCGAAGCCCCCTCAGGCTCCGGGGGCCGCAATGCGTTCCCCTGGTAGTTGGCACCCGGTCCGCGGCCTCCCCGGTCGCGAACCGGGGCCGTCAGTGGGCGCCGACCGCTCGGCGCTGGTCCAGGGGTGCCGCCTCCAGCGCGGCGGTGTGCGCGTCCATCCGCTCGGCGGCGAGGATCGCGGCGGCGGTGTCGGCCCGGGAGGCGGCGACCACCAGGGCGCGGCCGGCCAGCGTGTGCGCCCGGCGGTGCAGCTCGGTCCGGCCGGCGCCGGAGAGCCCGGCATGCCGGGCCGGCGGGGCGCCGCGCAGCCGCGCCACCTGTTCGGCGATGCGCTCGGCGGCGGTCTCGTCGCCCAGCTCGTCGGTCACCGCGAGCAGCGCCGAGAGATGGCCGGCGAGCTGGATGCGCAGCTCCTCGTCGCGGGTGCGGTGCGGGAACTGGTCATCGTCGTCGGCCATCCGATGGACCGACTTGGTGCGGATCGGCTCGTACATGGGGATGGCCTCCTGCCCTTCAACAGGAGTCCATCCTACATTGGAATCTGTCTAAAGTTGAGCCCGTTCGCTGTACGTCTACCGGTGGCATACGGGCGGTTCGCGGGCTTACGGGGTGGTTACGGCTGCCCGTACCCGTCCAGGAAGTTCCCGATCCTGGTCACCGCGTCGGTGAGGTCGGCCGCGGTCGGCAGGGTGACGATCCGGAAGTGGTCCGGCTCGTGCCAGTTGAACCCGGTGCCGTGCACCACCATGATCTTCTCGGCCCGCAGCAGGTCCAGCACCATCTGCCGGTCGTCCTTGATCTTGTAGACGGCCGGGTCCAGGCGCGGGAACAGATACAGCGCGCCCTTGGGCTTCACACAGCTGACGCCCGGGATCTGCACCAGCAGGTCGTACGCCGCGTCCCGCTGCTCCAGCAGCCGCCCGCCGGGCTTCACCAGCGCCTCTATGGACTGCCGCCCCTGAAGCGCGGCGGCGATGGCGTGCTGGGCCGGCATGTTGGCGCACAGCCGCATGTTGGCGAGGATCGTCAGCCCCTCGATATACGAGGAGGCGTGCGCCTTCGGCCCGCAGACCGCCATCCAGCCGCTGCGGTAGCCGGCCACCCGGTAGTTCTTCGACATCCCGTTGAAGGTCAGCACCATCAGGTCGGGCGCGATGGCGGCCGTCGGCGTGTGCGTGGCCCCGTCGAAGAGAATCTTGTCGTAGATCTCGTCCGAGCAGACCACCAGGTTGTGCCGGCGGGCGATCTCGGTCAGCTCGCGCAGCATCGCGTCGTCGTACACCGCACCCGTCGGGTTGTTCGGGTTGATGATGACGATCGCCTTGGTGCGGTCGGTGACCTTGCGCTCGATGTCGGCGAGGTCCGGCATCCAGTCCGCCTGCTCGTCGCACCGGTAGTGCACCGCCGTACCGCCGGACAGTGACACCGCCGCCGTCCACAGCGGGTAGTCCGGCGCCGGTACGAGCACCTCGTCGCCGTCGTCCAGCAGCGCCTGCATGGCCATCTGGATCAGCTCGGAGACGCCGTTGCCCAGGTACACGTCCTCGACCGAGAGCGGGATGCCCCTGGTCTCGTAGTGGCTCATCACGGCCCGCCGTGCCGCCAGCAGCCCCTTGGCGTCCCCGTAGCCATGCGAGCCGCTGAGGTTGCGGAGCATGTCCTCCAGGATCGCCGGCGGGCACTCGAAGCCGAAGGCGGCCGGGTTGCCGGTGTTGAGTTTGAGGATGCGATGTCCGGCTGCTTCCAGCCGCATCGCCTCATCGAGAACCGGTCCCCGGATCTCGTAACAGACGTTCGCGAGCTTCGTCGACTGGGTCACCTGCATGCACGCGAGCTTACGACCGCCCCACCCGAGCCGCCCGACCTTTGTGACCCAGGTCACTCCGCCCCACCCCGGCTCTGTCAGGTCCCCCCACCGGCCGGGGACGAACCAGGCCATACCCCCGTACGGGTGAGGCCTCCCCCTGGCCCCGTGCCCTCTCTCCGGGTGATCATCGCCGGATGGACGCAGACGCGAGGGCAGACCGGCAGGGGCAGGCGGACGGGTACGGGCTGGGGCGGTTTCGGGGGTACGGGGCGCTGGTGACCGGGGGCGGGCGGGGGATCGGGGCGGCCACCGTGCGGCGGCTGGCGGCCGAGGGGGCGCGGGTGCTGGTGGCGGACGTGGACGAGGACGCCGCCCGGGAGACGGCGGACGCGGTGCAGGGGGCTGTGGCGCTGCGGTGCGACGTGGCCGACACGGACAGCGTGGAGGCCGCCGTGGCGTACGCCGCCGAGACCTTCGGCGGGCTGGACGTGCTGGTCGGCAACGCCCTCGGCCCCACCGCGGACGTCCCCTCCGTCACCGCCCTCACCGACGAGCTCTGGCACCGCGCCCTGGACGTCACCCTCACCGGGGCGCTGCGCTGCGCCCGGGCCGCGCTGCCGCACCTGGCCGCCTCCGGGCGCGGCGCCATCGTGCACATCGGCTCGATCAACGCCGACCAGTCCTTCGGCGGCCACGCCTACAGCGCCGCCAAGGGGGCGCTGGCCTCGCTGACCCGCACCCTCGCCGACGAGGCCGCCGCCCATGGCGTACGCGTCAACCAGATCAACCCCGGCACCATCCGCACCCGGGCCTGGGCGGGCCGCGAGGACGCCCTGAAGGAGCTGGCCGAGCACGCCTACCCGCTGGGCCGGGTCGGCGAGCCGGAGGACATCGCGGCCGCCGTCGCCTTCCTGGCCTCCGCCGACGCCGCCTGGATCACCGGCACCACCCTCCGGGTCGACGGCGGGATCACGGCCGTCAACACCTCCTTCACCCGGGCCGGCGGCCGCACCGCCTCCCCGGACGTCTCCGGATAGCCCCTGCTCCCGGGCGGCCCCGGCGCCCGGGATAGGTTGGCCGGTCATGTGGGCACGGGCACGGAGCGCCACCGGATCGCGGTGGCTGGGATTCGCGGGGGCGGTCGCGATGGCGGCCGGCGGCTGGACCGCCGGCACCCTGCCGGCGCGCGACCCCTGGGGCCTGTGGACGCCGCACGGCACCGGGGCCGAGACGGCCGGCGCCCTCCTCGCCTACGCCGGGCTCACCCTGCTGCTCGCCGCCTGGTGGGCGTACGGCCGGTCCGGCGCCACGGTCCGGCACACCCTGGCCACCCTGGGCTGCTGGGCCGCCCCGCTCGCGCTCACCCCGCCGCTGTACAGCGCGGACGTCTACAGCTACATCGCCCAGGGCGCCATGGTGCTGGAGGGCCACGACGTGTACCAGGCCGGGCCCTCGGTGCTGGACCCGGCCGGGCCCGGCGGGGACGCCGCCGCGAGCGTCGGCGGCAACTGGCGGGACACCCCGGCCCCGTACGGCCCCTTCTTCCTGCTGCTCGCCAGGGCGGTGGCCGGGGCGACCGGCGGCACCCTCGTCCCGGCGGTGCTCGCCCTGCGGCTGCTCGCCCTCGCCGCGCTGCTGCTGATCGTGTGGGCGGTGCGGCGCCTGGCGACCTCCGGCACGGGCGCCCCGGGGGGCGAGCGCCGGGAGGCGGAGGGCCGGGAGGCCGGGGCGCTCTGGCTCGGGGTGCTGAACCCGCTGCTGCTGATGCATGTGGTCGGCGGTATCCACAACGACGGGCTGATGATCGCACTGATGCTGACCGGGGTGGTGCTGGCCCGGCGCGGCCGCTGGGTGCTGGGCAGCGCGGCCGTGGGGCTGGCGATGATGGTCAAGTCGCCGGCCGCGCTGGCGCTGCTCTTCATCGGCGTCCTGGTCGGCCGCGCCGCCACCGGCCGCCCGGCCGCCGCCCGGGTCGCCAAGGGCCTCCTCGCCCCCGGGCTGGTCGCCGCCGCCGTAGTGGCGGGCGCCTCGCTGGCGGCCGGCACCGGCTTCGGCTGGCTGCGCACCCAGAGCGTCGCCGGCTCCATCCACACCGCCCTGTCGGTCACCAGCGACCTCGGACTGGCCCTGGGGGAGGGGCTGCGCCTCCTCGCCGGGCTCGGCCCCGGCGCGGCCGGCTCGGTGAAGTCCGTCGTCCAGACCGCCGGACTGCTGGCCGCGCTCGTCCTGGTCGCCCTGCTCGCGCTGCGCTCGGCGCGCGGTCGGCTGGACCCGGTGTACAGCCTGGGGCTCGCGCTCACCGCGCTGGTGGTGCTCTCCCCGATGGTGCAGCCCTGGTATCTGCTCTGGGGGCTGGGCGCGGTCGCCGCCGCCGGGTGGGACGGCCGCGCCGGCCGGGCGCTCGCCGTGCTCACGGCGGCCCTCACCTACGAGACCCACCCCTCGGGCGCCACCCCCTGGTACGGCTTCGTCCTCGCGGCGCTCGCCGCCCTCGCCGGATGGTGGCTGCTGCGCGCCGAGGCGGGTCGGGCGGGCGGCCTCCGGGCGCTCCCCGAACAGCGGCGTAAGGCAGAGGACGCGTCCATCTGACCCTCTCTCACCTGCCCTCCCTGGTACGGACGGGGCGTTGTCAGTGGCGGCGGTTACGGTCTGTGATGACGACAGCCGGGTCGTCCCGCCCCTCAGGAGTGGTGCCATGCAGCCCCCTTCTTCCTCCTCCGCCGCCACGTTGGCGGGGCGTCCGCCGTGGCCGGTGGAGGTCACCGGCGCCGCCCCGTTCGGTCGGCGGTTCGCGCTGGTCGACGCGGCCGGGCGGCTGGTCCGGGAGCCGGATCTGACGGCGGTCGGCGCCTTCGCCGGGGACGGGCCACACGGCCCGATAGCCCCGGCCGCCGACACCGGGGGCCGATGGGGGTACGTGGACCGGGCCGGACGCTGGGTGGCCCCGCCGATATGGCGGTACGCGCACCCGCTGGACGGCCACGGGTTCGGCCGCTTCCAGCACGGCGAGGGCGACGAGGACGGGCGCTGGGGTTATGTGGACGGGTCCGGTACGCCGGTGGTCGCGCCCCGGTTCACAGCGGCGGCCGAGTTCCGGCACGGGCTGGCGGTGGTCCGCACCGAGGACGGCCCCGGCTGGATCGACCCCACAGGTGCGCTGGTGCTCTCCGGGCCGTACGAGGCGGTGGGCCCGTTCAGCGCCTGCGGGCTCGCCGGGGCCCGGCTGGCCGAGGGCGGCCGGTGCGGCTATGTCGACCGGTCCGGCGAGTTGGTGATCCCCGACCGCTTCGACGGCGCCCGGCCGTTCGGCCCGGACGGGCTGGCCGGGGTGCGGGTCGGCGAGAAGTGGGGACTGATCGACCGGACCGGAAAGTGGGCGGTGGAGCCCCGCTACCAGCGGCTGGAGTCCTACAACACCTACGGGCTGGCCTACTTCATCGCGTTCGACGAGGAGCGGCGGTACCGGGAGGGCTATCTGGACGGCCGGGGCCGCCCGGTGCTGGAGGCCGAGCGCCGGGACGTGGGCGAGGTGACGGCCCAGGGACTGGTCCGGATGCGCAACGACCTGCTCTACGGCTTCGCCGACACCACCGGCGCCATGGTGATCGCCCCTCAGTACACTTACGCCGACCACTTCGACCCCTGCGGCGCGGCCGTGGTGCGCCGGGAGTGGCAGGGGCAGTGGGGAGTGCTCCGCCCGGACGGCGCCTTCCTGGCGATGCCCTACCGGGAGCCGGTCACCGACGACGACGGCTGGCCGGTGGGCTTCGACCACGGGCTGGGCACCGCCCCCTTCCTGGACCACGACGGGTCCGTGGTGCGGGTCGACCCGGACGGCCGGGAGGTGTGCCGGCTGGAGGCCGCGGCGCCGGACGGCGGTTCGGTGCTCCGGATACGGGCCGCCTCGGGCGCCGTCGTCTGGGAGGGCACGGCCGCGCCGGGCACCTTCGCGGCACCGATGCCGTTCCTGGCGCCCGGGCGGGAGGAGCTGATCGACCACCCGGAGGCCTTCGACGGTGAGGTGGGCGAGGTGGCCGCCCGGCTGCTCACCCAGGAGCCCCGGCTCTTCCTGGCCCGCTCGCTGGTCTTCGACAGCGAGGACGACCCCTGTGAGCTGTCCGAGGACGACGACTACGACCTACGGGAGCACGGCTGGTACGGCGGCATGCTGACGCTCGCCGGCTGGTATGTGTCCGAAGAGCACTGGGGCGCCTACGACTTCCTCTCGGAGGTGGTCTCGGACGGCATCCACGAGCTGGCCGACGAGCTGAGGGAGCGGCTCACCGCCCGGTTCGGCACCCCGGAGGAGGACCGGCGGTATCTGCGATACGGCGATGGAAGCCGCTCCTGGGAGTGGCGGGTGGACGGCCGGATACTGCTGCTCCAGTGCCACTGGCAGTGCGGCGACGGCGACTTCGAGTACCGGATATGGCTGGCGGTGCTGGACCTGCCGGAGGACGTGTGAGCGACCCGCCCGCCGGCCGGGCACAGCCGGGGTGCCGGACCGCCGCAAGCGGCAGCGGGCGCCGGGGGAGCGGGGGCCCGGGCGTGACGGGTCGGCCCTCACACCGGTGTGCGCCGAACCGCGCGGCCCGCCAGCACATCGGTGCGGCGGCCGTCCTCGATGGTGAACCGGCCGTCGATCAGCACGTACGGGATGCCGGTCGGCAGGGTGCGGGGCCGCTCGAAGGTGGAGCCGGCGGCGACCGTCTCCGGGTCGAAGAGCGCCAGGTCGGCCCGGTAGCCCTCGCGGACCAGGCCCCGGTCGGGCAGCCGGAGCCGGGCGGCGGGCCGGGAGGTGAGGTGGGCGACCGCCTCCGGAAGGGACAGCACGCCCAGCTCGCGGGCGTAGTGGCCCAGATAGTGCGGGAAGGTGCCATAGGCGCGCGGATGCGGCTTGGCGCCCTTGAGGATGCCGTCCGAACCGCCGGTGTGCACCCGGTGGCGCATGATCGCCCGGACGTTCTCCTCATGGCCGACATGCTGGAGGATCGTCGTGCCCAGCCGGTCGCCGATCAGCAGCCGGCGGGCCGTGGTCCACGGCGCCTCGCCGCGCGCCTCGGCCGCCGCCCGCACGGTGGTGCCCACGTACGCGGCGAACGCCGGATCGGACACCCCGGAGATCTCGATCGTCTCCCACTCGATCGGCACCCCGTGGCAGCCGTCCGAGCCCAGCTCCTCCAGATGGCGGCGGATCTCCTCGGCCAGGGTCTCGTCCGCCAACCGGGCCAGCACCGCCTCCGGGCCGCCCTCGCCCGCCCAACTGGGCAGCATCGCCACCAGGGTGGTGCAGCCCGGGGTGTACGGATAGCTGTCCAGGGTGATGTCGGCGCCCTCGGCGAGCGCCCCGTCCAGCAGGGTCAGCAGCTCCCCGGCCCGCCCCCGGTTGACGCCGAAGTTCATGGTGGCGTGGGCCAGATGCAGGGCGCAGCCCGCACGCCGGGTCAGGGCCACCATCTCCGCGTACGCCTCCAGCGCCCCGGCGCCGTAGCTGCGGTGGTGCGGGCAGTAGTAGCCACCGTAGGAGGCCACCACCCGGCAGAGCTCGGTCAGTTCGGCGTCGTCCGCGTACATCCCGGGGGTGTAGGTCAGCCCGGAGGACAGCCCGACCGCGCCCTGCTCCAGCCCCTCGGCGACCAGCCGCCGCATGGCGGCCAGCTCGCCCGGGGTCGGCGGGCGGTCCTCCCAGCCCATGGCGTGCATCCGGACCGTGCCCTGGGGGACGAGATAGGCGGCGTTGACGGCGATGCCCTGCCCGTCGAAGCCCCGGTCCAGCCGGTCCAGATAGCCGCCGACCGTGCGCCAGTCGAAGTCGATGTCGGAGCCGTCGCCGTTCCAGCCGGTGATGGCGGAGCGGACCTGGGCCAGGGTGCGGTCGTCCACCGGGGCGTAGGACAGCCCGTCCTGGCCGAGGACTTCCAGGGTGACGCCCTGGGCGGCCTTGGCGCTGTGGTCGGGGTCGCGCAGCAGCGCCAGATCGCTGTGGGCGTGCATGTCGATGAAGCCGGGGGCGAGCGCCAGCCCGTCCGCGTCCAGCACCCGCCGCCCGCTCAGCGCGGGCTCGCCCTCCCGTCGCAGGGCGGCGATCCTGCCGCCGCTGATGCCCGCGTCGGCGCGGTAGGGGGCCCCGCCGCCGCCGTCGACCACCGTCACATCCCGTATCACCAGGTCCATGGCCTGCCCTCGCTCGCGTGAATCAGAAGAAGGTGCGGATGTAGTCGGCGACGGTGCCGTCGGCCTCGACCAGCGGGATGAGCTGCCACTTGTCGAAGGCCGTGCAGGGGTGGGACAGCCCCAGGCCGACCCAGTCGCCGACCTCCAACTCCACGCCCTCCGCCGTGGTCAGCCAGCCGTGCTGGTCGGACAGTCCGGTGACGGTGATCCCCTCGGCCGGGCGGAGGGAGCCGTCCCGCGCCGAGCGGACCACCTGGGCCTCGGGCAGATGCAGATCGTGGGCGGCGTCCCGCTTGCCCGCGTTGACGAAGGCCTGCCCGGGCGCGGGCCGGGAGACCACCTGGGCCCAGAGCCGGAAGGCCGGCTGGAGCGCGCCCTCCTCGGGCACCCGGTTGAACGGGGTGAGCCGGCGGTAGTGGCCGTCGTCGTGCGAGACATACGCCCCGGAGCGCAGCAGCTTCAGCGCCGGCCGGGAGAGCTCGGGCAGCTCGGCGAAGACCTCGGCCACCGTGTCGAACCAGGCGCTGCCGCCCGCGCTCACCACGACCCGCTCCACCTCCGGGCCGAACCGCCCGGCCCGGTCGAAGTCGGCGGCCAGCCCGGTGAGCCGGTGCAGCCAGGCGCGTACCCGCTCCTCGGTGGCGTCCGGGACCTCGCCCTCGTACCCGGCGACCCCCACCAGCCGCAGCGTGGGCGCGGCGGCGACCGCGTCCGCGACGGCGGCGCAGTCGGCCTCGGTACGCGCCCCGGTACGGGCGCCCGTACCGGCGCCGAGCTCCACCACCACCTCCACCGGCCGCACCGCCCCGGCCGCCGTGAGGGCCTGGTCCATCAGCTCCACCCCGCGTACCGAGTCCACATACGCGATGAAGGCGAACTCCGGGTCGGCGTCCAGCTCACCGGCCAGCCAGCGCAGCGCGGCGGGGTCCACCAGCTCGTTGGCGAGGAAGATCCGCCGCACCCCGAACGCCCGGTACACCCGGGCCTGGTGCGGTACGGCGGCGGTGATCCCCCACGCCCCGTACGCCAGCTGGCGGTCGAACAGCTGCGGGGCCATCGAGGTCTTGCCGTGCGGGGCGAAGGCCAGCCCGTGCCGCTCGGCGTAGGTCTCCAGGAGCCGCAGATTGTGCTCCACCGACTCGGCGGAGAGGGCGAGCACCGGGGTGGTGAACCCGCCGCTGAACAGGTTGCGGCGCTCGGCGGCCAGCTCGCCGACGGTCAGCCCCTCGGCGTCCGGCGGAAGCGCCTTGAAACGGTGGTCGACGCGCTCGGTGTGCGGATGATCGGCGGCCACGGTGCCCTCCGGTGCGGTACGGGGTGGTGTTGCACTCACTGCAACGGTCATTGCGTAGAACGCTTACCGCTGTCTAGCATCCGGCTCAGCACCCGGTCAACGGACCCCGGCCACCCCCCCCCCCCCCAAGCCCGCCCCCCCCCCGACCGAAGCCCGCCGCACTCCCACCGAAGCCCGCCGCACTCCCGCCCTACCCATCGCCCCCGACCAGCATCCGCCGTGAGGAGCCCCCCGACGTGACCGCACCCGGCACCGGAGCAGCAGCCGCCGAGCCGACGACCGGCACCGCCGCGCCGGCCTCCGCCGCTGCCCCGACGACCGGCACCGGAGCGGCAGCCGCGGGCTCCCCGCCTCCGTACGTCACCGACGTCGTCTGCCTCGGCGAGTCCATGGTCACCTTCCTGCCCTCCCGCCCCGGCCGCCTCGCCGAGGTGCCCTCCTTCACCCGCACCATCGGCGGCGCCGAGTCCAATGTCGCCTGCGCCCTGGCCGCCGCCGGGCACCGCACCCGCTGGGTCAGCCGGGTCGGCGCGGACGGCTTCGGCGACCATCTGGTGGCCACGATCGCCGCGTACGGAGTGGACACCTCCGCCGTACGGCGCGACCCGCTGCGCCCCACCGGCATCTACTTCCGCACCGCCACCGACCGGGCCAGCGGCACCCATGAGGTGCTGTACTACCGCACCGGATCGGCCGCCTCCGCCATGTCCCCCGACACCCTGCGCCCCGCCGACCTCACCGGCACGCGCGTCCTCCATCTCTCCGGGATCACCGCCGCCCTCTCGCCCGGCTGCCTCGACCTCACCCGGGCCCTCACCGCCCGCCGCCCCGGCCGCCCCCTGGTCTCCTTCGACATCAACCACCGCCCCGGACTGTGGCCCGAGCCCGCCCGCGCCCGGGTCCTGCTCGACCTGGCGCGCGGCGCCGACCTGGTGTTCACCGGGGAGGACGAGGCCGCCGACGCCTTCGGCCTGCACGGCCCCGGCGCGATTCGCGCCGCCCTCCCGGAACCGGAGGTGCTGGTCGTCAAGCGCGGTGCGGACGGGGCCGTGGTGTACGCGGGCGGCGCCGACCCGGTGGAGGTGCCCGCGCCCCGGGTGGACGTGGTCGCGCCGGTGGGCGCCGGGGACGCCTTCGCCGCCGGGTTCCTCTCCGCCACCCTGCGCGGACTGCCGCTGCGGGCCCGGGCCCGGCACGGCCATCTGGCGGCCGCCGCCGCCCTCACCGTCCCCGGCGACCTCGCCCCGCCGCCGCCCCGCGACCGCGCCGACCGGCTGGCCGACCTGGACGACGCCGCCTGGGGGAGACTGCACCTCGGCCCCGGCTGGACGGGGGAGGACCAGGAGGTAGCCACACCATGAGCCAGACCGTCGACCGGGCGCTGAGCATCCTGCCGCTGCTCGCCCGCGGCCCCGCCGACCTCGGGCAGGTCGCCGCCGCCCTCGGCGTGCACAAGTCCACCGCCCTGCGGCTGCTGCGCACCCTGCACGAGCACGGCCTGGTCTACCGGCAGGACGACCAGCGCTACCGCCTCGGCGCCCGCCTCTTCGCCCTCGCCCAGGAGGCCGTGGAGAACCTCGACGTCCGCGAGGTCGCCCACCCCCACCTCGTACGCCTCGGCGAGCAGACCGGGCACACCGTGCACCTCGCGGTGTACGAGGAGGGCGAGGTGCTCTACATCGACAAGGTCGACAGCCGCTACCCGGTACGGATGTACTCCCGCATCGGCAAGCCGGTCGCCATCACCGTCGCCGCCGTCGCCAAGCTGCTCCTCGCCGACCTCCCCGAGCCCGAGCGCCGCGCCCTCGCCGCCAAGCTCGACTACCCCATGTACACGGCCCGTTCGATCCCGCACGCCGCCGCCTTCCTCAAGGAGCTGGCGACCGTACGCGAACAGGGCTGGGCCACCGACCTCGGCGGCCACGAGGAGTCCATCAACTGCGTTGCGGCCCCCGTGCGCGGCGCCGACGGCCGGGTCGCCGCCGCCATGTCGGTGTCCGCGCCCAATGTGGTCGTCACCGCCGAGGAACTCCTCACCCTGCTCCCGCTGGTGCGCCGCACCGCCGACGCCATCAGCCGGGACTACTCCGGCAGCACCCCCGCCACAGCCGGCCAGGAGCCCGGCAGGAAAGAGGCACCATGACCACCCCTCAGCACCCCACCCCCCAGCAGTCCCCCGCCAAGACCGCCCTCACCCCGCCCACCCACACCACCCCGCCGGCGAAGTTCTCGCACGGCGTGCGCAAGGGCAACATCCTCCAGGTCGCCGGCCAGGTCGGCTTCCTCCCCGCCACCCCGGGCCAGGCCCCGACCCCCGCCGGGCCCACCCTGCGCGAGCAGACCCTGCAGACCTTCGCCAACGTCGAGGCGATCCTGAAGGAGGGCGGCGCGAGCTGGGAGGACGCGGTGATGATCCGCGTCTACCTCACCGACACCGCGCACTTCGCCGAGATGAACGAGATCTACAACGAGTTCTTCAAGGACCTCGCCGGCCCGCCGGCCGCCCGCACCACCGTCTACGTGGGCCTCCCGGCCGGCCTCCTCATCGAGATCGACGCCCTCGCCGTCCTCGGCTGACCACCCGCCACACCTCCAAGGAAGCGCATCCCGGTACGGCGCCGCATGCCACGGCGCCGTGCCGCGCCCCACCCATGCCGAAAACGCCCCGCCGCCCCACCGCAAGGACCGGTAACCGTGGACCTCCTCGCCGCTGACGCACCCCCACCGCCCACCCCGCACACCGGCGGGCTGCTCACCCTGATCGACGGCACCGCCGGGCTGCTCACCGTAGCCGCCCTCGGCATCGCCCTCCTCCTCTTCCTCATCATCAGAGTCCGGCTCCAACCGTTCGTCGCCCTGCTCGCCGTCTCCATAGCCGTCGGCCTCGCCGCCGGGCTCTCGGTCACCGAACTCTTCGGCACCGTCCAGAAGTCGGCCGCCACCTCGGTCATCGAGACCGGCATGGGCGGCATCCTCGGCCATGTGGCCATCATCATCGGCCTGGGCACCATGCTCGGCGCGATCCTGGAGGTCTCCGGCGGCGCCGAGGTGCTCTCCCACCGGCTGCTGCACCTCTTCGGCGAGCGGCGCGCCCCGCTCGCCATGGGGCTGACCGGACTGATCTTCGGCATACCCGTCTTCTTCGACGTGGGCATCTTCGTCCTCGCGCCCCTCGTCTACGCCGCCGCCAAGCGGTCCGGCAAGTCGATCCTCCTCTACGCGATGCCGCTGCTCGCCGGGCTGTCCATGACCCACGCCTTCCTGCCCCCGCACCCCGGCCCGGTGGCCGCCGCCGGACTGCTGAAGGTCTCCCTCGGCTGGGTGATCGTGATGGGCGTGGCCGTCGGCCTCCCCGCCGTGCTGGCCGCCTGGGTCTACGCGGCCTGGATCGGCAAGCGGGTCTTCGTCCCCGTACCGCAGGACATGCTGGAGGCCGCCGAGGACGCCAAGGCCGCCGTAGCCGCCGACCGCAGGGGCACCGACGAGGCCCCCGTCTCCCTCGTCACCGTCCTCACCATCATCGGCACCCCGCTGGTCCTCATCCTGGCCGCCACCTTCTCCTCCATCACCCTCGATCCCTCCCCCCTCCGCTCGGTGATCGAGTTCTTCGGCAACCCTTTCACCGCCCTCACCATCGCCCTGCTCCTCGCCTACTACCTCCTCGGCATCCGCCGCGGCTGGACCCGCAAGTCCCTGGAGTCGGTCTCCACCGCCTCCCTCAAGCCGGTCGGCAACATCCTGCTGGTGGTCGGTGCGGGCGGCGTCTTCGGCGCGGTGCTCAAGGCCAGCGGCGTGGCCCAGGCCCTCTCCGACACCTTCCACGGCATCGGCCTGCCGGTCATCGTCCTCGCCTACCTCATCTCCCTCGTCCTGCGCGTCGCCCAGGGCTCGGCCACCGTCGCCATCGTCACCACCGCCGGCATCGTCCTCCCCCTGCTGGACGGCGCCGGCCACTCCCAGCCCTTCCTGGCCCTGGTCATCATGGCCATCTCGGCCGGCTCGATCTTCGCCTCGCACGTCAACGACGGCGGCTTCTGGATGGTCGCCAAGTACTTCGGCATCTCCGAACGCGACACCCTCAAGTCCTGGACGGTCCTGGAATCCGTCCTCTCCCTCGCCGGCTTCGCCGTCGCGGCAGGACTCAGCCTGGCGGTGTGAGCCCCGGGCACACGCGGAGCGGCCCCGCCGGAAGCAGGCTCCGGCGGGGCCGTTCGCTGTCCTGGCTGCGGAACGTCGAGCTCCCAATCTCCCGCGCAAGCGTCACCCCGCCATGAAGTGCTCATCTCCGGCCACACCGAGAGCATTCGCACTGCGTCCCTTGACAGCTACGGACTGTTGTCGTTCTTATTCGTTCGTCTGTGTGATCGCTGTGAACATGGGGTGGGGCAATGGTGTGGGAGGCGTGCGGACTTCGAAGACGCCGGGAAGCCGGACGGCGCGGACTCGCGTCCGCGATGGCGTTCGCGGTGCTGGCGACCCTGCCGGTCGGGCTTGCCCCCACTCCGGCCGTCGCCGTCGAAGCCGCGGTCACGGAGGCCGGTCAGGCCCAACGCGAGGCCGCGGCCGCCGGCGAGCGTGTCGAGGTGGTGGGCGAACGGACAGAGCGCGACACGGTGTTCGCCAACCCGGACGGGCAGACCTTCACCCTGGAGAGGTCGATCGTCCCCGTCCGTGTCGCGTCGCCCGACGGCGGGTGGGCCGCACCCGACCCCACCCTGCACAGGAGGAGCGACGGAACGATCGGGCCGAAGGGCGCCGCCGTCGACCTCTCCTTCTCGTCCGGTGGCGACGGCGAGAAGCTGGTGACCATCGGGGATGACGGCCGTTCCGTGTCCCTCGGCTGGCCGGGCCGGCTGCCGGAGCCGAAGCTGGACGGCCCACGGGTCGTCTACGAGGACGTGCGTCCCGACGTCAACCTGATCCTCACGGCCACCGTCGAAGGCTTCCGCCAGGTTCTGGAGGTCGAGTCGCTGGAGGCCGCCTCGGACCTCTCCGGGTCCTCCCTGACGTACACCCTGGCAACCGACGGACTGCGGATGCGCGATGGCGCGGCCGGGAGCATGGAGGCGGTCGACGGCAACGGCCAGGTCGTCTTCCGCTCGCCGTCTGCCCGGATGTGGAACTCCGCGGGAGACGCGGTCGACTCCGGTGCACAGCCGCGGAAGGCGGCTGCTCCAGCGGCGGGGAAGCGTTCCGCCGTCCGCTCCGGCCCGGAGCCCGCGTCGGAGGACCCCCCGGCACGACCGGCCGGACCGGAAGGAGAGGGCGACCCGCTCGCCGGCCCCGGGACGGGGGACGAGGCCGCCGTGATGGAGGTCGACGTGACGGCCGAGACGGTCGCCGTCAGCCCCGACCCCGCACTCATCGCGCGTACGACCCCCGCCGAACTCCCTCTGTACATCGACCCCTCGGTGGAGCTCAACGAGTCCGAGCGGACCGTGCTCTCCTCCGACGGCGACGTCTTCTACAACTTCTCCGGCGGCGAGAACGGCATGAGCGTCGGCCGGTGCGGGTCCGCGGTGATCGGCGGATACCTCTACGCCTGCACGACCGGCACCCCGTACACCAACCGCATGTACTTCGAGTTCACACCGGGCAGCCTCAAGGGCAAGCACGTGCTGGACGCGGAGTTCCGGGTCACGGAGACCTGGTCCTTCTCGTGTGACGCGCGCTGGGTGGACCTGGAGAGGACCAACGAGATCTCCAAGTCCACGTCATGGCCGGGGCCGAAGGGGCCCGCCTCGGGTCAGGCATGGGACCAGATGGGTGACCGGAACGTGTCCGCCGGCCGGGGAAGCGCGTGCAGCCCCAGCCAGCCCCGGGCGGCCATCGAGTTCCACGACAACGCCGACGAGCCGGACGAGAACCTCACCCCGACGGTCAGGTCCTTCGCCAACGGATCCTTCTCCAAACTGACGCTGATGCTCAGGGCGAAGGACGAGTCCGACCCGATCGCCTGGAAGAGGTTCGACGACGACGCCGTCCTCGTGGTGACCTACGCCGGCAAGCCGGCCACCCCCACCGAGTACGGCTTCGAGACGGGCACCGGTCAGGTCTGCTCCACCTCCGCCTCCAGCCCCACGGTGTGGTCGGACCCCACGCCCAACCTCGCGGCCACCCCGCAGACGGCCAGTGGAGGAGAGAGCGGGGCCTCGCTCAGGGTCCACTTCGACGTGGACGCCAAGAACAGTGACGGCACATGGTCGAACGTCCCGGAGCCGGCCACCGGCGCCCTCAGTCCGCGCAGCGGCTATGTCGGGGACGGGACCGATCAGAACAAGGATTGGGACACCGCCCTGGCGGAGAACCGCCAGTACCGCTACCGCGCCGTCACCCGCTCCTACTACAACAGCGGCAAGAGCTTTCTGAGCAGCGGTGGCACCCCCTACTGCTACTTCACCGTGGACGCGTCGGCTCCCAAGCCACCGAAGATCACGTTCAGCAGCGTGTACGGCGCCTGCCTGCCCGGTGCCTGTGCACCACGTGGCGCGCCGGGGACGCCCGGAACCGTCTCGTTCGGACCGGCCGACGGAAGCAAGGACGTCAACACGGCCTACTCCTACAGACTCTCCACGGACTCCGCCTGGCGGCCGTGGAAGACGGGGGCCACGGTCTCGGAGACCATCACCCCGGTCGACTCCGGCACGATCACCCTCGACGTCCGGGCCAAGGACGCCGTGGGCCGCACCGGACAGAACACCGTGCGGTTCCTGGTGGCCGAGGGGGCGGGCCCGGTCGGGCGGTGGACGTTCAACGAGTCCTCCGGCGCCGCGATCGACGTGTCGGCGGCACAACCCGCGCAGCGGGACGACGCGGCGCTCTCCGCTGCCACACGGGTGAGCACGGGCCGCCGGGGCGTCGTCACGGAGAGCGGAAAGACGGCCGAGGACAAGGCACTGAGAATGTCCGGCCAGGCCTATGCCGCCACCGCCGGCCGAGTCCTGGAAACCCAGGCCTCCTACAGTGTGGCCGCCTGGGTACGGCTCGACAGCACCGGTCGGGCCGCCACCGTCCTCGGCCAGGACGGCGCCCACCAGAGCGCCTTCTTCCTCGGCTACTGCGAGGGCGCGAAGACCTGGTGCCTGCGGCTGCCCGACGCCGACGCCGTGTCGACCGCACTGGACAACCAGCGGGTCGAGGCACGGGAACGGGCCGCCCTCGGGGTGTGGACCCACCTCGCCGCCGTGGTCGACACCGGCAGGAAGACACTGACCCTGTATGTCAACGGCGTGCCGCAGGGCAGTGACACCCTCACCACCGGCGCCTGGTCCTCCACCGGCCCCCTGCAGATCGGCCGGGTGAAGTACCGCGACGCGTACGTCGACCACTTCCCCGGGGAAGTGGACGAGGTGGCCGTGTGGCAGAGCGCCCAACTCGCCGAGTTCATCGCCCGTGAGGCGAGCCCCGTCGACGCGGCCGGCAAGGCCTACGCCGAACTGGTAGCCCACTACGCGCCTGCCGGTGCCGGCGGCTCGTCCCTGCCGGACCTCTCCGGCTACGGCCGTGACCTCGCCCTGGCGCCCGGCGCCGGACTGGACGGAGAGGGGCTTGCGTTCGACGGCGTGTCCGGCTCGGCCGAGTCCGTGCGCCCGATCGTCGACGGCTCCGGATCGTTCACCGTGTCCACCGAGGTCGCGGTGGCCTCGAAGGCGCTGCTCGCGAAGCCCGACGGGCACCGTGCGCAGGTCGTGGGCCAGCGTACGGAGACGGGCTCGTCGTGGAGTCTGTGGCTGGAGAAGACGGGGACCGCAGAGGAACCGGTGCTGGACGAGGAGGGCAACCCGGTCCTGGACGACCAGGGTGTACCGCGCATGGAGACCGTACCGGTCGGCCGCTGGCACTTCGGCCGTCTGACCGGGAACGGCACGGGCGCGTCCGTGGTCAGCGACGAGGTCGCCGTCCTCGACGCGGAAGTGGGCCTGGTGGGCGCCTATGACGCCCGCAAGCGGACCCTCACGCTCTACGTCGGCAGCTCCCCGCAGGCCGAACCGCTGAGCTTCACGGCGTCCACGGGCACAGGCCAGTTCTCAACCGGCCGGGCCTGGGTCGACAGCGCCTGGGGCAACCATCTGACCGGACGGATCACCGACGTCCGACTGTGGGCCGGCGCGATGACCGATGCCGCCCAGGTGGAGTCCCTCGTGGGCTACTGACCTGCCGCTCCGCCCCGGCGACCGGCCACCGGCCGCCGTCAGGGCGGAGCCGGGCCCCCTCACGCCTTCAGTCTCACGGCCGCCGAGCCGATCCCTCCCCTGTTCCCGGAGAGCCCCTGTGTCGCTTCGCCAGTCCCGTCGGCGCCCAGCCGCCCGGCGGATCACCCTCACCCTGCTCCTGACGACCGCGTTGTCCGTACCGGCGCTCCCGGCGCCCCCGGTGTCCGTGGCCGTGGCCGCGGAGCGGCCCGGACGCCCGGACGTGCCCGGCCTCCAGCCCACCCGCGTCCACCCCGTCACCTCTCCTCAGGCGACCGCCGCACGCGCCAAGGTCGCGAAGGAGAAGGCGGTCAACCGGAGACTGGTGGAGTCCGCGCGTGCCGAGCGACAGGCGGCGGCCTGGCCCAAGGCGTCCTCCCGTACGGTCGACGTGACCGCGGCACCCGAAGGCGGCGCGCTCGTGCGGGTCCGGGCCGCCAAGCGGGCCGCGTCCTCGCGCCAGTCGCGGCCCGTGGCCGGAGGCACGGCCGACATCCGCGTCCTGGACCAGAAGACGGCCCGCCGGGCGGGGGTGACCGGCGTGCTCTTCACGGTGGCCGCCGACCGACCGGGGCCCGCCGACATCACCGTCGACTACAGCTCGTTCGCCTCGGCGATCGGTGGCAACTGGTCCACCCGGCTCGGCCTGGTGACCCTGCCGGCCTGTGCGCTCACCACGCCTCAAGCCGCCCGCTGCCGAACCACCACCCCGCAGGTCTCCGACAACGACGTCCACGCGCAGAAGGTCACCACCCGCACCGGTGTCTCCGGATCCTCCGCCGCGCCCACCGTGATGGCCGTCATGGCCGCCCCGGGCGGCTCCTCGGGGGCGGGGGCCGGCGACTTCAAGGCGACGCCGCTCGCGGCGTCCGCCGCATGGGAGGCGGGCAGCTCCTCCGGTGGCTTCTCCTGGTCGTATCCGCTCACCACACCTCCGGCCGCGGCGGGCCCCCAGCCGTCGCTCGCCCTCTCCTACGACTCGGGCAGCATCGACGGGCGGACCGCCAACACCAACAACCAGGGTTCGCAGGTCGGCGAGGGCTTCGACCTCACGTCGTCGTACATCGAGCGCAAGTACGGCGCGTGCGAGGACGACGGGCAGAACGACTCCTTCGACCTGTGCTGGAAGTACGACAACGCCTCACTCGTCCTGAACGGCAAGGCCTCCGAGCTCGTCAAGGACGACAAGACCGGCGTCTGGCACCTCAAGGGCGACGATGCCTCCAAGGTCACCCGCTCCACCGGGGCCGCCAACGGTGATGCCGACGGCGAGCACTGGAAGCTGGTCACGGGGGACGGCACGACCTACAGCTTCGGACTGAACAAGCTTCCCGGTGCCGGGGACGAGCGCACCGACTCCGTCTGGACCGTGCCGGTGTACGGCGACGACAAGGACGAGCCGGGGTACGACGGCGGCAGCGCTTTCACGGACCGCCACGAGAAGCAGGCCTGGCGCTGGAACCTCGACTTGGTCCAGGACGTCCACGGCAACGCCTCCACGTACTGGTACAAGGCGGAGACCAACCACTACGCCCAGAACGGGGCCAAGGCCGACCCGAAGCCCTACACCCGCGGCGGCTACCTTGAGGAGATCCGCTACGGGCAGCGCGCGGACACCCTCTTCACCGCTTCCGCCTCGAACAAGGTCACCTTCTCCTACGCCGAGCGCTGCTTCGCCGACAACTGCTCCGGGCTCACCGCGGACACCGCGGACGACTGGCCGGATGTGCCCTTCGACAGCATCTGCTCGGCCGGCACGAACGACTGCGAGGCCACCGGCCCGTCCTTCTTCACCCGCAAGAGGCTGACCGGCGTCAACACCTTCCACTGGTCGCGCACCGCTCCCGAGAGCTACCAGCCGGTCGACTCCTACGCGCTGGGCCAGAAGTTCTTCGACGGCCAGGACATCGGCAACACCTCCGACCAGGTCCTCACCCTCACCTCGGTGAGCCGCACCGGCCGCAACGGCGGTGAGGTCACCGTCCCGCCGATCGAGTTCACCTACCAGCAGCGGCCCAACCGGGTGGACGCGAGCGGCGACGACATCCTTCCGCTGACCCGGCCCCGCATGGCCTCGCTGATCTCCGAGACCGGCGCCATCACCTCCGTCACGTTCTCCACCCCTGAGTGCGTCAGGGGCACCGCCATGCCGGCCGCCGAGGACGACAACAACCGCTCGTGCTATCCGGTGTACTGGCCCGTCAACGGCGGTGACCCCAAGCTGGACTGGTTCCACAAGTACCGCGTCACCTCGGTCACCACCAACGACCCGGGCGCCGGCAACCCCGGCACCCAGGTGACCTACGAGTACTCCGGGCCCGGCTGGCACTACGACGACGACCCCTTCACCAAGGAGAAGCACCGGACCTGGTCCGCCTGGCGCGGCTACCAGAAGGTCACCTCGTACACGGGTGACGAGGGCGCCACGCGTACCAAGAGCGTCAAGCTCTTCATGCAGGGCATGCACGGCGACAAGCGCAAGGACGGCACCACCCGGTCCGCCGTGGTCAGGGGCATCGACCTGGACAACGCGTCCGGCACCGCCACCGACGACCTGGACGTGCCGGACCTGCAGGATGGCGACCAGCTCGCGGGCCGATTGCGCCAGGAGATCGGCTACGACGGGGCCACCGCCACCTCGGCCGTCGTCAACGAGTTCTGGAGCAAGGAGACCGCCAGCCAGCAGCGGTCGTACGCCAACAGCCGCGCGTACTTCGTCAAACCGTCCCGTATCCACAGCCACACCTACCTGACCACCGCCCGCACCTGGCGGACCACCGCGATCTCCCACACCTACGACCCCGCCTACGCGTCGACCACCACCACCGAGGACCACGGCGTCTGGTCGGCCAGCGGTGACGAGACCTGCACCCGCAACTGGTACGCCCGCAACCAGGAGAAGGGCCTGACCGGCCTGGTCTCCCGGACACGTACGGTCGCCAAGCCCTGCGCCACCGGCGAGGGATCACTCAACCTGCCGGCCAACGCCCTCACCCGAGGGGACGTGCTGGCGGACATCGCGACCGTCTACGACAACCCCTCCGCGACCGGTTGGTCCCCGGGCCAGGTGCCCACTCTCGGCCTCAGCACCTGGAGCGGCCGCCCGAAGAGCTACCCGGCGGCATCCGGAACAGCCGACCGCGATCCGTCGGCCGCCACGGGCTGGCAGACGGTCGGTACCACCGTCTACGACACGGACACCGCCAAACTGGGCCGCTCCCTGAAGGCCACCGACGCCAAGGGCCGTACCACCACGACCGCGTACTACCCGGCCGCCGCCGGGCCGCTCACCACGAAGGTCGTCACGGCGCCCCGGCTCTCGTCCAACAACCAGGCCCACCAGACCACCACCACCTACGACCCGGCGCGCGGCACCGAGCGCACCGTCCTCGACGCCAACGCCAAACGGACCGAGCACACCTACGACGCGCTGGGCCGTATCACCGCCACCTGGCTCCCGCCCCGGTCGAAGTCGGCCGGTGACAACCCGGACGCCCGGTTCGGCTACGGAATGGAGCGCGACAAGGCCCCCTGGAGCTCCGTCGCCACGCTCAAGGCGGACGGCACCAGCTACGACACCACCTACTCGCTCTTCGACTCGCAACTGCGCCCGATCCAGACGCAGTCGGCCTCTCCGCAGGGCGGGCGCATCCTCACCGACACCCGGTACAACAGCCGCGGCCTCGCCTACGAGACGTACAAGGACGTCTGGGACGACCAGAAGGCCCCGGAAGGCGTCTACCAGCGGGTGCCCTACGGCGGTGCCACCCAGACCCTGACCGAGTTCGACGGTGCCGCGCGGCCCATCACCTCCACCCTGCTCGTCGACGGTGTGACCAAGTGGTCCACGAGGACCACGTACACCGGCGACTCCACCGCCACCACGGCCCCCACCGGAGGCACGGCCAGCCGCACCATCACCGACGCCCTCGGCCGCACCACGGAGACCCGTACCTACGCCGGTACCCAGCCGGACGACACCGAGTACGGAGCGGCCACCGGCAAGGCCTACACCCGGGTCCGGTACACCCACACCCGCGACGGCCAGCAGAGCAGCGTCACCGGACCGGACGGTGCCGTCTGGACCTACGAGTACGACCTCTACGGCCGGCTGGTGAAGACGGGCGACCCCGACAAGGGCACCGGGCTGACCACCTACGACGAGCTGGACCAGGTCGACACCACCAAGGACGCCCACGGTCGTCTCCTGCTCCTCGGCTACGACGAGCTGGGTCGCAAGACCGGCCTGTGGAAGAGCACCCGCACCGACGCGAGCAAGCTCGCCGCCTGGACCTACGACAGCGTCTCCAAGGGACTGCCCACCGCCTCCATCCGCTACGAGAACGGCCTGACCGGCAAGGCCTACACCAAGCAGGTCACCGGCTACGACGAGCTCGGCCGGCCGACCGGCAGCAGCCTCACCCTGCCGGCCACCGACCCCCTGGTGACCTCCGGCGCCGTCGCCGCCACCACGGCCTTCGCCACCACCTACCGCCAGGACGGCACGGTGAACACCGCGAAGGAGCCGGCCGCGGCGGGACTGCCCGCCGAGACACTCACGCACCGGTACACCGCCACCGGTCTGCCCACCGAACTGTCCGGCACCTCCGGCTACCTCCTCGGGGCCACCTACACCGCCCTGGGCCAGGTCGGCCAGCTCCAGCTCGGCCCCTCCAGCGCCGCCGGCACCAAGCGGGTCTTCCTCACCCAGACCTACGAGAAGGGCACGGGCCGTCTGACCCAGGCCGCGGTGGACGACCAGACCCGCGGCCCGGTCCAGGACCTCGCCTACAGCTACGACCAGGCCGGAAACGTCACCGCCATCGCCGACAGCGCCAACACCGGCACCGGCAGCGACAACCAGTGCTTCACCTACGACGCGTACCGGCGCCTCAGCGAGGCGTGGACACCGAAGACCGCGGACTGCGCCACCAGCGGCCGCACGGCGGCCAACCTCGGCGGCCCGGCGCCGTACTGGACCGGCTACACCTACACCGCCTCCGGCCAGCGCAAGACGGAGAAGCAGAACACCGGCACGCCCGTCACCAGGACCTACTGCTACGACACCGCCCGCCCGCACGCCCTGACGGCCACCACCACGACGGGCAACTGCACCGGGGGCGCGGCCCAGTACCGGTACGACGCCACCGGCAACACCGTCAAGCGCGTCAAGCAGGCCGGGGCGAGCGCCACCCAGACCCTCGACTGGAACGAGGAAGGCGGCCTCGCCCGTCTCGCCGACGACGCCGCGGCCACCGCCACCAACTACCTCTACGACGCCGACGGCCAGCTCCTCATCCGGCGTGACAACGCCACCGACGGCGAGACCGTGCTCTACCTCGGTGCGACCGAGGTCCACCTCAAGACCGGCAAGAAGTGGGCCAACCGCTACTACTCGGCGGCCGGCGCCACCATCGCCCTGCGCAGCAACGAGTCCGGCACCGAGAAGCTGAGCTTCCTCGCCGCCGACCACCACGCCACCAGCTCCGTCGCGGTCTCGGGTGACGCGACCCAGAGCCTCAGCAAGCGCTACACCACCCCCTTCGGCGCGAGCCGCGGCACCCCCTCCGGGACGTGGCCCGACGACAAGGGCTTCCTCGGCAAGCCCACCGACACCCGCACCGGCCTGACGCACGTCGAGGCCCGCGAGTACGACCCCAGCACCGGCCAGTTCATCAGCGTCGACCCGGTGCTCCAGCTCGAACTCGACCAGACGCTCAACGGCTACAGCTACGGCATGCAGAACCCGGCGACCTTCGCCGACCCGGACGGCCGGCGGCTCGCCTGCGGCCAGGGCTTCGACGTCCCCTGCCCGTCCAACGACTCCAACGGCGACGGCGTCATCAACCACTCGCCCACCCGGCCCGCCGCGGTGTTCCACCCGAGACCTTCGAAGCCGGTCACCTGGAGGGAGGAGGGTTGGGCCGCGGCTGATATCGACGGTGACGGGGTCATCCAGATTCTTCCTGGCGTCCACATCAAGCCGGGCTGGCATGGAACGTCGGAATTTATCGATGCCTTCTACGCCAGAATCAAAGAGACTGTAGGCTATGGTAGTGATGAGCTGAGAGTGGAATTTGCTGCGAATCACCGAGATGAAGTTAGCGTCCAAATTCCTGTGAACAAAGCTCTGGTGAACGCCTGCCAAGTTACCGGATGCCCATCCAAGAAGCGCTACATCTACAACTTTTTCGCTGTTGCAGTGGTGGGCGGTGCTCTTCAGCAAGGGGTAGGGGGAAGAGGCAGAGTCGGTGGCAGGAAGTCGACCAACTGTGGAAACTGCTTCCTCGCCGGTACTGATGTTCTGATGGGCGACGGCACCACCAAGGACATCGAAGACATCAAGGTCGGTGACAAGGTGCTGGCTACGGACCCGGAGACGGGCCAGGTCGCCCCGCGCAAGGTCACCCGCCTGATCCGTACCGAAGACGACAAGCACTTCAACGAGTTGTCGATCGCGACGCCCGACGGCGTCGAGCAGCTCACCGCGACCCACGAACACCCCTTCTGGTCGCCATCACACCGGCGCTGGATTGAAGCCAGCGACCTCAAGCCCGGCGACACCCTGCGTACGGACGAAGATGCCACCGTCATCGTCACCGGCAACCGTCCCTTCACCAAGCACGCCCGCACCTACAATTTCACTGTGAACGGCCTGCACACGTACTATGTGCTGGCGGGACAGACTGCGCTCCTGGTTCATAACTCCAACGGATGGTGTGGGCCTGGCCTGAGAACGGCATCGGAAGCCGGTTTCAGCCCGACTGATTCCAAGCGAATTCAGAATGCCGCCGACAAGGCGGGGCAGCCAATCATCGTGGTCGGAAGCCGCGCAAACGGAACCCCTAACCCGACGTCAGACTGGGACTACATCTTGTCTGGCCCTTCCAGAACTCGTCACAGCGTCAAGAATTCGCTGCCAAGAGGAACGGGTGATGGTGAAGGGAGCGGACGCGGTCGAGACTTCTGGCAAAGCTACAATCCGAACCGCCCCGACTATGCAGAGCTGGATCGGGACAAGCCGTACGTGGTATTCGAGCCCCGGAGCAGGTGAGGACTTGAAGTCATCCGAGCGCATCATCAATGAGGTCGCTCAGGGGGGCCGCGCCCTCGATGATGCTGTGGCCTGGTTCTCCTCATTGGAACAGGACCAGCAGAGGGCGGTACTGCACGAGGTTGTTCGATTTGCCATGCAGGCCCATGCATCGGTGGAAGACGCGCGTGAGGGGCTACTGCGGTCGGGCGTCAAGCCGACCATGACCCCGGCAGTGTTGATTATTCGGGAACCGACTGTCGAACAAATGGGGAAAATTATAAATCTTCCTCCTGGCGAGTATGTGAAGTCATTTCGTGTCCTCGTGTCCGTGTTCGCAGTGGCTGACGCGCGACGAAGGGAAACAGATTGTCGAGGATCTTGCAGCCATGCCTGGCACAATCTGTCGTAGTGGTTGACACTCCTGGCGTTCAGTAGAGGTATTCCGGGGATTCAGAGTTCGAAGGTCCACAATGAGCACCCTCGTCGAAATATAATCGGCGAGGGTGCTTGGGTACTTGACGGCAGCGACGACGGCTGCGGTGTCGGGACTGACCGCGTGGGCGTTGATTGTTTGGTGATGGTTTCCAGCATGGTCAACTCAGGCTTAGGGGTGTCCCGGGCGACAATTTTGTGGCGATCGGAGGCGTACGTGGGCGTGGATGCCGGCGGTGCCTGGCGGTGTGAGCCCCGGGCACACGCGGAGCGGCCCCGCCGGAGTCGGTGCTCCGGGCGGGGCCGCTCGTCATGCTCAGATGACCGTCAGCGGGTGGGGGAGCAGTACTGCTGCTCCTTGCCGATGGAGCGGTACATGCAGTCGGCGTTCTCGACCAGTTGCAGGACGGCGTCGCGGTTGCGGGAGGTCTCGCGCTCGATGACCTCGTCGGGCGGGTAGAAGCCGCCGCCGGAGGCGGAGCGGGGGTACATCTCGAAGGTGTAGGCGAAGATCTTCTGGGCCCCCCAGAGGTAGTCGTCGATCGACCCGTCGGTGACATAGAGGTCGCTGGACTGCTGGGGGGTGTAGCCGTTGCTGGCGGCCATCTTGCGGCCGACGGTGGCGAAGGCGTCGCGGTCGTCCTGGGTCAGGCCCGGGGCGGTGTCGTTGTAGGTGTAGCCGTAGGGCCAGAGCACCAGTTCGCTGTAGGTGTGGAAGTCGATGGCGGCCTTGATCTGCTGCTTGCCGCCCACGGTGCGGGAGCGGACGAAGTCGGCGACGACCTTCACCTCGGGGGCCGACTCGGCGGCGCGGCCGCGGTAGGTCTCGGAGGAGGTGGAGCCGGAGGAGCCGTTGCAGCAGCCCCACTTGAAGTTCCAGTTGCGGTTCATGTCGGTGCCGACGTACGAGGAACCGGAGTTGGGCTGCCGGTTCTTGCGCCAGCTGCGGTAGGAGCCGGTGGCGATGTCGTACTCGCCGCCGTCCGGGTTGAGGTCGGGGACGATCCAGATCTCGCGGTTGTTGACGGCGTTGGTGATCCGGGAGTCGCTGCCGTAGCCCGCGCCGAACTCGCGGAGCAGATAGAGGGCCATCTCCACGGTCAGGTGCTCGCGGGCGTGCTGGTGGTGGGTGAAGAGGATCTCCGGCTCGTTCTCGTCGGTGGCCACGTTGTCGCTGATCTTGATGGCGACGATGTCCCGGCCCTCGTAGGACTTGCCGATCACCCGGCGGCTCATGATGTTCGGGTACTGCTGGAGCCGCTGGTTGATCTCGGCGTTCATCTCCGCGTAGTTGTGGTAGCGGGAGTCGGCCGAGGGGAAGTCGAAGGGCTGGGCGGCGGCGGTGGCGTCCCGGCGGGCGGGCGGCGCGGGCAGTGCCTCCAGCCGGTGGCCACGGGCGCGTAGCCGGGCGGCCTGCTCGGCGTTGGCGCTGACCACGACGGCATGGCCGCTCGCCTCGTCGATCGAGACGCCGGTGGCGGCGATGGCGGTGCGCTCGGCGGGGGTGGAGGGGCCGTGGATCTCGTACTGCCGGATCACCTCCTCGCCGGCGGAGGCGGGGGCCACCGGTATCGAGGACGATCCGGTGTCGCCGGTGGTGGCGGTCGCGGTGAGGGGGGCGGCGAGGGCGAGGGTGAGCAGCGCGGTGAGGGCGAGGGGTCGTCTGCCGCGCCGGCCGCCCGGGAGGGCCGAGGTGCCGGCCGCGCGCCTGCCGCGGATGCGAAGTCGCATGGATGTCTCCTGCGGTGGGGGGTACGGGGCGGGTGACCCCGTGGCAGGCATGGTCCGCGCATGGCATGGACCCGTCAAGATGGCATCTCGGCCGGGATGGCCCGGGAGCGTCCGTGCGAGAGGGCCGGTCGCTGGGTACGGACCGGGTACCTGGCAGAGCGATCACCCGGGTCATCGGTCCGGTGGGAAGGCGGCGCGAGATGGACGGCGGCAGCGGCAGCGGCGGCGGGGGTGCGGTGGGGCGGGCGGACGCGGAGGCTTCCAGCGCGCGGGACCCGCGGATGCGCAAGGCGAGTTGGCGGTCGATCGGGCCCGGCATCGTGGTCGCGGCGACCGGGGTCGGCGCCGGGGACCTGGTCGCCACCCTGATCGCGGGCAGCAAGTTCGGCTACACCCTGCTGTGGGCCGCCGTGATCGGCTGCCTGGTGAAGATCTCGCTCGCCGAGGCGGCCGGCCGCTGGCATCTGGCCACCGGGCGCACCCTGTTCGACGGCTGGCGCAGCCTCGGCGCCTGGACCACCGGCTATTTTGCGGTCTACGTGGCGGTGTGGGGCTTCGTCTACGGGGCGGCCGCGATGTCCTCCAGCGCACTGCCGCTCCAGGCGCTGTTCCCGGAGGTGATGGACCTGAAGTGGTGGGCCGTGCTCTGCGGGGTCGGCGGACTGGTCTTCGTCTGGTTCAACCGGTACGCGGTCTTCGAGAAGGTCATGACGGTGCTGGTGGGCGTGATGTTCGTGGTCACCGTCTATCTGGCCATCCGGGTGACCCCGCACCTCGGGGAGGCCTTCGCCGGGCTGGCCCCGGTCCTCCCGGACGGCTCGCTGATCTACACCCTGGGCCTGATCGGCGGCGTCGGCGGCACCATCACGCTCGCCGCCTACGGCTACTGGGTCAACGCCAAGGGCTGGACCGACACCTCCTGGATGAGGGTGATGCGGCTGGACAACCGGGTCGCCTATGTCACCACCGGTATTTTCGTGATCGCCATGCTGTTCGTGGGCGCGGAGCTGCTGCACTCCTCCGGGGTCGCGCTGGCCACCGGCGACAAGGGGCTGCTGGACCTGGGGGACGTGCTCGCCGACCGGTACGGCACCGCCACCGCCAAGCTGTTCCTGATCGGCTTCTTCGCCACCTCCATCACCTCGCTGATCGGGGTGTGGCACGGCGTCTCGCTGATGTTCGCGGACTTCACCGCGCAGCTGAAGGCCCGGAAGGCGGCGGCCGGGCCGGACGGCGCCACCAAGGAGGTGGCGAGCGGGGCGCGGGAGAAGTCGGTGGCCTTCCGCGGGTACCTGCTCTGGCTGACCTTCCCGCCGATGGCGCTGCTCTTCCTGGACCAGCCGTTCGGGCTGGTGATCGTCTACGGGGTGATCGGCGCCTTCTTCATGCCGTTCCTGGCGCTCACCCTGGTCTGGCTGCTCAACTCCTCCCGCACGCCCGCCGAGTGGCGCAACGGCTGGCTGAGCAACGGGATGCTGACGGCCGCGGGCCTGCTGTTCGTGGTGCTCTGCGTCCAGCAGGTCCGCGACCTTCCCTGGTGACTCCCCAGGGATCGTTACGGCAGGTTGTGCACGTGCGGGCCCACCGCGTTCGACCAGGCGTTGCCCGCGGTGGCGTCCCAGTTGGTGGACCAGGTCATCGCGCCGCGCAGACCCGGGTAGGTCTTCGACGGCTTGAACTGGCCGCAGCCCGTGCCCCGGGTCAGGCAGTCCAGGGCGTTGTTGACGACGGCGGGGGAGACATAGCCGCTGCCCGCGCCGCGGGTGGAGGCGGGCACGCCGAGGCCCACCTGCGAGGGGGCGAGGCCGCCCTCCAGCTGGATGCAGGCCAGCGCGGTGAGGAAGTCCACCGAGCCCTGCGAGTACACCTTGCCGTCGCAGCCCAGCATGGAACCGCTGTTGTAGTACTGCATGTTGACCACGGTCAGGATGTCCTTCACGGCCAGGGCGGTCTTGAAGTACTCGGTGCCGGTGCTCTGCATGTCGATGGTCTGCGGGGCCATCGTCAGCACCATCCCCGGGCCCGCCTTCGCCGAGAGCTGGCGCAGCGCCTTGGTGAGGTAGGTGGAGTTGATGCCGTGCTCCAGGTCGATGTCCACCCCGCTGAAGCCGTACTCCTGCATGAGGGCATAGGCACTGTTGGCGAACGCCGTCGCGGAGGCGTCGCTGTTGATGGTGACGTTGCCCTTCTCGCCGCCCACCGAGATGATCACCGACTTGCCGGCCTGCTTCTTGGCGGCGATGTCGGCCTTGAACTCGGCGACGGAGGAGTAGCGCAGCGCCGGGTCCAGGTTGAAGACGATCTGCCCGGGCGTGGTGGTGGAGTCGGCGAAGGAGACCGCGATGATGTCGTACTGCGCCTGCACGTCCCGCAGCTTCTGCACGGTGGCGCCGTTGTCGAAGTTCTGCCAGTAGCCGGTCAGCGCGTGCTTGGGCACCGAGGGGTTGGGGTCCGGGTCCTGGCCGCCCGGCTTGGCGGTACGCGCGGTCACGGTGGCCGAACGCGCCGACTCGCCGGCCGTGTTGGCGGCGGTCACCTGGAAGCCGTACGAGGTGTCGGCGGCCAGCCCGGTCACGGTGGCCGAGGTCCCGCTCACCGACTGGACCGTCGTACCGTCCCGGTAGACGTGGTAACCGGTGGCGCCGGAGACGGCGTTCCAGCTCAGGGCGACGGAGCTGGTGGTGGTGGCCCCGGCGGTCAGTCCGGCGGGGGTGGCCGGGACGCCGGGCTCCGGGTCGGTGCCCCCGCCGCCGTCTGGGCCGAACACGGAGACGTCGTCCACCAGATAGGCGGACTGGCCGTACCAGCCGTGGGTGTAGACGGTCACCGTGGTCGTGTTGGCGCCGGTGGTGAAGCGGGTGGACAGCTGTTTCCAGCCGGTGGAGTCGGGCGTCCAGGTGGAGACGTCGGTCGTGCCGGTGCCACTCGCGCCCAGATACGCGTACCCGCCCTGGACCCAGGCGCTCAGGGTGTAGGTGGAGCCCGGCTTGACCTTCACCTGCTGGGCGCAGCGGGCGTTGTCCTGCCCGCCGGGGGCCGCGCGCAGGGCGGAGGTGCCGGAGCGCACCGGTGAGGAGACGGCGGACCCGCTCCCGGCCGAGCAGCTCCAGTCGGCGAGACCGGACTCGAAGCCGGGGTTCTTGGCGACGTTGATGTCGGCGGCCTGGGCGGTGCCGGCGATCGGGCCGACCAGGGCGAACCCGGCGCCGACGGCGAGGGCCAGCCCGCTGCCGAGCAGCCGTCGGCGGCGTGGGGGGATGGGAGTGTGATCGGTGCGGTCGTCCACGGGGGAGCCTTTCGTGGGGGAGGGGCCCCTGGGTGCGGGAAGGAGCCCGTCGGGACCTACGGCGAAGGGTGGGGATGGCGGAGAGGGAGAAGGTGGGGATGGCGTTAAGTTGGTCCAGACCAATGTGATTGTCAAGACCTCCGGCAGGGACGGAAGTTGGTACAGGAGTGAACTCCTGACGGCTTCGTCCGCATTGGTCACCGACCGGATCGCCCGCTCCTCCTCAGCCGGCGATCGAAAGCTGTTCTCCGGCCACGGAGACGTGGTTAGAGTGCATGACGTGTATGACCCGCAGTGAGCAGGAAGAAGCAGGGAGAGACAGGCCGCCATGGCCCGCCACGGGCCGCAACAGGCCCAGAGCTCGGGTGCAGTTGTCTGCGGGGCCGCCGGCATGCCGGTGGACCGGAGCTGAACGGGGAACCACCGTGCCGACCGCCATCGCCGTCACCAGCGCCGATCTGGTGCTGCCGCCGACCGACCACCAGACGCCGACCGCCGCCCTGCTCCCGCCGCCGGACGCCCAGCCGCTGGACGCCGCCGTGGCCGACGCGCAGGTGCTGGTCGAGCAGCACGGCCATCTCCTGGTGCTCTACCCGTCCTCCCTGCCGGCCGCCCACGAACGCCGGCTGCACACCGTCCGCTCCCTGATGGAGAGCGACCGCATCGCCCTGCTGAAGAGCGACCTGCCACCGCTCGGCCTGGCCGTACTGGTGCGCCAGCTGCGGCAGTTGTCGGTCTGCGATGTCAGCCCCGGGGTGCTGGCCTCCGCCGCCCGCTTACTCTCCCACTATGTGTACGCGGGTGCCCTGCTGCACTCGGTGGCCCGGCTGGACCGGCTGCCGGTGGACCTCGGCTCGCATGCCCGCTCCTGGATGCCCGGCGCCCAGTTCGCCGTGCTGGCCAACCCCACGCCCCGGCTGGTGCGCATCGGCGGCGCCGAGGCGGAGCTGCCGGGGCCGCAGTTCGCCACCTCGCTGCTGGTGGCCCGCGGGCAGTCCACCGCGACCTGGGTCACCGACGCCCTCGCCCCGGCCTGGCGGGTCGGCGAGCTGGCCGAGGCCGGGCCGCCGGAGAGCTCGCCCGGCTGGTGGGGGACGCCGAAGCTGGTCGAGTTCGCCGCGTATCTGCCCGATCTGTCGATGCTCTACCGGCTGGTCGCCTCGGTACGCCGGGAGGTCTGCTCCTGGTGCGGAGCGGACCTGATAGGGGACCGCTGCGGCTTCTGCGCGGCCCCGGTGCCGGGCGCCGCCGAGGAGGACCCCCGGCGCACCCCGGCCCCGGCCGCCGCCTCCGGGGCCCGGCTGGTGCCCGCGCCCGGGCGGCGGGCGCTCACCCGCGGCGTACGGCAGGGCCCCGGATGACCCCGACGAGCGCGCCCGCCCGCGGCGTTCCGGCTGCCCGCCCCCGTACCGGGCGTCGCCGGACGGCCCCGGCACACCCGGCCGCCGGGGACCGCGGACCCGCGGCCAGCCCCCGTACCGGATCACCGTCCGCCCTACCCGGTCACGGACCCGGTTCCGCCCGCGCCACCCGCCGTGCCGCCGACCCACTCCACCCGAGGTTGCCCCGCCCATGAACTCACGTCAGCGCCGTGGCGTCGTCCTGCTGGTCCTCTCGGTGGTGTGCGCGCTGGCCGCGTTCGCCGGGGTGGTCTGGGTCATCGGCGACGTCAACTCCAAGGTGGGGCCGGAGGTCCGCGCGTACCGGGTGAAGGCCGACATCCCGGCGTACACCCCGCTGACCGCCGACCGGTTCGAGCGGATCAGCATGCCCGAGCGGTGGCTCTCCGACAGCGCGGTGACCGATCTGCGCTCACTGAACGGCAAGATCGCCGTCTCGGACCTCAAGAAGGGCTCGCTGCTCCAGCGGGACATGGCCGCCGACCGCCCCGCGCTGGAGTCCGGCCAGCAGGAGATCGCCATCATGATCGACGCCGCCACCGGTGTCGCCGGGAAGATCACCGCCGGCGCCTCGGTGAACATCTTCGCCACCTTCGGCGACGAGGGGCGCGGCGACAAGGCGGTGGCCGAGTCCCGGCTGATCGTGGCCGGCGCCCGGGTCATCGACGTCGGCAAGCTCACCCCGATCGACGCCCGCCGGGACGGCAACCGCACCGTCGGGCAGGGCGAGGCCGTCCCCATCACCTTCGCCCTCAGCACCGCCGACGCCCAGCGCGTCGCCTACGCCGAGTCCTTCGCCGAACACGTCCGCCTCGCCCTGCTGCCCCAGGACGGCCCACCCGCCGTGGCCGCCGGGGAACGCACCTACACCCTCGACGAAGACAAGAACAAGTGAGGGCCGGATGACCACACGCATCCTCCCGGCCGTCGGGGACGCCGACGCCGCCCGCTCCGTCACCACCCTGCTCAGCCAGCTCCCGGACGCCGAACCCGTCGGCCCGGTCGGCGACTCCACCTCCCTCATCGACACCCTCGCCCGGCTCGCCGCCGAGTCCCTGGACGAACTGCCCGAGGTGGTGCTGGTCCATGAGCGGATCGGCCCCGTCCCCGCCCTGGAGCTGATCCGCGAGGTCGCCCTGCGCTTCCCGGCGGTCGGCGTCGTCCTGGTCACCGGCGACACCAGCCCCGGGCTCTACTCGGCCGCCATGGACTCCGGCGCCCGCGGCCTGGTCGGGCTCCCGCTGTCGTACGAGGAGCTGGCCCAGCGCGTCCAGTCGGCGGCCGGCTGGTCCAGCGGGGTACGCCGCCACCTCGGGCACGGCGGCGACTCGCCCACCGGGCCCGGCGGCACCGTCGTCGCCGTCACCGGCGCCAAGGGCGGCGTCGGCACCACCGTCACCGCGGTCCAACTCGCCCTGGCCGCATGCGCGTCCGGGCACAGCACCGCCCTGGCCGACCTGGACCTCCAGTCCGGTGACGTGGCCTCCTACCTGGACGTGCGGTTCCGCCGCTCGGTGGTGGACCTGGCCACCATCCAGGACATCTCGCCCCGGGTCCTCCAGGACGCCATGTTCGCCCACCCCTCCGGGCTCGCCCTGCTGCTCGCCCCCGCCGACGGCGAGCGCGGCGAGGAGGTCACCGACCGCTCCGTACGGCAGATACTCAGCGCCCTGCGCACCCGCTACGAGGTCGTGGTGGTGGACTGCGGCACCCATATGGACACCGCCAACGCCGCCGCCGTCGAGATGGCCGACACCGCGCTGCTGGTCGTCACCCCCGACGTGGTCGCGGTCCGCGCCGCCAAGCGGATGGTCCGGCTCTGGGACCGGCTCCAGATCCGCAAGGCGGAGGAGACGCTCACCGTGGTCAACCGCCAGGTGCGCAGCACGGAGATCCAGCCGCCGCTGGTGCAGAAGGTCACCGGTACCCGGGTGGCCCGCACCACCGTCCCCGCCCACTTCAAGGAGCTCCAGTCGGTGGTGGACGCGGGCCGGATGCACGACCTGGAGGCCAAGTCCACGGTGAAGCAGGCGCTGTGGGCCCTCGCCGCCGAACTCGGCCTGGTCCGCGCCCCGGACGGCGAGCCCCGCGCCGGCACCCGCCTCCGCGGCGACCGCGGCTCGGTGGGGCTCCGACGGGGGCGGCACCGGTGAGGGCGCTACGAGGGGAGGGGCGCCGTTCTCGCGGGATACGGGCGCTCCGGGGCGACCGGGGCCAGGTCGCCGTGGAGTTCACCGGAATGGTGCCGATCGTCCTCGGCACCATCGCCCTGCTCTGGCAGACCGCCCTGGTCGGCTACACCTTCGCGCTGGCCGGCAACGCCGCCGACGAGGCCGCCCGGGCCGGGGCGGTGTCCGGCGCGGGCGCCTGCCAGGCGGCGGCCGCCCGTACCGTCAACGGCTCCTGGAGCGCCAGCGCCGCCTGCGGCGAGAGCGGCGACCTCTACACCGCCACCGTCACCATGAACATGCCCGTGCTGTTCCCCGGCTTCGACGTACCGGTGCCGGTCAACGGCACGGCGGCGGTGGCCTCCGAGGAGGTGGACCTCCCATGAGTCGCGCGACCGCGAAACAGCGACCGGGCCGGGACTCCGGGCAGGCCGCGCTGGAGTTCGCCGGCTGGATCGCCGTACTGCTGATCGCCGCGCTGGCCGCCGTACAGCTCGGCATCGCCGCGTACGCCATGCAGCAGGCCGGCACCGCGGCCCGGGCGGCGGCCAGGGTGGCCTCCCAGGGCGGCGACGGCCAGGCCGCCGGACAGGCCGCCGTCAGCGGCTGGCTGGACCCCCAGGTGAGCGCCCCCGGCGGCCCCGGCGCCGACCAGGTGACGGCCACCGCCACCGTACCCATCCCCGCGGTGCTGCCGCTGTTCACCCTGCCCAGCGCCGTACGCACCACCACCATGCCCGTCACCGCCCCCGACCCGGACGAGTGACGATGCCACCCACCGTCCACCGAGCCGCACCGCCGACCACCCACAGGGAGCGGACATGAGCCTGCGCGCACGTCTCGCCGCGCCGCCCGAGCCCGCCGGCGGGAGCCGGGGCGAGGAGAACCACCTGGTCGGCGTCTACCGGGTCAAGCTCCTGGAGGAGATCGACCTCGCCGAGATGTCCGCGCTCGCCGCGGCCGAACGGCGGGCCCGCCTCGAACGGGTCCTCGGGCACATCATCAGCCGCGAGGGCCCCGTCCTCTCCTCCACCGAGCGGTCCCAGCTGATCCGCCGGGTGGTGGACGAGGCCCTGGGCCTCGGCATCCTGGAACCGCTCCTCGAAGACGCCTCCATCAGCGAGATCATGGTCAACGGGCCCGAGCAGGTGTACGTGGAGCGGCGCGGGCGGCTGGAGCAGCTGCCGATGCGGTTCTCCTCCACCGAGCAGCTGATGCAGACCATCGAGCGGATCGTCTCCACCGTCAACCGCCGGGTGGACGAGTCCAACCCGATGGTGGACGCCCGGCTGCCGTCGGGGGAGCGGGTCAACGTCATCATCCCGCCGCTCTCCCTCAGCGGGCCGATCCTCACCATCCGCCGTTTCCCGCGCGCCTTCTCGCTCCAGGAGCTGGTCCGACTCGGCACCCTGGACGAGCACATGGTGATGCTGCTCGCCGGGCTGGTCCGCGCCAAGTTCAACGTGATCGTCTCCGGGGCCACCGGCACCGGCAAGACCACCCTGCTCAACTCGCTCTCCGGGCTGATCCCCGAGGGCGAGCGGATCGTCACCATCGAGGACTCCGCCGAACTCCAGCTCCAGCAGTCCCATGTGATCACCCTGGAGGCCCGCCCGCCCAACGTGGAGGGCAAGGGCCGGGTCACCATCCGCGACCTGGTCCGCAACTCGCTGCGGATGCGGCCCGACCGGATCATCGTCGGTGAGGTCCGCGGCGGGGAGACCCTGGACATGCTCCAGGCCATGTCCACCGGCCATGACGGCTCCCTCGCCACCGTGCACGCCAACAGCGCCGAGGACGCGCTGATGCGGTTGCAGACCCTCGGCTCGATGTCGGAGGTGGAGGTGCCGTTCGCCGCGATCAAGGACCAGATCAACAGCGCGGTGGACGTCATCGTCCAGCTCACCCGGCACGCCGACGGCGCCCGCAAGATCACCGAGGTGGCGATCGTGGACTCGCACGGTCGCGAGGAGTACCGCATCGCCACCGTCTGCCACTTCGCGGCCGAGCCGATGACCGCCGACGGCCGGGTGCACGGCCGGTTCACCTACCACCCGCTGCCCCGCCGGATCGCCGAACGCCTCCACCTCAAGGGCGAGGCCATCCCCGCGGCCTTCGGCGTCGCCCACACCGACGCCCAACTCGCCCTGCGCCGCCCCCCGCCCCCGTCCCTCCTCTGAGCCCGCCGTCCCGGGAATCTCCGCCTCTGACCCCACCGCTTCGGGAACCCTCCGCCATGAACCTTCCGCTGCTGACCCTCGGCGTCACCGTCCTCGCCTGCCTGCTGGGCGTGGTCGGCGTGCACGTCTACGCCTCCGGCGCCGCCCAGCGCCAGGCCCTGGTCGACCGGATGTCCCAGACCGCCCTGCCCGGTCCGCCGGGCCGCCGCCGGCGCTTCACCCGGCTGGACCGCCGGCTGCGCACCACCCGCTACGGGCGCCGCCTGGAACGGCGGATCGCCGCCACCGGACTCGACCTCACCCCCGGCGAGTACACCGCCTACGCGCTCATCGCGCTGCTCGGCGTCTACCTCGCGATGAGCGCCGTGTTCGCCCCGTTCTTCGGTGTGCTGGCCGCCCTCGCGGGCATTTGGGGCGCCACCGCCTTCCTCGCCTGGCAGCGCCGCAAGCGCACCGAGGCGTTCATCAACCAGCTGCCCGAGCTGACCCGCGTCCTGGCCAACGCCACCCAGGCCGGACTGGCGTTGCGCACCGCCATCGCCATGGCCGCCGACGAGCTGGACGACCCGGCCGGCGAGGAGCTGCGCAAGGTCGCCGACCAACTGGCCCTCGGCCACAGCCTGGACGACGCCCTCGGCGACCTCGCCGACCGGCTGCCCTCCCGTGAGCTCATGGTCCTGGTCTCCACCCTGGTGCTCTCCAACCGGGCCGGCGGCCAGGTCGTCTCCTCGCTGCGCAACCTCACCACCACCCTGGAGGAACGCAAGGAGACCCGGCGCGAGGTCACCACCCTGCTCTCCCAGGTCCGGGTCTCCGCCGTCGCGCTGCCGCTGCTGGGCCTGGGCTTCCTGCTGCTGATCAACCGGATGCAGCCCGGCGCCCTGGAGAAGATGACCGGCTCGGCCGCCGGGCAGATCGGCTGCGTCCTCGCCTTCGGCCTCTACGCGCTCGGCTACGCCGTCATCGCCCGCCTCTCCCGCGTCCGCGTCTGACCCGCCCCCCGCCTGGAAAGGAGTCCGTCGTGGGACTGCTGCTCGCCGCCGTCGCCGCCCTGTCCGTGTACGGGGCGTTCGCGGGCGTCCGGATGTACCGGGCCGAGGCCAAGCTCCCCGGAGACCTGGTCCTCGCCCTGGAGGTCGGCGCCACCCGCACCACCGCCGTCGGCTCCGGCGTGGACCGGCTCGGTATGCGCGGGGCGCCGGCCGTGCTCGGGCTGATGGGGCCCAAGCGGGTCGACGCGCTGCGCCGCCGGATCGACATGGCGGGCAACCCCGGCGGGATGACCGTGGACCGCTACGCCGCCCGCCGCGCCGTCTACGGCACCCTCGGCGTGCTGGCCTGCCTGGCGCTCCTGCTGCGCGGCCAGTGGGCCACCGCCGTCCTCGTCCTCCTCTACGGCCTCACCTGGACCGACGTACTGCTCCGGATCGCCATCCGGCGCCGCCGGGACGACATCGAACGCACCCTGCCCGACTTCCTGGACGTCCTCGCCGTCGTGGTCTCCGCCGGACTCGGCTTCCGCCAGGCGCTGGACCGGGTCGCCGAGAAGTACGCCGGGCCGTGGGCCGACGAGATCCGCATCACCCTGCGCCAGATGGACATGGGCGTCAGCCGCCGGGAGGCCTTCGACCAGCTGCGCCGGCGCAACTCCTCCGACCAGGTCTCGATGTTCGTCACCGCGCTCCAGCAGGGGGAGGAGCTCGGCGCGCCGATCGTGGACACCCTCATCCAGATCGCCAACGACATGCGCCGCACCGACGCCCAGAACGCCCGCCGCACCGCGGCCAAGGCGGTACCGAAGACCACACTCGTGGTGACGCTGGTGATGCTGCCCGCCACAATGATCCTGATCGCGCTCAGCTTCTACTACGGCTCCGGTGTCGACTTCACCGAGCTGCTCGGCGGCTGAGCACCGTGCGGAGCAGCCCGCCGGCCGAGGACGGAGGTGACCCCCCGATGCTCCCCCTGGGCTCCGGGTCGCGCCCCGCCCCTCAGCCCTCCGTCGAACTCTCCCTCCAACTGAACGCCCTTCAGGCGCTCTGCCGCCAGGTGTTCGGCTTCCGGCTGGCGATGATCGTGCTGGCCGTCCCGTTCGCCCTGGACGGCGCCGCGCCCGGGCTGGGCCAGTGGCTGGTGGGCGCCGCGGTGCTGGTCACCTTCATGGTGTCCTATGTGGTGCTGCGGGACTGGGAGCGGTTCGGCCGGATACTGCTGCGCCACCCGGCGGTGCTCGCCGCCGACGCCCTGTTCGGGGCGCTGCTGCTGGCCACCGCCTCCCCGGAGTCGGTGCTCGCCTATGTCACCCTCTGCACCCCGTTCCTGGCCGGACTGCTCTACGGCTGGCGGGGCGCCGCCTTCTTCGCCGTCCTCCAGTCGCTGCTGCTCCTGCTCGCCTACGGGGTGAGCCGCGAGGTCGCCCTCGAACCCTCCTCCCTCCTCTTCCCCGGGCTGTGCGTGATCGCGGGCGCGGGCGGCTCCACCCTGCGCGGCCTCATCCTGGACTTCGGCGCGGCGGGCCAGGCGCTCACCGAGGCCCGGGCCCGGCTGGCCGCCCATGGCGCGGTCGAGGCCGAACGGGCCCGGCTGGCACGGGAGATGCACGACTCGGTCGCCAAGACCCTGCACGGCCTGGCGCTGGCGGCGGACGGCCTCGCGGCCACCGCCGACCGGGGCGAGCCGCCGGCGCTGCGCCGGCAGGCCGAACTGGTCGCCCGCTCGGCCCGCCGCGCCGCCGCCGAGTCCCGGGAACTCCTGGACGACCTGCGGCGCGAAGCCGGACTGGACGGGCGGGTCGACCTGGCCGCCGAACTCTCCGCCCGGGCGGCCGACTTCGGCACCCGGCACACGGTCACCGCCGCCTACCGCCCACCCGCCCCACCGCTCACCGGCCCGCCCCGGGTGCCTCCGTCCGTCGCCCGCCATCTGGTGGCCGTCGCCGCCGAGGCCATGGAGAACGCCCACCGCCACGCCCGCCCCAGCTATATCGCCGTCACGGCCGGCGTCGACGGCGGCATCCTCCGGATGAGCGTCTACGACGACGGCACCGGGCTGCCCGCCGGCACCACCCTGGACGGCCTGCGCCGCTCGGGGCACTTCGGGGTGGTCGGCATGGTGGAACGCGCCGCGTCCATCGGCGCCCGTATCCGCATCGGCCGCGGCCAGGCGGCCAAGGGCACCGAGGTGCGCCTCGAACTCCCCGTCCACACCCTCACCGCCGCTTCTCCCCCCCAGGAGGCCGCACCATGTCTGACGACCCCCTGCGTGTGGTGATCGCCGACGACAACCCGGTCGTCCGGGCCGGGCTGACCGCGCTGCTCTCGGCCCACCCCGACTTCCTGGTGGCCGGGCAGGCGGCCGACGGCCGCGAGGCCCACGAGGAGGCCCGGCGCCACCGCCCCGACGTCATCCTGCTGGACGTCCGGATGCCCCGCGTCGACGGCCTCACCGCGCTGCCCCACCTCGTCCCGCTGGCCCCGGTCCTGATGACCACCTACAGCGGGGAGACCGGCATCGTGCACGAGGCCCTGCGGCTCGGCGCGAGCGGCTACCTGGTGCACGGCGAGTTCACCGCGGAGCAACTCCTCGCCGCCGTACGGGACGCCACCGTCGGCCGCGCCCATCTCACCCCTACCGCCTCCACCGCCCTGCTGACCGCCGTCCGCGCCACCCCCGCCTGCACGTCCACCTGTGCTTCTGCAACGAATCCCACCCCAACTCCTGGCGAACTCCCCTCCTCCGCCCACCACTTCCCCCAAACCCCTTCGCAAGCGCAAGCAGTTGTGGCACATTCATTACTGAGCCAACGGGAGGTGGAGGTGATGGAGTTGATCGCGTCGGGCATGACCAACCAGCAGATCGCCACCACCTGCTTCATCAGCCAGAAGACGGTCAAGAACCACATCAACCGCATCTTCGCCAAGCTGAACGCCGACAACCGCGGCCAGGCCATCGCCCTCTGGCACGCCCTCGGGAAGGCCGCCGCCCATGGCTGACCTCCGCTCCTTCCCCGCTTGGGCCCACCCTTGGGCCCCCGGACCCATGCCCACCCCCCGCCCCCGGCCATACGGTGCTCCCGCCGCCGGCCCGCCCGGCGCCGACGACCGGCACCGACCCGGAGGCGACCACCATGCCGAACCCCGTCCTGAGGGCCACCACCCGCGCCCGGCTCCACCTGTCCACCTGGACCGACACCACGACCACCGCCCTGCGCCGCAGGGGGGACCGGGGGCAGGGGGCGGTGGAGTACGTGGGGATCATCATCCTGGTGGGGATCATCATCGCGGCGTTGGTGGGGTCGGGGGTGGGGCAGACCATCGCCACCGCACTGCTGACCAAGGTCGGTTCGATCCTCGCCTGAGGCGTGCGGCCGGACCCGCCCGATCCCGCGAGTCCGGACAGGCGTCGCCCCTCTACATCTTCGTCGTGGGGAGCCTGCTCTTCCTCGCGCTGGCCCTCTTCGCGGTCGGCCAGGCCGGGGCCACCCGCAACAACGCCCAGTCGGCGGCGGACGCCGCCGCGCTGGCAGCGGCCAGGGAATCCCGTGACTCCGTCGTCCTGACGGAGGACATGCTGGTCGACCTCCTCGACGGCGTCCTCGTCCCCCCTGGCACCGGCTGCGGCGAGGCCTCCGCCTTCGCCCAGCAGAACGGGGCCGGGGTGACCGGGTGCGGTGCCGCGACCGACGGGCGGTGGGGCAGCCAGGTCTCGGTGCGCTCTCTGGATCCGGTCGGGCAGACCATTCTTCCCGGCACCGAGACCCGACACGCCACGGCGACGGCGACCGCTGTCGTCGTACCCCGCTGCACAGCGGGCGACGCCTCGGAGGAGGACTCCGAGGTGCCCGACTCCCTCGACTGCGACGGCGAGACCGTAGAGGTCGTACCGCTGCCCTCGATGTCCGACCTCTTCGATATCCGGCTTGCCGAGAACTGACCGCACCGACCGCAACGACCCCGACCGCGATGCCACTCACCGCGACGGCACTGAAGGAACACTGACTGATGGAACTTTGGCAAGGCGTGAGACCGGGTCGAGCAGCGGTCGGCGTCGCGGCAGTCGCGCTCGGTCTGCTTCTCACCGGATGCGGTGGCGACGACGGAAAATCGGAGGCCGGGCCACGCCAGAACACCTCCCACGCGTCCACCCCCTCCGCCGGGCAGCCGGAGTCCACGACGTCCGGTAACGAGCCGGCGCAGCCGGACACCGGCAAGGTGCTGGCGACGGTGGACGGAGCCAATGGCTTCCAGTTCGTGATCCACTCCGCCCAGCGCGACGCCGGCGGGTTCCTCACGGTCACCGCGACGGTGCGGAACACCACGTCGAAGCCGCTGATCGGAGGCCCGGTGTGGAGCGGGCAGGAAGTCGGCGTGCAGAAGACGGGGCCCTCCTTCGCCGGAATCACCCTCGTCGACAAGACGGAGAAGAAGCGCTACTACGTCCTCCGGGACACCGAGGGCTACCCGTTGACGACGACCGGTGTCACCTCCGTACAGCCGGGGCAGAGCATCTCCGTCTTCGCGCAGTTCCCCGCGCCCCCGGCCTCGACCACCCAGGTCGACATCCAGATCCCGCAGATGCCCCCCGCCACCATCGAGCTCTCATGACCCCCAGACCCGCCGCCCCCCTCCTCGCGGCCCTCCTCCTCGTCGCCGCCGCCCAACTCGCCACCGCCCCCGCAGCCTCCGCCGACGACCCCGTCCCCCCGATCGGAGCCCAGGCCACCGGCACGCCACCACCGGGCGCGGACCCCATGGGGCCGCCGCCCGGGACGGAGTCCAGCGTGGCGCCGCCCGAGGTGGACGGCAACTCACCCGGGCTCAAGATGCGCGACGGCGCCACCCTCGCCACGGCCAAGGTGCTGCCGCTCATCTCCATCGTGGAGTCCGAGGGCGGCGAGGAGCGCCGCGAGGAGACCAGCACCAACCTCACGTTCGCCCTCCAGGCCGAGGTGCTCTTCGGCAAGAACAGCGCCAACCTGAACCGCGAGGCCAACGCCCGTATCTCCGCCATCGCTCAGGAGATCAGAAAGCAGGGCGCCACCAAGGTCCGCGTCTTCGGCTTCACCGACAACCTGGGCTCGTCCACCTCCGGCGACGTGCTCTCCAAGAAGCGGGCCGACGCCGTGCACGGGGTGCTCGCCCCGCAGCTCGCCTCCGAGCAGGTCTCCTACGAGATCCGGGGCTACGGCGAGCAGTACCCGATCGCCGACAACAGCACCGAGGAGGGCCGCAAGAAGAACCGCCGGGTCGAGGTCTCCTTCCCCCGCGACTGAGCCGCCCCGCCGCGACTGAGCCGCCCTCGCGACAGCCGCACCGCAGCGAAGGCACGAGCAGTGGCCGTGAGGGCGTGGGCGCGGGCCACGGCCCCGACCCCGGCGGCCCCACCCGCGCAATTTCGAACGCCCGCCCGCCGGTGCCCATAATCGACCGCATGCCCCCGCCCGCCGTCACCGACTCTCCCGCCCCCGTCACCACCACCGGGCCCTGTACCCCCGGCGCCCTCCGCGCCGCCGCCCCCGCGCTGCTCGGCTACGCCGCGGTCCGGGTGGTCGGGCTCGTGGTGCTGGCGGTGGCCGCGGCGGTGACCGGGAAGGACGGGCTGCACCGGCTCAGCGGCCGCTGGGACTCGATCTGGTACGCGAGGATCGCCGAGCACGGCTACGGCTACCAGGCGGTGCTGCCGGACGGCACCGTCCACCCCGACCTGGCCTTCTTCCCCCTGCTGCCGGCCCTGGAGCGCGCCCTCACCACCGTGCTGCCGATCGACGCCGGCACCGCCGGGCTCGCCGTCGCCTGGACGGCCTCACTCCTCGCTGCCTGGGGGATCTACATGGCCGGCGCCGAGGTGGCCGGGCGGCGGGCCGGGGTGCTGCTGGCCGTGCTGTGGGGGGTGTACCCCACCGCGTTCGTCCAGTCCATGGCGTACACCGAGACCCTGTTCACCGCGGCCGCCGCCTGGTCGCTGTACGCGGTGCTGCGCGGCCACTGGATTCGGGCGGGCCTGCTCTGCGCCCTGGCCGGGCTGACCCGCCCCTCCGCCGCCGCGCTCATCGCCGCCATCAGCATCACCGCCCTCGTCACCGTGGTCCGGGAACGCCGACTGCCGCCGCGTCTGGCCGTCGGCGTGGTCATCGCACCGCTGGGCTGGCTCGGCTACGTCCTCTATGTCGCCGTCCGCGAGGGCCGGCCGACCGCCTACTTCGACGTCCAGGCGGCCTGGGGCAACAGCATCGACGGGGGCAGGGCACTGGCCCGCTTCGTCTGGACCCACCTCACCGGCCCCACCCCCCTCGCCGGTGTCGGACTGCTCGCCGCGCTCGCCCTGCTGGGCTGGGTGGTCCGGCTCTGCCTGCAGGTGCGCCCACGGCTCCCGCTCCCGGTCCTGGCGTACACGCTCGGCATCGTCGCCGTCTCACTGGTCGGCGCCGCCTACTTCGGCTCCCGCCCCCGGCTGATCATGCCCGCCTTCCCGCTGCTCCTGCCCGCCGCCCTCGCGCTCGCCCGGCTCCGGGACCGCACCACCACCCTCGTGCTGACCGGGCTGGCGCTGGCCTCCGCGGCGTACGGGGCCTTCACCCTGCTCGGCCCGGGCCCTCCGTGACGGAGAGCCGCACCCCCGGACCGACCCCCCACCCCGCCAGCGCCCCCGCCTCCGCCTCCAGCACATGCCGGGCCCTCAGCCGGGGCCTGCCCAGCCGCCCGGGCGCCATGGTCACCACGTCCAGCACCCGCAGCCCGCGATCCAGATAGGCGACATCGATCGCGAACCGCATCCCGAAGGTGTGCACACTCCCGCACGGGGTGAGCAGCATCGCCGCACCCTCGATCCCGTCCCGGCCGAGCAGCCCGCGCCGCCGGCTCCGGTACGAGGCGGCGATCACCGTCCGCACCGGCTCCTCCCGCCCCGGGACCGCGAGCAGCCCGGTACCGTCCCGCCACTTCCGCCGCCCACCACCGGTGCCACCGCCGCCCGCCATGGGCGTGACCGTAGCGCGGGTCCGGGCGGCGGGGGAGTGGGCCCCCGGGCCCAAGACCGCCCGCCCGCATCGGAACTAGGGTCGGCCGGGTGTACGCCACGCTGATCGCCGCCGCCCTCCTCTGGGGCGCCGCCACCGGCCTGCTGGTCCCCCGCGCCGCGTACCGCCTCTCCGTACCGCCCGACGCACCCTGGCGCACCACCTGCCCCACCGGGCACCCCCTCACCGGCCCGGCCCGCGGCTGGCTCTCACCCACCGGCTGCCCGACCTGCCGAACCCCCAGCCCCCGCCGGCCCCACCGGACCCACAGCCCCCGCCGGAC
>NZ_JALPTH010000021.1 GCF_023218175.1 Streptomyces lichenis | reverse complement strand
GGGGGGGGGGGGGGGGCGGGGGGGGGGGGGGGGGGGGCGGGGGGGGCGCCGAAGGCGGTTGGGGCGCTCGGCGCGGCGGCCTGGGACGGCGGGGCGAAGGCGGGCGGCTGCTCCTGCCCAGGACCCTGCTGCCCCTGCTGCTCCTGCTGCTCTTCGGCGACCTCGCCGCCGAAGTTCTTCAGCAGTGCGTCCAGTCCGCCGTCGAAGCCCTGGCCGACGGCGGCGAACCGCCAGACGTCCTTGAGGTAGAAGTCGCCCAGCATCAGGGCGCGCTCGGTGCTGAACTCCGAGCCGTCGAAGGCGTAGCGGGCGACCTCCTGGCCGCCGGCGACGATCCGCAGATAGCCGGGGGCGACCTGGGACATCTGCCCGGCCCCGTCGATCGTCGCGGTGAACGACAGCTTGTGGATGTGCGCCGGGATGCGGTCCAGCGTGACCCGGAAGGACTCGGTGTCACCGGCCTGGGCGCCGAGCAGCTGGATGGACTCCTCCGGCGACTTCGGCTGGTTGAAGAAGACGAAATAGCGGTCGTCCGAGAGCCGTTCGCCGGCGTCCAGCCCGAAGCAGCTGATGTCGAAGGTGAGACCGGGCGCCGTGATCTGCACCCCGACGTACAGATCGGTCCCCGGTGTCAGGTCGCTGATCCTGGCCTTGTGGCCGCGTTGGAATTCCCTGGCCATGCGTAAGACCGTCCCCCATCCCGATGGTGTTTCCGTCGCGCCAGGCTAACGGCTGCCGCCGACAATGGACCAAGCCGGAACGGTTTCGGAACACGATCGTCGAAGTGACGGACCACCAGGCCACCGAGCCGGTGAAACCCGTCACCCGGAGTGACGAACCACCTCTGCCGTCCGCCCTCCCCGGCCGCCCTGGCGGCGTCCCGTCGTCCCTACTCGTCCACGCCCCCGCCGGGCGGATGGGGCAGCCGGGCGGCCGCCGCCACCCCCTCCAGATAGCCGCGGGCCCGCTCGGTGCGGGGATAGGCCTCCAGCAGCCGCCAGAACCGGGGGCCGTGGCCGGGGACGAGCAGATGCGCCAGCTCATGGGCGAGGACGTAGTCGATGACGTACTCGGGCATGCCCTGGAGCCGGTGGGAGAGCCGGATGCTGCCCTCCGCGGGCGTGCAGGAGCCCCAGCGGGAGTTCTGGTTGGTCACCCAGCGCACCGAGGTGGGGCGCGCCCGGCCGCCGAAATACTGGGCGGACAGCCGCTCGGCCCGCTCGCTGAGCTCCGCGTCGCCGAGGGCGCGCTTGCTCTCCTGGGCGGCGAGCTTGTCGAGCATGACCGTCACCCAGCGCCGCTCCTCCGCCTCCGACATCCGGGCCGGGATGAGGACGATCGTCCGGTCGCCCTCGCGGTACGCGGACACGGTGCGGCGGCGGCGTGAGCTCCTGCGGACCTCGACCGCGCGGGCCGCCGGCGGGGCGGGCGGGTCGCTGGTCGGGCTGCGCTGGGGGTCGGCGGGCACGCCTCGACGTTACCGGGTGCCACCGGCCCACGTCCCGAACGCAAGGACCCGGGCGCCGTCACCGTGCCCCGGCGGGGAGCTGTCACCGTACCTCGGCCGGGTCCCGGCGGCGTCCCCCGTCCACCTCCCCCTCCCCCTCCCCCTCCCCCGGTGTGATCAGCCCACCGTCCCTGTGGACAACTTTCCACGGCCCCGGTCGAAGGCGGCCATCCTGCTGCCAGTGATCGGTTCGGACGGACGGACGGGGGCACGGTGTGCATCCGATGGTGAAGCCCGCGCTGCGGCGGGCCTGGCGTGATCTTCAGTATGTGCAGTTCGGGGCGGCGCCCGCGCACGCGGTGGTGCTGGGGCCGTTGGACACCACGACCGGCAGCCTTCTCGGGCTGCTCGACGGCACCCGGGGGCTCGGGCTGCTGCGGCAGGAGGCGCGGGCGCTGGGCCTGCCCGACGGGCGGCTGGAGGCGCTGCTGGACCGGCTGGCGGCGGCCGGGCTGCTGGACGACGCGGCGTCCGGCGGCCCACGGCCCTCCCCGCCACCAGGTCCGGAGCAGGACGGCAGGGGCGGCGGTGGTGGGCAGGAGCGGCTGTGCCCCGACCGGGCCTCGCTGTCGGTGGTGCACCGCGAGCCGGGCGGTGCGGCCCGCCGACTGGAGGCCCGGTCGGCGATGAGAGTGCAGGTCAGGGGCGCCGGTCGGGTGGGTGCCGGGATCGCGGCGCTGCTGTCGGCGGCCGGGGTGGGACAGGTGGAGGTGCTGGACGGGGGCCGGGTGGAGACCTGGGACGTGGCGCCGGGGGGACTGCCGCCGGAGGAGGTCGGCGGGCGGCGGGACACGGCGGCCCGACGGCTGGTGCGGCGCTACGGGCCCGGTGGCCGCTCGCCCCGGTCGGCCGGTCCGGGGCGCGGTGGGACGGCCGGATCGGAGCCCGGGGTGGCGCTGGTGGTGGTCGCCCCCAGGGACGGGCTCGCCGCCTACGCGCCCGACCCGCGGCCGGCGGAGGCCTGGGTGGCGACCGGCACCCCGCATCTGTACGCGGGGGTGGTGGAGGCGACGGGGGTGGTGGGCCCGCTGGTGCTGCCGGGCGGCACGGCGTGCGTCCGATGTGTGGAGCTGGAGCGCACCGACCGGGATCCGGCGTGGCCTCGGATGCTGGCGCAGTGGCGTTCGGGCCGGCTCAGTCTCATCCCTCCGTGCGATGTCACCCTGGCGGCTTCGGTGGCCGGACTGGCCGCGGCCCATGCGCTGGCCTTCCTCGACGGTGATCTCCCGGCGAGCACCGGTGCCCGGTGGGAGGTGTCACTGCCGCTGCTGGAGTGGCGCGTGGTGCGGGTGGCCCCGCATGCCGACTGCCCGTGCGGGGCGGCGGCCCGGTCGGTGGTGGACCGGGCCTCGGCCTTGGGGCCCGGGCAGGACACAATGGCGGGGTAGGCGTGGTCGGGCGCGGTGCCGCCGGCGGGTGGCGGGACGGCCGTCCGGGCGTCACGGCACGGCAGTCAGGACCTGGAGGGGCGCATGTCTGATCTTCCCCGGAAGGCGGTCACCCGGACCGCCAAACTGGCCGCGTTGCCGATCGGCTTCGCGGGCCGGGCCACATGGGGCCTGGGCAAGCGGATCGGGGGCAAGTCCGCCGAGATCGTGGCGCGCGAGCTCCAGCAGCGCACGGCCGAGCAGCTCTTCCGGGTCCTGGGCGAGCTGAAGGGCGGGGCGATGAAGTTCGGGCAGGCCCTGTCCGTCTTCGAGTCCGCGCTGCCCGAGGAGATCGCCGGACCGTACCGGGCCGCGCTCACCAAGCTCCAGGAGGCCGCCCCGCCGATGCCGGTCCGGACGGTCCACAAGGTGCTGGTGGAACGGCTCGGTGAGGACTGGCGGGAGCTGTTCCTGGAGTTCGACGACAAGCCCGCGGCGGCGGCCTCCATCGGCCAGGTGCACCGGGCGGTCTGGCAGGACGGCCGCGAGGTCGCCGTGAAGGTGCAGTACCCGGGCGCCGGTGAGGCGCTCCTCTCCGACCTGGCGCAACTGGGCCGGTTCGCCCGGCTGCTGGGGCCGCTGATCCCCGGGATGGACATCAAGCCGCTGATCACCGAGTTGCGCGACCGGGTGGCGGAGGAGCTGGACTACGGCCTGGAGTCGGCGGCGCAGCGCGCCCATGCCGAGGAGTTCGCCGACGATCCTGATGTGGTGGTCCCCGGGGTGGTGCACCAGTGCGACCAGGTGCTGGTGACGGAGTGGATCGACGGGGTGCCGCTCTCCGAGGTGATCTCGGACGGCACCCCCGAGCAGCGCGACCGGGCGGGCCAGCTGCTGGCGCGCTTCCTCTTCTCCGGCCCGGCCCGCACCGGGTTGCTGCACGCCGACCCGCACCCGGGCAACTTCCGACTGCTGCCGGGTCCGGACGGCGAGGAGGGTCCGGAGGACTGGCGGCTGGGAGTGCTGGACTTCGGCACGGTGGACCGGCTGCCGGGCGGGCTGCCCGAGACGATCGGGGTCTGTCTTCGGATGACCCTGGAGGGCGAGGCCGACCGGGTCTACGAGCTGCTGCGCGAGGAGGGGTTCGTCAGGGAGACGATCGACCTCGACCCGGACGCGGTCCTCGAATACCTGCTGCCGATCATCGAGCCGGCCCAGGTCGGGGAGTTCACCTTCACCCGTGAGTGGCTGCGGGGCCAGGCGGCGCGGATCGCCGATGTCCGCTCCCCGGCCTACCAGTTGGGCAAGCAGCTGAACCTGCCGCCGTCCTATCTGCTCATCCACCGGGTGACGCTCAGCACCATCGGTGTGCTGTGCCAGCTGAACGCCTCGGTCCGCCTCCGCGACGAACTGGCCGACTGGCTCCCCGGCTTCCTCCCCGACCAGCGGGACGGGGCGGACCAGCAGGACGCGGCTGTCCGGCAGGACGCGGACCGCGGCGACCCGGTCGGCAGCTAGGCCGCCCCTGCCCAGGCCCTCACCACCAAGCCCCACTGCCAGACGCCCCTCACCCAACCCTCACCACCAGGCGGAGCCCAGCCGGCTCTCGATCGCCCTGAGGTTGTCGCGGGCGCAGGTGTCGCAGAAGTAGTGGCGACTGCCGTTCTCCAGGGAGCACGTCCAGGCGGTGGCGGGGCCGTCGGAGACGGCGCCGCAGCGGGCGCAGACCACCGCGTCGGACGGCGGCTCGTCGCCGTCCCGCGGTGCGGGTGGGGTCGTCCGGTTCCGGTCGTTCACCGCGAAACGATAACTCCACCGCTCGTGCCCCGGGCGGACAACGCACCGCGGGCCCGGTCCTCCGCGAAGGACCAGGCCCGTCTCCATACTCGATGTGCCGCGCTCATCGTCGCCGCGTCCGGCGGCAGTCGCCGGACGCCGCGTGGCCGAACGGCACCCGCGCCGGTGGCGGCCGCGTGCCCCATAGCCAGTGGCCGCCGCCCTTCGGGTGCCGTCAGTTCATGACCGCCATGGCCAGCGCACGGCGGGCGCGCAGCGAGGCGCGCTCCGCCCTGCGCTGCAGGCGCCGGGCGGTCACCAGGTTGATGGCCTGGCGCTCCGCCCGTGCCTCCCTCAGGCGGTCGTGCATATGCGCACGGGCCAGGGCTTCTTGCATGAGTTGCATCTCACGGTTCCTGTTCTGACGCGAGATGTTCGCGCCGGTGGTGGTGACAGCTGGGGTAGCGGAGCCGCACGGCTCGCTGGTGGAAGAGGTCATCGGGGCCTGCTTCTGGGGATCGTGCGTGTAAGGGCGGTCGATGGTTCCCAGCGTGACGTTCATGCCACGACCGGGTTCTTGCGCGGGCGGCCACGGGGCCGCTTCCGGGCTACGACCACGCCCTGGACGAACAGCTCGCCGCCCCAGACGCCCCACGGCTCGCGCCGCTCTTTGGCGCCCGCGAGGCATGCCTCGATCAGCGGGCAGGTGCGGCAGAGCGACTTGGCGTACTCGACGTCGGCCGGCGACTCGGCGAAGAAGACCTCCGGGTCGTAGGAGCGGCACGGTACGGGCACACCGAGGTTCTCGATGGCGTCGTCAAGCGCGGTGAGCGCGGTCAGGGGAGTCAAGGCGGGATCCTTCGTGGGGCCGTTCGGCGGGAGAGCCTCGGAGGGCGGTACGGACGGGGCGTGCGCTTCGAGTTGCACGGTCGTGTCTTCCTCGTCTGGTCGGTCCGGCCGGTCGGCCGGTGGATTGGTACCGGGTTCTGCTGGTCCCGAGGCCCCTTCGCCCTGTCTCGCCTGTGCGGGCAAAACAGAAGGGCCGCGGATCCCGGGTGGGGTTCCGCGGCCCTGAAGGCGCCGGTCTGACTCTGCGTCAGACTGGATCGCTCCAGGGTTCGAGCCCACGGAAGGCCCACTTCAGGTACTGCTGCGTCTGCTTCTTGGTCTCGGCACCGGTAGCCGCAGTGCCATAGGCCGTCGCCTGTGCCACTACCGCTGCTTCCAGTGCCTTGGTCGGTCGCTCGTTCCGCTCCCGGACGGGGAGGGTGGCAGGGGTGGCGGGACGCGCGGCTCCATGGCCGGACATACCGCTGCCCAGGAACGAGAAGCCGGAGAGGCCGAGCGAGCAGGCGGAGGCGACCGAGCGATCGGTCACTTTGGTGGTGCCACGGGTGATACCGGTGTTGATGCTGATCACTGGACTCGCCTCCTCTCGGCGTCTCGGGAGCCCGGCCGGAGCCGGTCTCGCAGGTATTCGGATAAGTACAGCACGAAGGCGGGGCTTCGGAGAAGCCGCCGTGTCCGTGGTTAAGAACCTATGGGGCTTGACGGGGCGGGCGCAAACTATTTTTCCGACGAGTTTCCGTCACTCCCCCGCCTCCCCCTCGGCACGGTCCTCACCAGCGCAGATGGCGAGGACATCGGTGCCGAAGCGGTTCAGTTTGCGGACCCCGACGCCGGCGATCCGGGCCAGCTCATTGTCGGTGGACGGGACCGCCTCGGCGATCGCCATCAGCGTCTTGTCGGTGAACACGCACCAGGCCGGCTGACCCAGCGACCGAGCCCGCGCCGAGCGCCACTCCCACAGCCGGCCGTGCAGCGCCTCGTCCATGTCGGAGGGGCAGTCCTCGCAGCGCATCAGCTTCATCTCACCGGCGCCGGTGAGCGTCGCCCCGCAGACCCGGCAGCGCGCCACGGTCCTGCCCCTGCGCCGGGCCGCCACCGGCACCTCCTCCGCGCCACGGACCCCTTCACCGCCTTCCCCACGCTCCACACCGCCGGCGCCCCCCAGCGCCCCGCCCGCGCCCACGGCACCGGCCGAGCCGGTGCGCAGCCCGCTGAGGAACCGGGAAGCACGGCGCGAGGCCCGGCCGCCCGGAGAGCGGGACAGCGCCCAGGAGAGCGACAGATGGCGCCGCGCGCGGGTGACACCCACATACAGCAGCCGCCGCTCCTCCTCGATCTGCCCCTCGGTCTTGGCGTAGGTGATCGGCAGCATGCCCTCGGTCAGCCCGACCAGGAAGACCGCGTCCCACTCCAGGCCCTTCGCGGCGTGCAGCGAGGCGAGCGTCACCCCCTGCACGGTGGGGGCGTGCTGCGCGGCCGCCCGCTCGTCCAGCTCGGCGACCAGATCGGCCAGGGTAGCCCCCTCCCTCGCCGCCGCGAAGTCCTCGGCGAGCCGCACCAGCGCCGCGAGGGACTCCCAGCGGTCCCGCACCGCGCCGGAGCCCACCGGCGGCTCGGTCGTCCAGCCCTTGGTGGAGAGCACCGCCCGCACCTGGGACGGCAGATCCACCACCGCGTCCAGCAGGGAGTCGTTCGCCCCGAAGCGGGCCGCGCCACGCAGCGCGGCGCCCGCCTCCCGTACCTCCGGCCGGTCGAAGAACCGCTCCGCCCCGCGCAGCTGGTAGGGCACCCCGACGTCCGCGAGCGCCTGCTCGTAGATCTCGGACTGGGCGTTGATCCGGTAGAGCACGGCGATCTCCCCGGCCGGCACCCCCGCCGCGATCAGGTCCCGGACCCGGCGGGCCGTGCCCTCGGCCTCGGCGGGCTCGTCGCCGTACTCCGTGTACACCGGCGGCGGCCCGGGCTCGCGCTGCGAGACCAGCTCCAGCCGGTGGTCGGCTGCCCGGCCCCGGGCCTGGCTCAGCAGCCCGTTGGCCAGATGGACCACCTGCGGGGTGGAGCGGTAGTCCCGGACCAGCTTGACCACCGTGGCCTGCGGGTGCCGCAACCGGAAGTCCAGCAGATGGTCCGGGGAGGCCCCGGTGAAGGAGTAGATCGTCTGGCTGGCGTCGCCGACCACGCACAGGCTGTCCCGGTCGCCGAGCCAGAGCTCCAGCAGCCGCTGCTGGAGCGGGGAGACGTCCTGGTACTCGTCGACGACGAAGTGCTGGTACTGGCGGCGCACCTGCTCGGCGATGTCCTGGCGGTCCTGGAGGATGCCGACCGTCAGCAGCAGCACGTCCTCGAAGTCGATCACCCCGCGATCGCGCTTCAGCTCCTCGTACGCCGCATAGAGCTGGCCGATCTCGGCAGGGTCCCGCGGGGCGTCGCGCTGCGCCCGCAGCACGGCGGCCGGATAGTCGGCGGGAACGGTCTGGGTCACCTTGGACCACTCGATCTCGCCGGTGGCGTCCCGCAGCTCGTTGCGGTCGAGACGGATCCGGCAGCGCGCCGCCGCCTCGCCGACCAGCTGGACCTTGCGCTCCAGCAGCCGGGGCAGCTCGCCGCCGACCGCCTTCGGCCAGAAGAACTGCAGCTGCCGCAGGGCCGCCGAGTGGAAGGTGCGCGCCTGCACCCCGCCCGCCCCGAGCTGCCTCAGCCGCCCCCGCATCTCCCCGGCGGCCCGATTGGTGAAGGTGACAGCCAGGACGCTGCCGGGCTGCAAGATACCCGCGCGCACCCCGTAGGCGATGCGGTGGGTGATCGCCCTGGTCTTGCCCGTACCGGCGCCGGCCAGCACACACACCGGCCCGTGCAGGGCGGTCGCCACCTCGCGCTGCTCGGGATCCAGCCCGTCGAGCACCGCGTCGGCGTCCTGCGGAGGAGCCGGGAACTGGCTCACCTCCGAGGCGGACGGGAAGAGGGAGGAGTGCGTTGCTGCTGTCACCCTGCCATGCTGCCAGGTCCCCCGGGGCGGACGGGACGGTTGTCCACAGGGCAGCAGTCCCAGTCGTATCAACGCCGCCACCTGTGGACAGCCAACCACGGCCCACGGCCCCCACCACATACGTTCTCTTCCGAAGGAGCCGCACAACACGGACGGAGGTGGTGCCGACACACGTTCCGGCTGCGAGGACGCCGCCTGCTGGCGGCTGCGGCCCGGGCGGATCCGGAGGCTTCGGGAGGTGTGGCTGCGGCCTAGGCAGCCTCAGTGGCCGCAGCCGCCCAGGCGGCTGCGGCCAAGGCAGCTGCGGCTTCGAGCGGCTTCGGCGCAGGCGGCTTCAGTGGCTGGCTTGGGCGGCTTCGGTGCTTGCGCCGAGGCGCAGTCGGCCGCAGGGCTCCGGCCGAGGGAGGCGGAGGCGGAGGGACGGGGGCGGGGGTGGGGGGGGTGGGGTGGGGGTGGGGGGAGGGGCCCCCAAGGAAGGCGAGCGAGCGGGACTGTGAAGTGGGCTCACGTGCGGCAGGGCGGTGGGGCCACCGGAGCGGCGGAGGTCGGGGTGGCGGGCACAACGTCCGGCAGGGTGCCGCGCCCTCGGGAATGCGTCGGCGGGGCGGGACGTTGGGCTGAGTGCACGGGTGCGGCAGGCGCACCCGCCCCGAGGCACCGACGAGGAGCACTACGGCCATGCAGGGCACTGTGACGATGTACAGCACCACGTGGTGCGGTTACTGCCGCCGGCTGAAGAGCCAGCTCGACCGTGAGGGCATCGCGTACAACGAGATCAACATCGAGCAGGACCCGGAGTCGGCCGCCTTCGTCGAGAAGGCCAACGGTGGCAACCAGACCGTGCCCACGGTGCGCGTGGTTGCCGCCGGCGATGGCGCCGAGGTGGTCATGACGAACCCCAGCCTGGCGCAGGTGAAGCAGGCGCTGGGCGCCTGAGCGGTATGCGCAGGGCCCCGGTCGGCGAGTGTCCGACCGGGGCTTTCGGCGTTTCCGGTTCCGGCTTCCGGGGTCTCGGCCCCGTCTACCGGCGGGCGGTCCGCTGAAGGAAGCGACGACCGGCCCCCGTCCCCGCGCGTCGGCGTCAGGCTGCCGGGCCGGGGGCGCGGGTGGGGATCGGCTTGCCGTACCAGAGTTCGAGCAGCCGGGCCGCGATGGAGATGCCGTACGGGGGGAGCACGTCGCCGGAGTCGAACGCGGCGCCCAGCTCCTCACGGGAGAACCAGCGGGCCTCCTCGATCTCGTCGCCGTCCACGGTGATCTCCGAGGAGGTGGCGCGCGCCATGAAGCCGAGCATCAGGCTGGAGGGGAACGGCCACGGCTGGCTGGCCACGTACTCGACCTCGCCGACCGTCACGCCGACCTCTTCGTAGACCTCGCGGGCCACCGACTGTTCGATGGACTCGCCGGGCTCGACGAAGCCGGCCAGGGTCGAGAAGCGGCCTTCGGGCCAGTGCACCTGCCGGCCGAGCAGCGCGCGGTCCTCCTCGTCGGTCACCAGCATGATCACCGCGGGGTCGGTGCGCGGGTAGTGCTCAGCGCCGCAGGCGGGGCAGCGGCGGATGTGCCCGGCGGCGGCGATCACCGTGCGTTCCCCGCAGCGTGAGCAGAACCGGTGCAGCCGCTGCCAGTTCTCCAGGGCCACGGCGTGCGCCATCAGCGCGGCGTCACGTGCGGAGAGCAGGAGGCCCGCTTCGCGTAGTCCGGCGGGGCGGGCCGACTGGTCCATGCGGCCGGGCAGGGCGTCCTTCTGCAGGGCGAAGTAGCTGACACCGTCCTCGTCGGTGCCGAGGAAGTAGCGGTGGGTCTCGGTGACCGGCGCCTCGAAGGAGGGGGTCATGACGAGTGTGGTGCCGCCGTCGGGTGCGTCGTCGATCAGTGCCTGGCCGCCGGAGACGACGAACACCCGGGTGGTGGGGTGGCTCCAGGCGGCGGCCAGCCATGCCTCGTCCAGGCGGTGGTGCGCGGCGCGGTCGATGCCGCTGGGCGCGGTGAGGCTGATGGGGCGGTGGCCCGGGTTGCTGATCGTGCTCACTGGTTTCCTACTCCCCCGGTGGATGCGGATGTCTCGGGAGCCGGGCCCTGTGCCGTGTCGCCCGGCCCGGCGGGGGCGGTCAGCTGCTCAGTGCGCCCCGTAGTTCGCCCCAGAGGTGGGCGCCGGCCTCGGCGCCCTTGAACAGCAGGTCGAGCTCGACCTTCTCGTTGGGGGCGTGCCAGCCGTCGGACGGTACGGAGATGCCGAGGAACAGCACGGGCGCGGCCAGTACGTCCTGGAGGTCGGCGGCCGGTCCGGAGCCGCCCTCGCGGGTGTAGCGGATCGCGGCGCCGTCGAAGGCGGTGCTCATGGCGCGGGCGACGGCGGTGAGTGCCGGGTGGCCGAGCGGGGTGAGGCAGGGCCGGGTGGCGCCGTTGAAGGTGATCTCGTACCGGATGCCGGCCGGGAGCCGGGTGGGCACCCAGTCCCGTACCGCGCGTTCGATCTTGTCCGGGTCCTGCCCGGCGACCAGCCGGAAGGACAGCTTCAGCACGGCGGAGGCGGGGATGATCGTCTTTCCGCCGGGGCCCTGGTAGCCGCCGGCGATACCGTTGACCTCGGCGGTCGGCCGGGCCCAGACCCGCTCCAGGGTGGTGTGGCCGCGTTCGCCGTGGGTGGCGCCGGAGTGGGCGGAGGCCAGCCAGGACGCCTCGTCGAACGGCAGCTCGGCGATCAGCTTCCGCTCTTCGTCGGTGAGCTCGGCGACGCCGTCGTAGAAGCCGGGGATGGCGACCCGTTCGTCCTCGTCGTGCAGGGCGGCGGCCAGCCGGGCGGCGGTGGTCGCCGGGTTGGGGACGGCGCCGCCGAACGAGCCGGAGTGGATGTCCTGGGCGGGGCCGTGCAGGGTGATCTGGCATTCGGCGAGGCCGCGCATGCCGGTGCACACGGTGGGGGTGGTCTCCGACCACATACCGGTGTCGGAGACGACGACCGCGTCGGCGGCCAGCCGCTCGTGGTGGCGCTCGATCAGCGCCCGGAAGTGCGGGGAGCCGGCTTCCTCCTCACCCTCGACCAGCAGCTTGAGGTGGACGGCGGGGGCGGTGCGGCCGGTGGCGGCGAGGTGGGCGCGGACGGCCAGGCTGTGGAACAGCACCTGGCCCTTGTCGTCGGCGGCGCCCCGGGCGTAGAGCCGGCCGTCGCTGATGACCGGCTCGAAGGGGTCGGTGGCCCAGCCGTCGGCGAGGGCGGCGGGCTGGACGTCGTGGTGGCCGTAGACGAGGACGGTCGGTGCGTCCGGGTCGTCGGAGGGCCACTCGGCGTACACGGCGGGGTGGCCGCCGTCGGTCTCCCACACCTCGGCCACCGGGAAGCCGGACCCGGCCAGGTGGTCGGCGAGCCACCGGGCGCTGTCCCGTACGTCCTGGGCGTGCTCCGGCTGCACCGACACGGACGGGATGCGCAGCCACTGCGCGAGGTCGCCGAGGAAGGCGTCGCGGTGGCCGGCTATGTACGTACGTACGGTGCGGACGGCGCTGTCCGGGGTGGGGCTCATGTCCTTGAGCCTATCCGGAGCCGGGCGGCGGGCCGTCCGGCGTCCCACCCTGCAGGACGCGCTCCAGTGCGGCGCGGTCGGGCAGCTCGTCGGGGCGTACGACCTGCCCGGTGCGTACGTAGACGAAGGAGGCCGCGACCTCGTGGGGCGGCAGGCCCTGCTGCTCGGCCCAGGCGAGGCGGTAGACGGCGAGCTGGAGGGGGTCGGCGGTGCGGAACCGGTGGGTCTTCCAGTCGACGATCTCGTACGCGCCGGTGTCCGGGTCCCGGTAGACGGCGTCGATGCGGCCGCGGATCACCCGCCCGGCCAGGGCGAGCTGGAACGGCGCTTCGACCCGGTACGGGGTGCGGTGGGCGTACGGGGTCCGTTCGAAGGCCTCCTTGAGGGCGGCGAGGTCACGCTCGTCGGCGATCTCGGGCTCGTCCTCGTCGGCCTCGGCGCCGGGCAGTTCGTCGGGGCCGAGCATGGGCAGGGGCAGTGCCTCGAAGCGCGCCTCCACCCAGGCGTGGAACCGTGTGCCGCGCCGCGCGGCGGGTTGGGGCGGCCGGGGCATGGGCCGGGCCAGCTCCGCGGCGAAGCCGTCCGGGTCGGCGGCGAGCCGTACCAGTTCGGAGGCGGAGAGGGACGCGGGCAGCAGTACGTCGCGGGTGGTGGCCCGGGTGCGCAGCAGTTCCCCGGCGAGGGCGTCGAGGTCGCGGTCCCAGGAGGCGGCCGCCCGGGCTTCCTCGGGGGTGAGCCGGGGGCCGTGCGCGGGGGCCTCCCGGTCGGCGCCGTGCCGGCGGGGGTTCTGGTGGCGGGGCGCGGGGTCGGCCGTGTCCGCGTCGGCCGGGTGGTGCTGCCCGGGGTCGGCCGGGTCCGGGTCGGCGGGGTGCCGGGGGGCCGGTACGTCCGGATGGTGCGGGCTCGTCACGGGCGCGGCGGTGGACCAGTCGTCCCAGTCGGCGAGGCCGTCCTCGACGTCGGCCGGGTGCTCCCCTGGCTCGTACGGCTCCGGTGTCTCGTACGGATCCGGTGGCTCGTACGGGTCGCCGTCGGGGGCGGTGAGAGCCGGGGCCGCGGGCGGGGTCGTCAGCTCGTCCAGGTGGCGCAGCACCAGGTCGGCGGCGGCGCGGCGGCGGGCGAGGGCGGTGGGGTCCAGGGGCAGGGGCCAGGCGTGGTCGGGGGCGGTGTCCGCGAGGGACGGGTTCTCCGCGTCTTTGGCGGGCTCCTCCGCCCAGGCCTCGATCTCCCCGTGCCCGAGGGCGCAGTGCTCGTACAGGGCGTGCAGGAACGGCGAGGGGCCGCGGCGGCGCTTCTGGGTGGGGCCCCACCAGTGCCCGGAGCCGAGCAGCAGGGAGCGGGGGCGGGTGAAGGTGACGTAGCCGAGCCGCAGCTCCTCGGTGTGCTGGTGGTCCCGCATGGCCTCCTTGTACTCCTTGAGGGAGCGGGCGTCGTGGCTGCCGAGGGCGGGCAGGGTCGGGCCGTCGCCGCGCAGCGCGTGCGGCAGGACCTTGGCCTGGGCGGTCCAGGACTCGCGGGCGCGGCCGCTGGGGAACTGGCCGGCGACCAGGCCGGGGACGGCGACCACGTCCCATTCCAGGCCTTTGGACTTGTGGGCGGTGAGGACCTTGACGGTGTTCTCGCCGCCGGGCAGGGCGTTGTCGAGGCCCTTCTCGTACTGGGCGGCGGTGCGCAGGAAGCCGAGGAAGGCGAGGAGGGTCGCCTCGCCGTCGACGGCGGCGAAGCGGGCGGCGATGTCGAGGAAGTGGGAGAGCGTCTCGCGGCGGCGGGCGGCGAGGGCGTGCGGGGAGGCGGAGAGCTCGACTTCGAGGCCGGTGGTGGCGAGGACGCGGTGGAGGACGTCCATCAGGGGGTCGGCGAGGGCGCGGCGCAGTTCGCGCAGTTCGGTGGCGAGCCGGGCGAAGCGGACGCGGGCCTCGGCGGAGAACGGCAGCCTGTCGTCCTCGCCAGCTGGTTCGAGGAAGGTGTCGAGGGCGTCGGCGAGGGAGATGACCTCGGCGGGGTCGACGCCTTCGACGGCGGCGGCGAGGCGTTCGTCCCGGTCGGCGTCGGTGTCGGCGCCGGCGCCGGCGGTGAAGCGGTGGACGAGCAGCCGGGCCCGGCGGCCCAGCAGGGCGAGGTCGCGGGGGCCGATGCGCCAGCGCGGGCCGGTGAGGAGCCGGACGAGTGAGGCGTTGGCCCCGGGGTCCTGGAGGACTTCGCAGACGGCGACGAGGTCGGCGATCTCCGGCAGGTGGAGGAGTCCGGACAGGCCGACGACTTCCACCGGGACGTCCCGGGCGACCAGGGCGGCCTGGATGTCGGGGAAGTCGGTGGCGGTGCGGGCGAGGATGGCGATCTGGCCCGGCTCCTTGCCGGTGCGGACCAGGTGGGCGATGGAGTCGGCGAGCCAGTCCAGCTCTTCGGCCTGGGTGGGCAGCAGGGCGATGCGTACGGTGCCGTCGCGTTCGGCGCCGGGTGCGGGGCGCAGCGCTTCGACGCCTTCGTGCATGGCGCGCAGGGGTTCGGCGAGTCCGTTGGCGAGCTGGAGGAGTCGGCCGCCGCTGCGGCGGTTCTCGCTGAGGGACTGGCGGGTGGCGGGGGTGCCGTCGGTGTGCGGGAAGTGGTCGGGGAAGTCGTCCAGGTTGGCGACGGAGGCGCCGCGCCAGCCGTAGATGGCCTGGCAGGGGTCGCCGACGGCGGTGACGGCGTGCCCGGTGCCGTTTCCGAAGAGGCCGGAGAGGAGCAGTCGCTGGGCGACGGAGGTGTCCTGGTACTCGTCCAGGAGGACGACGCGGAACTCTCCGCGCAGGATCTCCCCCACTTCGGGCCGGGTGAGGGCGAGCTGGGCGGAGAGGGCGATCTGGTCGCCGAAGTCGAGCAGATCGCGGCTCTTCTTGGCCTGGCGGTAGCGGCGCACCAGGTCGGTCAGCTCGCGGCGGGCGGTTGCGGCGGCGGGGATCTTGCGCAGGTCCTCGTTGGTCAGCCGGACACCGGCGAGGGCGGCGAGCAGGTCGGTGTCGTGGCGGAGCAGGTCCTCGGGGCGGACGAGGTGCTCGGCGAGCTCGGCGTCAAGGGCGAGGAGGTCGCTGACCAGGGTGGGGAAGGAGCTGGTGAGCGCCGGGTAGGGGCCGGGGGCTTCGCGGAGCACCCGGGCGGCGAGCTGGTAGCGGGTGGCGTCGGCGAGCAGCCGGGACGCTGGTTCCAGCCCGAGGCGGAGTCCGTGGTCGGTGAGCAGTTGGCCGGCGAAGGCGTGGTACGTGGAGATGCGCGGCTCGCCGGGGAGGTAGTACGGGTCGGCGGCCTGCCCCGTAGCGGTGGCGGCCTGCCCCGTACCGGGGTCTGCGCCGCCGGTGCCGGGCACCGGGCCGAGGGCGGGGTCCAGGGGCTCGGGGTCGGTGATCCCGGCGCGGACGAGGGCGGTGCGGACGCGCTCGGCGAGCTCGCCGGCGGCCTTGTTGGTGAAGGTGAGGCCGAGGACCTGTTCGGGCGCGACCTGGCCCGTGCCGACCAGCCAGACCACCCGGGCGGCCATCACGGTGGTCTTGCCGGAGCCGGCTCCGGCCACGATGACCTGCGGGGCGGGCGGCGCGGTGATGCAGGCCGTCTGCTCCGGTGTGAACGGGATGCCCAGAAGCTCCTTGAGCTCCTCGGGGTCGGTGAGACGTGTGGTCACGGTCATCGAGGCTAACCGGCACCACTGACAGTGCCGGCCGGACGCTGTCGGTGACGGCTCCGGGACGGTGGGCGTGGCCCGGCCTTACTCGACTATCTGGCGGCCTTCGGGGCGGGCGCTGCAGGAGGCCTGGAAGGCGCAGCGGGCGCAGTGCTGGCCGGCGGTGGGGGTGAACCGTTCGTCCAGGACGCGTCCTGCGGCGGTGGCGAGCAGGTCGCCGACCCACTCCCCTTCGGGCGGTTCCTGGCCCTGGACGCGGGGCAGCGCCTCGCCGCCCTCGTTCTTGGGGGCGGCCTGGCGCAGGTGGACGAGTTCGGCGCCGCCGGGTTCGGGGCGGCGGCCGTCGAAGGCCTCGTCCAAGGCACCTTCGCGTACCGCGAGCTGGTAGACGGCGAGCTGCGGGTGGCGGGCGACCCCGCCCTTGGTGGGGGCCTGTTTGCCGGTCTTGAAGTCGACCACGTAGGCGCGGCCGTGCTCGTCGGCCTCGACGCGGTCCATGGAGCCTCGGACGCGGACCTGGTAGTCCCCGGCCTCCAGGGTGACGTCGAAGCCGTGCTCGGTGGCGGCGGGGGTGCGGCCGCCGCGGTCCATGACGTGCCAGCGCAGGAAGCGTTCCAGGGCGGCGCGGGCCTGCTCCCTCTCCTGCGCCGACTTCCAGGGGGCGTCGAAGGCGAGCGCGTCCCATACGGAGTCCAGCCGCTCCATGAGGACGTCCAGGTCGGCGGGGGTGCGGCCGGAGGCGACCTCGTCGGCGAGGACGTGGACGACGTTGCCGAAGCCCTGCGCGGCGGTGGCGGGGGCGTCGGCCTTGACCTCGCGGCCCAGGAACCACTGGAGGGCGCAGGTGTTGGCGAGCTGGTCCAGGGCGCTGCCGGAGAGGGCGACGGGGTGGTCGGGGTCGCGCAGCGGCGCGGTGGAGTGGGTCGGTTCGAACAGGCCCCACCAGCGGTGCGGGTGGGCGGCGGGGACGAGGGGCTGGCCCTCGTCGTCGGCGAGGGCGGCGAGCCGGGCCAGCCGGTGGGCGGCGGCCTCGCGCAGGGCGGGTGAGGCGGCGGGGTCGACGGTGGTGGCGCGCAGTTCGGCGACGAGTGCGGCGACGGCGAGGGGGCGGCGGGGGCGGCCGGTGATGTCCTTCGGTTCGGTGCCGAGCTCGGTGAGGAAGCGGGAGGGCTGGTCGCCGTCGTCGGCGGGTGCCTTGACGGCGGTGACGACGAGCCGGTGGCGGGCGCGGGTGGCGGCGACGTAGAACAGCCGCCGTTCCTCGGCGAGCAGCGCGCCGGGGGTGAGCGGTTCGGCGAGTCCGTCGCGCCCGATGCGGTCGGCCTCCAGCAGTGAGCCGCGGCGGCGCAGGTCGGGCCAGAGGCCTTCCTGGACGCCGGCGACGACGACCAGGCTCCACTCCAGGCCTTTGGAGCGGTGGGCGGTCATCAGCCGGACGGCGTCCGGCCGTACGGTCCGCCGGACCAGGGTGTCGGCGGCGATGTCCTGGGCGTCGAGCTCCTCCAGGAAGTTCAGCGCGCCCCGGCCGCCGGTGCGCTCCTCGGCGCGGGCGGCGGTGTCGAACAGGGCGCAGACCGCGTCCAGGTCGCGGTCGGCGTTGCGCCCGGCGGGGCCGCCGCGCAGGGCGCCGCGCTGGAGCCGGGCGGGCCAGGGGGTGCCGTTCCACAGCATCCACAGGGCCTCTTCGGCGGTGCCGCCGGCGGCCAGCAGCGCGCGGGTGTCCTTGAGGAGCGCGCCGAGGCGCTGGGCACCGCGGGCGTACGCCGGGTCGTGCGCGGTGAGCCGTTCCGGTTCGGCGAGGGCGCGGGCGAGCAGCACGTCGGAGGGCGGGGGCAGCGCGTTTCCGGCGGCTCGTTCCTCGTCCCGCAGGGCGCGCCCGAGGCGGCGCAGATCGGCGGCGTCCATTCCGCCGAGGGGGGAGGCGAGCAGGGTGAGGGCGGTCTCGGTGTCGAGCCAGCCGGGGGCGGTGGCGCCGGTGGCCGCCGGGGCCGGGGCAAGGTCGCCTCCGGCCGTGTCTGCAGTGGGGGCGGTGTCGCCGGTGGCCCTCGGGGACGCGGCGGGGTCGCTTTCAGCCGTAGCACCGGTGGCTTCGCCGGGTACGGCATCCGCGGGTGTCGACGGCTCGTCGGGGTCGGGGTGCTCGGATTCGGTGTCCGGCGACGCGGCCGGGTCCTCGTCGGCGGATCCATCGGACGCGGGCGGGCCGGCCGCCGCGCGCAGGGCGGTGAGCAGCGGGACCACGGCGGGCTCGTGCCGCAGGGCGAGGTCGTTGCCGTCGACCTCCAGGGGCACTCCGGCGGAGGTCAGGGCGCGCCGTACGGCGGGTATGGTGCGGCCGCCGGCGCGGACCAGCACGGCCATCTCGCGCCAGGGCACGCCGTCCTCCAGGTGGGCGCGGCGCAGGATGTCGGCGATGTTCTCCAGTTCGGTGGAGGCGGTGGGGAAGGTGTACGCCTCCACCCGGCCGCCGTCGCGGACCGCGGCGAGGTCCCGGTGGGCGCGGACCTTGTCGGCGGGCAGCCGGGGCAGCGGCATCCGGGCGGTGAGCAGCCGGGTGGCGGTGAGCAGCGCGGCGCCGGAGCGGCGGGAGGTGGTCAGCACGGCGACCGGGGCGGGGCTGCCGCCGGTGCGCGGGAAGGCGTACGGGAAGTCCAGGATGCCGCCGACATCGGCGCCCCGGAAGGCGTAGATCGACTGGTCGGGGTCGCCGAACGCGTACACCGTGCGTCCGCCGCCGGCCAGCGTCCGCAGCAGCCGGACCTGGGCGGGGTCGGTGTCCTGGTACTCGTCGACGAAGACGGCGTCGTACTCCGGGAGGGTGACCTGTCCGGCGAGGAGCACCGCGCGGTGGACCAGTTCGGCGTAGTCGAGGACGCCCTGCATGTCGAGGACGTCGAGGTACTCGGCGAGGAACGCGGAGGCCGCCGACCAGTCGCGCCGTCCGGTGCGGGCGGCGAAGTCGGCCAGGGCGCGGGGGCCGAGTCCGAGTTCGCGGGAGCGGGCGAGCACCGCGCGGACCTCGTCGGCGAAGCCTCGGGTGGTCAGGCAGGCGCGGAGTTCGTCGGGCCACCGGATGCGGGCGAGGCCTTCCTTCTCCAGGTCGAGCTGGCCGGCGAGCAGCTCGCGTACGGCGAGGTCCTGCTCGGGTCCGGAGAGCAGCCGCAGTGGTTCGGAGAAGAGGTCGGCGTCCTGGTGGGCGCGGATCAGTGCGTAGCAGTAGGAGTGGAAGGTGGTGGCCTGCGGGGCGCGGGCCGGGCCGAGCCGGGCGGCCATCCGGTCGCGGAGTTCGACGGCGGCCTTGCGGCTGAAGGTGAGGACGAGGAGGCGTTCGGGGTCGGCGCCCTGGGCGATCTTGGCGGCGACGGCCGCCACGAGAGTGGTGGTCTTGCCGGTGCCGGGGCCGGCCAGGACCAGCAGCGGTCCGCCGGGGTGCTCAACCACGGCCCGCTGGGACGCGTCCAGCTCAGGGGGGCCGGGCAGGGCCGGCGGGGTGCGCACCAGGCGGTACGGGCCCGCGGCCCGCCCGCGGTACGGCGTACGGCCGGTGGTGGTCGAAGAGGTGCTCAACGGGATCGCCGGTCCTGGTGGGTGTGCTGGTGACGAGGAGGCTGGGTCGGGTGCGGATGCGGGTGGCGGTGCGGGGTGCGCGGCGGCGGGTGCCGGTCGGGGCGGATGGGGTCCGTCCGTGGCGCGGCCGCCGGTGGTGCGTCCGCCGCCCCGCTACGGTACGGCCCACCCGGCGCCGACCGGGCTCGGGCGGTGGCGCCGGCGGTCCGCTATGGCGTCCGGTCCTCGGCCTCGGCGCTGCCGTCGGGCGGGCCGGCCGGGGAGCCGTCCCAGCGGGCGCGCCGCATGTCCAGCCGGGGCAGGTGGCCGTCGGCCCGGTTGCCGGTCTGGCGCAGCGGGGTGCCCTCCTCGCGGTAGTGGTCGAGGGCGCGCAGCTCGTGGCCGGGCAGCAGCCGCCCGTCGGAGCGCACCACCCGCCACCAGGGCACCGCGCCCCCGTACAGCGCCATGGCGCGGCCCACCTGGCGGGGGCCGCCGTCGCCCAGCCATTCGGCCACGTCCCCGTAGGTCATCACCCGGCCGGGTGGGATCAGGTCGGCGACGTCCAGCACCCGTTCCGCGTATTCGGGGTACTCCGGGATCTCCTCGGCAGTCACCCGGTCCATCCTGCACCACACCACCGACAAGGCGGGCCGCGCACCCTGATGCCCCCGTCCGGGGTCCGGGCATGCCACCATCTTCCGGGCGGTGACCGGTGACACGAGAGCAAGAAGAGACCGAGAGGGCGAAGGGGGAGGATGTGCGGCCTCCCGGGCGCGCAGGGGCTTCCGCGGCGATCGCGGGCGCTTCTGGGATCCCGGCGGGCGCTCCTGAGACCATGGACAAGGATGAGCCGGAGGGGCAGGACCAGGGCGCGGCACGGGCCCGGCCAGAGGCAGGGAGTACGGCACGGGCACGGGCGGGCGCGCGGACCCGGCTTTCGGACCCGGGCCCCGATCGGCCACGGCCGGAGGAGACGGTGGGCGTGAACGCGGAGCGGGACATCGACCGCGTCTCCGGTGACGAGCCGCTGCTGGCGGCCCGGGCGCACCGGCCGTCCGACCTGCTGCGGCTGCTGGTCGGTGTGCTGGCGATCGCCGTGGTCATCGCCATCGCCGCGTTCGCCCGGGGCACCACCTCCGGTCTGGAGGCGGACATCAGCCGGCGGACCGGGCAGGCGCCGGATGTGTTCGTCCAGCTGGCCGGGCTGGCGTCCAGCATCGCGGTGCTGCTGGTGCCGGTGGCCTTCGCGATCGAGCGGCTGGTCAAGCGGGACGGGCTGCGGATCGCCGACGGGGTGCTGGCGGCCGTGCTGGCGCACGGTGTCACCCTCGCCACCGATCTGTGGGTGGCGCAGGGCGCGCCGGACACCATCCAGGAGGCGCTGACCCAGCCGCAGGCGGGCGGCGGGCTGTCGGATCCGGTGCACGGCTACCTGGCGCCGGTGATCGCCTATATGACGGCCGTCGGCATGGCGCGCCGGCCGCGCTGGCGGGTGGTGCTGTGGATGGTGCTGCTGCTGGACGCGTTCGCGATGCTGGTGGCCGGCTACACCACTCCGTTCTCCATCGTGCTGACCATCCTGATCGGCTGGACGGTGGCCTACGGCACGGTCTACGCGGTGGGCTCGCCCAATGTGCGGCCCACCGGGCAGACGCTGCTGGCGGGTCTGCGCCATGTCGGGTTCCGGCCGGTGGGCGCGATGCGCGCGGAGGACCTGCCGGGCGGTGCGGAGGCGGACCGGGGGCGCCGCTACCTGGTGACCCTGGAGGAGGGTCCGCCGCTGGACGTGACCGTGGTGGACCGGGAGCAGCAGGCGCACGGCTTCTTCTACCGGGTGTGGCGGCGGCTGACGCTGCGCGGGATCACCACCGGGCGGTCGCTGCAGTCGCTGCGCCAGGCGCTGGAGCAGGAGGCGCTGCTGGCGTACGCGGCGATCGCGGCGGGGGCCAACGCGCCCAAGCTGATCGCCACCTCCGAGCTGGGTCCGGACGCCGTGATGCTGGTGTACGAGCATGTGGGCGGGCGCTCGCTGGACTCCCTGGAGGACAAGGAGATCACCGACGAGGTGGTGCGGGGTGCCTGGCTCCAGGTGCGGGCGTTGCAGTCGCGGCGTATCGCGCACCGCAGGCTGACGGGTGACGCGCTGCTGGTGGATCGTTCCGGCAGGGTGATCCTCACCGATCTGCGCGGCGGGGAGATCGCCGCCGGTGATCTGGTGCTGCGGATGGATGTGGCGCAGCTGCTGACGACGCTGGGTCTGCGGGTGGGCGCGGAGCGGGCGGTGGCGGCGGCGGTGGCCGCGCTGGGGCCGGACAAGGTCGCCGACTGCCTGCCGCTGCTCCAGCCGATCGCGTTGAGCCGGTCGACCCGCGCCACGCTGCGCAGGCTGGCCCGGGAGCGCTCGCAGCGGGAGCGGGAGGCGGTGCTGGCCGCCTCGCGGGCCGACAAGCAGGCCCGGGTGGAGGCGCACGCCCGCCACGCGGAGCACCGCGGCGAGCCGGTCGGCAAGGCCGAGCGGAAGGCGGAGAAGGCGCACAAGCAGGCGGAGAAGCGGGCGCTGGACGAGGCGATGGACGAGGCCCGCGAGGAGGATCTGCTGGTGCAGATCCGCCAGCAGGTGCTGCTGATCCGGCCGCAGGCGCCGGTGGAGCCGGTGCGGCTGGAGCGGATCAAGCCGCGGACGCTGATCAGTCTGATCGCCGGTGCGATCGCCGTTTACTTCCTGCTGTCCTCCATCTCGCGGTCGCCGCTGTCGTTGTCGACGTTGGCCCACGCCGACTGGCTGTGGGTGGCGGTGGCGGTGCTGTTCTCCGCGTTCAGCTACGTCGCGGCGGCGATGAGCCTGCTGGGCTTCGTCCCGGAGCGGGTGCCGTTCGGGCGGACGGTGGTGGCGCAGGTGGCGGGCTCCTTTGTGAAGATCGTCGCCCCGGCGGCGGTCGGCGGGGTGGCGCTGAACACCCGCTTCCTCCAGCGCTCGGGGGTCCGCCCGGGCCTCGCGGTGGCCAGTGTGGGCGCCTCGCAGCTGTTCGGTCTGGGCGCGCACATCCTGCTGCTGCTCTCCTTCGGCTACCTCTCCGGGACGGAGAAGACGCAGGACTTCACCCCGTCCCGGACGGTGATCGCGGGTCTGCTGACGGTCGCGGTGCTGGCGCTGGTGGTGACGGCGATCCCGGCGCTGCGCAAGTTCGTCACCACCCGGCTGCGGTCGCTGTTCGCCGGGGTGGTGCCGCGGATGCTGGACGTCCTGCAGCGGCCGGTGAAGCTGCTCACCGGGCTCAGCGGCATGCTGCTGCTGACCGCGGCGTTCGTGTTCTGCCTGGACGCCTCGGTGCGGGCGTTCTCGCAGGGCGACCAGCCGGTGAGCTACGCGATCCTGGCCGTGGTCTTCCTGGCCGGCAACGCGCTCGGCTCGGCCGCCCCCACGCCGGGTGGGGTGGGCGCGGTGGAGGGTGCGCTGATCGCCGGTCTGACCACGGTCGGCGGGCTGCCGCTGGAGATCGCGACCCCGGCGGTGCTGATGTACCGGGTGATGACCCTGTGGCTGCCGGTGCTGCCGGGGTGGCTGTCGTTCAACTCGCTGACCCGCAAGGGCGCCCTCTGACCGGTCCGGTGCGCTGAAGGGGCCGGCCGGGGTACGGCCGGTGCCGGGCCGAGGCTTCCGAGGGCTCGCGCCCCGGGGCCGGGCCGGTGCGGCGGCTCGGCCGGCCACCCGCATGGCCCCGGGCGCGGGCGCACCCCGACCGGTGGGCGCACCATGGGGCATATGACCCTCCGCGCCGCCCGGCCCGCAGCCGTCCTCGCCGCCACCACCGCCGCCGCCTTGCTGGCGGCCGGCTGCTCCGGCGGGAACGGGGACGAGGGCGGGGACGGCGCCGACCGGCTCAGGGAGCTGGCCTCCCAGCGGCTGACCTGGCGGGACTGCCCACCGCCCTCGATGGAGGAGGGCGGCGGTACCGCGCCCTCCCCGCTGCCGGGCGGCACCCGCTGGCAGTGCTCCTTCATGGACGCGCCACTGGACTACGCGGACCCGGGCGGCGAGACCATCGAGCTGGCCCTGATCCGCGCCAGGACCTCCGACCCGGCGAAGCGCATCGGGTCGCTGATCTTCAACTTCGGCGGTCCCGGCGGCTCCGGGATCACCGCCCTGCCGTCCTTCGCGCAGGACTACGAGACCCTGCGCACCCGCTACGACCTGGTGAGCTTCGACCCGCGGGGGGTCGGCCGCAGCGCCGGTGTGGAGTGCCTGGACGACGCCGGCCTGGACGCCCTCTACGCGCTGGACTCCACGCCCGACGACGAGCGGGAGGTCCGGGCGTACGACGAGGGGCTGAAGCGGTTCGCCGCGGCGTGCGAGGAGAACTCGGGCAGTGAGCTGCCCCACGTCGGGACGGTGAACGCGGCCCGTGACCTGGATCTGATGCGGCAGGTGCTGGGCGACGGCAAGCTGTACTACTTCGGCATCTCCTACGGCACGGAGCTCGGCGGCGTCTACGCGCACCTGTACCCGAGGACCGTGGGCCGGGCGGTGTTCGACGCGGTGGTGGATCCCACCAGCACCACGGTGCGGAGCGCCCTCGGGCAGGCGAAGGGGTTCCAGCTGGCACTGGACAACTTCGCCAAGGACTGCGTCGCCCGGGGCGACAAGTGCAGGCTGCCCGGGGGCAGTGTGCAGGAGGTGGAGGGCTTCGTCACCGATCTGCTGAAGCGGCTGGAGAAGAAGAAGCCCGTCACCGGGCTCGGGGAGCGCAAGCTGACCGCGACGGCGGCGACCAACGGCATCGCCCAGTCGCTGTACTCCAAGGAGTACTGGCCTTATCTGGAGCAGGGCCTGGACGAGGCGGACGGCGGCAACGGCGGCCTGCTGCTGGCCCTGTCGGACTCGATGAACGGCCGCGACCAGAACGGCAACTACAGCAATGTGCAGGCGGCGAACGCGGCGGTCAACTGCGTGGACGACAAGGCCCGCTTCACGGTGGCGCAAGCCGAGGCCAGGCTGCCCGAGTTCCGCAAGGCCTCGCCGGTGTTCGGCGACTACCTGGGCTGGGGTCTGATCGGCTGCTCGCACTGGCCGGTGGACGGCAACTGGGACCGCCCGGAGGTGAGCGCCGCGGGCTCGGCGCCGATCCTGGTGATCGGCAACACCGGTGACCCGGCCACCCCCTACGCGGGCGCCAAGGCGATGGCGAACGCGCTCGGCAAGGGCGTCGGAGTGGAGCTGACCTGGGAGGGCGAGGGTCACGGCGCCTACAACGGAGGCTCCGCCTGCGTCCGCGACGCGGTCAACGGCTACCTGCTGGACGGCAGGGTGCCGAAGAACGGCACCGTCTGCCGCTGACGCTCCCACCCGGCCGCCGCTCCCGGCACCCCGCCGGCCCCACCGCCGTACCGTCCCCATCGGTCGTTCCAACGTCCCCGCCCCCGTGTGCTGTCCACTTCCTTACGTCTGCGACCCTGCCACGGCGAACGTCCGTCCTTCCAGCGTTTGGCGACAATACGTCACGCTCTGGCCACTGTCAGTGGCTGAGCCTAGGATGGCGCGCAGTAACAACGTTGGGGGAACGGATGTCCAATCGAGTACGGGCGGGAGCCCTCGCGGCCGCGGCCCTGCTGACCGCAGGACTGGTCACCGGCTGCCAGAGCGGCGGCGGTGGTGGCGGTGGCGAAGGCGACGGCAGCCCTGAGGCGGGCGGCGGGCCGAAGGCGGGCACGGCACCCGCGATTCCGGGACTGCCCGCCGCGCTGACGGGCCAGCGGCCCGACTGGCGGTCGTGCAAGGCGCCGAAGGGCGGCCAGGCCCCCGGCACGGAGTGGCGCTGCGCCGAGGTGGAGGTGCCGCTGGACTACCAGCGGCCGAAGGGCGAGACCATCTCCGTCGCGCTCATCCGCAAGCAGGCCGTGCAGCAGGACCGGCGGATCGGCTCACTGCTGTTCAACTTCGGCGGCCCGGGCGCCTCCGGGGTGGATCTGCTGCCGCAGTTCGCCCCCGAGTACACCGCGCTGAACGCCCGGTACGACCTGGTCGGCTTCGACCCGCGCGGGGTGGGGCGCAGCTCCGGTGTGGTGTGCCGGGAGTCGGCCGAGGAGGCCGAGTCACTGCGGCGGATCGACCGCACCCCGGACACCCCCGCCGAGGAGGCCGCCTACCTGGCGGACGGCGGCGACTTCGGGGCCGGCTGCCAGGAGCGCTCCGGCAAGGTGCTGCCGCATGTCACCACCAGCAACACGGCCCGGGACCTGGAAGTCGTCCGCCATGTCCTCGGCGACGCCAAGCTGAACTACTTCGGCATCTCCTACGGCACCCAGCTCGGCGGCACCTACGCGCACCTCTTCCCCGAGCAGGTCGGCCGCACCGTGCTGGACGCGGTGGTGGACCCGACCGCCGACAGCGTGGGCCAGGCCCGCCATCAGACCACCGGCTTCCAGCGGGCGCTGGACAACTACTTCAAGTCCACCGGTGAGGGGGCCGCCGGCTCCACCAAGCTGACGGCGCAGTTGAAGCGGCTCGACTCCCAGCCGCTGGCCACCTCCGACGGGCGGCCGCTGACCGAGAGCCTGGCGCTCACCGGCATAGCCCAGGCGCTGTACGCGGAGAGCCTGTGGCCGATGCTGACCGAGGGGCTCCGGCAGGCCCGGGAGGGCAGCGGCGACGGGCTGCTGGAGCTCGCCGACATGTACAACGACCGCCAGGAGGACGGCTCCTACAGCACCCAGGCCCATTCCCAGCGCGCGATCTCCTGCGCCGACAGCAGCAGTCGGCCCACCGCCGCCGAGGCCCGGGCCCTGCTCCCGGAGTTCCGCCGAATATCCCCGGTCTTCGGGGAGTTCATGGCCTGGGACACCGCGGGCTGGTGCCATGAGTGGCCGGTGAAGGGCGAGAGCGCCACCTCGCAGGCGAGCGCCCCCGGCGCCGGACCGGTGCTGGTGGTCGGCACCACCGGTGACTCGGCGACCCCGTACGAGGGGGCCGTGCGGATGGCGAAGGAACTGGGCAAGGGGGTGGGTGTGCTGCTCACCTACCGGGGCGAGGGCCACGGGGCCTACAACGGCGGCAGTTCCTGCGTGAGCAAGGCGGTGAACGCCTATCTGCTGGACGGCAAGGCGCCGGCGAACGGCACCACCTGCTCCTGACGGCACCACCTGCTCCTGACGGCAATCGCAGCCGCCCCGGCAGCCGTCGGGGCCGGGCCCTGGTGGGCCCGGCCCCGGTGGGTCGGCGCTGCGGTCGGGGAGCGATCGAGAGGGACGCGGTCAGGAGGTGATCAGTAGACGGGCTTGTCCGGCTCGATCTGGTGGACCCAGCCGATGACGCCGCCGCCGACATGGACGGCGTCCGCGAATCCGGCGGACTTCAGCACGGCGAGGACTTCCGCACTGCGGACACCCGTCTTGCAGTGCAGGACGATCTTCCGGTCCTGGGGGAGGTCCTGCAGGGCGGTGCCCATCAGGAACTCGTTCTTCGGGATGAGCCGGGCGCCCGGGATGGAGACGATCTCGTACTCGTTGGGCTCGCGGACGTCGATGATGTCGATGCTCTCGCCGTCGTCGATCCACTCCTTGAGCTGCTTGGGAGTGATCGTGGAGCCGGCCGCCGCCTCCTGGGCCTCCTCGGAGACGACGCCGCAGAAGGCCTCGTAGTCGATGAGCTCGGTGACGGTCGGGTTCTCGCCACAGATCGCGCAGTCGGGGTCCTTGCGGACCTTGACCTGCCGGTACTGCATCTCCAGGGCGTCGTAGATCATCAGCCGGCCGACCAGCGGCTCACCGACACCGGCCAGCACCTTGATCGCCTCGGTGACCTGGATGGAGCCGATGGAGGCGCACAGCACGCCGAGCACACCGCCCTCGGCGCAGGAGGGGACCATGCCCGGCGGCGGGGGCTCGGGGTAGAGGCAGCGGTAGCACGGGCCGTGCTCCGACCAGAACACCGAGGCCTGGCCGTCGAACCGGTAGATCGAGCCCCAGACGTACGGCTTGTTCAGCAGCACACAGGCGTCGTTGACCAGGTAGCGGGTGGCGAAGTTGTCCGTGCCGTCCACGATCAGGTCGTACTGACCGAAGATGTCCAGCACGTTGTCGGCCTCAAGCCGCTGCTCATGGAGGACCACGTTGACGTACGGGTTGATGCCGAGCACCGAGTCCCGCGCGGACTCGGCCTTGGAGCGGCCGATGTCCGACTGGCTGTGGATGATCTGGCGCTGGAGGTTGGACTCGTCGACCTCGTCGAACTCCACGATGCCGAGCGTGCCCACACCGGCGGCGGCCAGGTACATCAGGGCGGGAGACCCGAGGCCGCCGGCGCCGACGCAGAGCACCTTGGCGTTCTTGAGCCGCTTCTGCCCGTCCATCCCGACGTCCGGGATGATCAGGTGGCGTGAGTACCTGCGGACCTCGTCTACGGTGAGCTCGGCAGCCGGCTCGACCAGGGGTGGCAGCGACACGGGGACTCCGTTGGTCGGTAGTCAGTACGGTTGTCTCTCCGTAACACTGCCACGGCGCTCCTCATTCCGAGACACCTGGTCCGATGCGCGAGACGATTTCGTCCCAGTAGCCGGGCAGCGCCTCGAATGCGGCGTTTCCTCCGATTCGTCCGCTGACCTGGGCGTAAGAACCTCTGCCGCCGGCTGCCGGTCCGGTCAGGTCGGCCTCGGAGCCGACCGCCGGTGGCGGCCCCGGAGTGCGGTCGGTGAAGAAGATGGTGCCCGCCCCCTGCCAGCGCGCGATCCGCACCGCCTCCTCCAGGTGGGTGCGCGGTACGCCGTGCACCAGGTGGACAAAGCGCTCCGGTGGATGGTCGGCCGTCCACGGGGCCGCCTGCGACCAGCGGTAGTCGGCCCAGCGCCCCCGGAAGGTGACCAGTTGGTCGGCGACCTCGGCGTACCCCGGATCGGGGTGGACGCCGTGGCCCAGCACCAGATGGCAGCCGTCGGCCCCGTCGAGCACCGCCTCCAGGGTGGCCGCGGTGCGCCGCACGGACGCGAGCCGCTCCCGGTCCGGCGGGCAGCGGTCCAGCAGGTAGCCGTCCACCCGGTACCAGTCCGCGAACCGCTGGGCGTCGGACACGGCCTCCGCGAACGGACGCGCGCCATACGCCAGATCGATGTGGCCCAGGACCCGCACGCCCCCGTTGCGCAGCCGGCCGGCCGCCTCCAGGCAGTGCGGATCGGGCCGGGCGCCCGGCCCGTCGGCCACATTGAGCACCGCCCAGTGCAGCGGCACCCCGGGGCGGGTGAGCTCCGCCCACTCGACGGGGGCGAGCAGCGGATGCGCGTACCCCGGCACACCGAAGCCGAGCCGGTCGGCCCCGGTTGCGGCAAGCGGGGCACCGGTCCGGGTCAGATGCGGCATGCCGCCTCCATCCAGATGTCGGCGAGCGACTCCTCCAGGTTGATCCGGGGCCGCCAACCGAGCCGGTCGCGGGCGGTGCGCACATCGGCCTGCTGCCAGCTGCCGCAGCCGTCGGGGTACGGGGAGGAGGGCCCCGGCTGCGGGAGGTCCGGGGCGCCGTCGCCACCCCGCCCGAGGCCGCCGTCGCCGCCGCGCAGGAGGCCTCCGTCGGCGCCGCGCAGCACAGTGGCGTCGGCGCCGCGCACCAGACCGGCGTCGGCGCCGCGTGCCGGGCCGCCCTCGCCGCGCTGCACACCGATGAGCGGCCGGTTCGGCGGTACGTCCACCTCATGGAGGTTGCCGGGGTATCCGGCGACCCTGGCCAGTACCGCGGCGGCGTCCCGCAGCCGTACGGCCCGTCCGGTGCCGATGTTGATGACGCCCTGGGCCGCCGACAGCGAGGCGGCGTGCACCGCGCGCGCCACATCCCGGACGTCCACGAAGTCGCGCTGGACCCCGAGGCCGCCCAGCTTCAGCTCGCCGTCGCCGTTCTGGATGGCCCGGCGCAGCGCCTCGGCGAGCCGGCCGAGGGGGGATCCGGCCGGGGTGCCGGGGCCCACCGGGGAGAACACCCGCAGTACGACGGCGTCCAGTCCGGAGCCGAGGACCAGTTCGGTGGCGGCCAGTTTGGACACTCCATACGGCCCGCCGGGGCGCGGCACCGCGTCCTCGGCCGTGGACGAACCGGGTTGCGAGGGCCCGTACTCGGAGGCGCAGCCGACCTGGACCAGGCGGGCCTGGCAGGTGCTGCGGCGCAACGCCTCGCAGACGGTGGCCACGGCGACCGTGTTGTGCCGGGTCAGCTCGCGGGCTCCGCCCCGGGTGGCCCCGGCGCAGTTGACGACCACCCCGGGGTGGACGGCGTCCAGGAAGCGGGTGAGGGCACCCGGGCTCCCTCCGGCGAGGTCGAACCGTACGTCGGCGTCGTCGCCCCGGCCCAGGGCCGTGAGGTGGACGGCCGGGTCGGCGAGCAGCCGGTCGGCGACGAAGCGGCCGAGGAATCCGTTGGCGCCGAGCAGCAGCACCCTCATCGTGCGCCTCCTTCGCGAAGGCCGGGCTTGGCGGCGGTGGCGGTCATGGTCGTCGTCTCCTTGCGTCCTGGGTGTCGGGGAGTGGTAGGGGGAGGGAGGGAGGTGGCGGGGGCCGCCTCCGAGGGGAGGGGTGCCGGTCCGGATGGCCGGAAGGGCGCGTCCCGGGGACGGGGCGCGGCCCGGAGGGGAGGTCAGCCGCCGGCATGGGCGGGAGCCGGCCAGTCGACGGCATGGGTGGAGGCCCGGGTCAGCAGGGCGCAGGCGCGGACCAGCAGGGCGAGCGCGGCCGCCCCGCAGACCAGCACGGTCACCGCGCCCGGCCCGCAGAGGTCGGCGAGGGCGCGCCTCGGGGCGTCGAGCCGGCCGAGTCCCGGGACGCGGGCCGCCTGCTCCGCGGCGAGGGCGAGCGTCCATGCGGCACAGGCGGCGAACAGCGCGCTGCCCGCGGTCCGGGCGAAGCCATGGGCGGTGAGCAGACGGGCCAGGAAGAACAGGGTGCCGAGGGCGAGGCAGCCGATCAGCGCCGCGCCTCGGGGGCCGTCGCCGAGGACGGTGCCGGTGGTCGCGGTGAGCGCGGCGAGCAGCACGGTGAACAGGGCGACGGCGCCGAGCAGCAGCGGTCGGGCACCGGCGGCGAAGTCGGCGAGGCGGCGACTGGCGGCCAGCCCCCGCCGGGCCCGTACGGAGAAGAGGTGCGCGCACCAGGCCGCGGGCGCCACCGCCAGCGCCAGGGCGAGGAGCGTCGCGGGTGCGCCGACGGAGAGGGGGTGGAGCGGTACGCCGGTCCGGTCGGGCTCGGCGGTGAGAGCGGCGAGGCTCCAGGTGAGGCCCAGATCGTGGTCGGGGACGGCGTCCAGCAGCAGACAGCCGAGAAGCACGATGCACCACAGAGGGGTGCGGACGGCGGACAGGGCCCGGACCAGGGCGGGGCCGGCCGCGCGGGTGCGCCGCGCCGCCCGGAGCGGGCCGTGGCGGAGGCAGCCGGCGAGCGCCCCGGCGGCGGCCACCGTCCCGGCCGCGCCGACGGCGAACCGCGCCGGGCCGGTGGTCGCGGCGAGCCCCGCGAGGGTCAGTCCGACGGCGGCGCCCGGCAGGAGGGTGAGCGGTGCCCACACCAGGGGGCGCCCGGCTCGCCGGGCTATCTCCTCCGCCGGGACGGGCCGGCCGGTTCCGTCCTCGGGGGCCCGCTCGGCTGCCGCACCCCTTGGTCCGGCGCTCCCGTGCGGGCCGCGTACCGGCGGTCGGTCGGCAGGTTGGGCACCCTCGCGGGCCCGGTCGCTGCGGAGGGGCCGGGTGCCGGTCCCGGGGACAGGCCGGCTGCTGGTGTGTGGGTCGCCGTCGGACCCGCGGCCGGGGTGTCCGGTACCGGTGGCTCGTGGGTGGGCGAGGTGCTCGTCGTCCGACCTGGGCGTCCGGGCGTACAGCTCCTCGGCGAGGGAGAAGACGTCCCGGTGCCGGAACGAGGCGGCGATGCGGTCGGTGACGCCGTGGGCCTCCAGGGCGGCGGCGATCTCCAAGGGGTCGACGGCCCGTTCGCACAGCGCCCGGTGGCGGTGCAGCAGCGCCTTGACGGGGTCACCGCCCTGCCGCGCTGCCAGGACGGGCGCTGCGGCGGAGCGGAGGCCTTCGGCCGGTGGACCGTCGGCGGCCTCCTCGCGGGCGGGGTCATGGTGGGGGCCGCTGTCAGGCATCGCCGCTCCCGATTCCGCCGCTGTCCGTGTCGCGGTGAGGGCGGGTGCCGCTCGTCGCGCCCGCGCCGACCGGAGGGCCGAGCCCGGCGGGGACGGGGGCAGGCGCGCGGTCGAGGCGGCCGGTCCAGCGTCCGGGGAGGTATGCCTCGGCTGGGTGGGCGAACGGCAGCGGGGTGCCGTCGGCGGCCGTGCCGTCCCGGTCGCGGCGTACCGGGGCACGCGACATCAGCTCCAGATAGAGCCCGTGGAAGGCGGAGAGGTTCTGCTCCACGGTGAACAGCTCCAGCGCGCGGGCGCGGGCCGCGGCGCCCAGGCGCGCCCGGCGGGCGGGGTCGCGCAGCAGCGCCAGGCAGGCGGCGGCGAGCGCCTGCGGGTTGCGCGGGGGCACCACCAGTCCGGTGCCCCCGACGACCTCGACCACCGCGCCGACGTCCGTGGAGACGGTGGCACGGCCGCAGAGCATCGCCTCGACCAGCCCGGCCGGGAACCCCTCGACGACGCTGGACAGCACGGTGACGGCGCCGTCGGCGTAGGCGCCGGTCCGGTCGGGGGCACTCGGGCCGCCGACCTCCTCGAAGGTCACCGGGAAGGCCGGCGCCCCCTGGCCCATCGGCCCGGTGCCGGGGCCGGGCCAGGTGGGGAAGAGCCGGGTGGGGAAGAGCCGGGTGGGGAAGAGCCGGGTGGCGGTGGTCCGGCAGTGGGCGAGGTAGTCGGCGGGTTCGCGGGGCGAGGGGGGCGCGTGGACGATACGGAGCCGCGCCCGGGGCTCCTCGCGGTGCACGGCCGCGAAGGCGTGCAGCAGGCCGACCAGGTCCTTGGCGGGTTCGGCGCGGCCGACCCACACCAGGGTGTACGGGTCACCGGTGTCCCCCGCCTCCCCGACGGCGGCGAACCGGTGGGCGTCCAGCCCCGGGTGGATGGTGCGCAGCCGGACGGGGTCGGCGCCGCACCGCTGCTGCCAGCGCCGGGCATGGGCATTGCCGTGGGTGATGACGGCGGCCTGGCGGTACACCTCGGTGGCGAGCCGCCCGTGGAACGCGGCGAGCAGGGCGCGCAGAGGGGCGCTGAGCGGGGCGCCGGCGGTCGTCAGATAGTGCGACCGGATGTGCACGCCGTACTCGGTGAGCAGCAGCGGCACTCCGAAGAAGCGTTTGGCCAGCAGTCCGGGGAGGGCGGCGAGGCCGCCGGAGACGGCATGGCAGAGGTCGGCGGCGCCCAGGGCGTCCGGCCCGTACCAGTCCGGGACCAGCGGGCGCAGTGCGCGCTCCAGCCAGTCCGAGAACGCGAGGTGATCCCGCAGGGTGGCCTGCCGTACGCCCCGGCGTGCGCCGGGCGCACGGCAGGCGGCCTCCAGGGCGCGGACGGCGGCCTCGGACCGCAGGGCGGCGGGTGGGGCACCGTGCGCCCGGAGGAGGTCGGCCAGTCCGTACAGCCCCGTGGCGAAGGTGTTGCCGGCGTCGGCGCCGCCGTGCTCCGGCCCGTCCCCGCACACACCGGCGGCCAGCTCGGCCAGGCATCCGACGTACCGGCGGCGCTCGCGCCGGCCGTAGGAGCGGCCGTTTCCGGGGCCGTCCTCGGCGGGGGTCCACAGCGCCATCGTCCGGACCGACCGTACGGCGGGCGCCGCCGGCAGCCGGCCGGCACGCTCCTGGCGGGGGGTGCGACCCAGCGCGTAGACGTCGTACTCGTGCTGCGCGAGCCCGCGCACGAGCCGGTCGCACCAGAGCGCGGACTCCCCCTTCGCGTACGGGTATCCGCCCTCCGTGAGCAGTCCGATCCGCACAGCACACCCCCATCCCCTTCTGCCTGCGGTCGGCACCGTTGGGGTGCGCTGACCGGCGGCGGGATGAACGTAAGCGGAAGCGCGGGTGGCGCGATGGACGGTTGTCCGTCGCGCCACCGGAAGGGGTGAATACTCGTAACTTTCGACCGCGCCGGGCGTTTCGAAGCGCTAGGGCGGGAACGGTCCGAATATGACCGAGCCTTCGGATAGAAGGGGTCAACAGACGTTCTCAATAGGCCAGTTGATCGGTCGAATACCGTCGCTGTCCAGCGGCGATCCGGACTTGGCGCAACCGCCCGGAGGTCATTCCGCGTTCCGGAAAGGCCTGCTCCGATGTTCCGGACGGCAGTGTGGGCACCATCCGGATCGGCCGGAATCAGCCGGTGAAAGGCGAATTCCCTGCCGACCGGGCCGGCCATTCAGAGCGCGTGAGGCGAGAGAGGGGCGCGCGGCGCGAAAACGTCCGCCCGGCGCACCACCGAGGCGCACTCCGCACGGCCGCGGTGCGCACACCGGCGCGCACCGCAGTCACCCGGGACGGGACGGGACGGCGGGCAAGGACCTCAGCCGTCGGGAAACGCCCAGGGGTTGGCGCGGCACTTCACGCCCCCGATGTCGAGCGACTTCGTCTGCTGCTGCATCACCGGGGCGAGGGACCCCTCGGTCGAGCAGTTGACGTGGCCGTGCCCGAGCCGGTGCCCGACCTCGTGGTTGATGAGCATCTGCCGGTAGGGCAGCATCGCGGCCGGCCCGAAGGTCTGGGAACCCTGGGCCCAGCGGTAGGCGTTGATCATGACCCGGTCGGTCCGGGCGGAGTCGCAGGAGACGTTCTGCTCGGTGATGTCGAGCTCGGACTTGGCGCACCAGAAGGCGGTGGTGCCGGGACTGGCGAGGGTGAGCACGAAGTCGGGACGTCCGCTGGAGATCCGCTCGAACGTCATCGCGCCGCCGTGCGCCCAGCTGCGGTTGTCGTTCAGCGTCTCCTGGGCGGCTCGGGCGAACAGTCCGGCGTCCAGGCCGAGGCCCTTCTCGACGTCGATCCGGTAGCGGATCTTCCGCCCTTTGCCGGGTGCCTTGTCGAGGCCGGGCACGGCGTCGAACTCGCCCGACCCCTTGAGCTTCGGGGCCAGCGGGAACCGCCGCACCATCAGCTGCGCGTAGGTCGGCGGCGGGGCGGCGCGGCCCTCGGACCGGTCCGTCCGGCCGGAGCGCGCGTCCGGTCCGTCGGCGCCGGGGCCCTTCCTGCTGCCCTCCGCCTCGCCCTTGCCGTTCTCCTCGGTCGTCCCCGAGTCGGCGAGTCCGGGTGCGGCACTCACCCCGGCCGCCCGGGAGGAGGGCCCGTCCGGTCCGGCGCCGGTGACCTGACCGGCCACGACGATCGCCAGGACGGTGGTGACAGCGGCGGCCGCGATCCCGGTGAGCGTACGCGCGAGGCCGCCGCCTGAGCCGGACGGACCGTCCTTCGCCACGGCGACCGGGCCCTCCGGGCCGGGCGGGCCACCGGCCGCGACCCGGGCCCCGGAACCGGAAGCGGGGACGGCGCCGGTGGGGCCGCCGAGGGGCCTGGCGACCGGCCCGGCGTCGAAGATGGCGAGGTACTCATGGCGCGGCCCGGGGTTGCGGCCCCCGCCACCCGGCCGCGAGCCCAACGCCCCCTGGCCGGACGCCCTCCGCCCCCCGGGCCCCTGGCCGGCCGGCCCTCCCTCGGTCGCGCCACCGTCACGCGGCCGGCCACCGGTCGCACCGCCGTCACGGGGCTCGGCCTGCCAGTCGCCGTAGCGGCCACCGCCGCGCCTGTACTCCTTGGTCCCGTACCCGTCGGCGCCGCGCTCCTCCGGGTGGCCGCCGCGCACGGGGTGGGACTCCGGACCGGCGCCCCGATGGTGCGGTTCCGGTGCCTGGGGAGCGGGCGCCGCGGGGGCGGCCACCCGGGGCCGACGGCCCATGGCCGAGCGCTCGGCCGCCTCGCCCGAAGCTGCGGCCTCGGCGCCTTCAGCGCGCCGCGCCCGTTCGGAGCCCTGGGGCGCGGCGCCCCTGCGGCTGTGTCGTCCCACGCCCCGGATCAGCTCCCGTTGCCTTCGTCGCCGGCGTCATCGTCTAGGTTGACCTGCTTCTCGCGGCCGTCACCGTCCTGGCCGTCCCCGGTGCGGGCCTCGCCGTCCCGGCCGCCCCCGGTACGAGCCTCACCGTCCCGGCCACCCCCGATGCGGGCCTCGCCGCCCCGGCCGACCTCGGTACGAGCCTCACCGTCCCGGCCACCCCCGGTGCGAGCCTCGCCCTCCTGGCCACCCCCGGTGCGAGCCTCGCCATCCCGGCCACCCCCGGTGCGGGCCCCGCCGCCCCGGCCGACCTCGGTACGAGCCTCACCGCCTCGGCCACCCCCGGTGCGGGCCTCGTCGTCCCGGCCGTCCTCGGTACGGACCTCGCCGTCCCCGGCGCCCACGTGCGCCCCGGCCCGTTCGGCACCGCCGTGTCCGGCCCCGACCCGTTCGCCGTGCCCGGCCCCGCCGCGTTCGCGGATCAGTTCCCGTATCGCGGTGGCGACGGTCTCCGGGTACTCCATCATCGCCACATGCCCCGCGTCCGGGAGGGTCAGCATCCGGGCGTCGCGGAAGGCGCGGGCGGCCCGGCTCGCCATCCGGAACGAGATCAGCCGGTCGCGGCCGCCGTACACCAGCAGCGTCGGGGCGAGCACCCGCTCGGCCTGCCGCCACAGCCCGTGCTGGCCACCGAGCGTGTACGCGTCGACCAGACCGCGTGTCGAGCGGGCCATGGCGTCCCAGAAGTAGGGGAGCGCGAGGCGGCGCTCCATCTCCTCCACCGCGTTGCGGAAGCCCTCCTCGGTGACCCGGCCCGGGTCCCCGTAGCAGAGGGCCGTCACCCCGCGGACGCGTTGCTCGGCGGTCCACCCCTTGGTGAGCCGGGTGAGCAGGGCGGCGGCGCCGGGCACCGCGAGCAGGGCGGTGGGCCAGGTGTCGCGCTGGACGCGGATCTCGGGCAGCGCCGGGGAGACCAGGGTCAGAGTGCGCACCAGGTCCGGCCGCAGCGCGGCGATCCGGGTGCTGACCGCGCCGCCCAGGGAGTTGCCGATCAGATGGACCGGCCCGCGGCCGCCCGCGTCGAGCAGCCGGATCACCGCCCGGGCGTGACCGGTCACCGAGTAGTCGCCGTCGTCCGGCGGGGGCGAGTCACCGAAACCGGGCAGGTCGACGGCCTCGCCGTCCACGATGTCCGCCAGCAGCGGCATCAGCGCCGACCAGTTCTGGGACGAGCCGCCGAGGCCGTGCACGTAGAGGGCGGGCGGCAGTCCGGTGCGGTCCGACGGGCGTTCCCGCACGTTGAGCGTCAGACCGGGCAGCGTCACGGTGCGCAGCCGCTCCCCCTCCGCGACCCGCACCGCGCTCACCCTCGGGCCGGCCACGGTGGCGGCGAGGGCTTCCGGCAGCTCGGTCGAAGACATGCGGCAATGTTACGAGAGGATCACGCTCCCCCTGGTGTGTTCGCCGTCACAGGCCGCATGGCGTTGCCCGGGGGTCCTGCATACGCTCGTGTCTGTGGGCATCCGACCCCGGTGACCGTCGAGTACCGATCCGCGTGAGAGGGAGCACATGAGCGCCGACCCCACTGATCCCGAGACCTTCGAGACCTTCGAGACCTTCGACCGGAACGAGGCGGACGAGGCGGAGGAGTCCGAGGCCCGGGCGGAGGACGAGCGGGCCGCCGAGCGGGAGGCGGCGGCCCCCTTGGACGAGGAGTCCCCCGAGGGGGACGTAGCGGAGCAGCGGGCGGAGTGGCAGCAGCGCGGCGACGAGCCGCTGACCGGCGTCGACCCGGCCAGTGCGAACGAGGCCGATGCGATCGAGCAGACCCGGGTGGTCAGTCTGGACGAGGACGACTACCGCTGAGGCAGCGGCCTCCGGGGCATTCCGCCCGGGGCGTTCCATGGGAGCCGCCATGGGAGCCGCGCCGCCGGGAGTGACGGCCCCGAGCCGGTCCGCGTATATGCGACCGGCCCGGGGCTGGTCCCGACCCCTCGGTCGGTTTAACGTTGAATCGCCGTCGGCCCGGGCCGTCCGGTACGTGAAATTTCGCGCTCGCACCGCACACAGGCGGGTTACCCAAAAGTACGATGGCGGCGCGGCGCACAGCGCGCATGAATCTATTTCAGGAGGCGGCGTGACAGCCATCGAGCAGACGGAGGCGGCGCGCCCTAGGGGCACGCGACTGCCGCGCCGGGCCCGACGGAACCAGCTGCTGGGCGCGGCCCAGGAAGTGTTCGTGGCGCAGGGCTACCACGCGGCCGCGATGGATGACATCGCCGAGCGCGCCGGCGTCAGCAAGCCCGTGCTGTACCAGCACTTCCCGGGGAAGCTGGAGCTCTACCTGGCGCTGCTCGACCAGCACTGCGAGTCGCTGCTCCAGGCGGTGCGCACGGCGCTCGCGTCGACCACCGAGAACAAGCAGCGGGTGGCCGCGACGATGGACGCCTACTTCGCGTACGTGGAGGACGAGGGCGGCGCGTTCCGGCTGGTGTTCGAGTCCGACCTGACCAACGAGCCCGCGGTGCGCGAGCGGGTCGAGCGGGTGTCGCTCCAGTGCGCCGAGGCGATCTCGGAGGTCATCGCCGAGGACACCGGGCTGTCCAAGGACGAGTCGATGCTGCTCGCCGTCGGGCTCGGCGGGGTCTCCCAGGTGGTGGCCCGCTACTGGCTCTCCAGCGAGTCCCCGATCCCCCGTGGCACCGCGGTGCAGCTGCTCACCTCGCTGGCCTGGCGGGGCATCGCCGGCTTCCCGCTGCACGGCAGCGAGAACCACGGCACGGACAGCCACGGCGGCGAGCACCAGGGCAGTGACGTGCACGGCACGGAGAACCACGGCGGCGCGAACCGCTGATCGACCGGCCCCTCCCCGTACGGGCCGGGGGTGCTGTTCGCTCCTGGCGTGCGGCTCCGCGCCCTGAGGCGTCCGCTCCCCGGGCTAATCTGTGCAGCGTACGGCGCGGTCGACCGCGCAACGCTGACCGTTCGGAGGGACATAGCCGTGGAGGTCAAGATCGGCGTGCAGCACGCACCCCGGGAGATCGTTCTGGAGAGCGGGCAGTCCGCCGAGGAGGTGGAGCAGCTGGTGGCCCAGTCGCTGGCCGGGAAGTCGCAGCTGCTGAGCCTGACGGACGACAAGGGCCGCAAGGTGCTGGTGCCGTCGGAGCGGATCGCCTATGTGGAGATCGGCGAGCCGACGGCGCGGCGGGTGGGCTTCGGCACGCTCTGAGCGGTGGTACGACGAGAGGCCCGGCGGCTGGTCCGCCGGGCCTCCGCCATGTTCCGGGCCCGGCTCTTCGCCCTGTCGACGTATCGACAAAAGGGCCTCCGGCCCCCGGGATGATGATTGCGTTTCCGGTGCATCGGGTACTACGGCCATGACCGTTTTGCCCGCCCCGCCGACCGCGAGGTGATCCGTAGTGTTCTGGGAAGCTCTCGGCTCCGTCATGCTCGGGCTGGCCCTCTCCTGGGCGGCCGCCCACCGGCTCCCGGACCGGCTCCCCGCCCGCCGTGTGGTGCTGGCCTCGGGCACGCTCGGAGCCCTGTTCGGCGCCCTGGTGACACACGCCGCGCTCGGCCCCGGGAACGCGCCGGGCACCCTCGTCGGCGCCGTCGCGGTCGCGGCGGTCGTCCTGTCGCTGCTGCTGCGCCCGACCACCCGCCGTATGCGCCGATCAGCGGCGACCCAGAGCTGAGCCGCCACCCAGAGCTGAGCCGCCGGGCCCGGCCGCCGCGGAAGGCGGACCGGACTCAGGACGCGAGGCCGAGTGCCGCCATGCGCTTGGTGTGGGCCTTGGTGATACGGGAGAACATCTCGCCGACCGCCGCCAGGTCGAAGCCGTCCGCGACCCCGCCGACCAGCATGGTGGAGAGCGCATCCCGGTCCGCCACCACCCGCTGCGCCTGGGAGAGGGCCTCGCCCATCAGCCGGCGCGCCCACAGGGCCAGCCGCCCGCCGACCCGGGGGTCGGCCTCGATGGCGGCCCGCACCTTCTCCACCGCGAAGTTGCCGTGACCGGTGTCGTCCAGCACCGCGACGACCAGGGCGCGGGTGTCGGAGTCCAGCCGGACCGCCACCTCCCGGTAGAAGTCGCTGGCGATCGAGTCGCCCACGTACGCCTTGACCAGGCCCTCCAGCCAGTCGGAGGGCGCCGTCTGCCGGTGGAACTCGTCCAGTGCCTTGGCGAACGGCTCCATCGCGCCGGTCGGCTCGGCGTCGATCGCGGTCAGCCGGTCCCGCAGCCGCTCGAAGTGGTGGAACTCGGCCGACGCCATCTTGGCCAGTTCCGCCTTGTCCGCCAGGCCCGGCGCCAGCTTGGCGTCCTCGGCGAGCCGCTCGAAGGCCGCCAGCTCCCCGTACGCCAGCGCGCCCAGCAGATCCACCACGGCGGCGCGGTACTGGGGCTCGGCCGAGGCGGCGGCCCAGCCGAGGGCGGCGATCCCGGTCGGCTGCTCGGCCGGCTCCCCGGTGGGCTGCTCCGCCGGCCGCTCTCCGAGAGGGGTCGACTGCTCTCCGAGAGAGGTCGACTGCTCTGCGGGGGAGGTCTGCCGCTCTCTCAGGGGGGCGGCGGAATCGGCCGAGGAAGCGTCGTCAGCGGGGGTGTTGGCGGGGTCTGGCGTCTCCATGGAGCGCACAATAGCCCGCCCGTCCTGCCCCGGATGGCCCCGGTCGTCCACTGTGACCTCCACCTCCTTGTGAATTGGCACAACACGCCTGCGCCATTCCGGGGTACAGTGGTAATGCGCCTGCTGAGCATGCAGTGGTTTCTCGTATGTACTCGGCGGGCCGTCTCATGAATGAGGATGCCCGGTCGGTGGCCCGATCGGCTCCGACCCGACAGCCCTCCGTGCGCGCGTCAGCGCCGCATGCGAGGGGACCCTCAGCGGTATGACGCTAGAGCGACGGCAGTGGTCCCGCGCCACCCGAGGTCTCGTACGGGCTGCGGCCCGCCAGGGCCCGCGGCCGGACGTGACCGGCACGGTTCTGCACGGTAAGACCCCCAGCGTTCGCCTCATGCCGCGTCTCACAGAAGAGGCAGCACCCTGACTACGACTTTCCGAGAGCTCGGAATCCTTTCCGAGACGGCCGAGGCCCTCGAAGCCGTCGGCATCATCAACCCTTTCCCCATCCAGGAGATGACCCTCCCGGTCGCGCTCTCCGGCTCCGACGTCATCGGCCAGGCCAAGACCGGCACCGGCAAGACGCTCGGCTTCGGACTGCCGCTCCTGGAGCGGGTCACCGTCCCCGCCGACGTCGAGGCCGGCCGCGCCCGCCCCGATCAGCTCACCGACGCCCCGCAGGCGCTGGTGGTCGTCCCGACCCGCGAGCTGTGCACCCAGGTCACCAACGACCTGCTCACCGCCGGCAAGGTGCGCAATGTGCGCGTCCTCGCCATCTACGGCGGCCGGGCGTACGAGCCCCAGGTCGAGGCGCTGAACAAGGGCGTCGACGTGATCGTCGGCACCCCGGGCCGGCTGCTCGACCTGGCCGGCCAGCGCAAGCTGGACCTCTCCCACGTCAAGGCCCTCGTCCTCGACGAGGCCGACGAGATGCTCGACCTCGGCTTCCTGCCGGACGTCGAGAAGATCATCAACATGCTTCCGGCGCGTCGGCAGACCATGCTGTTCTCGGCCACCATGCCGGGCGCGGTGATCGGTCTGGCCCGCCGCTACATGTCGCAGCCCACCCACATCCGCGCCACCGCGCCGGACGACTCGGGCGCGACCGTCGCCAACATCACCCAGCACGTCTACCGCGCCCACTCCATGGACAAGCCGGAAATGGTCTCGCGCATCCTGCAGGCCGAGGGCCGCGGTCTGGCGATGATCTTCTGCCGGACCAAGCGGACGGCCGCGGACATCGCCGAGCAGCTGGAGCGGCGCGGATTCGCCTCCGGCGCGGTCCACGGCGACCTCGGCCAGGGCGCCCGCGAGCAGGCGCTGCGCGCCTTCCGCAACGGCAAGGTGGACGTGCTGGTCTGCACCGACGTCGCCGCCCGCGGTATCGACGTCGAGGGCGTCACGCACGTCATCAACTACCAGTCCCCCGAGGACGAGAAGACCTATCTGCACCGGGTGGGCCGCACCGGCCGCGCGGGTGCCAGCGGCACCGCGATCACCCTGGTCGACTGGGACGACATCCCGCGCTGGCAGCTGATCAACAAGGCGCTGGAGCTGGGCTTCAACGATCCGCCGGAGACCTACTCCACCTCCCCGCACCTCTACAGCGACCTGGACATCGCCGAGGGCACCAAGGGCATACTGCCGCGTGCCGAGCGGACCCGGGCCGGTCTGGACGCGGAGGAGCTGGAGGACCTGGGCGAGACCGGTGGCCGCGGCCGCTCCGGCCGTCCGCCGCGCTCCTCCTCCCGGTCCTCGGAAGGATCCCGCTCTTCGGACGGATCCCGTTCCCCGGACGGGTCGGGCCGGTCGGGCCGCCCGTCGGAGCGGACCGAGGAGCGTCCCGCCCGTACGCGCACTCCGCGCCGGCGCCGCCGCACCCGCGGCGGCGAGGCGGTCGGCTCCGCCCCCGTGGCGGAGACGGCGGCCCCCGCCACGACCGCTCCGGTGGCCCCGGTCACCCCGGTGGCTCCCGCCGAGGACGGTTCCACCGCGCCGCGCACCCCGCGCCGCCGTCGCCGTACCCGGTCCAACGCCCCGTCGGCGGCCGTCACCGCCACCGCCACGGTGGCGATCCCGGCCCAGGCCGCCGAGGCCAAGCCGGTCGCGGTCGCGGAGCCGGTGGCCGTCGTGGAGCCGGTGGCCGTCGTGGAGCCGGTGACGGTGCCCGAGCCGGTCGCCGCCGAGGAGCCCGCGGCCCCGGCCAAGCCCCGCCGGACCCGTAAGAAGGCCGTCGCGGAAGCCGCAGCCCCGGTCACCGAGGCGCCGGTCGAGGCGGAGGCCAAGCCGCGCCGTACGCGCAAGAAGGCCGTCGCCCCGGTCGAGCCGACCCCGGAAGCCGCCGAGGCCCTGGTCGAGATCGAGGCCGAGGCGAAGCCGCGCCGGACCCGTAAGAAGGCCGTCGCGGAAGCCGCAGCCCCGGTCACCGAGGCCCCGGCCGAGACCGAAGCCAAGCCTCGCCGGACCCGTAAGAAGGCCGTCGCGGAGCCCGCAGCCCCGGTCACCGAGACCCCGGCCGAGACCGAGGCCAAGCCCCGCCGGACCCGCAAGAAGGCCGTCGCGGAGCCCGTAGCCGCAGTCGCCGAGGCCCCGGCCGAGACCGAGGCCAAGCCCCGCCGGACCCGGAAGAAGGCCGTCGCGGAGCCCGCAGCCCCGGTCACCGAGACCCCGGCCGAGACCGAGGCCAAGCCCCGCCGGACCCGCAAGAAGGCCGTCGCCGCCGTCGAGCCGACCTCGGAGATCGCCGAGGCCGAGGTGAAGCCGCGTCGCACCCGTAAGAAGGCGGTCGCCGCGCAGCCCGAGCAGCCCGCAGGCTGATCGCTCGCCGTTCGGCATCCGACGGCCCCGTCACCACCCCTCCGGGGGTGGTGCGGGGCCGTCGGCGTCAGCGGCCCTGCTTCCGTGCCGACGTACGCGCACGGATGGCCGCAACCGCTCCCTCCCGGCGCGGGGCGCCCCGTTAGCCTCTTCCCATGAGCCGCCCGCCCACGTTCACCCCGCCGCCCGGCACCCGGTCCCACTCCCTGCGTACCGCGCGCGGCACCTTCGCCGTGCTCGACGCGGCTCCGCCCGGCGGTCCCGAGCGGGCCAGGGGCACCGCGCTGCTGGTGCCCGGGTACACCGGGTCCAAGGAGGACTTCATCGCCATGCTCCCGCCGCTGGCCGAGGCCGGCTGGCGGGCCGTCGCGGTGGACGGGCGCGGGCAGTACGAGAGCGAGGGGCCGGACGAGGAGTCCGCGTACGCGCTCGGAGAGCTGGCCCGCGATCTGCTGGCCCAGGTGGAGGCACTCGGCGCCGGCCGGGTGCAGCTGCTCGGCCACTCGCTCGGCGGGCTCGTCTCCCGGGCCGCCGTACTGCTCGATCCGGCTCCGTTCCGCACCCTCACCCTGATGTCGTCCGGACCGGCGCAGGTCGCGGCGGACCAGCGGGACAAGGTGAAGCTGCTGAGCGACGCCCTCACCGTGATGGACATGGCCCAGGTGTGGGAGGCGATCCGCGCCATGGACCCGCCGGAGGAGGCGGAGGAGGCGGTCGGCAACCGGGAGGACCTGCGCCGCCGCTGGCTGCGGAACAGCCCCGTCCAGCTCCGGGTGACCGGTCGTCAGCTGGTGGTGGAACCGGACCGGGTGGACGAGCTGGCGGCGCTGGGCGACCGGCTGCCGGTGCATGTGCTGTCCGGCGTACGGGACGAGGTCTGGCCGGTGTCGCTGCTGGACGAGATGGCCGTACGGCTCGGCGCCCACCGGACGCGGATCGCGGGCGCGGAGCACTCCCCCAACACCGACCGTCCGGAGGAGACCGCAGCGGCCGTGGCGGAGTTCTGGGCCGCCCACCAGGGGTCGGGCGCCTGACCCGCACACCCGATGACCGCACCGGGCGGTTCAGAGCCGGGACCGCAGATGGTCCCAGAAGCCGTCCCGCAGCGAGCGGCGCAGGACCGCGTGGCCGCGCAGCGACCGGCCGATCAGCCGCTCGGCCTCGATCAGCAGGTCCTGGTCGACGGGCCCCGGCAGATAGGGGTGGCCCGGGAGCAGCTCGGCGAGGAAGGCGGGGCCGCGCTCGCCGTACCAGGTGGCGGCGATCCGCTGGCCGACGAAGCGGACCTCGTCCCGGGAGGGCGGGGGCTCGCCCTCGTTCTCGTAAGTCGTCACCGGCCGACGGGTGACATACGGGCGGCAGAAGTCCAGCTCGAAGGTGCGGCTGCTGTCCACCTCCCAGAGCAGGGCCTCGGCCTGGTTGCGGCCCTCGGCCGCCTCGATGCCCCAGAGGTGGACCCGGGCGCCGTAGCCCTGGGCGGCCTCCACAGCGGAGACCAGGTCCTCGTCCCCGCCGACCAGCGCGGCGTCGCTGATGGCCCGGTGGCGCGCCAGGGACTCCAGGTCGGAGCGGATCAGCGAGTCGACGCCCTTCTGCTGGTTGCTGGCGTTGAGGTTGCCCAGGCGGACCTTGACGTCCGGGAGTTCGGCGATCGCCTGCTGCTCGGGGGTGTGGATACGGCGGCGGGCACCGTCGTACCAGTAGACGCGCAGCAGCCTGCTGTCGGCGAAGATCGTCCGGGCCTTGTCGATGAAGGCGTCGATCAGCCCCTCGGCGTCCAGGTCGAAGGCGCGCCGGTCCTCGGTGCCGACGCAAAGCAACCCGGCCGCAGCATGGACGTAACCCGCGTCGACGAAAATGGCATGGGTCGAGGGGGTCTTGGCCACCTCGGCGAGCATCCGCCGCAGGAGCTCATTGGTGTGCTCCAGCGTCCGCTCCAGGCGGGCGCCGAGCTCGGCGGCCGGCCCGTCACCGCCGCCGGGGGCCTGCCGGGGAGGGCCGGGGCTGTGGGCGCCGGGACTGTGGACGCGCGCGTCGAAGGTGTCGTCGTTCATACCGGACTCATTGTCCGCCACCCGCCGAGGGCGGAGGACCCGGATGGCCGACAGCGACCCTCGGTCCTTAGCCGCTCGAAAGTTTTATTTAGCGTAGGGAATGTTTGCAGGGTGCATCACGTTGGCACTCATACGCACAGCGCCACAGCCGCGTCCGCGGTCGTGTCGCGGCGCTCATGTTCTCCACTGGAGGATCAACTCATCGACGAAGGGAGAAGCCCCATGCGCTTCGAAATCCTGCGACTGGACGACATCGACGGCACCCCCGTCGACAGCACCGTCGTGGACGCCGCCTCCGTCAACACCATCGTGCAGCAGGCCGCCGCGATCGGTCAGCGCATCTGGATCCGCCCGGCCGAGGCCTCCGCCTCGTAACCGGCATCCACCGCCCGCCCCGACGGCAGACAGCCGGGAGGCGGCCGGAGTACGGACCACCGCGCCCCCGCACGGACTCCCCCGACCCCGGGAGAATCCGTACGGGGGCGCAGTGCTGTGTGGGGGCCCGGCAGGTACAGGACTCAGGCGCCCTGGATCACCTGGGTGACGCCGTTGATGATCTGCTGCACCGCGATGGCGGAGAGCATCATTCCGGCGAGCCGGGTCACCAGCACCACACCGCCGTCCTTGATGACCCGGATGATCACCAGCGAGTAGCGCATGGTCAGCCAGAGCACCCCGTGCATGGCGGCGATGGCGACCCAGACCGAGATCTGGTCCTCGACGCCCTTGGCGTGCTGCACGGCGAGGATGACCGAGACGATCGCACCGGGCCCGGCCAGCAGCGGCATGCCCAGCGGTACCAGGGCGACGTTGACGTCCTTGGTCTGCTTGGGCTCGTCGGTCTTCCCGGTGAGCAGGTCGAGCGCGATGAGCAGCAGGAGCAGCCCGCCGGCGATCATCAGGGCGGGGACGGAGACATGCAGATAGGCGAGGATCTGCTGGCCGAGGATGCCGAAGACGGTGATCACACCGAAGGCGACGGCGACGGCCTGCCAGGCCATTCGGCGCTGCACCTTGGCGGGCCGCCCGGAGGTGAGGGCCAGGAAGATCGGGGTGATTCCCGGCGGGTCCATGATGACGAAGAGGGTCAGGAAGAGGGAGCCGAAGACGGCGAGGTCGAACACGGTAGGCCTTGCGGTGAGGGGTGTACGTGCGGAGTGCCGCCGCGCCGGGCGGCGGGGCGACGGGAAGCGGCCGTGCGGGGCACGCACGGCGCGTGACGGAGGAGGTGGGGTACGGGATGAGGCGGCGCGGTGCCCCCGGCGGCAGCCCTCAGCCGAAGGCGACCGGCGGAGGCGGCCCTTCCGGCCCCCCCAGACGGAGACGGCCCCGGGAGACGCCGCCCTCCAACCGGCGGCGACCGGCGGAGGCGGCCCCTGGGCAGGGGCGCCGGGGCCGAAGCGGCTGCTCAGCCCTGGCGGCCGTCCGGAGTCCGGACGACCCGCGCATCATCCCGTGGGGCGGGGTCCTGCGGTCCGCCCGCGCCCGGGACGGGGAAGGCGCCGGTGGCCCGGCGGGTGATCTCCCCGTAGATCTCCGGGTCGGTGGTGTACTCACCGAGCCGGCAGGTCTTGCGGCTGCCGTGGTAGTCGCTGGAGCCGGTGGTCAGCAGCCCGTGGTCGGCGGCGAGGGCGCGCAGCCGCTGGCGGGCGGGCCCGTCGTGGTCCATGTGGTCGACCTCGACGCCGTCCAGTCCGCAGGCGGCCAGCTCGGCGATGACGGACTCGGAGACGGTGCGGCCGCGCTTGGCGGCGGCCGGGTGGGCCAGCACGGCGACCCCGCCGGCGCCCTTGATCAGCCGTACCGCGGTGAACGGGTCCAGCTCGTGCCGGGGGGCGTGGACCCGGCCGCCGTCGGCGAGCCACTCGGGCGTGAAGGCGTCGGAGACGGTGGCGACCAGGCCGAGTTCCACCAGGGCCTCGGCGATGTGCGGGCGGCCCACGGAGCCGTCCGCCGCGATGGCGGCGACCCGCTCCCAGGTGACCGGGACGCCCAGCTCGCGCAGCTTGCGGACCATGGCCTGGGCGCGGGGCACGCGGTCGTCGCGCACCAGCTCGCGCTCGCGCAGCAGCTCGGGCTCGTCGGGGTCGAAGAGGTAGGCCAGCATGTGCAGGCTGATGCCGTCCAGGCGGCAGGACAGCTCGGCGCCGGTGACCAGGGTGAGTCCGGCCGGGAGGGCGCCGATCGCCTCGGCGTGCCCGCGGGTGGTGTCGTGGTCGGTCAGCGCGACCGCGTCCAGACCGGCGGCCGCGGCCTTGCGGACCAGCTCGGCGGGGGTGTCCGTGCCGTCGGAGGCCGTGGAGTGGGTGTGCAGGTCGATGCGCACGGGCGGACTCCGGACGGGGGCTCGGGACGGACGGGGGGACGCTCAAGGATAACGGCCCCGGCTCCCCGGTCCTCCCGGCCGGCTCAGTCCAGCAGCTTGGGGGTGAGCGCCCCGCAGGGCAGCAGCTCCATCTCGGCACCGGCCTCGCGCAGGTCGGTGAGGACCAGTTCGTCGTAGAGCAGCATCCCGGACTTCTCCGGCCAGACGATGGCCCACAGCCACAGCCCGCGCGCCTCACCGGCGAAGACGGCCCGGTCCTCGGGGGCGCCCATGACGTTCCACAGCGGGGTGGGACGGCCGGCCGCGAGCACCTTGGCGTGCGGGCGGTTGTCGATCCGCATGTACGGGGCGGGGTCGGGGCCCTCCACACCGGCGTACCGGGCACCCAGGCCGACGCCCAGTTCCTCGGCGACCAGCAGCAGCTCGCCCACGCCGCCGAGCGGGGCGGGGCCGGAGCAGGCGACCACGGTGGCACGGCCCCCGCTGCGGTCGTCACCGGCGTAGGCGACCCCGGTGAACAGCCAGCCGACCGGCAGCGGCCAGGGCATCCAGACCGGGACCTTGGCGCGGTGGGTGGCCACGCCGAGCGCCTCGACGCTGGGTGGGATCACCGGTTGCAGCGGATGGACGGCGCCGTGCGCCTCGCACTGCCACGCGTCGGAGAAGAGACCGGGCGTCCGGACCCGGCCTCCGCACTTCGGGCAACTGGGTTCGCCCCTCATAGCGTTCCACGGTCCTCCCCGGGAGTCGGCTCGTCAAGGACGATCACCCGATCGGGGAAGCGGAAGTCGTCCCCACCCCTCGGCTGGGTGCCACTTGCATTCATTAGCCTGTCTAACTTAATATGTGTATATAGCACTTACATCTCGCGAGGCTGAGAAGGAGCCAGGCATGCGCGGAAAGGAACCGTCCACAGCGGAGCGGCCGACCGGGACGGACCCGCTCGACGAGGGGGCCGGCAGCATCCTGCGCCAGCCCAAGGCCGTCTGGGCCACCGCCGGGGCCTCCGTCGTCGCCTTCATGGGCATCGGCCTGGTCGACCCGATCCTGCCGTCCATCGCCCAAGGGCTGCACGCCAACGCCAGCCAGGTCTCCCTGCTCTTCACCTCCTACTTCCTGATCACCGCCGTGGCGATGCTGGTCACCGGCTTCGTCTCCAGCCGCATCGGCGGCAAGAAGACCCTGCTGGCCGGTCTCGCCCTGGTGATCGTCTTCGCCGCGCTGTCCGGCACCTCCGGCTCGGTCGGTGAACTGGTGGGCTTCCGGGCCGGCTGGGGCCTCGGCAACGCACTCTTCGTCTCCACCTCGCTCGCCGTGATCGTGGGCGCGGCGGCCGGCGGCAGCGCGGCGGCGATCCTGCTCTACGAGTCGGCGCTCGGCCTCGGTATGGCCTGCGGCCCGCTGCTCGGCGCCCTGCTGGGCGACGCCAGCTGGCGCTACCCGTTCTTCGGCACCGCCGCGCTGATGGCGGTCGGCTTCCTCTGCATCACCGTCTTCCTGAAGGAGCAGCCCAGGCCCGCCCGGAAGACCTCGCTGACCGACCCGCTCAAGGCGCTCGGCCACGGGGGGCTGGCCTCGGCCGCCGCCTCCGCGTTCTTCTACAACTACGCGTTCTTCACGGTGCTGGCGTTCACCCCGTTCGTGCTGGACATGACCCCGTACAAGTCCGGCGCGGTCTTCTTCGCCTGGGGTGTGCTGCTCGCGGTCTTCTCCGTGCTGGTCGCGCCCCGGCTCCAGGAGCGCTTCGGCTCGCTGAAGGTGCTGGGCGGCTCGCTGGTGCTGCTCGCCGCGGACGTGGTGGTCCTCGGCTACGGCAGCCACACCGCCGCGATCGTCTGCACCATCCTGTCCGGCGCGTTCATCGGCGTGAACAACACCGTCTTCACCGAACTGGCCCTCGGCGTCTCGGACGCGCCGCGCCCGGTCGCCAGCGCGGGCTACAACTTCGTCCGCTGGTTCGCCGCGGCCGCGGCGCCCTTCCTCGCCCCGAAGATCGAGGAGTGGACCAACGTCCACATCCCCTTCGTCGTCGCGGGCGCGGCCGCCCTGGTCGGCGCGGGCATCGTCTGGGTCCGCCGCCGGGCCCTCAGCCACCAGGCCGAGGAGCTCCAGCCGCAGCACGCGGTGGAGGACTCGGTGGCGGTCTTCGCCAACTGAGCCCTGGGTGAGGCTGGTTGCGCGGGGGTGCCCTTTCTTCCGAAGGGCGCCCCCGCGCCGTCGCGTTCCGGTGAAGATGGACGGATGACGGAACGGCGGCGGCGGTGGCTGGTCGGGGCGGGGGCGGTGCTCGTCCTCGCGGGCCTGGTGGTCTTCTTCGTGTTCCAGGGGCTGGACCGGGCCGACAAGTGGGCCGGAGTGGGCAGCTTCCTCCTGGGGCTGGGCCTGGCGGTGTACGGCCTGCGGGGCGGCGACTCCGCTGACGGAAGCGGGCAGTCGGCGGACGGGGCGACGGCCGGGGGGTCCATCAACCAGGTGCGGGGTGTGGCGGGGGACCTGACCATCGGCGGGTCCCGTCCGGCACCGCCCCCTCCGCCGGCCGAGGCCACTCCCCCGCCGCCGCCCACCGGTGGCGGCCAGTCGGCCCGGGGCGCGCGGGCCGGGGGCGGCCTCAACCAGGTGGACGGGGTGGGCGGCTCGGCCCGTATCGACGGGGACGGTACGGGGTCGGGGGCGCCGTGAGCGGGCTGTTCGGGCGGTGGTGGAAGGGCCAGCAGGCGTCCGGGGCGCGGGTCGGCGGCGACCTGGTCCAGATCAACGGGGTCCAGGGCTCGGTGGTGTTCGGCCCGCAGCCGGCCCCCGACCCGACCGAGGACGACTTCCAGGCGGCGTACACCGCGTACGCCAAGCGGCTGCGGGAGCGGTACGGACGGCTGGACCTGGAGGTGCTGACACCCCTGCACGAGCAGGGCGAACACCCCGCCGTGCGGCTGCGGGAGATATTCGTGCCCCAGTCGGTGCGCGCCGACCCGCCACCGGTGGAGCTGCCCCGGGATGTCGTCCAGCGGCTGCGGGAGGCGGGCGCGGACGACGCGCTGCCGCAGTTCCTCGGCATGGACCGCTTCATGGTGGAGCGGATGCGCCAGGAGTACGAGGCGCGCCCCGCCCTTCCGGTGCTGGAGGTGCTGAGCGACCCGGAGCACACCCGGCTGGTGTTGCTCGGCGACCCGGGAGCCGGCAAGTCCACCCTCGCCCGCTATCTGGCGCTGGCGCTCACGGCGGAGGGCGGGCCGCCCCCGGAGCTGGGGCGGCTGGACGGCCGGCTGCCGCTCGTCGTGGAGTTGCGGATGTACGCGGAGGCCGCCTGGCGGGACCGTACCTTCGAGGACTTCCTCGGGCACCTCCATGAGGACGAGGGCCTGGGGCTTCCGCCCGGGATGCTGGGCGAGTGCCTGGCCGGGACCGGTCCGCGCGCGGCGCTCGTGGTCTTCGACGGCCTGGACGAACTCTTCGAGAAGGACGTCCGCAACGCGGTGGCCCGCCGTATCGCCGGATTCGCCGCGAAGTACCCGGCGACCCGCGTCGTGGTCACCTCCCGCCGGATCGGGTACCAGCGGGCGGTACTGGACGGCGCGGGCTTCACCGACTTCATGCTCCAGGATCTGGACCGGGAGCGGATCGGGGCCTTCTGCCACCGGTGGTTCGCCCTGGCCTGCCCGGACGATCCGGCGAACGCCCGGCGGCTGGAGCAGCGGGTGCTGACGGCGGTGGACGGCTCCGCCTCCGTACGCTCCCTGGCGGGCAATCCGCTGATCCTCACCATCCTGGCCATCATCGGCCGCCGCCGTGAACTCCCCCGCGACCGGCGGGCGGTGTACGAGCACGCGATGGCGGTGCTGGTCGAGCACTGGGATCCGAGCCGGTTCCTCAGGGACCGCCGGGTCGAGGAGCACCTGCCGTACCTGGGACCCGAGGACAAGCTGGAGCTGCTGCGGCTGGTGGCCCGCCGGATGCAGGAGGGCGAGGGCGGAATCGCGGGCAACCACATCGCGGGCCCGGACCTCATCGACACCTTCGAGACCTATCTGACCGGCCGCTACGCCCTGCCCCCCGACCGTGCGGTCACCGCCGCGCGGATCATGCTGGACCAGTTCCAGCACCGCAACTTCGTGCTCAGCCTGTTCGGCGGCGGGGTCTACGGCTTCGTCCACCGCACCTTCCTGGAGTACCTGGTGGCCATCGACCTGGTCCACCGCTTCCAGAGTGAACGCAGCGTGAGCGAGGAGGAGCTGTACGGGATCTTCGCGGCCTACTGGGAGGACCCGGCCTGGCACGAGATCCTGCTGCTGCTCAGCGGACTCCTGGACGAGCGGTTCGCCGGACGGGCCATCGATCGCGTGCTGGCGGCGCGCCCGTTCGGGGAGCGGGCGGTGGCGGGCGACGACAGCAGTTTCGCGGAACTCCTGCTCGCCGCCGAGTGCCTGGCGGAGGTACGCAGACCCGGCCTGGTGGAGGCGCAGACCGTGAGCCTGGTGCGGCTGCTGATCAGGACCGTCGAGGTGCACCGGAGAATCGGGACCGGTTGGTATCCGCCGGCCGACACCCTCGCCAGGACCGGAGCCGCGCTACGGGCCCTCGGGCCACGCTGGCCAGGGTTGTCGGGGCTGGTGGATTGGTACGTCCGGGACGGGCAGTACGGGCAGGCCCAGAGCGCTGAGATCCTGCACAACTCCGCCGAGGCCATGGCGGGCCTGGTGGTGGCCCTGCTGGCCGCCGGGGAGGACAGGGAAGCGGCACTGCGCACCCTGATCGCCCCGGAGCACACCCCGGCGACCCGATCGGCGGCACTGCGCGCCCTGTTCGCCCGGCCGCGGGACGGTGGCCCCCCTGCCGAGGAATTCCTCGCCTTTGTGCGACGGCTCGCCGCCGAGGACGGCAGCAAGGAGCTGCGGGCGCTGGCGCTCGCCCTGCTGGTGGAGGAGGGGCCTCATGTCACGCCGGACTTCGTGCGGCTGCGCGCCGCGCAGGACCCTCATCCCGATGTCCGTGCGGTGGGCCTGCGGTTGCTCGCCGCCACTCCCCCCTCGGACCGGGACAGGGCCGCGGTGGAGGCCTTCCTCCAGGAGCGGGCCCGAGTGGAGACGGAGGAGCTGCGGGTGGTGGTCCTCACGGCGATGTCCGACTCGTCATCGGAATCGCGACAGGAGCTGGTGGCACAGCTGCGGCAGACACCCTCCGTGGCGGCACGCCGGCAGGTGCTGGCGGAGCTGATGCTCCTACCCGGGCTGATCCCCTTCGCAGGGGATCTTGCGGAGGAATGGGCGGTCCGCGACCCGGACCCGGAGATCCGGTCCCACGCCCTGCGCGTCCTCACCCTCCGCTACCGAGGCCGGCCAAGGCTCGACGCGCTCTTCCGGCGACGGGCGGTGGAGGACGAGAGCGCCGAGGTGCGGGCCACCGCACTGCACTACCTGGAATCCCACTCCAACGGTGACGAGAAGGACTTCCTGCTTGACCGGCTCCGCCGGGACACCGCGGGCAGCGCCCGGGCCGTCGCCGTCGCGCTGCTCGCCGCGCACGACGACGCCGAGACCCGCTCGGCCGTCCTGGCCCAGGCCATCGGCGACGACGATCCCGCCGTGCGCACGGCGGTGGTCCAGGTGATCTACCTGGCGCACGACGACCACGCGCTCCAGACGCGTTTCATCCGCGATGACCCCTCCCCCGCCGTCCGCGCCGCCGCACTCCCGGCGCTGTCCCTGCGCGCCCTGCTCGACCCGAACGCACTGGCGCTCCTCATGGGCCTGTCCGCCCGCGATCCGCACCCGGACGTCCGTCTTCCCGCCCTCCGCGAGACCGTCCGGCGCGCCCCCGAGGTCCCCACCACCCTCGACCTGCTCGCCGACCGCGCCGCCCACGACCTCGACGAGGGCATCCGCACCTTCGCCCGGGACCTGCTCGACGCGCTCCGGCCCGAGCCGCTGGAACCGTAAACCTCAGTCCAGCCGTACGGCCCCCCGCCCCGGGTCCCGCAGATCCGTACCCCCCGTCAGCCATCGCTCCTGCAACGCGCCCGCCCCGTGCACCCGCTTCCAGGCGGCCTCGTTGGGGGTCATCGGGAGGAGGGGTAGGAAGCGGACCGGGTCCATCGGGTCGTCCAGCTCCAGGTCCTCGACCAGCCCGCCGGGCTCGGCCACCAGGACGGAGGTGAAGGGGGCGTCCGGCCAGAGGGGGGCGCCGGTGTCCAGGGAGGCGCCGGGGGCCACGACCACGCCCTCGACCTGCGGGGAGGCGGCGAGTACGGCGAGGGGGCGGAGCACCTGGTCGGTGTCGGCGCGCCCGGCGCGTACCGTCAGCAGCAGCTCGGCGCGCGGGCCCCTCACCGGGTCGGCGAGGACGGCGGTCGGGTCGGCCATCGGCTGGGCGGACATTCCGAGGGTGGCGTAGCGGACCAGCCGGCCGCCGCTGCCACCGCCGTCGGCGTCGGTGTCCACCGCGGTGAAGCGGAGCACCTCGATCCGGTCGGTGCCGAGGAAGGTGACCGAGGCCCGGGCGTCCGGTTCGCCGAGGGCGGTGCGCAGCCGGGCCTCGACCAGATCCAAAACTTCTGCCATGCGGCGAGCATAAAGCGCGTAAGGAATGGGCAGGCAACGGGTTTGGGCCTTGATCGGCTGCTACCCTGGCGGTCTGGTCGGGACGGCATGCCGAGCACGCCCTCCGGTCCCGACGGAAGACGTCCCTCACGGGGGACCGGCCGGAGGAGGTGGGGCTGCGATGGATCGAAGTCGATCGTGCAGTACCGGCAGCTCTTCCGCCCCAGTGGCCCGGCTCCGCTCCTGCTGATCGCGCCTTTCCGAGACCGAGACCCCGGACACACCGGGGAATCCCTCCGGGCGCCCGGGGAACACGAGCCGTGACCCGTCGGCACCTTCCGTGCCGACGTGCCCACCCGGTCGGCGCACGGCCCGCCCGGAACCGTACGGCGACGTACGGCCCCAGGGCACCGGTCCGCCGCACCGGCCCGCGCGGCCTCGGCCGTCCACCGGGTCCACGGCGCACTCAACGGAAGAGCGACGCACCGGTCTGCACACCACCGTCCGGTTTTGCCTGTCTGTAGCGAACGCCGTCACCGCGACACCGCGGTGCCGCCCGCTTTGCGGACGTCAGCCCGTACGACGCGCACGCACCACCCCGAGCACCACCCGCGCGTACGGCATCGAGGACGCCCCCATTCCGGGCTGTGCCACGCACCGCCGACGGCCCCTTTCGTGAAGGAGCCCGCCCATGTCGATGATCCGCGACCTGCGTGCAGTCGTACGCCCCTCCCTGCGCAAGAGCAGCCAAGGCCCGTACAACGGGTACAACTCCTACGACCCCACCCGCGACCCCTCGGCCTCCACCGCCGTGGTGGACTGCGCCGTCTACCGCGACGGGCGGCGGCAGAAGCAGGAGTCCGACGCCTGCCTCACCCCGCGCGAGGCGATGCGCCAGGTGCGCGACGGCGGTGGGTTCGCCTGGATCGGGCTGCACGAGCCCACCGAGAAGGAGTTCGCCGGGATCGCGGCCGAGTTCGGTCTGCATCCGCTGGCCGTGGAGGACGCCGTCCACGCCCACCAGCGCCCCAAGCTGGAGCGGTACGACGACACGCTGTTCACCGTCTTCAAGACGATCCACTATGTGGAGCACGCCGAGCTGACCGCGACCAGCGAGGTCGTGGAGACCGGCGAGGTGATGTGCTTCACCGGCCAGGACTTCGTGATCACCGTCCGGCACGGCGGCCAGGGCTCGCTGCGCAATCTGCGCCACCGGATGGAGGGCGATCCGGAGCTGCTGGCCAAGGGCCCCTCGGCGGTGCTGCACGCCATCGGCGACCATGTGGTGGACGGCTACATCCTGGTGGCCGACGCCGTCCAGACCGACATCGACCAGATCGAGATCGACGTGTTCTCGCCGCCCGCCAAGGGCACCACCCGCGGCACGGACACCGGGCGGATCTACCAGATGAAGCGCGAGATGCTGGAGTTCAAGCGCGCGGTCACCCCGCTGCTGCGGCCCATGCAGCTGCTGAGCGAGCGGCCGATGCGGCTGGTGGACCCGGACATCCAGAAGTACTTCCGGGATGTCGCCGACCACCTGGCCCGGGTGCAGGAGCAGGTCGTCGGCTTCGACGAGCTGCTGAACTCCATCCTCCAGGCCAACCTGGCGCAGGCGACCGTCGCGCAGAACGAGGACATGCGCAAGATCACCTCCTGGGCGGCGATCGTGGCCGTCCCGACGGCGGTCTGCGGGGTATACGGGATGAACTTCGACCATATGCCGGAGCTGCACTGGCGCTACGGCTACCCGATGGTGCTGGTCGGCATCATCGGCGTCTGCCTGGCCATCCACCGCACCCTGAAGCGCAACGGCTGGCTCTGAGCACCCGGCAGGGCCGGGGATAGGCTCCCGGTATGACGGAATCGCCGACGGTATCGGTCTCGCCCGAGCTGCTCGACCGGGCGCTGGCCGAGGAGGCCACCAAGAAGTCCGGCCTGGTCTGGGTGCGCGGCACCGGCCCCGCCCGGGCACTCTGGCACGTCTGGCACGAGGGCGCCGCCCATGTGGTCGGCGACGGGCCGGGCGAGCAGCCGCTGCCGGGCCTCGCCGACGGCTCGGTGGCCGAGGTCACCGTGCGCAGCAAGGACAAGGGCGGCCGGGTGGTCGGCTGGAGCGCCGAGGTGACCGAGCTGGCGCCCGGCTCGGAGGCCTGGGAGGCGGCGGTCGCCGAGCTGAAGGGCAAGCGGCTCAACGCCCCGGACGCGGAGACGATGACCGAGCGGTGGGCGCGGGAGTGCCGGGTGCTGCGGCTGGCCCCGCGTACCGCCTCCACCGAGCTGCCGGACGGCTCACTGGCCGCCGTACCGCTGCCCACCCCGGCCACCACCCGCCATCCGGTACCGCCCGCGCTGCCCCGGCTGCTGCTCCGGGGCCGGCGCGGTAGGCGGGCATAGGCCGGGCGGCCTGGGGTGGCCGGCTGTCAGCCGCCCGCGCGCGGCAGCTGGCGGCCGTAGTCCACGGACTGCTCCTTGGACGGCTCCTGGAGCGCGAAGTCCTCGTTCCAGTCGGACAGCACCACCACCCCGGCGTCCCCGCCGCGCTCGAACTTCAGCGGGTACGGCGTGCCCTCCAGCGAGACGTCGAGGGTGCCGCCCTCCCCGCCCGGGCCGCCGGCGACCTTGATGGTGCGGATGCCCCCGATGCTGTCGCGCTCGCCCTTGTGCAGCTCGCCGTGGAGCACCAGCAACCCGCCCAGCAGGGTGTTCATCTCGGTGAAGCCGCGCAGCTGCTTGTAGGACGGGTCGTCCTCGGGCACCTTCACGAACTTGCCACCGAGCTTCTTCGCCGCCTGCCGGTCGGCCTCGGTGGGCGCGTTCGACGCCTCCTCGGCATGCGTCCAGAACTCGGCGTCCGCCTTGAGGTAGAGGACGTCGCCGACCCGCAGCAGCTCGAAGGTGGTGTCGCCGTTCACCACCGAGCCGGCCGCCCCGGCGCCCTTGAGCCGCATGTTCAGCCGGTAGGTGCCGCCCTTGCTGACCAGGTTCCCGGCCAGCCGTACCGCCTCCGCGCCGCGCACCGCGTTTCGCGCCTTGGCCTCGATTCCGGCGGCGGTCAGCTTGCCCACCCCGTTGGTGCCCGCGTCCGGATCCGGCGGCGGGGGCTCCGTCCCGCCGCACGCGGTGAGGACCGCCGTGAGCCCCGCGCACAGGGCCACGGCCAGCGCGGCCCGGCGGGCACGCGGAACCGGGGGGAGGGTCGTCAACACTCTGCCTCTCGTCACGGCGTCGGATACGGGCCGGATGCGGTCGGATCGGATACGAGCCGGATGCGGGTCGATTACGGGGTCGCGGGGTGTCGCGGGGTGGGAATCGGGGGCGCCACGGGGGCGGCTGACCGCAGCGTACCGGTGCCGCCGGCGTACGCCTCCGGGGGTCGGACGGACGCCCTCCGCGGGGCTCCGCACGACAGCGGCCACCACCGGACGAATGCCTTCCGCGGACCGTGCCGAGGCACCCGGCGCGGCCGTCCGGGCGCCCTGCCTGGGCGGCCCGGAGCCCGACGGGCTAGCCTGAGGCCGCACGGACCAGTGGGTTTCATCGGCACGCGTCGGTACATCCGACACGGAGGTACACCCGAGTACATCCGCTACGGAAGGGAGGCGCGGAGCATGGCCGCGGGCGCTCCCCGGATCTTCGTCTCACACCTCGCCGGCGTTCCGGTCTTCGACCCCAACGGCGACCAGGTGGGGCGGGTCCGCGACCTCGTCGCGATGCTGCGGGTGGGCCGCCGGCCGCCGCGGCTGCTCGGCCTGGTGGTCGAGGTGATCGGCCGGCGGCGGATCTTCCTGCCCATGACCCGGGTGACCGGCGTCGAGTCCGGCCAGGTCATCACCACCGGCGTGCTCAATGTACGCCGCTTCGAGCAGCGCCCCACCGAGCGGCTGGTCCTGGGCGAGCTGCTGGACCGCCGGGTCCGGCTGGTCGAGGACGACGCCGAGGTGACCGTGCTGGACGTGGCCATCCAGCAGCTGCCGGCCCGCCGGGACTGGGAGATCGACAAGGTCTTCGTCCGCCGGGGCGGCGGCGGTGCGCTGCGCCGCCGGGGCGAGACGCTGACCGTGGAGTGGTCGGCGGTGACCGGCTTCTCGCTGGAGGAGGAGGGCCAGGGCGCGGAGAACCTGGTGGCCACCTTCGAGCGGATGCGCCCCGCGGACCTCGCCAACGTGCTGCACCACCTCTCCCCCAAGCGGCGCGCCGAGGTGGCGGCCGCCCTGGACGACGACCGGCTGGCCGACGTGCTGGAGGAGCTGCCGGAGGACGACCAGGTGGAGATCCTCGGCAAGCTGAAGGAGGAGCGGGCCGCCGACGTGCTGGAGGCGATGGACCCGGACGACGCGGCCGACCTGCTCTCCGAGCTGCCCGAGGACGACAAGGAGCGGCTGCTCACCCTGATGCGGCCGGACGACGCCGCCGACGTACGGCGGCTGATGTCGTACGAGGAGCGCACCGCGGGCGGCCTGATGACCACCGAGCCGATCGTGCTGCGGCCGGACGCCACGGTGGCCGACGCGCTGGCCCGGGTGCGCCGCCAGGACCTCTCCCCCGCGCTCGCCGCGCAGGTGTACGTGTGCCGGCCGCCCGAGGAGACGCCCACCGGGAAGTACCTGGGCACGGTGCACTTCCAGCGGCTGCTGCGGGACCCGCCCTTCACCCTGGTCTCGGCGATCGTCGACACCGACCTGGGGCCGCTCGCCCCGGACACCCCGCTGCCGGTGGTGACCAGCCACCTCGCCGCGTACAACCTGGTCGCCGCGCCGGTGGTGGACGACGGCGGTTCGCTGCTGGGCGCGGTCACCGTGGACGACGTACTGGACCACCTGCTGCCCGACGACTGGCGGGAGACCGAGTTCCACTCCCCGGAGGAGATCGGCCCGGACGGGATCGGGCGGCAGGACAGTGGCTCGGACCATGGCAGGGACCGCGGCTCGGACAGTGGCACCGGCGGTGGCACGGACCGGGCCGGCACATCGACGGAGGTCACCGGTGGCCGCTGAGCGCAACACCCAGGACCGGATGGGCCGCGCCGCCCAGGAGCGGATCGGCCGCAGCGGGCAGGAGCGGGCGGCCCGCGGCGCGCAGGAGCGGTCGCCGGCGGCCACCCCGCCCCGGATCAGGCTGGACCTGCCCCGGGAGCGGCGGCCCCGGCTGCTGCCCTCCTACGACCCCGACGCGTTCGGGCGGCTGTCCGAGCGGATCGCCCGCTTCCTGGGCACCGGGCGGTTCATCGTCTGGATGACGGTGGTGATCATCCTGTGGGTGGTGTGGAACATCTTCGCCCCCGCCCATCTGCGGTTCGACAACTACCCGTTCATCTTCCTCACCCTGATGCTCTCCCTCCAGGCCTCCTACGCGGCCCCGCTGATCCTGCTGGCGCAGAACCGCCAGGACGACCGGGACCGGGTCAACCTGGAGCAGGACCGCAAGCAGAACGAGCGCTCGATCGCCGACACCGAGTACCTGACCAGGGAGATCGCCGCGCTGCGGATGGGTCTCGGCGAGGTCGCCACCCGGGACTGGATCCGCTCCGAGCTGGAGGACCTGGTCCGCGACCTGCGCGAGCTGGAGGAGCTGAAGGAGTACAAGGACCTGAAGGAGCTCGACGGTCCCGGCGAGCGGAGCGGGGTGTTCCCGTCCCGCCGCGGTGGGACGAGTGACGAAGGCGACCGCTGACGGGCTTTCCGGCGGCGGGCCCGGGCGCCGTACCATCGTCCCTATGGCTACGGAAGACGCGGTGCGCGAAGCACTGGCGACGGTGAACGACCCCGAGATCAACCGGCCGATCACCGAGCTGGGCATGGTCAAGTCGGTGGAGATCGGCGCGGACGGGACGGTCGCGGTCGCGGTCTACCTGACGGTCGCCGGATGCCCGATGCGCGACACCATCACCGCCCGGGTCACCGAGGCGGTCTCCCGCGTCGAGGGCGTCACCGGGGTCGAGGTCGAGCTCGACGTGATGGGCGACGAGCAGCGCAAGGAGCTGGCGGCGGCGCTGCGCGGCACCACCGCCGAGCGGGAGGTGCCGTTCGCCAAGCCGGGCTCGCTGACCCGGGTGTACGCGGTGGCCTCCGGCAAGGGCGGCGTCGGCAAGTCCTCCGTGACCGTGAACCTGGCGGCCGCGATGGCCGCCGACGGGCTGAAGGTCGGCGTGGTGGACGCCGACATCTACGGCCACAGCGTGCCGCGGATGCTGGGCGCGGACGGCCGCCCCACCCAGGTCGAGAACATGATCATGCCGCCCTCGGCGAACGGCGTGAAGGTCATCTCCATCGGCATGTTCACCCCGGGCAACGCGCCCGTGGTGTGGCGCGGCCCGATGCTGCACCGGGCGCTCCAGCAGTTCCTGGCGGACGTGTACTGGGGCGACCTGGACGTGCTGCTGCTGGACCTGCCGCCGGGCACCGGTGACATCGCGATCTCGGTCGCCCAGCTGGTGCCGAACGCGGAGATCCTGGTCGTCACCACCCCGCAGCAGGCGGCCGCCGAGGTCGCCGAGCGGGCCGGGTCGATCGCCGTGCAGACCCACCAGAAGATCGTCGGCGTGGTCGAGAACATGTCCGGCCTGCCCTGTCCGCACTGCGACGAGATGGTGGACGTCTTCGGCACCGGCGGCGGTCAGGCGGTCGCCGACGGGCTGACCCGGACCACCGGCGCCACCGTCCCGGTGCTCGGCCAGATCCCGATCGACGTACGGCTGCGCGAGGGCGGCGACGAGGGTCGCCCGGTGGTGCTCTCCGACCCCGACTCCCCGGCCGGTGCGGCGCTGCGCACCATCGCGGGCAAGCTCGGCGGCCGCCAGCGCGGTCTGTCCGGGATGTCGCTGGGCATCACCCCGCGCAACAAGTTCTGAGCCGACGCACCGAGCTACGAGGAAGGGGGCGGACCCGGGATCCCGGGTCCGCCCCCTTCGCCGTACGCACATGTCCTCAGCGGTACGAGGCGCTGTACTCCACCAAGTCCTCGACCACGGCGAAGCCGAGGCCGTAGGCGCTCATGCCGCGGCCGTACGCGCCGATGTGGGCGCCGCCCGCGGTGGTGCCGGCCAGCACCCAGCCGAACTCGGACTCGCGGTAGTGGAAGGGCACCGGCACCCCGTCCACCGGCAACGAGAGCGTGGTCCACTCCGGGCCGTCCAGGTCGTCGGCGAGCGCGAAGGCGGCCTCGGTCTGCTGCTCCAGCCAGTCGTCGCGCAGCGCGTGGTCGAGCTGTGGCGGCCAGGTGTACGCGAGGAGGCCCGAGCCGGCCAGCCAGGCGGCCGAGGAGACGCTGGTGGCGTCCAGCACCCCGGTGCCGTCTCCGGTGCGGCGCACGGGGCTGGCGGCGACCGTCACCACGGCGGTGAACCGCTCGTCGTCCGGTCCGGAGCCGTCCGGCCTTATCGACGGCTCCTCGCCGTGGCCGGTGGTGCCGTGCTGCACCGTGCCGTCGGCGGAGGTGCCGACCTGCATCAGCCAGCGCGGCCCGGTGAACGCCGCGTCCAGGCCGTACCAGGGGAAGGTCGCGCGCACGAAGCCCTCGACCACCTGCCGGCGCGCCGCGTCGGTCCCCGCGGACGCGGTGGTGGGTGGGGTGGGTGCGGGCGCGGGGCCCGCGGTCCCCACCCGACTCGTCGTCTCCATCTGCCCGGCCGCCTCCTCGTCACATGGAGTCCGGCAGGGCCCGTCCCATGGGCGTCCTCACAGCCGGACAGAGGGAGAGGATATCCACCCCGGGCGGACAGACTCCGGAAGCCCGGCCCCCGGGCGGTGTCGGGGAGCCTCAGACCGGTGTCGGGCCCCGACGGCCGCGAGCCCCGGGGGCTGTCGGCCATAAGCCTCTGGCTGCGGGCCCCGGGTGCCGTCGGCTCTCGGCCTCAGGTGGCGTCGGCGTCGAAGGGGGGGCGGTCGCCGGGGGCGGGGGGGTCGGTGCGCTTGCGCAGGTCGGGGGCGCCGGAGCTGCCGTTGACCGCCGCCGGGACGGAGGCGTCCGCCTCGCGGCTGTGCACCGCGTCGGCGACCTCGCCGATCTCCTTGCGCAGGTCGAAGCTGCCGCGGAGCTCCTTGAGCTCCTTCAGGTCCTCGTTCTCGGCGAGATGCTTGCGGATGAACGCCTTGGGGTTGAGGTCCTCGAACTCGAAGTCCTTGAACTCGGGCCCCAGCTCGGTGCGGATGTCCTGCTTGGCGTTCTCGGAGAAGTCCCGGATCTTGCGGACGAAGCCGGAGATGTCCTGGATCAGCTTCGGCAGCTTGTCCGGGCCGAAGATGAGCACGGCAAGGACCACGAGCACCACCAGCTCCAGTGCGCCTATGTCGTTGAACACCTTGCCGCTCCTCCACAGGGTCCGCCCGGTTCGGTCCGGGGCGCGCCGGGCCGTTCCACGGTACCTGGCCGCCCCGGCGGGGCGGTACCGCCCGGTCCCCGGACCGGGCGGCGGCGCGTTCAGTTGCCGGCGGAGCCCAGGGTCAGGGTCCTGGTCTCCTCCTTGCCGCCCCGCTCCAGGGTGAGCCGGAGGCGGTCGCCGGGGCGGTGGGCGCGGATCTTGACGATCAGCTCCTCGCCGCTGTGCACCCGCTCCCCGTCCACTTGGGTGATGACGTCGCCCGAGCGGATGCCGGCCTTGGCGGCCGGGCCGTCCGGGACCACGGACGGGGCGCCGTCCTGGCCCTTGGTGCCGACCTTCGCGCCGTCGCCGGTGTACTTCATGTCGAGGCTGACCCCGATGACCGGATGGGTCGCCTTGCCGGTGTTGATCAGCTCCTCGGCGACCCGCTTGCCCTGGTTGATCGGGATCGCGAAGCCCAGCCCTATCGACCCGGCCCGGCCGCCCTCCGAGCCCGAGCCGCCGTCGGCGGCCCGGATGGCGCTGTTGATGCCGATGACCCGGGCCCGGTCGTCGACCAGCGGGCCGCCGGAGTTGCCGGGGTTGATCGGCGCGTCGGTCTGGAGGGCGTCGACATAGCTGATGTCGCTGCCGTCCCCCTCCTCGCCGCCCGCGGTGATCGGCCGCCCCTTGGCGCTGATGATCCCGGAGGTCACGGTGTTCTGGAGGTCGAAGGGGGCGCCGATCGCCACCACCGGGTCGCCGACCCGGACACTGTCGCTGTTGCCCAGCGGCAGCGGCTTCAGCCCGGAGACGCCTTTGACCTTGATCACGGCCAGGTCGTAGCCCGCGTCCTTGCCGACCAGTTCGGCGGCGGCCGTCTCGCCCCCGCTGAAGGTGACCGCGATCTCCCCGGAGCTGCCCGAGGGGTCCACCACATGGTGGTTGGTGAGGATGTGGCCGCGCTTGTCGAGTACGAAGCCGGTGCCGGTGCCCTGTTCGCCGCCGCCGCTGACATGGATGGTCACCACGCTGGGCAGCGCGCTGGCCGCGATCCCGGCGACGCTGCCGGGTGCCCGGCCGGTGTCCTCGCGGGCGGCCTGCGGCAGTTCCACGGTGGTCAGCCCGCCGTTGCGCTCGATGTAGGCGCCGACGCCGCCGCCGACCACCCCGGCGAGCGCGGCGAACACCAGCGCGCCGGCCACTCCGAGCAGCCGCCGCCGGCGCCGGGGGGCCCGTCCCGGACCAGGATCACCGGTGTGGGTGAACGGCTGCCGCGGCGGCGGTACGGACGCGGCCCCCGGGGCGTTCCACGGGTCGTACTGGAGCCACTGGGAGGGGGCATGTCCGCCCCCGGGCCGCGCAGCTACGGCCGGGGGCGCGGGCTGCGGCGCGGGCTCGGGGTGCCCGGTCGCGGGCCCCGGTACGCCCGAGTGCGCGGGCGGGGCGTGACCGGCCCCGGGCCCCGGTACGGCCGGCGGCGGCCCGGCCGGCGGCTGGAGCGGCTGCGGCGCGGGCTCGGGGTGCCCCGTCGCGGGCCCCGGTACGCCCGAGTGCGCGGGCAGGGCGTGACCGGCCCCGGGCCCCGGTACGGCCGGCGGCGGCCCGGCCGGCGGCTGGAGCGGCTGGGGCGCGGGCCCCGGCTGCCCGGCGGCGGCCGACGCGCTCGGGGCGTGCCCGGGCGGCGGGGCCGGAGCGGGTACGGGTACGGGGCTGCCGTGCGGCGGGGTCGGCGCGGGGCGCTGTACGGGGGGTGCGGGCGCCCAGGGGCCGGGCTCCCCGTAGGGCGGGGTGCGGTACTCGTCCGGCTCGTGCAGCGGCTGCGGGCGCTCCCCTGAAGGCGCCTCCGAGGCGGCGGGCGGGGGCCCGGCCGCGGCAGCTCCGGCAACCGCCTGGGGCTTGTCCACAGCGGCGGCGGGCGGCGGCCCGGCCGCGGCGGTCCCGGCAGCCGTCGGGGGCTCATCCGCCGGGGCCTCATTCGCCGGAGCGGCGGGCGGCGGGTCCACCGAAAGGGCGGCCGTGTCGGCGGGAGCCGCCGGCGGGGGCGTGGTGGGCCGCGGTGGCGCGGGGCGGCTCCACCACGCCGGTGTGCTTCCCGTGGGCTTCCCGTCGTCCATGCTCTCCCCGCTGCCTGCCCTCACCCGAACGCACCACTGGGCGCGCTGCCCTGGATTCAACCAGGTTCCGCGCGCCCGGTGGAGGACGACCGGTGCGGGGCGACCGGTTCCGGACCGGTCAGCGCCGGCCGGTGGACGGCCGCGAAACGGAGGACGCGTCCTGTGCGGCGGAACGGGCCGGGCCCGGCCCGGAGACCGCGGCCAGATAGGGCCCCTGCCCGGCGGGCCGCACCAGCGGCGGGGCCACGGGGGCGTTGAGCACCCCGGTCCCGGCGCCCGGGTGGGTCGCCGTGAGGAACGGCGGCGCACCGGTGCGCAGCGGGGCCGCGGGCTGCTGGACCGCCCGGGCCGGGACGCCCGTCGGCGGCGCGGGCCGCTCGGCGGAGCCGGAGCCGCGGCGCCGGCCGGGGTCGCTGCCCTGCTGCTGGCCGGGTGAGCGCACCGGGGTGACGTTGCTTCCGGTGCCCTCGCCGCGGACGTCGACCGGGGCGGCCGCGGGCAGGGCGCCGCCCAGGGCGATGGCAGCGAAGGACACCGCACTGGCCGCGGTCAGCGCGAACCGCCGGCCGCGCCACGGGGAGCGCTCCGCCTCGCGGCGGGCCACCTCGTGGATCTCGTGGATGGGGAAGCCCTCACCGCGCCCGCCCGGGAGGGCGGAGGCGGCCGCGTACTCCAGCGGGCCGGGGCTCATTCCGTACCCTCCCCCGTCGGCCCGGTCGGTGGCGAAAGGGCTTCGCCGCCGGCCGAGGGGCCCCGGCGGTCCGCCGAAGGGGCCCGGGGGTCCGCCGTCGTCTCCCGGAGCACCCCCGGGCAACCCCTGGAGGCGTGCGAGCAGCCCCGCGGAGGGCGGCGGGGGCGCGGCCTGGGCGAAGACGCTCTTCAGCCGGCGCTGGGCGTCGGCCTCGGCCTTGCAGCGGGCGCAGGTCGCGAGGTGGGCGAGGCACCGCTCACGGGTGTCATGGCCGAGCTCGCCGTCGACGAGGGCGGCGAGACGGTCCCCGAGGTGGTCGTCCGCCGGGGTGGGTCCTGTGCCGCTCACGCCGTACCGACCTCCCCCGTCAGGGCGGCGAAGGCCCGCTGCTCGGCCCGGGCCTCGGGCGAACGGTGCTGGAGGGCCTTGCGCAGATGGGAGCGGCCGCGGTGGATGCGGCTGCGGACGGTGCCGAGCTTCACCCCGAGGGTGGCGGCGATCTCCTCGTACGACAGCCCTTCGATGTCGCACAGCACCACGGCGGCGCGGAACTCCGGCGCGAGGGTGTCCAGCGCCTGCTGGACGTCGGCGTCGAAGTGGGTGTCCTGGAAGATCTGCTGGGCGTCCGGCTCCTTGCTGGGCAGCCGCTCCGCCGCGTCGTCGCCGAGCGAGTCGAAGCGGATGCGCTGCTTGCGGCGCACCATGTCCAGGAAGAGGTTGGTGGTGATGCGGTGCAGCCAGCCCTCGAAGGTGCCGGGCGTGTAGGTGGACAGCGAGCGGAAGACGCGGACGAACACCTCCTGGGTGATGTCCTCGGCGTCGTGCTGGTTGCCGCTCAGCCGGTAGGCGAGGCGGTAGACGCGGCCGCTGTGGGTGCTGACGATCTCCTCCCAGGTCGGAGGAGCCCACGCCTGCGATTCCGCGTCCGATGCGAAGGTCGCGGTGGTGGGCGCGGAGGCGGCGGGCATGGAACGGTCAGCGGTGTCGGTCACGGATTTCGGCTCACCCGCCGACCCTAGGAAGCGCCGCAACCGCGACCCGCCCCGGTGTCCCGCAGGAACAGCCGCACCTCCCCTGTCGGCTCTGGTGGTGTCCAGTGGAGCCCCTACCATAGCCACCCCGTCCGTTAGCTCCGGATAAGAATCTTTACGCGCATTTGGGACGGGCTTCGCGGTGCGGTGCCGGGGCTGCCGGCGCGGTGCCGGAACAGTGCCGGATCGGACCGTCCGCCGGGCCCGGTGACGGCCCCGTTTCCGTCCCGATCCCGGTCCCGATCACCGGCCTGATCACCGGCTCGATCCCGGTCCCGGTCCCCGTCCCGTTCTCCACCCTGTCTCCCACCCTCTTCCAACGCGTACTCCCATCTGCGGGTTCCCGGCGCCGAACGGATACAGTCACCGTTGCCGAACTACGGGGACGGGAGAGGGTCATTACCGCCAACCGGCAGACGAGCTGGGCGTTCGCCGACGCCTTTGTCGCCGAGGACGAAGCACTGCGCTGGGCCCGGGACCGGGCCCGCGAGGCAGGGCTGCCCTCGGTGTCCCCGGGCACCGGCGCCGCGCTGCGGATGCTGGCGGCGACGGCGGACGCCAAGGCGGTGGCCGAGATCGGCACCGGGACGGGGGTGTCCGGGATCTATCTGCTGCTCGGGATGCGCCCCGACGGGGTGCTGACCACCGTGGACCCGGAGCCGGAGCGGCAGCAGTTCGCCCGGCAGGCGTTCCGGGCGGCCGGCTTCGCGGGCAACCGGGCGCGGTTCATCCCGGGCCGGGCGCTGGATGTGCTGCCGCGGTTGGCGGACGGCGGATACGACCTGGTGTTCTGCGACGGCGACCGTACGGAGAGCCTGGACTATCTCGCTGAATCGTTGCGCCTGCTCCGCCCCGGCGGACTGGTCTGCTTCGAGGGGGTCTTCGCGGACGGCCGCACGGTGGACTCGGCGGCCCAGCCGCCGGAGGTGCTGCGGCTGCGGGAGCTGCTGCGGGCGGTCCGGGAGAGCCCGGAACTGCTGTCCTCCCTGCTGCCGGTCGGGGACGGCCTCCTCTGCGCTGTGCGCCGCCCCTGAGGCTCCCGGGAAACCCGGAGGAACCCGGGGAAACACGACCGCCCCGGCACGGTGTGTACCGTGCCGGGGCGGACCCACAGAAGTGGCGCTTCGAGAACCGTGGAGGGCTGCGGCGCTGCGGCGCCGCGGGCTTCGGCGCTTAGACGACGACGTTGTTCAGTGCGTCGCCGAGGGCGCGAGCCTCGTCCGGGGTCAGCTCGACGACAAGCCGACCGCCGCCTTCGAGCGGAACGCGCATGACGATGCCCCGCCCCTCCTTGGTCACCTCGAGCGGGCCGTCGCCCGTCCGCGGCTTCATGGCCGCCATGCTCGTTCCCCTTCCTGAAACCAGCTCATCGTCAGCCGACGGCCCTCTGGCATGGGCACACCTCACCGGCGTCGAACACCTTGCTACCCGCTCATTATCCCGCATGGCCGCACCCGATGACCAACATCGGGCGGCATCGCTTGGGCAACGCGCTTTCGCAAAAGCGCATAATTCGGCGATCCGCCTGCGATACTGCGCCCCCGCCGCGAGGCGGCCGGAGGGCCTTCCTTTGACGCAGGTCACACCCGGGGCCGCGTTCCGGGGCCCGATGATCTCCGCCATGCTGGGCGGGACAACGCCGTCACCGAGCGAGGGGACCTGAAGATCCATGGCCGACACCGTGCTGTACGAGGTGACCGACGGACTGGCGACGATCACGCTGAACCGGCCCGAGGCCATGAACGCGCTGAGCGTCGAGGCCAAGGAGGCGCTGCGGGAGGCCCTGCGGGCGGCGGGCGGGGACGAGGCGGTGCGCGCGGTGCTGCTGACCGCGACGGGCCGGGCGTTCTGCGTCGGGCAGGACCTCAAGGAGCACATGGGGCTGCTCGCCGAGAACGCGGACTCCGTGATGAGCACGGTGGCCGAGCACTACAACCCGATCGTGCGGGCCATCGCGGGCATGCCGAAGCCGGTGGTGGCCGGGGTGAACGGGGTGGCCGCGGGCGCCGGGTTCGGCTTCGCGCTGGCCGCGGACTACCGGGTGGTCGCCGACACCGCCTCCTTCACCACCGCGTTCGCCGGGGTGGCGCTCACCGCGGACTCCGGCGTCTCCTGGACGCTGCCCCGGGTGGTGGGCCCCGGGCGCGCCGCCGAGCTGCTGTTCTTCCCGCGGTCCATCCCGGCGCAGGAGGCGTACGAGCTGGGCATCGCCAACAAGGTGGTGCCGGCCGCCGAACTGGCCGAGCAGTCCCTCGCGGTGGCCCGCACCCTGGCCGCCGGACCGACCCTCGCCTACGCCGCGATCAAGGAGTCCCTGGCCTACGGCGCCGGGCACGGCCTGGACGAGGCCCTGGACAAGGAGGGCGAGCTCCAGATGCGCGCGGGCGCCTCCGAGGACCACGCCATCGCGGTCCGCGCCTTCGTCGCCAAGGAGAAGCCGGTCTACCAGGGCCGCTGAGGGGGCGGCTGCCGCCGCCGAGGACCGGGGTGACCACCGGGGGCGCCGGGGCCGCCTGGGGCGCCGGGACGGCCGCCGAGCGCCGGGGTGACCGCCGGGGCGCGGGGCCGGGCCCGCCGAAGGAACGGGCGGCGGCACCTTGGCCGTACCGCCACCCCGGCCCGTACGACCACCCGGGCGCCGGGCGACACCCCGGGCAGGGCCGCCGAAGGCCGGGGCCGCTGGGGGTACGGCCCTTGGCCCCGGGGCCGCCGCCTCAGGCGCCGTGCCTGCCGGGCCCGTACCGCGGCTCCGGGCGCCGCGTCTCCCCCGTACCGCCGCCCTCCGGCCCTCGGAACGTCAGACGATCGCGCCGCCTCGGGCGGCGCAGTCGGTCAGGTGGTCGTCGACGAGGCCGCAGGCCTGCATGAGGGCGTAGGCGGTGGTGGGGCCGACGAAGCGGACTCCGCGGCGTTTCAGTTCCTTGGCCAGGGCGGTGGACTCGGGGGTGACCGCGGGCACGTCGGCGAGGGTGCGGGGGGCGGGGCGGGCGGCCGGGGCGGGGGCGTGGGACCAGATCAGCTCGTCCAGCTCGCCGGGGGCCCACTCGGCGAGCCGGCGGGCGTTGTCCAGGCAGGCGTCGATCTTGGCGCGGTTGCGGATGATGCCGGGGTCGGCCAGCAGCCGCTCCCGGTCGGCGTCGGTGAAGGCGGCGACCTCGGGAATGCGGAAGCCGGCGAAGGCGCGACGGAAGCCTTCGCGGCGGCGCAGGATGGTGATCCAGGACAGCCCGGACTGGAACGCCTCCAGCGACAGCCGCTCGTAGAGGGCGTCGTCGCCGTGGACGGGACGGCCCCACTCCTCGTCGTGGTAGGCGGTGTAGTCCTCGCTGGAGATCCCCCAGGGGCAGCGGGGACGGCCGTCCGGGCCGGGTACGGCGCCGCCGGTCACCGGTCGTCCCCGGGCTCGGTGGCGTCCGCGTCCTGCGGGCCCTCGGCGGGACGGGCGAGGGGCTTGTCGAACATGCCGGGGGCGCCGGACCGGTCCGCGGCGGTGGCCTGCGCCCCGGCGAGGGCGGCCTCCAGCTGGGCGATGCGGGCGTCCCGTTCGGCCAGTTCGGCGCCGAGGCGGCCGAGGACGTCGTCCACGTCGGCCATCCGGTAGCCCCGGGCCGTCACCGGCAGCCGCAGCGCATCGATGTCCGCCCGGGTCGCCGGGCGGGTCGGCGGCAGCGGGTCGGTCAGCTGCTCGGGCGCCGCCTCCGGCAGCACCTCGCTCTCGCCTCCGCCGACGACCGCGAGGGTGACCGCGGCGATGACCACCACCATCGCGATCAGCAAGAACCAGAACACAGGCGTGCCTTCCCCGGGGAGCGGAACTCGTCTCAGCCCTGATCGTGCCATGAGGCGCCGACGGCTAGGGTTCCAGGCGACAGCGGGAGCGGCGACAGAGCCGGGATCAGCGAGGACGGAGCGGCATGCTGCGCTTGGGACGGCGGGAGTTCGACACCCGCGAACCGGTGGTGATGGCCATCGTGAACCGGACCCCGGACTCCTTCTACGACCAGGGCGCCACCTTCGCCGACGAGCCGGCGCTCGCCCGGGTCGAGCAGGCGGTGGCCGAGGGCGCGGCGATCGTGGACATCGGCGGGGTGAAGGCCGGGCCCGGCGAGGAGGTCTCCGCCGAGGAGGAGGCGCGCCGCACGGTCGGCTTCGTCGCCGAGGTGCGCCGCCGCCACCCGGATGTGGTGATCAGCGTGGACACCTGGCGCCACGAGGTGGGCGAGGCGGTCTGCGAGGCGGGCGCCGATGTGCTCAACGACGCCTGGGGCGGGGTCGACCCCAAACTGGCGGAGGTGGCGGCTCGTTACGGGGCGGGGCTGGTGTGCACCCACGCGGGCGGCGCCGATCCGCGGACCCGGCCGCACCGGGCGGCGTACGAGGATGTGATGGCCGATGTGCTCCGGGTGACCCTGGGGTTGGCCGAGCGGGCCGTGGCGCTGGGCGTGCGGCGGGACGGGATCATGATCGACCCCGGCCATGACTTCGGGAAGAACACCCGGCACAGCCTGGAGGCGACCCGCCGGCTCGGCGAGATGACGGCGACCGGCTGGCCGGTGCTGGTCTCGCTCTCCAACAAGGACTTCGTCGGCGAGACGCTGGACCGCCCGGTCAAAGAGCGGGTGGTGGGCACCCTGGCCACCACGGCCGTCTCGGCCTGGCTGGGCGCCCAGGTGTACCGGGTGCACGAGGTGGCGGAGACCCGCCAGGTGCTGGACATGGTGGCCTCGATCGCCGGCCACCGTCCCCCGGCGGTCGCCCGCCGGGGGCTGGCCTGACGGCCGGTGGACCCGCCTACGGCGTGTTGGGGCCGGTCTCCTTGGTGACCAGGGCGACCGCCTCGTCCACGTCGTCGGTGACATGGAACAGCAGCAGGTCCCGCTCGGAGGCCTTGCCCTGGGCGACCACGGTGTTCTTCAGCCAGTCGACCAGACCCGACCAGTAGGCGGTGCCGAAGAGCACGATCGGGAAGCGGGTGACCTTGCGGGTCTGCACCAGGGTGAGCGCCTCGAACAGCTCGTCCAGGGTGCCCAGGCCCCCCGGCAGGACCACGAAGCCCTGCGCGTACTTCACGAACATCGTCTTCCGCACGAAGAAGTAGCGGAAGTTGACGCCGATGTCGACATGCGGGTTGAGCCCCTGCTCGAAGGGGAGCTCGATGCCGAGCCCGACCGAGACGCCCTTGCCCTCCCGGGCGCCCCGGTTGGCGGCCTCCATGGCGCCGGGCCCGCCGCCGGTGATCACCGCGAACCCGGCGTCCACCAGGGCCCGGCCGATGCGGATGCCCGCGTCGTACTCCGGACTGTCCTGCGGGGTGCGGGCGGAGCCGAAGACGCTGATGGCGCTCGGCAGTTCGGCGAGGGCGCCGAAGCCCTCCACGAACTCCGACTGGATGCGCATCACCCGCCACGGGTCGGTGTGCACCCACTGGCTGTCGCCGCCGTCGGTGTCCAGCAGCCGCTGGTCCGTGGTGCCGGGCTGCATCTGCTCCCGGCGGCGCACCACCGGCCCCAGCCGCTGCTCGGCGAGCGCGCGCAGTCCATCCGCCTCGGCCTCGGGGTTCCCCATGACCTGACTCCCTCCGCTGACCTTCGTTCTCCGCTCAGGGTAGGCCGGGGAAGATGGAGATTCGGGAAATTACGAAGGTCAGGGAGTCGGGGAGCGGGCGGAGGCCCGGAGACACGGGTCCTCAGGATGCCCGGGGACACGGGTCCTCAGGATGCCCGGGGACACGGGCCCCCGAGCTGCCCGGGGCGGACGGCGGGCGCCCCCGGTGTCAGGCGGTGAGCCAGTCGTACAGCCGCCGCTCGCAGTGGGTGATCCGCTCCACCGCCACCCGCTCGTCCCGCTTGTGGGCGAGCAGCGGTTCGCCGGGGCCGTAGTTGACCGCGGGCACGCCCAGCGCGCTGAACCGGGAGACGTCGGTCCAGCCGAACTTGGGCTTGGCGGCGCCGCCCACCGCGGCCATGAAGGCGGCCGCCGCGGGGTGGGAGAGGCCGGGCAGGGCGCCGCCGGTGTGGTCGTCCACGGTGATCTCGGCCACCCCGCAGTCCGCGAACACCTCGCGGACGTGCGCCTCCGCCTCCGCCATGGAGCGGTCCGGCGCGTAGCGGTAGTTGACGGTGACCACGCACGCGTCGGGGATGACGTTGGTGGCCACCCCGCCCTCGATGCCGACCGCGTTCAGCCCCTCGTGGTACTCCAGCCCGTCGATCACCGGCCGGCGCGGCTGGTACGCGGCGAGCTTCGCCAGGATCGGCGCGGCGGCGTGCACCGCGTTGGAGCCCATCCAGGAGCGCGCGGAGTGCGCCCGCTCACCGGTCAGCCGCAGCTTGACCCGCAGGGTGCCCTGGCAGCCGCCCTCCACCTCGCCGTCGGACGGCTCCAGCAGGATGGCGAAGTCCCCGGCCAGCCAGTCGGGGTGGGCCTCGGCCACGTGCCCGAGGCCGTTGAGGTGGGCGGCGACCTCCTCGTTGTCGTAGAAGACGAAGGTGAGGTCGCGGTTGGGGGCGGGCACGGTGGCGGCGATCCGCAGCTGGACGGCCACCCCGGACTTCATGTCGGAGGTGCCGCAGCCCCAGAGCACGCCCTCCTCGTCCAACCGGGAGGGCACGTTGTCCGCGATGGGCACCGTGTCGATGTGCCCGGCGAGCACCACCCGCTCCGGCCGGCCGAGGTCGGTGCGGGCCACCACGTTGTTGCCGTGCCGGTCCACCCTCAGGTGCGGAAGGGCGCGCAGGGCCTCCTCGATGGCGTCGGCGAGCGGCTTCTCGGTGCCGCTGATCGACGGGAAGTCCACCAGGGCGGCGGTCAGCGCCGGGCCGTCCAGGGTCAGGTCGAGGGCCGCGGGAACGTGGTCAGGCTGGGTCTCGGACATGGCGCCGAGCCTATCCGCCGCCTCCAGTACGGTGGCCTGGTGTCCGAGCCCCACCCCCTCCCCCGCCGCCGTCCGCTCCGTCTGGCCGCCGCGTTCGCCGTGCTGCTGGCGCTGATCGGCTATGTCCTGGCGCAGTATCTGACCGGCGCCAAGGGCAGCCCCTCCTGTGAGGTGGCCGACGGCGGAGGCCGCTACCGGTTCGATCCCGAACAGGCCTCCAACGCGGCGGTGATAGCGGCGGTCGGCACCACCCGGGGCATGCCGGAGCGGGCGGTGACCATCGCCCTGGCCACCGCGCTCCAGGAGTCGGGGCTGCGCAACATCGACTACGGCGACCGGGACTCGCTCGGGCTGTTCCAGCAGCGGCCCTCGCAGGGCTGGGGCACCGAGCGGCAGATCATGGACCCGGTGTACGCCTCCGGGGAGTTCTACGAGCACCTGGACGAGGTCCCGGGGTACTCGCGGATGCCGCTGACGGTGGCCGCGCAGCGGGTGCAGCGCAGCGGCTTCCCCCAGGCGTACGCCAAGCACGAGCCGGACGCCGCACTGCTCGCCGCCGCCCTGACCGGCCGCACCCCGGCCTCGCTGACCTGCGACCGGGGCGCGGAGGCGGTCCCGGCCGGCGACCCGGCGAAGGTACGGGCGGAGCTGCGCCGGGCCTTCGGCCCCGCCGTACTGCCCAAGGCCGGTACCGGCGCGGTGCTCTCGGTCCCGGCCGCCCCGGCGGCGGGCGGTGCCTCCGGCGCCCCGGACACCGAGCCGTCGGCCCCGGGCAGCCGCCGCGGCTGGGAGCTGGCCCACTGGGCGGTGGCCCGGGCGCACTCCCTGGGCATCGCCGAGGTGTCCTACGCGGGCCGCGTCTGGACCGCCGAACGCTCCTCCGAGGGCTGGCGCACCGTCACCGCCCGCCCCGGCCCGGACGGCTCCACCGACACGGTCCGCATCACGGCGGCGCCGGCGCGGTAGGCGACCGGCCATGGCCTGAGGGGCCTTTACGATCAGCGGGTGACCGACTCCTCGCCCGCCATGGGCGTCGATCTCTTCGAGGCCGAGCGGCTTCTGCTGTCCGAGGCCGTGGAACCGCCGCTGACGCCTCAGGACGCGGCCGCCCGGGACCAGGTATGGGAGACGGCGGTCCGGGCCAACCCGAGCCTCTTCGACGGACCGGTGGTGGCCTGTGGAGGGTTGCGGTGGGCGGGGCCTCGCGTCTTGCGCCTGTCCTGGGTTCGTGTGACGTACCGGCACTACGCCCTGCGCCGGGTCCCGGGCGCGAGCGCGCTGCCCTCGCTGTTCGTGAACGTGGTCCAGCCGACCCCTGACGGCCGTGTCCTGGCAGCGAGGATGTCGCCCTCAACGGCCGCCCCGGGCCGCTGGCAACTGCCAGGAGGATCCGTCGAGCCCCCACAGGAGGGCAGGACCCTGGACGAGTCGGCACTGGCCGGGCAGGCCGCCAGGGAGCTGGCGGAGGAGTTGGGGATCGTCGCGGCCGCGACGGATCTGAGGCTGTGGGCGGTCACCCGCGGCGAGAACGGCAGCGTCGGCCTGACCTACCTCGCCCCGGCCCTCCCCGAGGCGGCACTGCGCGCTGGCTTCACCGCCGCCGCAGAGGCCGACCGCGTTCACGGGCGGGCCCCCGAACTCGACGACGTGGCCCTGGTCCGCTCACCGGACGAGCTGGCCGGCCTGGCCGGTCCCCACGCGGACTATCTGGCCCCCCTCGTCCGTCGTCACTCCGAGCGCGTCTGAGGGCTCCAACGGCACTCAGGCCCCGTTGAGGAAGTCGCGTCCCCGTTCGTCCAGCTCGGCCACGCACCGCAGGCCGCGGGCCTGGAAGCGTACGAGGTCGCCGCGCATACGGGAGACGGCCTTGCGGGTACGGACGGAACGCACGCCGCCCATGTGGTCGATGGCCCGGTGCCAGGTGTCGCAGGCCTGCTCGATGCGGCCGCCCTTGAGGTGCATCTCGGCACCCGCGACCAGATCCAACGCGACGATCCGCGCATAGGTGCCGGCCGGACGGGCCGCTGCGGCCAGCGTGTAGTGCGCGGCGGCGGCATGGTGATCCCCGAGAGTCTCGTGGACCTTGGCGGTGCGGGAGTGCACCGAGGCAGCAGGCGGCCCCCAGGCCAGCGCCCAGAACGGCACCTCGTCACCAGGAGCACCGGCCAGCAGGGTGCGGGCGTGCTCGGCCTCGGCGAGCGCCTCGCGACGCCTGCCGCTCTTGACCAGGGTGTGGGCATGGACGACACGGAAGAGAGCTTCGGTCTGCGCGTCCACACGTCCCTTGGCCCTGCTCAGTCCGGTCTCGGCCAAGCCCAGGCAGTGCTCGGGGTGATGGAGCTTGAGTCCCTGCATGGCCATGGTCCGCATCACGAAGCCGTCATGCCCACGCAGGCCGGACTCGGCGGCAAGAGCGTAGGACTGCAGGTAGTAGCGCTGAGCGAGGCCCTGCTGCCCGGCGTCGTAGGACTTCCAGCCCAGCAGGTGGACGCCACGACTGGCGGCGGAGAGCATCTGCCGGCGGGCCTCGTCGGTCCGGAACCGGGCCCGGCACAGCGGCGCGACATCATCACGGAGGTAGGTGACAAGGGCGCTGCGACCGTGCTGTCCGCCATGGCGTTCATCGATCTCGGAGAAGGCGCTGATCATGTCGCGGACGGCGGCGACTTCGGCCATGCCGGCGGTGTGGCCGGTGCGGGCGGCGGCGGTGCGGGCGGCGATGTCCCGGACATCGGTCAGGGGCAGGGCCGCGGCCGCCACGGAGTAGGCGGAGGCGGTCAGGAGGCGGCGGCGGTCCAACTCGTACCTCCACATCGGCATCAGGACGTCCAGAGGGTCGTTTTCGAGGGACAGGCCGATGGTGTCATCCTCCGCCCCCGCCATGGAGGGCAGACCGAGGTCCGCGGCGGTCAGGAGGCGGCCCAGGCGCCGGGAGAGTGCGACCGCGAGAAACGTGGAGGTGTCCCCGCGAGGCACGGAACCCGAGATCCAGTGCTCCACGTTGGACTTGTTCGTCCGTAAGCGTGCACCGCATTCGACGGCCACCGCGCACACTGCCTTGGCCAGCGCCTCGTAGGTGAGGCCGGACTCGGCCACAAGAGCGCTGAGCTGGACATTCGGCGTGCGCGTGGTCATGAGCACCTGCCTGCGTATACGGGATATACCGCTTGGCTTGCCCGCCACCGTACCGCCGCGAGCGGTCCGCCGGTTGACTCTTCATCAGGCCCGGCCCCGGCGGCCGGGCGGGTGACATCTCACTGCTGCTCCCGTGCCACGTCTGCGCACGGCTAGGCGGACCTGTGTTCCGAAAGGGATCTCCATGGACGACCTGGATGACCGCTGGATCGCCACGACAGCGTCGGCTCTGCTGGCGGCGGAGTACGACCGCCTCCCGATCGAGGCGCTGAGCCTCCGGTGGCCGAGCCTGTCGCTGGAGAGCGCCTACCGGGTGCAGGCCGCGTCCATCCGGCGGCGCATCGCCGATGGCGCTCGCATCGTCGGCCACAAGGCCGGGGTCACTTCGCAAGCCATGCAGGAGCAGATGGCCGTCGACGAGCCGGACTCGGGCGTCCTGCTGGACGACATGATGCTGCCCACCGGCAGCACCCTGACCCGGTCCGCACTGATGCAGCCGCGGGTGGAAGCGGAGCTCGCCTTCCGGCTCGGCAGCGACCTGGCGGGCCGGAATGTCGGCGAGGACGAGGCTCGGGCAGCGGTGAAGGAGGTGTTCCTGGCCCTGGAAGTGATCGACACGCGGTTCACCGACTGGCGCATCACGGTGGCGGACAGCGTCGCCGACAACGCGTCCTGTGCTCGGGCCGTCACCGGACCTCCGGTTCCCTTGAACGGCGACATGGATCTGGCCGACGAGCCGCTGGTCGTCAGCGTCAACGGCGCCGCCGTCGCCACCGGGGAGGGCCGTGCCGTCCTGGGCGATCCACTGCGCGCCCTGATGTGGCTCGCAGAGCGGCTGCATCACTTCGGCGACAGGCTGCGGGCCGGGCAGTTGGTCTTGGCCGGGGCCGTGCACGCCAGCCTCCTCCTGGAACACCGGACCACGGTATGCGCGCGTTCTCTCCATCTGCCGCCGGTCGAGCTGCACGTCCGCTGACCAGCGGACCCCGGCTCTCCCATGGCACCCCGCACCCCCTGGACACCACCCCTGCCCCCTCCCAGCAAGCGAAGGAGCGGCCGATGGCTGCTGACACACGGCGCCGCGTCGCCGTACTCGGTGCGGGCCTGATCGGGATCGATCTCGTCGACAGAGTCCACCGCTCCGCAAAGCTGGACCTGGTCCTGGTGGCGGGCCGCGGCCAGAACAGCCTGGGCCTTCACCGGGTGGCGGAACTGGGCTACCCGACGGCTGCCGGTGGTATCGGTTCCGTGGTGGAGGCCGGGCCCTTCGACGTGGTCTTCGACGCCACCAACGCAGACAGCCACGCCGAGCACTGGGCGGCCCTGCGTCCCACCGGCGCCACCCTGATCGACCTGACCCCCACGGGCCTGGGCACCGTTGTCGTCCCGGGCGTCAGCCCGCACTACCCGGTCGCCAGCCGGCACCTGAACCTCGTCAGCTGCGGCGGGCAGGCAGCCATCCCAGTCCTGCACGCCGTGTCGCGCCACTGCGCCCCCACCTATGTCGAGGTGGTCGCCACCGGGGCCGCTGCCAGCGCGGGCCGGGCCACCCGCCGGAACCTGGACCAGTACATCGACACCACCTCCGCCGCGATCCGTGCCTTCACCGGCACCGAGGACGTGAAGGTGATGGTCAATCTCAGCCCCGCCCGGCCCGCTCCACCCTTCCGGGTGGCCATCACCGCCCTCGCCGACGGATTCAGCCCCGCCCATATCCGTACGAGCATCGCGGCCATCGCCGACACCGTCCGCGGCTACGCGCCCGGGTTCGAGGTGACCTCGCTCGCCATGGGATCCGGCCGCATCTCGGTCGCCGTGCAGGTGACCACCTCAGGCCGTCGCCTGCCCCACCACGCCGGAAGTGTCGACATCATCAACGCCGCCGCCGTCCTGCTCGCCGAGCAGTCGGCCGCTGCCCTTTGAAGGAAGGAATCCCGCCTGTGGACACCACCGCGCACGAGCGGCCCCGGGTGCTTCTCCACGACCCGACGTTGCGGGACGGCCAGCACGCGGTCGGCCACCAGCTCGACGCCGGCCAGCTCCGCGCCTACGCCATCGCCGCGAACGCCGCCGGCGTGCCGGTGGTGGAGGTCGGCCATGGCAACGGGCTGGGCGCCTCCAGCCTCCAGATCGGTCGAGCGGCTCTCGACGACGCCACGATGCTCACCACCGTCCGCGAGACCCTCACCTCGTCGCGGATGGGTGTCTTCATGGCGCCCGGCTGGGGCACCGCGAAGGATATTGCCGCCGCCGTCCGCCACGGCGCCGACATCGTACGGATCGCAGCGCACTGCACCGAGGCCGACGTCACCGAGCGCCATCTCGACGTGGTCCGCGAACTCGGTGCCGAAGCTCAGGGCGTTCTGCTCATGAGCCACATGGCCGAGCCTCGCAAGCTCGCCGAACAGTGTGCCCTGATGGTGCGGTTCGGCGCACAGGCCGTCGGCATCATGGACTCCGCGGGCTACTACCTCCCGGCGGACGTCACCGAACGTGTGGCCGCCATCGCCTCCGCCGTCGACGTGCCGTTGATCTTCCACGGACACAACAACCTGGGCTTGGCCGTGGCGAACAGCCTGGCCGCCGTGGACGCCGGGGCGTCCGTCATCGACGCGACGGCCCGCGGGTTCGGCGCCGGTGCCGGCAACACCCAGCTCGAAGTCCTCGTGGCGGTCCTCGACCGCCGGGGCGTCAGCACCGGGATCGGTCTGCGAGAGGTACTGGCCGCCGCCGACATCGCCGCCGCGCGCGTGATGAAGGCCCCGCCGTCCATCGACTCGACCGCTGTGGCCAGCGGCCTGGCCGGGGTGTTCTCCGGTTTCAAGCGGCCCGTTCTGGAGGCCGCCCGCGCCGGAGGCGTCGATCCGATCGACCTGTTCCTCGCCCTCGGCGAGAGGCAGGTCGTCGCCGGGCAGGAGGACCTGATCACCGATGTCGCCCGCCGACTCAAGGTGGCCACCGGATGACCGCCGAAGCGGTGGTGGTCTGCGGAGTCGGCGCCGCGCTGCCTTCGCGCTCTGTCTCGAACACCGAGCTGACCACGCGGCTGGACACCACGGACCAGTGGATTCGCTCGCGGACCGGAATCGTCCAGCGGTACGTGGCCGGATCGGAACTGTCCACGAGCGACCTCGCGGTGCGTGCGGCCCGCCAGGCGCTCGCCTGCGGCGGAACCGAAAGGGCGGAGGTCCTGGTGGTGGCGACGACCACCCCGGACCGCTGCTGCCCGGCTGTCGCGCCCACCGTGGCGACACGGCTGGGACTGACCGGCATCCCCGCATATGACCTCGCGGCCGGCTGCACCGGCTTTCTGTACGCCCTCGCCACCGCGGCCGGTCTCATAGCCGGCGGCACCGCGTGCACCGCACTGGTCGTCGGCGCCGACCGCCTGGCCACCCTGCCGGATCCCGAGGACCGGGCGACCGTCCCACTCTTCGGCGATGGTGCCGGGGCCGTAGTGCTTCGGGGCGGAGGCGCGAACGAGGCGGGGGCACTCGGTCCGGTGATCCTCGGCAGCGACGGCACCGGCGCGGACCTGATCCGGGCCTCCCGACCCAGTGCTCTGCGCATGGACGGAGCCGACGTCTTCCGGCACGCGGTCGACCGCATGTCCACCACCGCCCGCGAGGCCGCCGCCGCCGTCGGATGGAGCCTCGGGGACGTCGACCGCCTGGTCCCACACCAAGCCAACAGCCGCATCACCTCCTTCGTCGCCCGCCGACTCGGCGTCCGCGAGGACCGTCGGCTCGGCAACGTGGCCGAGGTCGGCAACACCGGCGCCGCCTCCATCCCACTTCTCCTGGCCGACGCAGCAGCCAAAGGCCGCCTCCGATCCGGCCACCGCACCCTGCTGACCGCGTTCGGCGCCGGACTGACCTTCGGCGCTGTCGCCCTCACCTGGCCGACCCTCCCCGCTCACCCGCCCTTCGGGCGGAAAGGACCTGGACATGACCAGTGACCTCACCCGCATCCTGATCGACGACCTCAGACTGCCCGCCGAACGCCTCACCGACGACACCACACTCGACGACGCCGGATTCGACTCACTCGCCCTCGTCGAACTGTCCGTCCTGCTCGGCGACCGCTACGGCATCGATGTCAACGACGACGCCATCAGGGGCGCCGCCACCCTCGGCCGACTCGACCTGCTCATCGCCGCCAAGCGCAGCGGAAGGTGAAGTCCCCCATGACCAGCACCAGCCGCCCGCCAGGACGAGCCTGGATCATCACTCCCGGGCTGCACCAGCACCGCTTCGTCAGTGCGCAGAGGTCCGGCGCCGCGGTCGCCGTCGTCGACATCGAGGATTCTGTCGCCCTCCCCGACAAGCAGACCGCTCGTACCGCGTCGGAAGCCTTCTTCGCCCTCACTGATCCGCCGTGCACCCTCGGCATCCGCATCAACAGCCTCACGACGGTCGAGGGCTTCAAAGACCTCATTGCCCTGGCCGCCTACACCGCCCGGGCCGACCTCATCGTGGTCCCCAAAGTGGAGTCCCCGCGTGATGTCGAACTCGTCGCCGCCGCACTGGACGCCGACGGTTACACCCCCGGCATCTGGGCCCTGATCGAAAGTCCCCGGGCCTTCGACATCCTCCCGGCGATCATGCACGCGCCCCGGCTCGGCGGCGTCGTCTTCGGCTCTGCCGACTATGCCGCCTCTGTCCGCTGCGGCCTGGACTGGGATGCCCTCCACTACGCCCGGTCGGCGCTCGTCAACGCCGCAACCGCCGCGAACATCCCCGCCATCGACGCCCCCACCTCCGAGGAGATCGCCCGGGCCCGCGCCATCGTCACCGCCGCCGACGCCAGCGGCGGCACGGTGACAGCCGTGGACGGGCAGATGTGCGGCACGCCCTTCTTCGAGGCCGCCCGCGCGATCATCGCCGACGCGGACCGTATGCCGTGAACCCCGACCCGCCTCACGGTTACCGCCGGATCGGCGAGCTCCGCGTCCGGGAGAACGTCGGCCTGTCCTACGGAGAACTCTTCCCCGGCCTGACCATCGAGCACCGTCCCGGCCGCACCGTCACCGAACTCGACAACCTCCTCGGCGCCGCCCTGAGCGGGAATGTCGCCCCCATTCACACCGACGCCCATCACAGCAGCCAGACCCCATGGGGACGCATCCTGGTCTGCTCCGGTGTCACCCTCAACCTGGTGGCCGGCATGACCGTCCGCAGCATCAGCGGCCTGACCATCGCCAACCTGGCCGTCGACCGGGTGCGATTCACCGCCCCTGTCCACCTCGGCGACACGCTGTACGCCCAGACGGAGATCCTCAGCCGCCGGTCCTCCCGGAGCCGTCCCGGCACCGGGGTCATCACCTGCCTCACCACCGCCCACAACCAGGACGACATCGGCGTCATGGCCTTCGTCCGCACCTTCCTCCTCCCCTTGGACGCCGACGCCGTCCGCGACGCCACCCGCTACCAGAAGGGGGATCATGGACCAGCAGCCGGCCTTCTTCCCGGCCGATGACGGCCTGTGGGAGCAGTACGACCAGCTCGCCACCCGTGCCTACGGGCACGCCATCGGTGACATCACCCACCTACGCGAGCACGCCGACCTCCGGGTCGCCGTCCGGGACGGCCGGGTCGTCGCCGGTGGCCTCGGCCTCCTCGTCGGGCAGTTCTTCGGCGGCGTCCCCGTCCCCAGTGCCTGCCTCGGCGACGGCTGCGTGGCCCCGGAGGAACGCGGCGACCACCTCGCCGCCGACCTGGCGAGGGAACGACTGCGGCCTCTGATCGAACGCGGCGCCGTGATCTCCGCCGTCGTGACCTCGTCCACCGGCTATGCCCGCCGCCTCGGCTGGGAGGCTCCCACCAGTGTCTTCGCGTGGACCGTGGCCACCGACGACCTCAGGAACTCCTTCGCCGACGATGGCTTCGAGGTGGAACACGGACTGACCGGTGGCACAGCGGCCCTCCAACGCGACCTCGCCAGTCGGTGGAACGGCCCCGTCCACCGGCCTTCCTGGTGGACCCGGTGGAAGCAGGACAAGAGCAACCTCACCGGCTACCGCTTCGCCCGCTCCGGCCACCCCGCGGCCGGTCTGCTGAGTCTCACCACCCAACGACACGAGCGGCACGGCATGGGCTTGGTCGTCCATGACTTCTGGGCGGACAGCCGCGCGGTCGCCTCCGCCATGATGGCCTTCCTCGGCCGCCACAACACCCGCGCCCGCACCATCACCTTCCGTCGCGGTGCCCTTCCGCCCGACCCGACTCTCCTTCACGGGCTCCGCCATCACCGCACCACCGCTGACGCCTGGCACCCGTGGATGCTCCGTATCCTCGACATCCCCGAGGCCATCCGGCTGCGTGGGTGGCCCACCGAGCTCACCACTGCCGTACCGATCGAGATCGAGGGCGAGACCGGCGGGCGGGAGCGGTGGCTTCTGTCGATCGAGGCCGGAGCAGCCGAGATCGTCCCGACCCGCGTCAGGGGACAGGTGACCTTCACACAGCGGCAGCTCGCGGTCTGGTACGCCGGCGGTTACCGGTCCACCACTTCGGCCCGCATGGACGGCGTCAACGCCGTATCGGAGCGGGCACTCGCCGCTCTTCTCCACAGCACCGCCCAGTACGAACCCTGGTTGCCCGACCACTTCTAGCAGCACTGTCGACTGCCGCGCCCCCGGACCGTACGGGAATCGAAACCGGACTCGGCCGTACGTCCAGGGGCTCACTCGTGCGGGGTCCGCCCGGGGTGCCCGCGCCCCTCGGCTGCCACTGCCCACCTCAGGGGGCAACTCCCCTGCCCAGTACGGGGAGTGACGGTTCTGCGGGGGTGGCGGACTCCTCTCCTTTGCCCGTTTTCAGGTGGTCCGATCATGCGACGCATGACCGACTCTTTACCTTCGCGGTCCGCAACCTCCCCCGGCCCTGCGGCGGTTGTCACAGCGTCCGATCGTCGGACAGGCACGAGAAGTCAACGACCAAGGAGCACCATGTCCCTCCCCCTGACCCGCCGGATCGCCCGTGCCGCGCTGCTGATCGCAGCCGGAGCGGCTCCCGTGGTCGGTGCGGCCGGCTCCGCGAGCGCCGTGGACCTGCCCCAGGCCACCGACCTCGGCGGGGTGTCCAGCCTGGACACCGCCTCGGTGTCCGACACGGTCGGCGGCGCCGCCGAGGGCGGCACCGGGATGGCCGGCGAGACGGGTGGCAAGGCCGTGCGGCAGGCCGTCCCGGCCGCGGGCCAGACCGTGGCGAAGACCGCGGACACCACCACCCCGGCCGCCCAGGACGCCGCCGGCCACGCGGCGGGCAGCGCGGGCGAGATCGTCGGCGGGGCCGCGGGCGCCGCCCCGGTGGACGCGCTCGGCGGCGGGCTGCCGGCCGCCGACCAGCTGCCGGTGCGCACCCTGCCGGCGCTGGGCTGACACTCGGCCGCGTGTGCCGGAACCCACGTGGGGCGCGGGCGCACGCGGCCAGGGGAAGGGGCCGGGGAGCTTCACCGCTCCCCGGCCCCTTCCGCGTACTCCGGAACAGCTCAGCCCAGGCGCTTGACCGCGGCCTCGACCCGCTCGTCGGTGGCGGTGAACGCCACCCGGATGTGGCGGGCGCCGGCCTCGCCGTAGAAGTCGCCGGGGGCGACCAGGATGCCGAGGGCGGCCAGATGGGCCACGGTGTCCCAGCACGGCTCGTCGCGGGTGGCCCAGAGGTAGAGGCTGGCCTCGCTGTGCTCGATGCGGAAGCCGTGGCTCTCCAGGGCGGCGCGCAGGGCGGCGCGGCGGGAGGCGTAGCGGGCGCGCTGCTCGGTGACGTGGCTGTCGTCGCCCAGCGCGGCGACGGTGGCGGCCTGCACCGGGGCGGGGGTGATCATGCCGCCGTGCTTGCGGATCTGGAGCAGCTCGCCCAGCACCGCCGAGTCGCCGAGGAGGAAGGCGGCCCGGTAGCCGGCCAGGTTGGAGCGCTTGGAGAGGGAGTGGACGGCCACGATCCCCTCGTAGGAGCCGCCGCAGACCTCCGGGTGGAGCACCGAGACCGGGTCGGCCTCCCAGCCCAGTTCGAGGTAGCACTCGTCGCTGACGAGGAGGATGCCGTGCTCGCGGGCCCAGCCGACGGCCCGGGTCAGCTCGTCCTGGGTGAGCACCCGGCCGGTGGGGTTGGAGGGGGAGTTCAGCCAGAGGAGCTTGAGGCCGGCCGGGTCCAGCTCGGTGGGGTCGTCGTAGACCACCGGCTCCGCGCCCGCCAGCCGCGCGCCCACCTCGTAGGTGGGGTAGGCGAGGCGCGGGTAGGCGACCCTGTCGCCGGGGCCGAGACCGAGCTGGGTGGGCAGCCAGGCGACCAGTTCCTTGGAGCCGACCACCGGCAGCACGTGGTGGTGGGTGAGCCCGGTCGCGCCCAGGCGGCGTCCGCCCCAGCCGGTGAGCGCGTCCCGCAGCTCGACCGTGCCCCACACCGTCGGGTAGCCCGGGGAGTCGGCCGCGGACGTCAGCGCGCGCTGGACGAGCTCGGGGACCGGGTCGACGGGAGTGCCGACGGACAGGTCCACGATGCCGTCCGGGTGGGCCACGGCGGTCCGCTTGCAGGGCTCCAGCTTGTCCCAGGGGAAGACCGGCAGACGGGTGGAGACGGGGGAGGACACGGGGCTCATCACTTCCTGTCGAGGTGGAGGGCGGCGTGCTGGGGGCGGATGCGCGCCGGTCCCGTACGGCGGGGTGCCGTACGGGACCGGGGAGAGCGCGCGGGCGCCGATCAGCCGTTCTGCGGCGGCAGCGCGGCGACGAAGGGGTGGTCGCGCTCGATCAGGCCGAGCTTGGAGGCACCACCGGGCGAGCCGAGCTCGTCGAAGAACTCGACGTTCGCCTTGTAGTAGTCCTTCCACTCGTCGGGCGTGTCGTCCTCGTAGAAGATGGCCTCGACCGGGCAGACCGGCTCACAGGCGCCGCAGTCGACACACTCGTCGGGGTGGATGTACAGGGAGCGGGAGCCCTCGTAGATGCAGTCGACGGGGCACTCCTCGATGCACGCCTTGTCCTTGACGTCGACACAAGGCTGCGCGATGACGTAGGTCACGCTGGTCGTTCCTCCTCGGTAGGGCTGGTTTGCGCGGGAGCGCGGCGTCGTCGATGCCCGCACCTAGTATCTCCGTTCTCGGCAACGATCCGAACACGAGGGGCTGGCAGAGCAGTGGAATTCACCGCAGGCGGACGGCTGGAGGTCCGAATCACCGCCTCTGACCTGGGGAAAAGGGTCTCCGTCCGCCGCTTGGAGCAGACCGGTGACGACGCCGGGCGGTTCACCGACACGGTCGGCGTTCTCACATCCTGGGACGAAGGGGTGCTGGCGATCACCCGCCGCACCGGGGAGACCGTCCGGATCGCTGAATCCTCGCTGGTGGCGGGGAAGGTGGTGCCCCCGGCGCCGGCGCGCCGGCGGGGCCCGGCGGCGGGCTGGGAGGAGCTGACCCGGATCGGGGCGCGGGCCTGGCCGCCGGTGGAGAGCGCCCCGCTCGGCGAGTGGACCCTGCGGGCCTCCGGCGGTTTCACCCGGCGGGCCAACTCGGTGCTGGCGCTCGGCTCCCCGGGGGTGGGACTGGACCAGGCGCTGGAGCGGGTGCGGGCCTGGTACGCCGAGCGGGGCCTGCCCGGATACGTGCAGCTGGCGACCGGCGCGGAGGGCACCCAGGAGGCGCGCTGCCTGGAGCTGGAGCGGCTCGGCTGGCGGCGGGAGGTGAGCGCCGAGGTGCGGATCGGGGCGCTGGCCCGGGTCGGGGACCTGGCGGCGCCGGGCGTGGAACGGGTGCGGGTGGAGCGGTCGTTCGGGGAGGGGTGGCTCGCTCGCTACCAGCGGTCCCGTACGCCCCGCCCGGAGGTGCGGCGGGTGCTGGGCGGGGGGCCCTCGGTGTGGTTCGCCACCGTGCCGGACGAGGAGGCGCCCGGCGGGGTGCCGGCGGCGATCGGGCGGTGTGCGGTGGACGGGCGGTGGGCCGGGTTCATGGCGGTGGAGGTCGCCCCGGAGCGGCGCCGCGAGGGGCTGGCCACCGCGGTGATGGCGGCGCTCGCCCGGCGGGCGCTGGACGAGGGGGCCTCGGCCGCCTGGCTCCAGGTGGAGACGGCCAACGAGGGGGCGCACGCGCTCTACGCGGGCATGGGTTTCGCGGTGCACCACCACTACCACCATTTCCGGTCACCCGGATCGGGTACGTGAGAGCCATGCACACCAGCGAGTGGCGGACCAGGTTCGCCGAGGAGGCCCGCGCGGAGCGGCCGGATCTGGCCGCGCTCTGCCTGCTGATCGGCGCGGAGGCCGATCCGGGGCTCGGGCAGGACGGACTGGACGCCGCCGAGATCGAGCTCGACCGGCTGGCCGGAATGCTGCCGTACGGGGCGGCCACCCCGCGCGCCTGGGCGGCGGCGCTGGCGGAGCTGCTGGGCGGCCGGCTCGGCTTCCACGGCACCGACGCCGACTACCGGCGGCTGGAGTCCTCGCTGCTGCCCGAGGTGCTGCGGCGCCGCCGGGGGCTGCCGATCCTGCTGTCGGTGGTGTGGATGGAGGTGGCCCGGCGGGCGGGCGGCCCGGTGTACGGGGTGGGGCTGCCCGGGCACTTCGTGGTCGGGTTCGGCGCCCCGGAGGACCAGGTGCTGGCGGACCCGTACGCCGCGGGCCGGCTGCTGACCGGGGCGGACGCCGAGCTGCTGGTGGCCGGGGCCACCGGGGACAAGCTGGACCCCTCGATGCTGGCTCCCGCCGATCCGTTGCAGATCGTGCTGCGGGTGCTCAACAACATCCGCACCTGGGCGGCGGGCCGCCCGGAGCGGACCGATGTGGCCCTGTGGGCGGTGGAGCTGTCCCTGCTGCTGCCCGCCCATCCGGCCCGGCTCCGCTTCGAGCGGGCGCAACTGCTGGTGCAGCGCGGGGACTTCCTGGGCGGTGCGGCGGAGATGGACGCCTACGCGGAGATCGTCGACGCGGTGGAGCCGGGCGCCGCCGAGTCGGTCCGCCGCACGGCCCGCGCGGCCCGGGCGCAGTTGAACTGAGCATGCCCCGGGGGCCGCTGCCGATCGGTGGCGGCCCCCGGGCGTCGGAATCAGTCCTTGTCGACGTCCTCGCTGACGACCTTGCGGTCGGTGGCGGAGACGCCCACCGTGGTCTTGTCCCAGTTGCCGGTGTCGACGATGTCCACCTTCCAGACGTTGTCGTCCAGCTCGGCGGCGGTGACGGTGCCCTTGGCGCGGCCTTGGGCGGCCTGGACGGCCTGCTGCGGGGTGACGGTGGCGGCCTTGAGGCGGGCGGCCCACTCGCTCTTGTCGTCGGCGTCCTGGTCGGGGTCCTGCTCGGAGCGGATCACCTGGCCGCTGACCGCGTCCACCCACACCTTGTGGGCGGTGCCGTCCTGGGTGACGACGGTGTTCTCCCAGACCGGCGTCTGGGCGCCCGGGCTGCCGCTCGGGGACGGGCCGGCGGGGCTCGGACTGGCCGGGCTGGGGCTCGCGGAGCCGCTGGCCTGCCCGGAGGGGCTGGCGCTGGCTTCGGCGCCGGAGGGAGCCCAGGTCAGCTCCATCTCGGCCAGCTTGCTCTGCTGGACCTCGCCCACCGCCGCCTGGGCCGCCTTGTCCCAGGTGACCTTGGCGGCCGGGACCAGCTTCTGGCGCTCGGCCTGGTCGTCGGTCAGCCGCGGCGAGGCGGAGCCGGAGGGGGAGGCGCTGGTGGTGCCGGTGGGCTGGGCGGGCGCGGCGGCGGTGACCCGCTCCTGCTCGGTGCCGCAGGCGGTGACCAGCAGGGCGGAGGAGACGACGAGGCAGGCGGCGGCGAGGCCGCGCAGTCGGAAGGGTGCGCTCATGCCCCCACCCGTAACCCGGACGTCACCGTGCCATGACCGGCCGGGCCGACAACCACCCGGAGGGACGTACGGGCCCGGCGGCGGTCACAGGAAGCGGCGGATGGGGACGACGCCGATCTCCCGGGCCCGCTGGGCGACCGAGCGGCGCTTCCAGCGGCCCTCCTCCATCAGGGTGCTGCGCCGCACGTCCTCGTCGTAGTCCCGGTCCAGGCTCTGGGTGAACTCGGCGTCCAGCACGGCGAGCATCACCTCCTCGTCGTGGTCCAGCGAGCGCCGGTTGAGGTTGGTGGAGCCGATCAGCGCGGCCACCCCGTCCACGGTGACGATCTTGGCGTGCATCATCGTCGGCTGGTACTGGTGGATGCGCACCCCGCAGGCCAGCAGCCGTTCGTAGTAGCGCTGGCCGGCGAGCTGGCAGACCCGCTTGTCGGTGAAGCGGCCGGGCAGCAGGATCTCCACCTCCACGCCCCGGGCGGCGGTGGCGCAGATCAGGTCGATGAAGAAGTCGTCCGGGGCGAAGTAGGCGGTGGCCATCCGCACCCGCTGCTCGGCGGACTCCAGGACGACGCGGAGCAGGGTCTGCATGTCCTGCCAGCCGAAGCTGGCCGAGCCGCGGACCACCTGGACGACCGCGTCGCCCTGCGGCTGGTGCTCCACGAAGCGGTCCCGCTCGTCGAAGAGCTCGTCATGGCACTCGGCCCAGTTCTGGGCGAAGGCGGCGGCGATGCCGTCCACCGCGGGGCCGGAGACCTTCACATGGGTGTCGCGCCACTCGTGCTCGTCACGGGCGTCGCCGCACCACTCCTCGGCGATGCCCACCCCGCCGGTGAACGCCTCGCGCTCGTCCACCACCAGGACCTTGCGGTGGCAGCGGTGGTTCTGCTTGAGCGGGGAGAGGTAGAGCGGCCGGCGGAACCAGGCCACGGTCACCCCGGCCTGGTCCATCTCCCGCAGCAGGTCCTTCTCGATGAGCCGGCTGCCGAAGCCGTCCAGCAGCAGCCGCACCCGCACCCCGGCCCGGGAGCGGTCGGCCAGCGCCCGGGCGAAGTCGCGGGCGACCTCGCCCTTCCAGTAGACGAAGGTCATCATGTCGATGGTGTGCCGGGCGGCGCGGATGCTCTCCAGCATGGCGCCGAAGATCCGGTCGCCGTTGACCAGCGGGACCACCGCGTTGCCCTCGGTGGCGGCGATGCCGATCAGCCGCTCCAGCCTCCGGCGTATCCGCTGGCTGGGTCCGGCCACCGCCTGCTCCGGCACCGGCTCCCGGCCGCTGTCCGGGGCCGCCTGGGCCGGGACCGGGATTGTCTCGTGCTGCACGGTCATCGTCGCCTTCTCCTGCCGCACGGTCGGGGTCGCTCCTTCACCGCGCAGTCGCCTTCCCCCTGCGCACCGGGGCTGAACCCACATACCCGGCGCGGCAGCGGGCAACCGCACAGCGAACCCCGACCCGAACCTGAGGAGAAGCACCGTGGTCATCGCCGGAGTGGTAGCGATATGCGTGGTCCTGGCCGTGCTGGCCTTTCTGCTGCCGAGGCTGTCCCACCATCCGCAGCGCGGCACCCAGCGCACCCTGGGGCTGGGCGCCCGGGCCGGCGGCAAGGCGCCCGGAAAGCTGGGGCACTGGTTCGCCAAGCCGTTCTCCAGCAGCTCGCGGGCGGTCGGCAAGAGCGGTTCGGCGGGACGCAAGGCCCGCGGCAAGATGCCGTTCTGAGGTCCCGCCGTGCGCGCGAACGCCCCACCCGGGACGGTCCGGGTGGGGCGTCGGCGCGTGGATGACCGGCGGGGTCAGCCCTCGCCGTCGAGGGAGATCGTCTGGACCCGCTCGGCGGGGGTCTTGCCGAGCAGCGCGGTCTGCAGGGCATGCGCCACGTCGTCGGAGGACAGCTGGTGCTTCTGCCCGTCGCCCTTGGTGACCATCACTCCGTCGAAGACCCCGTCCAGCAGGTCGTCGATGGCCTTCTTGTCGTAGACCTCGACCAGCCGGCCGTTCACCGGCTTCATGGACAGGATCTTCGGCAGCGACCGGTTGGGGCCGAACTGGATCTGCTTGCCACCGGCCTTGATGGTGACCAGACCGGACATCGCGGGCTCCGCGAACTCCTTCATCGCCCGGTCCAGTTCGGCCTGGCTGATGGTCGGCTCCTTGGCGGCGACCGGCAGCTGGATCGCTCCGGCGGAGCCGGTCTCCACCTGGGCGCGGTAGCCGTCCCGTACCGAGATCACCGAGCGCTGGACGTCCAGGGTCCTGCCCGCCTTGCCGGGCACCGGGGTGGCCTTGCCGGGGGCGAAGACGATGGTGCCCTCGGTGGCGGTGCCCGCGGTGCCGGCCAGGTCGGTCAGGGCGACGCCGAGCTTCTCCTCGTCGGTCTTGATGACCGGCTCGGCGACGCGCTCGCCGCCGAAGAGGGAGCCGATCACCGACACCGGGTTGTAGTCGGCGCCGACGGCGCCGCGCACCGTCTCCTCGGTGTCCAGCGAGAGGCCGGCCCGGTCCGGGGTCAGCGTCTCCTGCTTGCCGCTCACGTCCAGCTTGAGCGGCGCGGTGGCGCGGTCGCCGAAGGCGCTCTCCAGCTTCCGGACCGCCTCCTGCCTGGTGCCGCCGCCGATGTCCACGCCGAGCACCGCGGTGCCCTTGGGCACCTCGGAGTGGTTCAGCAGCAGACCGGCGCCGTAGGCCACGCCGAGCAGGCCGACCGTGCCCGCGCCGAGCAGGACCAGCTTGGAGCGGCCCTTCTTCTTCGGGGCGGCCGGGGCCGGGCGGGGCGCCGGGGCGGGGGTGGGCCGGGGCGCGGCCGGGGCGGGTCCCTTCCCGGGAGCGCCGGGGCCGGTGGGGCCGCCGGGGGCGGCGGGTCCGCCCGGACCGCCGGGGCCACCGGGGCCGCCGTCGGGGGTGCCGGCCACCCGGGCCGGGCCGGCGGCGGGGAACGGCGAGTCGCGGCGGTGGTCCGGCGGGACCACCGGGATGCCGCTGGTGAGGGTGTCGCCCGAGACATGGCCGCCGCCGGCCGCCGGGGGCGGCCCGGAGGGTCCGGGCCGGGCCGGCTGCTGCTGCGGGGTCAGGATCGCGGTGTCGTCGGACATCGGCGGGGGCGGTGCCATCGCGCCGAGCACCGGACCGGCGGTCGGTCCGGCGGGCTGCCCGCCGGGTGCGCCGGGGGCGGGCTGGGGACCGTCGGAGAAGTACGGCATCGCCGGGCCGCCCTGGGCCGGACCCTGGCCGCCGGGGCCGGGCGGCGGGAAGCCCGCGCCCTGCGGGTCCGCGGGGGCCTCCGGCTCCGGGGCGGCGGCCGGGGCCTTGCGCGGGGCGAACCAGTCGCCGGCCGGCTTCTCCGGGGCCGGGGCGGCGGGGGCCGCCGGGGCCTGGGCCGCCGGAGCCGCGGGGGCCCCGGGCCGGCGCTCGGCCGGGGCGGCCTGCGGGGTGCCGGGGCCGTCCGACTCGGGCGCGGGCCCGTCGGAGCCGCTCATCGGCTTGCGCATGACGACCGGCGGGATCGGCCGCGATCCGGGGATGTTGATCCGGATGCGGGTGGTCAGCGTGGTCTCGGTCCTGGGCTCGTCCGGCTCGGCCGCCTCGGCGGCACCGTTCGCGCCCGCGCCGTCCTGCGAACCGTCCTGCGACGGGTACTGGCGCGTTCCGTACGGCGGTGTGCCCGAGGGGTACGCGGCTTTACCGCGCCCCTGGGGCCCGGAGGACGAACTGTCAGTTTCACGGCTCAAAGCAGGTTCTCCTGGTTGGCTCCGCCGCCCGCTCTTACACGTACGGGCGCCCGGCGGCGCGCACCACCATACTGGCCGACGCCGTTCCGCATCGCCCGACCGGGAGAACCGGTCCGGTCATTCGGGCACAAGTCGGGGCAGGTCACACCCCGAGCGCGCCGGTCCTCCGCTCCCCGGGCGGCAGCCGGGTGAGGGTGGCGCAGATCACAGCCATGATCATGCCGCCGAGTACGTAGACGAGTTCGGACAGCGAGCCGAAGAAGAGCCCGTCGCCCTCCGGGCGGCCGAAGCTGAGCAGGATCACCGCGAGGAGCCAGCCGGCGCCGGGGGCGAGCACCCCCGCCTGCGAGCCGTACGCGCGCAGCCCGCCGTAGAAGAGCCCGGCGCAGCCGGCCAGGGCGAGCAGCAACCCGCCCGGGAACCAGAGCCCTTGGACCAGTGAGCCGGCGGTGCCGACGACGGCGCCGAGCACCACCAGTCCGGCGAGCAGGCCCCAGGAGGCGGCCCGGGAGGCGGTCATGCGCCCACCCCCGCGAACAGGTCGCGCTCCAGGGTGCCGGCCGGGGCGCCGGAGGTGCCGCGGGCCAACTGGTAGTGCTCGGTGGTCAGCACGGGCTGGCCGAGGTGGTTGGAGAGGGCGAAGAAGCCGCCCTGGACGTCGATCTGGGTGGCGTGGGCGCTCATCGCGGCGGTCTTGCGGCCGGCGAAGGCAGCGCCGTCGATCTCGGCGGTGAGCAGGGACTCGTCGGCGGTGAGGCCGGGCACGTCCTCGACGGCGGCGGTACGGGGGAAGGCGCCGGCGTCCCGCAGCCGGGCGAAGCCCTCCTCGGCGTACGCGCGGGGGACGCGGTTCCAGTAGACCTTGGCGATCTCGTGCGGGGCGCCCAGGTCGCGGCGGTAGGCGCGTTCGGCGGCCAGGTCGGCGGCGCGCATGGCGACCCGGTGGGCCTGGATGTGGTCGGGGTGGCCGTACCCGCCGTCCGGGTCGTAGGTGACCAGCACCTGCGGCCGGACCTCGCGGACCACCTCCACGAGGTGGGCGGCGGCCTCGTCCACGTCGGCGCTCCAGAAGGCGCCGGGGCGGCGGTTCTGCTCGGTGCCCATCATCCCGGAGTCCCGGTAGCGGCCGGGGCCGCCGAGGAAGCGGTGGTCGGTGACGCCCAGTTCCTTCATGGCGGCGGCCAGCTCGCCGACCCGGTAGGGGCCGAGCGCGTCCTCGCGGTCGGGCGCGAGATGGGCGAGGCCGGGCGGGATGACCTCGCCCTCCTCGCCGCGGGTGCAGGTCACCAGGGTGACCTGGGCGCCCTCGGCGGCGTACTTCGCCATGGTGGCGCCGTTGTTGATCGACTCGTCGTCCGGGTGCGCGTGCACCAGGAGCAGACGACGGGCGGGCAGGTGGGTCATACGACCCACCTTAGAACCCCCCGGGTGCCGTACCGGTCAGAACTTGAAGCCGCCGATCATGCCCGCGACGTTGGTGGTGAGCTCACTGATGGTCGGGGCGATCGAGGAGCTGGCCAGGTAGAAGCCGAGCAGCGCGCAGACCAGCGCGTGGACCGTCTTCAGTCCGGATTTCCGGATCAGGATGAAGACGATGATCGCCAGCAGCACCACCGCCGAAATCGAGAGTGCCACGGCGGTTCACCTCCATACATATGCGGTCGGGACCGGTCAGCGTGCATGTGCCGGAGGGTGCATACCCACCTGGCGCTACGGATCATAACTATCCGTTTCCACGCATCGTTCGGTGCACGGCAGCACACGGGGGCGCACGACCGCTAGTTTCGGTCGTATGACCTCCCATCACGAGACCTCGACCAAACGGCTCTCCTTTCCCCGCCAGTTCGCCCGGACGCAGCGCTACACCCTCGGCGCGCCAAGGGCGTTCACCATCGCGCCGGACGGCTCCCGGGTGGCGTTCCTGCGCTCCCCCTCGGGGACGGACAGAGCCGGCAGCCTGTGGGTGCTGGACCTCGACGGCGAGGTCCGCGAGCGGGTGGCGGCCGACCCGTCGGCGCTGCTGGGCGGCGCGGAGGAGGAGTTGTCGGCGGAGGAGCGGGCCCGCCGGGAGCGCAGCCGGGAGGGCGGCGGCGGCATCGTGGGCTACGCGGTGGACGGGGCCGTGGAGTTGGCCGCTTTCACCCTGTCGGGGCGGTTGTTCACGGCCGAGTTGCGGGCCGGGACGGCCCGGGAACTGGCGGTGCCCGGGCCGGTGATCGACCCTCGGCCCTCGCCGGACGGCCGGCTGGTGGCGTACACGGCGGGCGGGGCGCTGCGGGTGGTGGGCGCGGACGGCGGCGGTGACCGGGCGCTGGCCGAGCCGGAGGCGGCGACGGTCACCTACGGGTTGGCGGAGTTCATCGCGGCCGAGGAGATGGGGCGCCACCGGGGCTTCTGGTGGTCGCCGGAATCGGACCGGCTGCTGGTGGCGCGGGCCGACGACGCCCCGGTGCGGCGCTGGTGGATCTCCGACCCGGCGCACCCGGACCGGGAGCCGGCGGCGGTGCCGTACCCGGCGGCGGGCACGGACAACGCCGAGGTGCGGCTGTTCCTGGTGGGGCTGGACGGGGCGCGCACCGAGGTGGTGTGGGACCGGACGGCGTTCCCCTATCTGGCCCGGGTGCACTGGTCCTCGGGCGGGGCGCCGCTGCTGCTGGTGCAGGCCCGCGACCAGCGCCTCCAGCACCAGCTGGCGGTGGACACCGCGACCGGCGCCACCTCCCTGGTGCGGGCGGAGGAGGACCCGGACTGGCTGGAGCTGAACCCGGGGGTGCCGGGGTGGACGCCGGGCGGGGAGCTGGTGCGGATCACCGACGAGGGCGGGGCGCGGGCGCTGGCGGTGGGTGAGCGGGAGCTGACCGACGCCCGGCTGCATCTGCGGGCGGTGCTGGACGTGGGCGCGGAGGACGTGCTGGTGACGGCCTCGGCGGGGGCGGCGGCCGAGGATCCGGAAATTGGCCAGATTCATGTGTACCGGGTGGACGGCTCGGGCGTGGAGCGCCTCTCGGAGGGGCCGGGGGTGCACACCGCGGTGCGCCGCGGCGAGGTGACCGTGCTGGCCTCGGCCCGGCCGGAGGAGCCGGGCGCGGCGGTGCGGGTGCTGCGGGCCGGCAAGCAGGTCGCGGAGGTGGTCTCGTACGCGGAGCGGCCGGTGTTCTCGCCGCGGGTGGTGCTCACCGGGGCGGGCCCGGACGAGATCCCGTGCGCGGTGCTGCTGCCCCGGGACCACCGGGAGGGCGACGGGCCGCTGCCGGTGCTGATGGACCCGTACGGCGGGCCGCACGGCCAGCGGGTGGTGGCCGCGCACAACCCGTATCTCACCTCGCAGTGGTTCGCCGACCAGGGGTTCGCCGTGGTGGTGGCGGACGGCCGGGGCACCCCGGGGCGCTCGCCGGCCTGGGAGAAGGCGATCAGGAGCCGGCTGACCCTGACCCTGGACGACCAGGTGGCGGCCCTGCACGGGCTGGCCGGCCGCTTCCCGCTGGACCTGGACCGGGTGGCGATCCGGGGCTGGTCGTTCGGCGGCTGGCTGGCCGGGCTCGCGGTGCTGCGGCGGCCGGATGTCTTCCACGCGGCCGTGGTGGGCGCTCCGGTGAGCGACCAGCGGCTGTACGACACCCACTACGTGGAGCGGGTGCTGGGGCATCCGGCCGAGGCGCCCGAGGTGTACGCGGACGCCTCGCTGGTCACCGACGACGGGCTGTCGGCGCCTTCGAGCCCGGCCCGGCCGATGATGATCGTGCACGGCCTCGCGGACGACAACGTGGTGGTGGCGCACACCCTGCGGCTGTCCTCGGCGCTGCTGGCGGCGGGCCGTCCGCATGAGGTGCTGCCGCTGAGCGGGGTGACCCATATGACCCCGCAGGAGCAGGTGGCGGAGAACCTGCTGCTGCTCCAGGTGGACTTCCTGAAGCGGTCGCTGGGCCTGAAGTAGCCGGGAGCAAGGAGGACCGGCCGGGGCGGCAGCCCGCCCCGGCCGGTCCGACGGCACCCGCACGGCCGTACTGCGTCCAGCCTGACGCGTCCGTATATCGGAGGCGGGTCACCGGAGTTGCGGGGATGTTACGGGGTCGGCTACGCGTCCGGGGCGCGGGTCTGCGCGTAGTGGCAGGCCGAGGGGTGGCGGGCCGGGGTGGGGTCGTCGGCGAGGGCGGCGGGCACCGCGAGCGGCGGGGCCTGCTCGGCGCAGCGCCCGGTGGCCTTCCAGCAGCGGGTGCGGAAGCGGCAGCCGGAGGGCGGGTCGGCCGGGGAGGGCACGTCCCCGGTGAGCAGGATGCGGCCGCCCCGGTCGCGCAGCCGCGGGTCGGGCACCGGCACCGCGGAGAGCAGCGCCTGGGTGTACGGGTGGGTGGCGTGGTCGTGGATCTGCTCCCCGGTGCCGTACTCGGCGATCCGGCCCAGGTACATCACGGCGACCTGGTCGGAGATGTGCCGCACCACCGAGAGGTCGTGGGCGATGACCACATAGGCGAGGCCCAGTTCGTCCTGGAGGCGGCGCATCAGGTTGACCACCTGGGCCTGGACGGAGACGTCGAGGGCGGAGACCGGTTCGTCGGCGACCACCACCTCGGGGCGCAGGGCCAGCGCCCGGGCGATGCCGACGCGCTGGCGCTGGCCGCCGGAGAACTGGTGCGGATAGCGGCTCGCGTGCTCGGGGTCCAGCCCGACCAGCTCCAGCAGCTCCCGCACCCGGCCGCGGCGGTCGCCCCGCGGGGCGGCCTCAGGGTGGATCTCGAAGGGCTCGCCGATGATGTCGCCGACCGTCATCCGGGGGTTGAGCGAGGTGTACGGGTCCTGGAAGACCATCTGGATGTTGCGGCGCACCGCCCTCAGGGCGCGCCCGGACAGCCGGGTGATGTCCTCGCCCCGGTAGCGGACCAGCCCGGAGGTGGGGCGTTCCAGCCCGACCAGCAGCCGGGCCAGGGTGGACTTGCCGCAGCCGGACTCGCCGACCACGCCGAGGGTGCGGCCGGCGGCCAGGGTGAAGGAGACGCCGTCCACGGCCCGTACCGCCCCGACCTGGCGGCGCAGCAGCACACCCCGGGTGAGCGGGTAGTGCCGGACCAGGTCGGTGACCTCCAGGAGCGGTTCGGCGCCGCCGCTCCCGGTGACCGGACGCGGGGCGGCCTCAGCGGAGGTCATCGAGGGTCTCCTTCCAGAAGTGGCAGGCGCTGGCGCGGCCGTCGGCGACCGGATGCGAGGGCGGTTCCTCGGTGCGGCAGACCTCCCGGGCGCGCGGGCAGCGGGGATGGAAGGCGCAGCCGGGCGGCACCCGGGTGAGGCTCGGCGGCATCCCCTGGATCGCGTACAGCTCCCCGTCCCGCCGGTCCAGCCGCGGCACGGAGTCCAGCAGGCCCCGGGTGTAGGGGTGGGCCGGGCGCTCGTAGAGGGCGTGCACCGGGGCGGTCTCCACGATCCGGCCCGCGTACATCACGGCGATCCGGTCGGCGACCTCGGCGACCACCCCGAGGTCATGGGTGATCAGCACCAGGGCGGTGCCCAGGTCGCGGCGGAGCTCGGCGAGCAGGTCCATCACCTGGGCCTGGACGGTGACGTCCAGGGCGGTGGTGGGTTCGTCGGCGATCAGCAGCTCGGGTTCGAGCGCGATGGCCATGGCGATCATGATCCGCTGGCGCATCCCGCCGGAGAACTGGTGCGGGTAGTCGCGGGCCCGCTCCCGGGCGGCCGGGATGCGGACCCGGTCCATCAGCTCCACCGCCCGGGCCCGGGCGTCCCGCCGGGAGGCGCCGCGGTGCACGGTGAACATCTCGGCGAGCTGGTCGCCGACGGTCATCACCGGGTTGAGCGCGGAGAGCGCGTCCTGGAAGACCATCGCCATCCGCGCCCCGCGCAGCCTGCGGCGCTCGTCCTCGGGGAGGGTGAGCAGATCGCGGCCGTGGAAGAGGACCCGGCCGCCGGTGACCTTGCCGGGCGGGGTGTCCAGGATGCCCATCACGGCCTGGGCGGTGACGGACTTGCCGGAGCCGGACTCGCCGAGCACGGCCAGGGTCTCACCGGGGTGGACCTGGTAGCTGACCCCGTTGACCGCGCGGGCCACCCCGTCCCGGGTGCGGAACTCCACCCGCAGGCCCTGGACGTCGAGCAGCGGGGCGGCCGGCGGCGGCCCGTCCGGTGCGGGTGCGGCGGTGGCGGCGGGCGCCGGGGTCGTCGGGCGCAGGGTGTCGGACACGGCGGCTCCTCGCTGTCGTACCGGTGGCGTACGGGGTTCAGCGCAGCTTGGGGTCGAGGGCGTCGCGGACGGCGTCGCCGAGCAGGATGAAGGCGAGGACGGTGAGGCTGAGCGCCCCGGCGGGCCAGAGCAGCATGTGCGGGGCGTTGCGGATCTGCGGGGCGGCGTTGGAGATGTCGATGCCCCAGGAGACGGTGGGCGGGCGCAGTCCGACGCCGAGGAAGGAGAGGGTGGCCTCCAGGGCGATATAGGTGCCGAGCGCGATGGTGGCGACCACGATGACCGGGGCGACGGCGTTGGGCGCGACATGGCGCAGCAGGGTGCGGCCCCGGCCGGCGCCCAGCGCCCGGGCCGCCTGGACGTAGTCGGCCTGGGCGGTGGCGAGGACGGCGCCGCGGGCGATCCGGGCCACCTGGGGCCAGCCGAGCAGCACGATGAAGCCGACCACCGGCCAGACCGTGGAGCTGGTCACCACCGAGAGCAGCACCAGCCCGCCGAGGATCACCGGGATGCCGAAGAAGACGTCGGCCAGCCGGGAGAGCAGGGCGTCCCACCAGCCGCCGAAGAACCCGGCCAGCGCGCCGAGCACCCCGCCGAGCAGGGCGGTGCCCAGGGTGGCGCAGACCCCGACGGTGATGGAGGCCCGGGCCCCGTACACGGTGCGGGTGAAGACGTCGCAGCCCTGGGTGTCGTAGCCGAAGGGCGCGCCGGGCCGGGAGCCCTCCTGGGAGAGCGCCAGGTCGCAGGAGAGCGGGTCGCCGCTCGCGAGTGCCCCGGGCCAGGCGGCGATGAACAGCAGGAAGGCGATGAGCAGGGCGGAGAGCAGGAAGACCGGGTCGCGGGCGAGCTGGTGGCGGGCGTCGGACCAGAGGCTCCGGGGCCGCTCGGGCGCGCCCAGGGTGCCCGCCTCGCCGGCGGCCAGGTCCAGCGCTCCCCCGCCGCCGGTGGGGGCGACGGCTTCGTGCGGATTGCCGTACGGGGAGCGGGCGTCGTCCGGGTCCGCGGCCGGGTCGCGGGTGTCAGGCATGCCGGATCCTCGGGTCCAGGACCGCGTAGAGCAGGTCCACGAGCAGGTTGGCCAGCAGGAAGACGATGACCAGGACGGTGACGAAGCCGACCACGGTGGGGGCGTTGTTGCGCAGGATGCCCTGGTAGAGCTGGTAGCCGACGCCGTGGATGTTGAAGATCCGCTCGGTGACGATGGCGCCGCCCATCAGCGCCCCGATGTCGGCGCCGATGAAGGTGACCACCGGGATCAGCGAGTTGCGCAGCAGATGGCGGCTGACCACCCGGTGGCGGGGCAGTCCCTTGGCGACGGCAGTGCGGACGTAGTCGGCGCGGGCGTTCTCGGCGACCGAGGTGCGGCTGAGCCGGGTGACGTAGGCGAGCGAGACCAGCGCCAGCACGAGGCCGGGGAGCAGCAGTTCGTCCAGGCGGGCGGCGGGTGAGACCGAGGGCCGGGTCCAGCCGAGCTTGACCCCGAAGACCAGCTGGAGGAGGTAGCCGGAGACGAAGGTGGGCACCGAGATGACGATCAGGGTGAGTGCCAGCAGTCCGGTGTCCAGCGGGCGCCCCCGGCGCAGTCCGCTGGCCACCCCGAGGGCGATGCCGAAGACGGCCTCCAGGACGACGGCGACCAGGGTGAGCTTGAGGGTGACCGGGAAGGCGGCGGCCATCAGCTCGGTGACCGGCTGGCCGTTGAAGGCGGAGCCGAAGTCGCCGTGCAGGATCTGCCCCATGTAGTGCAGGTACTGCCGCCACAGCGGCTGGTCGAGGTAGAGGTCGTGGCGGATCCGGGCGGCGGTGGCGGGGTCGGGGGCCTTGTCGCCGAAGAGCGCGGCGACCGGGTCGCCGAGCGCGTACACCATGACGAAGATCAGCAGGGTGCTGCCGAGGAAGACGGGCACCATCTGCAGCGCCCGCCGGATCACATACCGGCCCATCGGTCCTCCCTGCGGTTCAGACGACCGTGATCCGGTCGTAGACGGGGACGCTGAACTGGTTGAGGGCCACCCCGGTGAGCCGCTTCGACCAGCCGGCGCTGCCGTTCTGGTACCAGAGCGGGATGGCCGGCATCTGCGCGGCGAGGACGCGTTCGGCGGCCTGGAAGTCGCCGACCGCGTCGGCCGGGTCGGGGCGGGCGTTGGCGGTGTCCACGAGCGTGTCGAAGGCCTGGTCGCTGAACTTGCCGTGGTTGGAGGAGCCGCCCGAGCGGTAGAGCGGCTCCAGGAAGTTCTGGATCAGCGGGTAGTCGGCCTGCCAGCCGGAGCGGAACGGTCCGCTCATCCGGTAGGAGGTGATCCGGTTGCGGAAGTCGGCGAAGGTGCCGATCGGGTCCACGGTGCAGGCGGTGCGCTTGCCGAGCGCGTTGTTGACGCTGTTGCAGACGGCGTCCATCCAGGCCCGGTGGGAGCCGGTGTCCACGTTGGAGGTGAGCGTCAGCCTCCCGCCGGGCAGTCCGCCGCCCTCGGCGATCAGCCGGCGGGCGGCGGCCGGGTCGTAGCGGCAGGCGTCCCCGCACAGCGCCCGGTAGCCGCCGCCGTCGCCCAGCGCGGGCGAGGTCCAGTCGTCGGCCGGGGTGCGGGTGCGCTGGTAGATGCGGCGGGTGATCTGCTCGCGGTCGATGGCCATGGACAGCCCCCGGCGCACCTTCTCCATCCCGGGGCGGGCCCATTCCTTGCGGTACATCGGGAAGACCAGGGTCTGGATGATCAGGGCCGGCTGGTTGGTGTACCGGTCGCCCAGGTCGCTCTTGACGAACTTCAGCTGGGTGGCGGGGATGTCGTCCACCAGGTCGAGGTTGCCGGCCATCAGATCGGTGTACGCGGTGTTGCTGTCGGTGTAGACGACCAGGTCCACGCCGCCGTTGCGGGCCTGGTCGGGGCCCCGGTAGCCGTCCCAGCGGCGCAGCTTCATCCCGCTGCCCTTGGCGTAGGACTCGATCCGGTACGGGCCGTTGCCGACCGGCTTGTCCAGCCAGCCGTCGTGGTCGGTGAAGAACGCCCGGGGCAGCGGCAGGAAGGCCTGGTAGCCCAGGGTGTCCGGCCAGGCCGGGTAGGGGGCGGTCAGGGTGGCGGTGAAGGTGCGCTCCCCGGTGACCCTCAGGCCCCGCATGGTCTTGGCGGTGGGCTTGCCGGACTCGGGGTGGACCTGGTCGTAGCCCTCGATGTCGGCGAAGAACGGGGCGTTGTTCTGGGTGTTGTCCACATGGGCGCCGTAGTTCCAGGCGTCGGTGAACGAGCGGGCGGTGACCGGTTCGCCGTCGGAGAAGGCCCAGCCGGGCTTGAGGGTGACGGTGAAGGTGCGGGCGTCGGCGGTGGTGATGGACTGGGCCACCATGTCCTGGGCCTCACCGGTCCTCGGGTCGTAGCGCTTGAGGCCGCGGAAGACCATGTCGAGGACCTTGCCGCCCTGGACCTCGTTGGTGTTGGCCGGCTCGATGGGGTTCTGCGGGTCGCCCCAGGAGGAGGTCAGGATCCCGTCGGGCCCGCCCGCCGCGGCCGGCGGCCCGGTGCAGGAGGCCAGGGCGAGCACGGCGGCCACCGCGCAGGCGGCCCAGGCGGCGGGGGCGGCTTTCCGCATGGGTCCTCCCGGGCGCTCGGCGGGCTCACGCCGTGCGGGCGCCACGGCGTCGGAACCCGACCATCGCCCCGGCGGGCGTGAGGGGCACCCCGGGCGCGTCCGTGCGGGCGGGGTGATGGGCCGTACGGGTGAGGCGGACGAGGCTCCTCCGCCCGGCACGCCACGGACATGTCCGGACGGACCGCCAGGAATCCCGAACTCCGCTTGTTTTCGGCCGATTCCCCAGCTCAGATCTTGCTCAACTCGCTGTGTTCACGATCAAAGTCACGGCAGTCTCTTCCCCATCGGGACGGCCCGCCGGCCGGACCGGCAACGGGAGAAGAGGACCTTGTCTTGAGACGTGCACTGAATGTCGTGCTGGCCACCGCGCTCGCGAGCGGTGGGGCGATCATCGCCACCGCCTCCCCGGCGCAGGCGGCCTGCGCCGACCGCGGCACCTACATCGCCATCATCAACAAGAAGACGGTGTGGAAGCCGACCAACGTCCACAGCGACTGGGCGCGCCCCGGTGTGACGATCACCTACGCCAAGAGCAAGGAAGGCACCTGGAAGGCCGAGGGCACGGCCACCGTCGGCGCCGAGGCGGGTGTGATCTTCACCAAGGCCAGCGCGTCCTTCTCGGCGACCATCGGCAAGTCCTGGACCAAGTCCGACCGCTGGTCCTACGCCGCCACCGTCCAGCGCAAGGCGGGCAAGTCCAAGGGCCGGCTGATGATGTACCACGAGGCGAGGAGCTTCACCGCGCACAAGTACCGGGTCTACACGGGCGCCGGCGGCGCGTGCAAGCTGACGACGGTCTACAAGAAGCCGGGCACCTACCCGGTCAAGAAGAACAGCAACCTCTGGGGTCTGCAGTACTCCTGACCCCTCGGGACCGCGAGGGAAGGGGCGGGCCGCCCCGGTGCCGGGCACCGGGGCGGCCCGCCCCCTTTCGCCGTCCCCGCCGTCCCGGCCGCTGACAACGCCGCGCGCCCCGGCCGTCACCGACGGCCGGGGCGCGGGCGTGAGCGGCCCTGGCGGGTGGGGGCCCCGCCGGAGCGGGGGTCAGCCCTCGGTGTGGTCCTTCTCCAGCGCCGCGAGGGCCGGGTCCATCACCACGTCCTCGACGCGGGCCTCGATGGAGGGTGCCTCGGGGAAGTGGCAGGCCGTCAGGTGGCCCTCCTTGTTCCCGGAGATCTGCACCAGCGGCGGTTCGTCGGTGGCGCACTTGTCCTGCGCCTTCCAGCAGCGGGTGCGGAAGCGGCAGCCGGACGGCGGGGAGATCGGGGAGGGCACGTCGCCGGCGAGGCGGATGCGCTCCTTGTGCTCGGTGTCCAGGTCCACCTCGGGCACCGCGGAGAGCAGCGCGTGGGTGTACGGGTGGCGGGGCCGGGTGTAGAGCGACTCCCGGTCCGCGACCTCCACGATCTTGCCCAGGTACATCACCGCGACCCGGTGCGAGAAGTGCCGCACGATGGCCAGGTCGTGGGCGATGAAGAGGAAGGCGATGCCCAGCTCGTCCTGCACCTTCTGCAGCAGGTTGACCACCTGCGCCTGGATCGAGACGTCGAGCGCGGAGACCGGCTCGTCGGCGACGATCAGCTTCGGCTCCAGGGCGAGCGCCCGGGCCACCCCGATGCGCTGGCGCTGGCCGCCGGAGAACTCGTGCGGGAAGCGGTTGTAGTGCTCGGGGTTGAGGCCGACCAGCTCCAGCAGCTCGCGGACCTTCTTCTCGCGCCCGCCGGGCGGGTTGATCCCGTTGATCTCCATCGGCGACTTGATGATCGTGCCGACGGTCTGGCGCGGGTTGAGCGAGGAGTAGGGGTCCTGGAAGATCATCTGGATCTCGGACCGGATCGGCGCCAGTTCCCGGCGCTTGGCGTGGGTGATGTCCCGCCCGGAGTAGGTGATCTTCCCGGCGGTCGGCTCCAGGAGCCGGGTGACCATCCGCCCGGTGGTGGACTTGCCGCAGCCGGACTCGCCCACCAGACCCAGGCTCTCGCCGGGGAAGACCTGGAAGTCGACCCCGTCGACCGCCCGCACCGCCCCGACCTTGCGCTTGATCGGGAAGCCGCCGTAGATCGGGAAGTGCATCTTCATGTTCTCGACCGCCAGCAGCGGCTCACGGGTGGCGGCGGTGCCGGCCTCCGGGCCCTGCTGCTCCGGCAGAGTGACGTTGTTACTCATGTCCCTGCGTCTTCCTAGCCCAGCCTGGGCTTGATCTCGTTGACGAAGATCGTCTGCTTCTGCCCGGCCGTCAGGTGGCAGGCGGCCGCGCGCCCGGGGGCGAGCGGCGGGCGCTCGGTGGTGCACAGCGAGTCGGCGACATGGCCGGAGTACGCGCACCGCGGATTGAACGGGCAGCCCGAGGGCGGGTTGAGCAGGCTGGGCGGCGAGCCCGGGATCGGCACCAGTTCCTCGTCGATGTCGCCGGTCAGCCGCGGCATCGAGCTCAGCAGGCCCCAGGTGTAGGGGTGCGAAGGGGTCTGCAGGACCTCGCGGACAGTGCCCCGCTCCACGGCCCGGCCCGCGTACATCACCAGCAGGTCGTCCGCCATGTTGGCGATGACGCCCAGGTCGTGGGTGATGAAGATGATCGCGGAGCCGAACTCCTGCTGGAGGTCCTTGAGCAGGTCGAGGATCTGCGCCTGCACGGTGACGTCCAGCGCGGTGGTCGGCTCGTCGGCGATCAGCAGCTCGGGGTCGCACATCAGGGCCATGGCGATCATGGCGCGCTGGCGCATACCGCCGGAGAACTGGTGCGGGTAGTCGTCGAAGCGGGTCTGCGGCTGCGGGATGCCGACCTTGGTCAGCATCTCGATCGCGCGGTCCCTCGCCTCCTTCTTGGAGGCGCCGCGGTGCTTCATGAACGGCTCGGAGAGCTGCCGGCCCACCGTGTAGTACGGCGAGAGCGCGGTCAGCGGGTCCTGGAAGATCATCGCGGCCTTGTTGCCGCGGAGCTTCTCCATCTCCCGCTCCGGGGCGGAGTTGAGCTCCTGGCCGTCCAGGATGATCTCGCCCTGGATGTCGGTGGTCTTGCGGTTGTGCAGGCCCAGGACCGTCAGGTTGGTGACGGACTTGCCCGAGCCCGACTCGCCCACGATGCCGAGGGTCTTGCCGCGCTCGACGTCGAAGGAGAGCCCGTCGACCGCCTTGACGATGCCGTCCTCGGTGGAGAACCGCACCCGCAGGTCGCGGACCGAGAGAAAGGCCTCCGGGGCGGTGGCAGCCGGGGTGTCTTCGGTCTTGGTGAGAGTGCTCACGGTTGGTGGGTCTTCCTAGGAGAGCCGGACACGCGGGTCGATGTAGGCGTACACGATGTCCGTGAGGATGTTCACCAGCAGGATGAAGAAGGCGCCGAACAGCATCACACCCATGGTGAGCGGCAGGTCCTTCTGGGTGGCACCCATGACGGCGAGCTGTCCGATGCCCTGCAGCGAGAAGGTCAGCTCGGTGACGACACCGCCGCCCAGCAGGGCGCTGATGTCGATGCCGATGATGGTGACGATCGGGATGAGCGAGCCGCGCCAGGCGTAGCGGAAGAACACGTACCTCTGCGACAGGCCCTTGGCGCGCGCGGTGCGCACATGCTCCTCCTGGAGCTGTTCGATCATCGACGAGCGGGCCATACGGGTGTACTGGGCGGTGAAGATGGTGGCCATGACGATCATCGGCAGGGAAAGCCCCACCAGCCACCCGACCGGGTCCTCGGTGAACGGGACGTACTTGGGGTTCTCCATCCAGCCGGTGCTGTAGACGAAGATCGTCAGCACGATCGGCCCGAGGAAGTAGATCTGGAAGGAGCTGAGCACCATGGAGGCGCCGGAAGCGATCTTGTCCACCGCGGTGCCGCGCTTCCACGCGGCGAGCAGACCCGTACCGAGACCCACGACCAGGAAGATCGCCAGACCGCCGATGGTCAGCGACAGGGTCAGCGGGAAGCGGTCCATGATCGTGTCCCAGACCAGGTCACCGGAGTAGAAGGACACACCCAGGCACGGGGCGTCGCAGTGGCCGGTCGGGTAGTCGCGTCCCATCACGATGCCCGACATGAACTGCCAGAACTGGCTCGCGATGGGGAGGTTGAGTCCGAGCGCCTCACGGATCTCCCCGATCCGGGTCGGCGAGCAGTCCTTGCCGCACGCCAGCGAGGCGTAGTCGGAAGGGCCGGCGACGAAGAGGAAGAACGTGACCGCCCCGATCAGGAACAAGGTGAGGGCGGCGCCGAGGAGGCGTCGGATGATGAACTGAAGCATGGCGGGAGGCTGCTCTCTGCGGAGACGATGGGGGGTTGGTTCTCTGAACCGCGGGGGCGCGCTCCGCCTGGTGCGCGACCCCCGCGGTCAGCCGGAGAGAGTTACGGCTGCTTCAGGAACACACGGGTGATGTCGAGGTAGCTCGACTCCGTGCTGTAGCGGGCACCGCCGATGTTCGAACCGAACAGCTGGATCTGCTTGGTGTACCACAGCGGGGCGGAGGGGTTGACCTTCTCCAGGATGTAGTGGTGCGCCTCGCGCCAGGTGGCGGCGGCCTCGGTCGGCTCCTGGGTGAGGGCCTTGGCGATCAGCTCCTGGACCTTCGGGTCCTTGATGTGCGAGTAGTTCGCCGAACCGTCGGCGACCTGGTCACCGTCGTAGATCGGGGTCACCACGGTGGCCGGGGACGGCCAGTCCTGGCCCCAGCCGCTGATGTAGATGTCGTACGGGTTGTCCAGCTTGCCGATGGTCTGGTAGTAGCTGGCGGCGTCGATCTCCTTGGCCACGACGTCGATGCCGGCCGCGCCCAGGGCGTCCTCGATGGCGACCTTGCGCTTCTGGCCCGACTCGCTGTTGGCGTAGGCGAAGACCAGCTTCTTCTCGGCGGCCGGGACGTCCTTCAGCAGCTCCTTGGCCTTGGCCAGGTTGCCCTTGGGGGTCTTCAGACGGCCGTAGGGGTCGTAGTCGGCCTCGTAGCCCGGCAGGGTGGGCGCGAACAGGTTCGCCGCCACGTCGCCGCCGTACTGGCCGCCCTCACCGGCGATCAGCGAGGAGCTGTTGGCCGCGTAGGTGATCGCGTCGCGGACCTTCTTGTTCTTGACCCGGTCCAGGTTGAAGGAGAGCACCTGCACGTAGGGCTGGTAGCCCTTGATGGTGCGGGCGTTGACCTTGGCGTCGCCGACGACGTCCTGGATCTGGGTGGAGTCCACCGAGCCGGTGAACTGCATGGCGCTCTTGTCCCCGCCCTGGTCGGCGATGAGCCGCTTGGTCTGGGTGGACTCGGTGACGCCGAACTGGAAGTTGAAGCCGTCCACGTACTGGTGGCGGACGGAGTCGGTCTTCGGGTCCCAGTTGGTGTTCTTCACCAGCTTGAGGGACTTGCCGGTCTTGTTCTCGGAGATCTTGTACGGGCCGAGGGCCACCGGGGCCTTGTCGTACTTCTCCTTGGTGTCGGTCTTCTCCGGCACGATGGAGTAGCCCGGCATCGCCAGCGTCTGCGGCAGGTCGGGGCGCGGCTTGTCGAACTTGAAGACGATGGTCTTGTCGTCCGGGGTGGCCAGGACGCTGTCCGGCAGGTGCTTGTCGCCGTAGCCGCCGTCCGGCAGGGCGTCGCGGTACTTGGCGCCGCTCAGCCAGTTCTGGATGTAGGTCGGGCCGTCGAAGAGGAACTTCGCGTAGGTGCGCTCGATCGTGTGGCGGACGTCCTTGGAGGTGATGACGTTGCCGTTCTGGTCCTTCACGCCGTCCTTCAGCGTGAACGTCCAGACCTTGCCGCCCTCGGTGGACTTGCCGGAGTCGGTGGCGAGGTCGCCGACGACCGAGACACCGCCCTTGCCGTCCTCGGAGAAGTTGGTCAGCCCGCGGAAGATCAGGTTGGAGAGCTGGCCGGCGTCCGAGACGTAGACCTGGCCCGGGTCCAGGTGGCTGATGCCCGACTCCTGGTACACGGTGACGGTGCCGCCGGGGCGGGCGCCGGGGACCTCGGCGGCCGGGCCGGTGGAGGCCGCGGCGTCGCCGTAGTTGACCGCGGCGGACTGGGCGGCCGCGTTCTTCTGGTCCTTCTTCGCCTTCTCCTTGGCGTCGGAGTCCCCACCGGTGTTCTTCGAGCACCCGGTCAGCGCCAGGGAGCCGGCCGCGAGCGCCACGACTATGGCGCGCGCGGTACGGGTGTTGAGGGTCTTCATGATGCTTTATGCACCTACCTGTCGGTTTGTATCCATTGAGTACTGCCTGGCACGGTCGGCAGGCCGACGTGGGGGCGGCAGTCACCCCCCACCGAAATGGACGGTTACCGCCCGGTCTTCGGGTCGAAGGCGTCTCGTACGGAGTCGCCGAGGAGGTTGAAGCAGAGGAAGAAGACGACCATCGCGACACCCGGGAAGAACATGAAGGCCGGGTCCTGCTCGGCGACCTTGGCGCCGACCGCGAACAGCCGTCCCCAGTCCGGGGTGGGCTCGACGAAGCCCACACCCGCGAAGGACAGGAAGGCGATCGTCAGGATGGTGCTCGGCAGCATGTAGGTGAACTGCACGAGGATCGGGGTGGCGACGTTCGGCAGGATCTCCTTGCGGACGATCCGCCAGGGGGAGGCGCCGGCGACCTTGGCGGCCTCCACGAACTCCCGCTCCCGCAGGGAGAGGGTGGTCGACCGGACCAGTCGGGACATGCCCATCCAGCCCAGCACCCACAGCACGATGAGGATGGCCAGGGCCCGGAAGTAGGTCGGCGTCTCCTCCCGCGGGTCCACGAACATCGCCGTCACCACCGGCATGAAGGCGATGAAGAACAGCTGGCTCGGGAAGGACAGGAAGAAGTCGGTGACCCGGCCGATCATGTAGTCGGCACGGCCGCCGAGGTAGCCGCCGACCAGGCCGATCAGCACACCCGTGAGGGTCACCAGGACCGTCACGCCCAGCGCCATGTACAGCGAGGTGCGCATGCCGTACAGCAGCATGGTGAACAGGTCACGGCCGAACTGCGGCTCCACGCCGAACCAGTGGTCGCCGGAGACACCGCCGAAGTACCCCAGCGGAAGGCCGAAGTCGTCCAGCAGGGCCGGGGCGTCCGGATCCTGGCTCTGCCCGTACAGGGTGTACGGGTCCTTGCCGTAGAGGGAGGCGATGACGGGCGCGAGCGCGGAGATCACGAAGAAGAAGATCACCACGCACGCGGAGATCACACCGGTGCGGTCGCGCTTGAAGCGCGCCCACATCAGCTCCCGGGGGGAGCGGCCGGTGGGCGCCTTCTCCGGAGCCTTGGTCGTGGCTGCGGTCTTGTCGTCCAAGTCGACAGAGGGCACAGCGGCGGCTGTCTCGGTCTCGATTGGACTGGTCATGGTGTGTCCATTTCACGGGTGTCTGATGACCCGCGGTCCTGTGCGCCGCAGTACCCCGCCGAGACGAGTCTCGGGAGGTGGATGTGGCCGCACGACGGTCCCCCGACCCGTCGCACCCCCCGGTTGCGGGTGCGGCGGTTCGCCCGGTCATCCGGCGTGTGGGCCGGGGAGTTCCGGGTACGAGAGGGACGGAAGCGGGGTGGATGACACCCCAGGAACGCGAGCCGAGCGGTTGACGTGGCCTCAGATTCGGCGGGCGCCGTCTACGTCCTGACGGACGGACGCGCACCGGCCTACGACCGTACGAACCGTTCGCGACGACCCGACCCCAAGGGCGCTCGTGGCACCACGCATGGGTTCCTCCTCATGAGTCCACGTGTTCACTACAAGAGTGGGCACAAGAGACCCCGCCGACACCCCTGACGGCGAAGATCCGTGCCCCCGTGTGCTCGTTCGGCCGGCGCTCCCCACAGCGCTGAACCTTTTGACCCGAGCTCAGTGGTGCCAACTATTGGGTAAGTTCACGCCCTAAACCACACTTAAAGCATCTCGGTTTGGCAACATCACTCCGCACGAGTGACCAGAATTTGGACAAACCGATCCCAGACAGACACCCCTGAAACGGACTGTTCATACAGATCGACGCCGAGCGACGTCCGGAAACCGGACACCCCGCCCGGGAAATCGGTTGCCAGGCGCACATGTCGGCCACTTCGCACGGGCGGTCGCGCGGGGGCGCACCGGGGGCCGGGGGCGCGGGACCGGCGGCCGGGCGAGCCCCGGGGACGCGAAACGGCCCGTACGCGCCCCTGAGGGCGCGTACGGGCCGTTTCGGAGGTATCCCCGCCACACGGCCGTGGCGGGGGTCCCGGTGGATCAGCCGTGCTTGGCGCGGGAGGCGGCGCGGGCGCGCTCGCGGGCGTCCAGGTTCACCTTGCGGATGCGGACCGCCTCCGGGGTGACCTCCACGCACTCGTCGTCGCGGCAGAACTCCAGGGACTGCTCCAGGGAGAGCTTGCGCGGCGGGACGATCGCCTCGAAGGAGTCGGCCGACGAGGACCGCATGTTGGTGAGCTTCTTCTCCTTGGTGATGTTGACGTCCATGTCGTCGGAGCGGGAGTTCTCGCCGACGATCATGCCCTCGTACACCTCGGTGCCGGGCTCGATGAAGAGCACGCCGCGCTCCTGGAGGTTGGTCATCGCGAAGGCGGTGACCGCGCCGGAGCGGTCGGCGACCAGGGAGCCGTTGTTACGGGTCTGCAGCGCGCCGAACCAGGGCTCGTGGCCCTCGTGGATGGAGTGCGCGATACCGGTGCCGCGGGTCTGCGTCAGGAACTCGGTGCGGAAGCCGATCAGGCCGCGGGAGGGCACCACGAACTCCATGCGCACCCAGCCCGAGCCGTGGTTGGACATGTTGTCCATCCGGCCCTTGCGCACGCCCATGAGCTGGGTGACCGCGCCCATGTGCTCCTCGGGCACGTCGATGGTCATCCGCTCGACCGGCTCGTGGACCTTGCCCTCGACGTCCTTGGTGACCACCTGGGGCTTGCCGATGGTCAGCTCGAAGCCCTCGCGGCGCATCTGCTCGACCAGGATGGCCAGCGCCAGCTCGCCGCGGCCCTGCACCTCCCAGGCGTCGGGACGCTCGGTGTCCAGGACGCGCAGCGAGACGTTGCCGACCAGCTCGCGGTCGAGGCGGTCCTTCACCTGGCGGGCGGTGACCTTGCGGTCCTTCACGGCCCCCTTGTTGTCGGCGCCCTTGCCGGTGGCGCCCCGGCCCACCAGCGGCGAGGTGTTGGTGCCGATGACCATGGAGATGGCCGGCTCGTCCACCGTGATCAGCGGCAGCGCGATCGGGTTCTCCGGGTCGGCCAGGGTCTCGCCGATCATGATGTCCGGGATGCCGGCCACGGCGCAGATGTCACCGGGGCCCGCCACCTCGGCCGGCTTGCGGGTGAGCGCCTCGGTCATCATCAGCTCGGAGATGCGCACGTTGGAGGTGGAGCCGTCGCGCTTGATCCAGGCCACGGTCTGGCCCTTGCGCAGCTCGCCCTGCTCGACCCGGAGCAGCGCGATACGGCCGAGGAAGTTGTCCGCGTCCAGGTTGGTGACGTGCGCCTGGAGCGGGGCCTCCTCCTCGTAGGTGGGGGCCGGGATGTGCTCCAGGATGGTGGAGAAGAACGGCTCCAGGCTGGTGGAGTCGCCCGGGACGGTGCCGTCCTCCGGCTTGGTCAGCGAGGCGATGCCGTCGCGGCCGCAGGCGTAGACGATCGGGAACTCGATCTGCTCCTCGTCGGCGTCCAGGTCGAGGAAGAGGTCGTAGGTCTCGTTGACGACCTCGTCGATCCGGGAGTCGGGCCGGTCGGTCTTGTTGATGCAGAGGATGACCGGCATCCGGGCCTGGAGGGCCTTGCGGAGCACGAAGCGGGTCTGCGGGAGCGGGCCCTCGGAGGCGTCCACCAGCAGCACCACGCCGTCCACCATCGACAGCCCGCGCTCGACCTCGCCGCCGAAGTCGGCGTGGCCGGGGGTGTCGATGATGTTGATGGTGATCGGGGCCCCGCCGTCCTTGGGGTGGTACTTCACCGCCGTGTTCTTGGCGAGGATCGTGATGCCCTTCTCACGCTCCAGGTCGTTGGAGTCCATGACCCGGTCGTCGACGGAGTCGAGCTGGTGCGCGGCGAACGCTCCCGCCTGCTTCAGCATGGCGTCGACGATGGTGGTCTTACCGTGGTCGACGTGGGCGACGATGGCGACGTTGCGGATGTCGTGGCGCGTGGGCATGAGTGGCTGGCGCTTCTCTCGGATCGTGGGATTCGGCGTCTGTCGGCGCATCTGGTGCTCGTACGCCCGCCGGGCGGACGCGCCACGGCTGTGTCCATGGTACGGGCCCGCCGCGCGGGCGGCCTCCCCCGCCCGCCCCGGCCGGCCTCCCCGGCGGCCCCGGACAGGCGGCGGCCCGCCCGCCGGGGTGCGGCGGACGGGCCGGTTGAGCTGGGGTTATCCGGGGTTACCTGGACCCCTTGCCGCTGAAGCCGATGTCCTCGAAGCGGGGGGTGGCGAAGCCGAAGGCCCCGGCGTTGGCCACGTTCGCCCGGGCGGCGACCAGCTGGGGCCGCTGGTAGAGCGGGATGGAGCCGGCGGTGGCCCAGATCCGGGCGTCGGCCTGCCTGACCAGCTCGTTGCCGGCCTTCTCGTCGAGTTCGGCGGCGGCCTGGTCGAAGAGCTGGTCGATGTGGTCGGTGCCGACCCGGGTGTAGTTCTGCTCCACCAGCAGCGAGCCGTCGGCGGCGGGCCGTGGCTTGGCGTAGATGGGCCGGCCGTCGGTGGCCGGGTAGGCGGTGCCGGGCCAGGAGTAGAGCGCCAGGTCGTAGTCGCCGGCGGCGATGTGGTCCTTGAAGTAGCTCTCGTCCGGCACCTTGGTGATCTCGGTGGTGATGCCGACCTTGTCGAGCATCCGGACGATCTTCTCGCCGACGGTGCGCAGCGCCTCGGAGCCGGGCCCGGCCGGGAGGACGAAGCGCAGGGTGAGCGCACGGCCGTCCTTGGCGAGCGGTCCGGAGGCCGGGGCCGCCGCGGAGGCGCCCGCGGCCGGGGAGGCGGAGCCCTTGGCGGCCGGGGCGGCGGTGCCCATCGGGGCGTAGGCACCGGGCACGGCCTTCTCGGGGGCGGCCTTCTCGGCGTCGGCGGGCAGCTTGATCCCGTGGGCGGCGGGGGCGAGGACCCGGGTGCCGTCGGCGCCGCCGCCGGCCTCGGCGGCGGGCTTGTCGTCGCCGACGATGTAGAGGCCCTCGTTCGACGGCTCGTCGGCCGCGGACTTCTCAGCCGGGGTCCTGCCGGCGGCCTCGGGGGACGCGGCTCCGTTCACGCCGCCGGTCCCGGCCTTGGCCGCGTCCTTGCTCTCCTCCCCCTCGCTCTTCTTCTCCTTGCCGTTCTCCTTCTCCGCGGGCTGCCCGGCCGCGTCCTTGGGAGCGGCGGGCTTGCGGGCGCCGCCCCGGGTCCAGCCCGCGTCGGCGAGCAGTCCGAGCGCCTCCTCGGTGTCCTGGCCGCCGAGGGCGCCGCTGCCGTCCGCGTAGGCGCCCTGCCCGGCGAGGGCGAGGTGGCTGCCGACCGGGTGGGCGGGCAGTCCGAGCGGCTTCAGCACCGTCTCGGCGAGTTCCCGGCGGTCCAGGGCGCGGGCCACCGCCCGGCGTACCCGCTCGTCGGCGAGCGGACCGCTCTCGCCGTTCATGGCGAGCTGGGTGTACGCCGGTTCCAGGCTCTTGCGGACCGCGAAGCCGCGCAGGGCCTTCTGCTGGGCCGCGTACGCGGTGACCGCCTGCCGGGCGCGCAGCCGGGCGGCCTGGTGGACCTCGGCCTGCTCCTCGTCGGAGCCGTACGCCAGCGCCCAGGACTTCAGGGCGGCGGAGGGGGTGGTGCCGGCGCCGGGGCCGTGGGTGAGCGGCTGGCCGCCCGCGGTCCCGGCGTCCTGGTGGGCCCGGGTGATCCGCTGGGCGCCGGCCGCGTCGACCTCGGCCAGGTCGAGGGTGCCGGCGGCGAGCGCGGCGGGCCGCCTGCCGCGCGGTACGGCGCTCAGCACCAGGGTGTCCAGCTTGGCGGGGCTGCCCCACCAGCGGGGGTTGCGCTCCAGGGTGACCGCGGCGCTCTTGGCGTCCACCGACTTCACCCGGAACGGCCCGGCGGTGTTCTTCAGCTGGGTGCGGGCGCCCTCGTTGAAGGCGTCCGGCGTCCCGGTGACGTCCTTGGGGTAGAGCGGCGAGAACAGGGCGCGCCAGTCGGCGTACGGCTTGGCGAAGGTGACCCGGACCTGGAGGTCGCCGTCACCGCGCTCGATCTTCTCGATCCGCTCGTACCCGGCGTTGCGGGCGGTCCAGTACTTCGAGTCCTTGCCGGCCAGGGCGCGCCACTGGGCGACGAAGTCGGGGGCGCCGATCTCGCGGCCGTCGCTCCACACCGCCTGCTGGTGCAGCTTGTAGAGGACGACCTGCTTGGGCTCGCGCTCGACGACCTCGGCGGACTCCAGATAGGCGGGGTTGGCCTGCGGGCGACCGCGCTCGTCCAGGGTGAACATCGAGGGCAGTACGGCCTGGGCGACCCGCCCGGTGGTGGCGTCGGCGTCGGCCTGGAAGGCGTTGAGGGTGCTGGGCACCGAGTCCACGGCCCAGCGCAGCGAGCCGCCGTCGCCGACCCCGGCGCGCCCGGCGGCGGCGATGTCCCGCGGTACGGGGCGGGCCGGACCCTGCTCCTCGTCGCCGGAGCCGCAGCCGGTCAGCCCGGCGAGCGAGGCCAGGGTGAGCACCCCGGCGGTGAACAGGACGGCCGGGCGCCGGGCCCGCGAGCGGGGGCGGATGCCCCGGGAGCATGTCCTGCCCCGAAGGGCGCCGTCGTGGGACATGTCTGCCACCTCTTCGTCCTGTTCTCGGATGCGATGCATACCGGTTCGGCATGCTTTGTGGGCTTTGGTGATGATCACACCAACGACCCGTCCCATGAAAAGGACCCGCGGGGCGAACCGCACGCGACACAGCGCCCTCCGTGCGCAACTCCACCCGTGCGGCGTACGGCGGGCCACCCGGACTGCCCACACACCGGCGAGGCACCCCCGCGGTCGCGGGGGTGCCTCGGGTGCGGCTCGTCTGCGGCGGGGGCGCCTGGTACGCGGCGGCGGCCCGCCTCGTACGCGGCGAAGGCGCCCCGTATCCGGCACGGGCACACCTCGTATGCGGCGAGGGCGCCTCGTATCCGGCGCGAGCACACCTCGTAGCGGCGAGGGCGCCCCGTATCCGGCCGGGCCGCCGTCAGAACATACTGAGCAGCTGGTCGACCGTCGGCTCGGCGAGGCCCTCGCCGTCCGGGAGGGCCAGCTCGAACCAGACCGTCTTGCCGCGCGGGGTGCGGCGGGAGCCCCAGCCGGCGCTGAGCAGCCCGACCAGCTGGAGCCCGCGGCCGCCCTCGTCGGTGTCGCGGGCCCGGCGGCGGCGCGGCTGGACCAGTCCGGCGTCCCAGACCTCGCAGACCAGGGTGCGGTCCCGCAGCAGCCGGAGCCGTATCTCCCCCTCGCCGTACCGCAGCGCGTTGGTCACCAGCTCGCTGACGAGCAGTTCGACGGTGTCCACCAGCGGTTCCAGGTCCCAGGCGGTGAGCTGGGCGCGGGCCAGGTCCCGGGCGCGGCCGACCGAGCGGGGCTCGCGCGGCAGCCGCCAGTCGCCGACGGCCTCGGCCGGCAGCCCCTGCACCCGGGCCAGCAGCAGGGCGATGTCGTCCTCGCCGTGCCGGGTGTCCAGGGTGCCCAGGACGTGGTCGCAGACGTCCTCCAGCGGCTGGGCCGGGTCGGTGAGGGCCGAGCGGAAGGCCTGCATGCCCTCGTCCAGGGGGTGGTCGCGGGACTCGACCAGCCCGTCGGTGTAGAGCGCCAGCAGCGCCCCCTCCGGCAGGTCGACCTCCACCTCCTCGAACGGCTCGCCGCCCACGCCCAGCGGCATCCCCGGCGGGACGTCCAGCATCAGCGCCTTCTCGCCCGGCTCGACCAGCACCGGCGGCAGATGGCCGGCGTTGGCGAAGGTGATGCGGCGGGTGACGGAGTCGTAGACCGCGTAGACGCAGGTGGCCAGGTAGACCTCGGCCAGCTCGGGGCCGCGGCCCCCGGCGGCGCGGGCCGCCGCCCCGTGTCCGGCGGCCGGACTGCCGAGGCCGCGGGCGATCTCGTCCAGATGGGACAGCACCTCGGCCGGCTCCAGGTCGAGCTGGGCCAGGGTCCGTACGGCGGTGCGCAGTTCGCCCATGGCGACGGCGGCCCGCAGCCCGCGGCCCATCACGTCGCCGACGACCAGGGCGGTGCGGTGGCCGGGCAGCTGGATCACGTCGAACCAGTCGCCGCCGACCTCGGTGGCGGTGTTGCCGGGCAGATAGCGGCAGGCGATGTCCAGGCCGGCCGCCTCCGGGTCGCCGGGCGGCAGCAGGCTGCGCTGGAGGATCAGCGCCCGCTCGTGCTCGCGGCGGTAGAGCCGGGCGTTGTCGATGCAGACGGCGGCCCGGGCGGCCAGCTCCACGGCGAGCGCCCGGTCGCGCTCGCCGAACGGCTCGCTGCCCTTGGTGCGGGAGAACTGCACCAGGCCCACCACGGTGTCGTGCGCGGTCATCGGCACGACCAGGGTGGAGTGCACCAGGTCCCCGTCGGCGCCGGGCACCGTCCGGGGGCGGCCGGTGCGCAGCGCGGTGGCGCAGGGCGAGTGGAACGGGTAGCTGTGCACCGCCCCGACGTCGATCGGCGCGGCGGCGCAACAGCCCTGCGGGTTCGCCGGATTGAGCAGCGGGGCGTCGGACACCGCGCTGGCGGCGGCGACCCTGCGCAGTTCGGCGCTGTGGCCGTCGGCCCGGCCGGGCGGGGCCTCGTCGCCGGTGAGCAGCGCCTGGTAGAGGTCGACCGAGGCGGTGTCGCAGAAGCCGGGGACGGCCACGTCGAGGAGCTCCCGGGCGGTGGTCTCCAGGTCGAGCGAGTTGCCGATGCGGGCGCTCGCCTCGTTCAGCAGGGCGAGGTTGCGCCGGGCGCTGGCCGCCTCGCGGGCGGCCATCTGGCGGCGGGTGACGTCGATGCCGAGCCCGGCCACCCCGACCGGGCGCCCGGAACCGCTGTGCACCCGGTAGAGGTTGACCGACCAGTGGCGGCGCTCCCCGCCTCCGGCACCGGGGCCGGTGGCGGTGGCCGCAGTGCCCGGGACCGCGCCGGAGAGCTGGAGGTCGGTCACCGACTCGCCGGTCTCCAGGACCCGGCGCAGCGCCGCGTCCAGCCGTTCGGCCTCCGGGCGGGCCAGGTAGTCGTGGACCGTGCGGCCGCGGTGCTCGTCCGCGTAGCCGCCGAAGACGGTGGCGAACCGCTGGTTGACCCGCTTGACCGTCAGATCGACACCGAAGAGCAGGAAGCCGAAGGGGGATTGGCCGAAAATCGCCTCTGAGGCGGCGAGGTCCGTCTCGATCCGCCGCAGGGCGCGGACATCCACCACGACGCAGAGCGCGCCGCGTTCGCCGTGCTCGGTCTCACTGGGCATCACATACACCTCGGCGAGGCCGCGGCCGTGGCTCTCCCCCGGCACCCGGAACGGGACCAGTCCGGTCCACTCCTTGCCGTCCAGGATCTCCGCGACCCTGCCGCGGCCGCGGGTGCGCAGCTCAGGCGGCAGGAAGGCCTCGACCGGGTCCTTGCCCCGCACCTCCTCGGCGCCCACGCCGAAGAGTTCGGCGGCACGCAGACTCCACTGGTCGACCAGGCCGTCGGGGCCTATCGAGAATGAGGCGACTCGTATGTAGTCATAGATCGAGCCAGGCGGGCTGCTCTGCCACATGACGCCGCTCGCCGACTCAGGTATCTCGCTCACGCGACCGTCCCCTCCAGCTCACCGCACCGGACCGGCCATTCCCGCAGTATTCAGCACTACGGCCCCCGGCGGCACGCCGTTCACGATCACAGGGTGGTCTCGTTCCTTTCCAGCCGCCCCTTGGTTGATCGTTGTCCCTTCAGTCTTCTAACCAGGCAGGGGCAGCTCGAACCACACGGACTTGCCGGTCCTGCCCTTCCTGGTACCCCATCGGCGAGCGGAACAGGCCACCAGTTGAAGGCCCCTGCCGCTCTCGTCGTCGGGTCCGGCGGGCCGTGCCAGCGGGGGGTCGGGCAGCGGATCGGTGACCTCCACGAGCAGCGCGGGACCCGGGGCCGAGGAGGTGCCGGCACCGTCGTGGACGGGGTCGCCGCCGCCGGGGAGCCGGGTCAACCGGACGCCGATGGGCCCGGAGGCGTACCGCAGGGAGTTGGTGACCAGCTCACTGACCAGCAGCATCGCCGTGTCCCGGACCTCGCCGTCCAGCCGCCACTCGCGCAGGGCGTCACCGACCGAGTGGCGGGCGGCGCGCACGGCGCCGAGCTCCGCGGGGAAGCTCCACTCGGCGTGGACGCCATCGGTGTCGATCACACCGTCCACTTCCCCAAGTCAGCAGCCGAACCCCGTCCGGTTTCAGCGGGTTAATCAGGACATACCCGCAAAAACGGGCGGAGTACCGCATGGGGGCGCACCGTGGCGTGCAGGGCGCACGGCCGCCTTCCGGCCACCCGGATTCGACCGGTTTCCGGCGACTCGGCGGCGGGGTCCCGCCCGGGGCGGCCGGGGCCTCGCGCCTCCGGCAGCGGCGGGGCCTCGTGCACCCGGGGCTACGACAGCGAGCCGGCGGCCTTCAGATCGTCGAAGAGCAGTTGGTCGACGGGCGGCACCAGCGGGCGGTCCGCGTAGGAGAACCAGGCCATCTCGTCGATCTCGGCGCTGGGGGTGAGGGTGCCCCGGTAGTCGCCGGTGTAGCAGCTCATCCGGACCACGGTGCCCTCGGGCAAGTCCGGGGCCCCGGCCTCGTAGGTGCCGACATGGGCGACGCTCTCCGGGTCGAGGGCGACCGCCAGTTCCTCGCCGACCTCGCGGAGCAGGGTCTCCCGGTCGGTCTCGGCGCCCTCCCGCTTGCCACCCGGGATGTAGAAGACCTCCTTGCCGCGCGGGCGGGCGCAGAGGATCCGGCCGCCCTCGATCCGTACCCATGCCACCGTGTCGATCAGCACCGCACCCGTCCCGCCCGCTCTCGTCCGAGTAGCCGGTCGCACCCGGCCCCGCTCGGCAGGGGACCTTACCGGGCCGCACGGACGGGACGAAGCGGAAGGGGGATCCCGGACCGCGTACGCCCGCGCGAAAGGCGGGGCCTCCGGTGCCGCTCCGGAGCACTTCCGCCCCGGGCGCCCCCTCGGCCCCGCCCACGCCACCGACGTCCGTCAGCCCACCGGCCGGCCGATCCGCTCGACGCAGTACCGCCGGTCCTGACCGGTGTCGGCCAGGCTGTCGGCCAGCTTCTGCGCCTCGTCACGAGTGGCGCAGCGGCCCACCCGGTAGTGGTTGCCGTTGCCGTCCTGGCGGATCACCAGCCAGGGAAGAATCGTGCTGCCTTCGCTCACCGCATCTCCCTCCGCAGGCCCGCACGCGCGCGAGGGTCCCTACGAAACCGCCCGCCGCATATGCCCGAGCGTATCCCTGACCTTCACGCAGCGGATACGTTCGGGAACGAAGAGAGAGACATCCGGCCAGCGCGTGGACGGCACGAGGGGGCGCATCCGGCCGGATGCGCCCCCTCGCACGTACCGCTCCGGGCTCAGCGCACGGGCAGGTGGTAGGTGAGCCGGTAGCGGTCGGCCGGGACCACCACATCGGCGGTCTCCACCGCCCGGCCGGAGGCGTAGTACGTCCGCTGGACCACCATCACCACATGGCCCGGCACCCCGCCCAGGGCGGCCAGCTCCTCCGCGAGCCCGGGTCTGGCCCCGACCTCCTCCAGGACGTTGTCCACCACCAGGTCGAGGGCCGCCATCCGCTCGACCACCCCGCAGCCGCCGAGCGGCCCCTCCTCGGGGAGCATCACCGGACTGCGCCCGGTCAGGCCCAGCGGCTCCCAGGAGGTGGAGAGCATCATCGGTTCACCCGCGTCCCGGAACACGTACGCGGTGCGCATGACCGGCTCACCGGGCTCGATGCCCAGCCGCCCGGCCACCGAGACGCCGGCCCGCTCGCGCTCGCTGCGGGACTCCCAGGTGCCCCGGGTGCCCTCGGCGGCCTGCTCCTGGCGGAACGGGGTGGCGCCGGTGGCCAGCCCGTACCCGGAACGGGCGATGCCGCGCGGCACCGGCTGCTCGCGGACATAGGTGCCGGAGCCGGAGCGCCCCTCGACCAGCCCCTCCGCCATCAGCACCTTGCGGGCCTCCAGCGCGACGGTGTCCGAGACCCCGTACTCCGCACGGATCCGGGCCTGCGAGGGCAACCGGGCGTGCGGCGGGAGCGAACCGTCGACGATCTTCCTCCGGAGATCGCTCGCCACCCGCAGATAGGCGGGCTGCTCACCGAACGCCACAGGCCACTCCCCTCAGCTTGACGGACAGCAACAGCGTCGCAACGTTCGGTTGAGACCCGCAAGCATGGGCCAGCGTTTCACTCAAAGTGATGAAGCACGGTTTGGACGGCCTACGGCGGAGGCAGGAACGCCGAAAGGGGCGGCCGCCATGGCGGCCGCCCCTCACCCGACGGTGATGGTCACACCCCCCGGGTCAGAACTGCAGGGCCCAGGAGTCGATCTTCCCCGTGTCGGCGCTGGCGAGGTCGCTGACCCGCAGCTTCCAGGTGCCGTTGGCCACCTCGGAGGAGGCGTCCACGGTGAAGGTCTGGTTGATGTTGTCGGCGCTGCCGCCGGTGCGGTCCCTGAGGGTGTACACGGTGCCGTCAGGGGCGACGAGCTGGACCCGGAGGTCGCCGACGTAGGTGTGGACGATGCTGACCGGCACCTGGAGCGCGGCGGGCGCGTTGCCGCTGACCCCGCTGACGGTCACCGGGGACTCGACGGTGGCGTTGTCGGCGATGGCGACGTCGGTGGCGTTCTCGAACCGCTTGCCGGGCGGGTTGGGGTCGGTGCCGCCGTCACCCACGTACAGCAGGCGGTTGGGCGAGCCGGTGCCCGGGTTACCGACGACGTTCGGGGTGGCGGCGGCGGTGAGGGCCGAGGAGACCTGGGCGGGGGTGGCGGTGGGGTTGCCGTCCAGGTAGAGGGCGGCGGCGCCGGCCACGTGCGGGGTGGCCATGGAGGTGCCGGAGATGGTGTTGGTGGCGGTGTCCCCGGTGTTCCACGACGAGGTGATGTTGGAGCCCGGGGCGAAGAGGTCCAGCGGGGTGCCGTAGTTGGAGAAGCTGGAGCGCGCGTCGGTGTTGGTGGTGGAGCCGACGGTGATCGCCTCGGTGACCCGGGCCGGCGAGTAGTTGACCGCGTTGGCGTTGCTGTTGCCTGCGGCGACCGCGTAGGTGATGCCGGCGGCGATGGAGTTGCGGACGGCGTTGTCCAGGGTGGTGTCCACCCCGCCGCCGAGGCTCATGTTGGCGACGGCCGGCTTGACCGCGTTGCGGGTGACCCAGTCGATGCCGGCGACCACCTGCGCGGTGGTGCCGGAGCCCTGGTTGTTGAGCACCCGGACGCCGACGATCCGCGCCTTCTTGGCGACTCCGTACGCGGTGCCGCCGACCGTGCCGGCGACATGGGTGCCGTGGCCGTTGCCGTCCTGGGCCACGTTGTCGTTGTCGATGGCGTCGTAGCCGTTGACGGCCCGGCCGCCGAAGTCGCTGTGCGAGATGCGCACGCCGGTGTCGATGATGTAGGCGCTGACGCCCTGGCCGGCCGGCTCGGGGTAGGTGTAGCTCTGGTTGAGCGGCAGGGCGCGCTGGTCGATCCGGTCCAGGCCCCAGGAGGGCGGCGAGGGCTGGGTGCCGTCGATCGTGAAGATCCGGTTCTGCGCCACCGACCGGACGGCGGGGTCCGCGGCGAGCTTCTTCGCCTGGGCCTCGGAGAGCTCCACGGCGTAGCCGTTGAGGGCCGCGGTGTAGGTCTTCTCGATCTTGGCGCCGTACCGGGCGGCGACGGCCTTGCCCGCCGTGGACTCGGCGGCGGCGGACTCGTCCAGGGTGACGATGTAGCTGCCCTGGACGGCGTCCGGTGCTCCGGCGTTCAGGATGACGCCTTCGGCTGCGGCGGGGGCGGCGCCCGCCGGAAGGGCGGACAGGGTGCCGAGCGCGAGGGCGGCGACGACGGTGGCGCCGGCTGCGGCCATTCTTCGCCGCGGGGTACGCATCACGGACATGGTGAGGGTTCCTCCTCGTCGGGTGGTGCGCTGCTGTGGGGGTCACGGCGGCCGAACGGAGACCCGCATATGACGCGAGCATGACAAGTGACGCCAGGGGTGCACGGCGCTTCCCTCATCCGGGTCATCCGGTTGTCCGGAAGCCCGGCCCGCTCGGCCGCCGAGCGAAAGATTGACCGAACTTTGGGCAACCCACAAGGGTGCTGACGCCTCGGTAACAGGACCGCCACACCGGTGACATCCTGGTCGCCATGACGATCTTGGCCGACTACCGGTGCTCCCGCTGCTCGCTCGTCCACCCCGTCTCCACCGCCCCCTGGTGCTGCCCGCGCTGCCGCGGCCCCTGGGACCTGGACTTCACCGCGGGCCCGGTCGACCGGGCGGAACTGGCCGGGCGGGCCGGCTCGCTGTGGCGGTACGAGGAGGCGCTGCCACTCGCCGGGCCCGGCTGCTCCCTGGGCGAGGGCCGCACCCCGCTCGTCCCGCTCACCGACACTGTTTCGGCCAAACTCGACTTCCTGATGCCGACCCTGTCGTTCAAGGACCGCGGGGCGGTGATGCTCGCCGAACTCGCCCGGCGGCTCGGCCCGCGCCGGGTGGTCGCCGACAGCAGCGGCAACGCGGGCACGGCCGCCGCCGCGTACTGCGCCCGGGCCGGGCTGGAGTGCGCCGTCTACGTCCCCGAGTCGACCTCACCGAAGAAGCTGGAGCAGATCCGGGCGCACGGGGCCCGGCTGGAACGCGTCCCCGGCGACCGGGAGGCCACCGCCCTGGCCGCCCGCGCCGCCGCCGACGAGCCCGGCGTCTTCTACTTCTCCCATGTCTTCAACCCGTACTTCCAGCACGGCACCAAGACCTACGTCTACGAGCTGTGGGAGGACCTCGGCGGCCGGCTGCCCGACACCCTCACCCTCCCGGTCGGCAACGGCACCCTGCTGCTCGGCGCGGCCCTGGCGGTCGAGGAGCTGGCCGGAAACGGTCTGATCGAGCGCCGCCCCGCCCTGCTCGCCGTCCAGGCCGCCGCCGTCTCCCCGCTCGCCACCGCCTTCCACGCCGGCGCCGAGGACCTGCCCCCGGAGGCCCCCGCCTCAGCACCCACCCTCGCCGAGGGCATCGCCATCACCCGCCCGCCCCGCGCCCGCCAGATCCTGGCCGCCGTACGCGCCTCGGGCGGCACCTTCGCCACGGTCACCGAGGACGAACTCCGCACCGCCCAGCGCGACCTGGCGGCCCGCGGCCTGTTCGTCGAATCCACCGCCGCCGCCTGCTGGGCCGCCACCACCACCCACCCCCGCCCCGGCAGCACGGTCGTCCCCCTGTGCGGCGCGGGCGCCAAGACCGGACTGGCGGCGTAAGGCAGCGGGCCGGGGCCATGGCGAACGCCGACCACGACAACGTCTCAGGAGACCGGCTCGGCCCTCCGCTGCTCGCCCCTTTCTCCACGCCCCACACCCCGGGCCTCGTAGGCCAGCCGCCACAGGGTGCCCCGGCAGACCAGCTCCTTGAGCGTGGCGCCCGGGCGGGCGGCGAGGTGGAGGCCCCTCACGGTGTCGTCCCGGCGGGCGGTCTGGATGACGCCGCCACGGCGCCCCAGGCTGAGGCACTGGCCGGTGAACAGCACGTCGACGGTCGCGGGCGGGCTGCCCGCGATGCGGCTGAGCACCGTATCGGCGGCCGCCGGGCCCAGCTGCACCGCGGCCTGGCAGCTCATCCGGAAGGTGAGGCCGGCCGGTGCCGCGGCGTCCCCGGCCGCGACGATCCGCGGGTCGTCCACGCTGGTCAGCGTGGTGTCGGTGCGCAGCCGGCCCAGGGCGTCGGTGCTCAGCCCACTACGCGCGGCCAGGTCCGGGACACCGAACCCGGCGCTCCAGACGGTCACCCGGCTGGGCAGCTCGCGGCCGTCACCGAGCCGTACGGCTTCGGGGGTGACAGCCGTCACCTCGGTACCGGGGCCCGCGAGCACGGTGACACCGAGCCGAGCCAGCCGCCTGGCGACCGCGCGCCGTCCCCGGGGGTGCAGATACGGGCCGAGCACCCCGCCGCAGACCAGGGTCACCGCACGGCCCGCCTCCGCCAGCTCGGCTGCGGTCTCGATACCGGTCGGCCCGGCCCCCACCACCGTCACGGGCGCCCGCGCGGGCAGGGCGTCGAGGGCCGGTCGCAGCCGCTCGGCCTCCTCCAGAGTGGCGATCGGGTACGCGAACTCCGCCGCCCCGGGCACCCGAAGGTCGGCGCTGCCGCTGCCCACCGCGTAGACCAGGTAGTCGTAGCCGACCGTGCCGCCGGACGCCGTCTCCAGGCGCCTGCCGGCCGCGTCGATCCTGGTCACCGTGTCCACCTCCAGCCGCACCCGCCCGGCCAGCACCCTCCGGTACTCCACCACCGCGTCGTCCGTCCCACCCGCCAGCTGGTGCAGCCGGATCCGCTCCACGAACGTCCGGCGCGGGTTGACCAGCGTCACGGCCACCTCGTCGCGCCGCGCCAGGCGGTTGGCCGCCATGACTCCGGCGTAGCCGCCGCCGACCACGACGACCTCGGTCTTCTCTGCCACGGTGTCCTCCTCCGTTGCCGGGTGCTCGACACCAGGACTCCGGTCGGCGGCCGTCTGTGACAGGACCCGGGCCATTGTGGCGCGGATCACGCACGGGCGGGGCCCTCAGTCGGGCGGCAGGCCCCTGAGCTCGCGGTGGGCGGCCATGCCGGGCCGGCCGAGCCATGATGATCCCCCAGCCGTCGGCATCGCCAGGTTGCCTCAGCCCCATGAAGGATCAGCGTGTGGTGGTGGTCACGGGCGGCGGGACCGGGATCGGCGCGGCCACCGCGCGGCTGCTGCGGGACGCCGGGCACCAGGTCGTCGTCTCGGGGCGGCGACCCGAGCCTCTGCGGCGGATCGCCGAGGAGACCGGGGCCCTGGCCTGCCCGGCCGACACCACCGACCCGGACGCCATACGCCGTCTCGTCGAGACCGCGGTGGAGCGGTACGGCCGCCTCGACGGGCTGGTGCTCAACGCGGGAGTCGGGCGCGGTGGCGGGGTGGGCGAACTCTCCGACGAGGACTGGGAGCTGGTGCTGCGTACCAACCTCACCGGCCCCTTCCTCCTCATGCGGGCCGCTCTCCCCCACCTCCTCCAGGCCCGGGGTTCGATCGTCGCGGTCGCCTCCGTCTCCGCGCTGCGCAACGGCGTCGGCAACGCCGCCTACGCCACCTCCAAAGCGGCCCTGCTCCAGCTGTGCCACTCGGTGGCGGCCGACTACGGGCCCCGCGGGGTACGCGCCAACACCGTGTGCCCCAGTTGGGTGCGCACGGAGATGGCCGACCGCCGGATGGCCCGCTTCGCCGAGGAGGCCGGCCTGGGCCCGGGCGATCTCGACGCGGCCTACGAGGAGGCGACCCGCCTGCTGCCCGCGCGCCGCCCGGCAGAGCCCCGCGAGGTCGCCGAGGCGATCACCTGGCTGCTCTCCCCCGCCGCCTCCTTCGTCAACGGCGCGGCCCTCACCGTGGACGGCGGCGCCACCACCCTGGACCCCGGAACCGTCCCCTTCGCCTTTCACGTCAGCCCGCGTGGGGCGGGGGCGTGACGGGGGCGGCCCGCCGCCCATTCGCGTGGTGTACACAAGAGCCAATCGGTACACTCAAGTCCATGACGCAGCCGTTGCCCATAGAGTCCATCCGAGACGTACGCGCACACCTGGCCGAGGTCGTGGAGCGCGCCGACCGCGACGACGTGCCGACGGTGATCACGCGCCGAGGCAAGGAAGTAGCCGCCGTCGTCTCCATCGAGGTGCTGCGCAAGTACCAGGAGTGGGAAGAGCGCGAGATCAACCGGATCATCGACGAGCGGATGGCCAACCCGGCACCCGGCGTCCCGATCGAGGACATCATCAGGGAGACACGGGCGCGCAGTGAGTGAGTACCGCACGGTCTTCCGGCCCGAGGCGCAGGCCGAACTCCGCAAGATCCCGCGCGACATGGCGCTCCGCATCCTTGCGAAGCTGACCGAGCTGGAGAGCGATCCTCTCGGTTTCCACACGACCGCACTCGTGTCCCAGCCCGAACGCCGCCGCCTGCGAGTCGGCGACTACCGCGTCGTCTACACGATCGACGACGGAGAGCTGGTCGTCTGGGTCGTCCACGTCGGACACCGCTCCACCGTGTACGGCACCTGACCCGGGCAGCCCCTCACCCCAGGTACGCCGGCATCGCGAGGAGCCGTCGGTTGTCCGCCTCCGAGGGCGGCAGGTCGCGCTTGGGGAAGATGTTCGAGCCGCATGGCGGACGTTCCGGGCCGGCCGCCGGGTCGAGCCGGCCCGGAAAGAATCACCGGGTGGAGTCAGTCGTCGGGGAAGGGGACGGGGAGCGGATCGGGGATGACCCCGATCAGCACGACCGAGCCGTTGATCTGGCTGACGGTGCCGATGGCCGAACCCTCGGCGTAAATGGCGGCGAGCAGCGGGACGAACATCGCCTCCAGTTCCGGGAAGTCCTCGACGGCGTCTCCCAGAACCTTTTCCAGAGCCGAGGCCGCGCTCGTGACCATCGCGACGGCATAGGGGTTCAGGTGGATCTTGTATCCCAGGTCCAGGAACCCGTAGAGCTCGCACCAGACGTTCGGACCGCTGTCGTCGAGGATCTGCGGGTCAGCCGCACGCAGCCCGGCCTGTATCGCCTCGTCCGGGACGACGGCCGGAAGTGCCCTCGCCTCCAGGGCCCGGCGCACCGACGCCTCCAGATCGAGGTCGGCCTCCAGTCCCCTGCTCTCCGCCTGTTTGCGGGCGAAGACCTCCCGGATCTTCTCGGCTCTCGCCTGGACCTGTTCCTTTCCGGGTTCTCCGGAGTTCTCCGTCATGATCCTCCTCGCTCCTGTGCGGGTTTCTCATGGACGCTGTCCATTCAGCCCGGTCGGCGAGGCCCCGCGCACCGCCCGAATCGGCCAACTCGGCTTTTCCGCACCGGACGTCCGGAATGCGCGCCCGGAATTCGGGCGGGAGGGGGCAGGGAGGAAGAGAAACGGGGAGGGAGGTACGAAGGGGGCCTGCCGGGTGCCTTTCCGGCCGCCGGGGGAGCTGGGGTTCATCGTGTCGCCGTCCCGGCACGGAAAGGGCCGAAGGGTCCGTCGGATGCGCTCCTCCCCGTACACTCCCAGCTCAGGCGGTCAGTAGTGATGTCGAGCCGCGAGGATGATGGCCTCTCTGTACGTCACCAAGTAACTACGGGTGACCGGCCCGGAGGGGCCTCGCCGAAGCCGGTCCGGCCGCCCCGGTCGGCCACGGATCGTCGAGCGGACGAGGGAGGCGGGTCCGCCCGACTGGAGGCGGGCCCGGGCGTGCCTGGTGTCAGCCGGACGGGAACGGCCCCCGGGGCCCCGGGGGTTACGGCGCCGGGGGCGGACTCTCCCGGGACGGCGGGGCCCCGGGGCCCCGCGCGTCGCCGCCCTCCTCGGCGAGCAGGCCCGAGCCGGCGAGTAAGTAGCCCAGCTGCGCACGGCTGTTGCTGCCGAACCGCTCCGCCACCTTGCGGATGTAGGACACGACCGTACGGCGGCTCAGACCGATCCGGCGGGCGATGCGCTCGTCGGTCTCCCCCTCCACCATGGCCCGCAGGATCGTCCGCTGGAGGTCGTCGAGGAACGGGCGGTCCTCCTGGCGGGATGCCGGCGGCACCACCGGTTCGGCCCGCGCCCAGGAGCGTTCGAACATCGCCCTGAGGTACCGCACCAGGTCCGGGTGTTTGGCGATCATCATCGCGTGCCCCCCGTCCTCCCCGGCCGGGAGGAACGCCACGTCCCGGTCGCAGACGAGCAGCTGGTCGGGCGTCTCCGCCAGGGTGCGGACCTCTGCGCCGTGGCCGAGGAGCCGTTCGATGTGGGCCAGCGTCGGTTTGTGGCTCCGCGCCGAGTGCTGGTACAGCGTGCGCTGACGCACGCCCCGGTCGAGCAGCGGCAGGCTCAGCCCGAGGCCCCTGTGCAGCAGCCGGACCGGCAGGCCGCCGCCCGGCTGGGAGACGAGCAGCTCCTCGGCGCAGGTCTTCACGGCGGCCTGGAGCGCGTGGTGAATGGCGCGTTCGCCGTAGATGACGGTGAGGGTCTCCTCGCCCCGGCTCCGGGCCTCGGAGTAGACCGCGTCGCAGGACACCATGGCCGCGCGGATGCGTGCCGCCTCGCGCCGCAGCCGGGACATCTCCTCCTCCACCGGCCGGAGGGCCGCCTCGGCGGCGACCGGCGGCGGAACCGCGTACGCCGGGCCGCCCTCCTGCCCCGACGTTATGAGCAGGTGAAGCTTTCGCAGGCAATCGGGTACGGCGTCAATGAAGTTATCCTTTTCAACTACCGCTTGCCGGTACAGCTCCCTGGCCCAATCGCAGGGCGCCTGAGGATTGACTTCGCCGCAGGTAGGGGCTGTCTCGCATTTTTGATGCCGCTTCACAGATGTGAAATGTAACATCAGGCAACTGCTCTCGATAGCCTTGCACATGGCGGTCGGGTAAGGATGGGGACCGAGGATCGCCGTGCGGGGGGACGGGGTCGTCTTGCCATACCCTCGCCTGATTTGTGCACCGATTCACGTTCACCTCGGCAGGGCAGGTGGCTCCATGCGCACATCTTCTTCCGGCCACACCTGGCGCCGTGTTGACGTACCGGTCGCCGGATCGCCCTGACAGCGGGAGCGCACCCGCGGGTGGCCGCCGCAACCGGCCGCCGATCTTCGACAGATGGCACGCCGGGGCGCTTCCCCGGCGGGCGGCTCGTATGCGGTTCGCCGCTGAAATCTGAACAACGGGGGAGCGAAGTGGGCGATATCGTCCGACTTCAGGTAGGAACAAATGTGGACATACCAGTATCGGTTTCCGTGCAGCCGGGCATGTCTGTCATCTCAGTGCTGGCAGACGCCTTCGGGATGCCCCAGGGTGTGCCGGTGAGCCTGCGCAGGTCGCTCAGGGCGGTGAGCCCGGGCTACCTGTCCGACGCGGCGGGAACCCTCACTTCGACGGGTCCCTTCCACATCCCGTCCCTGCTCTGGATGCGTGGGGACGCGGGCGGCGAAAGCATTCGCCAGGAAACGCAGCGAATCGCAGAAACGGCGCCGCAGGCGCTGTTGGCCGACATCGGCGGAATGTACGGCGGAAAGGTGCCACTTGTCTGGCGAAAGGTCGTCGACAGTCCCTCCACATTCCTCCTCGCTTACGCCGCCATGGCCCGCGCGGTGTGGGAGCAGCTGTCCGGGACCTGGCAACGGAGCAGACCACTCCTCGAAAGAGAGATCGGGCGCATCGGTGTGGCATCCGTCACCGGAGCCATGGCATCCGTTCTGGGCGATCTCAGCCCCAGGATCTCCTTCGTGGACGGGAACCTCGTCCTCCCCGCCAATACGCCGTTGGCCGCGCCCGTCGCACTCCGGCGCCTGACGCTCACGCCCGTCGTCTCGGGTACCCGCGCCTGCGTCGCCCGTGTCGACGCGGACGGCCACGCCCATATCGGATACCCGCTGGCCGGTCTGGCCAGGCTGCTCCGGGGGACCGGCGACGAGGAGCGCACCCCGTCCGACCCGCTGGCCCTGACGCTCGGTGAACTACGAGCCGTCATCCTCCGCAAGGGCACCCAGTCCATGTCCATGGGGACGCTCGCCGACCTGCTGCACTGCACCGCCGGCACGGTGACGTACCACTGCCGGCAGCTGGAGCAGGCCGGGCTGCTCTGTCGCGAGCGGCAGGGACGCGAGGTGCGGATCTGCCGCACCCTGCGCGGAGACGCACTGGTGGACGCCCTGTCATGACGCCTCACCATGCCACCCGCCTGGTCGTCCTCGTCTCCGGCGGCGGTACGAATCTGCAAGCCCTCCTCGACGCCTCGGCCCGCGACCCGAAGGAGTTCGGCGCGACCGTCGTCGCCGTCGGCGCCGACCGGCCCGGTGTCGCCGGCTTGGAGCGTGCCGAACGGGCCGGAGTACCGACCTTCGTGTGCCAGGTGCGGGACCACACCTCCCGGGAGGCGTGGGACGCCGCGCTCGCCGACCGAGTCGCCGCGTACGAGCCCCATCTCGTCGTGTCGGCCGGCTTTATGAAGATCCTCGGAAAGGAGTTCCTGACCCGGTTCGGCGGCCGGGTCGTCAACACCCATCCCACCCTGCTGCCGAGCTTCCCGGGCGCCCATGGAGTGCGCGACGCGCTCGCGTACGGCGTCAAGGTCACCGGCTGCACTGTCCACTTCGTGGACGAGGGCGTCGACACCGGCCCCGTCATCGCCCAGGGTGTGGTCGACGTCCGGGACGAGGACGACGAGGCCCTCCTGCACGAGCGGATCAAGGAAGTCGAACGCGCACTGCTGGTCGATGCCGTCGGACGCCTCGCCCGGCACGGACACCGCCTGGTAGGACGCAGGGTCCTCATCCCCTGAGCGGTGCCCGGGCTGTGACCGCGGCGCCCGCGGCCTGCCGGCCGTCCGGATCGGTGTGGTGGACGGCGAAGAGCTGGATGTGCAGGGCCAGTTCGCCGTCACTCTGACCGAGCTGCGCACCGCACACGAGGGCACCATCCCAGGTCGGCCCGCGCCTGCGTGATGACCGTCTCCATCACCGGCGAGAACCTGGAGATCGCGCCGGCCCGCACATAGTCGCCGTAGGAGAAGCCACCCGCCAGCACCACCGCGTCGACCTGGTGCAGGTCCTTGTCGCGGTGCCACAGCGGTACGGGCTCGGCGCCCGCGAGCCGGGCGGCCCGCAGCGCGTCCCGGTCGTCCAGGGTGCCGGGGAACGTGACGACGCCGATACGCGAGGTCACGACTCCACCTTCACGACGAAGTCCTCGATGACGGTGTTGGCAAGGAAGGTCTCGGCCATCTCGTGGATGCGGGCGAGGGCGGCCTCGTCGACCGGCCCCTCCACATCCAGTTCGAAGCGCTTCCCCTGGCGGACATCGGCGATCCCGTCGAAACCGAGACGGGGCAGCGCACGCTGCACCGCCTGTCCCTGCGGGTCGAGGATCTCCGGCTTGAGCATGACGTCGACTACGACGCGTGCCACTGGCACTCCTAACGCGAGGGTCTTCAGCAGGTTCATTCGGAAGAGGGAAAGTGATGCGATTCACTCTTCACCGAGGCCTGGAGGTAGCCATTGGACGGAGGCCGGCGCCGGGAAGTCAAGCTTCTGCCGGATACTCGCCCCTCGCTTCAAAGTCCTTGAAAGTCACTGGAGTCGGGCCGGAGCCGTGCGGCACGCTTCACGCATCCGACGTCGCACGGTGTGCGTGGCGTAGGTCATGAAATCAATGGGGGAATTGACGCACATGGCGGAACCACAGAACGATCCGCGTCCGGTCGCAGTGATCGGAGCAGGGCCTTCCGGTCTGGCCTCGCTGAAGAGCCTCACCGATCTCGGCATTTCCTGCGTGGCCTACGAGTCCCACTCCGGTGTCGGCGGCATCTGGGACATCGGCAACGCGCGAAGCTCCGTGTACCAGAACACGCACACCATCACGTCCCGGGAGGTGACCGGGTACGCGGACCTCCCGATGGACCGGGCGCTCCCGGCGTATCCGCGCCACGATCAGGTGCTCGGGTACCTCCGCCGGTACGCGGAGCGGTTCGACCTGCTGAAGCTGATCCGGTTCAACTCCGACGTCACCGGCGTCGAGCGGCTCACCGACGGCTGGCGGGTCACGACCGGCGACGGCGAGGAGCACGAGCACAGCGCGCTGATCATCGCCAACGGCCACAACTGGCACCCCTATCTCCCCGCCTTCCCGGGGAAGTTCGACGGGGAGCTCCTGCACAGCCGCGACTACACCAACGCGGCGGCGCTCACCGGCAAGCGCGTGCTGGTCGTCGGCGCCGGCAACTCCGGTTGCGACATCGCCGTCGAGGCCGCCGGGGTCGCGGACCACGTCGCCATCAGCATGCGTCGCGGCTACCACTTCTTCCCCAAGTTCATCTTCGGAAAGCCGGCGGACCAGGTCTCCGAGTCGAGCCAGCACCTGCGCCTGCCGCCCCCGGTGGCGCGCGCGGCGTACCGCACCATGCTCAAGCTGAGCATCGGGCGCCCGGAGCAGTTCGGGCTGCCGAAGCCCGACCACGAGCCGCTGGAATCGCCGCCGATCGTCAACTCGCTGCTGCCGTACTACTGCGCGCACGGCCGGGTGAAGGTCCGCAAGGCGCCCGTGCGTTTCGACGGGAAGTTCGTCGAATTCTCCGACGGGACCTCGGAGGAATATGACACCGTCATTCTCGCCACCGGTTTCCGGATTCACATTCCGTTCGTCGGCGAGGAACACCTCGACTGGGTCAAGGGGCGTCCGGACTTCTACCTCCTGGCCTTCTCCCCGCGCTACGACGACCTGTTCATCGCCGGTATGACCGACGGTACGGGAGGTCATTTCCCCACCGTGGAACTTCAGTCGCGCGTGATCGCCGGATATCTGGCGGCACGGAGGCGGGACCCCGAGGCGGCCCGCCGGTTCGACGACCTGAAGCGCAGCCGGAGCGTGGACATCACCGGCGGCATCAACTTCCTCGACTCCCGGCGCAACCTCACCCAGTTCGAACTCACCACGTATCTGCGCATCCTGCGCGACCACCTGGCGGTGCTGGGTGGCCAGGACACCACGTACGCACGGCGGCCCTCGCTCCTCCAGCAGGCGGCCGGGCTCCTCCAGGGAGGTCGCAAGTGAACACCGTCGGTGCGGCGCTGCTGAGCGACGTGCAGAAGGAGGTCCTCGACGAGGTCCTCGTGGGCGTCCCCTACAACAGCGCCTCCCAGTTCCACGAGTACTTCGGCACCAAGGCCGCCCCGCCGCGCTTCGGCCTGTCCTGCGCCTGGCAGTCCTTCATGGCCGGACGCATGGTCATGGAGCGCTCCGGCATCACCGCCGAGTACCTGATCGACGGCCGCCATGTGGCCGCCGTCTACCGCACGCCGGACGGCCTGGTCATCCTCGACCCCTACCTGCTGCACGGCGAACCGCTGCGGCTCGACCGGGGCGCGGCCGTCGACGGCAGCGTACGGACCACGGTCGACGCCTACCCCTTCCGGGTGAAGGCGGACGGCACCCCCGCGCCGAGCCGGGTGCGGGCCACCTGGGACCTGGCCGACGACTCCATCCGCCTCGACTACCTGCGGTACAGCCCGAGCCGCGGCCACAACACGGCCTCCCGGTCCTTCCTGCTGCGCCCCGAGTCCCGGCTCGACACGGTGCCGCCGGCGGCCGACTTCGTACGGCGGCTGCTGGTCCACCCGGAGCAGCACAGCGTCTCCATCCGGGTCCTGCACCCGGTCACCCGCGGGATGGCCGAGCTGATCCTCCCGCTGGCGGGACGCCCCGAGGGCGTCGCCGAGTCCAGCGGCCTGATGCTGACCAAGGACAACCAGGGTGCCGTCGCCATCCACGGCGACGCCCGCTTCCAGCGCGACCTGGAGGTCGTCGCGGACGCCGTCGCGGCCTCCACCGACGACGTGGTCGCCTTCCTGCTGGAGGCGGCGGCCATCCACCGCGCCGCCGCCCCCGCCGGGCTCGCCCTGGCCCCGTACTCCCTGGAGGACGAGTGACCGCCCTCGAAGCGCCGGGCGCACCCCCGCTGACCCGCTCGTACTTCCTCGCGGGCACCATGCAGGGCGCCCGCACCGGATCGGACCTCGTCGACCAGACCTACCGCGAGCGGCTGACCGCGGCCCTGCTGGCCCGCCGGCCCGGAGCCGTCGTCAACGACCCGGGTGTGGTGATGGCCGAGTGGCTGGCCGCCCACCCCGGCGCCCGCCCCGCACACGCGGCGCTCGCGGACCGCGCGGTGCTGCACCACGACCGGCTCGCCCCCGAACTGCGCGAGCTGACCGTGCTGTTCCACCGGCTCACCGAGCTGGCCGCCGCCAGCGACGTGTGCGTGGCGTGGCTGCCGGGCCACGAGGCCAGCATGGGCACCGCGGCCGAGATGCTGTCGGCCTACCGCGCCGGGCGCACGGTCGTCTCGATCACCGACATGCGCCAGAACCTGGCGGTGCTCTCCTGCTCGACGGTCATCCTGCCGGATCTGGACGCCTTCACCGACTGGCTCGACACGGGCGGGGACACGTCGTGAACGGCGACCCGGTGGACGCGGACAAGCCCAGGGAAGCCTGCGGTGTCGCGGGCGTCTGGGGCCCCGCGGGCCACCACGCCGCCGTGGTGCGGGAGATGCTCGTCGCGCTCCAGCATCGCGGGCAGGAGAGCGCGGGCATCGCCGTCGGCACCGGGGACGCCCTGGTCGCCCGGCACGGCGCCGGGACCGTCGCCGAGGCCCTGCCGGACCTGGAGGGGCTGCCCCTCGGCCCGGTGGCGGTCGGCCACGTCCGGTACGCCACCCACGGCACGCGCGACGCGCTGGCCGGGGCGCAGCCGGTCGTGCTCGACCGGCCGCCGCTGGCCCTCGCCCACAACGGCACGCTCGTCGACCCGCACACCGCGCCGGGGGCGGACGCCGTCGAGCCGGGCGAGTGGTTCACCGACAGCGAGCTGCTGACCCGCCTGCTGCTGGCCGCCCGCGCGGAGAAGGGCCTCGACACCGCGGCCGCGCTCCACGCGGTGCTCCCCGGGCTGAAGGGCGCCTACGCCCTGGTGGTGTCCGACGGGCACCGGCTGTACGGCGTCCGCGACCCGCACGGCTTCCGGCCGCTCGCGGTGGGCCGGCGGGGCGACACCTGGCTGCTGGCCTCGGAGACCGCCGCGATCACCGCCGTCGGCGGCGACGTGGTGCGGGAACTGGAGCCCGGCGAGGTGCTGTCGATCGGCCCGCAGGGCACGGCGAGCAGCCGGCTCGAGGTGCCCGACGCCAAGACCGCCGCCTGCCTCTTCGAGTACGTGTACTTCGCCCGCGCCGACTCCCACCTGTCCGGGCGCAGCGTCTACCAGGCGCGCTTCCGGGCCGGCCAGGCGCTCGCGGACCACGCCCCGGTGGACGGCTCGCCGCGGCCGGTGGTCGTGGCCACCCCGGAGACCGCGCGCGTCGCGGCCGACGGGTACGCCGAGCGCGCCGGACTGACCGTCGTCCAGGGGCTGTTACGGCCCGGCCAGGGCGGGCGCAGCTTCCTCGCCCGGGACCAGGAGGCCCGCCACCACGCCGTACGGCGGAAGCTCAGCCCTGTCCCGGCGGCGGTCGCCGGCCGCCGGGTGGTCCTGGTGGACGACTCACTGGTGCGCGGCACCACCATGCGCACCGTGGCGCGGATGCTCCGCGACGCCGGGGCGCTGGAGGTCCATCTGCGCGTCGCCTCGCCGCCGTACCGCTGGCCCTGCTTCTACGGCATCGACACCGGGCGCCCGGAGGAACTGCTCGCCGCCCGGCTGTCGATGACGGAGCTGGCCGGACAACTGGACTGCGACAGCGTGGCGTTCCTGTCGCTGGACCGGTTGCTCGAAGCCGCCGGGGGCGACCGCTCCGGCTACTGCACCGCCTGCCTGACCGGCCGCTACCCGACCGCCACCCCCGCCGGGGCCTTCCCCGCGCCGGCCTGCGCCACCGCCCTTGCGTCCCAAGGCACCGCCGAATGAGGAGAACCCCAGCAGTGAACACGCCCACCGAGGCGACCGCCACTCGCGCGCCGGCCGAGGCGCACACCGGCCGGGATGCCCGCACCATCGTCGAAGCCCTCATCGCCCGCGCCCAGGGCCCGGACGCCGACCGCGCCCTGGTCACCGCCCTGGACGCGGCCGGCGAGGTGATCGAGACCCTGACCCCCGTCGAACTCGACCGGCACGCCCGCGCGCTCGCCGCCGCACTGCGCCGGACCGGCCGCCCCGGCGACCGGGTGATCGTCCCCGCCCTGCCGGGGCTCGACTTCCATATCGGCTTCCTGGGCTGCCTGTACGCCGGCATGATCGCCGTACCGGTGCCCGCCTTCCGCGCCGCGGCCCGGACCGGCACCACCTCCCGCGCCGAGCGGCTCTCCGCGATCTGCGGCGACTGCACTCCGTGCGCGGTGCTCGTCTCCACCCAGCAGGACGCCGAGGACGCCGGCGGCGATCTGGCGCCCGGCGTGGAGTGGGTCGCCGTGCGCCGCCCGGAGGGCGAGCCGGGTGACACCGCCGCCCTGCCCGACCCGCCGGCGCTCGACCCGGCGGCCACCGCGCTCCTCCAGTACACCTCCGGATCCACCGGCGACCCGCGCGGTGTCGTCGTCGGTCACGGCAACCTGGTGGCGAACCAGGCCGCCATGCGCGACCGCTGCGAGGTGGAGCCCACCACCACCATCGTCAGCTGGCTGCCGTTCTTCCACGATATGGGCCTGTGCACGGCGGTCGTCCTGCCGCTGGTGTCCGGTGCCGCCACCGTCACCATGGAGCCGGCCACCTTCGTGCGCGACCCCCGGGTGTGGCTGCGCGCCATCTCCGCCGAGGACGACGTCTTCACCGCCGCGCCCGACTTCGCGTACGACATCTGCGTCAACCGGATACCGGCGGAGGAGCGCGCCGCGATCGATCTGTCGACCTGGCGGGTCGCCGTCAACGGCTCCGAGCCCGTGCGCGCCGCCACCCAGCGCCGGTTCGCCGAGGCGTTCCGGCCGAGCTTCTTCCGCGAGGAGGTCTTCTCGCCCGGCTTCGGCCTCGCCGAGTGCACTCTCGCGGTGAGCCTGACGCCCTCGCTGGTCCCGACCGTCGTGGGCCTCTACGACCGCGAGGCGCTGGCCGAGGGCAAGGCGGTGGTGACCACCGTCGCGGACGAGGGCATCGAGCTCGTCGGCTGCGGGACGGTGGTGGACGACGTGCGCGTCGCCATCGCGGACCCGGAGACGCACCGGCCGCTGGCCGACCGGGTCGTCGGCGAGATCTGGGTGGACTCCCCGGGCAACTGCGGCGGCTACTGGCGCCGCGAGGAGGAGTCGGCGGGCATCTTCGCCGCCCGCCTCGCCGGTACGGACGGTGAAGAGCCCGGCCGGACCTACGTCCGCACCGGCGACCTCGGGTTCCTCGACGGCGGCGAGCTGTTCATCACCGGCCGGATCAAGGACGTGCTGATCATCGGCGGCGAGAACTACTTCCCGCAGGACGCCGAGGCCGTCGCGCTGGACGCGCACCCCGCCTTCGCCCAGCAGCGGGCCGCCGCCTGGCCGTTGAGCGAGGACGACAAGGGCGTGGCGGTGGTCGTGGAGACCGTCGAGCGCGACCCGGAGGCCCTGGCCGTCGCCGTACGAGCGGCCGGCATCGCCGTGGCGAAGGTCCTGCCCACCGCGGTCAGCGTCTACGCCGTACCGCGCAACAAGGTGCCCCGCACCACCAGCGGCAAGATCCGCCGGCGGGCCTGCGCCGAGCAGGTGGCGTCCGGCCGCCTCCAGCCCCTGGCCCAGTGGTCCAGCCGGCGCACGGGCGGTGCCGCGTGAGCGCCGTGGAGAGCACCGCGCGGGAGGACTTCACCCGGGAGGCCGTGACGGAGCGGCTGAGGCAACTGCTGGGCGAACTGCTGGAGATGGAGCCCTCGGACCTCGACGACGAGGTGCCTCTGAGCGCCTTCGGCATCGACTCCATGACCAGCTCCGTCCTCGTCTCCGGCGTGGAGAAGTGGTGCGGCGCACAGTTGGAGAGCGCCGGCGCACTGGGCAGCCTGACCCTGACCGAAGTGGCAGACGAGGTCGTGGCCCTGCTGCGACCGCTTCCCGAAAGGAATTGACACCATGGCACTCGACGCATTCGGGTTCCTCTTCACCGGACGCGGGCTCGACCCGGACCGCGACCGCACGGTGATCGAGCGGGACGGGTTCCGTGCCGTGATCGTCGGTATGGCCGACCCGGCACAGGGGCCCGAGGTCGCGGCCGCGCTGGTGGACGAGGGCATTCAGCTCATCGAGCTGTGCGGTGGCTTCGGGCCGGTGTGGACGGCCAAGGTCATCGAGGCCACCAAGTCCCGGATCCCGATCGGTTCGGTCGGGTACGGACCGGAGTCCATCGACGGCATGGCCGCGCTCTTCCCGCCGCAGACCGGCTGAACCAGGCCGCACACCCGCCCCGGGGCGGGCGCCCACGCGCCACGCCCCCGCCCCGGGGCCGGGCCCGGGGGACCCGCCCACGCGCCCCCGCGCCGCCCGGCCGCACCGGAGCCGCCGCGCCCGAGCCGCCGCGCCCGGCACGCCCGACCACCCGGACCGCCGCGCCCGGCCCACCCGGTCTTCACCCGGCCCTCCACCCGGGCCGCCCGACCTCCCCGTACCGCCAGGACTCCCCGGCCCCGGGGGCCCGATCTCCTGCCGGACCTCCTCCACGCGCCCCTCCCCCGGGCCCCGGAGGAGGCCGGCAGGCCCTTCGCCGTGTCCGCCGCCCCGCGCAACGACGAGATGGATCACCATGAACCGCGCCGAATTCCACGAACTGCGCGTGCTGGCAGCCAGCCGTCCCGCACTGCCCCTGCTGCTGCACGCCGGCCGAATGGCCCGCCCCCTGAAGCACATCCCGCGCATCGGCTGGGTGACCGCCGACGCGGCGACGGCGCGGTCCGTCCTCACCGACCCCGAGCACTTCACCGTCCTGGACCGCGGCGGCGTCGGCCGGCTGTGGGCCCAGCTCCTCGGCGACTGGGTCGACGACCTCTTCGACGGCGAAGGGCACCGTGCCCTGCGCACCGCCACCCGCGACCTCTTCGGCGAGACGACCGCCCGCGCCCTGGTGGACCGCGTCATCGGAGCCAGGCTCGCCGAGACCCGCGTCCGGCTCGCCTCCGGCCGCCCGGTCGACGTCGCCGCCCTGGGCCGTACGCTCGTCGGCCGCATCGTCACCGAGCTGCTGCGGGTCCCCGTGGTCGGCACCGACGACGCCGCGTACGAGGAGGTCTTCGCCACCGCCCGCGAACTCGCCGCCATCTCCCTGGAGGCCGCCGGCGGTGCCGGCCTCACCGACGGGACCGTCGCCCGGGGCCGCCGCGTCGTCGCCCGCCTCACCGGGCACATCGAGGACGAGTGGCGCACAGGCTCCACCGAGCACCTCGTCGGCCGCTGCCGCGAAGCCGGCCTGGACGCCCACCAGACCGCCGGGATGGCCGCCCTCGTCGGGGTCGCCGCGACCGAGACGGCGGCCAGCGCCATCACCCGCACCGTCGCCCTGCTGCACGACACCGGCGACCAGCACCGTCTGCTCGCCTCACCCGAACTCGTCCCCGACGCGGTCCGCGAAGGACTGCGCGTGACGGCCCCCGCTCCCGTCATCGGCAGAACCGTACGCGGCGACGTCCGCCTCGCCGGCCGCACGCTCCGGGCCGGAGAACGCATCACCCTGCTCAACTACACCGCCAACAGCCTCACCGGAGGCTTCCGGCTCGGCCGGCCACCGGAGCCGGCCAACCGGGAGCTGTGGTTCGGCGCCGGACGGCACCGCTGCCTCGGCTCCGCGATCGCCCAGGCGGAGATCGGCCGGACGCTGGAGACCCTCGCCGGCGTCGGCCGTCCCTGGCGGATCGTCGAGCGACGCTACAGCCGCCGCGTGGTCATCCCCACGTACGAGCGGCTCACCGTGACACTCGTCTGACGGGAGACCAGTCCATGCCCGCACCCCACGCCCGGCTCGCCGGAGTCGCCGTACACCTGCCGGAGACCCTGCGCACCGCGGCCGGCACCGAGAGCCTCGTCGCCGCCGCCTCCACCGGCTTCCGCCCGCCGCCCGGCCTCGTCACCCGGCTGACCGGCGTACGGCAGACCCATGTCATGCCCGACGACTGGCAGGCGTCCGACGTCGCCGCCGCCGCCGCGCGCAAGCTGTTCGCCGACACCGGCACCGACCCCGGCGACATCGACCTGCTCCTGTTCGCCGCGGCCAGCCAGGACATGATCGAGCCCGCCACCTCGCACATGACCGCCGACCGCCTCGGCTTGCGCTGCCCCGCCTTCGACGTCAAGAACGCCTGCAACAGTGTGCTCAACGCCCTGGAGACCGCGCACGCGCTCATCGCCCAGGGCCGCTACCGCCGCATCCTCATCGCCTGCGGCGAGTCCCCCTCCCGGGCGGTGCGCTGGTCGGTGCCCGACCTGCGCACCTACCTCACCTCGATACCGGGCTACACCCTGTCCGACGCGGGCGCCGCCCTCCTCGTCGAGGCGTCCTCCGAACCGGGCATCATCGGCAGCGGGTTCGCCGCCGACTCCGCCTCCTGGAGCGTCGGCACCCTGCCCTGCGGGGGCTCCGCCCACCCGCGCGGCGAGGAGCACACCTACTTCCGCCTCGACGGCGTGGGCCTGCGCCGCGCCTTCGAACGGCTCGGCTCCCAGGTTCTCGACGACACCCTGGAGCGGCTCGGTCTCGGCTGGCACGACATGGCCGCCATCTGCGTCCACCAGGTGTCCGAGCCGTACCTCGTACAGCTCGCCGACCGGTTCGGCCTGCCCCTCGACAAGGTCCCCGTCACCATCACCGAGCACGGCAACGCCGCCTCCGCGAGCCTGCCCCTCCAGCTGCTGCGGGCGCGCGAGAGCGGCCGGGCCGCCCCCGGCGACCTGGTCGCCCTGGTGGGTCTGGCCGGCGGCATCAGCATGGGAATGAGCGTGATCCGGCTGTGAATCTCTGGGTGGTGGTCCCCGCGTACAACGAGGCCCACGGCATCACGGCGACGCTCCGCGCGCTCGCGTCCCAGACCGACAAGGACTTCTCCCTCGTCGTCGTGGACAACGACTCCACGGACGGCACCGCCGATGTCGTCCGGTCCTTCCCGTTCCCCGGCGACGTGCACGTCGTCCACGAGACCCGGAAAGGCACCGGCGCCGCGGCCGACACCGGCATGCGGTACGCCATCGCCCACGGCGCCACTCACCTCGCCCGCACCGACGCCGACTGCCTCCCGGCGCCCGACTGGACCGCCCGCATCCGGGTCGCCTTCGGCACCGGAATGCAGCTGATCGCAGGGCGGTTGAGGCCCCGCACCGACGAGTCGCCACTGCCCCCGCTGCGCCGCACCGCGCTCGTCGCCGCCACCGAGGTCGCCGCCCTGTTCGGCCGGTTCCGGCCCGGGAACCGGGGCGCCCGCTACCTCGGCCCGTACATCATGGCCCCCGGCTGCAACATGGCGATCACCGCCCGGCTGTACGTCCGCGCCGGAGGCTTCCCCCGCACCGCCATCGAGGAGGTCCACGAGGACCGGGCCCTGGTCAACGCGGTACGGCTGCTGACGACGGCGTACGGCCTGCGCAGGGACGTACGGGTCCGGGGCTCCGCCCGCCGGGTGCGCGAATGGGGCCTGCGCCGGACCCTGGGCTGGTACGCGGACCACCGCTACCGCCCCGAGGTGGTGGACATCCGATGACCACGCCCGCCGCCCTCCCCGACGCCGGCTGGCAGCGGTGGGAGCACCGGGTGCAGACCTCCGCCCACCCGGTCGCCTACCGCCTGCTCCGCTCCATCGCGGCCCGCGGCCCGGTGGTGCGCGTCCCGCGCGTCGGCGTCGTCGTCAGCGACGCGGCCCTGGCGCGCGACGTCCTCTGCGACACCGCGCACTTCACCAAGACCGGGCCCGGCTCCCCGTCCGACCTGTGGACCCCGGTCCTCGGGCCCGCCGTGCTGCTCAACATGGAGGGTCCCGACCACACCGCGCTGCGCCGCCGCCTCTCGGGCCTCTTCACCCCCGGGTACGTCACCGGGCTCTGCGACCGGGTGCTGGCCCAGCCGCTCGCCGGCCTCACCCGGCGGCTCGCGGCGGGCGGGGAGGCCGACCTCGTCGCCGTCGCCCAGTCCTGCGCGGGCGCCGCCATCTGCGAGATCACCGGCATGCCGGCCGAGCCGGAGCGGTTCGCCGCCGCCCACGCGGACGCCTCGGAGGTCACCAAGGCGGTACGGCTCTGGCGGCACTCCCTGCCCCCGCGGCGGATCCGGCACGCCCGCGAGGTGCTGGGGCGCCTCACCGCCTCCGCCGTGGACGCCTACCGGCGCGGGGGCGACGACACCCTGCCCGGCCGGCTGCGCGGCCTCGGCCTCACCGAGGAGGAGGCGCGCGGCGCGGTCGGCGCGTTCCTGCTCACCGGCACCGAGACCCTGGTGTCCTTCATCCCCCGGCTCATCGCGATCTGCCATGACACCGGCCTCCTCGACCGGCTCCGCGACGGCACGGCCGACACCGGCACCGTGATCGAGGAGGCCCTCCGGGTCACCGTCCCCTCGCCTGTGATGCTCCGCAGCGTCGCCCGGGCCACCGAGGTCGGCGAAGTGCCCGTGGCCCCCGGCGACCGGGTCGTCGTCGCGACTCTGCTGTGCGCCGCCGCGTACGGCGGGTTCGACCCCGGCCGGCCCCACCCGCCGGAGCTGCGCCGGCTGTGGTTCGGCGCCGGACCCCACTTCTGCATCGGCATGCCGCTGGCCATGGCGCAGATCCGCGCGGTACTGGACGCGGTCCTCGCCGCCGGGCCGGTCGTGGTCGCCGGCCGCCGCACCGCCCGCCGGGTGCTGATCCCCGGATACGCCCGGCTCACCCTGACCCGACGGAGCGCGCCGTGACCGACACCCCGCACGCCACCGGACCCGGCACCACCGACGTGCTCACCGCGTTGATGGACACCGCCCGCCGGCGCGGCGACGCCCCGGCGCTCACCGGCTCCGGCGGGCCCACGCTCAGCCACCGCCGGCTCGCCGACGCCGTGCTGGCCACCGCGCACGGGCTGCGCGAGGCGGGCATGGCACCGGGAGAGCGGGTGCTGTTCTCCGTACGCCCCGGTCCCGATGGCGTCGTCCTCGCCCTGGGCATCATCGCGGCGGGCGCCACCGTCGTCTTCATCGACCCGGGCGCCGGGCCCGAACTGTTCGCCGCCCGCAAGGAGCTGGCCGCCCCCCGCTGGGCCGCCGCCGAGTCACTGCTGTACGCCGCCGCCCGCTACGGCCGCCCACTGGCCCGCCGCCGGGGACTGCTGCTGCCGGACTACCACCGGCTCGGCCTGCGCCACATCCACGCCGGCCGCAGGCTGCCCGGCGTGCCCGCCGGAGCGCTCTCCGCGCGGCGGCTCGCCACCGGACCGGCCGGGTCCTTCCGGCCGCGACCCGCGCCCGGCCAGGAGGCGCTGGTCGTCTTCACCTCGGGCACCACCAGCGCCCCCAAGGCCGTGGTGCACACCCGCGGTTCCCTCGGCGCCGGCCTGGCCGGCTGCGGACACGCCCTGCGGATGGGCGACGGCGACACCGTGCACACCGACCAGCTGATGCTGGGCATCCCCGCCCTCATCACCGGAGCCCACTGGACCATGCCCCCGTACGGCTTCGCGCCCGCCGCCGACCCCGTGCGGTACGCCGCCGGGCTGCGCGGCGCCACCCACACCTTCTGCGTACCGGCCGACCTGCCCACCGTCCTCGACGCCGTCGAGCGGGGCGAGGCGACCGTGCCCACGACCCTCCGGTACCTGGTCCTCGGCGGCGCCCCGGTCCTTCCCGGGCTGCTCCGCCGCGCCGCCCGCACCCTGCCGGACGTCACCGTCCTCGCCGTGTACGGGATGACCGAGATCCTGCCCGTCGCCGTCGCCACCGGTGCGGAGAAGCTCGCCCACGACGGCCCCGGTGACCTGCTCGGCACCCCGCTGTCCTCGGTGACCGTCCGCACCGCCCCGGACGGCGAACTGCTGGTGTCCGGACCGAACCTGTGCCGCGGCTACCTTGGCCGTCCCCCCATGGACCGGCACGCCACCGGTGACCTCGCCCGGCTGGAGGACGGCCGACTGGTCCTGCACGGCCGCAAGAAGGACATGCTCATCCGGGGCCGCACCAACATCTACCCCGGCCTGTACGAACCCGCCATCACCGCCCTGCCCGGGGTGGCCGAGGCGGTCATCGTCGGTGTCCCCGACGACTACGGCGACGAACGCGTCGTCCTCGTCCTCGTCCCCGAACGGCCGGGCACCGCACCGGAGTCGCTCGCCGACCGGGTCCGCAGCCGGCTCCCCGCGCTGCTCGACGCCGCCGTGCTCCCCGACGACGTGGTGGTCCTGGACCGCGTCCCCGTCGCCGGCCGCTCCCGCAAACCGGACCGCGACGCGCTCCGGGACCGGCTGCGCGGCGGCGCCGCCCGGGGGACGGAGCCGGTGCGATGAGGATCGCCGTCACCGGCGCTCGCGGCTTCGTCGGCGGCGCGGTCTGCCGCGCGGCGGCCGAGCGCGGCTGGACCGTCCACGCCCTCACCCGCGCCGACTGGGACCTCACCGCCGGCCGGTGGGCCGGCGCCCCCCGGGTCGACGCGGTGGTGCACGCGGCGGCTGCCGTGAGCGACTGGGGCGCCCCCGGCCCGGTGTGGATGGCCAACCTCGCCGGCACCCGGCACGTCGCCGCGTCCTTCCCCGGCACCCGGCTGGTCCACATCTCCACCGCAAGCGTGTACGACCCCTTCCGTCCGACCGTCCACGCCGACGAGTCCGAGGCCCCCGTACGCCGCTACCTCACCCCGTACGCCGCGTCCAAAGCCGCCGCCGAACGCGCCCTCGACGGGCGCCCCGACACCGTGATGCTGCGCCCGCACGCCGTGTACGGCCCCGGCGACCGGACCCTGCTGCCCCGGGTGCTCGGCGCCGTGCGCGGCGGCTCCCTGTTCCTGCCCGGCGACGGCACGGCCGCGCAGTCCCTGACGCACATCGGCAACCTCACCGCCGCCGCGCTGCGTGCCTGCGACCCCGCTGCCCCGCCCGGCACCTACAACGTCGCCGACGCCGAGCCGGTACCCGTGGGGGAGGCGCTGCGCGAGCTGCTGGCCGCGCGCGGCGTCCGGGTACGCCTGCGGTGCCTGCCCGCCCGAGCCGCGGACGCCGCCGCCGTGGCAGCCGAGACCGCGTGGCGGCTCGCCCGGCGGCCCCGCCCGCCCCGGCTCACCCGCTACGCGATCAGCCACCTCGCGGTGGAACGCACCCTCGCCCTGGTCGCCGCGCGCCGGGACCTCGGCTTCGACCCGGCGCCCACCTCCTTCGATGGCGCCGGCGCGTGGTGACCCGCCGTCCCGCACTCCTCCGAAAGGCAAGACCGTGACCTCTGGCACCGGTGCGAGCTACGCAGCCGCGGGCGTCGACATCGAAGCGGGCGACCGCGCCGTCGAACTGATGAAGGAGTGGGTGAGATCGCGGAGGGCTGTGTGCCGGCCGGCTGCGCGCTGGTGGGCGGGGAGACAGCCGAGCACCCGGGGCTGCTGGGGCCGGACGGCTTCGACGTCGCCGGTGCGGGCACGGGTGTGGTGGAGGCGGACCGGCTGCTGGGCGCCGATCGCATCCGTACGGGGGACGCGCTGATCGCGATGGCGGCCACCGGTCTGCACTCCCACGGATACTCGCTGGTGCGGCACGTGCTGCTGGAGCGGGCGGGGAGGCGTCTGGAGCAGCGGGTGGAGGAGTTCGGGCGGACGCTGGGCGAGGAGCTGCTGGAGCCGACGAAGATCTACTCGCCGGGCTGCCTGGCGCTGACGCGGACGGTCGAGGTGCACGCGTTCAGCCACATCACCGGTGGTGGTCTGGTGGCGAACCTGGCCCGGGTGGTCCCGGACGGGCTGCACGCGCGGGTGGACCGTACGACGTGGGCGCCCGGTGCGGTGTTCGACCTGGTCGGCACGGCCGGGCGGGTGGAGCGACCGGAGCTGGAGAAGACCCTGAACACGGGGGTCGGCATGATCGCGGTGGTGCCGGCCGAATCGGTCGGCGTCGCGCTGACCACGCTGGCGGACCGGGGCGTCGAGGCCTGGGTCGCGGGCGAGATCACCGAGCGCGGCGGCCACACCGCCGGAGCGGCCCTCACCGGCGCCCACCCGGCGTGACGCGAATCGCCGCCGAGGCCGCCCGGGCCGCGGCCGAGCGCGTACGGGCCGTCGAGGCGCGGCCGAACGCCGTCCAGGTGCGCATCGAGGAGCCCGAGCCGGGGACGGGCAGCCGGTCCGCGACCCGTGGAACACCGGCCACTCCGCCGGTGGTCTGCCCGGCGGCAGCGCGGTGCCCTTTCCTCAGCATCCCGGCACAGGGACACGAAGGGGCCCCACTCCGAAAAGTCGAGCCCCTCCTGACTTGCATGTCTGCCAGATCAACGATGTGGCGCCACGTGACCCACTACACGTTGAACCTGAACTCCACCACGTCGCCGTCCTGCATCACGTACTCCTTGCCCTCCATGCGGGCCTTGCCGGCGGCGCGGGCGTCGGCTACGGAGCCGGTGGTGACGAGGTCGTCGAAGGAGATGACCTCGGCCTTGATGAAGCCCTTCTGGAAGTCGGTGTGGATGACACCGGCGGCCTCGGGGGCGGTGGCGCCCTTCTTGATGGTCCAGGCGCGGGACTCCTTGGGGCCGGCCGTGAGGTAGGTCTGCAGGCCGAGGGTGTCGAAGCCGACGCGGGCCAGGGTGGCGAGGCCGGGCTCCTCGGCGCCGACGGACTGGAGGAGCTCCATGGCGTCCTCCTCGTCCAGCTCGGCGAGGTCGGCCTCCAGCTTGGCGTTGAGGAAGATCGCCTCGGCCGGGGCGACCAGGGCGCGCTGGGCGTCCTTGAAGGCCTCGTCGGTCAGCTCGTCCTCGTCGACGTTGAAGACGTAGAGGAAGGGCTTGGTGGTGAGGAGGTGGAGGTCGTGCAGGAGCTCGGTCTTGTCGGTGCCCTGGAGGTAGCCCTGGGAGAAGAGGGTGTCGCCCCGCTCCAGGATTTCCTTGGCGGCTTCGACGGCGGCGACCTTGGGGACGACGTCCTTCTTGATCCGCGACTCCTTCTGGAGGCGGGGCAGGACCTTCTCGATGGTCTGGAGGTCGGCGAGGATCAGCTCGGTGTTGATCGTCTCGATGTCGTCCTTGGGCGAGACCTTGCCGTCGACGTGTACGACGTTCTCGTCCTGGAAGGCGCGGATGACCTGGCAGATCGCGTCCGACTCGCGGATGTTCGCCAGGAACTTGTTGCCGAGGCCCTCGCCCTCGGAGGCGCCGCGGACGATGCCGGCGATGTCCACGAAGTCGACGGTGGCGGGGAGCACCCGCTGGGAGGAGAAGATTCCGGCCAGGGTGGTGAGGCGGGGGTCGGGGACGCCGACGACGCCGACGTTGGGCTCGATCGTGGCGAACGGGTAGTTGGCCGCCAGCACGTCGTTCTTGGTCAGGGCGTTGAACAGGGTCGACTTGCCGACATTCGGCAGGCCGACGATTCCGATCGTGAGCGACACGGTGGCGACTTCCCTCGGAGTGAAGCGGTGCGGGCGGTGGAACGACTGCCCAGTTTACGGGCGTGTCGCGGTGGCCCTGGACGGTGTGGGGCGGCGGTGGTGGCGGGGCCCGGTGCTCGAACGCAGTACCAAGGTCGGCTCAAAGGCGTGTCCCAGCCCGGTATGGCGGCCCTCGGCGACCTACGTTGTGCGGGTGGAGCAGCCCAGGAACCGCCCTCCCCAGCGCCGCCGGCAGCCGTCCGGGGCGCCGCTCGGCACGGCCGTACGCCCGGCCGGGCCCGCACGGCCCCGGCAGCCCGTCGCCCGGCCCGCGGCGGGAGGTGGGCGGCCCGGTGGCGCGGGGCCGGTGGGCAAGCCGGGCGGCGGACCGCGGCGGCCCGGCGGGCGACCGGGACGGCGGTCCGTACCGCCGGTGCTGCTCGCGCTGCGCCGGCTGCCCTCGCCCCGGCTGACCGGACTGGGCGCCGGGCTCTTCGCCTGCTGCGCGATGTTCGTGCTCGGCTGCCTGGACCAGCTGCTGCTGGGCGGCTCCCCGGTGGCGTACGGGTTGCTGTTCCTGCCGGTGAGCGCGCTGACCGCGCTCTGGGTGCGCTCGGCGGACCTGGTCACCGCCCCGATCGCGGTACCGATCGCCTTTGTGGTCGGGGTGGTGCCGATCGCCGGTGGCGGGGGCTTCGGGGGGCGGGCGATGGCGGTGATCACCGCGCTGGCGGTGCACGCGGGGTGGCTGTACGGGGGGACGCTGGTGGCGGGCGTCATCACCTCCGTACGGAAGGTGCGGCAGATGGGCAGGCGGCAGCGCGGGGCGGCCACCACGGGCCCTACGGCCACCGGGACCGCCACTCGCGCCGCTCAGCGCTGACAGTGGGCCTAGACCTGGCCTGCCGCCGCCGCGGTCATCGCGGCGCCGACGATGCCGGCGTTGTTCTGGAGCTGGGCCGGGACGATCTCGGCGCGGATGCCCTTCAGCAGCGGGACGAACTTGTCGGCCTTGCGGCTCACCCCGCCGCCGATCACGAACAGCTCGGGTGAGAACAGCATCTCCAGATGGGCCAGGTACTTCTGCACCCGGTGCGCCCACTCCTCCCAGCTGAGCTCCTTGTCGTCCTTGGCCTTGGTGGAGGCGCGCTTCTCGGCCTCGTGGCCGTGCAGCTCCAGATGGCCCAGCTCGGTGTTGGGGACCAGCTTGCCGTCGGTGAACAGGGCGCTGCCGATACCGGTGCCGAAGGTGAGCACGGCGACCAGGCCCTTGCGGTCCCGGCCGGCGCCGAACTTCACCTCGGCCACCCCGGCGGCGTCGGCGTCGTTGAGGACCGTCACCCGCTGCCCGCCGAGGCGCTCGCCGATCAGGGCGGCGGCGTCCACGCCGATCCAGCTCTTGTCGACGTTGGCGGCGGTACGGATGGTGGAGCCGGTGACGACACCCGGGAAGGTGACGCCGATCGGCCCGGACCAGCCGAAATGGTTGACGACCTCCGCGACGCAGTCGGCGACGCCGTCGGGCGCCGCCGGATGCGGGGTCAGTACCTTGTGCCGCGGCTCGGCGAGATCGCCGCGCTCCAGGTCCACGGGAGCACCCTTGATGCCCGAGCCGCCGATGTCCACTCCGAAGACGTTCATGGACACAACGTTACGGGGCGGGGTGGGCGGTCCGCGGCGGATCAGGGAGTGGGGCGGGCTCCGGCGGCCAGGGCGGCGGCCTCGGCGCGCAGGTCCCGGCGGAGCTCCTTGGGGAGGGAGAAGGTGATGGACTCCTCGGCGGCCTTCACCAGCTCCACGTCCTCGAAGCCGCGCTGGGAGAGCCACTCCAGGACGCCCTCGACCAGGACTTCGGGGACGGAAGCACCGGAGGTGACGCCGACCGTGGAGACGCCCTCCAGCCAGGCCTCGTCGATCTCCTCGGCGAAGTCCACCAGATGGGCGTCGCGGGCGCCGGCGCCGAGGGCGACCTCGACCAGGCGCACGGAGTTGGAGGAGTTCCTGGAGCCGACCACGATGACCAGGTCCGCGTCCGCGCCCATCTGCTTGACCGCGATCTGGCGGTTCTGGGTGGCGTAGCAGATGTCGTCGCTGGGCGGCGAGATGAGCTGGGGGAACTTCTCCTTCAGCGCGTCCACCGTCTCCATGGTCTCGTCCACGGACAGGGTGGTCTGGGAGAGCCAGACGACCTTGGAGTCATCCCGGACGGTGACGTTGGCGACGTCCTCGGGCCCGTCAACCAGGGTGATGTGCTCGGGGGCCTCGCCGGAGGTGCCGATGACCTCCTCGTGGCCCTCGTGGCCGATCAGGAGGATGTCGTAGTCCTCCTTGGCGAACCGGACGGCTTCCTTGTGGACCTTGGTCACCAGGGGGCAGGTGGCGTCGATGGTGGCGAGCTTCCGCTCGGCCGCCTCGGTGTGGACGGTGGGTGCCACACCGTGGGCGGAGAACATCACGATGGAGCCCTCGGGCACCTCGGCCGTCGCGTCGACGAAGATGGCGCCCTTCTTCTCCAGGGTCTGCACGACGTACTTGTTGTGGACGATCTCGTGCCGGACGTAGATCGGCGCGCCGTACTGCTCCAGAGCCTTCTCGACGGCGATCACGGCGCGGTCCACACCCGCGCAGTAGCCGCGCGGTGCGGCGAGAAGGACGCGCTTGTCGTTCGACGGGCCGGCAGGCGTTGCAGTCATGCCTCCCATCGTAAGGGCGGTGGCCGGTGGATCACGGGCGGAGGGCGTGTGGGTCAGGGACGGGAGGGGGGTGGGGGACGACACTGGCTGCCATGGCGGGCACACCTGGGCGCGGAGCGCGAGCGATGGACGGCGGGGATGGCGGGGATGGGACCAAGGGCGGCGGGAGTGGCGGGATGAGGCCGACAGCCCGAGCACCGCGGCGAG
>NZ_JALPTH010000020.1 GCF_023218175.1 Streptomyces lichenis | reverse complement strand
CCACCCCGTCGCCCCGCCCGCCCGCCGGGGCCCGCCACCCCCTCTACCTCCAGGGATGACATGACCCAGCACCTCGCCGCCGCCCCCGCCGCCCCGACCACCGGCACGCACACGGGCTGGTGGAGAGACGCGGTGATCTACCAGGTGTACCCGCGCAGCTTCGCCGACGGCAACGGCGACGGCATGGGCGACCTGGAGGGCATCCGCAGCCGGCTGCCGTACCTGAGGGACCTGGGCGTGGACGCCGTCTGGCTGAGTCCGTTCTACGCCTCCCCGCAGGCCGACGCCGGCTACGACGTCGCCGACTACCGGGCCATCGACCCGATGTTCGGCACCCTGCTGGACGCCGACGCCCTGATCCGCGAGGCGCACGCCCTGGACCTGAGGGTCATCGTGGACCTGGTCCCCAACCACTCCTCGGACCGCCACGAGTGGTTCCAGCGCGCCCTGAAGGAAGGCCCCGGCTCACCCCTGCGCGAGCGCTACCACTTCCGCCCCGGAAAGGGCGAGAGCGGTGAACTCCCGCCCAACGACTGGGAGTCCATCTTCGGCGGCCCCGCCTGGACCCGTACCGCCGACGGCGAGTGGTACCTGCACCTCTTCGCCCCCGAGCAGCCCGACTTCAACTGGGAGCACCCGGCGGTACGGGACGAGTTCCGCTCCATCCTGCGGTTCTGGCTCGACATGGGCGTCGACGGCTTCCGGGTGGACGTGGCCCACGGCCTGGTCAAGGCCGAGGGGCTGCCCGACATAGGCTCCCACGACCAGCTCAAGCTGCTCGGCAACGATGTGATGCCGTTCTTCGACCAGGACGGCGTGCACGAGATCTACCGCTCCTGGAACCAGGTCCTCACCGAATACTCCCCCAGCCTTCGGCCGGGGGTGCCCCCACGGGACCGCATCCTCGTCGCCGAGGCCTGGACGCCCACCGTCGAGCGCACCGCGAACTACGTCCGCCCCGACGAGATGCACCAGGCGTTCAACTTCCAGTACCTGGGCACCCACTGGGACGCCGCCGAACTCCGTACCGTCATCGACGCCTCGCTCGCCGCGATGCGTCCGGTCGGCGCCCCCACCACCTGGGTGCTCTCCAACCACGACGTCACCCGGCACGCCACCCGGTTCGCCAACCCGCCGGGCCTCGGCACCCAGCTCCGCACCCCCGGCGACCGCGCCCTGGGCCTGCGCCGAGCCCGCGCCGCGAGCCTCCTCATGCTGGCCCTGCCCGGCTCCGCCTACGTCTACCAGGGCGAGGAGCTGGGCCTGCCGGACGTCACCGACCTGCCCGACGAGGTCCGCCAGGACCCGTCCTTCTTCCGCGCCACCGGCCAGGACGGCTACCGCGACGGCTGCCGCGTCCCCATCCCCTGGACCGAGACCGGCCCCTCCTACGGCTTCGGCGCCGGCGGCTCCTGGCTGCCGCAGCCCACCACCTGGGGCCCCCTCAGCGTCGAGTCCCAGACCGGCGACCCCCACTCCACCCTGGAGCTCTACCGCTCGGCCCTCACCATCCGCCGCACCCACCCCGACCTGGGCGCCGGCGAGTCCCTGACCTGGCTCCCGTCCCCCGACGGCGTCCTCGCCTTCACCCGCCACCCCGGCTTCACCTGCACCGCCAACACCACCGGCGCCCCCGTCAGCCTCCCCGCCCCCGGCCGCCTCCTGCTCGCCAGCACCGAGGTCACCGTGGCCGGCGGCATGGTCACACTCCCCGCCGACACCACCGCCTGGTGGGCGGTGTGACCCTCTCACCGCCGCGCGGCGACGCGCGGCCCGAGCCGCGGGGCGACCGAGGAGGGGACGCCCCGCGGCTCGCGGACATCGCCGTCCAGGCCGGGGTCAGCGAGGCCACCGTCAGCCGGGTCCTCAACGGCAAGGCGGGCGTGGCCGGTTCGACCCGCCACCGGGTCCTCGCCGCCCTCGACGTCCTCGGCTACGAACGCCCTGTACGCCTGCGCCGCCGCAGCGCCGGCCTGGTCGGCCTCGTCGTCCCCGAGCTCACCAACCCGATCTTCCCCGCCTTCGCCCAGGTCATCGAGCAGGTCCTGGCCGGGCACGGCTACACCCCGGTGCTCTGCACCCAGATGCCCGGCGGGGCCACCGAGGACGAACTGGTCGAGCAGCTGGAGGAGCGCGGCGTCACCGGCATCGTCTTCCTCTCCGGACTGCACGCCGACTCCGCCGCCGACCCGGCCCGCTATGCCGGTCTCACCGCCCGCGGCGTCCCGTACGTCCTGATCAACGGCTTCAACGAGCGCATCGACGCCCACTTCGTCTCCCCCGACGACCGCGCCGCCGCCCGGATGGCCGTGCACCACCTGGTGGAACTCGGCCACCGCCGCATCGGCCTGGCCATCGGCCCCACCCGCCACGTCCCCTCCCGCCGCAAGGCCGAGGGCTTCACCCAGGCCCTCGCGGACTTCCTGGACCTGCCCCCCGAGCAGGCCGAGGCCTGGACCCACTCCACCCTCTACGGGGTCGAGGGCGGCCACGCCGCCGCCTCCGTCCTCCTGGACCGGGGCTGCACCGGCATCGTCTGCGCCAGCGACCTGATGGCCCTCGGCGCCATCCGCGCCGCCCGCACCCGCGGCCTGGACGTCCCCTCCGGCCTCTCCGTGGTCGGCTTCGACGACTCCCCCCTCATCGCCTTCACCGACCCGCCCCTCACCACCATCCGCCAACCCGTCCACGCCATGGCCACCGCCGCGGTCAACGCCCTCCTGGAGGAGATCCAGGGCAACCCGGTCCAGCGCACCGAGTTCGTCTTCCAGCCCGAGCTGGTGGTACGCGGATCGACGGCGCGGCCGGGGGCCTGATCGCACGGGAGTGAGCCAGGGCCATTTCTCCACCCTCGTCTCCCTCCTCGCCGCTCGGCTCGGATGAGGCGTCCGGGCGCGGACGGCCGGCGGTCGGTCAGGCTGTCGCCGGTGCCAGCGCGCGGCTGAGTCTGAGCACCTGCTCGACCGTCCGGGGCGCGGTGCTCGCCCGGGGTGCCGGGACGGGGACGGCTCCGGGCCCGATGAGCAGGCCGGTCCGCCCGTCGAGCGAGGCGTCGGTGGCGGCGGCGAGGGACGACCGGGCTGCCTCGGCGGCGGGGCCGGCGGTGGAGCGGGCGAAGGTGCGCCGGACCAGCGGCCACAGCAGCCGCAGGGGCGGGGAGACGATCTTGGGGGAGGTCATGGTGCCGTCGGTCATCGCGGTCGCGGCGCCGCCGGGGTCGGCCGCGAAGACGGCCACGCCGCTGCCGCGCAGCCGCTCCGCCAGGTCCAGGGTGTAGGCGAGGTTGGCCAGCTTGGCCCGGCCGTACCAGTGGAACCCGTAGTAGCCGCCGGGCGGTTCGGCCGCCTCGAAGGTGCGCTTGGCGGACCGGACCGCCCCGGAGGTGACGTTCACGACGCGGCTCGGCGCCCCGGCCCGTAGCCGGTCCAGCAGCAGCTCGGTCAGCAGATAGGGCGAGAGGTGGTTGACGGCGAACGTCGCCTCGATCCCGTCCACGGTCCGCTGCCGGTCCGCGAACATCGCGCCCACGTTGTTCACCAGGACCGTCAGGGGCCTCTCGCCCGCGAGCCGGGCGGCCAGCCCCCGCACCTCGTCCAGCGAGGCGAGGTCGGCCGCCAGAAACCGCGGCCCGCCCGCAGTCGCCGCCGTGGCGATCCGCTCGACCGCGCGGGCGCCGCGCTCGGCGTTCCGCCCCACCACGGTGACGGTGAACCCGCGCCCCGCCAGCCCCACCGCCGTCTCCAGGCCGATGCCCCCGGTCCCCGCCGTCACCACCGCATGCCGCTCCATGCCGGCCGCCTTCCTCCCCACCACCCGAAACGGATGGCTATCCGTTGAGACGCGGGCACGCTAACACAAGCGGATGGCTATCCGCTTACGGGGGGGGGAGGGGGCGGTCAGCGCGCCGGACGCAGCCCCTGAAGAAGCACATCCAGATAGACCTCGGCACGAGCCGGACCGCCGTCCCCGGCGCGTACCGCGTGCACGGTGCCGCAGAGCAGACGGCGTACGTCGTCGGCCTCGACGTCTCCGCGCACGGCGCCGGCCCGGCGGGCGCGGTCGAGCAGCTCGGTGACGGACCGGTCGAGCTCGGCCTTCAGTTCGGAGGTCCGCGCCTCGTTGTCGGAAGCCGATTCGAGCACCGCGGCGAACCCGGAGTCGTCCAGCGCGTGTTCGAAGGTGAAACGCAGCAGACCTCGAAGCCCCGCGAGCGCGTCCTCGTCGGCCGCCGCCCTCCGGGCCTCGTCGACCAGCCCCTGCAGATCCTCGGCCGACAGCGCCTCACGCAGTGCCTGGGGGGTGGGGAAGTGGCGGTACACCGTCCCCACCCCGACCCCGGCCAGCCGGGCGACGGCGTTCAACTGAAGCGAGTCGTCCCCGGCGGCCAACCGCTCCCGCGCGACCCGCAGCACCCGGGCACGATTCCGCGCCGCATCCGCCCGCAGCCCCGGCCCCTGCTCGCCTCGCACTGTCACGGGCCCAGCATAGGAGTCCCTCACAGTCTGGAAGCCATATCCCCGTCTCGCCGCCGACGGCCCCGGCTCTCCTGTGCGGGGAGGGCCGGGGCCGTCGGGGTGTGCGGGAGGATCGGGGCTGACCGGCCCGGCCGACCGGGCGCGTGGAGCCGGGCGTGCCCGGCTCTCCGGTCGGCCGGACCGGAGTCGGGAGGACCGTAACACTCCTGAAACAACTTGCGAAAGAGCTTGCAGGAGCTGGGCGAGGATCGTCGCCGGGCCGTGATGTGGATGTTTCCCGCGGGTAAACCGGGCGCGTCCAGGGTCTTGACCGGCCCGCCGGGGCCTCGTACGGTCACGTCCGAAAACCGTTGCTGACTCTTTGCAGCAAGAGAATGCAGCGACGGCAACCCCCCTGTACCACCCCGGCCTTGCGGGCATGGCGCGTTGCCGCACGAGGCTGCACCCGCATCCGCACCTCCCTGTCCCCAGGAGGCACCATGGCCGCAAAGACGCTGCCAGCCAGAGCCCTGGCCGCCGCGCTCGCCCTCACCGCCGGAACCGCGCTCACCGTCGCCACCCCCGCGGCGGCACCCGCCCGGGCCGCCGCGCCGGGCGCCAAGGACGTCACCGCCGTGCTCTTCGAGTGGAAGTTCGACTCGGTGGCGAAGGCCTGCACGGACACCCTGGGCCCGGCCGGTTACGGCTTTGTCCAGGTCTCACCGCCCCAGGAGCACATCCAGGGCCCCCAGTGGTGGACCTCGTACCAGCCGGTCAGCTACAAGATCGCCGGCCGGCTCGGCGACCGCGCCGCCTTCCGGTCGATGGTCAGCACCTGCCACGCCGCCGGGGTCAAGGTCGTCGTGGACACCGTCATCAACCACATGGCGGCCGGCAGCGGCACCGGCACCGGCGGCTCCGCGTACAGCAAGTACGACTACCCCGGCACCTACTCCGGCTTCGACATGGACGACTGCCGCGCCACCATCAGCAACTACCAGGACCGGGTCAACGTCCAGTTCTGCGAGCTGGTCGGGCTGGCCGACCTGGACACCGGCGAGGAGTACGTGCGCGGCCGGATCGCCGCGTACCTGAACGACCTGCTCACCCTCGGCGTGGACGGCTTCCGCATCGACGCCGCCAAGCACATGCCGGCCGCCGACCTGGCCGCCATCAAGGCCAAGCTGACCAACCCCAGTGCCTATTGGAAGCAGGAGGCGATCTTCGGCGGCGGGGAGGCGGTCTCCCCGAGTGAGTACCTCGGCAACGGCGACGTCCAGGAGTTCCGCTACGCGCGGGACCTGAAGCGGGTGTTCCAGAGCGAGAACCTCGCCTACCTGAAGAACTACGGGGAGGGCTGGGGATATATGGCGTCAGGCTCGTCCGGCGTCTTCGTGGACAACCACGACACCGAGCGCCAGGGCGACACCCTCACCTACAAGAACGGCTCCGCCTACACCCTGGCCAACGTCTTCATGCTGGCCTGGCCCTACGGCTCCCCGGACGTCCACTCCGGCTACGAGTGGAGCGACAAGGACGCCGGTCCGCCGAACGGCGGCCAGGTCAACGCCTGCTACAGCGACGGCTGGAAGTGCCAGCACGCCTGGCGGGAGATCTCCTCCATGGTCGCCTTCCGCAACACCGCCCGCGGCCAGGCCGTCACCCACTGGTGGGACAACGGCGGCGACGCTATCGCCTTCGGGCGGGGCAGCAAGGCGTATGTGGCCATCAACCACGAGACCGGGCAGCTGAACCGCACCTTCCAGACCTCGCTGCCCGCCGGGACGTACTGCGATGTGCAGAGCGGCCGTTCCGTCACCGTGGACGGCGGCGGGAAGTTCACCGCCACCCTCGGTGGCGGCACCGCGCTCGCCCTGCACACCGGCGCCCGCAGCTGCACCACCTGACACCCCCTGCCCCGCGCCCACCCCCAGCGGTGTGGCGCGGGGCTTCCCGCACCCCGCCAGACCAGGACCAGACCAGGAGACCCGTCGTGAATCGGCTCCATCCCCGGCCCAGGCCCCGGGCCCGTACCCCGCGTACCGCGGTGGCCGCTCTCGCCGCCGCCACCGCCGCGGCCCTCGTCCCGGCGCTTCCGGCCACCGCCGCGCCCCGGCCACCCGCACCGCCCTCGGACGCCCGGCTCGCCGCCGAGCCCGCCCGGCACGATCTGACCCGCGAGCAGTTCTACTTCGTCCTGCCGGACCGCTTCGCCAACGGGGACCGGACCAACGACCGCGGCGGGCTCACCGGTTCGCGGCTCAGCACGGGTTACGACCCCTCCGACAAGGCTTTCTACCAGGGCGGTGACCTCAAGGGGCTGACCGAGAAGCTGGACTACATCAAGGGGCTCGGCACCACCGCCATCTGGATGGCGCCGATCTTCAAGAACCAGCCGGTGCAGGGGGAGGGGAAGGACGCCAGCGCCGGCTACCACGGGTACTGGATCACCGACTTCACCCAGGTCGACCCGCACTTCGGCACCAACGCCGATCTGGAGCGGTTGGTCGACAAGGCCCATGCCAAGGGCATGAAGGTCTTCTTCGACGTCATCACCAACCACACCGCCGATGTCATCGACTACGAGGAGAAGAGCTACGGGTATCTGTCGAAGGGGGCTTTTCCGTATCTGAGCAGGGACGGGAAGCCGTTTGACGACGCGGAGTACGGGGACGGGGGGCGCCCGTTTCCGAAGACGGGGAAGGGGACCTTCCCCCGTACGCCGGTCGTTCCCGAGGGCAGGAAGAAGGCCAAGGTTCCGGGCTGGCTCAACGACCCGGCGATGTACCACAACCGGGGCGACTCCACCTTCGCCGGTGAGTCCTCCACCCATGGCGACTTCGCCGGGCTGGACGACCTGTGGACCGAGCGGCCCGAGGTCGTGGCCGGCATGGAGCGGATCTACCAGCGCTGGGTACGCGACTTCGGTATCGACGGCTTCCGGATCGACACCGTCAAGCACGTCAACACCGAGTTCTGGACCCAGTGGGCCACCGCGCTGGACGCGTACGCCGCCCAGCGCGGCAAGGACGACTTCTTCATGTTCGGCGAGGTCTACTCGTCCGACCCGGCCGTCACCGCCCCCTATGTCACCCAGGGACGGCTGGACGCCACCCTGGACTTCCCCTTCCAGGACGCGGCCCGTTCCTACGCCTCCCAGGGCGGTTCGGCCGCCAGGTTGTCCGCTCTCTTCGCCCAGGACTACCGCTACACCACCGACAAGGCCAACGCCTATGAGTCGGTGCCCTTCCTGGGCAACCACGACATGGGCCGCTTCGGCACCTTCCTCAAGCAGGACAACGCGGGAGCGGACGACGCCGAACTGCTGGACCGCTACCGGCTCGCCAACGAGCTGATGTTCCTCAGCCGGGGCAACCCGGTCGTCTACTACGGCGATGAGCAGGGCTTCACCGGCGCCGGTGGCGACAAGGACGCCCGGCAGACCCTGTTCGCCTCCCGGACCGCCGACTATCTGGACGACGACCAGCTCGGCACCGACCGCACCCACGCCGCCGATGCCTACGACACCGGCCACCCGCTCTACCGCTCCCTCGCCGAGCTGTCCAAGCTGACCCAGGCCCACCCGGCCCTGCGCGACGGGGTGCGCACCGAGCGCCACGCCGACCAGGGGCAGGGCGTCTACGCCTTCTCGCGGACGGACAGCCGGAAGCAGACCGAGTACGTCGTCGCGGTCAACAACGCCCGGACGGCGAAGACGGTGGAGCTGGCGACAGACTCCCCGGACACCGCCTTCACCACGCTGTACGGGGGCCAGGGCACCGTCCGCGCCAAGGGGGACCGGCTCACGGTCACCGTCCCCGCCCTCTCCTCCCTCGTCCTGAAGGCCGCCCGCCCGATCGCCGACCCGGCCACCCGGCCCGCGATCGAGCTGACCGCGCCCGCCGCCGGGGCCACCGGCACCGTGGAGCTCAATGCCCGGGTCACCGGCGGCCGCCTCAACCGGGTCGTCTTCGCCGCGCAGACCGGCAACGGCCCCTGGCAGGTCCTCGGCAGCGCCGACCACGCCCCGTACAAGGTCACCCACACCATCGACAAGACCACCGCCGCCGGGACGCCGGTCCGCTACAAGGCGGTCGTGGTGGACAGCAGGGGCCGCACCGCGAGCGCCCTGGCCGCCACCACCGCGGGGGCGCCGGTCACCCCGGCCCCGCCGAGCGCGGTGGAGCGGGAGCACGCCATCGTCCACTACCAGCGGCCGGACGGGGACTACGACGGCTGGGAGGTGAAGACCGGGACCACGACCGCCCCCTTCACCGGGCGGGACGCCTACGGGGCGTTCGCCTGGGTCAGGCTGGACGAGGGCGCGGGCAGCCTCCCGTACACCGTGGTCAAGGGCGCCTCCACCGACGGGCCGCAGCGGACCGTGGACCTGGCCGCCACCGGCGAGGTGTGGATCAGGCAGGGCGAGGACGGGCAGCGGGACACCGCACCCGACGGCGCCTACCCGCCCCAGGACCAGGGCAAGGCGGTCATCCACTACCACCGTCCCGACGGCCAGTACGAGGGCTGGGGGCTGCACACCTGGACCGGCGCCGCCACCCCCACCGACTGGGCCAAGCCGCTGAAGCCGGTCCGCACGGACGCCTTCGGCGCCACCTTCGAGGTGCCGCTCGCCCCGGGCGCGACCTCACTCTCCTACATCGTCCACAAGGGCGACGAGAAGGACATCCCGGCCGACCGCTCCCTGGACTTCGGCACGCACGGCAAGGAGGTGGTGGCTGCTCACCGGCGACACCGGCTATCTGCTCCCCACCTCCGGGGCCACCCCGGTCTTCGACCTGACCAAGGCGGCGGCGCAGTGGATCGACGCCGACACGGTCGTCTGGAAGGCGAAGGCCGCCTCCGGCACCGGGCTCGCCCTGGTGTACGCGAAGGACGGCGGGCTCGCGGTCGAACGCGGCGCCCTCACCGGCGAGGGCCGGCGGCTCCGGCTCACCCCGGGCACCCTGACCCAGGCCCAGAAGGCCCGCTTCCCGCACCTGGCGGACCTGCCCGCCTTCACCATCGACCCGCGCGACCGGGCCCGGGTGCGTGAGGCACTACGAGGCCAGGTCGTCGCCGCCCAGTGGGGCACCAACGGGGCCCTGCTCGCCGCCACCGGCGTCCAGCTCCCGGGCGTGCTCGACTCCGTATACGGGCGGAAGGCCGCCAAGGCCGCCCTCGGCCCGGTCTTCCGTCCCGGTGACCGCCCCACCCTCTCCGTCTGGGCGCCCACCGCCCACACCGTCGCCCTGGAGCTGGACGGCCGCCGGCTGCCGATGCGCCGTGACGACGCCACCGGCACCTGGTCGGCCACCGGCCCGGCGAGCTGGCGGAACAAGCCGTACCGCTACCTGGTCACGGTGTACGCGCCGAGCGCGGGCAGGACCGTCACCAACGCGGTCACCGACCCGTACGCCACCGCCCTGACCACCGACTCGGCCCGCAGCCTGGTCACCGACCTCGGGGACCCGGCCCTCGCCCCCCGCGGCTGGAAGTCCCTGAAGAAGCCCGCCGCCGTCCCCCTCCGGGACGCCCAGATCCAGGAACTCCACGTCCGCGACTTCTCGATCAACGACCGGACGTCCCGGCACCCCGGCGGCTACCTCGCCTTCACGGACACGACGTCCGACGGCATGAAGCACCTGCGTGAGCTCGCCGCCGCCGGGACCTCCTATGTCCACCTCCTCCCCGCCTTCGACATCGGCACCATCCCGGAGCGGAAGACGGACCAGACCACCCCCGACTGCGACCTCGACTCCCTCCCCGCCGACTCCGAGCGGCAGCAGGAGTGCACCTCCAAGGCCGCCGCCAAGGACGGCTTCAACTGGGGCTACGACCCGCTGCACTACACCGTCCCCGAGGGCTCCTACGCCTCCGACCCGAACGGCACCGCCCGGACCGTCGAGTTCCGCCGGATGGTGAAGTCGCTCAACGACAGCGGGCTGCGCACCGTGATGGACGTGGTCTACAACCACACCGTCGCCTCCGGGCAGGACGAGAAGTCGGTGCTGGACCGGATCGTGCCCGGCTACTACCACCGGCTGCTGGAGGACGGCACCGTCGCCACCTCCACCTGCTGCGCCAACACCGCGCCCGAGCACACCATGATGGGCAAGATGGTGGTGGACTCGGTGGTCACCTGGGCCAGGGAGTACAAGGTCGACGGCTTCCGCTTCGACCTGATGGGACACCACCCCAAGGCGAACATCCTCGCCGTCCGCAAGGCCCTCGACGCCCTCACTCCGGCTCGTGACGGGGTCGACGGGAAGAAGATCGTCCTCTACGGGGAGGGGTGGAACTTCGGCGAGGTCGCCGACGACGCCCGGTTCGTCCAGGCCACCCAGAAGAACATGGCCGGCACCGGCGTCGCGACCTTCTCCGACCGGGCCCGGGACGCGGTGCGCGGCGGCGGCCCCTTCGACGCCGACCCCGGCGTCCAGGGCTTCGCCTCCGGCCTGTTCACCGACCCCAACACCTCCACCGCCAACGGCACCCCCGCCGAGCAGCGCGCCCGCCTGCTGCACTACCAGGACCTGATCAAGGTCGGGCTGACCGGCAACCTGGCCGGCTACACCTTCACCGACACCTCCGGGCGTACGGTCAAGGGCTCCCAGGTCGACTACAACGGCGCCCCCGCCGGCTACGCGGCCGCCCCCGGCGACGCCCTCGCCTACGCGGACGCCCATGACAACGAGACCCTGTACGACGCGCTCGCCTTCAAGCTGCCGGCGGCCACCGCCCCGGCGGACCGGGCCAGGATGCAGGTGCTCGCCATGGCGACGGCCGCCCTCTCCCAGGGCCCGGCCCTCTCGCACGCCGGCAGTGACCTGCTGCGCTCCAAGTCGCTGGACCGCAACTCCTACGACTCCGGTGACTGGTTCAACGCACTGAACTGGGACTGCCGGGCCGGCAACGGCTTCGGCCGCGGACTGCCGCCGGCCGCCGACAACCAGGACAAGTGGGCGTACGCGCGTCCGCTGCTCGCCTCACCCGCCCTCAAGGCCGGCTGCCCCGAGATCAACGCCACCTCGGCCGCGTACCGGGACCTGCTCACCATCCGCACCACCGAGAAGGCCTTCAGCCAGCCCACCGCCGACCGCGTCCAGTCCGCGCTGTCCTTCCCGCTCTCCGGCAAGGACGAGACCCCGGGGGTGATCACCATGGCCCTGGGCGACCTGGTCGTGGTCTTCAACGCCACCCCGGACCGGCAGACCCAGACCGTCCCCGCCCTCGCGGAGAAGGGCTACGCCCTCCACCCGGTCCAGGCGGCCGGCGCCGACCCGGTCGTCAGGGCCGCCGACTACCGACCGGACACCGGGGCGTTCACCGTCCCGGCCCGCTCGGTCGCGGTCTTCACCCGCTGACCGCACCGGATACAGCGGATACGGGGGTGCGGGAGACGGGCGACCGTCTCCCGCACCCCCGTATCGTTTCCGGAGCGCGACGCACCACCACCCCACCGGGAGAACCACCATGCCGCAGATCACCGTCGACTACTCCGCCGCCCTGGAGGAGGACTTCGACCGCCGGGGCTACGCGCTCGCCCTGCACCCGGTGGTCGTGGAGACCACCGGCGCGCGGCTGCCCGCCTGCAAGACCCGCACCCGCCGCACCCAGGAGACGGTCATCGCCGACGGCGGGGCCGACGAGTCCCTGATCCACATCACCGTCTCGCTGTTCGCCGGCCGCAGCGAGGAGGCCAAGGCCGCCCTCGCCGAGGCGGCCGTCGCCCTCACCGCCGGCTTCCTCAAGCCCGGTCTGCCCCCGGTGCACATCTCCGCCGAGGTCCGCGACCTGGACCCCTCCTACCGCCAGAACTGACCGACCGCCGCCGTGTTCTGAGGGCTCCCGAGGGTCCTCAGAACACGGTGTCCCTCTGGTCCGGGATCACCGCCCCGCGGTCGTCGAGGACCGGGCCGAGGGAGCCGTCGGGGTTGACGCGGGCGCGCTCGGCGCAGGGGTAGGGCGTGCTCAGGGCGGGCTTGGGCTCCAGGAACATCGGGTTGACGATCCACCCGCCGTCGCCGTTGTGGTAGGCCCGGCACATGAGCTCGGCCTTGTTGCGGTTGAGCACCAGGCGCAGTCCGGTGGCGTCGTGGAGGAAGGTGGCGTCGGTGTCGGAGTCACCGGCGGCGAACACCTGGCGCCGGTGGGCCGGCTGGCGTTCGAAGGCGCGGTGCGGCGGTACGCCGAGGATGGTGCGGTTGATGGCGCAGCGCTTGCCGTCGATGTACGGGATCGCCTCCGGGTCGCCGCCGCAGCCGCGCAGCCGGGGGGTGAGCCGTCCGCCGGAGCGCAGGTTCTCCACCCCGATGACATGGTCCGCGCCGATCCCCACCTCACGGGCCCAGACCTGTACGACGGGCTGGGCGGAGGCGGAGGTGATCCACACGTCGAACCCGGCGCGGTGCAGGGTCCTGATCAGGTCGCGCTGCTGGTCGTAGTAGCGGATCCAGCCGGTGACCTTCCGGGTGCCGACCCGCTGCTGGGTGCCCGGCGCGGCGCGCAGGTTCTCGGCGCGGGCGGTGGCCGCGTAGCCCCGGACCTGCCGGGGGGTGTGCCCGGCGAGGAGCTGGGCCGCCCAGGCGTACGACGGCTCGGTGCGGCGGTGGTCGTAGCCGGCGAAGGCGGGCGCGCCGGCGGTGGTGGCGCCGTCGCTGTAGACGGAGAGGATCTCGTCGGCGCAGCGGGTGTCGCCGCTGGTGGGCAGCGGCCGGCCGGCGGGGACGGCGGTGCCGCAGGCCCGGCGCAGGGCGGCGGCCGCGTCCGGAGTGAGGAACGGGCTGGTGGTCCGCCAGTCCTTGCGGGTGGGCTGGAGCACCTTGTCGTTGCGCAGCAGCCAGAAGGTGGTGGCGTCGCCGACGTCGTTCTTGACGACCGTGTTGTCCCAGTCGAAGACCGCCAGCGGCTTGGACTTCCCCGGTATGCCGCGCTGGGCGGGGAGGCAGCGGCCGTGGCGGTCGATCAGCTCCTGGAGCCGCTCGCGGTTGTTCCCGTACCAGGTGAGGCGGGCGTCGAGCCGCGGGCAGGCGCCGGCCGCGGACCGGGCGCCGGACGGCGGGGCGGCCCCGGCGGGCGCCGGACCGGGCAGGACCGTCGCGGCCGCGGCCAGGAGGAGGGCCAGGATGGCGGTGGTGCGGTGTCTCATGGAGGGGGCCGGCCTATCGGTGGGGGGACGGTGGGAGGTCAGGCGGTCGACCCGGTCCGGCTGATGCGGCCGTTCTCGATGTGCCCGATGAACCGCTGCGACCAGGCGGGGTCGTTGCTCACCGTGAGGGTGAAGTCGTACCAGCCGGAGGCGTAGGCGAGCTGGCGGAAGTAGTCGCTGGTGCTCTTGCCGGAGCCGACCTGGTACGTCCAGCTGCCGGCCCGGTAGTTGTTGGAGGTGATGGTGAAGGTGACGCCCTGGGTGGGGTGGTCGTTGGACAGCTGGAACCAGAGGGCGGTCGCGCCCTCCTGGTCCGCGAAGTAGCTCTTGGCCCGGGCGTAGCGGCCGGTGGCGGTGGAGGTGTCGCCCGTGAAGCGGCGCAGGAAGCGGTTGGGGCCGATGACGGTCAGGTCGTAGCGCCCGTTGCCGTAGGCGCTCCCGCCGATGTTGAAGAAGTCGCTGGTGGCGCCGTTCGGGCTCAGGGTGTACTGCCAGGGCCCGCCGCCGCGGTAGGCGTTGGCGTACGCGGCGAGGTGGGCGGCGGAGGTCGCCTCGGCGCCCTTGTTCTCCAGGGCGATCCACACCTTCTGGGTGCCCTTCGGGTCGGTGCCCTCGTAGCGGTCGAGATAGGCGTTGACCTGGTACGGCAGGGCGCAGGCGTCCTTGTTGCCGGACTCCTGGGCCGGGCGGGTACCGGTGCCGGACGGGGCGGTGGGCGCGGAGGTGGCGTCGCAGGCGCCGCCGTCCATCACCGGCTGGCCGGACGGTACGGCGGCGGGCAGCGCGGGCAGCGGCCCGTACACCGGGTTGGCGAAGTCGAACGCGGAGGTCAGGTCGCCGCAGACGGCCCGCCGCCAGGCGCCGATGTTCGGGCAGGCCACCCCGGTCCACCGCTCCAGGAACCGCAGCACCGAGGTGTGGTCGAACACCTGGGAGTTGACCCGGCCGCCCCGGGTCCAGGGCGAGGCGATGATCATCGGCACCCGGAAGCCCAGCCCGATGGGCGCCCCCGCCACATGCTCGGTGGCGTCCGAGGTGTCGGCCGGCACCGGCGGCGGGACATGGTCGAAGAAGCCGTCGTTCTCGTCGTAGGTCAGGATGAAGACGGTGGAGTCCAGCACCGACTGCTTGCCGGCCAGCGCCTCCAGCACCCGCTTGGTGACCGTCGCGCCCAACCCCGGACTGGCGTTGGGATGCTCGGAGTTGGCGTAGTCGGTGACGATCCAGGAGACCCGCGGCAGGGTGCCGTTCGCCACGTCGGCGCGCAGTGCGGCGACGATGGCGTTCGCCACGTCCCCGCCGCTGTAGGGCACCCCGGCCACCCCCTGCCGCCACAGCGCCTGGTCGCCCTTGCCGTCCTTCGCCGGGTCCGCGGTCATGAACCGGCCGAAGTACTCCAGCGCGTTGTCGCCGTAGTTCTTCGCCGCGTTCTTGTCGTAGACCTGGTAGACCTTCCAGCTGATCCCGGCGGACTGGAGCTGCTCGGCGTAGGTGAGCCAGTTCTGCTCCTTGCGCCGGAAGTCGCCGCCGTTGTGGTTCACCTGGTTGGCGCCCGCCAGGCCCGCGCCGATCGAGCCGGACCACAGGTAGTTGCGGTTCGGTCCGGTGCCGGTCAGCGAGGAGCAGTGGTAGGCGTCGCAGATGGTGTACGCGTCGGCGAGGGCGTGGTTGTACGGGATGTCGGCCCGGGTGTGGTAGCCGAGCGTCATCCCGGTACGGCCCTTGGCGGCGTACCAGTTGTCCATCTTGCCGCCGTTCCAGGCGCCGTGCTGGTCGGTCCAGCTGTGGCCGCCGCCGTCCACCTTGCACTGCGAGCTCTTCCAGCCGCCGCTGCCGGCGCTGAGCCGCCAGGGGAAGAGCGAGCCGCTGCCCTTCGGCTGCTGGAAGACGGTGCGGCCGGACGGCCCGGAGGCGGTGCCGGGCAGGTCGACCACGGCGTGGTCGCCGAAGCCGCGCACCCCCTTGAGGGTGCCGAAGTAGTGGTCGAAGCTGCGGTTCTCCTGCATCAGGATCACCACGTGCTTCACCGGGGCCAGCCGCGGATCGGGCGCCACCGCGGCCGCCCCGGCCACCGGCTCCAGGAAGTCGGGCGAGGCCGCACGGGTCGAGGGGAGGCCGACCACGGCGGTCGCGGCGACGGCGGTGGCGGAGGCGAGGAAGCTTCTGCGCGCGATGCCGTCGGACAGGCGCGGGGTGCTGTCGGACATACGCGGGGTGCTGTCGGACATGAGGGGGGCACCTTCGGATCGGAGGGGGACGACGAGGCGGTGCGGGCCGCGCTCCGGGGACGACCGGCGGTACGGGGGGAGGGGGAGATCCACGGTCGACGTCGGCGACCAGGGGTGGGGCCGTCGCGTCGCACCGCGGTGCGCGGAGACCGGGGTGGCGACAGTCGACACTTCTACGTGGACCGGCAAACCACCGTCAAGGGACTCTGAAGCAAAATGATTGATACGTCCGCAAGACAAGCAGAACCGACCATCCCGCGGTGGGCGCCCGGCGCCTCGGGTCAGGCGGACCCGCGCCACACCGGGCGCCCGGCGCCTCGGGTCAGGCGCCGCGCTGCACCGGGATCCGGGTGGCGAGCCCCGCCAGCTGGCCGACCAGGTCCCCGAACGGCCCGTCGGCCGGCTCGTCGGCGAGGATGCGCACCAGCAGGCCCGCCATCTCCTCGTCATAGGCCGCGCTCACCGCCGCCAGCGCCGCGAAGTCGTGCACCAGCTGCAACTCCAGCTCCGTGCGCGGCACCCGGCGCCCGTCCAGCCACAGCAGCGCCGTGGACTCCGCCAGCGACACCCAGGACCGTACGCACAACTCCAGCCGCGCCGACGGGGTCCCGACCTCCAGATGGGCCAGGATCTGCTCGTACGCGGCCTGCCGCACCTCCGCGATCATCGCGTTGGTGGCGGTCGAACCCACTGCCGGACCGCCCCGCATCAGCGCCGCGAAGCCGGGCCCGTGGTCCTCCACGAAGTCGAAGAACCGCCCCATCACCCGCCGCAGCCGCGCCCCCAGCGGCCCCGTGCGCGGCTCGCTGAACCGCGCCGCCAACTCGTCGGCGGCCCGCCGCAGCGCCGCCTCGTACAGGCTCTGCTTGCCGGGGAAGTAGTGGTAGACCAGCGGCCGGGAGATACCCGCGGCGGCGGCGATCTCGTCGATGGAGACCTCGTCCGGCGACCGCTTGCTGAACAGCTCCAGGGCCACCCCGATCAGCTGCCGCCTGCGCTCCTCGACGCCCATTCTGCGCCGCACCCCGCTCGTCATACGGCCAGCCTAACCGCAGCCCCCCGTCCCCTCCCCGCACACCGTCCGTTACGCTCCGGCCACATGAGCGCACTGCCCGAGGACACCCCGGACCCCACCGCGCCCGCCTCCGCCAAGGGCCTGACCCCGCGCCAGGCCCGCCTGCTCCGTATCACCGCCGCCTCCCTCCTCCTGGTCGCCCTCGCCGTCGTCCTGGTCCTCCGCCTCGCCTCCCGCACCTCCGTCCTGGTCGTCGGCGTCTACGGCCTCGCCATGGTGCTGTGCGGAGTCGTCATCGAGCTGAGCCGCAACGGCCGCACCAGGTTGGGCAGTTGGCTGCTGGGTGTGGGCCTGGTCGCGGCCCTGGCGGCGGACTGGCTGCTGCTGCCGTAGGCGGCGGTGCGGTGGCCGCGGCGCGGACGGACGGCGAAGGCGCCCGCCCCCAGGACGCCTACAGGTCCAGCACCAGCCGCTCCCCGGCGCAGCGTGAGACGCACAGGAGCATGGAGTCGGCCCGCTCCTCCTCCGTGAGGAGTTCGTCGCGGTGGTCCACCTCGCCCGCCAGCACCGTCTGGCGGCAGGTGCCGCAGAAGCCCTGCTCGCAGGAGTAGGTGAGGTGGGGGAGCTCGGCACGTACGGCGGACAGCAGGGACTGGCCGGCGGCGACCGGCAGGGTGCGGCCGGAGCGGCGCAGTTCGACGGTGAAGGGGCGGCCGGCCCCGCCCGCCGCCGGGGCGAACCGCTCCAGTCGGGGCGCCATCCCGGGCGGTAGGGCGGATGCGACGGCCGCCATCAGGCCTTCCGGGCCGCAGCAGTAGACGGTCGTTGCCGGGGTGGTGGAGGAGAGGAAGGCCAGGTCGGGCAGGCCCGACTCGTCCTCGGGGGCTACGGTGACCCGGCCGCTGCTGCCCAGAGTCATGAGCTCATCGAGGAACGGCATGGTCGCCCGGGAGCGGCCGCAGTAGAGCAGCCGCCAGTCGGCGCCGGCGGCCTCGGCGGCGCGGACCATGGGGAGGACGGGGGTGATGCCGATGCCGCCGGCCACGAAGAGGTACGACTCCGACTCCACCAGCGGGAAGCGGTTGCGCGGGCCCCGGAACTCGACCTCGCCGCCCTCGTGGAGCCGGTCGTGCACCTCCCGGGAGCCGCCCCGGCCGCCGGGCACCAGCCGGGTGGCGACGGTGTAGGAGGTGGAGTCGGCCGGGTCGCCGCACAGGGAGAACTGGCGGACCAGTCCGGAGGGCAGGACGAGGTCGAGATGGGCGCCGGGCTGCCAGGGCGGAAGCTGCCGGCCTTCCAGCCGGAGCTGGACGACGCCCTCGGCGGGGGTGGTCCGCTCGGCTATCCGGAGACGGCGGCGGACGGTGGGGGAGCGGTCGCCGCGCCCGGACACCGGTTCGTCCAGGGCGGGCAGCGGCCACAGCGGGGCGGCCTGGATGCGCCGGCGCATGGCCCGCTTGGCGAGGACGGCCGCTCCGGCGGCGAGGACCACCGTGTGGAGGCGGGGTGTCATCGGGCTCCCTCCGGACCGGGGGCGTTCGCGGCCGGGGAGGAGGCGAGATAGGCGACCGCCTGGGCGGTGCTGCCCTCCTGGGAGGGGTGGTACGAGCGGCTGAGGTAGGTCGGGATGGAGCGCAGCATGGCGGGGGTGGACGGCAGTACGCCCTGCCGCCCGCGCCGGACGAAGTCGCCGACCGTGGCCCGCCGGGAGGAACCGGCGGGCAGCGCCGGGTCGTTGGCCATGAAGAACCGGGTCCCGCGCTGCCAGAGGAACACCAGCGCGGCGAACGCGGTGGCCCAGGTCCTGGCCCGCCGCCGGTAGCCGCCGTCCACATGCATGAACAGGTCGAAGGCGACCGACCGGTGCTCCACCTCCTCCGCGCCGTGCCAGCGCAGCAGGTCCAGCATCATCGGATCGGCCCCCCGCCGGTCCAACTCCTCGGCGTTCAGCACCCAGTCGCCGAGGAACGCCGTGTAGTGCTCGATCGCCGCGATCAGCGCCACCCGCTCCATCAGCCACCACCGCCGGGCCTTCCCCGGGGGCAGCGCCCGGTCGCCGAGCAGCTTCTCGAACAGCCAGTCCACCTCGGCGGTGTACGGGGTGGGGTCGAGCCCCAGCCGGCGCAGCTGCGGCAGCACGTCGTCATGCGCCTGCGCGTGCATCGCCTCCTGGCCGATGAAGCCGATCACGTCCGCGTGCAGCCGCTCGTCCCTGATGTACGGCAGCACCTGCCGGTAGACATGGACGAACCAGCGCTCGCCGGCCGGCAGCAGCAGATGGAGCACATTGATGGTGTGCGTGGTGAACGGGTCACCGGGCACCCAGTGCAGCGGGGTGTCCGCCCAGTCGAAGGAGACCTTCCGGGCCTTCAGCTCGACCCGGTCACGGTCCTGGACATCGAAAGGACCGTCCTCCGCCGCGTGCGTGTGAGACATGGCGTCAATGTACTGAGGGGTAGGGGGACATACCAGAGGCGTGCACCGGGTTCCCGGGGCACGCCTCCGTACGGCACGACGGGGGTCACCGCAGCGAGACGATGTCCTTGCCGCTCTCCAGCTTCCCGGCCAGCTCCACCGGCTCGGTGGGCTTGGCGTCCAGCTCCAGCGCCATCCGCCGCCCCTCACCGGTGCCGGTCGCGCCGCCCGACGCGGACACCGTCGCCACCTCCTGGCTGCCCGCCGCCAGCAGGTACCAGGGGGCGTCCGCCCCGCTGCCCGGCACCCGCCACAGCACCCCCGCCAGCACCTGCGGCGCCCGCGCACCGCAGGCCGGGGAGTCGTCGCCCTTGGCGGCCGGCACCCCCGTACCCGTGCCCGGCGCCTGGAACTGGGCCAGCACCTTCACCCCGCTGCCCCGCCAGGTCTCCGCCCGGGTGCAGAGCCAGGCCGCGCGGCCCACCTCGCCCGGCAGCGTCTGCTCCGCGTACCGCCAGGAGTTCACCGACCGCACCCCCGCCGCCCGCACCGAGGGCAGCAGGCAGGCCGTCCGCGCCCACTCCGCCCGGGACCGGGCGTCCGAGACATCCACCGGCGCCGACGGGGGCCCGGAGGTCAGCCGGGCCGGCAGCAGCTCCCCGAGATCGGTCAGCGTCCGCGTACCACCGCCCTCGCGCACCTCCAGCACATCCCACACCTTGCACTGCGAGGGGGCCACCGGGCTCGGCACCGGATCGGTCACCCCCTGGGCGTCCCGCCGCACCGGCCGGGACTCACCGACCACCCCGCCCAGCAGGTCCCGGGCGCTCACCCCGCTCACCCACGGGGCCGTCAGATAGCGGACGTTGGCGTCGGTACGGCCCACCACCAGGGCGCTCGCCCCCACCGCGTCCGCCCCGTCGGCGCGGGCGAAGTCCAGCGCCACCTCCGGGCCGCCCGCCGGCGCGCCGTCCACCGGCTCCGCGTACCGCACCACCCGCAGCCCGTCGTGGAACAGCACCACCCGCGCCCGGTCCACCTCCCCGGCGAACAGCAGCTGCGGCGGTCCCATCGGCGGACCGGGCGGGGTCCCCGGCGTCGCCGACGCGGCCACCGTGCCACCCGGCCGCGTCCACACCGCCAGCGCCCGCCGCAGCAGCGCGGTGTCCCGGGTCAGCCCGCCGCGCGCCGGCCACACCGAGAAGTCGGTACGCGCCGAGCGCTGCCACACCGAGGGCGCCACCTTCCGCAGGTTCACCGGGTCGAGCGCCGCCTCCACCGCCGCGTTGCGCGCGTACGGCGGCGCCGCCGCCCCGTCCGGGCCCCAGCCCTCACCCGGCAGCCCCAGCAGCGTCCCCGCCACCACGGCGGCGGCCAGCGCGGCGAGCGCGGCCCGCCCGTGCTGGCGCCGCCGCATCAGATCGGTCGGCCGGGCCTGGAGCGAACACGGGTCGAACTCCGGCGACCGCAGCAGCGCCTGCCCGGCCTCCGCGCCCACCCGGTCCGCCTCCGCCACCGCCGCCGCCGGATCGGCCACCCCGGCCGCCGACAGCACCCGGTGCGCCTCCGCGTCGCCCAGCCGCTCCAGACCGCGCAGCGCGTACGCCGCCCGGCCCGCCCCGGACAGCTCCGACAGCCGCTGGTCCAGGGCCAGTTCCTCCGCGCCGCCCGCGCGCGGGAAGAGCCGCAGCCCCCACACCCGGGGCAGCAGCGGCGGCAGCTGCGACCGCTTCGGCCACGCCCGCCAGCCCAGCGGCACCCCCGCGTCCAGCGCCTGGCGGACCACCTCCACCCGGATCAGCGCGTACCCGGCGTCCACCGCGCCCCCGGCCGGCTCCCCGGCGCGCCGCTGCCCCGGCATGGCGCCGCTCGCCGGGGTGGTGCGGCGGCGCGGCAGCGAGCGCTGCACCAGCGCGTGCGCGGTCAGCACCCGGCGGTTGCGCCCGAGCCCCGACGGCAGGACCAGATAGGCGAGGCGGACGAGGTCCGGGTAGTGCTCGACGAGCGCCGCCTCGGCCTGGCCGACGTCGACGGGGGAGGGGGATGGCGCGGGGGCGGCGATGTCCTGGGTGCTCACTTTCAGCAGAACGAGCGATGGGCGGTTCGGTCACCTGGCCCAGCCCCGACCAGCGTCGCAGGGTCAGCTTGGCGGTGACTCGCCCGTGTGGACGGCGGTGACGGGCCGTTCACCCTCGGGCCCGAACTCCGCCCGCACCTCCCAGCGGAGCCGCCCGGGGCCGGGGGCGGTGGCGAGGGGGAAGCGGACGGTGGCCGAGGCGGCCGGCGCCAGCGGGGCCAGCGCCGCGTCCGGGCGGCCGGTGGTGGCCGGGGCGGCCAGGGTGAGCCGGACCGGCCCGGTGGCCCGCAGCCCGGAGGCGTTCCGGAAGGTGACCGCCAGCGCCCGCCCCTCGGCACGCACCGCCACCTCGCCCTGGTACGGGGCCCGGGCCAGCGTCTCGTACACCCGCCGCGCGGTGCGGTACGGGTCACCCGCCGGCCGCACCGGATACGGCTCCGTGCCCCGGGTCCACGCCTCCTCGCTCGCGTACCAGTCGAAGGCGCGCGGCGCCCGGCCCGCCGCCAAGGCGTCCGCCAGCTCGTCCAGGTACGCCCGCCAGCGCGGCAGATACACCTCCCCGAGCAGCCCGGACCAGTCCCGGTTGGCGTACCCGGCGAGCCTCCCGCCGTCGGCGGTGGGCCGGTCCGCCCAACTGGTCAGCAGCACCCTGGCCGTCCGCTCCTGCCCCGCCCGCCGCGCCTCGGCCAGCCACGGCCCCAGCAGGAAGGCCCGGTGGCAGCCCGCCGTCTCCTCGGCCAGCCGCAGCAGCCGCAGCCACCACCGCGACAGCTCCCCGAACGCGGCCCGGTCGGCGCGGCCATGGGCCGCCCGCAGCTGACCGATCAGCAGCCAGGAGCGGTTGGCCAGCACCTGCCGGGTGAGGTCGGTGAGGTCGTAGCGGTACGCGTCGGAGTTCCGCAGCTCCTCGCGTACGGCGAGCAGCGCGCTGAACGCCCGCTCGAAAGGGGGCAGTTCGTAGGCGGGGGAGTGGGTGGCGTAGTGGGTGCCCGAGGCGGCGTCCAGGCTGGGCCGGGCCACCAGGATCGAGTCATGCGGGCGGCCGTCCCGGCTGGTGATCCGGTACGCGGTCTCCCGCAGCACTGCCATGGTCTCCCGGGCCCGCGAATCCCCGTCATCCCCGCCGTAACGGAAGTCCGCGTACCCGTCGAACCAAGCCGCCCGGTCCACCGGCTCGCGCCGCCAGGCCAGTTCGGAGAACAGCTCGAACGCCGCCGGGTCCCGCTCGCCCGCCTCCGGCAGGAACGCCGTCCCCACCAGCGCCGACCCGGCCCGGTCCCGCCAGGCCGTGAACCGCTCGGTCCAGACGTGCGTCCGGGCGCCCAGCGTGGTCCGCCCGCCGAAGTTGGGGATGGTGCCGAAGGCGTACGGCGTGCTGCCCCAGTCCCGCTCCCGGTCGGTGACCGCCTCCAGATCGGAGCGCCCGTCCACCACCAGGGTCCGCCGCCGGTCCAGCACGTCCAGCAGCTCCCGGCGCGGGTTGGCCTGCCAGCCCAGCAGCACCCACACCGCCTCCGGGCGGGCCGCCCGCAGCGCCGCCTCGATCGCCCGCCCGGCCGCCGCCACCGGCACATCCCCGGTCGCACCGCCCTCATGCAGCGGATCCATCTTGAACAACCGTGCCTCACCGAAGAGTTCGGCCTGGTGCCGGTAGAAGGAGGCCGCCACCGACCGGAAGGCAAGAGTTCGGGGATCGAGCCAGTCGGGTCGCTTCAGCCCGGCCCAGACGCCCTGCGGCACGGTCCGGGCGTCCGTGCCCGGATTGCGGGCGGCGAAGCCGTCCGGGACCGTGCCGAAGAAGCCCGGCAGCACCGGCGCCATCCCCAGCTCCCGCAGCCGGCCGGTGATCCGCCGCCCCAACTCCACCCGGGCAGCCAGTAGTTCAGGCGTCACCGGGCCGCCGTAGCCGCTCATGTTCTGCAGCAGCCACCACGGCTGGTGCGAGGGCGCCGGCAGCCAGGCCCGGGCCTCCGCGTCCGGGTAGCCGAACTCCCGCAGCATCCGGTGGTACACCGCCTCCTGCCCGACGGTGACCAGCACCTCGTTGAAGCCGTGCAGGGCCAGCACGTCGATCAGCCGCTCCCAGCGGGCCCAGTCGGCGTACGGGGAGGTGTAGCCGTCATGGGTGTCGTTGCCGAAGAACCGGTGCGCCACGGTGGCCTCCCGGTCCAGCGCGGTACGGCTGCGGTCCGGGCCGGGCAGGGTGTCCGGCAGCCGCGTCTGCCCGCCCGCCCAGGAGAGATGGGCCCCGCAGGCGTACTTGAGATACCAGTGGACGCCGGTCAGCACGGCCGCCGGGCCGGTCCCGGCCACCTCGATCCGCCCCGGCACCCCGGTCACCCGGAAGCGGTCGGCTCCGCCGGCCACCTCCAGAGCCGTCAGCCGGAACTGCTCGGCGTGGCGGTCCGGCAGCAGCCGCCGCAGCGCCGCCCGGGCCGCCGCCATCCCGCCGTCCGGCGCTTCGGGGGCGGTACGGGGACGGGCCCGGGCCGCCGCCTCGGTGCCGCTCCCGGCGGCCGGCAGGGACACCGCCCCGGCCGCGCCCAGCAGGGTGCGCCGGGACAGCGGCGTACCGCTCGACGGCCGTCCTCGGGTGAGGGGTGGTTCCGGCAGCTCGTACACGGCGGCGCTCCTTCCGCTGGCCCCCCTTGGGCTGTTCCCTGGCTGTCCGTCAGGCACGTGCGCTGCCGAACGTTACCCGCGGTTGCCCTGTGGGGCGGGGGGACGAGGCGGCACCATGGCCGGATGCGTACCGAACGAACACGTCCGGCCCTGCTGACCGCCGCGCTCGCGGCCCTCGCCCTGCCGATACTCGGCGCCTGCGACGCGGGCGGTGGCGCTCCCGCGGCCGGCGTCCCGGCCTCGCCCAGCCCGGCCACGGGCACCCTGGAGCAGCTCGCCGCCAAGGTGGACTGCGAGCCCAACATCCAGACCGACGCGGAGGAGATCCGCCAGGCCAACTGCGCGACCGACGACGGCACATACGTGCTGGCCACCTTCGCCACCGACCGCGGCCAGCGGGAGTGGATCAACGAGGCCAACGACTACGGCGGCTCGTATCTGGTGGGCCGCAAGTGGGTCGCGGTCGGCGACGAGAAGGCGGTGGAAGCGCTGCGCGGCCGGCTCGGAGGTGCGGTGGAGACCGCCTCGCCGCACCACCAGGAGGAGCCCGGCGGTGGCAGTGGGGGGAGCGAGGAGCACGAGGGTCACCAGGGGCACGGCACGAGCTGACCGCGCAGGTCTGAGGGGCGTCCCCGACGAAACAGCGGGGCCCGCCCGGTCGAAGCACCGGCCGGGCGGCCCCGCCCGAGGGGTGCCCGGCATCGGTACGCATCGGTACGCAGCCGTTCGGGGCCCTGGTGACCGCTCACCAGGGCCCCTCGCGGTTCGGCGGGCCCGGCCGGGCCCGGTCAGGCGCAGCGGCGTCCGCTGTTGACGCAGTTCACCAGCTGGCGCATCAGCCGGTTGTCGAAGACGTTGATGAAGTCCCCGTGGTCGGTCACCGGCTTGTGCAGCTGCTCCGGGAAGGAGTCCACCGCGAAGACGGTCCCCGGCGGAACGTCGTAGACGATCCGCTGCACCAGCTGCGGGATGGCCCGGAAGCCCTGTGGGCAGCGGCCGTTGGCGCCGGCGAAGGCGACATGGGTGCGGTGGTTGGCGCTGTCGGTGTTCTGCCCGTCCCAGCAGCTCTGGAAGGTGAAGGTGCGCACCACGTCGCTGCCCTGCGGGCAGATCGGGTACTTGTCCTTGAGCTGCCGGTTCTCGAAGCCGGTGCAGCTCCAGGAGGCGTTGGCGTTGGCGGTGCCGTTGGTGAAGGCCTTGGCGTCACCGGTGATGATCCGCAGGAAGCGCGGCATGGCGGTGACCCGGGACACCGGGGAGCCGGTGAAGTTCAGGGTGACCTGGGCGGGGGTGAGGATCTCGCCCACGTTCCGGTCGCGGCCGCCGCCGTCCGCGTCGGCGTCGTTCTCGTTCTGCCCGTTCTGCAGTCGCAGCACCGGCCAGTAGTAGGTGGAGCGGTCGCCCTGGTTGCGGCAGGTGGTGGCGCCGTCCGCCAGGTCGTCGTCGCTGGCGAAGGCGTCGTTCGCCTGGTTGCCGACGTAGTCGTGCATATGGTGGGCTCCGTTGCTCACCCCGGGCGCCACGATGACGTTGTCCGGGTTGAACTTGCCGTTCTCGTTGCGCCCGCAGTCGGTGGTGAACGTCCCCCGGGAGGCGCCGCGCAGCTTCCGCGGCTGGCGGACGTTGGGCCGTACGGACTGGATGTCCACGAAGTCGGAGGCGACCGGCCCGTTCCCGCCCTGTCCCTGTCCCTGACCTTGGCCTTGCCCCTGGCCCTGCCCCTGTCCCTGGCCCGGCGGCTGCCCCTGCCCTTGGTTCTGCCCTTGGCCCTGGCCCTGCCCCTGCCCGTTCTGGGTCTTCACCTGGGTGCTGTCGTCCGAACGCAGGGTGCAGGAGGCCAGCGCCTCCAGGCCCTGGGGGCGCTGGGCCACCCGGTCGATGGCGATCACGATCCGCCCGATCGCGGCGGTCCGCTTGTCCTTCAGCGGACGCAGGATCGCGTTGTCCGCATACGACCCGTCCCGCTGGACCTGGTCCTTCTCCTCGGCGAACCGTTGGTAGGCCTGGGTGATCTGGCTGTCCATCGCCGCGAGTTCCTGGTCCACCTCGACGCGGGCCCGGTCCGGCACCGCGCGCAGCCCGTTGGCCACCTCGGGGCAGTCGATGGTCGACAACTGCTGGGCGGCGGTGATGACCGGGCGCTGCTGCTGCGGCGCCCGGCCCCAGCCCTGGCCCGCGGAGGCGTACACATTGGCCGCGATCACCCCGCCGCCGCCCAGTACCAGGGCAGCCGAGGCGGCGATCGCCCGGTTGGCCAGTTTCGAGCGTTTTCTGTTGCGTCCCATGGAACTCCAATCCTGGGCGGGGGGAACCGCGCCGTTCCATACGGACGGGACGCCTGCGGCGTTCAACGGCCAGGGGGACTGGTGCGAAGCCGTACCGGAGGCCGTGCCCCCGGGTCCCCGGTCCCGGGTCGGGTCAGTGACCCAGCGCCGCCGCCTCCTGCTCGGGGCTCACCCCGACCTCGGGCCGGTCCGGCCGCTGCGGGGCCGCGCCGCCCAGTTCCCGCAGCCACGCCCAGGTGTCGGCGACCGTCTCCTCGACGGGCCGGCAGACCAGCCCCGCCGCGAGCGCCCGGCTCACATCGCCACGGTGCATCGCGTCGTGCAGCTCACCGGGCGGCAGCCACACCGGCAGCCCGCTCCACGGCTCGATACCGGCCGCGAGCACGGCCTCCGGGTCGGTCCAGCGCAGCTCCGCGTCCGAGCCGGTGGCCTTGACGCATGCCTCCAGCAGCCCGCCCATGGTGGCGTACCCGGGCGGGGAGACCAGGTTGTACGGGCCGGTGCGGCCGGCCGCCGCCGCGTCCAGCAGCCATCCGGCCAGGTCCCGTACGTCGATGTACTGCACGGGCAGTTCACGGGGACCCGGCGCGAGGACCGGCCCACCGCGGGCGATCCGGCCCAGCCACCACGGCAGCCGGCCGATGTTCTCCCACGGTCCCAGGATCAGCCCCGCCCGGGCCAGCAGCACCCGCTCGGCCCCGAACTCCCGTTCCGCCGCCAGCTCCCCGCCCCGCTTGACCTCCGCGTACGGCCCGTCGCCGGTCGAGTCGGCCGCCGAGTCGGCCACGTCCACCAGCGGCCCGTCCTCCGCGAGCCCGGCGGGTGCGGGCCAGGCGTAGACGCTCCGGCTGGAGACATACGTGTAGTGGCGCGCCCGCCCGGCGAGCAGCCGTGCGGCGTCCCGTACCGCCACCGGCGCGCCCGACCAGGTGTCCACCACCAGGTCCCAGTCGCCCTCGGCCAGCGCGGCCGGCCCACCCCCGGCCGTCCGGTCGCCGTGCAGTGACTCCACCCCCGCGGGCGGCTCATGGCGGCCCCGGTGGAACACCGTCACCCGCCAGCCCCGCGCCGTGCCGGCCTCGGCGACCGCCCGCCCGACGAACTCCGTACCACCCAGTATCAGCAGCTTCACCCCGCCGAGCCTGCCACCGCCGCCCGCGCCCCGAACAGCCCTTTCGCCAGTGGTGGAACCGGCACCGGGGCCCGGCTCCCTCCGTTCGCGGCGGAACGGGTGGCTCCACCACTCACCCACCGGGATGGCAGCATGGGCGCACCATGACGGACACCCGGTCGCCGCTGCGCGCCCTGCGAGCCGCGCTGTTCGCAGCGGTATGCGTCACCTTGGCCGCGGTGGGGCATTCGTCCATGTCCGCGCATGATGTCCCGTCGGCCTCGCTGCTTCTCGCCTTCGCCGCCACCAGCGCCCTGGCCTGGACCGCGGCCGGCCGGCGACGAGGCGCGGTCCGCATCGGCGCGGCGCTGGTCGCCGCCCAGGCCGGGCTGCACACCGTGTTCGGCCTCGGACAGGGCCACGGCCATCTCCCCGCCCACCCGCACCCGAACCATGCCCATGTCCATGAGGCGATGGCGGTCACCGGCTCCGCCGCCGACGGGCCGTTCGGCGAACTAGCGACCGTGCTGCACTCCGGTACGACCCCGGGGATGGCCGCCGCCCATCTGCTGGCCGCCGCCGTCTGCGCGCTCTGGCTCGCCCGGGGCGAAGCCGCCTTCTTCCTTCTCGCCCGGACGCTCGCCGACCTCGCCTTCGCCCCCTGGCGGCCGCGGCCCACCGCCGTGGTGCCGCCGGAGCCCCCGCGGCCGCCGCGGCCCCGGGCCCGTACCCCTCGCCGCCACCGCGGCGTGGTCCTGGCGCACACCCTCTCCCGGCGCGGGCCACCCGTCCTGCCCGCACCCCGAGCCACGGTCCCCGCCGCCGCGTACCTCTGACGCGTCCGCCCGGGGCCGCTTCCCCCTGCCGCCCCGCGCGCCCCACCGGTGACGACACCCGTGCACCGGCTCGCGCGCCGGGCGCAGACCACGCCGACACCCAGGACGGTCATGTCCATCGACGACGCCCGCATGCCCTCCGGCATGCCCGCCGCCCCCCTCCCCGAATCCGCCACCACCCAGGGCTCCGGAACCTGGGCGGCCCTGCGCCCTCTCCTCCTCCGGCTGCACTTCTACGCCGGGATCCTGATAGCCCCCCTGCTGCTGGTCGCCGCGCTCAGCGGCATGCTCTACGCCCTCTCCTACCAGGCCGAGAAGGTCGTCTACCGGCATGAGCTGTACGTCCCGGTCGGCGAGAGGACCCTGCCGCTCGGCGAACAGGTCGAGGCCGCCCGCGCCGCCCACCCGGACAGCACCGTGACCGCCGTCTGGCCCTCACCGGAGGCGGGCGCCACCACCCGGGTGCTGATGGCCGACCCCGAACTGGCGGAGGGCGTCCAGCTCGCCGTCTTCGTGGACCCGTACACCGCCGAGGTACGCGGTGACCTGCCGAGCTACGGCAGCAGCGGCGCCCTGCCGCTGCGCACCTGGCTCTCCCGCCTCCACGTCGATCTGCACCTGGGCGAGCTGGGCCGCAACTACAGCGAGATGGCGGCCAGTTGGATGTGGGTGGTGGCGCTGGGCGGGCTCGCCCTGTGGATCGGCCGCCGCCGCACCGGGCGCCGCTCCCTCGCCGTACCCGAGCGCGGGCTCACCGGCCGCCGCCGCACCCTGTCCTGGCACGGCGCGGTCGGGCTGTGGGCGGTGGCCGGGCTGGTGCTGCTCTCCGCCACCGGACTGACCTGGTCCCGGTACGCGGGCGAGAACATCGACGCGGTCCGCTCCCAGCTCGGCGGGGCCACCCCGGCCGTCTCCGCCGCCCTGGACGGGGCCGCCCCGGGCGGCGGCGGACACGAGGGGCACGGCGCCGGCCATCAGCCCGACCCGGCCGCCTCCGCCGGACCCGACATCGGCATCGACCGGGCCGTGGAGGCGGCCCGGGCCGCCGGGGTGGACGGCGGCAGCCTCGCGGTCACCCTGCCGGCCGAGGGGCAGGCCTATGTCGTCAAGCAGACCGACACCGCCTTCCCGGTCCAGCTGGACTCGGTGGCCGTCGACCCGGCGGACGGCCGGATCACCGACCGACTCCGCTTCAGCGACTTCCCGTTGCTCGCCAAGCTGACCCGCTACGGCATCGACGCCCATATGGGTGTGCTGTTCGGCCTGCCCAACCAGCTCGCCCTGGCCGCCCTGATGGCGGCCCTGGTCCTGCTGATCGTCTGGGGCTACCGGATGTGGTGGCAGCGCGGCCCGGTGAAGGGGCGGAGCTCCGGCCCCGGCCGCCCGGCCCGGCGGGGCGCCTGGCGCCGGGTGCCCGCGACCCTGCTGCTGCCGCTGGCCGCGGTCGCCGCGCTGACCGGCTGGTTCGTCCCGATGCTGGGCCTGAGCCTGCTGGCCTTCCTGGTGGTGGACGCGGCCGTGGGCGCTGTCACCGCCCGCCGCGACCGGCCCGGCCCGGGAGCGGCGACCCCGTCCCGTACCGGCTGACCGGCAGGGACGAAGCCGGCGGGTGGCGGAGGTACCGCCCTCCGCCACCCGCCGAACTACCCCCTCAGGGCGTGTACTTGTAACCGACCCGCCGCACCGTCTGGATGGTGTGGCGGTGCTCGGCGCCCAGCTTCCGGCGCAGTCGGGCGACATGGACGTCCACCGTCCGCCCGTCGCCCACATGCCCGTACCCCCACACCGTGGTCACCAGCTGGTCACGGGTGTGCACCCGGTGCGGGTTGGCCACCAGATGGGCCAGCAGCTCGAACTCCAGATACGTCAGGTCCAGCGCCCGCCCGTCTACCAGGGCGGTGCGCCGCTCACCGTCGATGGTCACCGGCCCGTCGCCGACCGGGTCGCCGGCAGGACCGGGCGCCTCGGCCCCGGCGGCCGGGACCAGCACCAGATAGCCGACCATCGGCGGCTGCCCGGGCAGCGCGGGTACGGCGTTGGGAGGAGCCGGCAGCCAGGTGGCGCCGGGGGCCAGCAGCTCGCTGACGTCCACCGCCTCCACCGCCTCGTCCCGGCCCACCGCGCGCAGTCTGCGCCCGGGGAACGGGGCGGCGGGGGAGGGAGCCAGAGGGGGCTCGGCAGGAGCGGTCGCGGCGGACGAACGGACGGGAAGCGTACGGGTGTTGGGCATGGGGATCAGCTCTTTCGCGGCGCGGAGGGACGAGGGAGTACGTCGTGGCGCGGCGGCGAGAGGGCGTCCTGCGGTGGACGGCCCACCAGACGACCGGACCGCGGACCCGGAGATTGCGGGGCGGCGGTGCGGAACGGGCGGGTGGGGCGAGGTGACCGAGGAGTCTCTCAGCAGGCCGGCGCGTGCGTCGCGCGGCAACAGACCCGGTCGAAGTCGTCATGCTGACGGGTAGGCCAGAACGGCATGAGGTCGCTGCGACCCGTCGCGGTGCTCTGAATGCTGGCCATGACACCTATTGAACCAGATCCGGGGCCTCCCGTAACCGCCCATGACCGAAAGCGGCTTGTCCGTACCGGTCCAGCCGGGAGACTTGTCCGCACCGGCCCATCCGTCGTCCCACAGCGCGAAGGCGCCCACCGCGCACCACGCGGCGGACGCCTCCCCCCTTCCCCCACGGCTTAGACCTGCCCGGCCTTCTCCAGCGCCGTGCAGCAGGTGTCCACCAGCAGCCGGGTCACTACATACGGGTCGACGTTGGCGTTGGGGCGGCGGTCCTCGATGTAGCCCTTGCCGTCCTGCTCGACCTGCCAGGGGATGCGCACCGAGGCGCCGCGGTCGGAGACGCCGTAGCTGTACTCGTTCCACGGGGCGGTCTCGTGCAGCCCGGTCAGCCGGTCGTCGATGCCGGCCCCGTAGTTCTTGACGTGGTCCAGCGGCTTGGAGCCCTCGCCCAGCGACTCGCAGGCGGTGATGATCGCCTCGTAGCCCTCGCGCATCGCCCGGGTGGAGAAGTTGGTGTGCGCCCCGGCGCCGTTCCAGTCGCCCTTCACCGGCTTGGGGTCGAGGGTCGCGGAGACCTTGAAGTCCTCGGCGGTGCGGTACAGCAGCCAGCGGGCCACCCAGAGCTGGTCGGAGACCTCCAGCGGGGCCAGCGGGCCGACCTGGAACTCCCACTGCCCGGGCATGACCTCGGCGTTGATGCCGGAGATCCCGAGGTCGGCGGCGAGGCAGTTCTCCAGGTGGGCCTCCACCACGTCCCGGCCGAAGATCTCGTCGGCGCCGACACCGCAGTAGTAGCCGCCCTGCGGGGCCGGGAAGCCGCCGGCCGGGAAGCCGAGGGGCCGCTCGCCGTCGAAGAAGGTGTACTCCTGCTCGATGCCGAAGATCGGCTCCTGCGCGGTGAACCTCTCCGCCACCTCGGCCAGCGCGGCCCGCGTGTTCGAGACATGCGGGGTCAGGTCCGTGTTCAGCACCTCGCACAGCACCAGCACGTGCTCGCCGCCGCGGATCGGGTCCGGGCAGGAGAACACCGGCCGCAGCACCCGGTCCGAGGCGTGCCCCTCGGCCTGGTTCGTGCTGGAGCCGTCGAAGCCCCAGATCGGCAGGGCGTCCACACCGTCGACGGGAGCGGCCAGGATCTTCGTCTTGGAGCGCAGCTTGGCGGTCGGCTCGGTGCCGTCGATCCAGATGTACTCGGCCTTGATGCTCACGACAACCTCATCCTTCGCGGGTGCAGCGGTATGCGCGCAGCCTGGCAACAGGGCGTTTCCCGGCCGTTGCCCGACGATGAACCCCGTGTTACCCGGTGGCCAGCCGAAAGGAGCCCCGGGCACCCACCCGTGCGCGATTGTCGTACGAACGGACGTACCCCGGGCACACTGACCCCATGAGCACCTCCTCTCCCTTCCGTATCGGGCTTCTCGGCACCGGTCCGTGGGCCGGCCACACCCACGCCCCGGTACTCGCGGCGCACCCCGGGGTGCACTTCACCGGGGTGTGGGGCCGGCGCCCCGAGGCGGCCGCCGAGCTCGCCGCGACCCATGGCACCCGCGCCTACGAGGACGTGGACGCGCTGATCGCCGACTGCGACGCGCTCGCCTTCGCGCTGCCCCCGGACGTGCAGGCGCCGCTCGCCGCCCGGGCCGCCGAGGCCGGCCGCCATCTGCTGCTGGACAAGCCGGTGGCCACCACCGTGGCCGCCGCCCGCGAGGTCACCGAGGCCGCCGAGCGGTCCGGCGCCGCCTCCGTGGTCTTCTGCACCCTGCGCTTCGCCCCCGACACCGCGCCCTGGATCGAGCAGCAGGCCGCGCTCGGCGGCTGGTACCTGGCCCAGGCCCACTGGCTGGGCTCCCTCTTCGCGGCCGGCTCCGGCAGCGAGTACGCGGCCTCCCCCTGGCGCCGCGCCAAGGGCGCCCTCTGGGACGTCGGCCCGCATGTGCTCTCCGTACTGCTCCCCGTCCTGGGCGAGGTGACGGACCTCTCCGCCGCCGTCACCGACCCGGACGGCGGCCGCCACCTGGTCCTGCGGCACGCCTCGGGCGCCACCGCCACGGCCTCCATGAGCCTCAGCGCCCCGCCCAGGGCCGCGCACGCCGGCATCGAACTGTTCGGCGAGCACGGCCGCGCGGCCCTCCCCTCCTGGGCGGGTGCCACCGACGCCCTGCACGCCGCCGTGGACGCCCTGCTCACCGCCGCCCGCACCGGCCGCCCCCACCCCTGCGACGCCCGCTTCGGCCTCCGCCTCACCGAACTCCTCGCCACCGCCGACCCCGCCTGACACTGCCGTTCCAGGCCTCCAAACCCTCCCTCACCAGGGCGAATTGTCAGTCCCCACCAGTAGAATGGAGACACTGAGCAGGGGCCCGGGGGAGGGCCCCGCACCGCGTACCAGGAGGTCGCCGATGGCCGTAGCCACCCTCACGACCCTGCCCGCAGCCCGCATCGAGCCGTCCACCAAGCAGCCGCTCCCTGCGGGCCTGCCCCGCGAGTGGTACATCACCCACAACCGCCGCCTGAAGGCGATGCGCCTCGCCATCGCCCTGCTCGACGCGGGCGTCTACCACCCCGCCGCCGCCGACGACGACACCATCCACGCCACCGCCACCCGCATAGGCGTCCACCCCCCGTCCCCCACCACCTGCCGCCTCGTCCGCACCCTCATCTACACCGGCTGACCCACCCCACTCCCGTTCCGCCCCTGCCCGCGCCCACCCGGCACGGCCAGGGGCGCGTGCGGTGCCCGCCCTGGCCGGGCCAGGGCGGGCGACGCACGCCAAGGCCGCCCTGATGGTCTCCGCCGGGTCGGGCGCCGGGATGGCGAGCTGTCGTGGCGGGACGGGGAGCCCTCGGAAACGCCGAAGGCCGCCACCCCCACACGAGCGGGGGCGGCGGCCTTCGTGCAAGCCTCGCGGCTTAGATGTCGAAGTAGAGCTCGAACTCGTGCGGGTGGGGGCGGAGCTGGATCGGGGCGATCTCGCTGGTGCGCTTGTAGTCGATCCAGGTCTCGATCAGGTCGGAGGTGAAGACACCGCCGGCCTGGAGGTACTCGTTGTCCTGCTCCAGGGCGTCGAGGACGGCGGGCAGGGAGGTCGGGACCTGGGGGACGCCCGCGTGCTCCTCGGGGGCGAGCTCGTAGAGGTCCTTGTCGATCGGCTCGGCCGGCTCGATCTTGTTCTTGATGCCGTCCAGGCCCGCGAGGAGGAGGGCCGAGAAGGCCAGGTACGGGTTGGAGGACGGGTCCGGGGCGCGGAACTCGACGCGCTTGGCCTTCGGGTTCGAGCCGGTGATCGGGATACGCATCGCGGCCGAGCGGTTGCGCTGCGAGTAGACCAGGTTGACCGGGGCCTCGAAGCCGGGGACCAGGCGGTGGTAGGAGTTCACCGTCGGGTTGGTGAAGGCCAGCAGCGACGGGGCGTGCTTGAGGATGCCGCCGATGTAGTAGCGGGCGGTGTCCGAGAGGCCCGCGTAGCCCTGCTCGTCGTAGAAGAGCGGCTCGCCGCCGGTCCACAGGGACTGGTGGACGTGCATGCCGGAGCCGTTGTCGCCGAAGATCGGCTTCGGCATGAAGGTCGCGGTCTTGCCGTTGCGCCAGGCGACGTTCTTCACGATGTACTTGAAGAGCATCAGGTCGTCGGCCGCGGCCAGCAGGGTGTTGAACTTGTAGTTGATCTCCGCCTGGCCGGCGGTGCCCACCTCGTGGTGCTGGCGCTCGACCTGGAGGCCGGACTTCTCCAGCTCCAGGGAGATCTCGGCGCGCAGGTCGGCGAAGTGGTCGACCGGCGGGGCCGGGAAGTAGCCGCCCTTGTAGCGGACCTTGTACCCGCGGTTGTCCTCCACCGCGCCGGTGTTCCAGGCGCCCGCCTCGGAGTCGATGTGGTAGAAGCCCTCGTTGGCGGCGGTGTTGAAGCGCACCGAGTCGAAGACGTAGAACTCGGCCTCGGGCCCGAAGAACGCGGTGTCCGCGATGCCGGTGGAGGCGAGGTAGGCCTCCGCCTTCTTGGCGATGTTGCGCGGGTCGCGGCTGTACTGCTCGCCCGTGATCGGGTCGTGGATGAAGAAGTTGATGTTCAGCGTGGCGTCCCGGCGGAACGGGTCCAGGCGGGCCGTGGACAGGTCGGCGCGCAGCGCCATGTCCGACTCGTGGATGGCCTGGAAACCGCGGATCGACGAGCCGTCGAAGGCCAGCTCCTCGGCCGGGTCGAACGCCTTGGCCGGGATCGTGAAGTGCTGCATCACACCCGGCAGGTCGCAGAACCTGACGTCCACGAACTTGACGTCGTTGTCCGCGATGAACTTCTTGGCTTCGTCGGCGTTCCGGAACATCCAACTCCTCCTACTCCCACCCGGGAGCGGGCGGGCTTGCAGCTCGGTCGTGCGGCCAGTGCGGTGGCACACGCTGGTCCCGACCTTAGGGACGCGGGATTTCTCAAGCATGACCCATTTGTTTCGCCCAAGTTAACCGGAGGGAGGGCCGCCGTGCCCACCGCCACCCCTCCGCCGCCCCCGCCCGCGGACCGGCGCCGACCCGGGCGGAAGTGATCGAAACCGGGCGCAGTACCGTGGTCGGGTGGACAACAGGCAAGCAATCGGATCGTGGCTCTCCGGGCCGCGCGCGGCCGCCGAGGAGATGGGCGCCGACTTCGGCTACCGGGGCCGGCGGCTCGGTCTGCCGGAACAGGGGCCCGGCTCCCTCGCCCCGCTCGGGCGGCGCTTCGGCGCGATCTTCACCGACTGGGCGCTGTGCATGCTGATCGCCTACGGTCTCATCGCCCGCGGCGACAGCGGCACCGTGGTCGGCAACTGGGCCGTGGCCGTGCTCTTCGCCCTCAGTGTGCTCACCGTCGGCACCGTCGGCGCCACACCGGGCAAGCGGCTGTTCGGGCTGCGGGTCATCTCGGTGGAGGGCGACCGCCTCGGCGCCGGCCGCGCGATTCTGCGCAGCGCGCTGCTCTGCCTGGCGCTGCCGGCCCTGATCTGGGACCGGGACGGGCGCGGGCTGCACGACCGGCTGGCGCGGGCGGTGCAGGTCCGGGGCTGAGCGCCCGGGAGACGGCACGGCGGAGGGCGCCCGATCACCGATCGGGCGCCCTCCGCCGTACTCGAAGCCGTACCGCCGCGTATGCGCCGCTCAGCGCATCTTGCCGCCGCGCGGCATCCGCATGCCGCCACGGCCGGGCATCGGGCCCTTCGGCATCGGCATGTTGCTCATCAGGTCGCCCATCGCCCGCAGCCGGTCGTTGGTGGCGGTCACCTGGGGGCCGGCCAGCACCCGGGGCAGCTTCAGCAGGGTGGTGCGCAGCTTCTTCAGCGGCACCTGGCCCTCGTCGTTGCCGATCACGAAGTCGTGCACCGGGACATCCACGACGATCCGGGCCATCCGCCTCTTCTCCGCGGCCAGCAGGGTGCGCAGCCGGTTCGGGTTGCCCTCGGCGATCAGCACGATGCCGGCCTTGCCGACCGCGCGGTGGACGACGTCCTGGTTGCGGTTCATCGCCACCGCCGGGGTGGTCGTCCAGCCCCGGCCGATGTTCTGCAGCACCGCGGCCGCCGCGCCCGGCTGGCCCTCCATCTGGCCGAAGGCGGCCCGCTCGGCGCGCCGGCCGAAGACGATCGCCATCGCCAGGAAGGCCAGCAGGAAGCCGAGGATGCCCAGATAGACCGGGTGTCCGATCAGGAAGCCGATCGCGAGGAGGACGCCGAAGACGACGACTCCCACGCCCGCGACGACAAGACCGACCTTCGGGTCGGCCTTTCGGGTCATCTTGTACGTCAGAGCGATCTGCTTCAGTCGCCCGGGATTCGCGGTCGCGTCAGCGCTGTCCGCTTGTGCCTTCCTCGCCATGCTGTGAAGTTTACGTGGCGCGCGGCCCGCGCTCCCGCGCGGCCTCCAGTACGTGCTGGGCCTCCACCCGGTCCTGGGCCCGGCGGCGGTCCTCCAGGACGGAGGTCCAGGCGTTGCGGCGGGCGGTGCGCTGCCCGGCCCCCAGCAGCAGCGCCTCGACGGCCCGCAGCGCGCCGGTGACGGTCACGGCGGGGAGCGGTGCGGCGGCGAGCGTACGGGAGGGGGAGGGCGCGGCGGTACGGGACGGGGCGGGGGCCGCGCTCCTCGCCTCGCGGATGTCGCGTACGCGTGGGGTGACTGCGGGTGCCGGAGTCGGGGCCTGCATGTCGGGAGCCTCCCTGGGGCGCGGTGCTGGAGGTCCGCCGGTGCTGGGCCGGCGGGCGGGTGGAAGCCGGCGCGGGCGTCGGCGGATGCGGAACGCGAGCGGGGCACGGCTCCGATTCCGCGGCGACCTGTGCGCGGAGCGTGCGTCCATCGTCACAGAACGGTGTTACCAGGACGTGACCTACCGGTCAAACGCGGATGACGGAACGGTTCTGCCGGGGGAAGGGGGAGGCCGGAGGGCGGAACGCGGACGGCGCGGGCCGCGCGCCCCTCACCTGGGGGTTGCGCGGCCCGCGCCGTCGCGGGGCTCTGCCGCCGCCTTGTCCGCCGTACGTCCGCTGTGTGGCGATTCACACCGCCGCCGGACGCCGCCGGGGCGGGCGCGGTACGGGTCAGGCGGCGTCGGCGGCCTGGTTGCGGGCCTCCATCGCCTGCTGGAACAGCCGGCCGGCCCGGTACGAGGAGCGCACCAGCGGGCCGGACATCACACCGGAGTAGCCGATCTGGTCGGCCTCGTCCTTCAGCTCCACGAACTCCTGCGGCTTCACCCAGCGCTCCACCGGGTGGTGGCGCACGGAGGGGCGCAGGTACTGGGTGATGGTGATCAGCTCGCAGCCGGCCTCGTGCAGGTGGCGCAGCGCCTCGCTGACCTCCTCGCGGGTCTCGCCCATGCCCAGAATGAGGTTCGACTTGGTCACCAGGCCGGCCTCGCGGGCCCGGGTGATGACCTCCAGCGACCGCTCGTAGCGGAAGCCGGGGCGGATCCGCTTGAAGATCCGCGGCACCGTCTCCACGTTGTGCGCCAGCACCTCGGGGCGGGAGGAGAAGACCTCGGCCAGCTGCTCGGGCACCGCGTTGAAGTCGGGGATCAGCAGCTCGACCTTGGTGTGGCCGCCCTCGCGCTCGCCGGTCATGGCGTGGATCTGCCGCACGGTCTCCGCGTACAGCCAGGCGCCGCCGTCCTCCAGGTCGTCGCGGGCCACGCCGGTGATGGTGGCGTAGTTGAGGTCCATGGTCACCACGGACTCGCCGACCCGGCGCGGCTCGTCGCGGTCCAGGGCCTGCGGCTTGCCGGTGTCGATCTGGCAGAAGTCGCAGCGCCGGGTGCACTGGTCACCGCCGATGAGGAAGGTGGCCTCGCGGTCCTCCCAGCACTCGAAGATGTTGGGACAGCCCGCTTCCTGGCAGACCGTGTGCAGCCCCTCGCTCTTGACGAGCTTCTGGAGCTGGTTGTACTCGGGGCCCATCTTCGCCCGGGTCTTGATCCACTCGGGCTTGCGCTCGATGGGGGTCTGGCTGTTCCGGACCTCCAGGCGCAGCATCTTGCGTCCGTCGGGTGCGACTGCGGACACGGCTGGCTCCTACGGCTTCGATTCCACGGCGAACACCAGGGTACGCCCGGTAAAAATGTGGTCCTCCTGAGGGCAACCGGGACTGGGTACGGGGCATTCCCCCGAGCCGGCCCCGGTCCCGTACCGGAGGGCGGGCCCTAAGCGGGCGCCGGGGCGGCCGGTGCCGCCTCCTCGATCTCGCGGGGCCGCAGCTCGGCGTTCTCCAGGACGTCCTGCAGATGCCGCTCCACCACCGGCAGCACCTCGGCGATCGTCACCTCCCGGCCCAGCTCGTTCGCCAGCGAGGTGACGCCCGCGTCCCGGATGCCGCAGGGCACGATCCGGTCGAACCAGGTGTTGTCCGGGCTCACGTTGATCGCGAAGCCGTGCATGGTGACGCCCTTGGCGACCCGGATGCCGATGGCCGCCAGCTTGCGGTCCTCGCGGCGCTGCCCGGCGTTGGAGGGGGCGTACTCGGGGCCGTTCAGCCGCGGATCGAACTCCTCGTCCGTCAGCCGGGGGTCGAAGTCCAGGGAGAGGCCGCCGAGCGCCGGGCGCTGCTCGACCGGGTCGCCCAGCACCCACACCCCGCTGCGGCCCTCCACCCGGGTGGTGGCCACGCCGAAATCGGCCGCCGTGCGGATCAGGGCCTCCTCCAGCCGCCGGACATGGGCGACCACGTCCACCGGACGCGGCAGCTTCATGATCGGGTAGCCCACCAGCTGGCCGGGGCCATGCCAGGTGATCTTGCCGCCGCGGTCCACGTCCACCACCGGCGTACCGTCCAGGGGGCGCTCGCTGTCGAGTGTGCGCCGCCCCGCGGTGTAGACCGGCGGGTGCTCCAGCAGCAGGCAGGTGTCGGGCACTTCGTCGGCGAACCGCGCGGCGTGCACCTCGCGCTGCATGTCCCAGGCCCGCCGGTACTCGACGGCCTCCGGGCCGAAGCCCACATGGACGAATCGCAGCTCACTCACGGCAACGCCTCCCTACGAACGTGCGGCAGCACTTGCAGCGTGCATCCATCGCCGCCCGTGCCACTGTACGGCGGCCCCGGGGCGGCCGGACGGCCAGGTGGATGCCGTCTTCCTCACCGCCGTGCCGGCACCCGGTCCTCCGCTCGGTCCGTCCTCAGCCCGTCAGCGGCGCCCTCAATCCTCACACGATCGGATGAATGCGGGGCGAAGGCGGCGGTACCGACGCCGACGGCGGTTAAGTTCGCGCCGTTCCCGGGGGTCCGCAACCCCACCGGAAGGGCCCCCGGCGCGGCGGGCCCCCACCGGGAAGGCACAGCACGGCAAGTCAGGAGAGCGCACAGCCGATGACGGACCGACCCTCGCAGCGCACCCCCAACCGCCGGCTCGCCGCCCTCATCGCCGAAGCCGGCTTCTCGCACGCGGGACTGGCCAGAAGGGTCGACCAGCTCGGACTCGAACACGGCCTCGACCTCCGCTACGACAAGACCTCCGTCACCCGCTGGCTCCGCGGCCAGCAGCCCCGGGGCACCACCCCGGCCCTCATCGCCGAGGTCTTCACCCGCCGCCTCGGCCGCCGGCTCACCGCGCAGGACCTCGGCCTGGACGCCTGCGCCCCGGTCTACGCGGGGCTGGAGTTCGCGGCCACCCCCGAGGAGGCCGTGGACATCGTCAGCGGACTGTGGCGCAAGGACTCCGGCAGCCACAGCGAACTGCGGAAGATCACCTTCACCCCGGCCGGTCTGGTGGTGCCCAGCCGGGACTGGCTGATCGGCCGCGCCGACGAACGCGTCGGCCGGATCGACCCCCCGGCGCCCCCTGCCTCCGCCGCCCGGGTGCCGGCCCAGGGCGGCCCCCAGGACGGCCGCCCGTACCCGACGACCGCCGCCGAAGCCGCCGCCCCGGTGCCGCCGCCCGCCGGCCGTACGCCCGCCCTCGGCCGGCCGGGGCTGCCAGGCCATCCGGCCCCCGCCGCCCGTATGCCCGCCTCCCTCGCGCCGGCCGCTTTACCCGCCACCCCCCCCCCCCCCCCCGCCGTTCCCACCGTTCCCGGGGCGGCCCGGGCGGGCCTGCCCCGGCAGCGCTCCACCGACCGCGGCCCCGGCCAGCGGGTCACCGCGGGGGACGTCGGCGCGCTGCGGTCGGTCGGCGACCTGTTCCGGGCCCTCGACCACGCCTACGGCGGCGGCCACGCCCGCCAGGCCCTGGTCCGCTATCTGGAGCACGAGGCCGAGCCGATGCTGCGCGGGGTGTACGGGGAGACCACCGGGCGCCGGCTGTTCGGCGCCGTCGCCGACCTGACCCGGCTGGCCGGCTGGACCTCGTACGACATCGCCGCCCACGGCCTGGCCCAGCGCTACTTCGTCCAGGCGCTGCGGCTCGCCCAGGCCGCCGGGGACCGCGCCTACGGCAGCTATGTCCTGGTCACCATGAGCCGCCAGGCCGTCTACCTCGGCCACGGCCGGGAGGCCGTGCAGCTCGCCCGGGTCGCCCAGCAGGGCGTCGGCACCGCGCCGCCCGCCGTACTGGCCCTGCTGCACTCCGCCGAGGCCCGCGGGCACGCCGTCCTCGGCGACGCCCGCGCCTGCACCGCCTCCCTCACCCGGGCGGAACGGGCGCTGGACACCGCCCGCCCCGGTGACGACACCCCGCACTGGGGGCGGGCCTTCGACGAGGCGCAGCTCGCCGCCGACGCCGCGCACTGCCACCGCGACATGCACCAGTACCGCCCCGCCGCCCAGCACGCCGAACGCTCCCTCCAGCTGCGCGCCCCCGCGTTCGCCCGCAGCCGGCTGTTCAGCCGGGTCGTCCTCGCCACCGCCCGGCTCGGCCTCGGCGAACTCGACCACGCCTGCGCCCTGGGCGCCGAGGCCGCCCAGCAGGCCACCGAGATGCGCTCGGCCCGCGCCACCGAGTACGTCCGCGACTTCGAGCGCCGCCTGGAGCCCTACCGCGACGCCGCCCCCGTCCGCACCTACCGCGACCGCGTGGGCGCCCTGGGGTAGGGCGGGGCGGGGCGGGGTGCGGTTGCGGAGGCCGCGGCGGCCCGGCTCCAGCCGGGTGACCCGCTGTCCCCCGACGCGGACTCCGGTGACGACCAGACCACCGCGACCATCGCCCACGTGGGCATCCACCTGGGCGAGGACCCGGCCGGCAGGCGGCGGTTCCTCTCCAGCCGCAGGACTGCCAACGGACCGACCTGTCCGACCTGGGCGGCGCCTCCGTGCTGGACGGCGCCGGTACGTACGCCAAGAAGCTGCACACGGTCCGACGCGGAGGGACGCGGAGGGACGGACGCGGGGGCGGGTGGAGACCCGGGCCGGGCCGGGCGCACGCCTCCGGCTCGGCCCGGGTGGTCTCAGGCGGCCGCCGGCAGCGGCTCGTCCCGGTGGGCCGGCAGCGGTACGCCCAGATCGCGCAGGACCGCGTCGGCCGCGCGGCGCCCCGAGGCGTACGCCCCCTGCGCCCCCGCCGCGCCCCGGTGGTCGCCGCACACATACAGCCCCGACAGCAGCCGCACCGGCCGGTCCGGGTCATGCGGCGCCGCCGTCTCCGGGACGGCCTCCGCGTCGTGGTGCACGCCCAGCAACTGCCAGTCGGCCGTGGACACCCCGTACATCCCGGCCAGCTGGCGGCGCACCCGCTCGTCCAGCCGGTCCGGCAGCGGACCCGGCACCATGGAGCCGATCAGCACCCGGCCGTGCGGTGCCCGCGACGGGTCCACCTCACTCAGCACCGCCGACCAGGCCACCGGACCCGGCCGGTCCGCGTCCAGCACCAGCGACGCCCCCACCGGCGGGGCCTGCGGCGCGGTGTGGTGCAGCACCGTCAGCGGGCGGAACCGCGGCACCCGCAGCCCCGGCAGCAGCTCCGCCGCGGCCCGCGCCCCGGTCGCCACCACCAGCGCCCGGCAGGCCAGCTCCCCGTGACCGGCCGTCACCACCCGGTTGGTGGACGCCTCCTTCACGCGTACGCCGGTGCGCACCGTGCCCGGCGGCAGCGCCGCCACCAGCCGCTCGGGCAGCGCCCCCGCGCCGCCCTCCGGCACACAGAGCCGGCCGCGCGCGTAGTCGCGCAGCGCCAGGTCCGCGCACCGGCTGGACGTCGACAGCTCCGGGTCGCCCAGCAGCGCGGCCAGCAGCGGGCGTACGAACCGGTGCGCCGTACGGGCCGACAGCCCGCGCCCCGCCAGCGCCTCCAGCGCCGACCGCTCGGGCCGGGCCGCCAGCCGGTCGTCCGGCGTCTGGGCCAGCCGGGCCAGGGCCGCGCCCAGCCGGGCCTGGTCCAGGCCGCGCGGCACCTCGGCCAGTGCCCGCGCCCGGGTCAGCGCCGAGGCGGGCGGCACCCCTGGGCCGCCCGCCCGGTGCAGCCGGCCGTCGGACCGGACCAGCACCCCCGGCTGGAACAGCCGCAGCGCGGTGCCCGCGAGCACCTCCTGCGCACTGCTCAGCGGCAGCCCCGGGCGGTCCAGCAGGAAGCCGTCCACCTCCTCGGTGGCCATCCGCCCGCCGGCCCGCGGCGCGGCCTCCAGCACCCGGACGCTCACCCCCGCCCCGACCAGCCGGCGGGCCGCGGTCAGCCCCGCGATCCCGGCTCCGACGATGACGACATCCGCGGTGTCTGGCGTACTGAACACGTGTCCCTCCCCGGGGTGGCGGCTCGGTGCGTGGGGGGCTCATGCCCGGAAGCGGGCGCCGGAATACGGGAGTTCGGTGACCGAGCGTACGAGCGCCGCCCACAGCCCAGGCCCGCGCGCGTACCGGAGCACCGGAGCAAGGCGGGGTCGCACACCCGCGCGACCGTGTCACACCGACGCGCCGGCTGGTCCAGGAGCGGTGCGCCGGTGCGCCCTCCCGTCGGGTGCCTGAGGCCGGGGGAGTGGGGCGGGGGGCCAAGAGGCCTCGGGCCGGGGGGTGAGGCCGGATGGGCCCGGCGGGGCCTGAAGAGGCCCGGCCATGCGGCGGCCACCCATTCACCGGCCATTCACCGGCGAACCACCCGGGGCACCGCCCCGGCGGGGGGCCACCCACTCACCGGCGGACCGCCCAGGGCACAGCCCCGGCGGGCCAGGCCTCAGACCACCGAGGCGATGGCCTCGTCCACGGTCGGGAAGGCGAAGCGGAAACCGGACTCCAGCAGCCGGCCCGGGAGCACCCGCTGGCTGCCCAGCACGTCCTCCGCGAAGTCGCCGAGGGCCAGCTTCAGGGCCGCGGCGGGTACCGGGAAGGGGGTGGGGCGGCGCAGGACCCGGCCCATCGCGGCGCTGACCTCGCGGTTGGTGACCGGCTCCGGGGCGGTGAGGTTGACCGGGCCGGTCAGCGACTCGGTGTCCAGGATGTGCCGGAGCGCGGCGATCTCGTCGTGCAGGGCGATGAAGCTCCAGAACTGCTCACCCGAGCCCAGCCGGCCCCCCAGACCCGCCTTGAAGATCGGGAAAAGCCGCCCCCACGCCCCGCCCTTCCGGCTCACCACCAGACCGGTGCGGGCGTGGGCGACCCGGATGCCCGCCTCCGAGGCGGGCGCCGCCGCGGCCTCCCACTCCACGCAGACCGACGGCAGGAACCCGCGCCCCGCCGGGGCCGACTCGTCCACCGGGCGGTCGCCGGTGTCCCCGTAGTAGCCGATCGCGCTGCCGCACAGCAGCACCCGCGGCGGGGTGTCCAGCCGGGTGACCGCCTCCGCGATCGCCGTGGTGCCCAGCACCCGGCTGTCGCGGATCTCCTTCTTGTACGCCGCGGTCCAGCGGCGGTCGCCGACGCCGGCACCCGCGAGGTGGACCACCGCCTCGCAGCCGGCCAGCCCGGCGGTGTCCACGTGGTTCCGCTTCGGATCCCACGCGCACTCGTCGCCGGACCGGGCGGGGCGGCGTACCAGCCGCACCACCTCATGCCCGTCGGCGCGCAGGGAACGGACCAGGGCCGCGCCGATCAGCCCGGAGGCGCCGGTGACCGCGATACGGGAGCGATGTGCCATGAGGCCCATCCTGCCCCCATGGCACAGTGACGCACATGACGACCCCGGACTCCGCCCGCCCGGGCCACCCACCCGGCACAGCCCCGACACCCCCGACGCCTCCGGTGCCTCGGATACGGCGGGCGCGGGCGGAGGACGCCGAGGAGCTGAGCCGGCTGGACCGCGCCGTCTGGTCGCCCCTGCACGCGGTGCAACCCGAGCCCCATGCGCCGTACGCCCCCTTCTTCGACTCCGCCCACCGCCCGGCCGACTACCTGGTGGCGGAGAACGCGGACGGGACCCGCATCGCCGGGTACATCCGGCTGGTGCCGCCCACCGCCCTGCCCTGCAACGCCCATGTCCGCCAGATCCAGGGCCTCGCGGTGGCCGACTGGGCGCGGCGGCGTGGACTGGCCCGGGCGCTGCTGCGGGCCGCCTGCGACGAGGCCCGGCGGCAGGGGGCGACCCGGATCACCCTGCGGGTGCTGGGCCACAACACGCCCGCCCGCAGCCTGTACGCCTCCGAGGGCTTCGCCGTGGAGGGCGTGCTGCCGGGGGAGTTCCACCTGCGCGGTGTCGCCGTGGACGACGTCTGCATGGGGAGACGGCTGGACGGGCCGGAGCCTGTCTGAAGTCGTGCCGGGCGGCGCTCAGCCGCCGAAGCGCTCCCACAGCCGGGGGTAGCGCTCGGCCAGCGCCGAGGTGTCCGCCAGGTCGAAGGAGACGCCCTCCGGCTCCGGCGGCTGCGGGGCGATGCCCAGGTCGGGGGTGTCCGCGCCGGTGAGCTGCTCGTACGCCTCGTCGGCCGCGTACCCCAGCTCCTCCCCGTCCCCGTCGATCTCCTCGTCGAAGCCGTCCAGCAGCTCCGCCAGCGAGTCCGGCTCGTGCACTCCGCCCTCGAACACCTCCCGGCCCTGCCCGATCAGCCAGCAGCGGAAGTAGTCGAAGGCGTCGTCACCCGCACCGCCCAGCAGCACGGCCGCCGCGCCCCGCAGCTCCCAGGTGTACGCCCGGTTGTAGCGGGCCTCGAAGTGGCGGGCGAAGTCCAGCACGGAGTCCGGGTCGAGCTCCAGCAGCCGTTCCACCAGCAGCTCGGCATGGTCCTCGGGGTCGCCCTCGGCGGCCTCGCGGGTGGTGTCGACGATCTCCCAGAACTCCGTCTCGTCCATCACGGCACCAAGCATCGGGGTTGCGGCCCGCGCGTGCACCCGGAGTCGCCGAAACGGCGGCACCACTTCCACCGTTCGGCAACCCGTCGACACCCCTTCCGCGATCCCGTCCGCAATACCGGACAGCGGATGTCGGGTATCGGTGCGAGCGTCGAGCCCATGACGACCGACAAGAACACACCGCTCGCCGGCACCATCGCCCTCGTCGCGGGCGCCACCCGGGGCGCCGGGCGCGCCATCGCCGTCCAGCTCGGGGCCGCCGGGGCCACCGTCTACGCGACCGGCCGCACCACCCGCGACCGGGTCAGCGAGGTCGGACGGCCCGGCGAGACCGTCGAGGAGACCGCCGAACTGGTCACCGCCGCCGGCGGCGAGGGCATCGCCGTCCCCACCGACCATCTGGAGCCCGAGCAGGTCCGCGCCCTGGTGGACCGGATCGACCGGGAGCGCGGCCGGCTGGACGTCCTGGTGAACAGCCTCTGGGGCGGTGACCGGCTGCTGGAGTTCGGGGTGAGGATGTGGGACACCGACCTCGACGCCGGGCTGCGCATGCTGGACCTCGGCATCCGCAGCCACGCCATCACCAGCAGCGTCGCTCTGCCGCTGATGCTGCGCCATCCGGGCGGTCTGCTGGTCGAGATGACCGACGGCACCGCCGAGTACAACGCCCGCTTCCGGGAGAACTTCTACTACGACCTGGCGAAGAACTCCCCGATCCGGATGGCGTTCGCCCTCTCGGAGGAGCTGAAGGGCACCGGCACCACCGCGGTGGCGCTCACCCCCGGCTTCCTCCGCTCGGAGGCGATGCTGGACCACTTCGGCGTACGGGAGGAGAACTGGCGCGACGGCATCGCCCAGGAGCCCACCTTCGCCATCGCCGAGTCGCCGGTGCTGGTCGGCCGGGCGGTCGCCGCGCTCGCCGCCGACCCGGAGCGCGGGCGCTGGAGCGGCCGCTCGCTGTCCAGCGGGCAGCTCGCCCGGGAGTACGGCTTCACCGACGCCGACGGCTCCCAGCCGGACGCCTGGGGCTACCTCCTCGCCCTGGACGAGGCCACCGGCGAGGCCGCGGACGACGGCAAGCGGCCCGCCGCCGAGGACTACCGCTAGCAAGGGACCCCAGGGCCTACGAGGACCCGTAGAGGGCGCCCATCCCCGCCGCCGCCTCGGCGAACCGGGCCCGCAGCGCGGGCGGGCCCAGCACCTCCGCCTCCGGGCCGAGGGTGAGCAGCTGCGCGTACGCCACCTCCGCCGACTCCACCCGCAACCGGACCTCCACCCGGCCGTCCGGACCGGGCTCCCCGGCCGCCGCCAGCGCCTCCTCGGCGGCGGCCCGGTCGGTGACATGGGGCAGGGCCCGCGCCCCGGCCGGGGTCAGCCGCACCACCACCTCGTCCCGGAGGATGGAGCGGGCGAACGCGGCGGCCCGCTCCGCCCAGAACGCCGGCAGGTCGAAGCCCTCCTCCCGGGTGAACCGCTCCCCGTCCCGCTCCACCTCCACGCGGGTGAACCGGTCCACCCGGTACACCCGCACCGAGGAGGCCGACGCGACCGGGGCCTGCGCCCGGGCGCACAGGTACCAGACCCCCGCCTTCAGCACCAGGCCGTACGGCTCCAGCCGGCGGCCGACCTCCGTACCCCCGGCCCGCCGGTAGCGGACCTCCACCCGCCGGTCGCCCCAGACCGCCTCCGCCAGCACCGGCAGCAGCTCCGGTGTCTCGGGCTCCTGGTACCAGCCGGGCGCGTCCAGATGGAACCGCTGGGCGGCGGCCTCCGGGGCGTCCCGCAGCGAGGGCAGCAGCGCCGCCGACACCTTCAGCCGGGCCGCCGAGGCCGCGTCGTCCAGCCCCATGGTCCGCAGCGCACCCGGCACCCCGGACAGGAACAGCGCCTCCGCCTCGCCGCGGGCCAGCCCGGTCAGCCGGGTGCGGTAACCGCCCAGCAACCGGTACCCGCCGCCCCGCCCCCGGTCCGCGTACACCGGCACACCCGCCTCGGACAGCGCCTGCGCGTCCCGGGTGACGGTCCGCTCCGACACCTCCAGCTCCCGGGCCAGCTCGGCGGCGGTCATGGTCGGACGGGACTGGAGCAGAAGCACCATCTTGATCAGCCGGGCGGCACGCATGGCCCCATCATCCGCCGTGCGCGGTCAGTCCAGGGTCTGGACCAGCTCCCGCCGCTCTGCGGTGAGCACCACCCGGCCGCGCGCCCCGTTCACCAGCGGAAGGTACGGCGGCACGTGACCGCACTCGACGTCCGCGACCAGCGGCACCCCCAGCGGCCCCAGCGCGTCCAGCACGGCCTCGTGCCGGCTCAGCGAGGGCCGGTCGGGAGCGGAGGTCCGGCCCACCAGGACGGCGTTCGCCGCGTCGAAGAAGCCGGCCAGCCGCATCCCGTGCAGCGCCCGGCAGATGGTGAACGGGTCGTCCTCGGCGGCCTCCACGTACACCAGCAGTCCCTCGGGCGCATGGGCGCGGGCGAACGCCGGCACATCGCCGTAGGGCGTACCGGCCACATGGCAGAGCGTCTCGATACAGCCGCCGATCAACCGGCCCTCGACGTCCACGTCACCGCTGCCGCCGTCCAACCGGGTCCAGCAGCCGGCCGCGTCCAGGGTGAGGTCCCGCACCCCCGGGTCGGCGGCGTAGTCGTCCCAGCCGGTCGAGCGGTACCGGCCCGGCGGGGTCTGGGCGAACCGGGCACCGGCCGGCAGCGCGGCGATGTCCAGCCAGGACAGCAGCCCCTCCGGCACCCGGTAGGGGGTGTCCATCAGGTTGTTGCCGTGCAGGGTGGCGACACCGGTGAGCAGGGTCAGCGGTGTCATCAGGGTCGAGAGGTCGGAGAAGCCGACCAGCCAGGTGGGCTCCGCCGCCCTGATCCGGTCCCAGTCGAGCAGCGGCAGCAGATCGATGGCGGTCTCCCCGCCCCACGGCGGTACGACGGCCCGCACCGACGGGTCGGTGAGCAGCGCCGTCAGCTCGGCGGCCCGCGCCTGCGCCGGGGCGCTCAGATGCCCCGTACCGTCCATGCAGCGGCCGGTCACCACCTCATACCCCCGCGCCTCCACCGCCGCGACGGCGACCGCCAGCCGCTCGCGCAGCGGCGCGGGGACGCCGCTGGACGGGGAGGTGACGGCGACGCGGTCGCCCGGGCGCAGCGGCGGCGGGTACATGATCGGCGGCATGACCGGAGTCTGGCACGGGCCCCCGCCTCGACACCCGTCGTTTTCCGCCGGACGACGGGAGCGGGGCCCCGGACCTGCCGGAACCCCGCACCACCGTCAACCGCACGCCATCAGCTCACCTTCACAGGCCGTAGCGCTCCCGGGCGTCCTTGACCACCGAGGCCGGGACCTCGCCGCGGCGGGCGAGCTGGGCCAGGGCGGCGACGACGACCGACTCGGCGTCCACGCCGAAGTGGCGGCGGGCCGCCTCGCGGGTGTCGGAGAGGCCGAAGCCGTCGGCGCCGAGCGAGGACCAGTCCTGCTCCACCCACTGGGCGATCTGGTCCGGGACCTGGCGCATGTAGTCGCTGACCGCGAGCACCGGGCCGGGTGCGTCGGCCAGTGCCTGGCGTACGTAGGGCACCCGCTCCTCACCGCGCAGCAGCGCCGCGTCGGCGTCCAGGGCGTCCCGCCGCAGCTCCGACCAGGAGGTCGCGGACCACACGTCGGCGGTCACGCTCCACTCGGCGGCCAGCAGCTCCTGGGCCTTGAGCGCCCAGTGGATGGCGGTGCCGGAGGAGAGCAGCTGGATGCGCGGGGCGTCCGCGGCGGCCGGCTCGCCCTCCTTGAAGCGGTACAGGCCCTTGATGATGCCCTCGTCCACGCCCTGCGGCTTGGCCGGCTGCGGCATCGGCTCGTTGTAGACGGTCAGGTAGTAGAAGACGTTCCGGTCCTCGTCCGGCGCGGCCTCGCCGTACATCCGGCGCAGGCCCTCCTTGACGATCACCGCGACCTCGTAGGCGAACGCCGGGTCGTAGGTCAGCGCCGCCGGGTTGGTGGCGGCGATCACCGGGGAGTGGCCGTCGGCGTGCTGGAGGCCCTCACCGGTCAGCGTGGTGCGGCCGGCGGTGGCGCCGACCAGGAAGCCGCGGCCGAGCTGGTCGCCGAGCTGCCACATCTGGTCGGCCGTGCGCTGCCAGCCGAACATCGAGTAGAAGATGTAGAACGGGATCATCGGCTCGCCGTGCGTCGCGTACGCGGTGGACGCGGCGATGAAGTCGGCCATCGAGCCGGCCTCGGTGATGCCCTCGTTGAGGATCTGGCCGTCCTTGGCCTCGCGGTAGTACATCAGCTGGTCGCGGTCGACCGGCTCGTACGTCTGGCCCTTGGGCGAGTAGATGCCCAGCGAGGGGAACAGCGACTCCATGCCGAAGGTGCGGGCCTCGTCGGGGACGATCGGCACCCAGCGCTTCCCGGTCTGCTTGTCCCGGATCAGGTCCTTCATCAGCCGGACGAAGGCCATCGTGGTCGCCACCGACTGGGAGCCGGAGCCCTTGTCGAAGGCGGCGAAGGCCTTGTCCGCGGCGGCCGGCAGCGGGGCCACCGGGTGCACCCGGCGGGCCGGGGCGGGGCCGCCGAGCGCGGCGCGGCGCTCCTGGAGGTAGCGGACCTCGGGGGAGTCGGCGCCGGGGTGGCCGTAGGGCACCTGGCCGTCCTCGAACGCCGCGTCGGCGATCGGCAGGCCCAGCAGGTCCCGCATCCGCCGGAACTCGTCCACCGTCAGCTTCTTCATCTGGTGGTTGGCGTTCTTGGAGGCGAAGCCCTCGCCGAGGGTGAAGCCCTTCACCGTCTGGGCCAGGATCACCGTCGGCGCGCCCTTGTGGGCGAGGGCCGCCTTGTACGCGGCGTACACCTTGCGGGACTCGTGGCCGCCGCGGGAGGTGTGGAAGCACTCCAGGATCTTGTCGTCGCTCAGCAGCTTCGCCAGCTCGACGAGGGCCGGCTCCCTGCCGAAGAAGTCCTCGCGGATGTAGGCGGCGTCCCGGGTCTGGTACGTCTGGATCTGGGCGTCCGGCACCTCACGGAGGCGGCGGACCAGGGCGCCGGTGGTGTCCAGCTGGAACAGCTCGTCCCAGGCGGTGCCCCAGAGCGACTTCACGACGTTCCAGCCGGCGCCGCGGAACTGGGCCTCCAGCTCCTGCACGATCTTGAAGTTGGCGCGGACCGGGCCGTCCAGGCGCTGGAGGTTGCAGTTGATGACGAAGGTCAGGTTGTCCAGACCCTCGCGGGCGGCCAGCGCCAGGGCGGCGGTCGACTCCGGCTCGTCCATCTCGCCGTCGCCCAGGAACGCCCACACGTGCGAGGCGGAGACGTCCTTGATGGAGCGGTTGGTCAGATAGCGGTTGAACCGCGCCTGGTAGATCGCCGAGAGCGGTCCGAGGCCCATCGACACCGTGGGGAACTCCCACAGCCAGGGCAGTCGGCGCGGGTGCGGGTAGGACGGCAGGCCGTTGCCCGCGGACTCCTGGCGGAAGTTGTCCAGGTGGGCTGCGGTGAGCCGGCCGTCCAGGAAGGCGCGGGCGTAGACGCCGGGGGAGGCGTGCCCCTGGATGAACAGCTGGTCGCCGCTCCCGTCACCCTCCTTGCCGCGGAAGAAGTGGTTGAAGCCGGTCTCGTAGAGCCAGGCCGCCGAGGCGAAGGTGGCGATGTGGCCGCCGACCCCGTACTTGGCACCCCGGGTCACCATGGCCGCCGCGTTCCAGCGGTTCCAGGCGGTGATACGGGCTTCCAGCTCCTCGTCCCCGTCGAAGCCGTAGCCGGCCTCGGCGGCGGTCGGGATGGTGTTGACGTAGTCCGTCTCCAGCAGCTTCGGCAGCGCGAGACCGGCGCCCTCGGCGCGTTCCAGGGTGCGGCGCATCAGATACGCGGCGCGGTGCGGCCCGGCCGCCTTGGCCACGGCGTCCAGGGACGCCTGCCACTCGGCGGTCTCCTCGGGGTCGCGGTCCGGCAGCTGGTCGAGCTCGCTCGGCTGGATGCGGGTGGGGTCGGTCATAGTCGCCGCCTTCCGGAGTCGAAGGGGTGGAGCCCTTGGTCTTGGCAGGACAGGGCGAGAGACCTCTGTTGAAGTCCGCGGATGACTGTACGACTGTGATCGATGATCGATCAAAGGGTTGCCCCAAAATTGTGCCTCCAGGGCCAAAGTCGGCATCGGGTGCCAGGGAAAAGGGCACTCGGTGCCTGGTTTTCGCAGGTCGGAGCCCCTGCCTCCGCTGAGAAGGCGACACGGAAGAGCGCCCGGCCCCGCCGATGAGCGGGACCGGGCGCGAGCGGTACGGCAGTCGACTCAGGCGCGCGGGGCGCACCCCAGCACATGCGCCTTGACCAGCGCGCCGATGGCCGGATCCCGACGGCGGAACGCCTCCACCAGCTCCTGGTGCTCCTCCGCGTACGACTTCTGCACGGTGCCCAGCCAGCGGATCGACAGCGCGGTGAACACCTCGATGCCCAGCCCCTCCCAGGTGTGCAGCAGCACCCCGTTGTGCGCCGCCCGCACCAGTTCCCGGTGGAAGGCCACCGTGTGCCGCACCTGCGCCGTACCGTCGGCCACCGCGTCCGCCTGGTACAGCGCCGCCACATGCGGCTCCAGCGCCGAGCAGTCCTCGGCCAGCCGCTCCGCCGCCAGCTCGGCCGCGATCTGCTCCAGACCGGCCCGCACCGGATAGCTCTCCTCGAGGTCGGCCGCGGTCAGGCTGCGCACCCGGACGCCCTTGTTCGGCGCCGACTCGATCAGCCGCAGGCTCTCCAGCTCCCGCAGCGCCTCGCGTACGGGGGTCTGGCTCACCGCCAGCTCGGTGGCGATCCGGCGCTCCACGATCCGCTCGCCCGGCTTCCACCGGCCGCTGACGATGCCCTCCACGATGTGCTCGCGGATCTGCTCGCGCAGCGAGTGGACGACGGGCGCGGTCATAGGGGGGCTCCTGAGGATGGGCGCTTGCGGGCCGACCTCTAGACAATACGGCGGCGCCCCCGTCCGGAGGTGGTCCGGGCGGGGGCGCCGCTGGTGAGCTTGCCGACAGAGGGGGCCGTCAGGGGCGCACGCCCCTCACCAGCCCCTTCCGCCGCGCGGGCCTCACAGACCCAGGTCGACCTCGAACTCGCCGGCCTCCAGGATCGCCTTGACGGCCGTCAGGTAGCGGGCCGCGTCGGCGCCGTCCACCAGGCGGTGGTCGTAGGAGAGCGACAGGTACGTCATGTCGCGGGCGCCGATCACGGTGCCCTCGGCGGTCTCGATGACCGCCGGGCGCTTCACCGTGGCGCCGATGCCCAGGATGGCGACCTGGTTCGGCGGAACGATGACCGTGTCGAACAGCGCGCCGCGCGAACCGGTGTTGCTGATGGTGAAGGTCGCGCCGGACAGCTCGTCCGGGGTGATCTTGTTGCCGCGCACCTTGCCGGCCAGGTCGGCCGTCGCCTTCGAGATGCCCGCGATGTTCAGGTCGCCGGCGTTCTTGATGACCGGGGTCATCAGGCCCTTCTCGGAGTCCACGGCGATGCCGATGTTCTCCGAGTCGAAGTACGTGACGGTGCCCTCGTCCTCGTTGATCCGGGCGTTGATGACCGGGTGGGCCTTCAGCGCCTGGGCCGCCGCCTTCACGAAGAACGGCATCGGGGACAGCTTGACGCCCTCACGGGCGGCGAACGCGTCCTTCGCCCGGCCGCGCAGCTTCATCAGCTTGGTGATGTCCACCTCGACGACCGTGGTGAGCTGCGCCTGCGAATGCAGGGCCTTCATCATGTTGTCGCCGATGACCTTGCGCATCCGGGTCATCTTGACCGTCTGCCCGCGCAGCGGCGAGGTCTCCAGCTTCGGCGCCTTGGCCGCGGGGGCGGCGGGGGCCGCCTGCGCGGCCGGAGCCGGGGCGGGGGCCTTGGCGGCCTCCGCGGCGGCGATCACGTCCTGCTTGCGGATGCGGCCACCGACACCGGTGCCCTTCACCGAGGACAGGTCCACGTCGTTCTCCGCGGCCAGCTTGCGGACCAGCGGGGTGACGTAGGCGCCGTCCTCCGCGGGCTCCTTGGCGGAGGGCTGGGCGGGGGCGGGCTGAGCCGGGGCCGGCGCGGGAGCCGGGGCCTCCTGCTTGGCCGGCGCGGGAGCCGGAGCCTCCTGCTGGGGAGCCTCCTGCTGGGGGGCTTCCTGCTTCGGAGCCTCCTGGGCCGGGGCGGCGGGCGCCTCCTGCTTCGGCTCCTGCTTCGGAGCCTCCTGCTTCGGAGCCTCCTCCTTCGGCGCTTCCTGCTTGGGGGCCTCCTGCTTGGGGGCGGCACCCGGAGCGCCGATCACGGCCAGCTTGGCGCCGACCTCGGCGGTCTCGTCCTCGCCGACCACGATCTCCAGCAGCACACCCGCGGTGGGCGCCGGGATCTCGGTGTCGACCTTGTCCGTCGACACCTCCAGCAGCGGCTCGTCCTCCGCGACCTCCTCGCCGACCTCCTTCAGCCAGCGGGTGACGGTGCCCTCGGTGACCGACTCGCCCAGCGCGGGCAGCACCACGTCGGTGCCCTCCGCGCCGCCACCGCCGGAGGCGGCCTCGGCGGTCGGGGCCGGGGCGGGCGCCTCGGACTCGGTGGACGGGGCGGCCTGCGGGGCCTCCTGCGCGGGAGCCTGCTGCGGCTCCTCCTGCGCGGGGGCCTCCTGGGCCGGAGCGGACTCGGCGGCGCCGCCGCCGGAGCCGTCGTCGATGACCGCCAGCTCGGCGCCGACCTCGACGGTCTCGTCCTCGGCGACCTTGATGGAGGACAGTACGCCCGACGCGGGCGCGGGGATCTCGGTGTCGACCTTGTCCGTCGACACCTCCAGCAGCGGCTCGTCGGCCTCTACGCGCTCACCCTCGGCCTTCAGCCAGCGGGTGACGGTGCCCTCGGTGACGCTCTCGCCGAGCGCCGGCAGGGTTACGGAAACCGGCATGGTTTCGGTTGCTCCTTACGAAATCTTGCGGAAAGTGGTCGTCGCGCCCGAGGGGCACCCCTTGAGGAGTGCCCCGGGCCCCGAGGGTCAGTCGTGCGAGTGCAGCGGCTTGCCGGCCAGCGCCAGGTGGGCCTCGCCCAGCGCCTCGTTCTGCGTCGGGTGGGCGTGGATCAGCTGCGCGACCTCGGCCGGCAGCGCCTCCCAGTTGTAGATCAGCTGCGCCTCGCCGACCTGCTCGCCCATGCGGTCACCGACCATGTGGACGCCGACCACGGCCCCGTCCTTCACCTGGACCAGCTTGATCTCACCCGCGGTCTTCAGGATCTTGCTCTTGCCGTTGCCGGCGAGGTTGTACTTCAGGGCGACGACCTTGTCCGCGCCGTAGACCTCCTTGGCCTTCGCCTCGGTGATGCCCACGGAGGCGACCTCCGGGTGGCAGTACGTCACCCGCGGCACGCCGTCGTAGTCGATCGGCACCGTCTTCAGACCGGCCAGCCGCTCCGCCACCAGGATGCCCTCGGCGAAGCCCACGTGCGCGAGCTGCAGCGTAGGCACCAGGTCACCCACGGCTGAAATCGTCGGCACATTGGTGCGCATGTACTCGTCCACCAGGACGTAGCCGCGGTCCATCGCGACGCCCTGCTCCTCGTAACCCAGCCCCTGCGAGACCGGGCCGCGGCCGATGGCGACCAGCAGCACCTCGGCCTCGAAGGTCTTGCCGTCCGCGAGGGTCACCTTCACACCGCTGTCGGTGTACTCGGCGCTCTGGAAGAAGGTGCCCAGGTTGAACTTGATGCCGCGCTTGCGGAAGGCGCGCTCAAGAAGCTTGGAGCTGTTCTCGTCCTCGACCGGCACGAGGTGCTTCAGGCCCTCGATGACCGTGACCTCGGTGCCGAACGACTTCCACGCCGAGGCGAACTCGACGCCGATCACGCCGCCGCCCAGGATGATCGCGGACTCCGGCACGCGGTCCAGGGTCAGGGCGTGGTCGGAGGAGATGATCCGGTTGCCGTCGATCTCCAGGCCCGGCAGGGACTTCGGGACCGAACCGGTGGCCAGCAGCACATGGCGGCCCTCGACCCGCTGCCCGCCCACGTCCACGGAGGTCGGCGAGGACAGCCGGCCCTCACCCTCGATGTACGTCACCTTGCGGGAGGCGACCAGCCCCTGCAGGCCCTTGTACAGGCCGGCGATCACGTCGTCCTTGTACTTGTGGACGCCCTTGATGTCGATGCCCTCGAAAGCGGCCTTCACGCCGAACTGCTCGGCCTCACGCGCCTGGTCCGCGATCTCACCGGCGTGCAGCAGGGCCTTGGTGGGGATGCAGCCGTTGTGCAGGCAGGTGCCGCCCAGCTTGTTCTTCTCGATCAGTGCGACGTCCAGGCCCAGCTGCGCACCCCGCAGGGCCGCGGCGTACCCGCCACTGCCACCGCCGAGGATCACTAGGTCGAAAACGGTGCTGGCGTCGTTCGCCACGTCACGTCCTCCATGCATGAGCGCCGGTCGCCGGGGCCCCGTATCCGCGGGGGATGACCGGCCGGTCGGCTGGTGTTCGGCCGCTAGTTCTTCGGCCCTGTGGTGGGGGCCCTGTCCTGCCGAGAACCCATCTTCGCATAGCCCCGAAATCCGTCTCTGGCGGTGTGCGGGTGGCCCACCGTGGCTGTCGCCACGGTGGGCGGCTGTCGCCGCCGCTGACCGGGTCCGCCCGGTGGCCTCGCTGACGCGGGTAGCTCTGTTTCGGACCCGTCCGGCGGCCTTTCGCACGCCCGGTGGGTGTGCACCCGCCCGGTGGGTGGGGGGCGGGGCACTCCGGGCTCACGTGCTCGCCGCTCGTGCTTGCACGTCAGACGGTCAAGCGAGCCGTTCGACTTACACTCGTCGGCTGCGCGCGCGACCCTGCGTACCCCACCCACTGTCCGGAGGGCGAGTGCACCCCCGGTGGCACGACCCCCGGCCGATGGCCGGGACACAGACCGGGCGGCGCTACGGGCCCGAGGCCCGATTGGCGCCGTACCGGTGTGTACGGGCCGGGCGAGACCGTCCCATCCGCCGGGCAGTGGCGTCCGATCGGTGCGGGCCCTCGGCCCGGGGATCGTCGGCCACCGCGAAGGCGGCAGTCGTCCCACCGGGCGGGCCGCAGCCCCAGGCGGCGGCACGGGGCTGGGCGGGTGGGTCGGTGTGCGAGGTGGTCCGGACCGAAGTGCGACGTGCCGTATCACCCGCCGGGCGGTGACGTCCGGCCGATGTGGGCCCTTGGCCCGGAAGACTGGCCGCCGCCGTGGAGGGGCAGTCGTCCTATCGGGCGGGCGGGGTCCCTACGCCGGTCCGGCGGGGTCCGGACGAGGCGGTCCGGGCCCTCGGCCGGGTAGTGCGCAACGACCGGGAAACGGCGGTGCGCCACCGACCGGGTGGGGCCCTCGGCCCGGAGGTGATTAGCCACGGCGAAACGGGCAGTGCAGCGCCGGTCGGGTGGAAGCCGTCGGCCGGGAGGTCATCGGCCACGGCGAAACGGGGCAGTGCGTCGGCCCAGAGGTCATCAGCCACGGCGATGGGGTCAGTGCGCCGCCGGTCGGGTGGGGGTACGCAGGGTCGCGCGCGCAGCCGCCGAGCGTAATGAGGCGGTGCGCTTGACCGTCGAACGGTGAGCGCGAGCGGCGAGCACGTGAGCCCGGAGTGCCCACGCCCCCACCCACCGCAGAGCGGACCCGACCACCGGGCCTGCGAAAGGCCACCGGACCGGGACCAAGCACAGACCCACCCGCGTCAGCGCACCCACCGGGCGGTGGCCCGGACACCGGCGGCGCGAGCTGCCCAGGTCAGCGGGGCCACCGGGCAGCAGCCCCGCCCGGGCACCGGCGGCGCCAGCCGCCCCCGTGGCCGACGCGCCGGCCCAGGCCGGGCCGGGCCGGACGCCGGAGGGGCGCGGGTTCATAGGACCCGCGCCCCTTGACCTCAACGCCGGGTGCCTAGCCCAGCTCGCCGGCTGCCGTGCGCTCCGCCAGGCGGACCAGGGTCCGGACCGAGGAGCCCGTGCCGCCCTTGGGGGTGTAGCCGTAGGGCGCGCCCTCGTGGAAGGCGGGGCCCGCGATGTCGAGGTGGGCCCAGGTGATGCCCTCGCCGACGAACTCCTTCAGGAAGAGCCCGGCCACCAGGCCGCCGCCCATCCGCTCGCCCATGTTGGCGATGTCGGCGGTGGAGGAGTCCATGCCCTTGCGCAGGTCGGCCGGGAGCGGCATCGGCCAGGACGCCTCGCCGACCTCCTCGGCGATCTCGTGGATCGCGGCGCGGAAGGCGTCGTCGTTGGCCATGATGCCGAAGGTCCGGTTGCCCAGGGCGAGGACCATCGCGCCGGTGAGGGTGGCGACGTCCACGATCGCGTCCGGGGCCTCCTCCGAGGCGCGGGTGATCGCGTCGGCGAGGACGAGCCGGCCCTCGGCGTCGGTGTTGAGGACCTCGACGGTCTTGCCGCTGTACATGCGCAGCACGTCACCGGGGCGGGTCGCGGTGCCGGAGGGCATGTTCTCGGCGAGGGCGAGCCAGCCGGTGACGTTGACCTCCAGGCCGAGCCGCGCCGCCGCGACGACCGCCGCGAAGACCGCCGCCGCGCCGCTCATGTCGCACTTCATGGTCTCGTTGTGGCCGGCCGGCTTGAGCGAGATGCCGCCCGAGTCGTAGGTGATGCCCTTGCCGATGAGGGCCAGGTGCTTGGCCGCCTTGGAGGAGGTGTAGGAGATTTTCACCAGGCGGGGCGGGTTCGCCGAGCCCGCGCCGACGCCGAGGATGCCGCCGTAGCCGCCCTTGGTGAGCGCCTTCTCGTCCAGGACCTGGACCTTGAGGCCGTGCTCCTTGCCCGCGGCGGTGGCGATCGCGGCGAAGGCCTCGGGGGTGAGGTCGTTGGGCGGGGTGTTGATCAGGTCCCGGGCCCGGTTGATCTCCTCGGTGAGGGCGATCGCGCGCTCGGCCGCGGCCTTGGAGGACTTGTCGCGGGGCTTCGCGCCGAGCAGGGCGACCTCGCCGAGGGGGCCCTTGGCGTCCTTGCCGCGGTCCTGGTACGTCGTGAAGGCGTACGCGCCGAGCAGCGCGCCCTCGGCGACGGTCTGCACGTCGTCCGGGCCGGTGAGCGGCAGGGCGAAGCCGGCCTTCTTGACGCCGGTCAGGGCGCGCGCGGCGTTGCCGGCGGCGCGGCGCAGCTTCTCCGGGTCGAACTGCTCGTCCTTCTCGGGGGCCGGGCCGAGGCCCACGGCGAGGACGACGGGGGCCTTCAGGCCGGCGGGGGAGGGGACCTTGGTGGTCTCGCCCTCGGCGCCGGTGGCGCCCAGCGTGGCGAGGACGTCGGCGAGCTTCCCGTCGAAGGCACTGTCCACGGCGTCGGCGCCGGGTGCGAGGAGCAGCTCCTTCCCGCCCTGCGGGCTCTTGGCCACGCCGACGACGAGAGCGTCGGCGCGCAGGGTCGCCGCGCCGGCGGTGCTGAGAGTGAGAGCAGTCACGGTGGTGATTTCTCGCTTCCGTTGAGTTGACTGAGGGCGGTCGAGGGATGGGCCGACCGGGCCAGCCGCATCGTATGCGGGGGTGGTGCGGCTCCTCGGGGCGGCCCCTGAGCGCCGGGGACGAGCCTACGCGCGGTGCGGCTTTCGCTCACAGGGGCGGCAGTTCACCCGTCAGGGGCCCGTGCGCGGTGTGTGCCTGCTCAACCAATGAGAGCTGCGTCACACTCCCTGGAATCACCGGGGGAGCGCACGTCCCCCTTTGCATCATCTCCACAGATCCTCCTCGCGCTCCTCCGCGCCCGGAGGGCGTGACGAGGGGGGAATGACCCATGCAGTCAAGGGGACTTCGGTTCCAGGGCGGGCGCCCGGGCGCGAGACGCGGCGGACGCTCAGTTGGCATACGCGCCGGCCGGGCGGCGGGCGCGCTGCTGGCGGCGGCGCTGCTGGCCGGTGCCGTGCCGGCGGGTCCGGCCGTCGCCGCCGCCCCCGCACCGCGCGTCGACCTCACCGTGCTGGTGGTGGACGACGGCGGCGGCGCGGTGGGCGCCATCGCCGCGGAGCTCAAGAGCACCGGCGTGCCGTACCGGACGGTGAAGCTCGGCGAGCAGGGCCGGCCCACCATCACGGCGGCGTTCCTCGCCGACACCGTGGACGGGCGGCCGCGCGCCAGGTTCCAGGGCGTGGTGCTGCCGAGCGAGGCGCCCGGCGGGCTCAGCGCCGCGGAGCAGGCGGCGCTCACCGCGTACCAGAAGACCTACGCCGTCCCGCAGGTGGACGCCTACACCTGGTCGCACCCGGGCGTCGGGCTCGACTACACCAGTGACGGCGGCTTCTCCGGGGTGCTGGACGGGGTGCGCACCGATGTCACCGCGGCCGGGAAGGCGGGGCCGTTCCGCTACCTCGACGGGCCGGTGGTCTTCGAGGACAACGCGCCCCAGATCGCCGAGAGCTACGGCTACGCGGGGCGGCCCCGCGAGGGCTACACCAGCTATCTGGACCTGCCGGTGGACGGCGGCGGCCGGGCCAGCCTGATCGGCGAGTACGCCAGGGACGGACGTCGCGAACTGGTCGTCACCTTCGCCTACAACCAGTACCAGCGGCAGTTCCGGGTGCTGGCCCGCGGCATCGTGGAGTGGCTGACCCAGGGCGTGCACCTGGGCCGCAGCCGCAACTACTTCTCGGTGCACGTGGACGACGTCTTCGCGCCGGACGCCCGCTGGGACACCGAGCGCAACTGCACCCCCGGGGACATCGACTGCGCCGGCGGCCCGGGCGAGGAGGAGGTCCCGGAGATCCGGATGACCGCCGAGGACGCCCGGTACGCGGCGGCCTGGCAGAGCTCCAGCGGCTTCACCCTGGACATGGTCTACAACGCCGGCTCCGGCGAGCTGTGGAAGACCGAGCACGGCGGCACCGACGCGCTCACCGCCCAGCTCCTCGCCGACCGGGCCCGCTACCGCTGGATCAACCACACCTACACCCATCCGTTCCTGGGCTGCGTCCAGGACGTCACCGTGGTCCCCTGGCGGTGCGCCACCAACGCCAACGGCACCACCCAGTACGTGACCCGCGCCGAGATCTCCGCCCAGATCCGCGACAACCACAACTGGGCCGTGGGCAAGGGCATCTCGGTGGACCGCGGCGAGCTGGTCACCGGTGAGCACTCGGGGCTGAAGATCCTGCCGCAGCAGCCGGCCGACAACCCCAACCTCGCCGGGGCGCTCGCCGACAACGGGGTGAAGTGGATCGCCTCGGACAACTCCCGCGACTCCGCCCAGCGGGCCGTCGGCAACGCCAGGACGGTACCCAGGCACCCGATGAACGTCTACTACAACGTGGGCACCGCCGCCGAGATGGCCGACGAGTACAACTGGATCTACACCTCGCGCGCCGACGGCGGCAGCGGGATCTGCGAGGACAACCCGGCCACCTCCACCTGCCTAGACGAGCCGCTGGACCCGGCCACCGGCTACGCGGCGTACATCGTCCCGCAGGAGGCCCGGATCGCCCTGGGCCATGTCGTCGCCAACGACCCGCGCCCGCACTACGTCCACCAGTCCAACCTGGCCGAGGAGCGGCTGCTCTACCCGGTCCTGGACCAGGTGCTGGCCGACTACCGCGCGCTCTACGCGGACAACACCCCGCTGGTCAACCCGCGGCAGAGCGAGGTGGGCACCGAGTTCTCCCGCCGCGCCGCCTGGGACAAGGCGCTCGCCGAGGGCAAGGTGACCGCCTACCGCATCGGCGACACCGTCACCGTCAAGGCGCCCAGCGGAGTCGTGGCCCCGGTCACCGCGCCCGAGGGCACCCGCAAGCGGGCCCTGCTCGGCAGCTCGGTGTTCGGCACCGCGTACGCCGGGACGCGCTCCGACTGGACCTCGCCCGACCTGCTCCAGTCCGCGGTCACCCTGACGCTGCCCGCCGGCGCCTGACCGAGAAGGACCCCCGGGCTCCGGTACGGCGCCACCACCGCCGTACCGGAGCCCCGCGCCGCCAAGGACACCCGCACCACCCGCACGACGCCGCCGCCCTGCTGCTCGTCCTCCCCGGCTGCGCCCTGCCCGGCCGGGCCACCGCCCACCGCCGATGACCTGAGACACGAAGGAAGACCCGTGGACCTGCTGGTCCCCTACTACGAGCACCCCGCCGTCCGCCCCGCCGAATGGGACGCGCTGATCGCCGCCGCGCCCCGGCTCTACGGGGTGATCGTCAACCCGGCCAGCGGCGCCGGCACCTTCCGCGACCCGGCGTTCGCCGAGGTCGCCGGGCGGCTGCGGACGGCCGGGGTACGGGTGCTGGGCTACGCCGACACCGACTACGGGCGCCGCCCGCACGCCGAGGTGGTCACCGACCTGCTGCGCCACCGCGACTGGTACGGGGCCGACGGCGCCTTCCTGGACCAGGCCGCCGCGAGCGCGGAGCTCATCCCGTACTACCGGCGGCTGCGGGTGGCCGCCCGGGCCGCCGGGGCCGCCACCGTGGTGCTCAACCACGGCACCGCGCCCGACCCCGGCTACGCGGCCGCCGCCGATCTGCTGGTCACCTTCGAGGGCAGCTGGGAGACCTACCGCGCGCTCGGACTGCCCGACCGCGTGGCGGAGGACCACCACTGCCATCTGGTCTACGCGGCCCCCGCGCACGCCCGGCTCGCCACCCGGGTCCGCTGCGCCGTCCCGGTCGCCCGGCCCCATGAGTGGGCCGCCCTCCCGCACGAGCTGGAGCTGTGACGGCCGCCCACGCGGAGGCAGGGGGCTAACCCAGCGTCAGCACCAGCAGCGCGGCCGTCGCCGCCGTCTCCGCGACCGCCCCGAACACATCGCCGTTCACCCCGCCCAGCCGCCGCAGGCAGCGTCGCAGCAGCAGCTCCGCCGCGCCCAGGGCGGCGGGCACCGCGAGGGCGCAGCCCACCGCCCGGTACGGGCCGCCGGCCGCCCAGCCGACCCCGGCCGCCGCGGCCGTGACCAGGGCGGCCGTGCCCAGCGCCGCGCCCACCGGGACGGTGCCGGCCACCACCGCGCCCAGCCCCTCCGGGCGGGCCGCCGGGACGGCGGTGCGGGCGGCCCAGGTGAGCGCCAGCCGGGCGGCGGTGGCCGCGAGGACGGCGCCCAGCGCCCCGGGCAGCCACCCCTCCCCGTACAGCCGGAACAGCGCCGCCACCTGGCCGAGCAGCACCAGCAGCAGGGTGACCACCCCGAACGGGCCGATGTCCGAGCGCTTCATGATGGCGAGCGCGTCCCCGGCCGGCTTCGCGCTGCCCAGCCCGTCGGCGGTGTCCGCCAGCCCGTCCAGATGGAGCCCCCGGGTGAGCGCCGCGGGGACCGCCACCGAGGCCACCGAGGCGAGCAGCGCCCCCGCCCCGGCCAGCAGCAGCGCGGTGCCGACCGCCGCCGCGGCGGCCCCCACCACCAGCCCGGCGAGCGGGGCCCAGAGCATCCCGGACCGGGCCGCCGTCCGGTCCCAGCGGCCGATCCGCACCGGCAGGACGGTGAGGGTGCCGAAGGCGAACCGCAGGCCGTCGGTGCGCGTACGGGCGGGGACACGGGAAGTCGTCACCGCGCGCACAGTAGTCGCTGCTCCCGGCCGGTAGGTTGCCCATAACGGTCGATATGGGGCGTAGGGGAGTGGGTGGGATGGGTCACTGGTTCTACCGCAACATCGTCGAGCCCGGGAAGCTGCCGCTGCTGCTGGCGCTCGGCTCGTTCGTGGTGACCTTCCTGGTCACCCGGACCATCACCCGGCTGATCCGGGCCGGCCGGGGCCCGTTCCGCAACGTCACCCCCGGCGGGCTGCACATCCACCATGTGGTGCCGGGTGTCGTGCTCGCCCTGCTCGGCGGCTTCGGCGGGGTCGCCACCAGCCAGTACGGGGCCGCCTCCGCCTTCTGCGCGGTGCTCTTCGGCATCGGCGCCGGGCTGATCCTGGACGAGTTCGCCCTGATCGTCCATCTGGACGACGTCTACTGGACCGAGCAGGGCCGGCAGAGCGTGGAGGCGGTGGCGCTCACCGCCGCCCTGCTGCTCCTGCTGCTGATCGGCTCCTCACCGCTGGGCGTGGACTCGCTCACCGCCGACCAGGCGCAGGACCGGGCCTCGTTCGTGGCGACGGTGGTGGTCAACTTCCTCTTCGTGCTGGCCACCCTGGCGAAGGGCAAGCTCCGGATGGCCGTGGTCGGGGTGCTGGTGCCGCTGGTCGCCCTGGTCGGCGCGGTCCGGCTGGCCCGCCCCGGCTCCTGGTGGGCCCGCCGGCTCTACCGCCGCCGCCCGCGCGCCCGGGCCAGGGCGGGGCTGCGCGCCTACCACCACGACCGGCGCTGGGACGCCATCGGCCGCCGCTTCGGCGACCTGGTGGCCGGCCGCCCCACCGACGAGCTGCCGACCGCCGCGACCTCCGAGCACAAGCCGCCACCGCTGCCCCCCAAGCCGCCGTCGCTGCCCCCGGCGGACTCCGGCGAACCGCCGGGCTCCGGGCGCGGGCCGTCATCCGACCCTCCCGAGGACCCCTCCTCCGGAGAGGACCGGCGGCGCTGACGCCGGGCCGCCACCGCGCAGCCCGCGCTCACCGCCGCGATGGCGGCCAGATGCTCCCGGCCCGCCAGGTTCGGCAGGATGGCCACCTCGATCACCATGGCCAGCACCACCAGACCGCCGGTCACCCGGGCCCCGAACCGCCAGCAGACCACCACCGCGAGCCCCAGCACCGCCGCCGAAGGGCCGGTGTCCACCACCCGGGCGTCCGAGGCGGGCAGCCCCAGCGGGGAGCCGGGGCCGAGCGCGATGCCCAGCCGCGCGTACAGCGTCCCGGCCAGCGTCGCGGCGTACGCCACCAGCACCGTCCGCCACCGGCCCAGGGTCAGCTCCGCCAGCCCGAACACCAGCAGCACCTGCGCCAGCGCCCCCCACACCGGCAGATGCAGCGCCGGGACGAACAGCGACAGAGGGGTGCGCAGCAGGGAGAGCCACAGCGGGTCCTGGGCCTGCACCGCCCCGGCGGCCCGGACCAGCCCGTGCCCCCAGTCGCCGAACGCCTGATGCTGTACGGCGTGGCAGAGCGCGGTCAGCGCCACCGCCCCGAGCGACAGGGGCAGCGCCCGCCACCCCCGCTCCCGCAGCCCCGAGCGCACCACCCCGACCAGCGGGCCCCACTCCCGGCGTGCGAAGGCACGGAGCCTTCCGTGCGCCCGTCTGCCGTTCAACGGCGGCCTTCCAGGTGCCGGTGGCCGCGCGCCCAGGCCGGCAGCCCGGGCAGCTCCAGGAAGCCCTCCGCCCGGGCGGCGGCCAGCCCGATGCGGGGCAGGTCGGCACTCTTCTCGAACAGCATGAAACGCGGCTCCCAGATCGGTCGGTACTTGGCGTTGGCACGGTAGAGCGACTCGATCTGCCACCACCGGGAGAAGAAGGTGAGGAGGGACCGCCACAGCCGGAGCACGGGGCCCGCCCCCAGCTTCGCACCACGTTCGAAGACCGACCGGAACATGGCGAAGTTCAGCGACACCTGAGTGATCCCCATCTCCCCGGCCCGCTGGAGCAGGTCGATCACCATGAACTCGGTCAGCCCGTTGTCGGCGTCCTTCTCCCGGCGCATCAGGTCCAGCGACAGCCCACCCGCCCCCCACGGGACGAAGGACAGCAGCGCGCGCGGCCGGCCCTCGGCGTCGGCGCACTCCAGCAGTACGCAGCGGCCGTCCGCCGGGTCGCCCAACCGGCCGAGCGCCATCGAGAAGCCGCGCTCGGTGGCCCCGTCCCGCCAGTCGTCGGCCAGCCGCACCGCCTCCGCCATCTCCTCGGGCGGCACGTCCTCATGGCGCCGGATCCGCACCTCGTACCCGGCCCGCCTCACCCGGTTGTAGGCCTGGCGGACCGTACGCATGGCCCGGCCGTCGAGGGTGAACTCGGCGATCTCGACGACGGCCTCGTCGCCCAGCTCCAGCGCGTCCAGCCCGTGCCGGGCCCATACCGTGCCGGCCTCCTCGCCCGCCCCCATCACCGCGGGGACCCAGCCGTGCTCCCGGGCCTGGAGCAGCCAGGGTTCGATCGCCCCGGGCCAGGCCTCCGGGTCGCCGATCGGATCACCGGAGGCCAGGCACACCCCGCCGACCACCCGGTAGGGCACCGCGGCCTTCCCGCTCGCCGACCACACCACGCTCTTCTCCCGGCGCAGCGCGAAGTAGCCCAGCGAGTCCCGCTCGCCGTGCCGGGCCAGCAGCTCCCGCAGCCGCGCCTCGTCCTCGGCGGTGAGCGGGGCCAGCGCCCGCCGGGAGCGGAAGGCCGCGTAGAGCACGGCGATCAGCAGCAGCGCGGCCAGGATGTTGATGATGACGTCCACCCAGCCGGGGGTGTCCACGGCGGCCGCGCGGCTGTCGTCCGGGGTGAGGGTGACCAGATGGGTGGCCGCGTACCGCCAGCGCGCCCCGAAGCCGCCGGCCCGGGAGGTGTCGGTGGCGGCGACCAGCAGGGTGGCGGCCAGCGAGACCAGCACCAGGCCGCCGACCGCCACCGCGGCCGCCAGCCGGACGTTGGAGCGGTCGCCCTTGGCGTAGAACTCCCGCCGCCCGGCCAGCAGGGCCGCCAGGAAGGCGGCGGTGAGCACCAGCGAGACCCAGTTCTGCGCGTGCCCCCGGTACTCGGGCAGGACCATCAGCAGCGCGAACAGCACCAGGAACAGCCCGGCGAGCACCAGGTTCAGCAGCCAGGCGGCCCGTTTGCGGCGCCGCATGGTGATCGCCAGGAAGACCGCGAACGCCCCGGAGAAGAACCCCGCCGCCAGCAGGTACGGGGTGAAGAACTCGTCCGTGTCGTGGCGCCGGATGTCCTGCCCGAAGGAGACCCACACCGCGCCCAGCAGGTTCAGGAACGCGACGGCCCGCAGATACCAGACGGCACCCGCGGCCGCCCGCCGCGAGAACCGCGCACCGCCGGGCGCCTCGGCGGCGGTCGGCCGAACTTCTCCCATGATCAGATGATATGGGGTGTTTGGGTGCACGGCCCGGGGAGCGGACGCTGCTGGGTGCTGGGTGCTGGGTGCCGGGCGGGGCCCCGGGGCCGCGGCCAGGGGACCCCGGCCCGTACGCCCGGACGGTCGCCGGGCCCCGCGCTGAGAATCCCGCCGGGCCCCGGCCCGTACGACCGTCAGAGGCGGCTCACTCCTCGCCAGCCTCGCCCTTCCCCGTCTCCGCCGCCTTCTCCGTCTCCTCCACCGCCTCCGGGACCGTTCCAGGGTCCTCCGGGTACGGCTCCCGCTCCGGCAGTTCCGCCGCGAACGCGGCCGCCGCCTGGACCAGCGGCAGCGCCAGCAGCGCGCCGACCCCCTCGCCGACCGTCACCTTCTGGTCGAGCAGCGGCTCCAGCGCCATCCGGTCCAGCGCCTTGGCCTGCGCCGGCTCCCCGCTCAGCTGCCCGGCCAGCCACCAGTCCGGGGCGCGGAAGGCCGCCCGCTGCGCCACCAGGGCGCAGGCCGCCGACACCACCCCGTCCAGGATCACCGGCATCCGCCGCACCGCGCTCTGCAGCAGGAACCCGGTGACCGCCGCCAGGTCCGCGCCGCCCGCCGCGGCCAGCAGCTCCAGCTGGTCGCCCAGCACCGGCCGGGCCCGCCGCAGCGCGTCCCGGACCGCCGCGCACTTGCGCATCCAGGCCAGGTCGTCGATGCCCGCGCCGCCCCGGCCGGTCACCACCGAGGCGTCCGTCCCGCACAGCGCGGCGATCAGCACCGCGGCCGCGGTGGTGCCGCCCACGCTGAGGTCGCCGAGGACCACCAGGTCCGTCCCCGAGTCGGCCTCCTCGTCGGCGACGGCCATCCCCAGCCGTACCGCCTGCTCGGCCTCCTCCGGGGTCAGCGCGTCCTCGATGTCGATCCGCCCGCCGCCCCGGCGCACCCGGCGGCGCACCACGTCCTCCGGCAGCAGCTCCGGGTCGCAGTCCAGGCCCGCGTCCACCACCCGCACCGGGACGTCCATCCGCCGGGCCAGCACCGCCAGCGGGCTCGCCCCGTCCAGCACCGCGCGCACCAGCGCGTACGCCCCGCCGGCCGGGCGGCCCGAGACGTCCAGCGAGGCCACCTGGTGGTCCCCGGCGAACAGCACCACCCGGGGCCGCTCCACCGGCCGCACCGGTACCGCGCCCTGAGCGGCCGTCAGCCACTCGCCCAGCTCGTCCAGGCGGCCCAGCGCCCCGGGCGGCACCGCCAGCCGCTCCCGGCGGTCCTCGGCGTCACGCCGCACGGCCCCGTCGGGGCGCTCGATCAGATCGGAGAAGTCGTCGAGATTCAGCCTGCTCATTCGTCGCACAGTACCGGTCGCCGGTGACCTCCGGACTCCGGCCCGGGGCGGGGCCGGTACGGGCTCGTGGCGCGCGGCCCCGGCTCTCAGCCGCGCAGCACCAGCGCCTGCCCCGCCACCACCAGCACCACCTGCTCGCACTCCCCGGCGAAGGCCGCGTTCAGCCGGCCCAGCTCGTCCCGGAACCGCCGCCCCGACGCGGTCGCGGGCACCACGCCCGAGCCGGTCTCGTTGGTCACCGCCACGACCGTGCGCCGGGTGGCCCGTACCGCCGCCACCAGCCCGCCCACCCGCTCCCGCAGCTCCCGCCGCCCGCTCTTCTCCCACACCTCGTCGTCCCAGGCGCCCACCCGGTCCATGGCGTCGGTCAGCCACAGCGACAGGCAGTCCACCAGCAGCGGCGGCCCCTCGGCGGCCAGCAGCGGCACCAGGTCGCAGGTCTCCTCGGTACGCCAGGAGGACGGCCGCCGCTCCCGGTGGGCGCCGACCCGGTCGGCCCACTCGGGGTCCCCGGCACGGGTGCCGCCGGTCGCCACGTACACCACCCCCGGGTACGACTCCAGCCGGCGTTCGGCCTCCAGCGACTTGCCCGAGCGGGCGCCGCCGGTCATCAGGGTGCGCCGGGGCAGCGGCGGCGGGCCCGGCCGCGCGCCGACCGCCAGCGTGGTGCCGTCCGGGACCGCCCGCGCCCCGGCCGCCGCCAGCCGGCGGTCCAGCTCCGCCCCCGGCGGTACGCCATGGTCCAGATGGACGGCGACGAGCTCCGTCTCCGGCCCGATGGCCCCGGCCTCGCGCAGCCGGGCCAGCGCGTCCGGCCGCCCCACGACGTCCGCCAGCACCATTCCGTACGGGCGGCGCGGACCGCCCAGCCCGGCCGGGGCGCCACCGGGCGGCAGGTACAGCAGGGTCGCGCCCTCCGGGGAGGCCACCTCGTACCCGGTGCCCGGGGCGTCCATCGGCACCGCCCGCACCCGGTGGCCGCTGATCAGGGTCAGCTCCCGGCCGTCCGGCACCCGCCCCGCCGAGGGCAGCCCGGGCGGTACCTCCACCGGCGGGCCGTCGTGCGGATGGGTCAGCAGCACCTGGCGCACCCCGCCCAGCGACCGCCCCGCCCGGGCCGCCGCCTGCACCGTCCCGGGCGTCAGGTCCAGCAGCAGCGCGCCGTCCACCAGCAGCGCGGTGGCGGCGCGGACCGCCGGACCGCGGGCGGCCGCGCAGGCGGCGCACGGGCAGTCGGGGCGGGGCAGCCCCTCGGGGGCTCCGGTGCCGAGCAGAGTCACATCCACAGGGATGATCCTCCCGCGTCCCCGCGGCGGGTGCGCGCCCGGCTACGCTGCGGGCAGGAAACCGATCATCTGGAGGTCCACATGGCATGGACGTGGCGGTTCGAAGGGTCGGGCGGGGCGGAGGTCCAGCCGGCGGTCGAGCCCGAGGAGTTCACCACCCAGGGCGACGCGGAATCCTGGATCGGTGAGCACTGGAAGGCACTCCAGGAGGGCGGCGCCGACCAGGTCGAGCTCTCCGAGGACGGTACGAAGATCTACGCGATGAGCCTCCACCCGGACGGCGAGACGGCCGCCGCCAAGGAGTAGCCAGGAGGCGCGCGGAGGGCCTGCCCGGTGCCGACGGACGCCGTCACCGGGCGGGCCTTCGCCGTGCCGGGGGCCGGTTCAGTACGGCGGGCAGCTGAGGGGCAGCACCCGCTCGGTGAGCCGTCCGGTGAGGCGGCCGTCGGCCGTCGCGGCCTCGGCCAGCCAGTCGGCGGCGGTCAGCCGCTCCACCAGCTCCGGCAGCCCCTCGGGGGCGGTGGCGCACCGGTCGGCGAGCCGGCCGGTGTCCAGGCCCCCGCCCTTCGGCCCGAGCCGGCCGTCGGCCTCGGACCACGTGGCCAGGGTGAGCGCCAGCAGCCGCACCTCGGCCGCCGTCTTCGCCTTGCGGAGCTTCTTGTCGCCGATGACCCGCTGGGCCCAGCCGCTGAGCTTGGGGCGGGTCTTGCGGCCGAAGGCGAACGGGCCGGGGTCGTCCCCCCGCGGCATCAGGGAGGGGACGGTGATCCGGGTGGGGGTCTCCGGGCGGGAGGCGAGCAGTTCGGCGGCGCTGCCGGGCAGGGTCAGCCAGCCGCAGCCGGTCAGCTCCTCGACCAGCCGCTCGGGGTCGGTCAGCGGCAGCGCGGTGAGGTCCTGGCCGACGAGGTTGCCGACGCCGGTCAGCGCGGTGCGCAGGGTCAGCACCAGCGCGACCAGCCGCGCCTCGGCGCCCGGCAGCGGGGGGTGCTCGGCGACATGGTCGAGGACGTCCCGTGCGTACCGCCACTGCCCCGGGGCGCTCAGCAGGCGCTGCACACCCGACTCGTCGCCGTCGGCCTGGCCGGTGCGGTGCCGGTGCTGGCAGAGGGTGGTGGCGGCGGCCTGCTCGGCCCGTTCGGCCTCCAGGCGCAGTCCGCCGTCGCGGGTGACCTCGGCCCAGTGGGCGAAGGCGGCGGCCTTGCGGCGGTGCAGTCCGGCGAGGAGGGCGAGATCGGGCTCGGTGCGCTGCTGGTACTCGCGGTACTGCCGGCCGAGGTCGATCAGCTCCTCGCGCAGCTCGGCCGGATGCAGATCGAGCGGCACGGTGCGCTGGCCGATCCGGCCCCCCGGCCGCGGGCGCTCGGCCCGTACGGCCCGGCGCGGGGACGGCAGCGCGACCGCCGGACCCGGTCCCGCCCCCTGCGGGTGCGAGAACCGCGGTCCGAACGCCGGAGCGCCGGTGCCCGGCCGCTCCCCGTCGCCCGCGCCGGTGGCGCGCTCCCGCGTCGCGGGGGTGTTCGGCGCGGTGGCGGCCACCCGGGCGCCCGGGGTGGCGGCCGCGCACCGGGCGCAGCACTCGATGGCCCGCCACAGCCGCCCGGCCCGGTCGGTCAGCACGGCGAGCACGACCGGGCCGCCGCAACGCCAGGCGCCCTCCCCGACCCGTGGGCGAGGGCCGGCGGCGGTGTGCGTACGGCACTCCTCGGACCGGCAGACACAGGCGGCCCGGGGGCGCGGTACGCCGCCGGAGCGCAGATGGGCGGCCAGGTGCTCGGCGGCGGCGCGGCGCCCCTCGGCGGCCGACGGCAGGCGCTGCGGAGGACAGGACGGATGGCCGCAGACGACCACGACGGCCGCGGTGCCGCGCCCGGCACTGTCCAGCCGCACCGCCCACTGCCGTCCCGGCGGCCGTTCCTCCGGCTCGTGCGCGATGATCTCCACCGGTTCTTCTTCCCTTCCCGCACGTCCCGGGCCTGTCCCCGGTGCCGTCCTGGTACAACGGCCCAGCGGCTCAAGGGATGCGGAGATCCACCTCGTGGCGGGGTTTCCCGTTCCGGACGACGGATGGCGGTTCGACGGGGAAGCCGGCCGCGAGCTGCCCCGGCTGGTGCGCGGCGCGCTCTCGCTGACCTCGTCCGGGAGGCGGCGGTCGAGCGAGGTCGCGCTGTCCCGGCCCGTGCTGCCCGCGACGGCTCCGGAGCGGCAGCGGCCCTACGAGGACTCCCCGCCCGGCTGCGGCTCGCTCCTGGTACGGATGCCCGCCCCGCGGAACCCGGGGTGGTCGTCGCCCTCGGCGGAGGCCGCCGAGACGGCCGCGCTCCTCTGGGACGTCCGGCGGTTGGCGGCGGGGCAGCCGCGCGAGCCGTTCCGACTCGCGGACTCCCTGGCGGGCGGAGGGACGGGGCAGGCCGGTGACGGGGGCGGCCCCCCGCCCGCCTACATCTCCCCGAGCGTCACCCGTGCCGTGGCCGCCCGGCCGCCCCGGGTGTAGGCGACCGCCACCCGGTCGCCCGGCTGCTTCCCGGCCAGCGCCTCCAGGAGCGAGGTCATGGTGGTGATCGGCTCGGAGTCGACCTTGGTGATGATGTCGCCCGCCCGCATCCCGGCGTCCGCCGCCGCCCCGCCCCGGGCGGCCTCCACCACGGCGACGCCGGCCGGCTGGTACTCCTCGTCCAGCACCGTGCGGCCGGTGACGTCGAGCGCGGCCCGCCCCGAGTCGGTGACCCGGCCGTCGCGCACGATCTGTCCGGCGATGTTCCTGACCGTGGACACCGGGATGGCGAAGCCGATGCCGGGCGCGGCGCTGCCCACGCTGGGGTCGGCCGCCGCCAGGGTCGGGATGCCGACGATCTCGCCGCTCAGGTTCACCAGGGCGCCGCCGCTGTTGCCCGGGTTGATCGCGGCCGAGGTCTGCACCATGTTGCCGAGGGTCGCCCCGGTGCCGCCGCCCGACCGGCTCTCGCTCACCGTGCGGTCGGTCGCCGAGACGATGCCCTGGGTGACGCTGCCGGCCAGCCCGAGCGGTGAGCCCATGGCCAGCACGATCTGCCCGACCTCCACCGTGGAGGAGTCGCCGAACCGGGCCGGCTTCAGCCCGGCCGGGGGACGCTCCAGCCGGATGACGGCCAGGTCCTGTTCCGGGTAGCTGGAGACCAGCCGCGCGGGCAGCGGCTCGTCTCCGGTGGCCACGGTGACCCGGAAGGACTTCTCGTCGCCGACCACATGGGCGTTGGTGACGATGTTGCCCTTGGCGTCGAAGACCACCCCCGAGCCCAGCCCCTCCCGGGCGTCGATCTGCACCACCGAGGGCAGCACCTCGCGGATGACCGTCCGGTAGTCCTCCTCCAGCTGGGCCGCCCGGCGCGGGGCGGCGGGCGCCGCCGCCCGGGCCGTCGCCACCACCCGGTCCCCGGGGCCGGGCGCCTGCGGCCGGGGCGCCGGGGGAGCGACCAGCGAGCAGCCGCCCACCAGCACCGCCGCGCAGACCCCGGCGGACACGGTCACCAGCGTACGTAGGGCAGTCATGTCCGGAGTATCCCGTTCCGTCCGCCGGGGTGGCGCCCGCTGCGCACCCGATCAGGTGGCGCTCGGCCGGTGCTCAGCCGGTGCTCACCTGCGTTCAGCCGGCCGTGGCGGTCCCCACCGCGGGCCCGGTCCGCGGCACCCCGCCCGCTCCCGCCGCCAGGAACTGGGTGGCCGCCAGCTCCCCGTACAGCCGATCCGCGGCGACCAGCTCCGCATGGGTGCCCACCGCCCGTACCCGGCCCGCGTCCATCACCACGATCCGGTCCGCCAGGGTGACCGTGGACAGCCGGTGCGCCACCACCAGCACCGTGGTCTCCCGCGCCACCTCCGCCACCACATCCCGCAGCGCCAGCTCGTTGACCGCGTCCAGCTGCGAGGTCGCCTCGTCCAGGAGCAGCAGCCGGGGCCTGCGCAGCAGCGCCCGGGCGATCGCCACCCTCTGCCGCTCACCGCCCGACAGCTGCGAGCCGCGGTGCCCGACCGGGGTGTCCAGCCCCTCCGGCAGCCGCTCCACCAGCTCCTTCAGCCGGGCCCGTACCAGCACCTCGCGGACCTCGTCCTCGGTGGCCTCCGGTGCCGCGAACAGCAGGTTCTCCCGGAGCGTCCCGGCCAGGACGGGGGCGTCCTGCTCCACATAGCCGATGGCCGCCCGCAGCGCGGCCGGCGCCCAGTCCCGTACGTCCCGGCCGTCCACCAGCACCCGGCCGCCGGTCACCTCGTGGAACCGCTCGATCAGCCCGAACACCGTGGTCTTCCCGGCGCCCGAGGGCCCGACGAAGGCCGTCATCCCCGGGCCCGCCACCTCGAAGGACACCCCTCGGTGGACGTCCGGCAGCCCGTCCCGGTAGCGGAACACCACGTCCTCGAAGACCACCGAGGCAGGCCCCTCGCCCTCCGCCGGTCCCGAGGCACTCTCCCCCTCCAGATCCTCCGCGGCCAGCCGCCGGGCCTCCTCGATCCGGGCCACCGCCGCCGCGCCCATCTGGTACTCGGTGGCGGCCGACACCAGCTTGGACACCGGGTCGGTCAGATAGAACAGATACAGCAGGAAGGCCACCAGATCGGCCACCGTGATGGCCCCCGACGCCACCCGCGCCCCGCCGATCCCCAGCACCGCCAGGAACGACACCTGCACGGCCAGGCCCACCGAGGAGCCGGCCACCGCCTGCCAGCGCGCCGACCGCAGCCCCTGGCGCCACGCCTCCTCGGCCGCCTCGCCCACCGCCGCCGTCTCCCGCGCCTCCGCGCCGGACGCCTTCACCGTGCGGAACGCCCCGAAGACCCGCTCCAGCCGGTTCGATATCTCCGCCACGGCCTCCTGGGAGCGCCGGGTGGCCTCGGAGATCCGCGGCAGCACCAGCGCCATCGCCCCGCCGATCAGCACGATCACCCCGAGCACCACGCCCAGCAGCACCGCGTCCATCACGGCCATCATCACCAGGGTGGTGACACAGGCCAGCCCACCGGTCACCGCGGCCACCACCGAGTCGGTGGTCACCGAACGCAGCAGGGTGGTGTCGGAGGTGATCCGGGACATCAGATCGCCCGGAGTGGTCCGCTCCACCTCCGGCAGCCGCAGCCGCAGCAGCCGCCCGACCAGGCCCCGCCGGGCGGCCAGCACCACCGACTCGGCGGTCCGCTCCAGGATGTACGAGCCCACCGACTCGATCGCCGTGCCGAGCACCACCAGGGCGGTCAGCACCAGCAGCACCCCGGTGATGGACTCCTCGCCGCCCAGCCGCTCCACCAGCTCCTTGGCCGCGAGCGGCTGGAGCAGCGCGGTCACCGCGCCGACCAGCGCGAACAGGGTGCCCAGGGCGACCGCCCAGCGGTGCGGCCGGAAGTGCCGGTACAGCACCCGCCAGGTCTCGCGCGCGGGCAGCTTGACGGGGGCGGGCGGCGGCTTGCCCGGATCGGCGGCGGAGTCGGTGATCGTCACATCGGGGATCGTCACATGAAGAGGGGACGCGAAACCCCGCCCGCCACCTGAGCCCGGGGAGCACCGGCACCCGCCGCGCCGGCCGAGCGGGCCGCGCACCCCGCACAACAGACCGCGCTAGCCGCGCACCCCGCAGACATGGAGCAGCGCGGCCACCCGGCGGTACGGCTCGGTGCGCCCGGCCTGCTCCTCGGCGGCGAGCAGCAGCTCCAGCTCGTCGGCCGGGGGCAGCCCGACCTCGCTGGGCACGTTGTCGGTGAAGACCCGCACCCCGTACCAGGCCTGGAGCGGCGCGGCGATACCGGCCAGGGTCGCCGTCAGCTCGGCCAGCCGGTCGGCGCGCACCCGCTGCCCGAAGCGGTCCACATCGGTCGCCGACTCGTACGCGGAGAGAGCCCCGCGCCAGTCCCCGCCGGTGCCCGGGCGCATCGCCAGCGCGTCGCCGTTGCGCACCAGCAGCGACAGCAGCCCGCCGGGCGCCAGCATCCGGGCCAGCCCGGCCAGGATGGCGTCGGGCTCCTCGGCGTACATCAGCACCCCGTGGCAGAGCACCACGTCGAAGCTGCCCGGCAGGAAGTGCACACCGGTCTCGCTGCCGTCGCCCTGGAGCAGCCGCACCCGCTCGCGGATGCCGGCCGGTTCACCGGCCAGCGCCTCACGGGCGGCCCGCAGCAGGGCCTCGTCGGCCTCCAGGCCGGTGACGGTGTGGCCCGCTCGGGCCAGCCGCAGCGCCTGGGTGCCCTGGCCCATCCCGGCGTCCAGGATCCGCAGCCGCTGCCCCACCGGGTACCGGGAGGTGATCTGCTCGTCGAGCTGGCGGGCTACCAGCTCCTGGCGGACGGTCGCGCGCAGCCCGCCGTGGCCGTCCAGCCGCCCGGCGGACGCGCCCGCGAAGCCCGAGACCTGGGTGCTCAGGGTCGCTCTCCGCGTTTGACCTGCGGCTTCGGCAGCCGCAGCCGGCGCATCTGCAGGGTGCGCATCAGGCCGTACGCGACGGCGCCGCGCTTCGGCTCGTTCGGGAAGCGGGCGGCCAGCTGCTTTTTCAGCCGGAGCCAGATGCCGATCGAGTCGACCACGATCATCGCGATGACGGCGAGCCAGAGCAGCAGCGAGATGTTCTTCAACTGCGGTGAGGGGAGCGTCGACAGGATGAGGATGATCACCGCCATCGGCAGGAAGAACTCCGCGACGCAGAAGCGCGAGTCCACGAAGTCGCGGACGAACTTGCGCACCGGGCCCTTGTCGCGGACCGGCAGGTACCGCTCGTCGCCGCTGGCGAGCGCCTGGCGCTGGCGAGCCATGTCCTGGCGGCGGGCGTCGCGCTGGCGGCGCGCGGCCTCCTTGCGGTCGAGCGGCGCGCTCGTCTGCGCACGGCGGCGCTGGGTCTGGGCCTCACTCCGCTTGGGAGTGGGGCGGCCCTTGGGGGCCTGCGGGTCGCGGGGCTGCGTGGGAAGGTCCGCCGGCACCTTCACGGCGGAGACCTTCTCGTCCTTCGAACGGCTACGGAACACAAAGCCCAAGGGTACGGGGTCGGCCGCACGGACCCCAGTTCCACCGGAGAACGATCGCGCAACGCCCCCTGTCGCCCCGGTGCGGGTCGGGGTGGCGCTCCTCCCTGCGCCGGATCGGCGGGGGGCGCAGTCGTCCTTGGGGATGAGCGCATCCGGGTCCGGACGGTGCGGTAATGGATGTGGGCCCCGTACTGTGGGTTCTGTTGGAGTGCCGGTGCCGAGTCCGTCAGAAAAGGGGGCGCGCGCAGCCCATGAGCGGTGTCATGAAGCGTATGGGGATGATCTTCCGCGCGAAGGCCAACAAGGCTCTTGACCGGGCCGAGGACCCGCGCGAGACGCTCGACTACTCGTACCAGAAGCAGCTGGAGCTGCTGCAGAAGGTGCGCCGGGGAGTCGCCGACGTGGCCACCTCCCGCAAGCGGCTGGAGCTCCAGCTCAACCAGCTGCAGACCCAGTCCGCGAAGCTGGAGGACCAGGGCCGCAAGGCGCTGGCGCTGGGCCGCGAGGACCTGGCCCGCGAGGCGCTGTCCCGCAGGGCCGCGCTCCAGCAGCAGGTCAGCGACCTGGAGACGCAGCACCAGACCCTGGCGGGCGAGGAGGAGAAGCTGACGCTGGCCGCGCAGCGGCTCCAGGCCAAGGTCGACGCCTTCCGCACCAAGAAGGAGACGATCAAGGCCACCTACACCGCCGCCCAGGCGCAGACCCGGATCGCCGAGTCCTTCTCCGGCATCTCCGACGAGATGAGCGACGTGGGCGTCGCCATCCAGCGCGCCGAGGACAAGACGGCCCAGCTCCAGGCGCGGGCCGGGGCCATCGACGAGCTGCTGGCCTCCGGCGCCCTGGACGACCACTCCGGGCTGGCCAAGGACGACATCCAGGCCGAGCTGGACCGGCTCTCCGGCGGTACGGACGTGGAGCTGGAGCTCCAGCGGATGAAGGCCGAGCTGGCCGGCGGCACCGACCGGCAGCAGGCCATCGAGGGCGGCCAGGGCGCCGCCGCCCAGGACCAGGCCCCGTCCCAGGGGCAGCAGGACCGCCAGGCCCCCAGGTTCGACAAGCAGTAGCCGCGCGCCCCGCACCGCACTCCGACCCGCCACGGCACCCGATCCCCAGGCCGCCCACCAGCCCGGCTCGGGTGCCGCGCGCATGCGCAGGACCGCACAGCCCGCAGACCGAAGGGGGACGCCGTGCCGGGGGAGGACCAGCACACCGGCCGCATCCCCTCACCCGCCCCCGCTGACGGCTCCGCCCCCGACCGTCCCCTCCCGGCCCCCGGGACGCACTATCGGCGCTGGCTGCGCGAGCACCCCTTCGCGCTGGACTCCGCGATCGCGCTCGCGGTGCTGGTCAGCATGGTCGCCGGCTCCTACGCCGACCCGCACCGGCCGGACGGGGCCGTGTTCGGCGACCGGGCGCCGGATCTGCCCAGTCTGCTGCTGATGGCGGTCGGCGCGGCCGCGCTGCTGGTACGGCGCCGGGCCCCGCTCCTCGCGCTGGGGTGCACCGGCGCGGTGACGGTCCTGGAGTTCGCCGGGGGCGACCCCGCCGCCCCGGTCGCCATGGGCGCGGTCGTCGCCCTCTTCACCGTCGCCGCCCGCACCGACCGGCCCACCACCTGGCGGGTCGGCCTGGCCACCATGGCGGTGCTCACCGGCACCGCCATGATCTGCGGACCCGACCCCTGGTACGCCCAGGAGAACCTGGCGGTCTCCGCCTGGACCGGGATGGCGGCGGCCGCCGGGGACGCGGTGCGCAGCCGCCGGGCGTTCGTGGACGCCATCCGCGAGCGGGCCGAGCGGGCCGAGCGCACCCGGGAGGAGGAGGCCCGCCGCCGGGTCGCCGAGGAGCGGCTGCGGATCGCCCGCGACCTGCATGACGTGGTGGCCCATCTGATCGCCCTGGTCAATGTGCAGGCCGGGGTCGCCGCCCATGTCATGGACCGGCGCCCGGACCAGGCCAAGGAGGCGCTGGCGCACGTCCGCACCGCCAGCCGCTCGGCGCTGGACGAGCTGCGGACCACCGTCGGGCTGCTCCGCCAGTCCGGCGACCCGGAGGCGCCCACCGAACCGGCACCCGGACTCGCCCTGCTGGACGAGCTGCTGGCGGGTTTCCGCCATGCCGGGCTGCCGGTCCAGCTGGCCCGCCCCGACGAGGGTCCGCTGCCCTCGGCCGTGGACCTCGCCGCGTACCGGATCATCCAGGAGGCGCTGACCAACGTCCGCAAGCACGCCGGGCCGGGCGTCCGCGCCGAGGTGAGCGTGCTGCGGTTCGGCGGTTCGGTCGAGGTCACCGTCCTGGACGACGGCGGCCGTGCCTGGGCCCGTACCGACGCCGTAGACGACGGCACCGGCACCGGCAGCCGCACCGGCGGCGGGCACGGGCTGCTGGGCATGCGGGAGCGGGTCACCGCGCTCGGCGGCGAGCTGACCTCCGGACCCCGCTACGGGGGCGGCTTCCGGGTGCAGGCCATACTGCCCCTGTCCGCTCCACCGGCCGACCCCGCTCCGGCTCCGCGCCGACCGGGCGCCGACCGGGCCGTGCCCGGGGGAGCCGTCCCGGGACCAGGGAAGGCCGTGTGACGATCCGGGTGCTGCTCGCCGACGACCAGTCGCTGCTGCGCAGTGCGCTGCGGGTGCTCATCGACTCGGAACCGGACATGGAGGTCGTCGGGGAGGCCGCCGACGGCGCCGAGGCCGTGGCGCTGGCCCGCGCCACCCTGGCCGATGTGGTGCTGATGGACATCCGGATGCCCGGCACCGACGGGCTCGCCGCCACCCGGCTGATCGGCGAGGACCCGGAGCTGGCCGGGGTACGGGTGGTGGTGCTGACCACCTTCGAGGTCGACGAGTACGTGGTGCGGGCGCTGCGCGCCGGGGCGTCCGGGTTCCTCGGCAAGGGCGCGGAGCCGGAGGAGCTGCTCGGCGCCATCCGGATCGCCGCCGGGGGAGAGGCGCTGCTCTCGCCGGCCGCCACCAAGGGGCTGATCGCCCGCTTCCTGGCGCAGAGCCCGGACGGCGAGGGGGCGTCCGCGTACGCCGAGCGGCTCGCCGTGCTGACCGCGCGGGAGCGGGAGGTGCTGGTGCTGGTGGCCGGCGGACTGACCAACGACGAGATCGCCGACCGGCTGAAGGTCAGCCCGCTCACGGTGAAGACGCACGTCAACCGGGCCATGGCCAAGCTGGGCGCCCGCGACCGGGCGCAGCTGGTGGTCACCGCGTACGAGTCCGGTCTGGTCCGCCCGCGCGGCGACTGAGCCCCCGCCCCGCCACCCGCGCGCCGTCCCCGCCCACCCGCGCCGGCCGGAGGAGCGCGAGCGGGGCGCGTACTACTCCATCCGCTGTATATACAGCGTAAGGAATTCGGACCTGGGGCCGACGGCCCGGCCCTGCCGATGGCCGATCGTAGGAGTCCGAAGCCACCACCGGCGCATCCGAATCCGCAGCCGCAGCCACCGAAGGAAGTCGAGACCCATGTCCTGGCTGTCCCAACTCAGCCTCCGGCAACGGGCCCTCACGGGTCTGGTGTCCCTCCTCGCGATCGTCTTCGGGGCGATCGCGATCCCCCAGCTCAAGCAGCAGCTGCTGCCCTCCATCGACTTACCCGTGGTCTCGGTGCTCGCCCCCTACCAGGGCGCCTCACCGGACGTGGTGGAGCAGCAGGTCGTCGAGCCGATCGAGGACGCGCTGGCCTCGGTGGACGGCATCACCGGCGTCACCGCCACGGCCGGCGAGGGCAGCGCCGTGGTCATGGCCACCTTCGACTACGGCGAGCAGTCCACCAGGCAGCTGGTGGCGGACGTCCAGCAGGCGGTCAACCGGGCCGGCGCCCGGCTGCCCGCCACCGTGGACCCGGAGGTGGTGGCCGGCTCCACCGACGACCTGCCGACCGTGGTGCTCGCCGCCACCGCCGAGCAGGACCCGCAGGCGCTCGCCGAACGGCTGCGCCGCACCGTCGTCCCGGCGCTGGAGGACATCGAGGGCGTCGGCAAGGTCGCGGTGGACGGCGTCCAGGACCTCCAGGTCTCCGTCACCCCCGACGACCGCGCGCTCGCCAAGGCCGGGCTGGACGCCCGGGCGCTCGGCGAGGCGCTCCAGGCCGGCGGCACCACCGTGCCCGCGGGCGCGCTCGAAGAGGACGGCAAGAGCCGCACCGTGCGGGTCGGCGGCGCCTACACCTCGCTGCGCCAGATCGAGGAGCTGCGGATCGCGGCCCCGAAGGCGTCCGGGGGCAAGGGCCCCCAGGGCAAGGCGGTCCGGCTCGGGGACGTCGCCGAGGTGGCGCAGCAGGAGGCCACCCGGGTCTCGATCACCCGTACCAACGGCGAGCCCAGCCTCGCCGTCACGGTCACCATGGACAAGGACGGCAGCGCCGTCGACATCTCCGAGGCCGTCCGGGACAAGCTGCCCGGCCTGCGGGCCGACCTCGGCTCCGGCGCCACCCTGACGGTCGTCTCCGACCAGGGCCCGGCGGTCTCCCAGGCCATCTCCAGGCTGACCACCGAGGGCGCGCTCGGCCTCGTCTTCGCCGTGATCGTCATCCTGGTGTTCCTGGCCTCGCTGCGCTCCACCCTGGTGACCGCGGTCTCCATCCCGCTCTCCGTGGTCCTCGCGCTGATCGTGCTGTGGACCCGGGACCTGTCGCTGAACATGCTCACCCTGGGCGCGCTGACCATCGCCGTCGGCCGGGTGGTGGACGACTCCATCGTGGTGCTGGAGAACATCAAGCGGCACCTCGGCTACGGCGAGGAGCGCTCCTCGGCGATCCTCACCGCGGTACGGGAGGTGGCCGGCGCGGTCACCTCCTCCACCCTCACCACGGTCGCCGTCTTCCTGCCGATCGGGCTGGTCGGCGGGATCGTCGGGGAGATGTTCGGCTCCTTCAGCCTCACCGTCACCGCGGCGCTGCTCGCCTCGCTGCTGGTGTCGCTGACGGTGGTCCCGGTGCTGTCGTTCTGGTTCCTGCGCGCCCCCAAGGGCACCCCCGGCGACCCGGACGCCGCCCGCGAGGCCGCCGAGGAGAAGGAGCGGCACAGCCGGCTCCAGCGCGCCTACGTCCCGGTGCTCCGGTTCGCCACCCGGCGCCGGCTCACCAGTGTGGCGATCGCGGTGGCGGTGCTCTTCGCGACCTTCGGGATGATGCCGCTGCTGAAGACCAACTTCTTCGACCCGGGCGACCAGGACGTGCTGTCGATGCGTCAGGAGCTGCCGGCCGGCACCGGTCTGGAGGCGGCCGACCAGGCGGCCCGCAAGGTCGAGAAGGTGCTCGGCTCGCTGGACGAGGTGAAGGACTACCAGGTCACCGTGGGCTCCTCCGACTTCCTGGCGGCCTTCGGCGGCGGCACCGGCGCCAACCAGGCCACCTACCAGGTCAGGCTGGCCGACTCCGCCTCCTACGACCGGGCCAAGGACGCCATCGACGCGGAACTGGCCAAGCTGGACGGCGTCGGCGACACCACGATCGCGGCCGGCGAGGGCTTCGGCGGCCAGGACCTCAGCGTGGTGGTGAAGGCCTCCGACGCCGCCACCCTGGAGAAGGCCGCGGACCGGGTACGGGAGAGGGTGGCGGAGCTGGACGACGTCACCGACGTGCAGAGCGACCTGTCCCAGTCGGTGCCGAGGATCTCGGTCACCGCCGGCGACCGGGCCGCCGAGGCCGGGCTGACCCAGGCGGCGATCGGCGCGGCCGTCACCCAGGCGGTACGCGGCACCCCGGCCGGCACCGCGCTGCTGGACGGCGTCGAGCGCGAGGTCGTGCTCACCTCCGCCACCTCCGCCGCCACCACCGCCGAGCTGCGGAAGCTGCCGCTCGGACCGGTGACGCTCGGGGAGGTGGCGGACGTGACGCTGGTCGACGGACCGGTCTCCACCACCCGGATCGACGGGGCACGGGCCGCCACGATCACCGCCAAGCCGGTCGGCGACAACACCGGCGCGGTCAGCGCCGAGCTCCAGAAGGCGATCACCGCGCTGGACCTGCCGGAGGGCGCCACCGCCACCATCGGCGGCGTCTCGGAGGACCAGCAGGAGGCGTTCGGCAGCCTGGGGCTCGCCATGCTGGCGGCCATCGCGCTGGTCTTCCTGCTGCTGGTGGCCGCGTTCCGCTCACTGGTGCAGCCGCTGATCCTGCTGGTCGCCATCCCGTTCGCGGCGACCGGCGCCATCGGCCTGCTGCTGGCCACCGGCACCCCGATGGGCGTCCCGGCGCTGATCGGCCTGCTGATGCTGATCGGGATCGTGGTCACCAACGCCATCGTGCTGATCGACCTCATCAACCAGTACCGGGCCCAGGGCCTGGGCGTGGTGGAGGCGGTGGTCGAGGGCGGCCGGCACCGGCTCCGCCCGATCCTGATGACCGCCCTGGCCACCATCTTCGCCCTGCTCCCGATGGCACTCGGGGTCACCGGCCAGGGCGGCTTCATCGCCCAGCCGCTGGCGGTGGTGGTGATCGGCGGACTGATCACCTCCACCCTGCTGACCCTGCTGCTGGTGCCGACGCTCTACGCGATGGTGGAGCTCCGCAAGGAGCGCCGCCGCGCCAGGCGCCAGGCGAAGCGCGCGGCCAAGGGCGGGCAGGACGGGCCCGGCACCACCGGCGAGTCCACCGGCGACCGCGACCCGGAACCCGCCCGCGCCTGACGGCCCCCGGCCAGGGGCCCGTCCGTCCGGAGCCACCGGCTCCCGGAGCCGGACCGGCCCACGCCGGACCCGCCCGCGCCTTTCGGCCCCGGCTCCGGGACGGGTCCGGAGCCACCCGACCCCCGGGTCCGGTACTCGCCCGGTTCCCGGACCCGGGACGGTACGGCGAGAGGGGCGCCCCGCAGCCGGCGGGGCGCCCCTCTCGTCATCCGTGGGCCGCTACGGCAGGGCCAGCATCCGCTCCAGCGCCAGCTTGGCGAAGCTCTCGGTCTCCCGGTCCACCTCGATGCGGTTGACCAGCTTGCCCTCGGCCAGCGACTCCAGGGTCCACACCAGATGGGGCAGGTCGATCCGGTTCATGGTCGAGCAGAAGCAGACCGTCTTGTCGAGGAAGACGATCTCCTTGTCCTCGGCGGCGAAACGGTTCGCCAGCCGCCGGACCAGGTTCAGCTCGGTGCCGATCGCCCACTTGGAACCGGCCGGGGCCGCCTCCAGCGCCTTGATGATGTACTCCGTGGACCCCACGTGGTCCGCGGCCGCCACCACCTCGTGCCGGCACTCGGGGTGCACCAGCACGTTGACGCCCGGGATGCGCGCCCGCACGTCCTCGACCGACTCCAGCGAGAACCGGCCGTGCACCGAGCAGTGCCCGCGCCACAGGATCATCTTCGCGGCGCGCAGCTGCTCCGGGGTGACCCCGCCGCCCGGCTTGTGCGGATTGTAGACCACGCAGTCCTCCAGCGACATCCCCATGTCGCGGACCGCGGTGTTCCGCCCGAGGTGCTGGTCGGGCAGGAAGAGCACCTTCTCCCCTTGCTCGAAGGCCCAGTCCAGGGCCCGCTTGGCGTTGGAGGAGGTGCAGATGGTGCCGCCGTGCTTGCCGGTGAAGGCCTTGATGTCGGCGGAGGAGTTCATGTACGCGACCGGCACGGTCGCCTCCGCGACACCGGCCTCGGCCAGCACGTCCCAGCACTCGGCGACCTGCTCGGCGGTGGCCATGTCGGCCATCGAGCAGCCCGCCGCCAGGTCCGGCAGCACCACCCGCTGGTCGTCAGAGGTGAGGATGTCGGCGGACTCGGCCATGAAGTGCACACCGCAGAACACGATGTACTCGGCCTCCGGCCGCGCCGCCGCGTCCCGGGCGAGCTTGAAGGAGTCGCCGGTCACGTCCGCGAACTGGATGACCTCGTCGCGCTGGTAGTGGTGGCCGAGCACGAACACCTTCTCGCCCAGCTTCTCCTTGGCCGCGCGGGCGCGCTCGACCAGGTCCGGGTCGGAGGGGGAGGGCAGGTCGCCGGGGCACTCCACACCCCGCTCGCTCTTGGGGTCGGCCTCCCGGCCGAGCAGCAGCAGAGCGAGCGGCGTCGGCTGGACATCCAGGGGCTGGGCGGTGGTCACGTCACGCACCTACCCTTTCTTCCACAGTCTTTTCGTCTAATTGACGCTATCCATGGTAGCCGATTCACGTCACTTTGACGATGGCCATTGTGTCGATGTGACGCACCCCAACCGCTCCCGGCCGGTGCCCCTCCCCGACCGGGTGTGCGAGCATGAAAGGACGAGCCGGAGTCCGGCCCGGCCCGGCTTGGGACGAATCCGCCCGGAACGAAGCCGCTCGGAATGAATCCACGGCTCCGCCGGTTGTACCCGTCGGCAAAGCAGTCTCCGTACACCCCGGGAGAGAAGCAGATGTCCGTATCGGACGAGAAGACCACTGTCAGCGACGGCATCCTCCTGTCGGACGCCGCCGCGGCCAAGGTCAAGGCCCTGCTCGACCAGGAAGGCCGCGACGACCTGGCGCTGCGCGTCGCCGTGCAGCCCGGTGGCTGCTCGGGCCTGCGGTACCAGCTCTTCTTCGACGAGCGCTCGCTCGACGGTGACGTCGTCAAGGACTTCAACGGCGTCCGCGTGGTCACCGACCGGATGAGCGCCCCCTACCTGGGCGGCGCCTCCATCGACTTCGTCGACACCATCGAGAAGCAGGGCTTCACCATCGACAACCCGAACGCCACCGGCTCCTGCGCCTGCGGCGACTCCTTCAGCTGAACCGCCCGCGGCACCACCCGCCGCGACGGAACGAAGGCGGCGGCCCCCGGATCCCGTATCCGGAAGGCCGCCGCCTTCGTCATGCCGCCGTCAGCCGGCGGCTCAGCGCCGCTCCACCCGCTCACCGCTGCGGGCGTCCACCACCCGCCGGTCGCCCAGCGGCTCCTTCAGCGCGACCTCCACCGTCTGCTCCTCGGCGATCGCGATACAGGCCCGGCCCGGGCTGCTCGGCTTCTCCACCACGGTCAGCGCCACCCGCTCCGCCGTCTCCTCGGCGCGCAGGGTGAAGGTGGAGCACACCCCGCCCCAGAACCGGGCGGTCAGCGTCTTCCCGTCCGCCGCGAAGGACTCCACCCGCGGCGAGGAACCGGGCTCCCGCGGAGCGGGCTCCTGCGATCCCGGCTCCCGCGCGCCCGGGTCCGGGGAGCCGGACGGGGCCGGGGTCGCGGACTCCGGGGGCGCCAGGTGCTCCGGGTCCACCGCCGGATAGGTGAGGGTGAACGGCCGGCCGTCGTACCCGGCCCGCACCTCGAACAGCCAGGACGGCACCAGCACCGGCCGGCCCGAGGAGGCGGCCGCCGCCAGCCCGAAGACCGCCCGCTCCACCGTCACCTTCTGCGTCGGCGCGGGCTTCGCCGGTTCACAGGCGACGTCCCCCTTCAGCGGGTCCTTCCCCACCGCCGGGCCGCCGTCCTTCCCGGCCGGCACCGGGGTGGCGCAGCCGCCGATGGACGGCGGGGCGCCCTGGGCGGGCCGGTTCAGCAGCTTCAGCGCCTGGTCCGCGCCGATCACCGGGTACACCGCGTCCCGCTCCGGGGCCGCCAGCCGCCCGCTCGCCCCGGTGACCCGGCCGTCCGGGCCGACCTGGACGCCGGTCGCCCAGCCGTAGGTGGGCAGCCCGCCCACCACCGGGTCGGCGTTGACCGACCGCACCGAGCCGGTGACCTGGGACGCGTCCAGCGCCGCGCCGCCCTGCCCGGCCGCCTCCAGCACCGGGGCGGCCGCCGCGCGCGCGGCCGCCTCGTCCACCGGGTCGCCCCCGGTGCCCTGGCCGCTGCCCGGTACGGAGCTCCCCTCGGGCGTACCACCGCCGCTCGGGTCGCAGATCTTGCCCTTCAGGCAGTCGTCCCCGGTGGTCCCGTCCACCGCGCCGCCGAAGTCGCCGAACGACCAGGTGCCGGGCGCCTGCCGCTCCACCTCCAGCGCGGCCCCGGGACGGCCCTTGTCCGGGCCCACCTTCCACACCGCGCCGACCGCCCGGGGCTCGCCCTTCAGCCCCAGCGCCCGCGCCAGCCGGGTGACCCGCCCGGCGTCCACCTCGTCTCCTGCCCGGTACACCGGCGCCCGCCCCGGGCCCTTCGGCAGCACGCCCCTGGCCACGTACTCCACCCCGGACGGGTCGGGTTCACCGGGCGCGATACCCGCGGCGGTGTCCTCCCCGGCCGTACCGCCGTGGCCGTCCAGCACCAGCGGCGGAGGCGGTACGTCCGCCGCCGGCGAGGTCCGGCCCCGCTCCTTGCCGTCGTCCGGGGCCGCCGTCGCCAGATAGGCGCCGCCACCGCCGACGAGCAGCACCGCCGCCGCCACCGAGGCGACGGCGAGCGGGGAACGCCCTCGGCGGGGCGCGGTTCCGGTCGGCCCTGTCCGCTCCGTGCCACCACTCACCGCTAGCTCCTTCGACCGCCGGGACGCCGTCGCCCCGGGACACCCCTGGGACGGAGGCGGCGGCCGAGCGGTTCCCCACCGGCCCCGCGGTTACGCCGTAAGGGGTACGCGGAAGGGACCCCTACGCCCACCCCCGTACGCGTGCCGGAGGCCGGCGTACCGGTCCTCAGACCCCGTATCCGCCGAGAGAGTCCACCAGCCGGGCGGAGGCGGGGGAGACGACCACCCCGTGGATCCTCGACGGCGGCACCGGGGCGGGCGCCGTCCGCACCGGGGGCGCCCAGTGCGGCGCCATCCGCGCGCTCTGCCCCCTCAGCTCCACCAGGTCGTACTCGGACTCCCGCTGCTCACGAACCACGTCGTATGTCGCCATAACGGCACCGTACGCAGCCGAAAGGCGGCCGAAAAAGGCCTACTATCGGGTAGTTTCCCGCGTTGGCCGGTCCGGCGACCCGTTAGCCTCAAGCGACCGACTTCCCCTGAAGCCGCAGGAGCACAGCCGTGCGAATCGCAGTCACCGGCTCCATCGCCACCGACCACCTCATGACCTTCCCCGGCCGTTTCGCCGACCAGCTGGTCGCCGACCAGCTGCACACGGTCTCCCTCTCCTTCCTGGTCGACAACCTCGACGTCCGCAGGGGAGGGGTGGCGGCGAACATCTGCTTCGGCATGGGCCAGCTCGGCGCCCACCCGATCCTGGTCGGCGCGGCGGGCGCCGACTTCGACGAGTACCGCGCCTGGCTCGACCGGCACGGCGTGGACACCGACTCGGTCCGGATCTCCGAGGTGCTGCACACCGCTCGCTTCGTCTGCACCACCGACGCCGACCACAACCAGATCGGCTCCTTCTACACCGGCGCCATGAGCGAGGCCCGCCAAATCGAGCTCAAGCACGTCGCCGACCGGGTCGGCGGACTGGACCTGGTCTCCATCGGCGCCGACGACCCCGAGGCGATGCTCCGCCACACCGAGGAGTGCCGCGGCCGGGGCATCCCGTTCGCCGCCGACTTCTCCCAGCAGATCGCCCGCATGGACGGCGACGAGATCCGCACCCTGCTGGACGGCGCCACCTACCTCTTCTCCAACGAGTACGAGAAGGGGCTCATCGAGTCCAAGACCGGCTGGAGCGACGAGGAGATCCTCGGCCGCGTCGGCCACCGGGTCACCACCCTCGGCGCCCGGGGCGTCCGCATCGACCGGGCCGGCGAGGAGCCCATCGAGGTCGGCACCCCCGACGAGGAGGCCAAGGTCGACCCCACCGGCGTCGGCGACGCCTTCCGGGCCGGCTTCATGGCCGGACTGACCTGGGGCGTCAGCCTGGAGCGCGCCGCGCAGATCGGCTGCATGCTCGCCACCCTGGTCATCGAGACCCTGGGCACCCAGGAGTACACCCTGCGGCGCACCCAGTTCATGGACCGCTTCACCAAGGCGTACGGCGACGAGGCCGCCGCCGAGGTCCGCTCCCACCTGGGCTGAGCCCGCCCCGGGTCGCTAGGACGTCCGGCGGACCGTATAAGCCGTACCGCGCTCCGCCGGGCGCTCGCCCACGTACTCCTGGTCCCGCATCCGGCACCAGGCCGGGATGTCCAGCCGGGCCGCCTCGTCATCGGACAGCACCGTCACCAGGCCGCCCACCGGCACCTCGCCGAAGACCTTCGCCAGCTCGATCACCGGGATCGGGCACCGCCGCCCCAGCGCGTCCACCATCCGCTCCCCGTCCTCCTCGGGGGCCTCCCCCCGGGGCGCCGCCTCCGCCACCGGGGCGCCGAAGCGCTCCCGCACCCCCGCCACCGCGCCCGGCAGTACCTCCAGGAACCGCGCCACCTCCGCCTCCTCCGTGCCCGGCGGCAGCGACACCCGGACGTTCCCCTCCGACAGCACCCCCATCGCGCGCAGCACATGGCTGGGCGTCAGCGTGGAGCTCGTACAGGAGGATCCGGACGAAACGGAGAAACCGGCCCGGTCCAGCTCATGCAGCAGCGTCTCCCCGTCCACATAGAGACAGGAGAACGTCACCAGATGCGGCAGGCGGCGCACCGGGTCGCCCACCACCTCCGCGTCCGCCACCAGCCGGGGCACCCGGGCCCGGATCAGGTCCACCAGCCCCCGCAGCCGCGCCGCCTCGGCCGCCGCCTCCGCCCGGACCGCCCGCAGCGAGGCCGCCGCGGCCACCACCGCCGGGATGTTCTCGAACCCGGCCGACCGCCCCGACTCCCGCTCGTCCGCCGCCCCCTGGGCCGCGAACCGGGTGCCCTTGCGCACCACCAGCAGCCCCACCCCGGCCGGCCCGCCCCACTTGTGGGCGCTGCCGGTCAGCAGCGACCAGTCACCCGCCACCGGCCCCCAGGCCAGCGACTGCGCCGCGTCCACCAGCAGCGGCACCCCGGCCGCCCGGCACGCCGAGGCCACCTCCGCCACCGGCTGCTCGGTGCCCACCTCGTGGTTGGCCGACTGGAGGCAGGCCAGCGCGGTGCCCTCACCGTCCTCGCCCAGCGCCTGCGCGTACGCCTGCGGGGACACCCGCCCCGCCCGGTCCACGCCCACCTCCACGACCGCCCCGCCGGCCGCCTGGTGCGCGGCGGCGGCGTGCAGTACGGAGGAGTGCTCCACCGCCGAGACCACCAGCCGCCGCCCCGCCCGCCGCCGCCCGGCCAGCGCCCCGGCAACTCCGGTGTGCACCGCGGCCGTCCCCGAAGGAGTGAACGTCAGCTCGTCCGGACGGCACCCCACCGCCTCCGCCGCCGCCTCCCGGGCCGCGTCCAGCAGCAGCCGGGCCCGCCGCCCCTCCCGGTACAGCCGCCCCGGATCGGCCCACCCCTCATCCAACCCGGCGACCAGCGCCTGCCGGGCCACAGGGTGCAGAGGAGCGGAGGAAGCGGCGTCGAAGTAGGTCACCCCTCCAGTAAACCGCCGTCCCCTGACCGGCTCCGACCAGCCCGGCAACCCCCAAAAGGGGGCCCTGCGGCGCGTTGGGCACCCTCCCCGCGCGACCCCAAATAGCGTCCAGTAGGGTTTGGTCCGCATAAACATCCAAACCCCTGCCCGCGTCAGGGCCCGGCGACCGACCAGCGTGACGGCCGCGGCCGGTCGCGCGGGCGAGACTCTCGGGAAGGCGCTACGTGAGTCCCAACGGCTCCGACCTCCCCCACCGCCTGAAGGGCGGGGGCGGTACCCCCATGTCGCGGCGCCCGTTGCGGCGGAAGCTGCCGCAGGCGCTGACTGCGGGCCTGATCCTGGCTACCGCGACCGGTTGCTCGTACAACTGGGAGGACTTCCCCCGCCTCGGTATGCCGACCCCGGTGACGGAAGAGGCTCCGATCATCCTCTCCCTCTGGCAGGGCTCGTGGGCGGCTGCGCTCGTCACGGGCGTGCTGGTCTGGGGTCTGATCCTGTGGAGCATCATCTTCCACCGGCGCAGCCGCACCAAGGTCGAGGTTCCTCCGCAGACCCGTTACAACATGCCCATCGAGGCGCTGTACACGGTGACCCCCCTCATCATCGTCTCGGTGCTCTTCTACTTCACCGCCCGGGACGAGTCGAAGCTGCTGACCCTCTCGGACAAGCCGGCCCACACGATCAACGTGGTCGGCTACCAGTGGAGCTGGGGCCTCAACTACATCGAGGACGTCGACGGCAACGCCCAGACGTCCGCCAAGGGCGACGAGAACCTGTCCGCCATCCCGGACCGGTACCAGAAGGCCTTCCCGGCGGGCGCCGAGGGCGTCTACGACTACGGCATCCCCGGCACGCGGAACCCGCAGAACGGCAACCCGGGCCCGACCCTGTGGCTGCCGAAGGGGGAGAAGGTCCGGTTCGTCCTGACCTCCCGTGACGTCATCCACTCCTTCTGGGTGCTGCCCTTCCTCTTCAAGCAGGACGTCATCCCCGGCCACACCAACGTGTTCGAGGTGACGCCCACCCAGGAGGGCACCTTCCGCGGCAAGTGCGCCGAGCTCTGCGGCGTCGACCACTCCCGGATGCTGTTCAACGTGAAGGTGGTCTCCCCGGAGCGCTACCAGCAGCACCTGAAGGAGCTGGCCGAGAAGGGGCAGACCGGCTTCATCCCGTCGGGCATCGCGCAGACGGACCCGGCCCGGAACACGGAGACGAACCAACTGTGAGCATCCTCAACGAACCCCAGGGTGCCGCCACCAAGCCCGGCGGCGCGGGTGAGCCGTACGAGAACGAGGTCCCGCTGCGGACCCGGCAGCCGGGCAACGTGGTCATCAAGTGGCTCACCACCACCGACCACAAGACCATCGGCACGCTTTATCTGGTCACCTCGTTCGCCTTCTTCTGCATCGGCGGCCTGCTGGCGCTCTTCATGCGCGCCGAGCTGGCCCGGCCGGGTACGCAGATCATGTCGAACGAGCAGTTCAACCAGGCGTTCACGATGCACGGCACGATCATGCTGCTGATGTTCGCGACGCCGCTGTTCGCCGGATTCGCCAACTGGATCATGCCGCTGCAGATCGGCGCGCCCGACGTGGCGTTCCCGCGGCTGAACATGTTCGCCTACTGGCTCTACCTGTTCGGCTCGCTGATCGCGGTGGCCGGCTTCCTCACCCCGCAGGGTGCGGCCGACTTCGGCTGGTTCGCCTACTCCCCGCTGTCGGACGCGGTCCGCTCGCCGGGTGTCGGCGCCGACATGTGGATCATGGGTCTGGCCTTCTCCGGCTTCGGCACGATCCTCGGCTCGGTCAACTTCATCACCACGATCATCTGCATGCGCGCGCCCGGCATGACGATGTTCCGGATGCCGATCTTCACCTGGAACGTGCTGCTGACCGGTGTGCTGGTCCTGCTCGCCTTCCCGGTGCTGGCGGCCGCGCTGTTCGCCCTGGAGGCGGACCGCAAGTTCGGTGCCCATATCTTCGACGCCGCCAACGGCGGCGCGTTGCTCTGGCAGCACCTCTTCTGGTTCTTCGGCCATCCAGAGGTGTACATCATCGCGCTACCGTTCTTCGGCATCGTCTCGGAGATCATCCCGGTCTTCAGCCGCAAGCCGATGTTCGGCTACTTCGGCCTGATCGCGGCCACCATCGCGATCGCCGGCCTCTCGGTGACGGTGTGGGCGCACCACATGTACGTCACCGGCGGTGTGCTGCTGCCGTTCTTCTCCTTCATGACCTTCCTGATCGCGGTCCCGACCGGTGTGAAGTTCTTCAACTGGATCGGCACCATGTGGAAGGGCTCGCTGTCCTTCGAGACACCGATGCTGTGGACGATCGGCTTCCTGGTCACCTTCACCTTCGGTGGTCTGACCGGTGTCATCCTGGCCTCGCCGCCGATGGACTTCCACGTCTCCGACTCGTACTTCGTGGTGGCGCACTTCCACTACGTGGTCTTCGGCACCGTGGTGTTCGCGATGTTCGCCGGCTTCCACTTCTGGTGGCCGAAGTTCACCGGCAAGATGCTGGACGAGCGCCTCGGCAAGATGACCTTCTGGACGCTGTTCATCGGCTTCCACGGCACCTTCCTGGTGCAGCACTGGCTGGGCGCCGAGGGCATGCCCCGCCGGTACGCGGACTACCTGGCCGCGGACGGCTTCACCGCGCTGAACACGGTCTCCACGATCAGCTCGTTCCTGCTCGGCCTGTCGATCCTGCCGTTCTTCTACAACGTCTGGAAGACGGCCAAGTACGGCAAGAAGATCGAGGTGGACGACCCGTGGGGCTACGGGCGTTCGCTGGAGTGGGCGACCTCCTGCCCGCCGCCGCGGCACAACTTCCTCACGCTGCCGCGCATCCGGTCCGAATCCCCGGCGTTCGACCTGCACCACCCTGAGATCGCGGCCGTCGGCCAGCTCGAGAACGACGAGCAGAAGGACACCGCCCTCTTCGGCGGCGCCAAGGAGGCGGGCAAGTGAAGATCCAGGGCAAGATGTTCCTCTGGCTGAGCGCCTTCGTGCTCGCCATGGCCATCCTGTACGGCCTGTGGTCCAAGGAGCCGGTCGGCACCACCGCCCTGTTCCTCTCCTTCGGCCTGACCGTGATGATCGGCTTCTACCTGGCCTTCACGGCCAAGCGGGTCGACGCCATGGCGCAGGACGACAAGGAGGCGGACGTCGCGGACGAGGCCGGCGAGGTCGGCTTCTTCTCCCCGCACAGCTGGCAGCCGCTCTCGCTCGCCATCGGCGGCGGGTTCGCCTTCCTGGGCGTGGCCATCGGCTGGTGGCTGCTGTTCTTCTCCCTCCCGCTGATCCTCGTCGGGCTCTTCGGCTGGGTGTTCGAGTACTACCGGGGCGAGAACCAGAACCAGTAGGTTCCGCGCTTCTCCGTCCCACCCGTTCCGGCGGTCTCCCTCGCGGAGGCCGCCGGTTCGGCGTTCCCGGCCCACTCACCCATCAGGGTCACCCTTTCGGCTCACACCGGGTGCCGCCGCCAACGGCCGTTCGTACGTTGAGCGCATGAACGACACACCCCGTCTGCGCACCGCCATCAGCTGCACCCTGCTGGTCGCCGTCACCGGCGCGGCCGCGACCGCGTGCGGTCAGCCGGACGGCCACCCCCTCGCCGGCCGCCCCGCCGACGCGGCCGCCCAGGTGGCGTTCAACACCTCGGGCGCCGCCAAGGCCCCGCTGGACAAGCCGCTGGAGGTGACCGCCCGGGAGAAGGACAGCCGGATCACCGACGTCACCGCCGTCGACGCGGCCGGCCACTTCCTGGCCGGCGAGCTGTCCGCCGACGGCACCCGCTGGCGCTCCACCGCCCCGCTGGTCGCCGGTGCCCGCTACACCGTGCGGGTCGCCACCGAGGACGCCAAGGGCGCCCCGGGCGCCCGTACGCAGACCTTCCAGACGGCCGCTGCCAAGAAGGTCCTGCGGGTCGCGTTCGGTCCGGAGGAGGGCACCTACGGCGTCGGGCAGCCCATCACCGCGGAGTTGAGCGAGCCGGTCTCCTCCAAGGAGGGCCGGGCCGCCGTCGAGCGCTCCCTGAAGGTGCGCTCCACCCCCGCGGTCGAGGGCGCCTGGTACTGGGTGGACGACGAGAAGCTGCACTTCCGGCCCAAGGAGTACTGGCCGACCGGCGCCAAGGTCACCGTCTCCGGCACCCTGGCCGGGGTGCGGATCGGCAAGGACCTCTACGGGGCCGACCCCGGCGTGCTCAAGCTGGACATCGGCGACCGGATCGAGGCCGTCACCGACGCGTCCTCGCACGAGATGACGGTGTTCCGCAACGGCGAAGTGATCAACACCATCCCGGTGACCACCGGCAAGCCCGGCTTCGACACCCGCAACGGCGTCAAGGTGGTGCTCGGCAAGGAGTACTTCGTCCGTATGCGCGGCACCACCGTCGGCATCGCGGCCGGCAGCAGCGAGGGCTACGACCTGCCGGTGTACTACGCCACCCGCGTCACCTGGAGCGGCGAGTACGTGCACGCCGCCCCCTGGTCGGCCGGCTCCCACGGCTCGGCCAACGTCAGCCACGGCTGCGTGGGCATGTCCACCTCCAACGCGGCCTGGTTCTACGAGACCGTCAAGGAGGGCGACATCGTCAAGGTCGTCAACAGCGGCGGCGACGAGATGAACCACTTCGGCAACGGCTACGGCGACTGGAACCTGTCCTGGGACAAGTGGCAGACCGGCAGCTCCGCCAAGGCCGGCGCTCCCAACACCGCCCCGCTCCGGCTCAGCCCGGGGGTCTAGGGCACTCAGGCAGCACAGGCGCCCCCGTCCGGGACCACCGGACGGGGGCGCGTCGTCATGTCCTCACGCCTCGACCGACAGCCGGGAGCGGATCAGCGCGGCCAGGGCGTCCGCCAGCTCCACCGGGTCCACCGGCAGGGTCACCGCGGCCTCCGCGCGGCTCCAGGTGGCCAGCCAGGCGTCCTGCGGGCGGCCGATCAGCAGCAGCACCGGCGGGCAGCGGAAGACCTCGTCCTTGATCTGCCGGGCCACACCCATGCCGCCCGCCGGCACCGCCTCGCCGTCCAGCACGCAGACGTCGATCCCGCCGGCCTCCAGCCGGGCCAGCACGGCCGGCAGCGTGGCGCACTCCACGTACTCCACCGGGGGGATGTCCGCGGCCGGCCGGCGCCCGGCCGCGAGCCGCACCTGGGAGCGGGTGTTCGCATCGTCGCTGTAGACCAGCACGGTGGCACTCGACTGCATGGTTCCTCCGAGGACGTCGGCGGTGCGGGCGGATCCGATGCGCCGGATGCTACTCCGTCCACCGCTCCCCGGGCACCGGTCCGATCACCCCTTCGAGGGGCCTTCCACGGGCCCTCGGATGGGCCGTTCGGGCTGGACAGAGCCCATCAACACTCCGAACGGCACCCCCCGGAGTGAGGGCGGGATAAGCGACCGACATAATGTCGGTCGTGGCGACAGCAACGACAGTAGAAACCGGGCACGCGCACCCGTCGGTCAACCGGCCGAACCTCACCAGCGTCGGAACCATCATCTGGTTGAGCTCCGAGCTGATGTTCTTCGCGGCCCTCTTCGCGATGTACTTCACCCTGCGATCGGTGACGGGCGCCGAGTTCTGGTCCGAGAAGGCCAGCTACCTGAACTTCCCGTTCTCGGCGACGAACACCACGATCCTGGTGCTCTCCTCACTCACCTGCCAGCTCGGCGTGTTCGCCGCCGAGCGCGGTGACGTGAAGAAGCTCCGGGCGTGGTTCATCATCACGTTCGTCATGGGTGCGATCTTCATCGGAGGCCAGGTCTTCGAGTACACCGAGCTGGTCAAGGAGCACGGGCTCTCCCTCTCCTCCGACCCCTACGGCTCGGCGTTCTACCTGACGACCGGCTTCCACGGACTGCATGTGACCGGTGGCCTCATCGCGTTCCTGCTGGTCCTCGGCCGGACGTACGCGGCCCGGAGATTCACCCACGAGCAGGCAACCGCCGCCATCGTCGTGTCCTACTACTGGCACTTCGTCGATGTCGTCTGGATCGGCCTCTTCGCCACGATCTACATGATCAAGTAGTCGGCTCCGGCACCCGACATCCAGCAAGCACCGACGCAGAAGATCCTGACACCGGGGTAATCCGTGAAAAAGCTCTCCGCACGACGACGCCATCCGCTGGCAGCTGTCGTCGTCCTACTCCTCGCGCTGGCGGCCACCGGGGGGCTGTACGCCGCGTTCGCGCCCGCGAGCAAGGCCCAGGCAGACGAAACCGCCCAGTCCCTCGCCATCGAGGAGGGCAAGAAGCTCTACTCCGTCGGCTGCGCGAGCTGCCACGGAACCGGCGGTCAGGGCACCACTGACGGCCCGTCCCTGGTCGGCGTGGGCTCCGCCGCCGTCGACTTCCAGGTCGCGACCGGGCGCATGCCCGCGCAGCAGCCCGGCGCCCAGGTGCCGAAGAAGCCGGTCATCTACGACCAGGCGCAGATCGACCAGCTCGCCGCGTACGTGGCCTCCCTCGGCCCCGGCCCGGTCACCCCGACCGAGAAGCAGTACAACCCCGAGGGCGCGGACATCGCGCGCGGCGGCGACCTGTGGCGCACCAACTGCGCCCAGTGCCACAACTTCACCGGTGAGGGCGGTGCCCTGACCAAGGGCAAGTACGCGCCGAGCCTGGAGGACTCCACTCCCAAGCAGATCTACGAGGCCATGCAGACCGGCCCGCAGAACATGCCGTCCTTCCCCGACACCACGATGCCGGAGAAGGAGAAGAAGGACATCATCGCGTACGTCAAGTCCGTGAACGGTGACGAGACGCCGACCCCCGGCGGCTTCGCGCTCGGCGGACTCGGTCCGGTGAGCGAGGGCCTCTTCGGATGGATCTTCGGTCTGGGTGCCCTCATCGCTGTCGCCATCTGGGTCGCGGCCCACACCGCTAAGGCCAAGAAGTCATGAGTAGCAACGAGATTTCAGACAAGAACCTGCCGCACGAGCAGGGCAGCGCGCACGGCACGGCGGTAGCCGAGAACCCGTTCGCCGACCCGGGGCTGCCGCCCCACAAGCCCCGTATCCAGGACGTGGACGAGCAGGCCGCCAAGCGCTCCGAGCGCACGGTCGCCCTGCTGTTCACCGTGTCGATGCTGGCGACGATCGGCTTCATCGCCTCCTTCGTCATCTTCCCGGTCGACGAGATCGTCTACGTGTGGCCGATCGGCCACGTCAGCGCGACGAACCTGTCCCTGGGCCTGACCCTGGGCGTGGCGCTCTTCTGCATCGGCGCCGGCGCGGTCCACTGGGCCCGCACCCTGATGTCGGACGAGGAGTTCGCCGACGACCGGCACGCGATCGAGGCGGCCCCCGAGGTCAAGGCCAAGGTCATGACCGACTTCGCCGACGGCGCCCGGGAGTCCGCGATCGGCCGCCGCCCGCTGATCCGCAACACCATGCTCGGCGCGCTGGCCATGGTGCCGCTCTCCGGCGTGGTGCTGCTGCGCGAGCTGGGCCCGCTGCCCGAGAAGAAGCTCTTCCACACCTCGTGGAAGAAGGGCCTCCAGCTCATCAACATGAACACCAACGAGCCGCTGCGTCCCGAGGACGTCGTGGTGGGCTCGCTGACCTTCGCCAAGCCCGAGGGCCTGGAGGAGGACGACGAGGACTTCAACAACAAGATCGCCAAGGACGCCCTGATGATCGTGCGGATCCAGCCGCAGGACATCAAGGACCGCCGCGAGCTGGAGTGGTCGCACGAGGGCATCGTCGCCTTCTCGAAGATCTGCACCCACGTGGGCTGTCCGATCTCGCTGTACGAGCAGCAGACGCACCACGTCCTCTGCCCGTGCCACCAGTCCACCTTCGACCTCTCCGACGGCGCCCGCGTCATCTTCGGCCCGGCCGGCCATCCGCTGCCGCAGCTGCGGATCGGCGTGAACGGCGAGGGCAACCTCGAAGCGCTCGGCGACTTCGCCGAGCCCGTCGGCCCTGCATTCTGGGAGCGCGGATGAGCACCACGACCGACGCCAAGCGCAAGGCGCCCGCCGGTGAGCGGGTGGCCGACTGGGCGGACGGCCGGCTCGGGATCTACTCCCTGGCCAAGGCCAACATGCGCAAGATCTTCCCGGACCACTGGTCCTTCATGCTGGGCGAGATCTGCCTCTACAGCTTCATCATCATCATCCTCACGGGTGTGTACCTGACGCTGTTCTTCCACCCGAGCATGAACGAGGTCCACTACCACGGCTCGTACGTCCCGATGCAGGGCATCCGGATGACCGAGGCGTATGCGTCGACCCTCGACATCAGCTTCGACGTCCGCGGCGGCCTGCTCATCCGGCAGATCCACCACTGGGCGGCGCTGATCTTCATCGCCGGCATGTTCGTGCACATGATGCGCGTCTTCTTCACCGGCGCGTTCCGCAAGCCGCGTGAGATCAACTGGCTGTTCGGCTTCCTGCTGTTCGCCCTCGGCATGTTCACCGGGTTCACCGGCTACTCGCTCCCGGACGACCTGCTCTCCGGCACCGGTGTCCGCTTCACCCAGGGCGCGATCCTGTCCGTGCCGATCGTCGGCACGTACATCTCGATGTTCCTGTTCGGCGGGGAGTTCCCGGGCCACGACATCATCGCCCGGTTCTACTCGATCCACATCCTGCTGCTGCCGGGCATCATGCTCGGTCTCGTGGTGGCCCACCTCATCCTGGTCTTCTACCACAAGCACACGCAGTTCCCCGGCCCCGGCCGGACCAACAAGAACGTGGTCGGCATGCCGCTGCTGCCGGTCTACATGGCCAAGGCCGGAGGCTTCTTCTTCCTGGTCTTCGGCGTCATCGCGGTGATCGCGGCACTGTTCACGATCAACCCGATCTGGGCGCTCGGCCCGTACCGCCCGGACCAGGTGTCCACCGGCGCCCAGCCCGACTGGTACATGGGCTTCGCCGAAGGCCTGGTCCGTGTGATGCCGGGCTGGGAGATCAACCTGTGGGGCCACACCCTGGTCCTCGGTGTGTTCATCCCGCTGGTCGTCTTCGGCCTGGTCCTCGCGGCCATCGCGGTCTACCCGTTCATCGAGTCGTGGATCACCGGCGACAAGCGCGAGCACCACATCCTGGACCGCCCGCGCAACGCCCCGACCCGCACCGCGCTCGGTGTCGCCTGGGTGACCTCGTACATGGTCATGCTGATCGGTGGCGGCAACGACATCTTCGCCACCCACCTGCACATGTCGATCAACTCGATCACCTGGTTCGTCCGGATCTTCTACTTCGTCGGACCGGTCATCGCGTTCATCGTCACCAAGCGGATCTGCATGGGCCTCCAGCGGCGCGACCGCGACAAGGTGCTGCACGGACGCGAGTCCGGCATCATCAAGCGGCTGCCGCACGGCGAGTTCGTGGAGATCCACGAGCCGCTCAGCCAGTCCCAGCGCTACTCCCTCACCGCGCACGAGCAGTACGAGCCGGCCGAGGTCGGCCCCGCGGTGGACGAGAACGGCGTCGAGCGCAAGCTCACCCGCGGCGAGAAGCTCCGCGCCAAGCTCAGCAAGGGCTACTTCGGCGAGGGCAACCAGGTCCCCAAGGCCACCGCCGAGGAGTACCGGGAGATCAGCAGCGGTCACGGGGGCCACCACTGACCCGCTGACCCCACCGGCCGCGCGAGCCGGTGACCCGCCACGGAGGAGAGCCCCGTCCGGTGCACGGACGGGGCTCTTCGCCGTCCCCGGGACTGGATAGGGTTGCCATCGAGCCCCGACACCAAGCCCAGGAGCGACCATGAGCGCTGTGTACCCCGCTGGAGGACCGACCGCGGCGGGCCGCTCCTGGCCCCAGGTCCTCAACGGACTGCTGGAGGGCCGCCACCAGAGCGCCGACGACACCGCCTGGGCCATGGACCGCATCATGCGCGGCGAGGCCACCGACGCCCAGATCGCCGGCTTCGCCGTCGCCCTGCGCGCCAAGGGCGAGACCGTCGAGGAGATCTCCGGCCTGGTCCGCGCCATGTACGAGCACGCCCGGGTCATCGAGGTCCCCGGCCGCTGCGTGGACATCGTCGGCACCGGCGGCGACGGGGCCAAGACCGTCAACATCTCCACCATGTCCGCGATCGTGGTCGCCGGCACCGGAGCCAAGGTCGTCAAGCACGGCAACCGCGCCGCGTCCTCCGCCTCCGGAGCCTCCGACGTCCTGGAGAAGCTCGGCGTCAACCTCGAACTGAGCCCCAGCCGGGTCGCCGAGGTCGCCGAGGAGGCCGGCATCACCTTCTGCTTCGCGGTCAGGTTCCACCCCGCGCTGCGCCATGTCGCCGCCGCCCGCAAGGAGTTGGGCATCCGCACCACGTTCAACTTCCTCGGCCCGCTCACCAACCCGGCCCGGGTCCGCGCCCAGGCCACCGGGGTCGCCGACGCCCGGATGGCCCCCATCCTCGCCGGGGTCCTCGCCGAACGCGGCTCCTCCGCGCTGGTCTTCCGCGGCGACGACGGCCTGGACGAGCTCACCACCACCGCGACCTCCCGGGTCTGGGTGGTCCAGGGCGGCGGGGTCACCGAGCAGCCCTTCGACCCCCGCGACGTCGGCATCGACCTCGTCCCCGTCGAGGCCCTGCGCGGCGCCGACGCCTCCTACAACGCCGACGTCGCCCGCCGCCTCCTGGCCGGCGAACGCGGCCCGGTCCGCGACGCGGTCCTGCTCAACGCCGCGGCCGCGCTGGTCGCCCTCGACCCCACCCCCGCCCCGCTCGCCGACCAGATCCGCGCCGGCATGGCCCGCGCCGCCGAGTCCATCGACTCCGGCGCGGCCCGCGCCGCCCTCGACCGCTGGGTCACCGCCACCCAGTCATAGCCCCCAGCCACACCCTCTCGATGTGACGCACGGCGCGGTCCGTATCCCGGACCGCGCCTTGCGCATTCCGAGACGTATGGCAGGATGCTCTGCAAGGTCATGAGTGACAGCGAACACGGCCCCGGCCCGCTGTCCGGCAACCCTCCGTCCGTGGCGGGGTGCCCCGGGTGAAGACCAGGCCGCTGACAACAAGGTCAGCGGCAAGCGCGGACCCCTGCGTACCCTGGGGTCCTGGTCCTCAAGGGAGCAGTCTCGTGAGCAAGCGAATGCGATAGGGCGACAGCCCCCTCCTCGCCGCCTTTTCCCTTTCTCCACGCACCGCCGGGCCCTCTTCCTTCCTGCCCCCTTGCGTGTGAACTCGCCTGCCTGCAACGGGAGTTTCGCCATGTCCGTCGACGCCACCGCCACGCCTGCCGCCGTCTCCTCCGCCGACGCCGATCCCGCCTGCGCCGCCCCGCTGCCGGTGCTCGGCCGCGACGTCACCGTCCCGCTCGTCACCGGCGGCGAAGTGGTCTACGCCGCGCTCGACTACGCCGCCAGCGCCCCCGCCCTCCAGCGCGTCTGGGACGACGTCGCCGCGTACGCCCCCTACTACGGCAGCGTCCACCGCGGCGCCGGCTACCTCTCCCAGCTCTCCACCGACCTGTTCGAGAACAGCCGCACCACCGTCGCCGAGTTCCTCGACTGCCGCGCGGACGACCAGGTCGTCTTCACCCGCTCCACCACCGACTCGCTCAACCTGCTGGCCGCGGTGCTGCCCGCCGACTGCCAGGTCTTCGTCTTCGAGACCGAGCACCACGCCTCGCTGCTCCCCTGGAGCGCCCACCGCGTCACCTACCTCGACGCGCCCCGCACCCCCGCGCAGGCCGTCGAGATCCTCGAACGCGCCCTCGCCTCCCGCGAGCCTCACGGCCCCGCCCTGGTCTGCGTCACCGGCGCCTCCAACGTCACCGGTGAGCTGTGGCCGGTCCGCGAACTCGCCGCCGCGGCGCACGCCCATGGCGCCCGGATCGTCCTGGACGCCGCCCAACTCGCCCCGCACCACCCGGTGTCGGTCCGCGACCTGGACGTCGACTGGGTGGCCTTCTCGGGCCACAAGCTCTACGCACCCTTCGGCTCCGGCGTCCTCGCCGGCCGCGCCGACTGGCTCCGCGACGCCGAGCCCTACCTCGCGGGCGGCGGCGCCTCCCGCACCGTCACCCGCCGCGCCGACGGCGGCGTGGACGTCCAGTGGCACACCACCGCGGCCCGCCACGAGGCCGGTTCGCCCAACGTCATCGGCGTCTACTCCATCGCCTCCGCCTGCAAGGCCCTCACCGAGGCCGGGTTCGACCACCTGGTCGCCCGCGAGCAGGCCCTGATCGCCGCGGTCCGCTCCGGCCTGTCCGACGTCCCCGAGGTGCGCGTCCTCTCCCTCTTCGGCGACGACGCCCCCCGGGTCGGGGTCCTCTCCTTCGTCGTCGAGGGCTGGAACAGCTCCCACTTCGCGGCGGCCCTCTCCGCGGAGTACGGCATCGGCGTCCGCGACGGCCTGTTCTGCGCCCACCCCCTGGTGCGCACCCTCCTCGGCAGCGACCCCCAGGTCGTCGGCGAGTGCGGCGCCCCCGAGGCGGCCCCCGGCGAGCGCTCGCTGAACGCCATCCGCGTCAGCTTCGGCGCGGGCACCCCCGACGAGCACATCGACCGCTTCGTCCGCGCCGTGAAGGAGCTCGTCCGGAACGGGGCCCGCTGGGACTACCGCACCGAAGACGGCCGCTGCGTCCCCTCCGGGGTGGCGGCGGGCCGGTAACCCCGCAGCCCGGTGGCCCCGCTGCCACGCCTGCGTCTGCGCTTGGTCGCGGCCCGGTGGCGGTTTGCGGGCCCGGTGGGTGTGCACTCTGCCCGGTGGGTGGGGGGCGGGGCACTCCGGGCTCACGTGCTCGCCGCTCGCGCTCACCGTTCGATGCTCAAGCGACCGCCTCATTACGCTCGGCGGCTGCGCGCGCGACCCTGCATACCCCACCCACTGTCCGGAGGGCGAGTGCACCCCCAGTGGCCCCCTCTCCCGGCCTGACGGCCGGGACCAACGCCCCACGGGCGGTACGGGCCCCGGCCCGGAAGGGTGCCGCAGCGAGTCGTACGGGCCCGGGGGGCCGTCTCCCCCGCCGGGCAGTAGCGTCCGACCGATGCGGGCCCACGGCCCGGGAAGGGGGCGCCGCGGGCCGGGCGGGCGGGTCGTGTGCGAGGCGGTCCGGACCGAAGTACGACGTCCCGTATCACCCGCCGGGCGGTGACGTCCGACCAATGCGGGCCCATGGCCCGGAAGACTGGCCGCCGCCGTGGAGGGGCGGTCGCCCTACCGGGTGGGCGGGATCCCTCCGCCGGTCCGGTGGGGTCCGTGCGAGGCGGTCCGGACCCTCGGCCGGGAGTGCGTAAACACCGCGAAACGGCGCTGCGCCGCCGACCGGGTGGGGCCGTCGGCCCAGAGGTCATCACCCACGGCGAAATGGGACAGTGCATCGCCGGCCGAGTGGGGGCCGTCGGCCCGGAGGTCATCAGCCGCGGCGAAATGGGTCAGTGCATCGCCGGTCGGGCGGGCGGGGGCCGTCGGCCGAGAGGTCATCGGCCACGGCGAGACGGGGCAGTGCATCGCCGGCCGGGCGGGCGGGGGCCGCCGGCCGGGAGGTCATCGGCCACGGCGAGACGGGACAGTGCATCGTCAGCCGGATGAGGGCCGTCGGTCCGGCGGTCATGAGCCACGGCGAAATGGGGCAGTGTGCCACCGGTCGGGTAGGGCTGTCGGCCCGGGTGGGTCATCAGCCACGGCGACGGGTCAGTGCGCCACCGGTCGGATGGGGGCCGTCGGCCCGAAAGGCCATCAGCCACGGTGATACGGGTCAGTCGGCCGCCGGTCGGGTGGGGGTACGCAGGGTCGCGCGCGCAGCCGCCGAGCGTGATGAGGCGGTGCGCTTGAGCATCGAACGGTGAGCGCGAGCGGCGAGCACGTGAGCCCGGAGTGCCCACGCCCCCACCCACCGGAGAGCGGACCCGACCACCGGACCGGCGAAAGGCCACCGGACCGCCACCAGCACAGACCCACCCGCGTCAGCGACGCCACCGGGCAGCGGCCCGGGCACCGGCGGCGCGAGCCGCCCACGGCGGCGGGGCCACCGGCTCGCGAGCCGAAGGCCTGGCCGCCGCCCGCCCGAGGGCTACGCGTCGAGGCCGATCGCGAACGCCGCCTCAAGGTCGTGCTGCGAGTACGTCCGGAACGCCACATGCGTGTCCGTCCCCTCGACGCCCGGGATCTTGCTGATGCGGCCCGGAATGACGTCCGCCAGGTCGTCGTGGCGGGCGACCCGGACCATGGCGATCAGGTCGTAGGTGCCGGTCACCGAGAACACCTCGCTGACGCTGTCCAGGGAGGCGATCGACTCGGCGATCTCGGGGATGCGGTCCACGCTGGTCTTGATGAGCACGATCGCGGTGATCACGGCTGTCCTTCCTCGGGGGCCGCTGCTTGCCGTCTCACTCTAGCCGGACGGCCATGGCGGACCCAGGCGTAGAGGAAGCCCAGGCAGAAGCCCACGACATGGGCCAGGTAGGCGACGCCCGGGCCGGTGGCGGCCTGGCGGGCGGCGAGCCACTGGAGGACGAACCAGAAGACCAGCACCGCCCAGGCCGGGAAGCGCAGGGGGAGGAAGAAGAGGAAGGGGAAGAGGCTGGTCACCCGGGCCCGGGGGAAGAGGAGGAGGAACGCGCCGAGGACCCCGGAGATCGCGCCCGAGGCACCCACCAGGGTCTGGGTGGAGTCGGCGTGGGCGAGGGCGTAGGCGAGCAGGGCCAGGTAGCCGCAGCCGGTGTAGAAGAGGGTGTACTCGATCCGGCCCAGCCGCTCCTCGGCCATCGCGCCGAAGACGTAGAGGAACAGCATGTTGCCGAGCAGATGCAGCCAGCTGCCGCTGACGAAGAGCGCGGTGAGGGGAGTGAGCAGGGCGCGGGGGGAGCCGCTGAGGAGCTCGGCGGGGACCACGCCCCAGCGGCGGAAGTAGGCGCTCTGCGCGGAGAGCAGCGCGTCACCGCTGCCGTGGGTGGGGTTCAGCCCGGAGACCGGGCTGAGCAGGAAGACCAGGACGCAGGCGACGATCAGCCCGTACGTCACAACCGGTCCGCGGCGATCGACCATGGACAGATCATGACGTAAACGGCAACAGCGGGACAGGGTGCCTCGCCGCGCCACGGGGGTACCCGCTAGGCCGTAGGGTTACGGGCACCAGACACCGCAGTCCGACGGCGCACCGCGGCTCCCGCATCCGTATGCACGAGGGAAGAGACGGCACGATGACGACGGTTCCCCTGCCGACCGCGACGACCCGCTGGCGCTGCACGCTGTGCGGCAATCTCACGCGCTTCGACGTGACCCGCTCGTCCAAGGTCGTCGAGTACGTCCATCTCGATCTGGCCGGCGAGCCGAAGGTGGAGGAGCGCGAGGTGGTCAGTGAGACCATCGAGTCGGTCCGCTGCCGCTGGTGCAACGCGGTGGACCGGATCGAGCTGGTGGACCGGCCGGACGCCGTCTCGTAGCGGCGGGGGGCGGTGGGCCCGCGGGGGGGATCGCGGGCGGTGTACGGAGAATGGCTACGGGGGGTGGCGCAGGGCCCGGCAGGGCGCGAGGACGACGGGTAGAGGTGACGGATCGTGGAGCAGCCCGGTGACGGCGCCGAGGTGGCCGGCGGTGCGGGCGAGGCGCTCGACCGCCCGCTGCCCGAGGCGGTGCGGCGCCGGGTGGTCGCGCTGGTCGCGGAGGCCTTCGGCGGGCTGACCGTGGCCGAGCTGCCCGCGCAGCTGCGGCAGTACGCCCGGTTCACCCCGAGCCGCCGGCTGAGGTTCGCCGGCAACGCGATGGCCGCCGCGCTGGAGTCGGACACGGTGTTCCGGCAGCGGATCGGCGAGAAGCTGAGATCGGGGCAGCCGGAGCTGGCCGGCGCGGTGGAGTCCGGCGCGGTGCCGGCCGCGGCCGACCCGGTGGACGTGGCGGCGGCCGCGTACGTACTGCGCCCCGCGGACTGGGTGAAGCTGGTCGCCGCGGCCGGTGAGGAGGCCCAGCGGGCGGACGCCGAGCGGGCCGACGAGGCCGGGCGGCGGGAGCTGGAGCGGCTGCGGGCCGAGCTGGCCGAGGCCAGGGAGCGCGGCAAGGGCGAGAACGAGCGGCTGCGGGGGGAGCTGGAGACGGCCCGCAGGGACGCCGAATCGCTTCAGCGCAAGCTGCGCAGCGCGCTGAGCGACGTCAAGCGGGGCGAGGCGGCGCTGCGCCGCGCCCAGGCGGAGTGGGAGGCGGCCCGTGGTGAGGCGGCCGCCCAGCTGTCCGCCGCGGAGAGCGAGAACCGCCGGCTGAAGGCCCGGCTGGGCGAGGCGGAGTCGGCCGTGGAGGCGGGGCGCAAGGCGGCCCGCGAGGGACGCTCGGTGGAGGACATGCGCCTGCGGCTGCTGCTGGACACCGTGCTGGAGTCGGCGCAGGGGCTGCGCCGGGAGCTGGCGCTGCCGCCGGCCGGTACGCATCCGGCGGACACCGTGGACGCGGTGCGGCCGGGGCGGATGTCGCCCAAGGACGTGGCGGCCCGGGCGCTGTCGGAGACCGACCCGGCGCTGCTGGACCAGTTGCTGGCGCTGCCGCAGGCGCATCTGGTGGTGGACGGCTACAACGTGACCAAGACCGGTTATCCGACGATGCCGTTGGAGAAGCAGCGGCTGCGGCTGCTGGGCGGTCTGTCGGCGCTGGCGGCACGGACCGGGGCGGAGGTCACCTGTGTCTTCGACGGGGCCGAGCTGGCCGCCCCGGTGCTGCTGGCGCCGCCGCGCGGGGTGCGGGTGCTGTTCTCCAAGCCGGGGGTGACCGCGGACGAGCTGATCCGCCAGCTGGTGCGGGCCGAACCGCCGGGGCGGCCGGTGGTGGTGGCCTCCACCGACCGGGAGGTGGCCGACGGGGTGGCCCGGTCCGGGGCCCGCCCGGTGGCGTCCGCGATGCTGCTGAAGCGGCTTTCGCGGCTTGCGTAACACCTGGCCCACTTGCCCGAATTGAGGCGTCGGGGTTTGAACGGTGGGTCAACTCGCCATGACTGTCCGTGTGACGGATGTAAAGAAAGTGCTTCGTGAGCGAGATTTTTCGCATCAGGATTTGAACTGATCACAAGATGGTCACTAGGGTCTGGCCTCAAACCTCTGCGCAGGTGATCACTCATCCGGAGTGGCAGCGGAGGGACCGCCAGTTCCGTACGGTCCGGGGTCGCTTCGCGGGGGAAGCCGGGCGCCGGGTACGGGGCCGGATGCCGACCCGTCGGCCCGGCAGGCGGCCGGAAGAGGAAGAAGGAGCTCGCCTCCGTGGGGTCCCACCGCCGTCCCAAGCAGCCGAGTCGAGCCCGCGTGACCGTGCTCACCGCGGCCGCCGCCGCTGCCGTCGCCCTGACTTCCCAAGCCGCTCAGGCCGCCCCGAAGCCGACCAAGGACGAGGTCAAGGCCAAGGTCGACAAGCTGCACCACGAGGCCGAGGCCGCCACCGAGCAGTACAACCTCGCCGACGAGCAGCGCGGCAAGCTCCAGAAGGAGGCCGACGCCCTCCAGGACAAGGTGGCCCGCAGCCAGCAGGAGCTCAACGAGCTGCGTGACGGCCTCGGTTCGGTCGCCACCGCCCAGTACCGCTCCGGCGGCATGGACCCGGCGCTCCAGCTGCTGCTCTCCTCCGACCCGGACAGCTACCTCGACCGCGCCTCCACCGCCGACGCGGTCGGCGCCAAGCAGGCCGAGGCCCTCGCCGAGGTCCAGGAGAAGCAGCGCGTCCTGGCCCAGGAGCGCGCCGAGGCCACCCGCAAGCTGGCCGACCTGGAGGACGTCCGCAAGACCATCGGCGCCAAGAAGAAGGCCTACCAGGGCAAGCTCGCCGAGGCGCAGAAGCTCCTCAACACCCTCACCGCCGAGGAGCGGGCCAAGATCCAGCAGGAGGAGCAGCGCGCCAGCCGCGAGTCCGGCGAGCGCGCCCAGCTCGGCAAGCAGGACGAGTCCGGCAAGCCGGAGGCGCCCCCGGTCACGGGTTCGGGCGTGGCCGCCGCCGCGCTGGCCGCCGCCAACACCCAGGTCGGCAAGCCCTACCAGTCGGGCGCCGAGGGCCCCAACGCCTACGACTGCTCCGGGCTGACCCAGTGGGCCTACGGCCAGGCCGGGGTGAGCATCACCCGCACCACCTTCACCCAGCACAACGACGGCACCAAGATCGGCCGCAGCCAACTCCAGCCCGGCGACCTGGTGTTCTTCAACAACCTGGCCCATGTGGGCCTCTACGCCGGCAACGGCCAGGTGCTGCACGCCCCCAAGCCCGGCGCCCAGGTGCGCTACGAGTCCATGGAGTGGCTCGGGAGCTTCCAGTTCGGCGTCCGCATCTGACGCCCGCCTGACGGTCCGGCAGACCGTCCGGCGCGCCCGGCACACCCGCCCGATCGGGTGGTTCGCCGCCCCCGAAGCTGACACCCCGCCCCGTCGGTGACCTGTGGTCTCCGGCGGGGCGGAGCCGTTCCCGGCCCCGTCGGCCGCTGGCCGCACCTCCCGCACCCGGCTACTGTCTGCCGCGCACCGCGTGCACCGAGTGGCGACCCGGGCGGCCGACCGCCCCGCCGGACGGCCCGCGTGTGCGCGTCCAGCCGTCCAGGGAAGGGAGCGCGGTCCGTGGCGTCCCATCGCCGGTCCTCGCAGTCGGGGCTTACCCGCAGCGCGAGAACCACCGTCCTGTCCGCCGCGGCGGCCACCGCCGCCGCCCTCGCCGCCGCCCCCGCGGGCGCCGCGCCCACCGCCCCCGCGGACGGGCCCAAGGCGCGCGTCGACCGGCTCTACGCGGAGGCCGAGAAGGCCACCGAGGGGTTCAACGCGGCGGCCGAGCGCAGCGGCGTGCTGCGCGAGCGGGTCGGCGTGCTCCAGGACGAGGTGGCCCGCGGCCAGGAGCGGATCAACCGGATGCGGGGCGTCCTCGGCAGCGTGGCCGGCGCCCAGTACCGCTCCGGCGGCATGGACCCGGCCCTGCGGCTGCTGCTGACCTCCGACCCGGACGGCTACCTGGACCGGGCCGCGGCCCTGGACCGGATGGGCGAGCAGCAGGCCGGCGTCCTGGCCGACCTGGGGCGCGAGCAGCGCCGTCTGGACCAGCAGCGCGCCGAGGCCACCCGTACGCTGGCCGACCTGGAGCGCAGCCGGGCCGCGGTCGCCGCGCACAAGCGCACCGTGGAGCGGAAGCTCGCCGAGGCCCGTACCGTGCTCAACTCCCTCACGGCGAAGGAGCGGCAGGACGTCGACGGGGCTGACCGGGCCTCCCGCTCCGGGGGCCGCGAGGACCTGCCGCCGGTCGCCGGCGGGGTCTCCGGGCGGGCCGCCGCCGCGGTGGCCGCGGCCCGGGGGGCGGTCGGCCGGCCGTACGTCTGGGGCGCCAACGGCCCCGACGGCTTCGACTGCTCGGGGCTGATGCAGTGGTCGTACGCCCAGGCGGGCGTCGGCATCCCGCGCACCTCGCAGGCCCAGCGGGGCGCCGGCCGCCATGTCTCGCTGGCCGAGGCCCGCCCCGGGGACCTGGTCACCTACCGCGACGACGCCAGTCATGTGGCCATGTACATGGGCAACGGCCAGGTGGTGCACGCGCCCTACCCGGGCGCCCCGGTCCGCTACGACCCGGTCGGCATGATGCCGGTCTCCGCCATCACCCGCGTCTGAGGTCCACGCGAGGGCGCCCCGTACGATCGGGGGATGGCCATCTCCCGGCGGGCCGCCGTTCTCGGGGCCGCCGGACTGCTGGCCGGCGGCTGCGCGCGGCATGCGTCCCGGGACGAGGCCGCCGCCGTCCGCGCCGCGGTCGCCGGGCGGGCCGCCCCCGCGCTGGGCGGGGCGGAGCTCGCCTCCTGGACGCTGCGGCCCACCGGCATCCGGCTGGACGGCGACCGGGCGACCGCGAGCGCCGAACTGACGTACCGGATCGCCGGATACGACACCGCCCCGGTCACCGCCGCCCGCACGCTGGACCTGCACCGCACCGGCGGCGGCTGGCGGGTGGATGCCGACCGCCCCGCGCCGGGCGCCGCCGCGCAGCCCTGGGACCAGGGCCCGGTACGCGCGCGGCGCGGTGCGCGCGCCCTCGTCCTGGGGGCGGGCCCGCTTCCCGAGCGGCTGGCGGAGCTCGCCCGGGCCGCCGACCGGGCCGTCACCGCCGCCTCCGCCGCCTGGCCGGAGCCCTGGGCCCGCCGGGTCCTGGTGCTGCTGCCGCCCTCGCAGGCGGCCATGGGCGCCCTGCTGGGCCGGCCGGCCACCGCGTACGCGGGCACCGCCGCGGTGACCACCGGGCACACCGGCCCCGGGGCCCCCGCGGACCGGGTGGTCGTCAACCCCGAGGAGTACGCCGGGCTGAGCGCGCTGGGCCGGGAGGTGGTGATCGCCCATGAGACCACCCATGTGGCCACCCGCCGCGCCACCACCGAGCGCACACCGCTCTGGCTCTCGGAGGGCTTCGCCGACTGGGCGGCCTGGCGGGGGCGGAGGCTCGCCCCGCACGAGATCGCCCCCGAACTGACCCGCACCGGCCCGCCGGGCACCCTGCCGGGGAACGACGCCTTCGCCTTCGGCGGCGACCCGGCGACCCTGGCCCGCGCCTACGAGGCCGCCCATCTCGCCTGTGCCCTGGTGGCCGAGGAGTGGGGCGAGGCCCCACTGCGCGCCCTCTACCGCCAGGCGGGCACCTCCGGCGCCCCGACGGCCCTCCGGTCGGTGCTCGGCACCACCCCGGCCGCCTTCACCACCCGCTGGCGCGCTTATGTGCGGGAGGAGCTGGGCCCGGGGGCGGGGCGGTGAGGCCACCGGTGTCCGGGCCGGAGCCCCGTGCCGTCCCCGGCGGCCCGGCGGCGGTCGTACGGGCTCACAGCCGGCGCAGCTCCCACAGGCGCCAGGCGCCGCCGCCGTCCACCAGGTACTGGGCGCCGGTGACGTCCGGGGTGCTCAGTACGTACTCCTTGCGCTGCCAGAGAGGCAGGACGGGCACCTCGCGGGCGACCTCGCGCTGGAGGGTGTGGAAGTCGCCCACGGCCCGGACCCGTTCCTCGTGGCCGCGGGTGGTCGAGACCAGGGTGTCGATGCGGGGGTTGGAGTAGCGGCTGGCGAGCGCGTTGCGGGTGCCGACCAGCGGCTGGACGAAGTTGTCCGGGTCGGGGAAGTCGGGCGTCCAGCTGAAGCCGTAGATGTCGTAGCGGCCGGCGAGGAGGCCCCGCTGGAAGTCGGGCCAGTCGGCCGAGGCCACGGTGACCCGGAACAGCCCGCTCGCCTCCAGCTGCCGGCGCAGCTCCGCCGCCTCCTTGGCGAAGGTCGGGCCGGCGCGGTGGCCGTAGGCCAGCCGGACCGGCGGGGTGATCCCGGCCTCGCGGAGCAGCCGCGCGGCCCGTTCGGGCGCGGGGCGCGGGTACTCGTCCTGGAAGGCGTTGACATGGCCGACGTAGCCACGCGGCACCACGGAGAGGAGGGGGTCGACGGTGGAGAGGTAGGGCCCGGCGGCGATCCTGGGCCGGTCCACCAGCGCGGCCACCGCCCGGCGTACCGCGCGGTCATGCGCGGGGGAGCGGTCGCGCAGGTTGAACACCAGCATCCGGGACTCCCCGCTGCTCGCCTCGTCCACCCGGGCGTCGGTGGTGCCGTCCAGGAAGGAGGTGAGCATCTTCGGCGGGAGCCCGCGGTTGACCACGTCGATCCGGCGGCGGTCCCAGGCCCGGGCCAGCTCGCCGGGGTCGTCGTAGTAGCGGATCTCCACCGGGGAGCCCCGGCGCGGGACGGCGCCCCGGTAGCGGTCGTTGGGGGTCAGGACGATCCGCTTGCCCGGCTCGTACGAGCGGATGCGGTACGGGCCCGTGCCGTCCACCGTGTTCCCCGGGCGCAGCGAGGTCGCCGGGTAGTGGGCGCGGTCCACGATGGAGCCGGCCCCGGTGGCCAGCCGGAGCGGGAAGGTGGCGTCCGGGGTGCGGAGGTGGAAGACGACCTCCCCGTCCCGGGCCTGGACCTCCCGCAGGGTGTCCAGCACCGCGGCCGGCCCGACCGGGGAGGCGATGGCGCGGATCCGGTCGATGGAGAACTTGACGTCGGCACCGGTGACCGGGCGGCCGTCGGGGAAGACCAGGTCGCTGCGGAGCCGGCAGGTGTAGGTCCGCATGCCCGCCCCGGTGAACCGGCAGCTCTCGGCGGCGTCCGGGGCGGGGCTGGTGGACCCGGGGGCCAGGGTCAGCAGCTTCTGGTACACGTTCTCGAACAGCGCCCAGGAGCCGGTGTCATAGGCGCCGGCCGGGTCGAGGGAGGTGACCGCGCCCGTGGTGCCGACCACGATCGGGTCGCTCCGGTCGCCGCCCGGCGGCCACAGCCGCCAGGACACGGTGCCGGCCGCGATTAAGGCGGCGCAGACGGCGATGAGGGTGAGGCGTGAGAGCCGCATTGACCTCAGTCCTTGGTGGGTGGGGGGAGGGGGAGGGGGCGTGTCACGAGCGCGGGGCCGCCCGCCGGGTGTGGCGGGCGGCCCCAGGGGCGCTACGGGCGCGGGCTTCAGTTGGTGTTGAGGGTCAGCCCGTAGTAGCTGAGGGCGTCGTCCAGCGGCTGGAAGTACGAGGAGCCGCGGGAGTTGACGCCACCGGTGCACTTCTGGCCGGTGGGCCCGCCGGAGGTCATGCCCTGCGCCTGGTTGCCGGAGATGTAGGCGCCGCCGCTGTCCCCGCCCTGGGTGCAGACGCTGGAGCTGGCCAGCCCGCTCACCACGGTGTCCGGGCCGCCGTTCTGGTCGGTGTAGGTGACCGAGACGTTGTACGAGCTCACCTTGCCGCAGGTCCACTTGGTGGTCTGGCCCGACTTGCACAGCGCCGCGCCCGAGGCGGCCCGGCTGCTGCCCTTGACCGCGACGCTGCTGCCGTTGCCCCAGGTGCCGACGCTGGTGGCGATGGAGTTGCCGGAGTCGATGGCGGCGATGCCCATGTCCACGCTGCGGGTGCCGAGCGCGAAGCGGCTGTGGGTGCCCTTGGCGAAGCGGGTGCCGTTGTAGCTCAGCACCGGCAGGTCCTCGATGCAGTGCCCGGCGGTGACCAGGTACTGCTTGCCGTTGCGGTCCTTCGCCCCGTAGCCCACGGAGCAGAGGTAGCCGTTGAAGGTCATCTGGCTGCCCGGGTAGATCACGGCCTGCGGGGACAGCTCCTCCTGGCCGCGGACCACCTTCACCGCGGAGCCGTGCTTGGCGGCCTCGGCCAGGAACGCCTTGGCGGCGGCGCCCTTGTCGCTGCTCACCTCGACGGTGACGGTGTCCGAGGCGAGGTCCACGCCCCAGGAGGCGATGCCGGACGGGACGCGCTTGGCGGCCACCGCGTCCAGCTTGGCCTTGACCCGCTCCAGCTCCTCCTCACCGCGGGCGGGCACCCGGGCGTCCAGACCGGCCCGCTCGATCCGCGCGGCACCGGCCGCGTCCTCGGCGTTGACGGTCAGCTTGCCGGCGGAGGAGAAGAAGGCGCCGTCGGCGGCTATGCCCTTCCCGGCCAGGCCCGCCAGTCGCCGCTGCTGCGCGTCCTGCTGGTCCAGCCGCTCGACGGCGGCCTGCTCGCTGACCCCGAGCGAGGCGGCGAGCGCCTTCACCATCTCCGGCTGGTAGCGCGGGGCGGACTCGCCCGCGGCGGCCGACGAGGCGCCGGTGACGGCGGTCACCGAGAGCAGCGCGGCGGCGGAGACGGCGAGGGCGTATTTACGCGAAATGCGCACGGACATTCCTTCCGGTATCAGGCATGCGGCCGTGCGGGGATATCGGAAGAAAGGAGCGCTGATTAAGCGCTCCGGTTTCCGGTGCGACGGCTTGTGCCTGGCGTCGAGAGTGGGGGATTCGACGCGCCATGACTCTGACCCGGAGCTGACGGAGGAACAAGAGGATCAGCCGCGAACGTTTTTCACAGAATTCGCGAGAACTGTTGAGGCGGTGATCGGAGGCGGTCGTGATGACAGTTGTCGGTGACTTCTGTATAGAAGCCGGCTCCCTGAATCCTTGTCAGGGGGAATGCGGCCGAGCAGGATGGGAGGTGCGGCGGCGGGCTCACGCCCGCGTCCGCCGCGGAGCGGTCTCCACCGAGCGCGCCGTACACCCCGCCGGGTGCGTGGCGCGACCCCCCACCTCCCACTCCGTGGACCGTCCGCCCGCGTCGGCGGAGGGGCCCGGCCGTGTGCTCACACGCCGGGCTCCCACGCCATTCCGTAGACCCCCGGGCCGCACCGGGAGGCGAACACATGGGCGCTGTGCGACGGGTCCAGGACCACCCGCTGCTGATCGCGGGGCGGGGAGTCGATCTGCTCGCGGAAATAGCGCCGGCAGTGCGAGGGCAGCGCCCCCGGGTGGAAGAAGACCTGCTGGAGGTATTCGTGCAGACCGCTCGACGACCGGCGCTCGTAGTGGGCGGCCGGTTTCCGTGAAGGGCTCACCTCCACCGCGTAACTCACCACCGCCGTCTCCAGTTTGGCCAGCTCCCGGCCGAAGCGGATGTCCAGCGCCATCGACTTCAGCTCCCGCACATGGGTGGCCTCGTGCAGCCGGCCGCTGGTGACCCGGACGTCCACCGGCTCCGCCTCCTCGTCGTCGAAGCCGAGGACGAACCGGACCCGGTCCACGCCGGGGCTGTTGGCCCGCAGCACCACGGTGGCGGCCATCGACTCCGTCCGCCCGCTCTCGCCCACCGCCACGGTGTCGTGGATGACGAGCTGGCTGAGGCCCCGGTTGAAGTCCCGGAAACCCTCCCCGATGAGCTGCTCGGCCACCGAGCCCTCACCGAAGAACCGCAGTGCGGCGTCCTCGCAGCGCACCGGGGTGATCCGGCCGCGCGGCCGCCGCGGACCCAGCAGGGAGCGCAGCGCCCCGCCCGGCAGTTCGAGGATCTCCTCCAGGGCGTCCACCGCGTGCAGCGACCGCGCCCGCTCGGGCTGGCTGCGACCGCGCTGCCAGTGGCTCAGGGTGGCCTGGCTGATGGTGATCCCGCGGGCCCTCAGCCGCTCGCTCACCCGCTCCAGCGACAGCCCGCGCCGGCTCAGCGCCGCCCGCAGCGCCGCCGGGAACTCATCCGCGGCCGGCGGTCCCGGCACCCGCTCCGTCCGCCCGGCCCCGGCCCTGGCCGCGGTCCCGGCTCCGGCCCCGGTGCCCGTACACGGTCCGCCGCCGGCGCCCGGCGAGCCGACGGCGTCCTCGGTCCTGTTCGGCATGACCCCTCCCGATCCCAGCACTGTCCCGGCGGATACCCGGTGGGCCCCGCCTACTGGTTGACCATCGGACCGGGCGCGGATAACACTTCCCGGACTGATCCGAGCGATGTGAGCGTGTGACGTGGGCGGCGTGGACGGCACCGAAGCAGTGGTGGTGGAGGCCAGGGGCGGCGACCGCCTGGCCCGGGAGAAGCTGGTCGCGCGGTACCTGCCGCTCGTCTACGACGTGGTCGGGCGGGCGCTGAACGGCCACCCGGACGTGGACGACGTGGTGCAGGAGACCATGCTCCGGGCGCTGTCCGGGCTGCGCGCGCTGCGCGACCCGGCCCGCTTCCGCTCCTGGCTCCTCGCCATCGCCATGAACCAGGTCCGCTCCCGCTGGGCCGCCCTCGGCCACCGCCCCGCCCCGCTGGCCGACACCGACGAACCCGCCGACCGGGCCGCCGACTTCGTCGACCTCACCATCCTGCGCCTGGAGCTGTCCGGCCAGCGTCGCGAGACCGCCGAGGCGACCCGCTGGCTGGACGACTCCCAGCGGGACGTACTGGCCGTGTGGTGGCTGGAGGCGGCCGGCCGGCTCACCCGTGCCGAACTGGCCGACGCCCTCGGCCTGTCCCCGCAGCACGCCGCCGTACGCGTCCAGCGGGTCAAGAACCAGCTCGACATCGCCCGGGCCGTGGTCCGCGCCCTGGCCGCCGAACCCCGCTGCCCCGAGCTGGACGCGCTGCTGGCGGACTGGGACGGCACCCCCACCCCGCTGTGGCGCAAGCGGGTCGCCCGCCATCTGAGCGGCTGCGCCGGCTGCTCCGCCGGGAGCGCGGGCCTGCTCCCGGCCGAGGGCCTGCTCTCCGGTCTCGCCCTGGTGGCGCCCTGGTACGACGGCGGGCAGCGCGCCGCCGAGGCGCTGGCCCAGGCCGCGGCCCACACCACCAGCACGTCCGCCGCCTCCGCGCCCGCCGCCCTCTCCGCCGCCAAGGCGGGCGGGCTGATAACCGCGGGCGCCGCCGCCACCGCCGCCCTGGCCGTCTTCCTCTGGCCCACCGCCCCGCCCGCCCCGCCCGAGGCCCGCACCCCGCCCGCCTCCGCCCTCCCGGCGCCCCCGCCCACCCACGGCGCCGACGCGCCCCCGGCCCCCGCGACCCCGCCCGCCCCGGAGCCGACCGCCCCGCTCGCGTCCACCCCGGCCCCGTCCGCCCCGCCCACCGCGCGGAGCCGGCCCCGTACCGTCGCCGCCCCGCCCGCCACCACCGCACCGGCGCCCTCCCCGAGCCCCGCCACCACCACCCCGGCCCCACCGCGCACCCTGACCGGGCCCGCGCCCGCGCCGCTGCTCGTCGACGAGGTCAACACCCTGCGCGCCGAGTGCGGCTGCCCCGGGCTGCGCACCGACCCCCGGCTGACCGAGATCGCCCAGCGGCAGGCCGAGGAGATGGCGGCCCGCGGCCATGTCACCAACACCGACGCGGCCGGCCGGGACACCGGGGAGCGGGTACGCGCCGCCGGCTACCTCTGGTCCGCCGTCGGCGAGACCCTCGCCCATGGCCAGGACGACCCGGCGGAGGTCGCCCAGGCCTGGCGGAACAGCGCCCAGGGCGGCAGCGCCATCCAGGAGTGCGGCTTCGTCCATGTCGGGGTGGGCGTCGCCGACTCACCGAGCGGCCCCTACTGGACCCAGGTGCTGGCCACTCCGCAGTGAGGCCGGTGGGGGCGGCCCCGGTCAGCCGAGGCCGACCACCACCCGGTGGCGCCGCCGCTGGGGAGGACGCACCCGGTGGGTCCGGCCGGGCGGCCCGGGCGCACGGCCGCCGGAGGATCAGGCGGCTCCGCCGCAGGGCCGTCGGAGGGCCAGGCCCCTTCGCCGCCGTACGGCCGTGGGTCAGGCTCCCTCGCCGCAGGACCGCCGGACGATCAGCGCGGGCAGCAGGTCCAGGCGGTGCACGGGCAGCGCGTCGCCGGCCTCGAACCGCCGCAGCAGCAGCCGCAGCGCCTCCGCCCCCACGGCCTGCTTGGGCGGCGCCACCGCGGTCAGCGGCGGGTCGGCGAGCGAGGCGTAGAGGTCGTCGTAGGCGATCAGCGCCAGATCGCCCGGCACCGTCAGGCCGCGGTCGCGCAGCAGGGGCAGCAGCGCCAGGGCGTCCCGGTCGTTGTGCACCAGGGCCGCGCGTACGCCGGAGGCGGCGGCCCGGGCGATGGCGTCGGCCACCGCCTCGGGGCCGCCGGCCGCCGCCGGGTTGTCCTCGTTCGGGACGTCCACCACCGGCGGCGCGGTGAGGCCGAGTCGGCCCACCGCCTCCGCGTACCCGGCCCGGACCTCGTACGCGGTACGGGTGTCGGAGCGGGCCGCGAGCAGCACCGCGCCATGGCCGAGCCCGGCCAGCCGGCGCAGCGCCAGGTAGACGCCGTGGCGGTGGTCGGAGCAGACCGAGTCCAGCCCCGCGGCCGCGCTCCCCAGGTCGCCGCGCCGCTCCACCAGCACGGTGGGCACCGGCAGTTCGCCGAGCCAGTCCTCCCCGGCGAGGCCGCTGTCCGGCGACCAGTCGGGGACGAGCAGCAGACCGTGCGCCCCGGACTCCACCAGCCGCCGCGCCTGCGTCCGGCCGCTGTCGGCACCGTACGGGGCGATGCCCAGCACCAGCCGGGCCCCGGCCGTCTCGGCGACCGTCCGGACGCCCGCCACCACCTCGCCGAAGTACTGGCCGGCCGCCGGCACCAGCACCCCGATGGTCCGGCCCGCCGCGCTCACCGCGGAGCCCGGAGGCCCCTGGTCCGGCAGGGCGACCGCCCCGTGGGTGCGTTCCAGCACCCCCTCGGCGGCCAGCGCGGCGATGTCCCGCCGCACGGTGACCGCGGGCATGCCGAGCCGCTCGGCCAGCTGGACCACCCGGATCGGCCCGGTCTCCCGGACCGTGGCGACGATCCGCCGGCGGCGGTCCTGCGCGGAGATGGTCATCGGGCCCCTTTCCCGTGCCCGCCGGGGCGGGTGCCTGCCGTACGCCGTGCGCCTGGACCGACCACCGGGATGGCGGATCATCTCGGGTCATCCGATCACCATGGTAGGCAACGGCGGGCACCCGCGACCGGGGAACGACCGCTACACCCCGGGGCCGTTGAAGGCGCCCCGGTGCGGCTTGGCGGTGGCGGACACCGGGTTGCCGAAGAAGTCCCGGCCCCCGTTGCCCGTGATGACCGAGCCGCTGGAGAGCAGCGGCGAGGTGGAGCGCAGCCGGTAGCCCGTCGCCGAGGCGAGCGTGGAGCCGCCGGTGCCCGGCGCGGTGAACCCCGGGTCCCCGGTGATGCCGTTGGCGGTGGGGCGCGGGACGCCCTGGAAGGCGTTCCACAGCCAGCTGACCCCGGCGGTCGGGAGCCGCGAGTCGGCGGTGCCCACCCAGATGTTGTTCTCGGCCGTGCTGCCGTCGGCCAGGGTGATGGCGAACTTCCTGCCCGGGCAGTACAGGACGTTGTTGTAGAGGTGCGTCACCGACCGGCCGTTGCCGCCGCTGCTCATCCGGCAGTCGTTCTGCGAGATGTTGTAGCGCACCACCTGGCGGGCGCCGCCGACGGTGCCGCAGCCGTCGCAGTCCAGGAAGAAGCCGCCGATGTTGTCGCGGCTGAAGTTGTACTGGACGGTGCAGGTGCCGGTGTTGCCCCAGTCGCAGTCAAACGCCTGGCTGTCGGCCACGGACATCCTGGTGATGCCGTACACGGCGTTGCGCTGGATGGTCGGGTTGTGGTCGCCCAGCACCCAGACGCCCGCGAAGTTGCCGCCGGAGAACGGGTAGACGCCGTTGCCGACCCCGGCGGCGGTGTTGTCCTGGATCATCGGGGTGTCCGCGTAGCTGACGATGATCCCGTCGCCGCCCACGTCCTTGACGGTGTTGCGCTCCACCAGCACGCCGGTGCCCTTGTGCGCCATCGAGCCGGTGCGCACCTTGATGCCGCCGCCACCGGAGTTCGAGACGGTGGTGTCGTGGACGCGGACGTCGCTGAGGGTGGAGGCGCCGCCGCTCGCCCCGGTGACCAGGGCGCCGGACTGCACGTAGTCCTCGGTGGTGGGGCTGTTCTTGCTCGTCTGACCGGCGACCCGGTCGATCACCAGGTCGCCGATGTCGAAGCCCCGGTGGGCGGCGCCGTCGGTGACCGTGACGCGCAGCCCGGTGCGCCGGGCGAGGGACGGGGCCGGGTTGGTGAGCTTCAGCCCGCTGACGGACCAGTGGTCCTGGTTGGTGAACCTGACGGTGTCCGGTGCGCCCTTGCCGTCGAGCACGGGCCGGGCGCCGGTGCCGTAGGCGGTGATCCGGATCGGCGCCTGCGCGGTGCCGCTGCCCTGGGGCGTCAGCGTGCCGGTACAGGTGGTGCCGGCCGCGAAGGCCAGGGTGTCGCCGGGGCCGTAGGTCCGCGCGCTCGCCTGGGCGAGGCTGTGGTACGGGGCCGACTGGCTGCCGTCCCCGGCGGTGGAGCGGGAGCAGTCGACGTGGATGGTGGCCGCGGCCGCGGCCGCGGTGGGGGCGGGCAGCAGCGCCAGGGTGGACAGGGTCAGGGCGGCGGCCAGGGCGCCGGAGGCGGCGGGCAGCCGTCTGGGGGGTCGAGAGGACATGCGGTGGGCCTTTCTCGCGGAAGGTGGCCCGAAGGTAGGGGAGCCGCAGAGGTCATATCAATACGTGCGCTCATATGATCAGAAATGATCGCGCGGCGGGGATGCGCCTCAGGACTTCTGGAGCTCCCGGTCGGTGCCCTCGGCCTGGGCGGGCAGCACGGCGGCCTCCCGCAGCCCGGGCTCGGTGACGGTCTGCCGCCACAGCACCCGGCAGGCGCTCACCGAGGCCGCCACCAGCAGCCCGTTGCGTACCGTCAGCAGCACGATGCCCCACAGGTCGCTGTGCACGACATGGGTGAACCAGATGGGGAACTCCAGCACCGTGACGAAGGTCGCGGCCAGCACCATCCTGGCCGCCGGGCGCATCCGGCTGCCCTCGAAGACCAGGCAGACCGCGGCCAGCCCGACCAGCCACACCAGGTACTGCGGGCTGATCACCCGGCTGGTCGCGGTGAACAGCAGCACCGCCGCGAAGGCCGCGTCGGCGAGCGTGGTCGGGCCGAACTCCCGGGCCCGCAGCCGCCACCACACCAGCCAGCCGAACACCGCGGCCGTCAGCAGCAGCGCGGCCCGGGACACGACCGGCACCCCCGGGCCCAGGAACTCCACCGAGCCGTAGTTGAGCAGCACCTGCCCGTCCCAGCCGAAGTTGCGGGCCACATGGAAGACCAGCGAGCCCAGCGACTCCACCTCGGTGCCCCGGTCCCGCTGGAAGGTGAGGAAGGCCAGCGCCCCGGGCATCGCCGCCGCACAGGCCAGCAGGGTCAGCGCCCCGGCCAGCGCGCCCGCGCCCCAGGAGCGCAGGGTCTCCCGCCCGCGCCGGGTGCCGGCCAGCAGCAGCGCCGGCCACACCTTGAGCAGCGCCCCGAACCCGGCCAGTGCCCCCAGCAGGGCCGGGCGCCGGATGCCGGCCAGCAGGGCCGCCACCGCGACGGCGGTGACCATCAGGTCGTAGCGGGCGTACACCGTCGGCCCCAGCAGCGGCACGCCGGCCACCCACACCCAGGCGCCCGCCGGGCTCTTCCCGGGCCGCCGCCCCGCGTACAGCAGCAGTCCGAAGACGGCCGCGTCGCACACCAGGCAGAGCAGGAAGAAGGCGTGCGGATAGGAGAGGAACGGCAGCGCGCCCGGGGCCAGGATCGGCAGCGCGGCGGCCGGCGGGTACTGCCAGGTGACGTCGTCCAGCGGGTACGTCCCGGTGCGCAGCACCTCGAACCACCCCTGGTAGATCACCGAGACGTCCGAGGTGACATCGGGCCCGGGCAGCACCAGCACCCCGAAGACGCACAGCAGCAGGACGGTCCTGGTGGCAACCCAGACGGCTGCGGCCTTCATGCCTACCTCAATCGGTCAGTGGTACGGGAGCGGGTACTGTCGGCGGCGATGCACAAGACCTTGATCGTAACCAACGACTTTCCGCCCAGACCCGGCGGAATTCAGGCATTTCTGCACAACATGGCGCTCAGGCTCGATCCGGAGCGGACGATCGTCTACGCCTCCACCTGGAAGCGCGGCCGGGAGGGCGCCGAGGCGACCGCCCGGTTCGACGCCGAGCAGCCGTTCCGGGTCGTGCGGGACCGCACGACCATGCTTCTGCCCACGCCCCGCGTGACCGCACGTGCCACCGCGCTGCTGCGCGAGCACGGCTGCGAGTCCGTCTGGTTCGGCGCCGCCGCCCCGCTCGGGCTGATGGCGCCCGCGCTGCGCAAGGCCGGCGCCCGCCGCCTGACCGCCACCACCCACGGCCACGAGGCCGGCTGGGCGCAGCTGCCCGCCGCCCGCGGGCTGCTGGGCCGGATCGGCGAGTCCACGGACACGATCACCTACCTCGGCGAGTACACCCGCTCCCGTATCGCCCGCGCGCTCAGCCCCGAGGCGGCCGCGCGGATGGTCCAGCTCCCGCCCGGCGTGGACGAGAAGACCTTCCACCCGGACTCCGGCGGCGCCGCGGTCCGCGCCCGGCTCGGCCTCACCGACCGCCCCGTGGTGGTCTGCGTCTCCCGGCTGGTGCCGCGCAAGGGCCAGGACACCCTGATCGAGGCGATGCCCGCGATCCTCGCCGACCATCCCGACGCGGTCCTGCTGGTCGTCGGCGGCGGCCCATACGGGAAGGAGCTGCGCAAGCTGGCCGCCGACACGGGTGTGGCGGACGCGGTCCGCTTCACCGGCGCGGTGCCCTGGTCCCAGCTGCCCGCGCACTACGGCGCCGGCGACGTCTTCGCCATGCCCTGCCGCACCCGCCGCGGCGGGCTGGACGTGGAGGGGCTCGGCATCGTCTACCTGGAGGCCTCCGCCACCGGGCTGCCGGTGGTCGCCGGCGACTCGGGCGGCGCCCCGGACGCGGTGCTGGACGGCGAGACCGGCTGGGTGGTGCGCGGCGGCTCCCCGGGCCAGGCCGCCGAGCGGATCAGCGCCCTGCTGGGCGACGCGGACCTGCGCCGGCGGATGGGCGCGGCGGGCCGCGCCTGGGTCGAGGAGAAGTGGCGCTGGGACCTGCTGGCGGAACGGCTCAGGGAGCTGCTGTAGGAGCCGGTACGGAGTCGGTACGAAAAAGGAGGGGGCCGCCCACCGGGGCGGCCCCCTCCTCGTACACCCGCGGCCTACGCCCCGTAGATCGCCTCGATCTCGTCGGCGAAGTCCTTCGCCACCACGTTCCGCTTCAGCTTCAGCGACGGGGTGATGTGCCCGGCCTCCTCGGTGAACTGGTGGGCCAGCACCCGGAAGCTGCGCACCGACTCCGCCTTGGAGACGGCCGCGTTGCCGTCGTCCACCGCCCGCTGCACCTCCGCCAGCAGCTCCGGGTCCTCGCGCAGCGAGGCGGCCGTGGCACCGGCCGGCTTGCCGTGGTCGGCGGCCCAGCGGGCCAGGAACTCCTCGTCCAGGGTGACCAGCGCCCCGACGAACGGGCGGCCGTCGCCGACCACCATGCACTCGGCGACCAGGGCGTGGCCCCGGATGCGGTCCTCGATCACCGCCGGGGCGACGTTCTTGCCGCCCGCGGTCACCAGGATCTCCTTCTTCCGCCCGGTGATCGCGAGATAGCCGTCCTCGTCCAGGGTGCCGATGTCCCCGGTGTGGAACCAGCCGTCGGCCAGCGCCTCCGCGGTGGCCTTCTCGTTCTTCCAGTAGCCGCTGAAGACGTGCTCGCCGTGGACCAGCACCTCGCCGTCGTCGGCGATCCGCACCACCGAGCCCGGCAGCGGCTGGCCGACCGTGCCGATCTTCGTACGGTCGTACGGGTTGAACGCGGTGGCCGCGCAGGTCTCCGTCAGCCCGTACCCCTCCAGCACCGTGAAGCCGATGCCCCGGTAGAAGTGGCCCAGCCGCTCCCCGAGCGGCGCGCCGCCGGAGATCGCCGCCTCGCAGCGCCCGCCCAGGACGGCGCGCAGCTTGCCGTACACCAGCTTGTCGAAGACGAAGTGCTTCAGCTTCAGCGCCAGGGACGGGCCCTGGGGGGTGGAGAGGGCGCGGCTGTACGCGATGGCGGTCGCCGCCGCCTTGTCGAAGATCGCGCCCTTGCCGTCGGCCTGCGCCTTGGCCCGGGCGCCGTTGTAGACCTTCTCGAAGACCCGGGGCACCCCGAGGATCAGGGTCGGCTGGAACGAGGCCAGCTCGTCGGTGAGGGTCTTGATGTCGGGGGCGCAGCCGAGCCGGATGGGCGCCAGCACCGCGGCCACCTCCACCAGCCGCCCGAAGACGTGCGCGGCGGGCAGGAAGAGCAGCACCGAGCACTCGCCGGTGCGGAACAGCGGCTTCAGCCGCTCCACCACGTTGCCGCACTCGGCGAAGAAGTTGCGGTGGCTCAGCACACAGCCCTTGGGGCGGCCGGTGGTGCCCGAGGTGTAGACGATGGTGGCGATGTCGTCGGCCTTCGCCGTCGCGGTGGCCTCGTCCACCGCCGCGTCCGGGACCTCGGCCCCCGCGGCGACCAGCTCGTCCACCCCGGCCGCGTCCAGCCGCCAGACGTGCCGCAGCTCCGGCAGCTCGCCGCGGACCGACTCCACGGCCGCCGCGTGCGCCTCGCTCTCCACGATCACCGCGACCGCGCCCGAGTCGCCGAGGATCCACTGCACCTGCTCCGGCGAGCTGGTCTCGTACACCGGCACGGTCACCGCGCCCGCGCTCCAGATCGCGAAGTCCAGCTGCACCCACTCGTAGCGGGTCCGGGAGATCAGCCCCACCCGGTCGCCGGGCCGCACCCCCGCCGCGATCAGCCCCTTGGCGGCGGCCCGGACCTCGGCGAGGAACTCGACGGCGGTGACGTCTCTCCAGCCGCCCTCGACCTTGCGCCCCAGGACGGCGGTGTCCGGGTGCTGAGCGGCGTTGCGGCGGATGAGATCGGTCAGATTGCCGTCCGCGGGGACCTCGTACAGGGCCGGAAGGCTGAACTCGCGCAAGACTGCTGCTCCTCATCGGGCGCCGGCGCCACGGCACTGTGGGAGTCGCCCCGGCACGACTGGACTGCCCGGACGTTACCCACCGGTACTCGGTTCCGGATAGGGGCGCTGGCCAGATGTTCCCTGGGTCACACCCCCGGCTGCGGTGCTCCGCGCACAGTAGTCCACCAGGTGGACGACCGAGAAGTAACCGCAGGTCCGACGGCCCCTCGCCACCACGGCGAGACGGGGCCATAGGGTGGGGTGCCATGCGACTGAATGTGGTCAGCGACGTCCACGGCAACGCCCGCGACCTCGCCCGGGCAGGCGAGGGCGCCGACGCCCTGATCTGCCTCGGCGACCTGGTCCTTTTCCTCGACTACCACGACCACAGCCGCGGGATCTTCCCCGACCTGTTCGGTGTCGGGAACGCCGACCGCATCGTCAAGCTCCGCACCGCCCGCCGCTTCGCCGAGGCCCGCACCCTCGCCGCCGACCTCTGGGCCGAGCTCGGCGTCGACCGGGCCACCGCCATCGAGGAGGCGGTGCGCCGCCAGTACAAGGAGCTGTTCGCCGCCTTCCCCACTCCCACCTACGCCACCTACGGCAACGTGGACATCCCCGCCCTGTGGCCCGAGTACGCCGGGCCCGGCACCACCGTCCTGGACGGTCAGCGGATCGAACTGGGCGGCCTGGTCCTCGGGTTCGTCGGCGGCGGACTGCGCACCCCGATGCGCACCCCCTACGAGATCAGCGACGAGGAGTACGCGGCCAAGGTGGAGGCGCTCGGCGAGGTGGACGTGCTGTGCACCCACATCCCGCCCGACGTCCCCGAGCTCACCTACGACACCGTCGCCCGCCGCTTCGAGCGCGGCAGCCGCGCCCTGCTGGACGCCATCCACCGCACCCGCCCCCGCTACGCCCTGTTCGGCCACGTCCACCAGCCGCTGGCCCAGCGGATGCGGATCGGCGCCACCGAGTGCGTGAACGTCGGCCACTTCGCGTCCACCGGCCGCTCCTACACCCTCCGGTGGTGAGCGGCGCCCCACGGCGGCGCCCAGGAGCGGTGCCCGGCGATAGCGGGCACGGCCACGCGATAGCCTGCAGTGCACATACCCGTAGAAGGCGCCACGGAGGAGCCACAGCGATGGCGGAACACACCAGCTCCAGCATCACGATCGAGGCGGCGCCGGCCGATGTCATGGGCGTGATCGCGGACTTCGGCCGCTACCCGGAGTGGACCGGCGAGGTCAAGGAGGCCGAGGTCCTGGAGAAGGACGACACCGGCCGCGCCCGCCAGGTCCGGCTGCTCCTCGACGCCGGCGCCATCAAGGACGACCACACCCTCGCCTACACCTGGACCGGCGAGCACGAGGTGAGCTGGACCCTGGTCAAGTCCCAGATGCTGCGCGCCCTGGACGGCTCCTACCGGCTCGCCCCGCTGGACGGCGGCACCCGCACCGAGGTCACCTACCAGCTCACCGTGGACGTCAAGATCCCGATGCTGGGCATGATCAAGCGCAAGGCCGAGAAGGTCATCATCGACCGGGCGCTGGCCGGGCTGAAGAAGCGCGTCGAGTCCACCGACCGCTGACCCCGGCCCGGACCGCCGATCATGCGCACCCTCCTGGTCACCGGCCCCGGCGGCGCCGGCCGCAGCATTGTCGCCGCCGCGACCGCCGCCCGGGCCGCCGCCGACGGCGTACGCACCCTGCTGATCACCGGCGACGCCGGGACCGCCGCCGCACTCGGCGAGACGGACCGGGGGCCCGCCGTACGGCTGCTGGAGCCCGCCGCCCACTTCCGCGCCGAGTTCCTCGACCTCCAGCGCCGCTGCGGCCCCGCCCTCGACCTGTTCGGCGCGACCCCGCTGGCGAGCGAGGAGCTGACCGAGCTGCCCGGCTCGGGCGCCTTCGCCCTGCTCGCCGCCCTCGCCGAGGCCGCCCGGGCCGCCGACGAAGCCGAGGCCGCCCGGGCCGCCGAGGCCCAGTCCGAGGAGGCGGCGCGGGCCCAGGGCGCCCCCGAGCTGCTGGTGGTGGATCTGCCGCCGCTGCCCGAGGCCGTCGCCCTGCTCGCCCTGCCCGAGCAGCTGCGCCGCTATCTGCGCCGGCTGCTGCCCCAGGAGCGGCAGGCCGCCCGCGCGCTGCGCCCGGTGCTCGGCCGGCTCGCCGGCGTCCCCCTGCCGTCGACCTGGCTGTACGAGACGGCCGCCCGGCGCGACGCCGACCTCGCCGCCGTCCAGGAGCTGCTGGCCTCCCCGGCCACCAGCGTCCGGCTGGTCGCCGAACCCGCCCCGGCCGCGCTGCGCGCCCTGGGCACCGCCCGCGCCGGGCTCGCCCTGCACCGGCTCGCCCTGGACACCGCCGTCGCCAACCGGGTGCTGCCCACCACCTCCGCCGACCCCCTGCTCAGCGCCCTGGCCGCCGGGCAGCAGACCGCCCTCAAGGAGCTGCCCGCCCTGCTCGGCACCGAGGCGGTGCACGAGATCCCGCACCTGGGCGCGGAACCCGCCGGCCCCGCCGGCCTCCCGGCGCCCCCGCCCGACCCGGTGCCCGCCACCCCCGCCGAGGAGTGGACGATCGAGGACCTGCGGGAGGACGACGGCACCCTGGTGTGGCGGATCCCGCTGCCCGGCGCCGACAAGCCCGGGCTGAGCCTGGTCCGCCGCGGCGGCGAAGTGGTGATCGGCCTCGGCCCGTTCCGCCGGATCGTGGACCTGCCCGCCGCCCTGCGCCGCTGCACCGTCGCCGGGGCGGGGCTGGCCGACGGGGTGCTGCGGATCCGCTTCACCCCGGACCCCGCGGTATGGCCGGCCGGCGGCGACCGGCCCGGGCCCGGTTCGCGGTAACGTCGTCAGTGCGCCGTCAGTGCCAGACGAGCACTGGGCACCACGCGCGGGTGCCACGCCACGCCGCAGCAGAACGCGCCGCAGGAGTACGCCATGAGCGATGCCACCGAGCGTCCCGACGCCGACGCCTGGGCCCAGGCCTGCGCCGAGGACCTCGCCTCCGAGAAGGCCCGCCGCCGCGGGACCAGCCCCCCGCCGCCCGGCGCCGCCGCCGACGAGCTGCGCAAACTGGTCGACGCGGTCGCCGACAAGGTCGCCTCGCTGCGCACCCCGCTGCTCGGCGCGGGCGCCCAGAGCGCCCTGCGGCAGTTCGCCGACCAGGCCAAGGCCGCCGTCGAGCCGGTCATCGAGCGCAACCCCCGGGTCTTCGACCACCTCGCCGCCGCCGGCAGCGAGCTGCTGGCCGCCTACCGCTCCGCCGTCGAGGGCCAGGAGGGCCGCTGGACCGCCGGCCCCTCCACCGGCCGCCCGGACCGGGACACCGACCCCGGACCGGCCCGCCCCGGCGACCGCGGACCCGGCCCGGTGCGCCGCGGCGAGGACGGTCCCGGCCCGGTCCGCCGCGACGACGACGGCCCCGAACCGGGCGAGCCCATCGACCTCGACTGACCCTCCCGGGATCACCGCCCCGGGGCTGACGGGGCGGCACCCGCCCTCGGGTACGGTGGGCCGTAGCGGGGCTCGACCGAAAACTGAGGGACACATGGGACTCACCATCGGCGTCGACATCGGCGGCACCAAGATCGCGGCCGGAGTGGTCGACGAGGAGGGCAACATCCTCGACATCCACCGGGTGCCCACCCCGCAGACCGCGGAGGGCATCGTGGACGCGATCTGCGACGCCGTCTCCGAGGCCGGCAAGGGGTACGAGATCGAGGCCGTCGGCATCGGCGCGGCCGGATACGTGGACGACAAGCGCGCCACCGTGCTCTTCGCGCCCAACATCCACTGGCGGCACGAGCCGCTGAAGGACAAGGTCGAGCAGCGCGTCGGGCTGCCGGTCGTGGTCGAGAACGACGCCAACGCCGCCGCCTGGGGCGAGTACCGCTTCGGCGCCGGCAAGGGCCACGACGACGTCATCTGCATCACCCTCGGCACCGGCCTCGGCGGCGGCATCATCATCGGCAACAAGCTGCGCCGCGGCCGGTTCGGCGTGGCCGCCGAGTTCGGCCACATCCGGGTGGTGCCGGACGGACTGCTCTGCGGCTGCGGCAGCCAGGGCTGCTGGGAGCAGTACGCCTCCGGCCGCGCCCTGGTCCGCTACGCCAAGCAGCGCGCCAACGCCACCCCGGAGAACGCCACCATCCTCCTCGGCCTCGGCGACGGCACCCCCGACGGCATCCAGGGCAAGCACGTCTCCGAGGCCGCCCGGCAGGGCTGCCCGGTCGCCGTGGACTCCTTCCGCGAGCTGGCCCGCTGGGCCGGGGCGGGCCTGGCCGACCTGGCCTCGCTCTTCGACCCCTCGGCGTTCATCGTCGGCGGCGGGGTCTCCGACGAGGGCGAGCTCGTCCTCGGCCCGATCCGCAAGTCCTTCCGGCGCTGGCTGATCGGCGGCCAGTGGCGCCCGCACGCCCAGGTGCTCGCCGCCCAGCTCGGCGGCGAGGCCGGACTGGTCGGCGCCGCGGACCTGGCCCGCCAGGGCTGAGCCGCACGCGCCTTCGGCGGACCCCGGCCGGAAGGCCCGTACCGTACGCGCCTTCCGGCCACCCGGCCCCGTACGCGCCCTCCGGTCCGCCCGGTCCCGGCCCCGTGCCCGCCGCGTCCTCACCCGGACGAGGCGGGCACCGTCGTATCGTGCCCCCATGCCGATCACCGAGCTGACCGACCTGCCCAACTCCCGCACCGAGCCGGACGGTTCGGCCGTCGTCCGGGTGCTCAGCTACAACGTCCGCTCCCTGCGGGACGACGAGGACGCGCTCGCCCGGGTGATCCGCGCCTGCGCCCCCGACCTGGTCTTCGTCCAGGAGGCGCCGCGCTTCTTCCGCTGGCGCAAGCACGCCGCCCGGCTCGCCGCCAAGAGCGAGCTGATGGTGCTCTCCGGCGGGGCCACCGCCGCCGGGCCGCTGCTGCTCTGCTCCCTGCGCGCCACCGTGGAGCGCACCGATGACGTGCTGCTGCCGCTAACCCTCGGCGAGCACCGCCGGGGCCTGGCCACCGCGGTGGTCCGGTTCGGCCGGGCCCGGCTCGGCGCGGTCTGCGTCCACCTGAGCCTGCGCGCCGACGAGCGGTACGCGCAGGCCGGGCTGGCCATGGACGCGCTGGCCGCGCTGGACGTGCCGTACGGGGTGCTGGCCGGGGACATCAACGACCTGCCCGGCGGCCGGGCCTTCCGGCGCCTCGCGGCCGGGCTGACCGACTGCCACGCGGCCCAGCCCTGGGGCGGCGAGCTGACCTTCTCGCCGGACGACCCGCGCCGCCGCATCGACGCGGTCTTCACCACCGGGGGCGTCGAGGTGCTGGGCTGCGGGGTGCCGCGCGGACTGCCCGGTGTCCGCGACGCCGACCTGCGCGCGGCCACCGACCACCTGCCCGTGCTGGCCGCGCTCCGCCTCCCCGCCCCCGTACCGTCCTAGCGCCGGCTACACCACCGCGCCCCGGCCCGGGTCCTCGTCCTCCTCGTCATCACCCGGGCGCATCCGGGCCACCAGGGTCGCCAGCCCGCCCAGGAACCCGCCGACGCACACCGTGGTGAGCCACCAGGTCATCTCCCACTCCAGGACCGCGGCGAGCAGCAGCAGCACCGGCCCGCCGACCACCCCGAGCCAGGCGAACCGGGCCGCCGGGTCGCTCTCCGGCAGCGGCGGCGGCTCCGGCGGGACGAAGTGCCCCTCGTCGCCCCCGTCGAGGTCTTCGTCCTTGGCCTCGGTCACCTCGTAGTCCCGGGGGCCGGCCATGCCGACCCCCGGGGCGAAGACCACCGAGCTGCCCAGCGGCTTGTCCGCCGCCTTGCCGAGGTCCTTCCCGGGGTCCTTCTCCTCATGGGGGGCCGGACCCTCGGGGACGCCGTTGACCTCGTCGCCGGGCAGCGCCAGGTCCTCGATCGGCTTGAACGGCTTGGCACCCGGCGGGTCGGCCGGCTCGTCGCCGTACCCGGCCACGATCGCGGCCCAGGCCGCCTCCTCGTCGAACGGCTGCTCGTCGCGCTTGTCCGCGTCGTGCTGCTCAGCCACCGGACGCACTCCCTCCCCGGGCCGCCGCCGGCGACCCCGTCGGACCGGCGCCCGGAGCGAGCCGGCCGATGAACGCGTGACTCTCCTGGAAGATCCGCTCCGCGTCATGGTCCAACGTGGCCACGTGGTAGCTCTGTTCCAGCACCACCTCGGTCACGTCCACCGACGAGATCCGGCTCAGCACCCGCGCCGAGTCCGCCGGCGGCACCACATGGTCCACCGCGCTGTGCATCAGCAGCACCGGCTGGGTGACCTGCGGCAGCTCGGTGTCCACCATGCGCAGGAAGCGCACCAGCGAGTACGCCGCGTGCAGCGGCACCCGGTCGTAGCCCAGCTCCCGCCCGCCCTCCTTGGCGATGTCGCCGACCAGGCCGGGCTGCGAGGGCACCAGATGGCGGACCACCGGCAGCACCCGCACCCCCGCCCCGTGCACCTTGTTCGCCGGGTTCACCACCGCCACGCCCGCCACCGCGTCCCCGTGCCTGGCGGCCAGCCGCAGCGCCAGCGCCCCGCCCATGGACAGCCCGAGGACGAAGACCCTGGCGCACCGGGCGGTCAGCGCCCGCAGCTCCCGGTCCACCTCCGCGTACCAGTCCTGCCAGCCGGTGAGCTGCATGTCCTGCCAGCGGGTGCCGTGCCCCGGCAGCAGCGGCAGCGACACGGTCAGCCCGCGGTCGGCCAGGAAGCGGGCCCACGGGCGCAGCGACTGCGGCGAACCGGTGAAGCCGTGGCAGAGCAGTACGCCGACCTCTCCGCCCTCGTGGCGGAACGGCTCGGCTCCGGGGAGCACCGGCACAGGGGGTCTCCGTTCGCATGCGGGTCACGGGAAGGGCGGCCGGGAAAACGGCCACCCGGAAGGGCAACGACCGGGCAGGGCACGCCGTGCCCGGGGCGTACCTCACCGTACGCGACCGCGATGACACCGACCAGAGCCGCCGCCCCACCCGGCCCCGCACCGCACGCCCCCCGCACGCCCCCGCGCGCCCACCGCGGGCCGGGGCGCCCGCGCCGTACGGCCGGCACCGCGCCCCGCCGCGTACCGAGGCGGGCGCCCCCGGCGGTCCGAGGCCGCACACGGACCACGCGCACCCCACCCGCCCCCTCCCACACCCCTCCCCACGCGCCCCGCGCACCCCCGCGCGGCCCATCGGCGGGCCGCGCCCCGGGGTCCGCCGTGGGCGAGGGCGTCAACCGCACGGGTTAAGGTCTGATCGACGCACAACAGGAGGCACCCGAGTTGATCTACGGCGCAATGAAGTTCTCCATCGGAGGCTCGCTCAAGCTCGCCTTCCGGCCCTGGGTGGAGGGGCTGGAGAACATTCCCGCCGAGGGGCCGGCGATCCTCGCCAGCAACCACCTCTCCTTCTCGGACTCCTTCTTCCTGCCCGCCGTGCTGGACCGCAAGGTCACCTTCATCGCCAAGGCCGAGTACTTCACCTCGCCCGGCCTGAAGGGAAAGCTGACCGCCGCGTTCTTCAAGGGCGTCGGCCAGCTCCCGGTGGACCGCTCCGGCGCCCGGGGCGCCGGCGAGGCCGCCATCCAGAGCGGCATCGAGGTGGTGGAGCGCGGCGAGCTGTTCGGGATCTACCCCGAGGGCACCCGCTCCCCGGACGGCCGGCTCTACCGCGGCAAGCCCGGCGGACTGGCCCGGGTGGCGCTCGCCACCGGCGCCCCGGTGATCCCGGTCGCCATGATCGACACCGAGAAGATCCAGCCGCCCGGCAAGGTCGTGCCCAAGCTGATGCGCCCCGGCATCCGCATCGGCAAGCCGCTGGACTTCAGCCGCTACCACGGCATGGACGGCGACCGCTTCATCCTGCGCTCGGTCACCGACGAGGTGATGTACGAGATCATGAAGCTGTCCGGCCAGGAGTACGTGGACGTCTACGCCACCGCCGCCAAGCGGCAGATCGCGGACGCCGACAAGGCCGCCAGGGAAGCCGCCAAGGAGGCGGCGAGGGAGGCCGCCCGCGAGGCCAAGGCCACCGGCGGCAAGGAGCACTAGCCCGCACACGGGCGACGGGGGAGCGGGGAGGGGACAGGGTGCCCAAGCGCGAGCGGGTCGTCCGCATGTCCGTCGAGCAGCCGCTGTGGCGGGCGCTGACCGCCTACCGGCTGCTCACCATGGTGTACGCGGTGCTGCTCTTCCTCTCCACCCGGGAGAAGTTCGAGCGCCCCTGGGTCGCCGCCGTCTTCCTCGCGGTGCTCGCCGTCTGGACGCTGGCGACCCTGCCCCAGGTGTCCGGCGCGGCCCGCTGCACCCGGCCGTTCCTCGCCGCCGACCTGGTCATCGCGCTGACCGGGATCATGCTCACCCCGCTCGCCGACGTGCACGCCCAGACCTTCGACGGCCCGACCCTGCCCAGCATCTGGACCGCCGGCTCGGTCCTCGCCTACGCCATCAAGGGCGGCTGGCGCTGGGCCGCGTTCGCCTCCACCCCGGTCGCCGTCGCCAACATCGCCGAACGCGGCCACCCCAGCCAGGACACCCTGCACAACGTGCTGCTGGTGTGGATCGCCTCCATCGCCATCGGCTACGTGGTGGAGGTGGCCCGCGCCTCCGAGCGGACCCTCGCCCGGGCCCTGGAGATCGAGGCGGCCACCCGGGAGCGCGAGCGCCTGGCCCGCGACATCCACGACTCCGTGCTCCAGGTGCTGGCCATGGTCCAGCGCCGCGGCACCGCGCTGGGCGGCGAGGCCGCCGAGCTGGGCCGCATGGCCGGGGAGCAGGAGGTGGCGCTGCGCACCCTGGTCGCCGGCGGGCTGGCCCGCCCCTCCTATGTCTCGGAGGACTCCTCGCAGGGCGCGGTGGTCCGGGTGGTGGACGAACCGGACGCCGTCCTTCCGGCCCAGGCCCCGGGGGACGGGGACGGGACGGTGGATCTGCGGCTGCTGCTGGCGCCGTTCGCCGGGGCCCGGGTCACCGTCGCCGAGCCGGGCGCCGCGGTGCCGCTGCCCGCCCCGGCCGCCCGGGAGGTGGCCGCCGCGGTCGGCGCCGCGCTGGACAACGTACGCCTGCACGCCGGAGCCGAGGCCCGGGCCTGGATACTCGTGGAGGACTGGCCGGAGGAGGTGATCGTCACGGTACGGGACGACGGACCGGGCATCCCCGAGGGGCGGCTGGTCCAGGCGGAGGGCGAGGGCCGCATGGGAGTGGCCCTGTCCATCCGTGGCCGGTTGCGGGAGCTGGGCGGCAGCGCCGAGCTGGTCTCCGTACCCGGCCAGGGCACCGAGGTCGAGTTGAGGGTTCCACGGGCCGCGAAGGCCCGGCGGGGGAAGGCACAGCAGGCATGAGCGAGCAGACGGAAGAGCGGGGCACCATCCGGGTGATGGTGGTGGACGACCACCCGATGTGGCGGGACGCGGTCGCCCGGGACCTGGCCGAGGCCGGGTTCGACGTGGTGGCCACCGCCGGGGACGGCGAGCAGGCCGTCCGCCGGGCCCGCGCCACCAGCCCCGACGTGCTGGTGCTGGACCTCAACCTGCCCGCCAAGCCCGGGGTGCAGGTCTGCAAGGAACTGGTCGGCGGCGGCACCGGGCCCAGGGTGCTGGTGCTCTCCGCCAGCGGCGAGCACGCCGATGTGCTGGAGGCGGTGAAGTCCGGCGCCACCGGCTATCTGGTGAAGTCGGCCAGCACCGCCGAACTGCTGGACGCGGTGCGCCGCACGGCCGCCGGGGACCCGGTCTTCACCCCGGGGCTCGCCGGGCTGGTCCTCGGCGAGTACCGCCGCCTGGCCACCGAGCCCGCCCCCGCCCCCGGTGGCACCGGCGACACCAAGGCCGCCCCGCAGCTCACCGAGCGGGAGACCGAGGTGCTGCGGCTGGTCGCCAAGGGGCTGAGCTACAAGCAGATCGCCGAGCGCCTGGTCATCTCGCACCGCACCGTCCAGAACCATGTGCAGAACACCCTCGGCAAGCTCCAGCTGCACAACCGGGTGGAACTCGTGCGCTACGCCATAGAGGTCGGCCTCGACGACGCCTAGCCCGCCCGCCCAGCCCGGGTGGTGGGGCCGGCGGCCCGGCGACATCCTGGGATCTCTCCCCGACCGAAGGGATACCCGTGGACGTCCTGGCGCTCGGAGTGCAGGCGGACGAGCGGCCGCTGCTGGAGGAGGCCTTCGCGGGCCGGCACACCATCCGCTGCCTGGAGGTCGCCCTCGACCGGGACACCGCGCCCCTCGCGGCCGGCTACGAGGCGGTGTCCTCCAGCGTCAACGCCGACCTGGACGCCGCCGTGCTCGGCACCCTCGCGGCCGGCGGCACCCGGATGATCGCCCAGCGCTCCACCGGCTTCAACAACATCGACCTGGCCGCCGCCCGCCGCCTCGGCCTCACCGTCGCCCGGGTCTCGTACTACTCGCCGTACGCGGTCGCCGAGTTCGCCTGGACCCTGGCGATGGCCGTCAACCGGCGGATCGTCCGGGCCGCCGGACGCACCCGGGACTTCGACTTCCGGCTGGACGGACTGCTCGGCCGCGACCTGCGCGGCCGCACCGCCGGAGTGCTCGGCACCGGGAAGATCGGCGAGGCGTTCACCCGGATCGCGCACGGCTTCGGCATGGAGCTGCTCGGCTGGGACCTCGCCCCCAACCCGGCCTGCCAGGACCTCGGGATGACCTATGTGGACAAGGACGAGCTGTTCGCCCGCGCCGATGTGATCAGCCTGCACGTCCCGCTGGTCCCCTCCACCCGCCGGCTGGTGGACGCCACCGCGCTGAAGTCCATGAAGGACGACGCCATCCTGATCAACTCCAGCCGCGGCGGGCTGATCGACACCGACGCCCTGGTGGACGAGCTGCGCGCCGGGCGCTTCACCGGGGTGGGCCTGGACGTGTACGAGGCGGAGGCCGGGCTGTTCTTCCTGGACAAGTCCCTGGAGGCGGTCACCGACGACACCCTGGCCCGGCTGATGACTTTCCCGCATGTGGTGGTCACCTCCCACCAGGCGTACTACACCCGCGAGGCGGTCACCCAGATCATCGACACCACCGTCCGCAACATCACCGACTACGCCGAGGGCCGCCGCAACGAGAACGTGCTCGTCCCGCCCGAGCCCCCGGGGGAGTAGACCCCCGAGGGCCCTGGGGGAGCAGCCCCCCCCGAGGGCCGCGGCCCCCTCAGCGCGGGCTGGTGTGCAGCGCCGCCACCAGCTCCCGTACCACCTCCGCCCCGCGCAGGGTCAGCACCGACTCCGGATGGAACTGCACCCCGGCGAAGCCCGGCCCGCGCAGCGCGTGCACCTCGCCGCCGGCCGGATCCCGGCTCACCTCCACCCCGCGCAGCGCCAGCGCGGCCGCCTCCCGCTCGTCGCAGCGGGCGGTGAAGCTGTTGTAGAAGCCCACCGTCTCCTCCGTGCCGAACAGGTCGATCCGCCGCTGCGCGCCCTGCAGCGGCTCCCGCTTGCGCACCAGCGCCAGGCCCAGCTCGGCGGCGATCAGCTCATGGCCCAGGCACACCCCGAGCACCGGACGCCCCGCCGCCGGGCGCCCGCCGTCCAGCAGCTCCCCGGCCAGCCCGCGCAGCAGTCGCATCCTCGGATCGGCCGCGTCCCCCGGATCGCCCGGACCCGGGCCCAGCACCACCGGGCCGGTGTGGGCGAGCGCCGCCTCCCGCAGCCCCGGCTCGTCGTACGGCCGCACGTCCACCTCCATCCCCGCCGAGCGCAGCAGATGCGCCAGCATCGCGGTGAAGGTGTCCTCGCCGTCCACCACCAGGGCGTGCCCGGTCCGCTCGGCCGGCCGCTCCTGCATCCGCAGCCAGAACGGCGCCAGCTCACCGCGCCGGGCGTCCAGCGCCGCCCGCACCCGGGGGTCGTCGGCCAGCCGGGGCCCTTCCGCCGCGCCCTGGCCCGCCGCCCGCCCCGGCCGCACCCCCAGCGCGGCCAGCACCCCGGCCGCCTTGGCATGGGTCTCCGCCACCTCCGACGCCGGGTCGGAGTGGCGCACCAGGGTCGCCCCCACCGGCACCCGCAGCTGACCGGCGGCCGAGATGTCGGCGGTACGGATCAGGATCGGCGAGTCCAGCGTCTGCGCCCCGCCCGGTCCGGTGCCCAGCAGCGCCAGCGCCCCCGCGTAGTAGCCGCGGCCCCCCTCCTCGTACCGCTCGATCACCCGGCAGGCGTTCCGCACCGGCGAGCCGGTGACGGTCGCCGCGAACATGGTCTGCCGCAGCACCTCGCGCACATCCAGCGAGGAGCGGCCGCGCAGCTCGTACTCGGTGTGGGTCAGATGCGCCATCTCCCGCAGCCGCGGCCCGACGACCGTGCCGCCCATGTCGCCGACGGCGCACATCATCTTCAGCTCCTCGTCCACGACCATGGAGAGCTCGTCGGTCTCCTTGCGGTCGGCGAGGAAGCCCAGCAGTTGCTCGGGCGTCGGGTCCCCGTCCGGATGGCGGAAGGTCCCGCTGATCGGGTTCATCACCACCGTGCCGCCGGACATCCGCACATGCACCTCCGGGCTGGCACCGACCAGGGTGCGCTCCCCGGTGTGCACCACGAAGGTCCAGTACGCCCCGCGCTCGCCCTCCAGCAGCCGCCGGAACAGGGCCAGCGCGTCCGCCCGCCCGAAGCCCGGGAGCCGTCCGGTGTAGGTGCGCCGGATGACGAAGTTGGCCCCCTCACCGCGGCCGATCTCCTCCTCCACCACCCGTCGTACGGTCCGCTCATACTCACGGTCCGAGACATCGAAGCCACCGTCCTCGACCCGGACGGCGTGGCCGGGCAGTTCGGCCAGCACCTCCGCCAGCGGCAGCTCGTACCGCTGCTCGGCGGTCAGCACACTGAGCGGGGTGGCGTCGTCCCGGACCTCGAACCCTCTTTCGGCCAGTTGACGGAAGGGCACCAGGGCGAGCGCCGGGCGGTCGCCGACGGGCAGCTCGGCCAGCCGCCGGGCGGTGCGCACCGGTCCGGTGAGCACTTCCACGGTGTCGTGGTCGCGACCGGGCGTACGCCGTCTGAGCAGCGCGAACGGCCCCGAGGCGGGGTCCAGCAGCCGGGCGAGCAGCTGCGCGGTGGTCGGCGGATGAGCGTTCATGGGCGGTCCTCCTGACAGGAGGGACGGCCCAACGCCCGGCACACACGCCGAAGGCCGCCCCTCGGGCGGCCTTCGCGGTCGTGCGTCTCGCTGTTCGCGTACGCGCCGGTCAGTGGGCCGCCGGGAGGGCGGTCCACCACCAGGTGCGGTTCATCGGCGCAGCCGACGTCGGAGCGAACATGGCGCGAACCCTACCCCACGAACCCGTCTCACTTGCTGAGCGAACGGATGGACGCCCCCGGGGACCCCGTAAGGTGGGGCAGGTGACCGTGAACGCTAAGACCACCGCAGTCGGTGGCAACACCTGGCGCGACCTTCCCGCGGCGCAGCAGCCCGAGTACCCGGATGCCGAGGCCCTGCGCGAAGCCGTCGCGGACCTCGAATCGTATCCGCCGCTCGTCTTCGCCGGCGAGTGCGACCAGCTGCGCGCCCGGCTGGGATCCGTCGCCAGGGGCGAGGCGTTCCTCCTCCAGGGCGGCGACTGCGCCGAGGCCTTCGACGGCGTCTCGGCCGACCACATCCGCAACAAGCTGAAGACCCTCCTCCAGATGGGCGCGGTGCTCACCTACGCGGCCTCGGTGCCGGTGGTGAAGGTCGGCAGGATCGCCGGCCAGTACTCCAAGCCGCGCTCCAAGCCGACCGAGACCCGCGACGGGCTGACCCTGCCGACCTACCGGGGCGACTCGGTCAACGGCTTCGCCTTCACCGAGGCGGCCCGGGTCCCCGACCCGCAGCGGCTGAAGCGGATGTACCAGGCCTCGGCGTCCACGCTGAACCTGGTCCGCGCCTTCACCACCGGCGGCTACGCGGACCTGCGCCAGGTGCACGCCTGGAACCAGGACTTCGTGAAGTCCTCGCCCTCCGGCCAGCGCTACGAGCAGCTCGCCCGCGAGATCGACAACGCGCTGAACTTCATGAAGGCCTGCGGCACCGACCCGGCCGAGTTCCGCACGGTGGAGTTCTTCGCCTCCCACGAGGCGCTGCTGCTGGACTACGAGACGGCGCTGACCCGCGTCGACTCGCGGACCGGCCAGCTGTACGACACCTCCGGCCACATGGTGTGGATCGGCGAGCGCACCCGCCAGCTGGACGGGGCGCACATCGAGTTCGCCTCCCGGATCCGCAACCCGATCGGCATCAAGCTCGGCCCGACCACCACCGTGGACGAGGCGCTGACCTACGTGGACCGCCTCGACCCGGAGCGCGAGCCCGGCCGGCTGACCTTCATCGTCCGCATGGGCGCCGACAAGGTCCGCGACAAGCTGCCGGAGCTGGTGGAGAAGGTCACCGCCTCGGGCGCCACCGTCGCCTGGGTCACCGACCCGATGCACGGCAACACCTTCGAGGCGGCCTCCGGGCACAAGACCCGCCGCTTCGACGACGTGCTGGACGAGGTCAAGGGCTTCTTCGAGGTCCACAAGGGCCTCGGCACCCACCCGGGCGGCATCCATGTGGAGCTGACCGGCGACGACGTCACCGAGTGCGTGGGCGGCGGCGACGAGATCTTCGTCGACGACCTGCACCAGCGCTACGAGACGGCCTGCGACCCCCGGCTCAACCGGAGCCAGTCGCTGGACCTCGCCTTCCTGGTCGCCGAGATGTACCGCGACCAGTAGAAACACCCTGTTCGACACCGATGGGGCGCGGATCTGTGATCCGCGCCCCATCGGCGTTCACCGGGCTTTTGCGCCACCTCGGCTATGGGTAAGGTTAGGTTAGCCTCACCGATCATCGGGGAGAGCTTCACAGGCCCCGAACGAACAGATCCGGCAGGAGGTGGACGGCGTGTACGTGTGCTCGTGCTTCGGTGTCACCGAGAAGCAGGTCAAGCAGCACGCGGAGGCCGGCGCCTGCACCCCCCGCCAGATCGCCTCGGCGTCCAAGGCCGGGACCGACTGCGGCTCCTGCGTACGGACCATCCAGTCCATCCTGGGCCGCGGCAGCTGCCCGCGCCGCGAGCTGGCCGACCGCGGCCGGCCGGTGCTCACCGCCGACGCCGCCGACACCCCGGTACCGCAGCCGCTCCCCGAAGCCGCCTGACCGCCCGAGGTATCCGCCGGCCGCCTGGCGTGGCGGGGCCTCCGGCCGTTCGATCCGCTCAGGCCCCGTCGGGCTGGACCTGCTCGATCTGCTGGGCGAGGTACAGCGACTCGCCGAGCTTCTCCACCAGGTCGAGCTGGGTGTCCAGATAGTCGATGTGGTGCTCCTCGTCGGCGAGGATGGCCTCGAAGATGTTGGCCGAGGTGATGTCGCCCTTGGCGCGCATGACCTCGATCCCGCGGCGCAGCCGGTCGATGGCCTCGACCTCGATCTGCCGGTCCGCCTGGAACATCTCGGTGACGGTCTGGCCCACCCGGACGTGGAACAGCCGCTGGTAGTTCGGCAGCCCGTCCAGGAAGAGGATGCGGTCGGTCAGCGTCTCCGCGTGGCGCATCTCGTCGAAGGACTCCGCCCGGGTGTACCGCGCGAGCTTCGTCCACCCCAGGTGGTCCTGCATCTTGGCGTGCAGGAAGTACTGGTTGATCGCCGTCAGCTCGGCGGTGAGCTGCTCGTTGAGGAACTCGATGACCTCCGGGTCGCCCTGCATCGCCGGGGCTCCTTCCACGTGAAGTGATCAGTGCGGATGCCGCGCATCCTCGCACCGCCACGCGGGGCCGTCCAGTAAGTGCAGGCTTAGTAGGACTTGACCGGTTAGGGCCGCGACCTGGTCATGACCACCCTTCCCCGTCTGTCACCATTGAGACATGGTTCAGCCAGGAAGCGAGGAACACCGGGCGGCGGGAGGGTCCGAGCTTCCACCGGGGCAGCGGCTCCAGCGCGGCTGGCCGGTCACCCACTACGGCCCCGTCCCCAAGTTCCGGCCGGAGCGCTGGGAGTTCCGGGTCTTCGGCGCCACCGCCGACGGGGACAAGCGCACCTGGAACCACGAGGAGTTCTCGGCACTGCCGTTCTCCACGGTCGAGGCCGATCTGCACTGCGTGACGAAGTTCAGCATGACCGGCGCCGAATGGGGCGGCGTACCCGCCCGCACCCTCCTGGACACAGCACCCCCGGCGCCCGGGGTCACCCATGTCATGGTGTGGGCCGAGTACGGCTACAGCGCCAATCTGCGGCTGCCCGACTTCGCCTCGGACCGCACGATTTTCGCCACCCACAAGGACGGTGAACTGCTCACCGCCGAGCACGGCTTCCCGCTCCGCCTGGTCGTGCCGCACCTGTACGCCTGGAAGGGGCCCAAGTGGGTCCGCGGCGTCGAGTACATGACCGCCGACCGCCGGGGCTTCTGGGAGGAGCGCGGCTACCACAACATCGGCGACCCGTGGAGCGAGCAGCGCTACTCCTACCAGGAGGGCCCCGGCGACGGCCCCGAGCTCTGACGCCGCGTTCTTGAGCCCTGCCGCGGCTCACCGATGGTACTGATGCACCACCGCGTGGCCCTTGCCCCGCCCGATCATCCAGCGGTTGACCGGCGTGGTGAACAGGAACGCCAGCGTCAGCGCGATGGCCAGGGTGCCCCAGAACAACCCGTCCGTCAGATGCGCGTCCATGGCCCCCGGCCAGAGCGCCAGCACCCCGTTGTCGATCAGCTCCATCACGGCGATGGACAACGTGTCCGCGGCCAGCGCCACCTTGACCGCCGCCCGGAACCCCAGCCCCGCCCTCAGCACGCCGCGCAGGGTGAGCGCGTAGCCGAAGAAGAACGCCAGCACGATGGCGAGCACCATCGTCGGCAGGTTCCCCCACCCCAGCGCGGTGCCCACCACCATCCCCAGCACCTCCCCGATGGCACATCCGGTCAGGCAGTGCAGGGTGGCGGCAGCGGCCATGGCCCAGCTGACAGGGGCCTTGGCGGGGTGGTCGTGGTGGCTGTGGTGACTGCTGTGGTCGATGTGGCTCTGGTGCTCGTGCTCCATGATGACCCCCGGGGGTTCGTCGGGCGTGGGCGGATGACCACCGCCACTACGACCTAACGCTATACCCCCCCGGGGTATTCCCTGCGGGATTTCCTGCTGGTCGGATGTCGGTCGGCGTACGGAGTGGGGGCGCCGCCGCCCCGTCCCCGTACCCGTTTCGACGCAGCCGCCTCGGGCGCGCGGGGACCACAGCAGGGTCGGCCGCTCGTGCTTCCGGCCGTCCGGAACACCCCCGCCCGCGCGGGGACCACCTCTCTCGGCCGGCAGGCCAGTACTGCGAGTCGCGGAACACCCCCGCTCGCGCGGGGACCACCTCCGGGTCGGCCAGGATCTCCGCTATCGCGGCGGACCACCCCCGCTCGCGCGGGGACCACGCCGGTTGGGTCCTTGACTTTGACCCAGATCACGGACCACCCCCGCTCGCGCGGGGACCACGCCCCCGCAGTGGCACCACCACCCAAGATGTGCGGACCACCCCCGCTCGCGCGGGGACCACAGGAAGTCCGAGGTCGCCGCGGCCCAGACCTACGGACCACCCCCGCTCGCGCGGGGACCACGGCGATGACCGACGCGGCGAGCCGCTGGGCCTCGGACCACCCCCGCTCGCGCGGGGACCACCTGTGAGCCTGTGAGGCGGAGCTCGCCCGGTGCGGACCACCCCCGCTCGCGCGGGGACCACGGTTTCGAGCGGACCCGTCCGGCGGGCCGTGACGGACCACCCCCGCTCGCGCGGGGACCACGGCGTAGCGGCGGATGTCGGGGCTGGCCAGGGCGGACCACCCCCGCTCGCGCGGGGACCACCCCCTGCCGCCGTCCTACTGGGACTACGGCGGCGGACCACCCCCGCTCGCGCGGGGACCACTGCCGGGAAGGGCCGGCGTCACAGCGAACGTCCGGACCACCCCCGCTCGCGCGGGGACCACTTGGTGGCGAGGAGCGGCGTCCAGGCCGCCTCCGGACCACCCCCGCTCGCGCGGGGACCACTCTTTGCGACCAGGGCATTTAGAAGCGGTTTACCGTTTCTTGACCATGTCGCCAAGGGCTTTCAGGCTATCGCCAGCTGGACGGTGTCGGGCGACCATGGCGGCGCAGTCTGCACCCTGCAGTCGCGCGCAGCCGCCCTCAGCGCAGTCGCTTCAGTCGGGCCACGTCGGCCGCGTGGCCCTCCGTGCCGCCGGGGGTCTCGATGACCAGGGGGACGCCGGCGGCTGCCGGGTGGCGCATCAGGGCGGCGAACGGCTCCTCGCCGATGTGGCCGGAACCGATGTTGACATGGCGGTCCTTGCGGGCTCCGGCCACGTCCTTGGAGTCGTTGGCGTGGATCAGCCGCAGCCGCCCCTCGCCCACCTCGGCGACCAGGGCGTCCAGCGTCCGCTCCACCCCGTCCTCGGCGGCCAGGTCGTGCCCCGCGGCGAACACATGGCAGGTGTCCAGGCAGACGCCGAGCCGCGGATGGCGGTCCAGCGCCTCGAAGTACGGGCCGAAGTCCTCGGCCAGCGAGCAGAGCGAGGCGCCCTGCCCGGCGGTGGACTCCAGCAGCAGGTACGGGTCGTCCTCATGGGTCAGCTCGTCCAGCAGCGGCAGCATCCGCTCCCGTACCTGCGCCAGCGCCGTCTCCCGGGAGCGGCCCCCGGTCGCCGAGCCGGTGTGCACCACCACGCCCAGCGCCCCGATGTCCCGGGCCCGGCGCAGCGAGTGGCGCAGCGACACCACCGAGGAGTCCACCGTCGCCTCGGTGTGCGAGCCGAAGTTGATCAGATACGGGGCATGGACATACGCCGGAATGCCCGAGGCCGCGCACTCGGCGCGGAACAGCTCGTCCTGCGCCGGGTTCCCGGCCGGGGTGGCCCAGCCCCGGGGGTTGGCGACGAAGACCTGCACGGCCTCGGCGCCGATCTCCCGGGCGTAGGACAGACCGGTCTTGGCGAGGCCGCCGGCCACCGGCACATGGCCGCCGACGGGGTTGGGCTTCGGGCTGGGCTGGTGGTGCACGTGCGCTCAGAGTCCCTTGGTCGTGATGGTGATGGTGGAGCCCTCCGGGGCCTGCTCGCCACCGGCCGTGGACTGGCCGTCCACGGTGTCGCCGAGGAACGGGAAGCTCTTCTCGACCTTCACCTCGAACCCGGCGCCCTCCAGCTCCCGGGTCGCCTCGTCCACGTCACTGCCGGTGACATCCGGGACCTCCACCATCCTCGGCCCCTTGGAGAGGGTCAGCGTGACGGTGTCACCCTCGGCGGCCTCACCGCCGGAGGCGGGGGACTGGGCGGCGACGGTACCGGTGTCCTCGGTGGAGTGCTTGCGCTCCTCGGCCACCTTCACCTTCAGCCCGGCGTCCTCCAGAGTGCTCCGGGCGTCCTCCAGGCTCGCCCCGGTCAGATCGGGCACCTCCACCGCCGCGCCCTTGCTGACCACCAGGGCGACCGCGGAGTCCGGCTTCCGCTTGCTGCCGGGCTTGGGGTCGGTCGAGATCACCGCGTCCCGCTCGACCTCCTCGCTGAACTGCCGGCCCACCGCGCCCGGGGCCAGCCCGGCGGCGGCCAGCTCCCGCTTGGCCGCCTCCAGGTCGAGACCCCGCACATTGGGCACCTTCACGATCTCCGGGCCCCGGGACACGGTGAGCGTCACCTTGCCGTTGCCCCGGATGCGCTCACCGGGCGCGGGATCGGCGGCCATCACCTCGCCCCGGTCATACGAGCCGCTGAAGTCGCGCTTGACCTCCCGGACGTCCAGCCCCGCGTCCGCGAGCCGCTTCTCCGCCTCGGTCTGGCTCTGCCCGAGGACCGTCGGCACCCGGGTGAACTGGCCCGAGTTGATGTACCAGACCCCGGCGCCGACACCGAGGAACACCAGCACCGCGACCAGCGCGGCGACCATCCCGCGGCGCGGACCGGCGGGCAGCAGCCGACGCGCCCGCGCCCCGGCCGCGGACACCGCCGAGGCGGCGGATCGGGACGGGGGCTGCGGCGCGGCCAGTCGGCTGGTGTGCTGCACGTCCTCGGGCTCGCCACCCGGCCGCGGGCGGGAGAGCACACTCGTCCGCTCCGGACGGGCGATCACGCTGGTCCGGTCCTCCGGACCGACCGTCCCGGGGGCATCGACCGGATCGACCGGATCGACCGGATCGGCCGGCTCCTCCCGGGCGCCCGGCGGCACCAGGTCCAGCTGCTCCGCGCCGAGCGCGGCACGCGCCTGGCGGGTCAGCCCCAGCAGCGCCGCCGCGTCATGCGGACGGGCCTCGGGGTCCCGGGCGGTGGCATGCGCCACCAGGGCGTCCAGCTCGGCCGCCAGCCCCGGCACGGACCCGGACGGAGCCGGTACGTCGGTGTTGAGGTGCTGGTACAGGACCTGCGCGGGGGTGTCCCCGGTATGCGGCTTGGCGCCGGTCAGCATCTCGTACAGCACCACCCCGCAGGCGTACACATCGGCGCGGGTGTCCGCGGTGCCGTGCTCGATCTGCTCCGGCGCGAGATAGGAGACCGTGCCCAGCAGTGAACCGGTGGTGTTGGTGACGGCGCCCACGGCACGCACCAGACCGAAATCGGCCACCTTGACCCGGCCGTCGTCGCCTATCAGCACGTTCTCCGGCTTCATGTCCCGGTGGACGAACCCGGCCCGGTGCGCGGCGCCCAGCGCGGCCAGCACCGGCTCCAGGATGTCCAGCGCCGCCCGCGGCCGCAGGGCCCCCCGGCCGCGTAGCACGTCCCGCAGGGTGCACCCCTCGACGTACTCCATCGCCAGGTACACATACGCCCCCTCCGCGCCCTGGTCGAAGACGCCGACCACATTGGGGTGCGCGAGGCGCGCGACGGACTTGGCCTCCCGGATGAAGCGGTCCACGAAGGCGGCGTCGGTCGCGAGCGAGGGGTGCATCACCTTCAGGGCGAGCACCCGGTCCAGGCGGGTGTCGACGGCCCGGTAGACCGTGGCCATGCCACCGACGGCGATGCGCGCGTCGACTCGGTAGCGGCCGTCGAGCAGCTGGCCCACGAGCGGGTCGTGCAGGGTCGTATCCACCCGGACGAGTCTACGAGGAGGTGAGGACGGCCCCGACAGCCCCGGCGCCCGGCCCGGGCACTGGGGCCGAGCTGTGACAGCCGGTGGCCGGAACGTTTCCTTCCGCCCGGCGCCGCCCAGGTGAGACGCCGGGGCTCAGAACGCCGGACGCTCCGGATCGAAGTCGGCCCGGCCGTCCACCGGGGAGGAGGCCTCGGCGAAGTGGCGCCGCGGGATGCGGCCCGCCCGGCGGGCCAGCCGCCCGGCCTCCACCGCGTGCCGCATCGCCTCCGCCATCAGCACCGGCTCCTGCGCCCGGGTCACCGCGGAGGCCAGCATCACCGCCGCACAGCCCAGCTCCATCGCCAGCGCCGCGTCCGATGCGGTGCCCGCGCCCGCGTCCAGGATCACCGGCACCCCGGCCCGCTCGGTGATCAGCTGGAAGTTGTGCGGGTTGCGGATGCCGAGGCCTGAGCCGATCGGCGAGCCCAGCGGCATCACCGCCGCGCAGCCCACGTCCTCCAGCTTCCGGGCCAGCACCGGATCGTCGTTGGTGTAGGGAAGCACCGTGAAGCCGTCGTCCACCAGCGTCTCGGCCGCGTCCAGCAGCTCCACCGGGTCGGGCAGCAGGGTCCGCTCGTCGGCGACCACCTCCAGCTTGACCCAGTCGGTGCCCAGCGCCTCCCGCGCCAACCGGGCGGTCAGCACCGCCTCGCCGGCGGTGAAGCAGCCGGCCGTGTTCGGCAGCACCCGGATGCCCAGGCGCTCCAGCACCGAGAGCACCGAGCCCTGCACGGTCGGGTCGAGGCGGCGCATCGCCACCGTGGTCAGCTCGGTGCCGCTGGCGGCCAGCGAGCGTTCCAGCACATCCAGGCTGGGCGCCCCGCCGGTGCCCATGATCAGCCGGGAGTCGAACACGGTCCCGGCGATGGTGAGACGGTCGTCGGCCATCGCGCTCAGCCTCCCTGCACCGCGGTCAGCACCTCGACCCGGTCGCCCTCGCCGAGCAGCGTCCCGGACCAGGCGCCCCGGGGGACGACGGTCTCGTTGACGGCGGCGGCGACGCCGGAGCGGGCGGTGGTGAGGGTCGCCACCAGCGCGTCCAGGGTGGTGGCCCCGGCCAGCCGCCGGGTCTCGCCGTTCACGGAGACGGTCACGGGGGCGTTGACGGGCGTGTTCGCGGGCGCGGTCGCGGCCGCCCCGCTCGTGGGGGTGTTCACAGGGATGTTCACAGGGGTGTTCATGGCACTCCTCGGATGATCGACGGAGTCGAAGTCCAGCGGGTCGGTCGAAGTTCAGCGGGCTCGGTGGCCCAGCAGGCTCAGTGGGTTCAGCGGTTCAGCGGGGAAGGGGAGCGGCGGAGGCCCCGGCGCCGACCGCGGCACCCGGCCCACCAGCACCCGGCCCACCAGCGCCCGGCCCGGCGGCACCCCGCCCGACGGCAGCCGACCCCGGGATATCAGGTCCACCAGCACCCGCCCCGGCGGCGGCCGGATGGCCGGCACCCGGCCCGCCGGTGCCCGGCCCGGCGGCAGCCGTCCCCGGGACACCAGGTCTACCGGCGCCCACCCTCGTAGCAGTCGGCCTGGCGGCGCCCTGCCCACCAGAGACCGACCCGGCGACAGCCGGGCGCGTCACGAACCGGGTCGGCAGAAAGGCCCGGGCCGCCTCCGGTAGCTCCCCGGTGACCAGCAGCTCCGCCATCACCTCACCCGTCACCGGGGTCAGCAGCACCCCGTTGCGGTAGTGCCCGGTGGCGGTGTGCAGCCCCGGCAGCGCGGTCGGGCCGAGCAGCGGCGCGTTGTCCGGGGAGCCCGGCCGCAAGCCCGCCCCGGTCTCCACCAGCGGCAGCTCCGTGATGCCCGGCAGCAGCTCATGGGCGTCCCGCAGCAGCTCGTACACCCCGCCGGCGGTCACCGTGGTGTCCCAGCCCTGCTCCTCGCTGGTGGCGCCGATCACCAGCTCCCCGCTCTCGCGCGGCACCAGATAGATATGGCAGCCCCGGACCACCGCCCGCAGATTGCGGCTGAGGAAGGGGGCGTACGCCGGGGGTACGGCGAGGCGCACCACCTGGCCCTTGACCGGCCGTACCGGCGGAAGGACACCCTCCGGTACGCCGCCCAGCCGGCCGCTCAGACTGCCCGCGGCCAGCACCACCTGCCCGGCCGCCACCGGGGTGCCGTCCGCCAGGACCGCCCCGGCCGCCCGGTCCCGTACCACCGTCAGCCGCTCCGCGAACGACCGGTGGAAGACCACCCCGGCCCGCTCGCAGGCCGCCACCAGCGCCGCGCCCAGCCGGCGCGGATCCACCTGGTGGTCGTCGCCGACCCGCAGCCCGCCCCGCACCCCGGGTGCCAGCATCGGTTCCAGCCGGCGGCACTCCCGGCCGGTCAGCCACTCCGAGTCCAGCCCGGTGCGCAGATGCAGGGCGTGCAGCTCCCGCAGCTCCGCCCGGTCGTCGGCGTCCAGCGCCACCGCCAGCGTCCCGCAGGAGCGGTGGCCCACCTCCCGCCCGGACGCCTCCTCCAGCTCGGCGACGAACTCCGGATAGCGGCGCGCCGAGGCCAGGTTGAGCGCCAGCAGCTGCTCCTCGCCGTAGTGCAGCTCGGTCACCGCCGCCAGCATCCCGGCCGCCACCCGGGCCGCCCCACCGCCCGGCTCCGGATCGGCCACCGCGACCGCGAGGCCGCGCTGCGCCGCCCGCCAGGCCGTCACCAGCCCGATGATCCCGCCGCCGATCACCAGCACATCCGCGCCCGGCCCCACCCGCGCGGCCGGTGGCATGACTGTCTCCGTGTGCATGGGCTCCCAGCCCCTCCCTTCGCCGGCATGACCCGGATCAGGTTCGTACGGTCGGAGGCCGCCTCAGCCTCCCTCTCAGCCCGGTGCGACCGGGCTCCCGCGTGTGCTCTGCGTTCGCCAGCCTAACCCCGGGGGCCGACGCGCCGTAACGGCGGGCGACGCGTTTGTAAGGTTGCCCGGTGAGCAGGCGGACGACAGGCCGCACCGGCGGCCCGGAGGGGAGCGCGAATGGACGCGGAACGGCGCGTGGTGATCGCGGGCGCCGGCATGGCGGGGGTGCAGACCGCGGTGGCCCTGCGGGACCAGGGCTTCACCGGCGAGGTGCTGATGATCGGCGCCGAACCCCACCAGCCGTACGACCGGCCCCCGTTGTCCAAGGCGATCCTGCTCGGCACCGCCGAGGGCTCCGCCTTCGAGGTGGACTTCGCCGCCCTCGGCATCGAACTGCGGCTCGGCCTGGAGGTCACCGCGGTACGCCCCGAGGCGCATGAACTCGACACCGCCGAGGGCCCGGTGCCCTACGACACCCTCGTCCTCGCCACCGGCGCCCGGCCGCTCGCCCTGCCCGGCGCCGAGGACGTCCCCGGCGTCCACCTGCTGCGCACCCTGGACGACGCCGCCCGGCTGCGGCCCGTCCTGGAGAAGCGGCACGACGTGGTGGTGGTCGGCGCCGGCTGGATCGGCGCCGAGTTCGCCACCGCCGCCCGGGGCGCCGGCTGCGTGGTCACCGTGGTCGAGGCCGCCGACCGCCCGCTCGGCGGCGCCTTCCCGGCCGAGGTCGGCACCCCCATGGCCGAGTGGTACGCGGAGAGCGGCACCACCCTGCTCACCCGGGCCCGGGTGGCGCACGTCGAGCCCGGCGAGGTCGCCCTCGACGACGGCAGGCTGCTCCCCGCGGACGCCGTCGTCGTCGGCATCGGCGCCCGCCCGGCCACCGACTGGCTGGCCGGTTCCGGGATCGCGCTCGGCCCCGACGGCTCGGTCACCGCCGACGACCGGCTGCGCACCTCCGCGCCCGATGTGTACGCGGTCGGCGACTGCGCCTCGTACCCCTCCGCCCGCTACGGCAAGCGGCTGATGGTCCACCACTGGGACAACGCCCTCCAGGGGCCGCGCACGGTCGCCGCCGCCATCACGGGCGCCCTCACCGGCGCCGAGGAGCCCCCGCCCTACGACCCGGTCCCGTACTTCTGGTCCGAGCAGTTCGGCCGGTTCGTCCAGTACATCGGCCACCACGAGGCCGCCGACACCATGGTGTGGCGGGGCGACCCGGCGGAGCCCGCCTGGTCGGTGGCGTGGCTGAGGGACGGCGCCCTGGTGGCGCTGCTGGCGGTGGGCCGCCCGCGCGACCTGGCCCAGGGCCGCAAGCTCGTCGAGTCCGCCGCACCCCTGGACGCCGCCCTGGTCGCGGACGCCTCCCGCCCCCTCAAGACCGCGCTCGCCGGCTGACCCGGGCGGCCGGTCCGGCGTAGCCCCGCTACCGGCTGTCAGTGCCGGATGGCAGGCTTGTCCCGTGACCGAGATTGACGCAAAGACCGATGCTCTCATCCCCTCCTGGCTCTACCTCCCCGACATCGCGGAGATGCTCGACGTGGAGGTGACGCGCGTGCGGCAGCTGGTCAAGGAGGGCCAGCTCATCGCCGTACGCCGCGGGGAGAACCGCGCGCTCCAGGTCCCCGCCGCCTTCATCGACGGCGACAAGGTCGTCAAGGGCCTGGCGGGCACCCTGACGCTGCTGCGGGACGACGGCTTCACCGACGAAGAGATGCTGGAGTGGCTCTTCACCCCCGACCCCACCCTCCCGGGCACCCCCGCCCAGGCCCTCAGCGAGAACCGCGGCACCGAGGTGAAGCGCCGAGCCCAGGCCCTCGCGGTCTGATTCCCGCGTCCCCCGCCGCCTCTCGACCCTGACCCCGGGACCCCACCCCGGGGCCAGGGCTCCGGGGGCCCCGGACCACGGGCCCCGGACGCCCCACGGCCCGGACGGGCGGTCTCGCACGGCCGGGACCGGGCGGCGGCCCCTCCTGGCGCCGACGGGCGGCGGCCGGTCCGGTCGACCGGGGTGGCCGACGGGGGTGGCCGCCGGGGTGCGACCATGGCGCACGGGCCCGACAGGACCCCCGGTCCGCCCGGGGGCCGCTTCCGCATGCCACCGCACACCGCACCACCGGTGCCGCACCGCCCACCGTGCCCACGCAGCCGCAGCCGCAGCCGCAGCCGCGGTGCGCACGGGCCCGCACGCGCGCACCGACCGTGCCCGTGCACCCATCGTGCCCATGCACTCATCCCGGGGGAGAACACCGATGCCCACCGCACGCGCCCGCCTCGCCGACGCCCGCCTCTACCTCTGCACCGACGCCCGCAAGCGCCAGGGCGACCTGCCCGAGTTCCTCGACGCGGTGCTCGCCGCCGGCGTGGACATCGTGCAGCTGCGTGACAAGGGCATGGAGGCCGGCGAGGAGCTGGAGCACCTCGCCGTCTTCGCCGAGGCCTGCCGGCGGCACGGCCGGCTGCTCGCGGTGAACGACCGCGCCGACATCGCCCACGCCGCCGCCTCCGACGTACTCCACCTCGGCCAGGGCGACCTGCCGGTGCCCGCCGCCCGCGCCCTGCTCGGCGACGAGGTGCTGATCGGGCGCTCCACCCATGCCGAGGCCGAGGTGGACGCGGCCGCCGCGGAGCCGGGCGTGGACTACTTCTGCACCGGCCCCTGCTGGCCCACCCCCACCAAGCCCGGCCGGCACGCCCCGGGGCTGGACCTGGTCCGGTACGCTGCCGGGCTCGCGCAGCCCCGCCCCTGGTTCGCCATCGGCGGCATCGACGCGGGCAACCTCGACCAGGTGCTGGACGCGGGGGCGCGCCGGATCGTGGTGGTCCGCGCCCTCACCGAGGCCGACGACCCGGCGGCCGCCGCCGCGGACCTCGCCCAGCGCGTCCGCGAACGCTCCGCCTGACCCCGGCCGCTCCCGACCCACCGCCTGAACTGCGCCGACGGTGTCCACGACTGTCCAGCCAATGGACAAGATTCAGACAAATCATTCCAAATCCCTCTGGTCTGGTTGGGTGACGCCGGGGCCCTGGCTAACCTGCCCGTATGGCCCTCGGTACCGCTTCCACCCGCCCGGACCGCGCACGCACCGTCCGCGACATCCTCGCCACCGGACGGCCGTCCTACTCCTTCGAGTTCTACGCGCCACGCACCGAGAAGGGCGAGCGCGGACTGTGGAACGCGCTGCGCCGGGTCGAGGCGGTGGCGCCGAGCTTCGTCTCCGTGACCTACGGGGCCGGTGGCACCACCCGCTCCGGCACGGTCAAGGCCACCCAGGAGATCGCCGCCGACACCATCCTCACCCCCGTCGCCCATCTGACCGCGGTGGACCAGTCGGTGGCCGAACTCCGCCATGTCCTCGGCCAGTACGCCGACGCCGGGATCCGCAACATGCTGGCCCTGCGCGGCGACCCGCCCGGCGACCCGCTCGGCGACTGGGTGCCGCACCCCGAGGGCGTGCACTACGCCGCCGACCTGGTCCGGCTGATCAAGGAGTCCGGCGACTTCTGCGTGGGCGTCGCCGCCTTCCCCGAGATGCACCCCCGGTCCGACGACTGGGACACCGACATCCGCCACTTCGTCACCAAGTGCAAGGCCGGCGCCGACTACGCCATCACCCAGATGTTCTTCGACCCGGAGACCTACCTCCGGCTGCGCGACAGCGCCGAGAAGGCCGGCTGCGAGACCCCGATCATCCCCGAGGTCATGCCGGTGACCAGCGTCCGGCAGCTCGACCGGCTGCCCTCGCTCAGCACCGCCCGCTTCCCCGACGATGTGAAACAGCGCATCCTCTCCGTCAAGGACGATCCGGCCGCTGTACGCTCGATCGGAATCGAGTTCGCGACGGAGTTCTGCGCGCGGCTGCTGTCCGAGGGCGTACCGGGGCTGCACTTCATCACGCTGAACAACTCCACCGCGACACTGGAGATCCACGAGAATCTCGGACTGCACGAGCAGTCCTGACCGGTCACCTCCCGCCACCATCCCGGGCGGTGTGACCGCAGGGGAGGAGCGGGCATGGGCTGGACGGTCCTCTACATCGCATTCGGCGTGGTCGCGCTGTGGCTGCTCGGAGAAGTGCTGCTGCAGTACAAGGCGCGGCTGCGCTGGCGGCTGCTCGCCTTCGGCGGCTTCCTCACCGTGGTCCTCGGCGTGCTGCTGCCGTCGGTCGTGGTGATCGCCGTCGGCGCCATCGCCTTCGCGGTCGGCCAGACCTATGTCACGCTCTCCTTCCGGCGCGGCTTCTCCACCGGCTGGTCCGTGGGCGGACGCCCGGGAGCCAGCCGCCGCCGCAAGGCCGGCGCCGCCGCCCCGGAGGCCGGCCCCACCCTGGAGGTCTCGGGCCTCGCCTACGAGCAGCCGCCCGCCGACCCCCACGGCTTCCCCGCCCCGTACGGCCAGGACGAGGCCCCCCACCCCCCCGCCGACCCCTACGCCCCCACCCACGGCTACGCCTTCGAGCAGCCGTCGGCCGCCGAGACCACCGCCGTCTACCAGCCCGAGCCGCTCCCGGACGAGACCGGCCGGCTGTACGGGGTGTACGGCACCGCCGGCGGGGACCGCGGCCAGTCCGCCGCCGAGCCGCAGCCGCCCCACCAGGACCCCTTCGCCGGCTACGGCACCTACCCGCCGCCCGCCGCCGCCCCCTCCTACGACTACGGTTCCGGCTCCGGCGACCAGGGCTACGCCGCCTACTCCGACCCGTACATCGGCACCTCCGCCGCACCCGGCGGCCAGGGCTACGACAACTACGGCGGCTACCACACCCCCCAGCCGCCCGCCGACCCCTACGGCACCGACACCCCGCCCGGCGGTGTCTGGGTCCCGCAGCAGCGCGAGGGCGACGAGCAGCCCCCCGCCCACGGCTACGATCCCACCTACCCCCACCCCCACGGCGACCAGCAGCCCTACCGCTACTGACGTCCCCGGGGCACCGCCTGACCCTCACGGCGCCCCTGAGGAGCGGCTGCCGAAGCCACCCCGCTTCCGCACCCGGTCACCGCGACCCGCGGAACCCGGCCCCCTCCACGATCAGCCCGGCCACCAGGGCACCCGACATCCCGGCGTGGGCCAGCCCGCCGCCCGGGTGGGACCAGCCTCCGGCGAAGTACAACCCGGGCAGCGGCGCCGGGTTGGCGGCGGGCAGCAGCGAGCCGCCCGCACCGGCCAGCGCCGGACCCGGCACCCGGCAACTGCCCGTTTCCCGCAAGGTGTCGGCCGGCGTCCGCACCCGACGCCACAGCAACCGCTCCCGCAGCCCCGGCACAGCCGCCTCCGCGGCACCCACCACCGCCTCCACGAACCCCTCCACAGCCGAGCCCCCCGCCCCGCCGCCCCACAGTCCTTCAGCCGCCGGGACGGTGGCCGTCACCGTCACCGCCTCATGCTCCGCGTCCGGCCGCAGCCGCGCGTCATCCGGGCGCAGCACCGTCACCGTCGGCCGCGCGGCCAGCCGCCCCTCGGCCAGCGCGGCCGACTCGCCCTCCCGGTCGGCGGAGTGGACCACCGTCCGATGCGCCGCGCCCTCCTCCCGGGCCCCGCGCAGCGCCAGACAGACCGTCACCCGGCCCGTCGGCACACCCTGCTGGAACCGGGGCCACCCGTCCTGGTCGCCCCGGCCGACCACCCGCTCCCGGTAGAGCGCCGGCAGCGGGGCGCCCGCGACCACATGGTCCGCGTCCACCACCCGGCCGTCCGCCAGCGCCACGCCCACGGCCCGCCCGTCCCGCTCGACGACCTCCGTCACCGCCGTCCCGAAGGAGAACTCCACCCGCCGCTCACGGCACCGCTCGTACACCGCGTCCGCCAGCGCCCGCAGCCCGCCGGCCACGTACCAGGTGCCGAAGGTCTGCTCCAGGTACGGCAGCACGGCGGCGGACGCGGGGGCGGTCCCCGGGTGGAACCCGTACGCCAGGGCGTACCACTCCAGCAACGCGGCCAGCCGTGCGTCCCCGAGCTCCCGCCGCCCCACCTCGGCGAGTGTGCGCGCGCTCCGGCGCAGCAGCCCGGTGCGCGGCGCCGGGTACGGGTCGCGGGCGTACGGCGACACGTCGGCGGGCAGCGGTTCCTCCAGCAGCGGCCGCCGCGAGCGGTCCCAGGCGTCCCGGGCGCGGCCCAGGAACCCGCTCCACCGCTCCCCGGCACCCGCGCCCAGCGCGGCGTCCAGCGCGGTGACGGTGCCGGCGCGGGAGGCGTTGGGCAGGGCGAGGGCGGTGCCGTCGGGGAAGAGGTGGCGGCTCGCCGGGTCGACCTGGGTCAGCTCCACGCACCGCTCCAGCGGCTCCCGGCCGGTCTTGACGAACAGGTCCCGGTAGACCGCGGGCAGATGCAGCAGACCAGGGCCGGTGTCGAAGGCGAAGCCGTCCCGCTCGAACCTGCCGACCGCGCCCCCGTAGGTCTCCGCGCGCTCGTACACCGCCACCGTGTGGCCGGCCACCGCCAGCCGCGCGGCCGCCGCCATGGCGCCCATCCCCGCGCCGATCACCGCAATCCGTGCCATGTCAGGGACCTTATCGGCTCCGGTCGGCACCCCCGCCGGCCGACCATGGCGGCTCGGGGGCGGTGTCTGAGTATCCGTACTCAGCAGGCGGGATGAGTAGCGGGGCGGATGGGCCGGTGGCCACCTGGAGGGAAGAGTGGAGCCCACGGAAAGGGGCGCGGCTCCGGGACCGCCGGCACGGGGCGGCGGAACGGGAACCGCGCACCCACCGGTACGGGGGTGCACAAAGGAGAGCCCATGGACCACGGGGGACATCACGGGGGCCGGGCTCTCCCACCCGCGACGGGGGAACGGGGGAGACGCGGGAC
>NZ_JALPTH010000002.1 GCF_023218175.1 Streptomyces lichenis | reverse complement strand
TGGGCGCTTCCCTTCGGTACTTCGTGTTTCCAGCTTAGCAGATCCGTTTTCCGTTTCCGCCACCCGCTGGAGCGGGCTTTTCCGGTCCGTTCCGGCGCTTTCGCGCTTTTCCCTTTCCGGCGGTTCCGACTCTATCAGATCCTTTCGGGCCTGATTCCCAGTCGGAGTGGGATTGCCATCCGGGCCCTGCGGCCCTTCCGGCGTTTCCGACTCTAGCTGATTTCCCGGGCCGCTCATAATCGAGCTTTCGAACCGAATTCCGGCATGCCGAAATTCGCTCCACTTCGGGAGATCGTGCTGAGTTGGAGTGCCGCTGTTGCGGCGGGATGGCTGCCGATGCGAGCTGATGTCCGCGTGGCAACCCGAAGAACTTTACGGATCGGGGGTGGGGGTGTCAAGCCCCGCCGGTGAGGGGGCTTGGGATCGGTCCGAGCCGAGCCCCACGGGGTCAGTCGAGGCCCTTGAGCCGGCCGCCGGCGTCCGGCTGGGCGTGCTCCACCCGGCGCAGGACGCGGATCAGCAGCTCACCGAGGAGGCCGCGTTCGGCGGGGCTGAGGTCCTGGAGGAGCTCCTCCTCGAAGGAGGTGGCCATCCGCATGGCCTCCAGCCACTTCGCACGCCCCTCGTCGGTGATCTCGACGATGACCCGCACCCGGTTGCTCTCGTCGCGGTCGCGGGTGACCAGACCGTCGGCGGCCATCCGGTCGATCCGGTGGGTCATCGCGGCCGGGGTCAGGCCGAGCCGCTTGGCCAGCTCGCCCGGACCGAGGCGGTAGGGGGCGCCGGCGAGCACGAGGTGCTTGAGGACCTCCCACTCGCTGTTGCTGATGCCCAGCTCGGCGACCTGGCGGCCGTAGGCCACGCTCATCCGCCGGTTCAGCCGGCCGAGGGCGGAGACCACCTGCTCCACCTGCGGGTCGAGGTCGCGGAACTCGCGCTGGTAGGCGGCGATCTGCTCGTCGAGGCTCGGTTCCTGCGTGTCGGACATGCCCGGAGTATGGCACGGAAGGGATTGGCGTTGAAGTCCTTCGATGTGTACAGTTAAGCATCGAACTTTAGAATTGAAGTCTTGAGGGTCGAGCCCTCAAGCTTCGAAGCGTGTGGACGCTGACAGACGTAGGACAGACGTAGAAACAGGTGAGTGTGTTCAAGGCGATGGGCGCGGCGATGCGCCGGATCCAGGCGGGGAACGTGCTGAGCGCGTTCGGGCTCGGGTTCACCGTTCCCTATCTGTATGTGTACGTGGCCCAGGTGCGGGAGCTGGGTGCCGGGACGGCGGGGGCCGTGCTGGCGGTCTTCGCGATGGCCGCGCTGGTGGTGCTGCCCTTCACCGGGCGGGCCATCGACCGGCGCGGGCCCGTGCCGGTGCTGGTGGTCGCGGCTCTGCTGGCGGCGGCGGGTGCGCTGGGGCTGGGGCTGTCCGCCACCGTGCCCGCGGTGGTGCTCTCCGCGGTGCTGCTGGGTTCCGGTACGGCGGTGATGCAGCCGGCGCTGGCGACCATGATCGTGTGGTGCTCGACCACCGCGACCAGGACCCGGGCGTTCGCGACGCAGTTCTTCCTGCAGAACCTGGGCCTGGGCATCGGCGGTCTGATCGGCGGGCAGCTGGTGGACGAGGACCGGCCCGGCAGCTTCCTGCTGCTGTTCTCCATCGAGGCCGTGATGTTCCTGGTGCTGGCCGCGATAGCCGCCACGGTGCGGATGCCCCACACCCCCTCCATAGCCGACGCCCGGCCGGAGAACGCGGAGGCCAAGGCGCGCGGCGGGATGCGGGCGCTGCTGTCGCACCGGGCGATGGTGCAGCTCTGTGTGCTGGGCTTCGTGCTGTTCTTCGCCTGCTACGGGCAGTTCGAGTCGGGTCTCGCCGCGTACGGCACCGAGGCGGCGGGTCTCGCCCCGTCGACCCTGGGTGTGGCGCTGGCCGCGAACACGGCCGTGATCGTGGTGGCGCAGTTCGTCGTCCTGCGGTTCGTGGAGCGGAGCCGCCGGACCCGGGTGATCGCGCTGGTGGGTCTGATCTGGACCGTGGCGTGGCTGTTCGCCGGGGTCGCGGGGCTGGGGCAGGTCAGCCAGGCGATGGCGACGGCGGCCTTCGTCGGCACCTACGCGCTGTTCGGGCTGGGCGAGGCGATGCTGTCGCCGACCGTGGCGCCGCTGGTGGCCGATCTGGCCCCGGAGTCGATGGTCGGGCAGTACAACTCGGCCTTCGCGCTGGTCAAGCAGCTGGCGCTGGCGGTCGGCCCGGCGGTCGGCGGCCCCATGGGCGCGGCGCTGCACGGCCCGTACATCCTGACGTTCGTGCTGTTCTCGCTGGGCATCACGGTGCTGTCGCTGCGGCTGGGCGGGAAGCTCACCCTGGCGCAGAACCACCCGCAGCTGGCGCTGGTGAAGTCCCGGGTGGTGGCCCGCCACACCCCGGGGGAGGAGTCGGCCCCGGAGAGCGAGTCGGCGCGGGACAGCGAGCCGGTTCGAGGCAGCGGGCAGGTGGCCGAGGCGCGGGTCTGAGGCCGTCAGCCGGCCGGGCGGTCGGGCAGGGCGAACTCGCACCAGACGGCCTTGCCGCCGCCGGGAGTGCGGCGGCTGCCCCAGGACGAGGCGATCGTGGCGATGATCGAGATGCCGCGACCCGCCTCGTCCTCCGTTTCGGCACGGCGGCGGCGCGGCAGGTGGTCGTCGCCGTCGGTGACCTCGATGATCAGGCGCCTGTCGGTGCGGCGCAGCCGCAGCCGCATGGGCGGGGTGCCGTGCTGGAGGGAGTTGCCGACCAGTTCGCTGGTGGCCAGCACGCCCAGGTCGCGCAGCTCGACGGGGAACCGCCAGCTGGACAGCACACCGGAGGCGAAGGCACGGGCACGCGGTGCGGCCTCGACGCCGCCGAGCAGGTCCAGCGCGGCGTTGTGGAAGAGCTCGGCGTCGGCGCCCTCGCGGGCGGGGTGCTGGAGGACCAGCACGGCGACGTCGTCGTCGTGTTCGGCGGTGACACCGAGGGAGCGCAGCAGCCGGTCGCACACCACCTGGGGGCTGCCGGTGGCGCCGGTGAGGGCGCGCTCCAGGGCGGAGACGCCCTCGTCGATGTCCTCGCGGCGGCGTTCGACGAGCCCGTCGGTGTAGAGCACGGCGGTGGATCCGGGTGGCAGGGCGATGGACCCGGAGGAGTGCAGCCAGCCACCGGTGCCCAGGGGCGGGCCGGTCGGGTCGGAGGCGCGGCGGACGGTGCCGTCCTCGTCCCGTACCAGGATCGGGAGGTGCCCGGCGGAGGCGTAGACCAGCCGGCCCTCGTTGGGGTCGTGGACCGCGTAGACGCAGGTGGCGATCTGGCTGGCGTCGATCTCGGCGGCGAGCCCGTCGAGGAGCTGGAGCACCTCGTGCGGCGGGAGGTCGAGGCGGGCGTAGGCCCGTACGGCGGTGCGGAGCTGGCCCATGACGGCGGCGGCGCGCACTCCGCGCCCCATCACATCGCCGATGACCAGGGCGGTGCGGCCCGCGCCGAGGGTGATCACGTCGTACCAGTCGCCGCCGACGGCCGCGTCGGTGACACCGGGCTGGTAGGTGGCGGCGACCCGCAGGTCGTCGGGCTGCTCCAGTTCCTGGGGCAGCAGGGAGCGCTGGAGGGTGACGGCGGTCTCGCGATGGCGGCGCTCGCTGGCGCGCAGCCGCTCGACGGCCTCGGCGTGGTCGGTGACATCGGTGGCGTGCACCAGCACCCCGGCGCCGGCGGCACCGCCGTTCCCCGGGCCGCTGCCGTCGGGGGCGCTGCCGTCGGGGCCGGTGCCGGCGTGGGTCTCCACGGGGAGGCAGGTGACGGTGTAGGAGCCGCCGGCCTGGGTGCGGCGGGACTTGACGGTGCGGGGCTTGCCGCTGCGCAGCACCTGGTCCATCAGCGGCAGCAGGCCGAGTTCGGCGAGCTCGGGGCAGCCGGCGGCGACGGCGGTGCCGGCCCGGCGCGGCCCGAAGGCGGCGGCGTAGGCGTCGTTGACGTAGGCCACGCGGTGCTGGGTGCCGTAGGTGAGGGCGACCAGGCCCGGGAGGCGGCCGAGGATCTCGCGTACCGGGAAGTCCTCCAGCGCGGGGGCGTCGTCGGTGGGGCGCTCCAGGTCCGGGGCCAGGGCCGGGCGGGAACCGTCCGCCGGGGTGGCGGCCTCCCGGGGGTCCGCCGCCGACGGTCCGGGAGCGGGGCGTCCGGACCCGGGGTGGCCGGGCTCCGGGTGGTCGGGCTCCTGGTGGTCCGGGGTCTGGCGGGCGGTCTCACCCTGTCCCCCGCCGGCTTCGCCCCGGGCGGCGGGGACCCCGTCCCCGCGTGACGCCGACGGGGTCCCGGGGTCGGTGCCGCGCGCCGCGGCGCGGCGCTGCGTACCGGGGAGCCGGGCGCTCCAACGCGTGAAGTTCACGGATCTGTATGCCTCGTGGTGTCGGTGCCGTGTCGAGTCACTCTGTGCAGGTGTGAGCCCACCTATGGTCACACGTCCAGTGTGACCGAGCGCACTGACAGGGGTGGCGGCGTTGACCGGCGTTGACCGGTGGGGACGGGCCCGAGCCCGTCCCCACGCCTGTCTCAGTCGGACTTCGGAGCGCCGTCGGCGGTTCCGCCGCGGTAGGCCTCGTCCTTGGGTTCGGGCGGCTTCGGTCCGGCGGCGAGTTCGAACTCGGCGCGCGGGTGCTCCAGGGAGCCCAGCGAGACGATCTCCCGCTTGAACAGCCCGGAGAGCGTCCACTCGGCCAGCACCCGGGCCTTGCGGTTGAAGGTGGGGACCCGGCTGAGGTGGTACGCCCGGTGCATGAACCAGGCCGGATACCCCTTGAGCTTGCGCCCGTAGACATGGGCGACGCCCTTGTGCAGGCCGAGCGAGGCGACGGAGCCCGCGTACTTGTGGGCGTACTCCTTGAGCGGCTGCCCGCGCAGCGAGGCGGTGAGGTTCTCGGCGAGCACCTTGGTCTGGCGCACCGCGTGCTGGGCGTTGGGGGCGCACTCCCTGCCCGGTTCCTTTGCCGTCCTGTCGGGTACGGCGGCGGCGTCCCCGGCGGCCCAGGCGTGCTCCAGGCCCTCGATGGTGAGGTACGGGGTGCACTTCAGGCGGCCGCGTTCGTTGCGGGGCAGGTCGCTGGCGGCCAGCACGGGGGCGGGCTTGACGCCGGCGGTCCACACCAGGGTGCGGGTGGGGAAGCGGCTGCCGTCACTCAGCACGGCGACCCGGTCCTCGCAGGACTCCAGCCGGGTGTCCAGGCGGACGTCGATGTTCCGGGCGCGCAGCTCCCGTACGGCGTAGACGCCCATGTCCTCGCCGACCTCGGGGAGGATGCGGCCGGTGGCCTCCACCAGCACCCACTTCAGGTCCTCGGGCTTGATGTTGTGGTAGTAGCGCGAGGTGTAGCGGGCCATGTCCTCCAGCTCGGCGAGCGCCTCCACCCCGGCGTAGCCGCCGCCGACGAAGACGAAGGTCAGGGCGGCGTCGCGGATGGCGGGGTCGCGGGTGGAGGAGGCGATGTCCATCTGCTCGATGACATGGTTGCGCAGCCCGATGGCCTCCTCGACGGTCTTGAAGCCGATGCCGAAGTCGGCGAGGCCGGGCACGGGGAGGGTGCGGGAGATCGAGCCGGGCGCGATGACCAGCTCGTCGTAGTCGAGGTACTGGGGGCCGGTGCCCTCCTCGCCGGTGGCGAGGGTGGTGACGGCCGCGCTCCGCTTGGCGTGGTCCAGGGAGCGCACCTCGCCGATGACGATCCGGCAGCGGTCCAGGACCCGGCGCAGCGGCACCACCACATGGCGTGGCGAGATGTTGCCGGCGGCCGCCTCGGGGAGGAAGGGCTGATAGGTCATATAAGGGTCGGGTGTGACCACCGTGACCTCGGCGGCGCCGGTTCTGAGCTCGTTCTTGAGCAGCCGCTGGAGGTGCAGGGCGGTGTACATCCCGACGTAGCCACCGCCGACAACGAGAATGCGCACAGGTTCGGTCACCCTCCCATGAGGCAACGCGCTTGCGCGTTTGTCCACAGGCTCGACCATTCGTATGACCGGAGCACGCCGGAGCGGGTGTTCGAGCCGGTGGGTGGGGTGAGGTGTCGAGTCGCAGGTCAGAGGGGGCGTGGCGGGTGGTTCGCAGGGGTTCAAACCGGCGGGTACCGCCCGTTGCGCCGATCGGGGGGCGCACCGGTAGGAACGGCCCCTTCTGAATTGACTCCGACTCAACTATGTTCGTAGTCCGTCGGGGAGCCGGGTGACCACGCATGACCTGAGCGGGTCGGACAAGGGTCCTCGGCTGTCGGACAGGGGGCGTCTCCGGGGGGGGAGACGTATGACTACCGGGGGAACACATATGGATACGCAGGCTTATGGGATGACGACCGCCGCCACGCCGTCGGCGGCCTACGCGGCGGCGGGCCTGACCGCCCGGACCGGCGCGCTGGGCGGGCCGGGGCCGGTGGACGGCCCGTCCGCGGCGGGGATCGCGGCGGCGGGGCTCACGGCTCCCGGCTCGGGGCCGGCCGGCTCCGGCGGGCGCGCGGCACCGCTGCGGGTGGACGCCCAGCGGAATCTGGAGCATGTGCTGCGGGCCGCCCGCGAGGTCTTCGGCGAGCTGGGCTACGGGGCGCCGATGGAGGACGTGGCGCGCCGGGCCCGGGTGGGCGTCGGCACGGTGTACCGGCGCTTCCCCAGCAAGGACGTGCTGGTGCGCCGGATAGCCGAGGAGGAGACCGCCCGGCTCACCGCGCAGGCCCGTGCCGCGCTGGGCCAGGAGGAGCAGCCGTGGTCGGCGCTGGCGCGGTTCCTGCGCACCTCGGTCGCCTCGGGTGCGGGACGGCTGCTGCCTCCGCAGGCGCTGCGGGTCGACGCGGCGGACGAGCGGGCCGCGGTGACCGGGCCGATCGAGGGCGAGGCGGTGCGAGTGCCGCAGCAGCGGGGTGCCGCGGGCCTGGCGGAGGGGCTACCGGGCGCGGAGACCCGCGCGATACCGGTGTCCGAGCCGGCGGACGGCCCCGGGGTGGCGGAGCTGCTGGAGGTCGTGGGCCAGCTGGTGGACCGCGCCAGGGACGCCGGTGAGCTGCGCGGCGATGTGACGGTGTCGGACGTCCTGCTGGTCATCGCCACGGGTGCGCCCTCGCTGCCGGACGCCGCCCAGGAGAGCGCGGCCTCGGCCCGGCTGCTGGACATCCTGCTGGAGGGACTGCGCTCCCGCTGAGGACGGTGGTGATGGTGGTGGGGCGGTGCTCCCGTCGGGAGGTCGCCGCCCGCGCCACCGCCTGAGCCACCCCCGCCTCTCCGCCCGCCGCACCGCCTGAGCCACCCCCGCCCCACCGCCCGAGTCCCCCTCCGAGTCGCCACCCGCGGCATCGCCCCGGCTCCCACCCGCCACAGCGTCTGACGTGCCGTCGGGCGGGAGTGCGAGAGGTGCACTCGGACGAGTGATGGTGGTCCGTCCGCCGGACGGGGGCGGGGCGGTGTGGAACGCTTGCCGGATGTTCCCATCTCGACAGCGGTACGGGAGCCTGCGGCGTGAGCGGTGAGGATCGCGGGCGCCTCGGCGGCCCCCGGGACGACGAGCACGGGCCCCGGGTGCCGGAGCAGGGCGGTTCGGTGCTGCCGCCGCCCCGGGAGCTGCCGCCGGCGGACGTGGAGCTGGTCCGCCGGATGCGGGAGGGCGACGGCACGGCGTACGAGGAGCTGTTCCGGCGCCACGCGGCGGCGGTACGGCGGTACGCGGGCACCTGCTGCCGGGACGCGGACACCGCGGACGACCTGACGGCCGAGGTCTTCACCCGCACCCTGCACGCGGTGCGCGGCGGAGCCGGTCCGCACCATGCCGTGCGGGCCTATCTGCTGACGACCGTGCGCCGGGTGGCCGCCGACTGGGCGCGGACCTCGCGGCGGGAGCAACTGGTCGAGGACTTCGCGGTGTTCGCCGCACAGGCCGCCGCCAGCGCCCCGGTGCCGGGGACCGCCGTGGTGGAGCCGGGCGCGGATGTGCGGGCCATGCGGGAGGCCGAGCGGTCCCTGGCGGTACGGGCGTTCCGCTCGCTGCCGGAGCGCTGGCAGGCGGTGCTCTGGCACACCGCGGTGGAGGAGGAGTCACCGAGCGAGGTGGCCCCGCTGTTCGGGCTGACCGCCAACGCCACCGCGGTGCTGGCCAGCCGGGCCCGGGAGGGGCTGAAGCAGGCGTACCTCCAGGCCCATGTGAGCAGCGCCCTCACCGAGGGCGGCGACTGCGCGCGGTACGCCGACCGGCTGGGGGCGTATGCCCGGGGCGGTCTGCGGTCGCGGGCCGAGCGGGGGCTGCGCGCCCATCTCGCCGAGTGCGCGGCCTGCCGGCTGGCGGTCGGCGAGCTGGAGCAGGTCAACTCGGGTATCCCGGCGGTGGTGCCGGTGGCGGTGATCGGCTGGTTCGCCGCGGGCTTCTCGGTCAAGGCGCTGGGCGCCGTCGCCGGAGGTGCCGGGGCGGCCGGAGCCGCGGGCGCGGGAGCCGCCGCCGTCTCGGGCGCCGGAGCGGGAGGGGCCGGAGCGGGAGCCGGGACGGCCGGGGGCACCGGGGCGGTGGGTGAGGGGCTGGCCGCGCCCGTGAAGGCGGGGCTGGCGATCGCCGCGGCGGTGGCCGCGGTGGCCGGGGCCGTCTGGGCGCTGTCCGGCGGGTCGGAGCCCGCGCCCCCGCCCTCGGCCGACGCCAAGCCTCCGGCCGCCGAGCCGGTCGTACCGGCGCCGCCCCCGCCGGAGCCGAGCGAGCCGCCGCCGAGCGAACCCGCCCCGCCCCCCGTACGCCCCGCCGAGCCGACGAGCCGGCGTGCGGCCCCCGCGTCACCCGCACCGGCCCCCTCCCGGGTCGCGCCCCGGCCGAGCGCCCCGGAGCCCGCCCGGCCGTCGCCCTCGCCGACCCGGCGCCCCCCGGTCGTACCGTCGCCGTCGCCCACCCGTTCCGTACCGCCCCCGTCCGTGCCTCCCCAGCCGAAGCCGACCCCGCCGGCGGTGCTGCGGGTGGACCGGCTGGCGGACAGCCTGACCGGGGACGGCAGCGGGCCGGAGCTGCGGTTCGACCCGGGCAACTGGGTGTGGCGGCGGTGGGGGTTGTCGATCGGCTCCACCCCGTACGCGTACGGAATCACCGTGTACGCCCGCTCCTCGGTCACCATCGACCTCAACCGGAGTTGCGTCTCCTTCGACGCGCTGGTGGGGGTGGACGACCTGGCCTTCGGGCTGGGCGCGGTGCGGTTCTCGCTCTACGGGGACGGGGAGCGGCTGTGGAGTTCCCCGCTGCTGCGCGGCGGGGACCCGGCCGTACCGGTGCGGGCGGCGATCGGCGGACGGCGGTCGGTCCGGCTGGTCACCGAACCGGACCTCGGGCGTCCGCTCGGCACGGTCGCCCCGGCCGACTGGGCCCGGGCCCGGCTGACCTGCTCCTGAGCGACAGAAAGCGGGTCAGGAGCGGAGGGAGGGGCGGGAGGGGACGCCCGCGGCGACCGCGCGGCGGCGGGGGGCGGCCGAGCCGGTCCAGCAGGTGCCGCGGCGGGCCAGCAGCCGGTGCAGCCACAGCTCGGTGGAGACCAGGTCGGCGAGGCCGTCCAGCGGCACCGGTTCGCCGTCGGTGGCGGCCCGCAGAGCCTTGCGGACCACCCGGGCCTCGATCAGTCCGGCGTCGGCGAGCAGCGGGGCGTCGAAGAGGGCCATCAGCTGCGGCAGCGCGGCCCGCAGACCGGCGCGGCCGGCGGTGGCGGTGGCGGTGTGGCTGGTGGCGCCCCAGCCGGGCGGCAGGTCGTGGATGCCGGCCCCGGCGAGGACCGAGCGCAGGATCGCGGCGCGGGCGCCGGGCTGGACCCGCAGCGACTCGGGCAGTTCGCGGCAGGCGCGGACGACCTGGTTGTCCAGGAACGGGGCGTGCAGCCGCTGGCTGCGGATCTCGGCGGCCTGTTCGAGGACTCGGTGGTCGGCCGCGTAGCGGGCGAGCGCGGCCCGGGCGCGGGCCTCGCCGGGGCGCTGCACGGAGGTGGGCCGGGTCGCCGCCTGCTGGAGACGAACCGATACTTCAGCGAGTGCTTCACCGGTCAGCCAGCGGGCGGCCGGGCCGGGTCTCGCCCAGGCGAGCGCGGCCAGCGAGGCGTCCAGCGGCCCGCCGACCGCGCCCGGGTCGCGGCCCGCCTCCAGCAGCCGGGCGGCGGCCGACTCCAGCCCGGCCCGGTAGGGGGTGCGGGCCAGCCGGCGGGCCGCCCGGTAGACGGTGAGCGGCACCAGCAGCGCGCCCGCGTTCGGCCCGCTCGCCTTGGCCAGCGCGGTGACCGGGCGGATCAGATGGCGGCGCCGGCGGTCCATCAGCAGGTCGGCCAGCCGGGCCGGATGGGCGTCCAGCACCTGGCGGGCGCCCTGGCCGGTGAAGTGGTCGGCGCTGCCCGCGGCCAGCCGGCGGCGGTGCCGTTCGGCGCTGACCAGGGAGGGGCCCGGCTCGTCGGTCAGCGGGCCGTCGAGCCCGGCGTAGGGCAGCGCCTCCTCGGCCGCGGCGACCACCACATGGTGCAGCCGGGGGTTGTCGGCCAGGGCGCGGGCCCGTTCGAGCTCGGCCTCCCGGCCGCCGGTGGCCAGGTCGTTGAAGGTGACGGCGAGCAGCCGTTCGCCCGCCCCGGTCCCGGCGCCGGCGATGGTGCCGGGCACCCCGGGCAGCCCGGCCGCGAGCAGGGCGAGGGTGCCGGAGGCGCTGCCCCCGGAGAGGTCGGCTCCGATGCCGGGGGCGGGCGCCCCGCGGGCGGCCCGGCGGTCGGCGGGGCCCATGCCGGGCACCGGGCCGGGGTCCGGCGGCGGCATCTCGGGGGCGTGCCGGGGGGCGGTGAGCCGGGCCCGTACCGCGTTGACCAGCGCCTCCCGGACGGCGTCCACCGCCCGCTCCGGGTCGGCCTCGGGGACGGCGACCGCGAGCGAGGAGACCTGCTCGTAGCCGAGGATCTCGCGGGAGCCCTCCCGCAGCACCAGCGCGTGCCCGGGCGGCACCCGCTTGACGCCGATGTACGGGGTGGAGTCGCGCAGCCCCTCGGGCGGCTCGGGGCAGGCGAGTTGGGCGGCCAGGTGCCCGATGTCGAGCTGGGCCTCGATCAGGTCGGCGAGCGGCAGCGCGGCGGTGGCGTAGGCGGTGCCGTTGGCCCACGGGGTGTGGAAGACGGGGCGGGCGCCGGCCAGGTCGCCGGCGACGATGATGCGGCGGCCCACCTGGGCGACCGCGGTGTAGCTGCCGGCCCAGGCGGTGAGGTGGCGCATGGCGCCGCCGCGCGCGGCGAACAGCCCGACCCGCAGCTCCTCGTCGGAGGCGGCGCAGCAGCCGAGGACCGCGAGGCGGGTGAAGGGGTCGGTGCTGACCACCCGCACCTCGTCGGGGCGCCAGTCGCCGACCGCCCAGAGCGGGTCGGGGTCGCCCCAGAGGAGCTGGGCGCCGACCGGCTGCACGGTGCGGTGCTCCTCGTCGAGCAGGCTGCCGGTGGAGGGGGAGCCCACCGCTCCGGCCGTGCCGAACCGCGCGGCGATACTGCTCCATCCGACCAGCCACCGCATCAGCCGCCTCCGACCCCGCCTCCACAGGCTGTGGACAACCCGGCTCATATGCCGGGAGTGCTGGAGACATGCTGCCACGACAAGGCCGCGCAGGGGTGGGTGCCGGGCGCGCCCCGCCAAACGGGAACACGCCCCTGGCATGGGCCGGGTGACGGCCCGTGGGAGGGGCGGGCAGCGGCGGAACCGGACGTTCCGGGGCACACCGCGGCAGGGCATGACCGATCGGTTTCGGCCAATTACGTACGCGAGTGCCGTAGCGGAGCGCTCCCCGCACGTGTTCCGTACGCGGGTGCGGCCGGGCGGCCGGGACCCGGACGCGGCCCGGGCGCCGGGCACGGACGCGGCGCGCTCGGCCACCGGGCACGGCGCGGTCGCCGATCTGCCGCTCTGCTGGTCTCCGGCCTGGTCGGCACCTCGATTCCGCGTCGGCGGGGTGGTGGGCACGGGTGGCGGACGGGTCTGGCTCCCGGCACCGGACCAGGGCCGGCCCAGGGCGCGGAGCCGGCCCGGGACCAGCCCGGGAGGCGTGGTGTCCGCCCCCCGGACCGCTCCGCCGCCCGCGGGGAATGAGGCGGCGGTATCCCCCAGCCCACCGCTTCCAGAACGGCGGGCCGACCCACGCGACACCCATGGAAGCCGCCCGGCCGACCCACCCGGCAGAGCGCACGGGCGGGCGCACGGCCACACACCGGGAGCACGCCCGCCGGCGCTCCGACCAGCCCCCGGCCGGCGCCGGGCGGCGGCTTCGGCCGGGGCGCGTCCACGTCGCGGGCGCGCCGCCGCCGTACCCGTGAGCCGTACCGGTGGCCCGTACACCCGGGCCGTACCGGTGGCCCCGCACTCCCCGCACCCCCCGTCACGCCCCGCGGAACGCGGCCGCCCCGGGACGCGCCCGGATCCATCCACCCGTACGCACAACAATCTCGCCATACGGAACACCAACCCTTAACGGTCGGCATGCGGCGAACTACGCTGGGTTTACGAATGCCGCGCGCCTATGCCTGGCGTCGCGGCGGCCGCATGTGGTCGAGGGGTGGCGTCGCATGTCCAGGGACCAACGCGGGCCGAACGAGAAGCTCGGCACCGTTCTCGCCCTCGCGGGTATCAGCAACGCCGGACTCGCCCGGCGGGTCAACGACCTGGGCGCGCAGCGCGGGTTGACCCTCCGGTACGACAAGACGTCGGTGGCCCGGTGGGTCTCCAAGGGCATGGTCCCGCAGGGCGCCGCGCCGCATCTGATCGCCGCCGCCATCGGGCAGAAGCTGGGGCGGCCGGTCCCGCTGCACGAGATCGGGCTGGCCGACGCCGACCCGGCGCCCGAGGTGGGGCTCGCCTTCCCCCGGGACATCGGCGAGGCGGTGAAGTCGGCGACCGACCTCTACCGGCTGGACCTGGCCGGGCGGCGCGGCGGCGCGGGGGGCATCTGGCAGTCGCTGGCCGGGTCGTTCGCGGTCAGCGCGTACGCCACCCCGGTCTCCCGCTGGCTGATAACGCCGGCCGACTCCTCGGTGGAACGCCCGAGTCCGCCGCCCGCCGCGGAGAGCGGGCCGGATGCGGAGGCCGAGCCCGCCGGGGAGCCCTGCGCGCTGGAGGAGAGCGGCTTCACCCGGGTGGGGCACAGCGATGTGGCGAAGCTGCGGGAGGCCGCGGAGGACGCCCGGCGCTGGGACTCCAAGTACGGGGGCGGCGACTGGCGCTCCTCGATGGTGCCGGAGTGCCTGCGGGTGGACGCGGCCCCGCTGCTGCTCGGCTCGTACTCCGACGAGGTCGGCCGCGCGCTGTTCGGGGCGACCGCCGAGCTGACCCGGCTGGCGGGCTGGATGGCGTTCGACACCGGGCAGCAGGAGGCCGCCCAGCGCTACTACATCCAGGCGCTGCGGCTGGCCCGGGCCGCCGCGGACGTGCCGCTCGGCGGGTACGTCCTCGCGTCGATGTCGCTCCAGGCCACCTACCGGGGCTTCGCGGACGAGGGAGTGGACCTGGCCCAGGCGGCGGTGGAGCGGAACCGGGGCCTGGCCACGGCCCGGACGCTGTCGTTCTTCCGGCTGGTGGAGGCCCGGGCGCACGCCAAGGCGGGCGACTCGGCGGCGGCGGGGGCGGCGCTGCGGGCGGCGGAGGGCTGGCTGGAGCGCTCCCGGGAGGGCGACGCCGACCCGTCCTGGCTGGGCTTCTACTCCTACGACCGGTTCGCGGCGGACGCGGCCGAGTGCTACCGGGACCTCAAGCTGCCCCGGCAGGTGCGGCGCTTCACCGAGCAGGCGCTGTCCCGGCCGACCGAGGAGTTCGTGCGCTCGCACGGGCTGCGGCTGGTGGTGAGCGCGGTCGCCGAGCTGGAGTCGGGCAACCTGGACGCGGCCTGCGCGGCGGGGGTGCGGGCGGTGGAGGTGGCCAACCGGATCTCCTCGGCGCGGACCACCGAGTACGTACGGGACCTGCTGCACCGGCTGGAGCCGTACGGGGACGAGCCCCGGGTGGCCGAGCTGCGCGAGCGGGCCCGGCCGCTGCTGATGACGACGGCCTGAGCCGCCTCCCCCGGGGTGGGGGCGAGGTCGCGGGGCGGAAGCGGTTTAGGGCGGTTGTCAGTGGGCCAGTGCACTATCTGGGGTGGGAGGTGGCACAGGTGTCCGCGTACGGCAGCCAGGGCGGTCGGGGTTTCGACTGCGACGTGCTCGTGATCGGTGGCGGGATCGTCGGGCTGTCGACCGCCTATGCCCTCACCCGGGCCGCCCCGGGCACCCGGGTGGTGGTCCTGGAGAAGGAGGGCGGCCCGGCCCGCCACCAGACCGGGCGGAACAGCGGGGTGATCCACAGCGGGATCTACTACCGCCCCGGCTCCCTGAAGGCGCGGTACGCGGTGCGGGGCGCGGCGGAGATGGTGAAGTTCTGCGCGGAGTACGGGCTGCCGCACGAGGTGACGGGCAAGCTGATCGTCGCCACCGGGCGCGCCGAACTGCCCCGGCTGCACGCCCTGGTGCAGCGCGGCCGGGAGAACGGCATCCCGGTGCGGGAGCTGGGCCCGGCGCAGATCGCCGAGTACGAGCCGCGGGTGCGCGGGCTGGCCGGCATCCATGTGGGCTCGACCGGGATCTGCGACTACGGGGCGGTGGCGGCGCAGCTGGCGGAGTCGGCCGGCGCGTGCGGCGCGGAGGTGCGGTACGGGGCCGAGGTGGCCGCGGTGGACCGGCGGCCCTGGGGGGTGGCCGTGCGCACCACGGCCGGGGCGGTGGTGCGCGGCCGGGTGCTGGTGAACTGCGCGGGGCTGCACTGCGACCGGGTGGCCCGGCTGGCCGGGGACGACCCGGGGATGCGGATCGTGCCGTTCCGGGGCGAGTACTACGCGCTGGCGCGGCCCGGGCTGGTGCGCGGGCTGGTCTACCCGGTGCCCGACCCGGCGTTCCCCTTCCTCGGGGTGCATCTGACCCGGGGTGTCGACGGCGGGGTGCACGTCGGGCCCAACGCGGTGCCCGCGCTCGGCCGCGAGGGGTACGACTGGTCGGTGGTGCGCCCCCGGGAGCTGGCCGCCACGCTGGTCTGGCCGGGCTCCTGGCGGACAGCCCGCCGCCACTGGCGGTACGGGGCGGGGGAGCTGCACCGCTCGCTGTCCAAGCGCGCCTTCACCGAGGCGGTGCGCCGACTGCTGCCCGAGGTGGCGGAGGCCGATCTGCGCCCCGCCCCGGCGGGCGTGCGGGCGCAGGCGGTGCTGCGGGACGGGACGCTGGCCGACGACTTCCTGCTGCGCGAGGCGCACCGCACGGTCCATGTGCTCAACGCCCCCTCCCCCGCGGCCACCGCCTCCCTCCCCATCGGCCGCGAGGTGGCCCGCCGCGCCCTGCTCCACCTGGACCGCCCGGCGGCCCCGGCCGGCGACCGTCCCCGGCCCCATCCGTCTCCGGCGGCGGGCCCGTAGAATCGGGGCATTGTGTCTGAGTTCCCTGATACCGCCGTGCACCGCCGCCCCAAGGGGGAGCCCCGCTTCCCGGAGGGCCCCGCGCCCGACCCCGCCGGGTCCCACTTCGAGCGGCGCATCCGCAGCTTCCAGCCGCGCCGCAGCCGCGTCACCCCAGGGCAGGCGGACGCCCTGACCAGGCTGTGGGGCACCTGGGGGCTGGACATCGACGGGCAGCGGCGGCTCGACCTGGGCGCCCTGTTCGACGGGCTTCCGGTCGTCCTGGAGATCGGCTTCGGCATGGGTGAGGCGACCGCCCGGATGGCCGCGGACGACCCGTCCACCGGCATCCTGGCGGTGGACGTCCACACCCCCGGCCAGGGCAATCTGCTCGGGCTCGCCGACCGCGCCGGGCTGACCAACGTCCGGGTGGCCAACGGTGACGCCATCATCCTGCTGCGCGAGATGCTCCCCGAGGACGCCCTCGACGGGATGCGGGTGTACTTCCCCGACCCCTGGCCCAAGAAGCGGCACCACAAGCGGCGGCTGATCCAGCCCGAGTTCCTGTCGCTGGCCGCGAGCCGGATGCGGCCGGGGGCCGTGCTGCACTGCGCCACGGACTGGGAGCCGTACGCCGAGCAGATGCTGGAGGTGCTGACCGCGCACCCCGGCTTCGCCAACACCCAGCCGGACGGCGGCTACGCGCCCCGTCCCGCGTTCCGGCCGCTCACCCGCTTCGAGGGGCAGGGGCTGGACAAGGGGCATCCGGTGCACGACCTGCTGTTCACCCGGGTCCCGTCCGCTTAGACGGAGGCTGTGATTCCCGTTATGCCGGTAGCACACTCGTCGCAGGGTGTCAGTGGCGGTCGCTAGGGTCGATCGCGTGTCCCACTCGTCCGTGCACCCCAGCCCGCACCTCCCGCAGCAGCCGCCGGTCCCGGCCTACGAACCGGAGCCGGCGTTCGCCGCGGTGCCGGAGCGCGCCCGCTGGCGGTACAAGCCGCGCCGGGCCCTGTGGCGCAGCAAGCTGGTGCGGGCGGTCGCGCTGGCCCTCGTCCTCGCCCTGTGCGGACTGGTGATCCTCGCGCTGGTCCGGGAGCAGACCGGCACCCAGGGCTTCCTGGTCGGCCTCGGCCTGGCGCTGCTGCCGGTGCCGCTGCTGCTGGCCGCCTTCCGCTGGCTGGACCGGGTCGAGCCCTGCCCCTGGCGGAACCTGCTCTTCGCGTTCGCCTGGGGCGCCTGCGCGGCGACCCTGGTCGCCATCGTGGCGAACACCTTCGCCACCCGCTGGATAGCCACCGCCACCGCCGACCCCGGCTCCGCGGACACCATCGGCGCGACCGTGGTGGCGCCCATCGTGGAGGAGAGCGCCAAGGCGGTCGCCGTGCTGCTGGTCTTCCTCTTCCGCCGCCGGGACTTCACCGGCATCGTGGACGGGGTGGTGGTCGCCGGCTTCTCCGCGACCGGCTTCGCCTTCACCGAGAACATCCTCTACCTGGGCAACGCCTTCGGCGAGGACCAGGAGATCGGCACCGCCGGGTTCGCGTCCGTCACGGCCGGGACCTTCTTCGTGCGGATCGTGATGTCCCCGTTCGCCCACCCGCTGTTCACCGTGTTCACCGGCATAGGCTTCGGCCTCGCGGCGGCCGCCGCCCGCCGCCACCGGTTCCGCCGGGTGCTGCTGCCGCTCACCGGGCTGGTCCTGGCGATGGGCATGCACGCCCTGTGGAACGGCTCGGCGTCGATCGGCCCCTGGGGCTTCCTCGCGGTCTACGGGATGATCATGGTGCCGGTGTTCGGGCTGCTGACCTGGCTGGCGATCTGGTCGCGCCAGAGCGAGCTGCGCACGATATCCGGCGAGCTCCCGGTGTACGCGGCGGCCGGCTGGCTGGCCCCGGCCGTCCCCCGGGCGCTCTCCTCGATGCGCGCCCGGGAGCTGGCCCGGGCCTATGCCGCCCGCTGCTTCGGCCCGGCCGCCGCGACGGCGGTCGGGGAGTACGAGGCGTTCGCCACCTCGCTGGCCTTCCTGCGCCACCGCGCCCGCCGGGGGAACGCCGACGGGGACTTCGCCGCCCGGGAGCAGGAGCTGCTGCACCACCTCTGGCAGCGCAAGGAGGTGGCCGGGCCCGCCCTCACCTACGCGGCCCAGGCCACCGGCCGGGTGTGGACACCGCCCCCGCACCTCAACTACGGGGGCGGCTACAACCCGTACCGCAACTGACCGCCGGCGGTCTTCCGCGCGGCTCAGTCCGAGGCGGCGGTCAGCGCGGCCAGGTCCTCGTCGGTCAGCGTGAGGTCGGCGAGCGCCAGCAGGGCCGGCAGCTGCTCCACGGTGCGGGCGGAGGCGATCGGCGCGGCGACCGTGGGCTGCGCGGCGAGCCAGGCCAGGGCCACCGTCGCCGGCTCCGCCCCGTGGGCCTCGGCGACCCGGTCGAGCGCGGCGAGCACCTTCCGGCCGCGGTCGGACTCCAGGTGCTTGGCGGCGCCGCCCGCCCGGGCGCTGTCCACCTCGGTGCCCGGCCGGTACTTGCCGGTGAGGAAGCCCGAGGCCAGGGCGTAGTACGGCACGGCCGCCAGCCCCTCGCGCTCGACGAGGTCGCGCAGCCCGCCCTCGTAGGTGTCGCGGGAGACCAGGTTGTAGTGCGGCTGCAGGGCGCTGTAGGCGGCCAGCCCCTCGCGGGCCGAGAAGTCCAGCGCCTCCCGGAGCCGCTCGGGCGAGATGTTGGAGGCGGCGATCGCCCGTACCTTGCCGTCCCGGACCAGCTGGTCCAGCACCGGCACGAACTCCTCGACCGGGACGGAGGGGTCGTCGTAGTGGGTGTAGAAGAGGTCGATGTGGTCGGTGCCCAGCCGGCGCAGCGACTCCTCCACGGCCGCCCGGAGGGTGGCGGGGGCCAGCCCCTTGAAGTCGGGGTGGGCACCGGCCTTGGTGGCGATCAGGACGTCCGCCCGGTTGCCGCGGGCGGCCAGCCACTCGCCGATGATCGTCTCCGACTCGCCGCCCCGGTTGCCGGGGGCCCAGGAGGAGTAGGTGTCGGCGGTGTCGACGAAGTTCCCGCCGGCCGCCGTATAGGCGTCGAGCACGGCGAAGGACTGCGCCCGGTCGGCGGTCCAGCCGAAGACGTTGCCGCCCAGGGCGAGCGGGAAGACGAGCAGGTCGGACGTGCCCAGCTTGCGGAGAGAGGTCATGGAGGGCAGAACGCGCCCCCGCCGGAGCGCTATTCCGCCCCAGGGTGCTGTTCCCCCCGGGGTGCGCCAACCGGGGGAACCGCGGAAGAGGAGAGCGGGCGCGGGCGGGGGGGCCGGGGGGCCGCTGCCGTCAGACCGTGAGGCCCTTGCCGCGCAGCCAGGAGAGCGGGTCGATGCCCTGGCCGCCCGGGGTGTGGACCTCCAGGTGCAGATGCGGCCCGGTGACGTTGCCGGTGGCGCCGACCCGGCCGATGGTCTCCCCGGCGCCGACCTGCTGCCCGGCGGCGACCGTCATCGAGGACAGGTGGCAGTACCAGACCTCGGTGCCGTCCGACAGCTCCAGCACGATGCGGTAGCCGTAGGAGCCCGACCAGCCGGCCGACTTGACCGTGGCGCCGTGGACCGCCTTGGCGGGCGTACCGGTCGGCGCAGCCAGGTCGAGACCGGTGTGGTAGCCGGAGGACCACATCGAGCCGGCCTGCCCGAAGGTGGAGGTGATGGTGTACGAGGAGGTGGGCAGCGACCAGTCGCCCGCCGCCTCGGCCGGCTTCTCCGCCGGGGCGGGCTCCTCCGCCTCGGCCTCCGCCTCGGCGGCCGCCTGGGCCTTGGCCTCGGCCTCGGCCTTCGCCTTCGCCTCGGCGGCCTTCTTCGCCGCCGCTTCCTTCTTCGCCTTCTCGGCCTCGGCGGCCTTCTCCGCCGCGCCGTGCTGCTTCGCGGCCTCGGTGGCGGCCTGTTCGGCGGCCTTCCGCTCGGCGGCGGTCCGCGCCTCGGCGTCGGCGGACGCCTGGGCCTGCTCGGCCTGCTGGAGGATCCGGGCGCGCAGCGCCTCGCCGGCGTCGGCGGCGCCGCTCCGGTCGGCGGTACCGGCCAAGGAGGTGGTGGCCAGGGCCGCCGTCTCCGGGGCCGCGACCGTACCGCCCGCGCCCTCGCCCGACTCCTCGTCACCGGATATCAGCGAGCCGATACCGGGCAGCGACTTGGCGTCCGGGAGCTTGTCGGCGACGGCGTCCGGGAGGGAGATGGAGACCGGCGGCTTGCTCTGCGCGGTGGCCATGCCGCCCGCGCCGACCGCCGCGATGACACCCACGCCGAGGACGGTGGAACTACGGGCCAGACCGCCACGCTGCTTGGCCACCCGGTGCCGGCCGCGCACGGGGCGGACAGTCTCCTCGGTGGGGTTCCACTCCTCGAACGAGCCATCCGGGACGTCCGAGCCGAACGTGCCGTCCGCGCCCGACGAAATCTCCGGGCCGAACGAGGCCTCCGGGCCGAACGGGTCGTTTGCCGGGGCGGTGCCCGGGAAGCCGGAAGGGGAGAACGGACCGGCCGGAGCGGCCGTGATGCCAAGGGAGCCACCCGGACCGTAAGAGGTCTCGGGGGCAGGCCTGTTGGACGCCACGAAGGCGCACTCCTTTCCTTCCTTCGCGCCTACCGGGTTAGCTGACGGGTTCGGAGCAGGAAGGTCTCCTACGGGCCAAGCGGCCCGATTCACCCCAAAGTGGTGGTTCCCCGGTTTCCGAGCGGAATTCGGCGCGCGCACGGCGCCGTCTTGCCGACGGCTGGGACGACCGCGCTGCGTTATCGAACGTTAATAGACCCGGGGCTCGGATTCCAAGCCGCTCCGTGCGATCGTTCGGCCTCCGACGGAGGGACGGACCTGGGCATAAGCGCTGATACGGGGTGGATTTGACCGCCCCTCAGGGGCCTCGCCGGCGCAGGTGTCCCCCACCGGCCCCCGGATACCCGCCGCACCCCCTCCGTATCCCTGTCACGGGAGGGACGGACGGGGCCATGGTGATCACGCTCCGTACGCCCGCTCCCTCCGGGAGGCTCAGGGCACCACCGGCATGGTGCGGCGCCGGGGCGGCTGCCCCACCGCGGGGCGCGCCACCGCCAGCAGCGCCAGATCGTCGGTCGCGCCGCCCGCCGTGTGCAGCCGTACGTCGTCCGTGAGCGCGTCGAGGACGGCGTCCGGCCCCGGGAAGATCCGCCCTCGCAGCCGGGCCACCGGGTCGTAGAACACCCCCTGCGGATCCCGCGCCTCGGAGAGGCCGTCCGTGTAGAACAGCAGCGTCGCCCCCGGCGGGAAGGCCACCTCGTAGGAGCGGTCCGGCCAGGCGCCCAGCTCCACCATGCCGAGCGGCAGCGCTGGCTCGGCGGGGACGAGCCGGACGATCCGCCCGTCCGCGTGGAGCAGCAGCGGCTCCGGATGCCCCCGGTCGACGATCCGCACCGCCCCCCGGCCGCGCGGGATCTCCGCCAGCACCGCGGTGGTGAACCCCTCGAAGGCGTCCAGCCCGTCCCGCCGGCTGCCCTCGCGCGTCAGCGCCCGTTCCAGCCGCTGGGCCACGCCCTCCAGGGAGCTCTCCTGCTCGGCCGCCTCCCGGAACGCGCCGATCACCACCGCCACCGCCTCGACCGCGCCCAGCCCCTTGCCCCGTACGTCCCCGACCACCAGCCGCACCCCGTACGGGGTCTCCTGCACCGCGAACAGATCCCCGCCGATGAACGCGTCCTCCTGCGCGGCCTCGTACCGGGCGGCCACCTGGAGGCCGCCGATCCGCTCCGCCGGCACCGGCAGCACCGCCCGCTGGGCGGTCTCGGCGATCTCCCGCGCCGAGGCGAGCCGCTCGCCGCTGCGCCGCACCACCCGGTTGATGAGCAGCGCCAGCGCCGAGACGGTCACCACCGTCAGCACCTCGGTCAGCGCGGGTCCCTCGACGATCGTCCGGTTGCCGACATGGCTGAGCAGCACGGCGAGCACCGCGAAGATCCCGGCCAGCAGGGTCGCCCGGTAGGTGAAGAACGGGGCGGCGACCAGCGGGGCGGCCGCGAACAGCGGTACGGCGGTGAAGCGCGGCGGAGTCAGCTGGTCGTACAGCACACCGCCGATGACCATCAGCGCCGGCACCGCCCGCAGAAAGCGCCGCGCGGCGCCACCCACCGCCGCGCCGGTGCCGTCCTGCCGCGCTCGCTGCCCCACCGCTGGTCTCCTGCCCGGTCCGCCCACGGCCGCGACCGCTACCGCGCCCCGTCCAGGCTCACCCGAGCCGCGCCCCCCGGCGACCGGCCATCCGCCGACCGGGCGACAGCCCAGCGGCCGGCGAGCCGGGCAGGACATGACGAAGGCCCGGTGCACATGTGCACCGGGCCTTCGTTTCAGTAGCGGGGACAGGATTTGAACCTGCGACCTCTGGGTTATGAGCCCAGCGAGCTACCGAGCTGCTCCACCCCGCGTCGGTGAACACCACCTTACGCCATCTTCCGCGTAAGTCCCAATCTCTTATCGCGGGGCTGTACAGCGGGCGCGTACCAGCGGAAGCGGCCCCGTACGCCGGAAGCGCGGCCCCGTACGGCGGAAGCCCCTCGGCAACGGCCGGAGACGAACAGTTTGGTGAGGCGACCAATCCGGACCAGGGCCGGGTGCGAACCACTGGTGTCACTGACGGCATGTCCGCCTCAAGAAGCAACAGGGGCGGTGGAGGAAGGGACTTCCCGTGATAGCCAAGCGCACCGCCCGTCTGACCACCCTGGTGGCGCTGCCCGCCGCGCTCGCGCTCGCCGGCGCCATGCCGGCCGCCGCGCACACCGGCAGCCACTCCGGATCCCACCAGGCCGCGGCCGAGAACGGGTCGTACCAGGTGGACCTGGAGCAGCTGAACGGCTCGGGGGCGAGCGGCACCGCGATGCTGACGCTCAAGGGCCGGGACCTGAACGTGAAGATCGAGGCGACCGGGCTGGTGCCGGGGCAGCCGCACGCACAGCACATCCACGGCTCCACCGACGGGCACGACTTCCACTGCCCGGACGCGAGCGCCGACAAGAACAGCGACGGCGTGGTCAGCACGGCCGAGGGACTGCCCTCCTACGGCGACATCAACATCTCCCTGACCACCAAGGGCGACACCACCAAGAAGAGCGGACTGGACGTCACACGGATGCCGGTGGCGGACAAGGACGGCAAGGTCTCCTACGAGCGGGTCATCACCGTCTCGCAGAAGGTCGCCGACCACATCAAGGACCTGCACGTGGTGCAGCACGGCATCGACACCAACGGCAACAAGAAGTACGACTTCAACAAGGGCAAGAGCGAGCTGGACCCGAAGCTGCCCCAGGAGGCCACCGCCCCGGCCTCGTGCGGGATGCTCGCGGGCGCCGCTGTCGGCTCGATGCCGGTGGGCGGGGTGGAGACCGGATCCGGCGGCACGCAGGGCGTCGAGGCGCCGGGCATGCTGGCCGGCGGCGCGGCCGCGGTGCTGGGCGCCGGGGCTCTGGGCGCGCTGGCGGTACGGCGTCGCCGGGCCGCCGACAGCCTCCGCTGAGGCGGTCCGGTGATGGGTGCGCCCCAGACGCGGTCCGGTCGCCGGGGACGGATCGGGCTTCTTGCCGCGGCCTGCGTGCTGCTCGTGGTGGGGGGTGTGCTGCTGGCCACCGGCGTCGGCCGCCAGCAGCCCGCCCCGCCCCGGGTCCCGCAGGCCCAGAGCAGTCCCGGCGCCGGTGCCACCTCGGTACCGGTCCCTCCGCGACCGTCCGAGGCGGGAGGCCCCGAATCCGCTCCGGCGCCACCGGCCCCGGCACCGGAGCGGCTGGTCATCCCCACCCTGAAGGTGTCCACGCCGTTGGAGCGGCTCGGACTGGACGGCGAGCAGGCCATGGAGACACCGCGCGACCCCGACCGGGCCGGCTGGTACGAGCGGGGCGCGGCACCGGGAGCCAGGGGTCCGGCGGTGATCGCGGGCCATGTCACCTGGAACGAGGAGAAGGCGGTCTTCTTCGACCTGGCCCGCCTGCGGACCGGGCAGCGCGTGGAGGTCGAGCGGAAGGACGGCAGTACGGCCGTCTTCGGAGTGACGAAGGTCGCCCAGTACGGGAAGAAGGAGTTCCCCAGCCTGGAGGTGTACGGCAACACCGCCGGACCGGAACTCCGGCTGATCACCTGCGGCGGCGACTTCAGCAAGGCCGACCACTACTACAGCGACAACGTGGTGGTCTTCGGCCGGCTGCTGTCGGTACGGGAAGGGTGACAGGACCCCGCAGGCCGCAGACGACGGAACGCCCCCACCGGAAGGATCTGGTGGGGGCGTTCTGGTGCGGTGCGGAGAGGGCTTCCCCTGCCCTGCTGTCGGTAGGCCGTGTGGGACTCGAACCCACAACCAACGGATCAAAAGTGTCTCCGAAGACGTGCCGGTCGTTCCCGGGCCCTCCCGATCGGTGCCGTATCGCCTGGTCAGGCCCGTGGATGGTCCGGCGCGGTCCATGTCCGCACGGCTGGTGCCAGCGCGTCCGCTCACGCATCGCTCACGCAGCCGGGGCCTCTGGCCTGCGCCGATCGCTGTGGCTCAGGACTGCGGGGTCCGATCGACGAGGGACCCGAGGTGCACGTCGAGCACGTGGGCCGCGTCCCCGCTGACCGTGTCCAGGGCGACCATCGCGGTAACGATCACCGCACACAACCGCGTCCGAACGTCCGACCACGAGTGCGAGCAACCCTGCTTCGGGTTCGCGCCGAGCACTCCGTGCACCGCCCGGGCCGCCTCGCCGAACTCCGAGCCGATCGCGAGCACCCGCAGCAGACGGCGCTCCTGCTCCGTCTGGTCACCGCCGTGCTCGTCCAGCCACTCCCGGAGCTGAGTGATCTCCGTCCACGTGCATACGTCCATCACGCCTCTTCTCTCGGTGGGTGAACGGACCGCCGCGCTTCGTTCCGCCACGGTTGGCCGGGCTTCGCCTGTCGCAGGGCGCCTGTCAGACGGACAGCGACGTCGAGCTTCAGAGTCCCCAGAGCGATGCTGGGCAGGTGGCCGCATTGCTCGCAGTACGGATGGAGCTGCGTGTCCAGGAATCCCCCGTTTGTCACCGCCTTCACCGCGGTGCCAAGACGCTCCATCACCTCCTGCGACTCGGGGAAGTCGGGAACCTCCGCCAGCTCGTACGGCAGCGGGTCGGCGCCGAGCAGGGTGCCGAGGATGGTCGCCGTCTCGACGGGGGTGTGGCCAAGAGCGATGGTGAGACCCTGCACGCTCGGAGTGGGGAAGCCATCCAGCCCATGCAGACGCACGGCCGATTTCAGGTTCGCAACGCCGTCCACCACGCTGATGCGGATGCAGGTCGCCCCGGTAAGGGTCACGGTGACGCGGACCGTGCGGCCCTTGGCGTGATCGACGGCGTTCGCCACGAACTCGGTCACCACCACGGCCGCGTCGTCGGCCGGCTGGGGCAGGCACCAGCGGTCCAAGGCCGCACGGACCAGCTCCCGCGCGATGCCCGCCGTCTCCCGCTCACGGGGCAGGGTCTCCGAGTACCCCGGTTCGATCGACGCCGCGCGAGCCGGCAGCCGGGGCCGACGCCCGCCTTGCCGGCCGTCACCCATCGCCCTCGGCCTCCCCCCGGGCCGCCGCCTCGCGGCCGTAGGCGGCCAAGCCCGCGGGGGCGTCCACCCCGCACAGCACGCCGGGCTCGGTGAGGGGGACCGACCAGTACGGGTTCTGACCCCGGCCCGGCTTTGTGCGGACAGGGGCGAGAACACCGAGGAAGGCATCCGTCCCCAGGCATTCCGTGGCTCCGGGCAGGGCCCATTGCGTCACCATCCCGGCGAAGGTCAGCGCGTAGAACTGCCGGGCGCCCGGGTGGAAGAAGACCGGGCTGCCCTCCAGGGCGGTGTCGAGGAAGCGGCCGACCGCAGCCGGGTCCTCATCGCGGGCCAGGGCATGGATGTACCTGGCAGGGATGCGGACGGCGGTGAAGCTCCCGCCGCAGCGCAGCAGCGCCACCCCGTACGTCACCCACTCTCGCCGCGCTCGGCCGGCGTCCTGCGCGGCGGCCAGAAGCCAGTCCTCGACACCGCGTCGCGACCGAGCGCCCTGTGAGGCCGATGGTCCGCTTCGTACCCTGCTGACCGTCGCACCCGTTGCGGCGTTGACGAGCGGGTGCTCACTCCCGGCGCGGCAGGCGGGTGCGTCGCCGTTCCTTCCTCCGCCCGAGAGCTCATGAACGCGTGGAACCCCGATGGTTGGCCTCATGGGCGCCTTTCGTCACCGACTGCTGTCGCATGCATGAGGAACGTAAGGCGCGGTAGGTATCGGCCACCTTGTACCGGTGGAGCATCTTCAACGGCGGTTGCACTGCTGCTTCCAGGCGTGGGGGGCATGCCGCTACGCGGCTGTCGCCCGGGACTTGCCGGGAGTCCTGGCCGACGCACACCGCGCTGCCGAGACCGGCCCGGCCGGGGCCGTAGTCCTCTCGCGCACTTACCAGCTCACCGCTAGCCTGCTGTTCAAGTACGGGGCCCAAACCCGTACCCCGGCGGTGCTCGCCGCTGATCGTGCCCTTGCCGCCGCCGAACAGTCCGGGGACCCCGTCGTCATCGGCTCAGCGGCTCGGCGGGTCGCTCGCGGTCTGATGCACCAGCAGCGGCATACCGTTGCGACCGAGTACGCCCTCACCACCGTGGCTGCTCTCCGACCGGATCTGGAGTCCGGCGGCACTGCGGGACTGAGCACCGGCGACCGGCGGCGGCCGGTTCCGACAGTCGGTCACCACCGCCACCGAACAGCTCACCGCGGCCGGCGAGATCGCCACCCGGCAGGGCAGCCACGACATCGTACTGACCTTCTTCGGTGACGCCAACGTCGCCTTGCACGAAGTGGACGTCCTGCTGAGGTTGGACGACGCCTGGTCGGCCCTGGAGAGCGCCGAGAGCATCACCCCGGGCGCCGTCGCCGCACTCAGCCGGGAACGTCAGGCCCGGCACCTGGTCACGACGGCACGCGCGAAAGCCTTGACCCGACGACGGGACGGCGCGGTGCGGGATCTTCCCACCGCCGAAGAACTCGCTCCGGAGGAGGTGCGGCGACCATCAGTCGTCGGGTTGGTCGTTGATCTGATGGAACTGGTGCCGTCCCCCGGGCAGCAGTTGACTGGCCTGGCCAGCCGCTGTGGACTCCCCGCATGACCGCTCCCGTGCTCTACCTGATCGCCACCGCCGCCGGGCCTACCCAGTACATCGACACCGGCGTGCGCGCCGCACAGGCAGACGGTTGGGACACCTGCCTCATCCTGACCCCCACGGCGGCGACCTGGTGGAGGGACCGCCTCAGCATGCTGGAAGAGCTGACCGGGCACCCTGTGCGGCACCGGTACACCCTCCCCGGAGAGTCCGGCGGTCTGCCGAAGGCGGACGCGATGCTGATCGCCCCGCTGACGACGACCAGCGCGTGCAGGTGGGCGGCGGGGATCACCGACACGGTGGCGCTCGGAATCCCGCCGGAGGCCGTCCACCTGGGCGTGCCCGTCGCGGCGATGCCGTTCTGGTCGACCGCGCTCGGCGCCCAACCCGCCGTCCCCCAAGCCGTGGACACCCTGAGCCGCCAAGGCGTCCGCGTGGTCTTCGGACCGGACGAACCGCATGGCCCCAAGCAGGGAGACTCCGAGAACTTCCCCTGGGAGCAGGGACTGGCCGCGGTACGAGCAGCTATGGCCCGGAGGTGATATCGGCGCGGAGGTGTCGACGACTCACCGTCGCCCGTGATGGTGTGCGCGACGGCTCCTGATTCGCCCGGCGGCCTCGCCCTGGACGAGCTGCCGACCGGCACCCGCATCGACATCTCGGATACCACATGCGAGCACTGCGTTCAGAGGCGGGACAGGACGGTCAGGGCGAGGAAGGGGCTCTCGTCCGCGGCGAGCACCGCGACGGTGCCGCTCCCTCGCGCGGAGAACTTCAGCACTTCCTCGCCCTGGTCGTACCAGGCTTCGATGTGTCGTTCGTCGCCGAGGTGAAAGATCACCGAGTCCGGTCGCCCGGCCGCGACGGGTACATCGGCCGCAGGGTCGTGGACCAGGGACACGTCCCCGGCCGTCGGCTGTGTCGTCGAGCCGCCCTTCATCGCCATCTCCTCTCCCGGGAGGCCACCTCTTTCGAGGCGTCGCACGGATGCGACATCGGCGGTGAGCCACCCGGCTGGGTACCTTTCCCCGTGTTCCCCGCCTACGTCCCGTGAATCGAGCGCCCCGCTCCGAGCCCGTCTGCGGAGGCCGGTGGCGGCGCGGTGACGCGGAGGGCGAGCAGGGCGACGTCGTCTCCGGGTGCGGCTCCGGCGACGCGGTCGGCGATGTGGCGTAGGAGGTCGTCCAGTGGCATGTCGGCGCCGTCGTGGAGGAGGGTGCAGGCGTGGCGGATGCCGGCGCCGATGTCGTTGCCGGGGCGTTCGACGAGGCCGTCGGTGTAGAGCAGGAGGGTGGCGCCGAGGGGCAGGTGCAGACGCTGCTGGGTGCGTGGGCGGCTCAGGCCGGGGTGGAGCAAGAGGTTGTGGCCGTCGAGGTGGTGGCAGGTCTGGTCGGGGCGGGCCAGGAGTGGGGCAGGGTGACCTGCGTTGGTCCAGGTGAGGTTCCAGCCCTCTTCGGCGGGGGCGAGGTGGGCGTGGACGAGGGTGCCGGACAGCTCGGTGCCCAGGGAGGTGTTGGCGCTCTCCAGGGCGGTGACGGCGGTGACCGGGCCGCCATGGGGGTGGTCGTGGTCGGCTTGGCGGAGCATGCTGCGGGCCTGGCCCATCAAGGTGGCCGCGCGCATGTCGTGACCGGTGATGTCGCCGATGGTCACCGCCAGGGCCGCGCCGTCACCGCCCGGTCCGGCACCGCGGTCGAGCACGTAGGCGTCGTACCAGTCGCCGCCGACCATGTCCTGTTCCGCCGCGGGGCGGTACAGGGCGGCGATCTCCAAGCCGTCGACGGTGGGCAGATCGGTGAGCATGGCCTCTTGCAATTGCTTGGCCACGTTGATGCGTTCGTCCAGGAAGAGGGCGCGCTCCAGGGCTTGGGCGGCGTAGCCGCTGACGGCCGAGAGGACCGCGCGCTCCCCCAGACCCGGTGCGTGCGGGCTGTCCCAGGCGACGGCCAGCGCTCCGAGGGTCTGACGGGTGCCGTTCATCGGCAGGCACACCATCGAGGCGAAGCCCAGTTCGTCCCAGCGGGCGGCCGCCGCCGGGCCGTAGGAAGCCCGCATCTCCTCGGCGCCGTCCACCACCACCATGCGCCTCTCCCGCGCCGCTCGCGCCGTGGGCCAGGGGCCGTCGCCCGGCTCCACCTCCCGGGACTGCCCCGCACGGCGGAGCCCCCGGGCGCCGGTCAGGCTTGGGGAGAGTGCGGGTTCGAGGCTGAAGCCGACATAGGCGGGCTTGAGGTCACTGGTGATCAGCTCACCGACCCGGCGGCGGACCTCCTCCACCCCGGTGGTGGCCGCCAGCACCTCCGCGGCGCGCAGGACCAGCTCGGAGCGGGCCAGCAGGGCGGCGGTCTCGGCGCGGGCCTGCTCGGCCTGGCGGGAGACGATCCGCAGCCGCAGCTCCGCGCTGCACGCCGCGGCGAGGTCCGCCAGCGCCTCCACCTCCCGCTCGCTCCACCGGCGGGGCCGGGAGTCGATCGCGGACACCGAGCCCAGCACCACGCCGTCGGCGTCGGTCAGCGGCATGCCCGCGTAGCCGGCCACCTGCAGCTGGGCGACCACCGGCCCGCTGCGCGTGCGATCGTCGGCACGGGCGTCGCTGACCACCAGCGGTCCACCGGAGTTCACGACGTACTCGCACAGGGAGTGGGCGAGCCCGGCCTCACGGCTCACCGACAACGCGTCGTCCAGCCCCACCATGCCGGGGAAGACCTGCCGGTCGCTCTCGGCCAGCGCCACCAGAGCCACCGGCACATCCAGCACGTTCGCCGCCAGCCGCGCGAACCGGTCCATCCCCGCATCCGCGGCAGCCGACAAGCCTGTCTGCTCCAACGCTGCCAGCCGCGCTCGCGACAGAGCCACTGAACCACGGCCGGAGACAGCCTCAGCTTCCCGCATCGCAACTTGCCCTCGTTCCCGCCCCGATCCCGGCAAAACCTTTGTCAGGGTAGAGCAGCAACCGCGACGGCGGACGTCGATGTCCGCGTGAGATCGCGTAAGGCGTGCGCCACCGATCCCGGGCCGGGATCCGCAGGACTGCCGTGGTCCACTCACGACGTCCGGGCCCGGATCGAGGCTGCCGACGGGCTGCGTGTGCAGCGCGCGAGGTGGCCGACCCGGCCGACCGCGAAGATGCTCACCCCATACCCGCCCGGCGTCCGGGCCGCCTGCCCGGCGAGCGCCTGAACGCCGAGGTACTTCAGTACCTGCGCGGCGGGGTGAAGGCCGGCATGGTCGTCGTCCCCGATGCCGCCGACACCGTTGACCGGAGCCGCCGCTCAGCGCTCGGGCTCCTACCGGCCGACTGGGACCTGAGCGCTGGCCCGGCCCCCGTTTCCGAGCGGGGCGACCGATTCAGGCGCTACGGATTCAGCCGCCACCGATTCAGGCCGGGGCTGTTTCGTCCACAAGGCTCACAACGGCACGGGTGCGCTTTCCTGTCGGCTCGGTCACCACGTCGAACTCCCGGCACACCGCCGCCACGATCTCCAGACCATGCTGGCCCACCCGCTCGGCGTCCAGGTCCATCGGCACCGGCAGTACCGGTGAGCTGTCGCGCACCGACACCGTCACCGTCTCCTCGTCCGCCGCCAGATCGAGCCGGCAGAGTCCAGGCGCGTACTTGCACACATTGGTCACCAACTCACTGACCACCAGCAGCACCACCCACGCCGCCCGCTCCGGCACACCGTGCACCGTCCGCACCCGATCGAGGAAGTCGCCTGCGAAGTCCCGCGCCAGCGCGATGGAGGACGAGACACCCTCGTACACCGCCGAGGCCGTCATGGACCCGCCCGCCCTACGAGGCCCCTCACCCGTCTGCGAGCCCGCTTCCACCGCCACCGCCCTCGTACGCGCCCCCGCACCCACCGGTAGCTGTCAAGCCCATCATGCGCCACGGGCATTACGCATGTCTCCTGCACCATGGAAACAGAACCGGCCACAGGTGATGGCAGCACCGCACTCGTCGTGCACGTTCCTCCCTCAGGTGAAACGTCCTGGAGCCCTGATGGGAGTGTCAGGTGGGTGTTTAGCAGGGCCGGGGTGTGGCGGCGCGGTCCTGCGCCTCGTCCGTCAGTGCGATGCGGGCGATGAGGCTCTTGCCGTCCGCCTCCACCCGGGCCTCCAGGGACTGGACCACCGCCGCGACGATCTCCAAGCCATGCTGTCCCACCCGGTCGGCATCGCTGCCCTGGACCACGGGCAGTACCGGGTCTCCGTCGGACACCGCTATCTCCACCGTGCGGCCGACGACCCGGAGGTCCACCGCCACCGTGCCGGGCGCGTACTTGCAGGCGTTGGTCACCAGTTCGCTGACCACCAGTTGGGTCAGGTCCTCGGCCCGTTGCGAGACCTGCACGTCGTACTCCCACCGCGCCAGGTCCAGGAACTCGGCGGCGAGGTGGCGGGCCTCGGCGATGCACGCGCCGCCGCCGTCCAGCGTGAATCGATCTGCCAGGGGGTCCTTCTGCTCACGAGGGGACACCTCGCCCTCATCCACCGTCGCCATCCGTCGCAACCGCCATCCCTCCCCGCTTCACGGCTACGCGTGTACCCCTGTGCGTGCGGAAAACGCTCCGCCGGTTATCCGCCTCGAATCCCGAACAGGCCGTCATCGCGGCCCGTGGCGGCGGCTAAGCTCGGCAGGAAGTAGTGCGTCCGAGTCGCTCGCATGGCTGAAGGAGATATGGCGGACACCCAGCACGCTGCACAACCCGGCAGGTTGTCAGTCCGCACCACGACCGGCGACGACGGCATCAGGATCCTCACCGTGACCGGAGAGATCGACCACCACACCGCCGGCCCCCTCCAGCAGGCCTTGGCCCTCCCCGAGGGCTCGGCGCAGCGCACCGTGGTCGACCTGCAGCAGGTCAGCTTCATGGACTCCACCGGCATCAACATCTTCATCGCGGCCCATCGCGCCCATGCCGAAGCCGGCAGCTGGCTACGCTTGGCCGCCCTTACCGATGCCGTGCGGCGCACCATGCAGATCGTCGGGGTCGACGCTGTCATCGACTGCCGACCCGACCTCGACCAAGCCCTGACCGCCTGACTGGCTCCCGTCGATCCACCGAGACCCGCATCGCGCACCTGACGAGCGCGTGTTCGGTATCACGTCATGGGCCGCTGAGGCAGGCGCAGGGCCAGCAGGGCGACATCGTCGGTGTGGTCGGCGGCCAGCCCGGTGAGCAGTTCGTCGCACACCTCCTCCAGCGGCTGCCGGACGAGCGCCGCGGCGTGCTGGCGCAGACGGGTCAGGCCGTGGTCGATGCTCTCACCGCGGCGTTCGATCAGGCCATCGGTATAGAGCAGGACGGTGCTGCCGGGGACCAGGGTGGTGGCGGCGCTGGGTCGGGAAGACAGGTCGGTGATGCCGAGCATCATGCTGCAGCCCTCTTCGAGGAACTCGGTGTCGCCTTCCGGAGTGATCACCAGCGGCGGAGGGTGCCCGGCCTGGGCGTAGCGCAGCATCCACGATCCGTCCGCATCCGTTTCCAGGACGGCGTAGATGCAGGTGGCGGTGGAACTGGTGTAGAGGATCTGCTGGGCGAGGTCCAGGCGGCGCAGAATCTGGCCGGGCGGCTCTTCGCGGTCGCAGGCGATGCCGCGCAGCATGTTGCGCAGCTGGCTCATGCGCACCGCCGCGCGCAGGTCGTGGCCGGTGACGTCGCCGATGATCAGCGTGGTGTGGCCGTTGGGCAGAGTGAAGCTGTCGTACCAGTCGCCGCCGACCTCGGCCGTGGTGACGGACGGGGTATAGCGGGCGGTGAGCTGGACGTCCCCGAGGTCGGGGAGGGTGGGCAGCAAGGAGCGCTGGAGGCGTTCGGCGATGCGCTGGGTCTCGCCGTGCAGCCGGGCGTTGTCCAGCGACAGCGCGATGCGGTGCGCCAAGTCGTCCACCAGGGCGAGGTCGTCCGGCGTGTAGGCGGCCTCGTCGTCGGCGCGGGCCAGGGTCAGGACGCCGAGGACCTGGCGCCGGGCGCGCAGCGGAGCGATGATCGCGCTGGCGGTGTCCAGCCGGCCGAACAGCTCCAGATGCTGGGCGGGTACGCGGCCGTCGGCCCCCGCCCGGAGGTCGGCGGCGGTCAGCAGGAGGGGCCCGGCGCCCCGCAGTACCCGAGCCATCGGATCACCGGCCTCCGGCGGGACCGCGGGCAGCACACCGAGTGCCACACCGCCGGCCGCCGGCATCTCCGGCTCACGGTGGGTGGCACAGACCCTGCGTACCCCGCGAGGCGTCTCGACGAGGTCGACGGCGCACCAGTCCGCCAACGCCGGCACCATGATCCGGCAGACCCGGTGCATGGCCTTGTCCGCGTCCAGCGTGCTGGACAACGCGGTCGCCACCTCCGTCAGGAGTGTCAGCCGGTCCAAACCCTGCTGCAACACCTCATCCACATCGAACTTCTCCATCACCTGCGCGTTCCCCTCCTGACGCCGACCGTGCCTCCATCCCTCCTCACGGTCTCGTCGAGGGCCACGCCTTCCCCTTCAGCAGTCGCCCCCACGGCCGCGTGGCGAGGCGCCGAACCTGGGGCCCGGAGGTCGTCCGCGCGGTCGCGATCAGCGCCCCCGCGGCCGTGGCGTCCGAGCAGTGGCGTCGACCGCCGCTCGGCGGGGTGGGGTGTCGAGGGGCTGTCCCGCGATGGCGGCGCGGGTAGTGCTCCGGGCCTGCGCCACCTTGGCGAGAACGTCGGGTGCCGGGTCGGCGCTGAGTCGCCGCACCCGCCAGGCCAGGGTCCTGGCGCGGGACCGGGTGTCGTCCAGGGCTCGCTGGTCGGCCGCCTGCCGAAGTAGATACTGCGGGTCGTTGCCCGCTGCCTCGGCCTCGGTGAGTACAGCGGTGAGGGCCTCGAAGGCGGGGCCTTCGACGATCCGATCGGCGTGCTCGGGTATGGCCCGACGTACATGGCGGACGTACTGGTCCACGGCCGACTGAGGTGGTCGGCGCTGGGCGAGGTCGGCCAGGGGTGCGGGGCTGCCTGGTCGTAGGCGGTCTGGAGGTGGATCAGGGTCCGGTGGGCGGCTTCGACCTGCTGGTCGTGGTGGCAGAGCCGGTGCCAGCGGGCGGTGGCGGCGACGAGGATCGCGGTGTCCAGGAACCTCGCCAAGGCCGCGCCGTCCTGAGGGGTCGGCTCGCGGAGCATCGCCCGGACGGCTCCCCGCAGGGTGCGGGCGTGGTGCTGCTCAGCCCGGACGCGGGAACGGGTGGCGCGCTCGAACGCGGCGGCAGCGTTCCGCAGCTCGGGCTGGAGGGCCGATGGTGCGAGGAAGGGGAGGACGTCGAGGGCTTCGCCGACCGCGGCGAGGTGGGCTTGGGCGGCGCGGTCGTCGGTCTGGTCGAGGTGGTGGGGGATGCGCTCGGCAGCGGCGATCGTCTGGTTCCGGGGAGAGGGCCTGCGCTGGCCCGGTCCGGTGGTCTGCGGGCTGGTGGCTTCCAGGCGCTCCTTGATCTTGGGCAGGGAGAGGTCGGGCCCGAGTCGGGAGCCGGAGAACCAGACGGGGGTACCGCTCGCGGTCGTGGTGTCCTCGCTGGCGACCTTGTAGCCGCGCACGTCGCCGGAGGGGAAGTGCACCACCTCGACGAGCACGCCGTCGGTGCGGTGCAGCAGGTGGAGGAACTCCTCCATGCTGCTGGCGGCGGCCACGGCGGTGCGCACGACGGTACGCAGGCGTTCGCGGGCCGTCTTGTCACGGCCCTGGCGGTGGGCCTTCTCCTGTTCGGCCCGGGTGGGGCGCTTGGCGGCGTGCGGTCTCCGCGAACGACCTGGAACAGGCCGTACTCCTTCTCGATGGCGGCCGGCTCGCGGTCGGCGGTGAGGTAGTCGTTCCAGTGCCGTGCGGTACGCAGGTCGGGGCGGACCTTGGTGGCGGCGATGTGGATGTGGTCGGGGGCGTGGCGGACGGTGACCCAGCGGCAGCCGTCCGGGTCGCCGTCCGGTGCGATGCCGGTGACCGTGACGATTCGGCGTGCGATGTCCGCCCAGTCGTCGTCACCGAGGTGGCGGTCGGTTGCGGCGGCGCGGATCGAGCAGTGCCACACGTGCTTGTCGGGGGCGCGCCCGAGCCGCCGGGCCTGCTTGACGTGCAGGTCGAGGTCGGCCACAAGGAGCTTGCGGGTGGCGTCGACGTCGTCGGCGCGGCCGGGGTCGGGGGCGAAGTCGTCCCAGGAGGCGACCAGATGCGGGCCGGTGTGGTCCTTGGCCCTCTTCGTGTCGAACAGGTAGCGGATCAGTCCGGCGGTGTCCTTGCCACTGCTGATTTTCGCGATCACCCGGTCGCCTTCCCGGCGACGGCCTGGTTCGCGGCTGCCGCGATGCGGCGAACGGTGGCGCCGACGGTGTCCAGGGTCTGCTCGGCCTGGACCAGTACGGCGGTATCCCCAGGGTGTGGACAGCCGCCGGAGTTGAGCTTCCGGGCCACCTGGTTGACGTTGTTGCCGATCTTCGCCACCTCACTGCGGAGGGCGGTCAGCTCGTCGATGTAGTCGTCCAGGGAGGTGCGCTGGCCGGGCAGGGCGAGGTCGCCGTGGACGTGCGCCATGACGACGGCGCCGACGTAGTGGGCGCCGGCGATGTTCAGCGAGCGGGCCATGCGGAGGATGTCCGCCTTCTCCTGATCGTTGTACCGAGCGTCGACTCGCTGCTTGCGCTGGCCGCTGGAGACGGGCTTGCGACGTCGGGCGACCGGTGGAGTGCGGCGGCTTCGGCGGCACGCGGCAGCGGCACGGCGGCAGCGGTGGGTACGACGACCTCCTCCAAGCAGCGGGGTTCATCGGCCACCCGGACGCGCCCGATCTCGCCCTCGGCGAGGCGGTGGAGCACTACGGCGACCCGATCGCCTTCACCCTGTACATGGTGCTGCTGTGCGGCGGCCTGGTGGCAACGGTCGGCGATGCCGATCCGGACTGGCTCAAGCAGTTCGACCTGGTTTCCTGAGCGAGTGGCTAACGAGCAAAGGATCTCCCTATGCGCGATCAAAGTACAGAGCGGATCGTTCGGCTCACGCTAGACAGGGGAACTGATACTTTCTTCTTCACTCGGTCCGACGGCAAGGAAGCACGCTTCCCCTTCCGAAGGTCATCATTTGAAGAGACCAGCACCTTGGCAAGGTTGCATTTCTCCGGGGAATTCAATGTCGTCGTGGCGGAGACCGCGTACGGCGACTCGATATACTTCGAACAGCTGGTGAGTGAGAGGCGCATCGTCCTGCCGGCATCAGCCGGTCACTACGCAGAGACGGGGAAGCGGTTCAGCAACGAGAAGCGCTACAAGCTTGCTCTGACCATCCTCCAGCAGAGTCGCGGCTGGCAGATGCGCGACGCTCTTGAGGTCAGACGTCAAGAGATTCGCCGTGCGCTGCTCCGGGACGCTGGCACCGCAGACACGCAGAAGGTATCTGCGGTGTTCACCTCGCGCCTGATTCTCTCTACTCCGCAGCCCGGGGGTACGAGGGACACACACCTCCAGCAGGACTGCCCCCCGAGCACGCTCTGGCACTAGCAGCGATCACCAATGCATCGGTCTCCATTGACACGATGCTGGACGCAGAAAGGGTGGGCTCAGGGCCCGAGGGAAACTGGGTCGCTTACAACCAGCACTTCAGCGATTGGCTCGATGGAGAGTCTCGGGATACGCAGCAGAAGCGAAAGTCGATCGACGCCTTCCTCCTGTGCGACATAGGCGGGGAGATCGCGCAGGTCGCGCACGCCCTGCAAATGCCGCTCGAACGGTTCGGCACGTGGATGACGAAAAACGCCGCAAAGGACATTGGGTCGCTCCCGTCGCTCGGTCTGTTCCGCGAGGTGTTCCACACCCGGCACCTGAACAGGGGCACCACATGGCGTATCAACGACTGCACCGACATGGCGCGAGCACCTGTCGCACGGCCTGAGGCGCATGGCGAGCAGCACGCAGGTCTTCCGCCATCTTCATGAGGCGGTCGACGCAATTGAGGAGCGGTTGCACCGACAGTGACCACCCCGGCGGTACGGGGGTGTCTCAACCCGACCTGTCCAGCCCAGACACGTAAGGCTCCCATCGTCCGCTCACGCATCGCTCACGCACCCGCCCCCGAACGACGAAGCGCCCCGCCCGGTCGAAACCGGTCGGGGCGCTCCACCGCAGGTCAGGGGGTTTCCCCTGCCCTGCTGTCGGTAGGCCGTGTGGGACTCGAACCCACAACCAACGGATTAAAAGTCCGCTGCTCTGCCAATTGAGCTAACGGCCCTCGGGAGTGCCACCCCTGAGCATAGCCCCAAGGTGTCCGGCAGCCGATCGGGTATCGGGTGAACGGATCATGTGGCGGCCTGGTGGGGGGTGCGACGGGTGAGGAGCGGGTGCTGACGAGGCGACAGGGCCCGCCCCGGGGTGGGGGCGGGCCCTGTCGTCAGTGGCGCCGGGCCGGGGCGGGGCCGGTCCGGCGGCTCACCGGGTGTCAGCCGTTGCGCTTCCAGCGGGGCTTGTCGTCGCGGCGGCCGAAGGAGGAGCCGGAGGCCGAGCCGCCGCGGTGGTCGTCACGGCGGCCGTAGGGGCGCTCGTGGCCACCGGAGCGGAAGCCGCCGCCGGCCGGGCGGTCGCCCTGGCGGTCGCGGTTGAACGGACGGTCGCCGGCCGGGCGGCGGTCGCGGTTGAACGGGCGGTCGCCACGGTCGTCCCGGCGGTCCCGGTTGAAGGGGCGGTCACCGCGGTCGTTGCGGTCGTCGCGGCGGAAGCCCGGACGGTCGCCCTGGCGGTCGCGGTTGAACGGGCGGTCGCCGCGGTCGTCCCGGCGGAAGGAGGGACGGTCGTCCCGGTCCCGGCGGAAGCCCGGACGCTCGTCGCGGTCGCGGTTGAACGGACGGTCGTTCCGGTCGTCGCGGCGGAAGCCGGGGCGGTCGCCGCCACGGTCGTCACGACGGTCGCGGTTGAACGGGCGGTCGCCGCGGTCGTCCCGGCGGAAGGACGGGCGGTCGTCCCGGTCCCGGCGGAAGCCCGGACGCTCGTCACGGTCGCGGTTGAACGGACGGTCGTCGCGGTCGCGGCGCTCGAAGTTGCCGCGGTCGTCCCGGCGGGCGGGGCGGTTGTCGCGGGACTGCTGCTCGGGCAGGGAGACCGCGGCGGCCTCCTCGGCCTTGGCCTCGGCGCGCAGGTCGGCCTCGGCGGCCTCGGCCACCTCGGCGACGGCGGCCTCCGGGTCCTCGCCGCGCTCGCGGGCGGCACGGGCCACCAGGCGGTCGGCCTCCTCGCGGAGCTCGCCGGCCCGGCGCTGGAGGCGCTCCAGCTCACGGGTGAGGTCGGCGACCTCGCGCTCGGCCTGCTTGGCCGCGTTGCTCGCGGAGTCGGCCTGCACCTCGGTCAGCGACCGGGCGCCGGTGATCTCGGCCACCTCGGGGTCGAACGCCCCGGCGCCGCCCACGATGTGGCGCGAGGCGTCCACGCCCGCGTCCTCCATCAGGCGGAAGATCTGGCGGCGCTGGTGCGGCAGGGCCAGGGAGACCACGACACCGGAGCGGCCGGCGCGGGCGGTACGGCCCGAGCGGTGCAGGTAGTCCTTGTGGTCGCCGGCCGGGTCGACGTTCAGCACCAGGTCGATGCCGTCGACGTGGATACCGCGGGCGGCGACGTCGGTGGCGACCAGCGCGTTGACGTAGCCGTCCTTGAAGTCGGCCAGGGTCCGGGTCCGGGCGCCCTGGGTCATGCCGCCGTGCAGCGCGTCGGCCTTCACACCCGCGTCGCGCAGCTGCTCCGCGATGCGGTCGGCGCCCAGCTGGGTGCGGACGAAGATGATGGTGCGGCCCTTGCGGGCGGCGATGGCGGCGGTGACCGGGGCCTTGTCCTTCGGCTTCACGACCAGGACGTGGTGGGTCATGGTGGTGACCGCGCCGGCGGACGGGTCCACCTCGTGGGTCACCGGGTCGACCAGGTACCGCTTGACCAGGGTGTCGATCTCGTTCTCCAGCGTGGCGGAGAACAGCAGGCGCTGACCACCCGTCGGGACCTGGTCCAGCAGCTCGGTGACCTCGGGCAGGAAGCCCAGGTCGGCCATCTGGTCGGCCTCGTCGAGGACGGCGACCTGGACCGCCTCCAGCGAGCAGGCGCCGCGGTTGATGACGTCCCGCAGCCGGCCCGGGGTGGCGACCAGGATGTCGACGCCGCGCTCCAGGGCGTAGATCTGGTTGCCCATCGACGTACCGCCGCAGACGACCTTCATCTTCAGGCCGAGCACGTCGCCGTACGGCTGGAGGGCGTCCGCGACCTGCATGGCCAGCTCACGGGTGGGGGTGAGGATGACGCCGCGCGGCTTCTTCTTCTCGGTGTGGCCGCCGGCCAGGGTGGCGAGCAGCGGCAGGCCGAAGGAGAGGGTCTTGCCGGAGCCGGTGCGGCCGCGGCCCAGGATGTCCTTGCCGGCCAGGGCGTCCGGGATGGTCGCGGCCTGGATCGGGAAGGGGGTGGTCACGCCGTTCTGCGCGAGCTTGCGGACGACGCCCTCGGGCAGACCGAGGTCGGCGAAGGTGGTCTCCGGCTCGGCCGGGGCCTCATCGGCCTCGGCGGTGGCGACGGAGGCGTCCACGGCGTCGGTCTCGTCGGAGACGGCGGTCTCGGAGACGGGGGCCGCGGCCTCGGAGGCGACTACGGCCTCGACGGTCTGCGCGGCGGCCTGCTCGTTCTCGGGCACGACGACGTGGTCAGTTCGGGAAATGGACATGCGAAATGCGAAACCTTCCGGAGTCTCGGCACGCGCCCGTCAACTCCGTGTTTTCGCTGCTTCGCGATTAACGACCGCCTCGATGCGGTCAGCCACGGCAAGGGAGAGTACGCGCCACACGCGGCGCTCTCGGTGACGGCGCCGGGCAAAGGGGAACATGGGATCAAACGATCTACCACCATACGCACCCTCCCCCGCCCGACGCAAACCGGTGCACTGCGGCCGCGCCCCGGCCGGAGGCCATCACGCCAGCTCAGACGGGGTAGGCCGGTCGCCCACCGCGCCACTGTGGTCAAGCTCACGCCGGTGAGACCTGCGGGGACGCATCCGGTTCGTCGGCGAACAGCAGCGCCTCGGGGGCGTCCAGGGCGCGGGTCCGGCTGCCCTCGGCGTCCGGGGAGGGGGACGGCGTGTCGGTCGGGGTGGGCTCCGGCTCGGTCGTCGGGGTGGGGGTGGGCTCCGGCTCCGGGGGAGGCGTGGTCTCCGGGGCGGTCGGCTGCGGAGTGGGTACCCCGGGGCCGCCGGTGTCGCCGCCGCCCGTACCGCCGCCGCTGTCGCCGCCGCCACGGGTCGGCGAGGGCTTCGGCTGGGGGGCGGCGGGGCGCGCCCCGGGCCGGGCGTCGTCCTTCGCCGGGGCGCGCCCGGGCGGCCCGTCGGCGGCGCGGGCGGGCTCGCGGGAGGCCTCCCCGCCCGCCTCCTTCAGGTCCGGAGCGCCGTCCGGGCGGTGGCCGGTGCGCACCTGGTGCCCGCCGACCGGGGCGTCCGGTCCGCCGTCCGGCACGGCCTCCGCGGCCCCCGACGGCCCGGCCGAGCGGGCGGGCGCGGGGCGCGCGCTCTCGTCGGTCACGCTCATGCAGCCGCTGAGGGAGCCTGCGGAGGCCGCGACCGCCACAGCGGTGACGGCCCATCGGACGGTGGCGGACAGTTGGCGCACGAGGGCTCCTCCAGGCGGGGGCGGGGGGCGGGGACAGGGGTGTGCACCCTGCCCAACTCCCGAGCCCCGCCAAGGACACGCCCGGCGCGGGACCGGCGGACCGCCACCGGTCCCGTACGGCTCGCCTCGGCGTACGGGCGGAGCCCCGTACGCCGGTCAGCCGTAGCCGAGTTCGTGCAGGCGGGCGTCGTCGATACCGAAGTGGTGGGCGATCTCGTGCACCACCGTGACCTCCGTCTCGGCGACCACGTCCTCCCGGGAGTCGCACATGCGCAGCACGGGTCCCCGGTAGATGGTGATCCGGTCCGGCAGCACGCCGGCGTACCACTCGCCCCGGTCGGTCAGCGGGGTCCCCTCGTACAGGCCCAGCAGATCGGGGTCGTCCGGGGCCGGCTCGTCCTCCACGAACACGGCGACGTTGTCCATCAGGCGGGTGAGCTCCGGCGGGATGCGGTCCAGCGCCTCGGCGACCAGTTCCTCGAACTCCTCACGCGTCATCTCCAGCACGCCGCCATTGTCCCGGATGGCCCCGCATGGCGGTCGGAGCGCCTGGGCATACGCCGCCCATGGCCCGACCCCCGTCCCCGAGTGCCTCGTACCACCGCGCCCTGCGGCACTACCGGTCGCGGCGCACCGAACCCGTGTCCACGCTGGTCCACGCCCCTCACCCGTATGCACGAGCCCTCGGACTGGTGGCGGTGGTGCTGCTCGGCGCCTGGCTCGGGCTGCTGGTGGTGGGCAGTGTGCGGGCGCCGGTGGGGCCGATGGACACCAGCATGACGCTGCGCCCGTCGGCGTCCGGCGGGACGAGGATCAACGTCTCGCCGCTGGGCGCGCTGGAGCTGGACTCGCACACCGCGCCGCTGCGGCTGGACGTGGACGTGGACCAGCTCGACCCCGTCCGGGCGCAGGCCCTGGTCTCCCATCCGGAGCGGATCAGCGGCCTCCAGGACGAGATCACCCGGGATGTCACCAGCGGGACCCGGGAGCTGGCGGTGCGGTCGATCGTGGCGGTGGTCTCCGGCGCCACCGCGCTGGGCCTGGTGGTCTACCGGCGGCCGCGCCGGGCGCTGGCGGCGGGCGGGCTGGCACTGGTGCTGCTGGGCGCGGCCGGCGGTACGGCGTACGCGACATGGAACCCGAAGTCGGTACTGGAGCCGCGCTTCTCGGGGCTGCTCAGCTCGGCGCCGTCGGTGGTGGGCAACGCCCGCTCCATCGTGAGTGAGTTCGACGTCTACCAGAAGGAGCTGGCGACCCTGGTCACCAATGTGACCAAGCTGTACGACGCGGCCTCCACGCTGCCGACGTACCAGCCGGACCCGGGGACCATGCGGGTGCTCCAGGTCTCCGATATCCATCTCAACCCGGCGGCCTGGGAGATCATCCGCTCGCTGGTGGAGCAGTACAAGATCGACGTGATCATCGACTCCGGCGACACCATGGACCACGGTACGGCGGCGGAGAACGGCTTCCTGGACCCGGCGGCCGACCTGGGCGCCCCGTACGTCTGGGTGCGCGGCAACCACGACTCGGCGGCCACCCAGCGGTATCTGGAGCAGCTGAAGGGCGACGTCCACGTGCTGGACGGGGGCCGGGCGGTGTCGGTCGGCGGGCTGCGGATCGCCGGCATCGGGGACCCGCAGTTCACCCCGGACCGCTCGGTGGTGGCGGCCGGCGACGACGAGGAGCGGGTGGCGGGCGCCCGGCTGGCCGGGGCGCTGCGGGCCCAGCGCGAGGCGGGCACCCCGGTGGACATCGCGGTCGCCCACAACCCGGTGGCCGCGCGGGAGACCGACGGGCAGGTGCCGCTGGTGCTGGCCGGGCATGTGCACCGGCGCCACACCGAGGTGCTGCCGGGCGGCACCCGGCTGAAGATCGAGGGCTCGGCGGGCGGCGGCGGGCTGCGCGCGGTGCAGAACGAGAAGCCGGAGCAGGTGCGCGCCTCGGTGCTCTACCTGGACCGGGACAGCCACCACCTCCAGGCCTGGGACGAGATCACCCTGGGCGGGCTGGGCCTGACCACCGCCGAGGTCAGCCGCCATCTGCCGGAGGACAACCAGCCGGGCGGCACCCAACCGCCGCCGAGCCCGCCCGCCATCCCCGCGGGCCCCTCCGCCGCGGCCCCGGACACCGTCCCCCCGGGCGCCCCGATCCGGCCGACCCCGTCCCCCTTGTCCTCCGTCTCCTCCGCTCCTCCGGCCTCCTCGCCGTCTCCCTGAACCGTTTTGCCGACCGGCCGCCCCATCGCCTATGCTTCTCACGTCCCCGACGCGCTGCGAAGCGCCCAGGCGGGCCCTTAGCCCTCATCGTCTAGTGGCCCAGGACGCCGCCCTTTCAAGGCGGTAGCACGGGTTCGAATCCCGTTGGGGGCACGCATCACCATGTGCGAGACTTGTTTTCGCGCACATGCTTGGTCCTGTGGAGCAGTTTGGAGTGCTCGCCACCCTGTCAAGGTGGAGGCCGCGGGTTCAAATCCCGTCAGGACCGCTGATGTTTCACGTGAAACATCGTGGCTGGGTAGCTCAGTTGGTACGAGCGATCGCCTGAAAAGCGATAGGTCGCCGGTTCGATCCCGGCCCCAGCCACCACAGCCCTATCAGGGCAGACAGCCCCACCGAGGAGACTCGGTGGGGCTGTTCTCGTATGGCCCCACCGACGGTCAAGCGGGCGGCTGGTCGGAGCGGGCGACGCTCAGCGCAGTGGCGCGGTGGGCGTCGTGCTCGGCCAACCGGGCCACCAGGGAGGCGCGGACGTCGTGGTAGGTGTCCTCGCCCAGGGGCAGCCGCAGCGGCACCTCCCCGCTGTCGACCAAGTCGAGCACCGCGCGGACGATCTTGTCGGGGTCGTTGGGGAGCGGGAAGTCCCCGGCGGCGAGGGCGCGCCGTACCTCCCCGGCCGGGCTCACCGCGTACTCCGGCATCTCCGGTGCGGTGACCAGCGCCCCGGCGAAGCCGGTCGGTGTCGCACCCGGCTGCACGATGGTCAGCCCGATCCCGAACGGCGCGATCTCCCGCGCCGCCGTCTCGCAGAAGCCCTCCACGCCCCACTTGGCGGCGTGGTAGTAGCCGAAGCTGGGATAGGTGGTCTGCCCGCCGGCGGTCGAGATCTGCACGATCCGCCCGTGTCCCTGGGCGCGCAGCTGGGGCAGCACGGCTCGGACCACATGGATGGAACCGAGCAGATTGGTCTCCACGATCTCGCGGATCTGCTCGTCCGTCGCCTCCTCCACCGAGGCGGAGATGCCGCGTCCCGCGTTGTTGACCACTACGTCCACGGTGCCGAGCTCCCGGAAGGCCCGGTCCACGACCTCGCGGACCCGCCCGGCGTCGGTGACGTCCATCCGGGCCACCCAGAGCCGGTCGCCGAAGCGCTCGACGAGATCGTCCAGGGCCTCGGGGCGGCGCAGTGTGGCGGCGACCCGGTCACCGCGTTCGAGCGCCTGCTCGGTCAGCAGCCGCCCGAACCCCGATGACGTACCGGTGATGAACCATGTCCTGCTCATGGGGCCCCTCGGTCGAAGCAGCCTGTGCCGGCCCCGCCGACCCGAAGGCCGGCGTTCGGGCACCGTCCCGGCCAGTGTGGACCGCCGGACGCCGCTCCGCCTCGGCTACGTCCGGGTACGGTCGCGCCCGCGCCAGCCGCGGACGCCGAGGGTGATGGCGGCGACCGCGACCACGGCGAGGAGCAGGGCCCAGTCGGGGACGGCGCCGCCGAGGGCGGAGGCCCACTCCTCCACCGCGTAGGAGTCGTCCACCGAGAGCAGGCCCGGCAGGGCGGTCGCGCCGTCGAAGGCCAGGAAGAGGGTGCCGAGCAGGATGAAGAAGAGGCCGGACAGGGCGGAGGTGGAGTGCAGCCGGAGCCGTCCGAGCCGCACCTCCCGGCCGCGCAGCCAGCGGCGTCCGCCCAGGTCGTAGCGCTGCCAGAGCAGAGCGAGCACGAAGAGCGGAACGGCCATCCCGGCGGCGTAGACGGCGAGCAGCAGACCGCCGTAGACCGGGCTGCCGCCCAGCGCGGCCACCGTCAGGACGCTGCCGAGGATCGGACCCGCGCAGAAGCCGGCCAGGCCGTAGACCATGCCCAGGGCGTAGACGGAGAGCGCGGTGGTGGGGCGGATGCGGCCGCTCGCCTCGGCCAGCCGGCGGGAGGCGAAGCCCAGGCCGAGGAGTTGTACGGCGCCGAGCGCGATGATCAGCCAGCCGCCGACGGTGACCAGCAGCTCCCGGTGGCCGTAGAAGAGGCGCCCGGCAGCCGACCCGGCCGCGCCCAGCGGGACCAGGGTGGTGGCCAGGCCCGCGTAGAAGACGGCGGTACGGGCGAGCAGCCGGGTGCGGGTGTCGATGGAGTACGCGAAGAACGCCGGGAGCAGCAGCGCGCTGCACGGGCTGAGCAGGGCGAGCAGACCGCCGAGGAAGGCGGCCAGATAGCCGATGTCGGTCATCGGCCGGCCGCCGGGTCCGAGGACGCCGGACCGGAGGTCGCCGCCGATCCGGACTTCTTGGCGGCCGCCGCCTCGATCGCCTCGGTGAAGGCCTCCAGCGGCTGGGCGCCCGCGAGGGGGCGGCCGTTGACCAGGAAGGACGGGGTGGAGGAGGCGCCCAGCTCGTAGCCCTGCCGCTGGTCCGCCGCCACCGCGTCACGGGCCGCCTTGCCGTCCAGGTCCCGGGCGAAGCGCTCCAGGTCCCGGACGCCGGACTCCCGGGCCAGATCGGTGACCCGCTCCGGGGAGAAGCCCTTCTCCTTGGCGCCCTTGGCGTACGCGGCCCGGTGGAACTCGTGGAAGCGGCCCTGCCGGCCGGCCGCCCAGGAGGCGCGCGCGGCCCGCTCGGAGTCCTCGCCGAAGATCGGGAAGTTGCGCCACTCGATACGCAGCACCCCCTCGTCCACATAGCGGCGGATCAGCTCCGGCTCGGTGTCCCGGGCGAACTTGCCGCAGTAGCCGCACTGGTAGTCGGCGTACTCGATCATCACGACCGGCGCGTCCGCGCGCCCCACGGCGAGCGGATCACGGGCCTCGCGCCGGGCGTACGCCTCCAGTTCGGGATAGATCCCGGACTCGGCCCCGGTGTCGGGCTCGGACGCGGATGCGGACCCGGTGGGCGCGGGGGCGGAGGGGGCCGGGGCGGCGGTGGCCTCGCGGTCGGCGGGCTTGGTGGCGGTGTACGAGGCGAAGCCGAGCAGCAGGGCCGCGGCGGCGACCCCGGCCCCGATCAGATACGGCCGCCGGGAGGAGGGGGCGGAAGAGGGAGAGGAAGGAGAGGAGGGCATGGCGGGCTCCTGGCGTACGGGCGAGCGCCTCGCACGACGGACGAAAGGGATGTTGCGGGCACGGGAGGGTGTGGACGTGCCCGGCTATACCCGGAGGACCGCCAGCTCCACCGGGGTCGGGCCGACCAGCTCCGGCGGCCCCCGTTCGGCGCGGACCCGGGCGGCGGTCTGCGCCTGGGCGGCCCAGCCGGGGGCCACCGCGCGGGCGGTCGCCGAGAGGTGCGGGAGGTCGGCCAGCGGGGAGCCCGAGCGCGGCGGCACCGCGGGCAGCCGGGCCGCCCGGTCGTCGCCGGAGTCATGGCACCCGGGGGTGCCGGCGGGCTCGGCCGCCAGGGCCTCGGCCGGCAGGACCTCGGCCGCCGGGACGGAGGGGGCGGCCTCGTGCGAGGACGAGGACGCGGTCGCCTCGGCGGGGTGCCCCGCCCCCGCCGCGTACGGGCCGCAGAGCAGCAGCGCTCCGAGGAGCAGCGCGAGCGCGGCCGCGAGGCGGCGGCACCGGGCGGCGGCCGAGGCCATACGGTGCACCACCTTGCGTGAGGAGAGGGAAGGGGGTCGCGCGAAGGCGCGGTCCGGAGAAAGGGTACGGGGAAACCGGCTCGCCACCGCGCGGGCCCGGGTGAGATCCTGGGTCAGGTATGTCTACTTCCCTCGCCGACCTCCAGACCCTGCTGGCCGAGGTGTCGCTGCGCGACGCGCACCGGCTCGGCCGCCGTCTGGAAGGCGCCCGCCGCATCCGCAAGCCCGAGGCACGGCAGGCCGTGCTGGACGAGATCGCCGCCGAGGCCGGCAGGTCCGCCGCGCGCACGGCCGAGCGGGCCGCCCGGGTGCCGGAGGTGTCGTACCCGCAGGCGCTGCCGGTCAGCCAGAAGAAGGACGACATCCTGGCGGCGATACGCGACCACCAGGTGGTGATCGTCGCCGGTGAGACCGGTTCCGGCAAGACGACCCAGATCCCCAAGATCTGCCTGGAGCTGGGGCGCGGGGTGCGGGGCATGATCGGCCACACCCAGCCGCGCCGGATCGCCGCCCGCACGGTGGCCGAGCGGGTGGCGGACGAGCTGAACACCCCACTGGGCTCGGCGGTCGGCTGGAAGGTGCGGTTCACCGACCAGGTCGACCCGGGCGCCACCTTCGTCAAGCTGATGACGGACGGCATCCTGCTCGCCGAGATCCAGACCGACCGCGAGCTGCGCGCCTACGACACGATCATCATCGACGAGGCGCACGAGCGGTCGCTGAACATCGACTTCCTGCTCGGGTATCTGGCGCAGCTGCTGCCGAAGCGGCCGGATCTGAAGGTGGTCATCACCTCGGCGACCATCGACCCGGAGCGGTTCTCCCGGCACTTCGGGGACGCTCCGATCGTGGAGGTGTCCGGCCGGACGTATCCGGTGGAGGTGCGCTACCGGCCGCTCCTGGAGGAGGACTCCGAGGAGTCGGACCGGGACCAGATCACCGCGATCTGCGAGGCGGTGGACGAGCTGGCCGCCGAGGGCCCGGGGGACGTGCTGGTCTTCCTCTCCGGTGAGCGGGAGATCCGGGACACCGCCGACGCGCTCGGCAAGCGCAAGCTGCGGAACACCGAGGTGCTGCCGCTGTACGCGCGGCTGTCGCACGCCGAGCAGCACCGGGTGTTCCAGGCGCACTCCGGGCGCCGGATCGTGCTGGCGACCAACGTCGCCGAGACCTCGCTGACAGTGCCGGGCATCAAGTACGTGATCGACCCGGGCACCGCCCGGATCTCCCGCTACAGCCACCGCACCAAGGTGCAGCGGCTGCCGATCGAGAAGGTCAGCCAGGCCAGCGCCAACCAGCGCAAGGGCCGCTGCGGCCGTACCTCGGACGGCATCTGCATCCGGCTGTACGACGAGGACGACTTCCTCACCCGGCCGGAGTTCACCGACGCCGAGATCCTCCGTACCAACCTCGCCTCGGTCATCCTCCAGATGACGGCCGCCGGGCTCGGGGACATCGAGAAGTTCCCGTTCATCGACCCGCCGGACCACCGCAACATCCGCGACGGCGTGCAGCTGCTCCAGGAGCTGGGCGCGATCGACCCGGCCGAGAAGGATCCGAAGAAGAGACTCACGCCCTCGGGGCGGAAGCTGGCCCAGCTGCCGGTGGACCCCCGGCTGGCCCGGATGGTGCTGGAGGCCGACAAGAACGGCTGCGTCCGCGAGGTGATGGTGATCGCCGCCGCGCTCTCCATCCAGGACCCGCGCGAGCGCCCGGTGGAGAAGCAGGCGCAGGCCGACCAGCAGCACGCCCGCTTCAAGGACGAGGCGTCCGACTTCTCGGCCTTCCTCAACCTCTGGCGCTATCTGCGGGAGCAGCAGAAGGACCTGTCCTCCTCCGCCTTCCGCCGGATGTGCAAGGCGGAGTACCTCAACTACCTCCGCATCCGCGAGTGGCAGGACATCTATTCGCAGCTGCGCACGGTCGCCAAGCAGCTGGGCATCCAGCTGAACGAGGCGGACGCCCCCGAGGACCGCGTCCACATCTCGCTGCTCGCCGGGCTGCTCTCGCACGTCGGCGTCAAGGACGTGAAGGAGGGCGGAAGCACCGGCAAGGAGGGACAGAAGACCTCACGGGGCGGGGAGTACCTGGGGGCGCGGAGCGCCAAGTTCGCGGTCTTCCCGGGCTCGGCGCTGTTCCGCAAGCAGCCCCGGATGCTGATGTCCGCCGAGCTGGTGGAGACCTCCCGGCTCTGGGCCCGGGTCAACGCGAAGATCGAGCCCGAGTGGATCGAGCCGCTGGCCCAGCACCTGGTCAAGCGCACCTACAGCGAGCCGCACTGGGAGAAGGACCAGGCGGCCGTCATGGCGTACGAGAAGGTCACCCTCTACGGGGTGCCGATCGTCGCCCAGCGCAAGGTCAACTACGGCCGGATCGACCCCGAGGCCAGCCGGGAGCTGTTCATCCGCAACGCCCTGGTGGAGGGCGACTGGCGTACCCACCACAAGTTCTTCGCCGACAACCGCAGGCTGCTCACCGAGGTCGAGGAGCTGGAGCACCGGGCGCGGCGCCGGGACATCCTGGTCGACGACGAGACCCTGTTCGACTTCTACGACCAGCGGATCCCCGAACACGTCGTCTCCGGCGCGCACTTCGACTCCTGGTGGAAGCACAAGCGGCGCGAGGCGCCCGAACTGCTCGACTTCGAGCGCGAGATGCTGGTCAACGAGAAGGCGGGCGCGGTCACCAAGGCCGACTACCCCGACTCCTGGCGGCAGGGCGCGCTGAAGTTCAAGGTCACCTACCAGTTCGAGCCGGGCGCGGACGCCGACGGCGTCACCGTGCACATCCCGCTCCAGGTGCTCAACCAGGTCACCGACGAGGGCTTCGACTGGCAGATCCCCGGGCTGCGCGAGGAGGTCGTCACCGAGCTGATCCGCTCGCTGCCCAAGCCGATCCGCCGCCACTACGTCCCGGCCCCCAACTACGCCAAGGCGTTCCTGGACCGGGCCGTCCCGGTGCAGGAGCCGCTGGACGGGGCGCTGGCCCGGGAGTTGCAGCGGATGGTGGGCGTCCCGGTGCACGCCGAGGACTTCGACTGGGGCCGGGTCCCCGGGCATCTGAAGATCACCTTCCGGATCACCGACGAGCGGCGCCGCAAGCTGGCCGAGGACAAGGACCTGGAGGCGCTCAAGCTCCAGCTGCGCCCCAAGGCCCGCCAGGCCCTCTCCCAGGCCGCCAAGGCCGCCACCGCGGGCCCCGAGGGCACCGGGCCGTCCCTGGAGCGCACTGGGCTCACCGACTGGACCATCGGCGCCCTGACCAAGGTCTTCGAGACCCGGCGGGCCGGCCAGCCGGTCAAGGCGTACCCGGCGCTGGTGGACGACGGCGCCACCGTCTCCGTACGCCTCTTCGACACCGAGGCCGAGCAGCAGCGGGCCATGTGGCGCGGCACCCGCAAGCTGATCATGCTCAACATCCCGGTGAACCCGGCCAAGTTCGCCGCCGACAAGCTGGGCAACCAGCAGAAGCTGGCGCTGTCCGCCAACCCGCACGGCTCGGTGCAGGCCCTCTTCGAGGACTGCGCCACCGCCGCCGCGGACCGGCTGATCGCCGAGCACGGCGGCCCGGCGTGGGACGAGGAGTCCTTCCGCAAGCTGTACGACGCGGTCCGCGCCGACCTGGTGGACCTCACCGTCCGCACGGTGGACCAGGTGCGGCAGGTGCTGGCCGCCTGGCAGGCCTGCGAGCGGCGGCTGAAGGCCACCACCTCCCCCGCGCTGCTGCGCAACGTCCAGGACGTACGGCAGCAGCTGGACGCCCTCGTTCCGGCCGGCTTCGTCACCGCCACCGGGCTGCGGCGGCTGCCGGACCTGATGCGCTACCTGGTGGCGGTGGACCGCCGGCTCCAGCAGATGCCGACCTCCGTCCAGCGGGACACCACCCGGATGGAGAAGGTGCACGAGATGCAGGACGAGTACGCCTGGCTGCTGGAGCAGCTGCCGAAGGGCCGGCCGGTGCCGCAGGAGGTACGGGACGTCCGCTGGATGATCGAGGAGCTGCGGGTCAGCTACTTCGCCCACGCCCTGGGCACCGCGCACCCGGTCTCCGACAAGCGGATCATCAAGGCGATCGACGCCCTGGCCCCCTGACGGGGCCGGGGCGGGGCCCGCCGGCGTCCGGTCACGGGGGCGGCTTCGGCGCGGGTTCGACGCACCCCCTGAGCTGGGGTACAGTTACGTCGCAGCCGCCCGCCGAGGCGGCGAAACCAAGGTCCTGTGGAGCAGTTGGTTAGCTCGCCACCCTGTCAAGGTGGAGGTCGCGGGTTCAAGTCCCGTCAGGATCGCCGTAGATGAGAGGCCCGTATCCCCCTAGGGGACGCGGGCCTTCTCGCTTGCCCGGGTGCGCGCGGTCTTGACGGAGTCAACTGCCGTCGGTACGCAGACAGCGGGGGACGCGGGGGTCCCGTACCGGAGGTGACGCGCATGGCGGCGGCATCCACAGCGAGGCATGAGACCAGGGCGCTGCTGCGCGCCCATCTCGCGGCGGCGTCCGTGTACCGGCATCTGACCCGTCAGTGTGCCGTCTGCCACCGCCTTCTGGCGCTCGCCCTGGAGGCGGGGGACGAGTGGAGCGAGGAGCCGCCGCCCGTCGAGGCCGTCCGGAGCGGGGAGAGCGCCGTCCGAAACGGGGAGAGCGGCGCGGGCCCCGGCAGGAGCGCCGCGAGCCCCGACCGTGGCACCGAGAGCCCCGGTCGCAGCGTCGAGAGCCCGGGGCGCACGCGGGAGGCCCCGACCGGCCGGCAGACAGGCCGGGAGGCGGGTCGGGAGACCGCCCACGAGACAGGCCGCGAGGCAGGCGGGCCGGCGGGCCGGGAGACAGCCCGGGAGCCGGACAAGCAGGCAGGCCGCGAGGCAGGCGGGCCGGCGGGCCGGGAGCCGGACAAGCAGGCGGGCCGGGGGGCGAACCGGCGGTCGGCACCTGAGGGGGCCTCTCCCGGGGGCCGGGGTGGGGCCGAGCAGGCGTCTCCACCCCTGTGACGCACGTCACTTAAGTGGTTTTGCCCATGGCTTTACTTAACCCCTCCCTACAACACACCCATTTAATATGTGCAATTGCACGGTACAGAGGCGCCGGAAGCGGACACAAAAAGATCGCACCGGACCAGGCGGAGTCCGGTGCGATCTGAAGGCGACGGGCCCGTTGGGGCGGGCCGAGGCCGGTGAAGCCAGGGTGGGCCGTGGCGGGTTGGGGGACCCGGTCAGACCCGGTTCATCGGGGTGTTCAGGCCTCGCTGCGCTGCTGCGGAATGCCCGCCAGCAGGGCGCGCACCTCCGCCTCGCGGTAGCGGCGGTGCCCGCCCAGGGTGCGGATGGACGTGAGCTTGCCCGCCTTTGCCCAGCGGGTGACCGTCTTCGGGTCCACGCGGAACATCGTGGCTACCTCAGCGGGGGTCAGCAGCGGCTCGGCATCAGGGGTGCGAGCGGTCATGAGCGGCCTCCTCGGGAGAACCGAACCATCTCGGTTCATTCCTCTAAATTCTGCACCTTGACCCGCGTTGCCCGAAATGGCAGACGCGGGCCGAGTCGGTTATAGGACGAACGGCTTGTCCTCGGCACTACAACTACACCATCTGTCCAGCCACGTTCGGCCAAACCGACGGAATTGCCCTCTCAGGTGTTCATCAGCCACGGAAGCCGATGGACCATGCCATAACGGACAGTCACGTCACAGTGACGACCAGTCACAGAGCGATCAGGAGCCACACAGACCCCCCATAGCGTGCAATGCTGAAGCCTTCCGCCCATAGCGGGCGGAAGGAGCCCTCCCCGGACTCCTTGTCCTATTTTGGCATGAGGTCGGGCGATGGGCGCAAGAGCGCGTTACGTGCTGTCCATCACGCTTGACACCCGCTTGACGCAAAAGCCCGGATCGGGACCAAGGTCCCGGCGATGTCAAGCCCCCGGGAACGGGGAATCAGTTGGCGTGCTGGAGGTTGCGCACCGCGCGCCAGCGCTCCGCCAGCCGCTCGTAGACCGCCCCCGCGGCCTCGGTGTCCCCGGCCCGCAGCGCGACGATGCCCTGGGCCACATCCGCCGCCGAACGGTCCTCGGCGAGTTGCTCCGGGGTGAGGGCGTGCACCAGGCCGCCGTAGTCCAGCTCGACCAGTGAGCGCGGGTGGAACTCCTCCAGCCACCGCCCGACGTCCACCAGCCCGTCGATGAGCGGGCCCTCGTCCTCCGCGTCCCGCAGCGCCTTCAGCGTCCGGGCCACCCGCCGGCGGGCCTCCACCATCGGGGTGCGGTAGCGCAGCCGCGGCCCACCGCCCTCCCCTCCCTCGTCCTGCCCACCCGGGACGTACTCCCGCTCCTTGTCCGAGAAGAGCGCGAACCAGCGCACCGGCACCTGCCAGACCGCGCTCCGGATCCACGGCCGCGCGTCCGGGTTGATCTTCCGCCAGCGCTCGTAGTCGTCGGCCGCCTGGGCGCGCACCACCGGCGGCAGCGCCGCGTCCAGCAGGGCGGGCGGCAGCAGCGCCGGCAGCTCCGCCAGCGACAGCCAGCCGCGCAGCCGGGTGCGCCACGGACAAACGCAGACCACCCCGTCCACCTCGGCCGTGAAGGCATCCGGGCTCTCGTGCACCGGCACCGCCACCGGCGGCACCGGCAGCAGGTCCGCCAGCGACCTGCGCAGCTCGTCCTGGGCGGTGGGGGCCGTCCCCCGGCGGGCGTACGCCTCCCAGTGCGCCCGCTCGGGCTCCGGGAAGGCCGCCAGCGGCTCGTAGACCCGCAGATAGGCGGCGTACGGGACGGGGACGGAGGAGGGCGCCGGCATGCGCCGAATCCTTCCACGCCGGGGGTCCCGGGCGCCCCGGGGTCCTGCCGGGGTACTCCGACGGAGGCCGATCTCCGGCACGGGGGCCGAGCTACGCCCAGGTAGCACTTACCCTCGTGCCCAACAGGTCCTCCCCACCCGTTGGAGGGCCAGGTCCTCCCCACCCGCAGGAGGACCGCTCCACCGCCTCGAACTTGGGAGTCACCACCGTGACCGCTGTGACCGGCGATCCTGTCGACGTACTGCAGACCCTGTTCCGCTCGGAGCAGGGAGGCCACGAACAGGTCGTCCTCTGCCAGGACCGCGCCTCCGGCCTCAAGGCCGTCATCGCCCTCCACTCCACCGCCCTGGGCCCCGCCCTCGGCGGCACCCGCTTCTACCCGTACGCCTCCGAGGCCGAGGCCGTCGCCGACGCGCTGAACCTGGCCCGCGGCATGTCGTACAAGAACGCCCTCGCCGGCCTGGAGCACGGCGGCGGCAAGGCCGTGATCATCGGCGACCCGGAGCTGATCAAGACCGAGGAGCTGCTGCTCGCCTACGGGCGGTTCGTGGCCTCCCTGGGCGGCCGGTACGTCACCGCCTGCGACGTCGGCACCTATGTGGCCGACATGGACGTGGTGGCCCGGGAGAACCGCTGGACCACCGGCCGCTCCCCCGAGAACGGGGGCGCCGGCGACTCCTCGGTCCTCACCGCGTACGGCGTCTTCCAGGGCATGCGCGCCTCCGCCCAGCACCTGTGGGGCGACCCGACCCTCCAGGGCCGCAAGGTCGGTGTGGCGGGGGTCGGCAAGGTCGGCCACCACCTGGTGGAGCATCTGCTCGGCGACGGCGCCGAGGTCATCGTCACCGATGTCCGCGAGGAGTCGGTGCGCCGGATCACCGACAAGTTCCCGCAGGTCACCGTGGCTCTGGACACCGAGGCGCTGATCCGCGTCCCGGGCCTGGACATCTACGCGCCGTGCGCGCTGGGCGGCGCCCTGAACGACGAGACGGTGCCGGTGCTGACCGCCAGGGTGGTGTGCGGCGCGGCCAACAACCAGCTCGCCCACCCGGGTGTGGAGAAGGACATCGCGGACCGCGGGATCCTCTACGCGCCGGACTACGTGGTGAACGCCGGCGGGGTCATCCAGGTGGCGGACGAGCTGAACGGCTTCGACTTCGACCGCTGCAAGGCGAAGGCGTCGAAGATCTTCGACACCACGCTGGCGATCTTCGCACGTGCGAAGGAAGACGGTATCCCGCCGGCCGCCGCGGCCGACCGGATCGCCGAGCAGCGGATGGCCGACGCCCGCGGTGCCCGGAAGGCCGCCCCGGCGGCGCTCTGAGTCCGGCGCGGTCCGGTGAGGGATGGTCACCCGCCACGGTGGGTGACCGTTCCGGACGCGGGTGCGAACGCAATGTTTCGGCCACCTGAACGGACGGCGGGCTTGCCTGGTCCGTGTCATGGCCCCGGCCCGCCGGCCGGGGTCGGGTGGACAAAAGAGACCAGCCTCACGCCTGCGGCGGGTCGCACCGCGGGAAGAGGTTAAAATCGCAGCTGACCAGCGGGGACGGGGCGCCTCGCCGGTCGTGCTCCGGGGCGCGTGATGCGGGCGGCGTACCGTATGCGCGCGGAAGCAGGTACCGTTGAAGCCCTACGGGTCGGTCTCTCTGCGGAGAGTCCGCCTCGATTCATGAACGCGTGTCAAGACTCTGGGGCCGTCGAGCCCCGTCACCGAGGGGGTCGAGCCATGGGGCGCGGCCGGGCCAAGGCCAAGCAGACGAAGGTCGCCCGCCAGCTGAAGTACAACAGCGGCGGGACGGACCTCTCCCGCCTGGCCAACGAGCTGGGCGCACAACCTTCGAGTCAGCCGCCGAACGGCGAACCGTTCGAGGATGACGACGAGGAAGACGACCCGTACGCCCGCTACGCGGAGTTGTACAACGACGATGACGAGGACGAGGACGACCAGTCCGGCTCGTCGTCGCAACAGCGTCGCGGCGCTTGACGCCTGCGTCTTTCGAAACCGGTCCGGGGCCCCGCCCCGGACCGGTTTCTGCGCTGTGCACGGTCTTCTCCGCGGTCAGCTCGCGTAGTCGCCGGTCAGCTCGGCGCCCTCGGTGCGGTCGCCGCGCTCGGTGATCTCACCGGCGACCCAGGCGTCCAGGCCCCGGTCGGCGAGGGTGGTCAGGGCGGCGTCGACGGAGTCGGCGGGGACCACGGCCATCATGCCGACGCCCATGTTGAGGGTCTTCTCCAGCTCCAGCCGCTCCACCTGACCGGCGGTGCCGACCAGGTCGAAGACGGCGCCGGGGGCCCAGGTCGAGCGGTCGACGACCGCGTGCAGCCCGTCCGGGACCACCCGGGCGAGGTTGGCGGCCAGGCCGCCGCCGGTGATGTGGCTGAAGGCGTGCACCTCGGTGGTGCGGGTGAGCGCCAGGCAGTCCAGCGAGTAGATCCGGGTGGGCTCCAGCAGCTCCTCGCCCAGCGTCCGTCCCAGCTCCTCGACCCGGGTCTCCAGGTTCATCCCGGCCCGGTCGAACAGCACGTGCCGGACCAGCGAGTACCCGTTGGAGTGAAGGCCGGAGGAGGCCATCGCGATGACCGCGTCCCCCGTACGGATGCGCTCGGGGCCGAGCAGCCGGTCGGCCTCGACCACACCGGTGCCGGCGCCGGCCACGTCGAAGTCGTCCTCGCCGAGCAGGCCCGGGTGCTCGGCGGTCTCGCCGCCGACCAGGGCGCAGCCGGCCAGCACACAGCCCTCGGCGATGCCCTTGACGATGGCGGCCACCCGCTCGGGGTGGACCTTGCCGACGCAGATGTAGTCGGTCATGAACAGCGGCTCGGCACCGCAGACCACGATGTCGTCCATGACCATGGCGACCAGGTCGTGGCCGATGGTGTCGTAGACGCCGAGGCGGCGGGCGATGTCCACCTTGGTGCCCACACCGTCGGTGGCGGAGGCCAGCAGCGGCCGCTCGTACCGCTTGAGGGCGGAGGCGTCGAAGAGGCCGGCGAAGCCGCCGATGCCGCCGAGGACCTCGGGGCGCCGGGTCTTCTTCACCCACTCCTTCATCAGCTCGACGGCACGGTCGCCGGCTTCGATGTCGACGCCCGCGCTCGCGTAGGAGGCGCCGCCTGCGGCACTGGTGGCCTGGGAGGACATGGCTGCGGAACTTTCGTGTGGGAGGTGTCCCCGGGCCCGGTGCGGTCGCTCGGGCCCGGGCACGGGGATCAGGGGCGGCGCAGGGCGTCGGTCGCCGCGGTGGCGGCCGGGCCCGCGGCCAGCTCGGTCTCCAGCAGCTGCTTGCCGAGCAGCTCGGGGTCGGGCAGCTCCATCGGGTACTCGCCGTCGAAGCAGGCGCGGCAGAGCTTCGGCTTGTCGATGGTGGTGGCCTCGATCATGCCGTCGATGGAGATGTACGACAGGGAGTCGGCGCCCAGCGAGGTGCCGATCTCGTCCACGGTCATGCCGTTGGCGATCAGTTCGGCGCGGGTGGCGAAGTCGATGCCGAAGAAGCAGGGCCACTTCACCGGCGGGGAGGAGATCCGGATGTGGACCTCGGCGGCGCCGGCCTCGCGGAGCATCCGCACCAGGGCGCGCTGGGTGTTGCCGCGGACGATGGAGTCGTCCACCACGACCAGCCGCTTGCCCTTGATGACTTCCTTGAGCGGGTTGAGCTTGAGGCGGATGCCGAGCTGGCGGATGGTCTGCGAGGGCTGGATGAAGGTCCGGCCGACGTAGGCGTTCTTGACCAGTCCGGCGCCGAACGGGATGCCGCTGGCCTCCGCGTAGCCGATGGCGGCGGGGGTGCCGGACTCCGGGGTCGCTATCACCAGGTCGGCCTCGGCCGGGGCCTCCTTGGCGAGGCGGCGGCCCATCTCGACGCGCGAGAGGTAGACGTTCCGCCCGGCGATGTCGGTGTCGGGGCGGGCCAGGTACACGTACTCGAAGACACAGCCCTTGGGCTTCGCTTCCGCGAATCGGGAGGTGCGGATGCCGTTCTCGTCGATGGCGATCATCTCGCCGGGCTCGACCTCGCGGACATACGCGGCGCCGCAGATGTCGAGGGCGGCGGACTCCGAGGCGACCACCCAGCCGCGCTCCAGCCGGCCCAGCACCAGCGGGCGGATGCCCTGCGGGTCGCGGGCGGCGTAGAGGGTGTGCTCGTCCATGAAGACGAGGGAGAAGGCGCCCCGGACCTCGGGGAGGACCTTCGCGGCGGCCTGCTCGACGGTGAGCGGCTTGCCGTCCTCGTCGACCTGCCCGGCCAGCAGGGCCGTGACCAGGTCGGTGTCGTTGGTGGCCGCCACCTGGGTGGCACGGCCGTCCTGCTTGGGGAGGTCGGCGACCATCTCGGCGAGCTGGGCCGTGTTGACCAGGTTGCCGTTGTGGCCGAGCGCGATGGAGCCGTGGGCGGTGGCCCGGAACGTCGGCTGCGCGTTCTCCCACACGGAGGCACCGGTGGTCGAGTAGCGGGCGTGGCCCACCGCGATATGGCCCTGGAGGGAGCCGAGAGAGGTTTCGTCGAAGACCTGGGAGACCAGTCCCATGTCCTTGAAGACGAGGATCTGGGAGCCGTTGCCGACCGCGATTCCCGCGGATTCCTGGCCTCGGTGTTGGAGGGCGTAGAGCCCGAAGTACGTCAGCTTTGCGACCTCTTCACCTGGGGCCCAGACTCCGAAGACGCCGCAGGCGTCCTGGGGACCCTTCTCGCCGGGAAGCAGATCGTGATTGAGTCGACCGTCACCACGTGGCACGCCACCGAGTGTAGGCGAGATCGACCACTGGTCCGAATTGGGGACGGGGTTCGGGACCGGTCCGCGGCACCTCCGCCACCGCTCCCACCCCGCTGAGCAGGCGCGTTACGGCGCGGGGGCGGCCCACCGGGTGTGACGGACCTCGCAGCGGGGACGGCGGCCGCGGGTCACGGCGGGGGCCGGTACGGGGCGGGTGGACCCGGCGCCCAGGCCTCGTCGCAGGGGGCGGGTGGACCCGGCGCCCGAGGCCCGTAGCGAGTCCCCGGGGGCACCGGTCGGGGCCGCCCGCCCGCACCGGCCGGCGGCCCCGTGTCCCGGTGCGCGCTACTTCGCGGCGGCGGCCGCCTGGGCCGTGAAGCCGGTGCCGTCGGCGGCGGTGACGGTCAGGGTGCGGTTCTCGACCCCGTAGGTGGCCTTGCCGCCCTCCAGGGTCTTGGTCAGCGCGCGCTCCAGCTCCATCTCCGGGCCGGCGCACAGCTTGCGGGTGCTGGTGACCCGGTCGAAGGCCAGCGTGGCGCCGGACTTCTTCACCGTGGTGGAGAAGCTGTTGCAGCCCAGGTTGCCGCGGAGCGAGCCGTCCTTGCCGAAGACCATGGTGGCCTTGGCCTCGGTGCCCTTGGGCAGGGAGGCGGTGGTCTCGCCCTTGACCAGGGACTCCACCGTCCAGTCGGTGCCCTCCAGCGGGGTCGCCGGCTGCTCGGCGAGCCGGATGGTCTTGCCGTCCGCGCCGGTGAGGGTGAGGGCGCCGCCCTTCTCGCTCTTCGCGGTGAGCTTGCCGGTGAACGCGTCGGAGAGCGCCGCCTCGAAGTCCGAGGCCGGGCCCGGGCAGGCCTTCTCCGTGCTGGTGCGCTCGGAGACGGTGACCGTGTCGCCCTTCACCTCGGCCTTGGCGCTGAAGCCGTTGCAGCCGAGGGAGCCGGAGGCCCGGCCCTTCTCGATGGTGAGATGGGCGCCCTCGGCGGGCGGGCCGCTCTTCTTGCCGTCCACCGTCACGCTCTGCACCGCCCAGTGGACGCCGGCCACCTTGGGCGCGGGGGCGGGCTGCACCGAGCCGCTGCCCGTACCGCCGCCCTCGGTTCCGCAGGCGGCCGCGGTGAGGGCCAGCAGCGGGACGAGCGCCGCGGCGGCGCCTGCCGTGACGTGCTTCTTCTTCGCTTGCGCAGTCGTGTTCCGCATGCCGTTGTGACGGACGCCATCGCGTTCCGGTTCCACCGGGCGGGGATCCGCGTGGGTCAGCCGAGCAGGGGGAGGCGGGCGGAGAGGTCGGCGCGCTCGCCGCTGGCGTGCACCCGGGCCTCGGCGAGGGCGGCGCCCCACTCCGTACGGCCGGTGGCGAGCCGTACCCAGGTCAGCGGATCGGTCTCGACCACGTTGGGCGGGGTGCCGCGGGTGTGCCGGGGGCCCTCGACGCACTGCACCACCGCGAAGGGCGGGATCCGCACCTCGACCGAGCCGCCGGGGGCGGAGGTGGCCAGGGTGTCGGCCAGCAGCCGGACGCAGGCGGCGAGCGCCTGGCGGTCGTACGGGATCTCCAGCCCGGTCGCGGTGTTCAGGTCGTCGGTGTGCACGGTGAGTTCGACGGTCCGGGTGACCAGGAAGTCGTCGAGCCGCACCCCGCCGAACCGGGTGGTGATCAGCCGCTCGCCGGGGGTGTCCGCCAGGGCCGCGGCCAGCTCCCGCCGGGTCTCCTCGTAGAGCGCGGCCAAGGCCTCGGGCCCGTCCGCGGCGGCCTCGGCGATCTCGCGGGTGTCATGGTCCACATCGGCCGCGAACCGGCGGGTGGCCAGCGGCCACTGGTGCAGGGCCAGGTCCCGGGTGGCGGGGGCGGGCGCGGCCACGCCCCGGGTCACCGAGCGCACCGCCATGGTGATGTGCGCCGCCAGCTCCAGCACCGTCCATGCCCCCAGCCGGGTGGGCAGCGCCAGCTGCTCCGGAGTGAGGCCGAGCACCGCGGCCCGTACGTGGTCGAACTGGGCGAGCACGGCGGCGCGGATCCGGGCCGGGTCGTAACTGCGGGTGCGCTTGCGGGCGGTGGGCGGCATGGAGCGAGGGTAGCGGGGGCGGAGGTTCACACGGTGCGGTTCCCGCACTGAGGCGGCTCACCCGGGGTGGTCGGTCTGCTCTCCGGCGCCGGGGCGGCTCAACCGGGACGGTCGGCCTGCTCTCCGGCGCCGGGGCGGCCGTGCTGCTCCGGCGCGGGGGCGGTGAAGCGCGCGCCGTTCTTGGGGACGCCGAGGCCGTGCCAGGTGAAGGGGACGCCGTGCGCGGTACGGGCGTCCGGGCCGTCCATCAGCTGGATGTGCAGATGCGGCTCGGTGGAGTTGCCGGAGTTCCCGCAGCGCCCGATCTGCTGCCCGGCCGCGACCCGCTCGCCGGGCCGGACGGCGACGCTGCCCCGGCGCAGATGCGCGTAGGCCGCGTACGTACCGCCGCCGAGGTCCAGCACGACATGGTTACCGAAGACGGCGGGGAAGCCGCCCAGGGTCCGGCCCAGGGACTCGATCAGCAGCAGGTACAGCAGCCCCGGCAGCGAGCCGCGGCTGAGATGGTCACGGGCACCGTCCCGCGCGGCGACCACGGTGGCGTCGGCCACCGCGAGGATCGGCGCGCCGAAGGCCGGAAAGGCCTCGTTGCGGCGGGCGGGGGGCCAGAACCAGGCGAACGCGGGGCGGGGCCGCCCGTCCGGGCCCTCGGCCACGATGTCGATGGCGAAGGTCTGGGCGTAGCGGTGCGTGTGGTGGCTGGGCACCCGGTCCGCGGGGCTGTTCATCGCCGTCCAGGTGCCGGTGACCGCCGGCAGGGTCTCCACGGCGGGCGGTGCCTGGTCGACCAGGACGCGGCGGTCGCGGCGGAGCCGTACCACCGCCAGCAGCCCGGCCAGGGCGACGGGCAGCCAGCCCAGCGCGTACGGGTAGGGCAGCCGGTCGACCAGGAGCGAGGCCGCCACCTGGGCGAGGAACAGCGCCCAGAGCAGCCGGATGGCCCAGGTCAGCCCGGAGGTGCGGTGGCCTGGTGCGGACATGGCGCTTCCCCCTGTGGTCGACCGGCGCCACGGGCGCGCCGCGTAGGGCGAGGCCCCCGGCCGGACGGTGTCCCGTACCGGCCGGGGGCCTCGGTGGTGCGCACGCGCGGTCAGGCGAGCAGACCGGCGATGGTCCCCTCGTGTGCGGTGCGCAGCTCGGTCAGGGTGACGGCGAACTGACCCTGCACGTCGAGCTCTTGGCCGTCCACTACGCCGATGCGGGTGGCGGGCAGGCCGCGGGCGCCGCACATGTCGGTGAAGCGGAGTTCTTCGCTGCGGGGGATGGAGACCACGGCGCGGCCGGCCGACTCGCTGAACAGGAAGGTGAAGGCGTCCAGGCCGTCCGGGACGATGAGTCGGGCGCCCTTGCCGCCGCGCAGGCAGGACTCGGTGATGGCCTGGATCAGGCCGCCGTCGGAGAGGTCGTGCGCGGCGTCGATCATGCCGTCGCGGGAGGCGGAGATCAGGATCTCGCCGAGGAGCTTTTCGCGGTCCAGGTCCACCGTGGGCGGCAGTCCGCCCAGGTGGCCGTGGATGACCTCGGACCAGGCCGAGCCGCCGAACTCCTCGCGGGTGTCGCCCAGGAGGTAGAGGAGCTGGCCCTCCTGGGCGAAGGCGATGGGGGTGCGGCGGTTGACGTCGTCGATCACCCCGAGGACGGCGACCACCGGGGTGGGGTGGATCGCGGTATCACCGGTCTGGTTGTAGAGCGAGACATTGCCGCCGGTCACCGGGGTGCCCAGGGCCAGGCAGCCGTCCGCCAGTCCGCGGGTGGCCTCGGCGAACTGCCACATCACCGCCGGGTCCTCGGGCGAGCCGAAGTTGAGGCAGTCGGAGATGGCCAGCGGCTTGGCGCCGGAGGCGGCCACGTTCCGGTAGGCCTCGGCGAGCGCCAACTGCGCGCCGGTGTACGGGTCGAGCTTGGCGTACCGCCCGTTGCCGTCTGTGGCGATGGCGACGCCGAGGTTGGTCTCCTCGTCGATGCGGATCATGCCGGAGTCCTCCGGCTGCGCCAGCACCGTGTTGCCCTGCACGAAGCGGTCGTACTGGTCGGTGATCCACGCCTTGGACGCCTGATTGGGCGACGATACGAGCCTCAGGACCTGGTCCTTGAGCTCGGCGCCGTCCGCCGGGCGGGGCAGCGCGCCCGCGTCGTCCGCCTGGAGCGCGTCCTGCCAAGAGGGGCGGGCGTAGGGGCGGTGGTAGGTGGGGCCCTCGTGGGCGACGGTGCCCGGGGGCACGTCCACGATCTGCTCGCCGTGCCAGAAGATCTCCAGCCGCTCGCCGTCGGTCACCTCACCGATGACGGTGGCGATCACATCCCACTTCTCGCAGATCGCCATGAAGCGCTCCACGTGCTGCGGCTCCACGATCGCGCACATCCGCTCCTGCGACTCGCTCATGAGGATCTCCTCCGGCGAGAGCGTGGCATCACGCAGCGGCACGGTGTCCAGCTCCACCCGCATACCACCGGTACCGGCCGAGGCCAGCTCGCTGGTGGCGCAGGACAACCCGGCGCCGCCGAGGTCCTGGATACCGGCCACCAGCTTCTCGGCGAAGATCTCCAGGGTGCACTCGATGAGCAGCTTCTCCTGGAACGGGTCGCCGACCTGGACCGCCGGGCGCTTCGTCGGCTTCGTGTCATCGAAGGTCTCGGAGGCCAGGACCGAGACGCCGCCGATGCCGTCGCCGCCGGTGCGGGCGCCGTAGAGGATGACCTTGTTGCCCGGGCCGGAGGCCTTGGCCAGGTGGATGTCCTCGTGCTTCATCACACCGATGCAGCCGGCGTTGACCAGCGGGTTGCCCTGGTAGCAGGAGTCGAAGACGACCTCGCCGCCGATGTTCGGCAGGCCCAGGCAGTTGCCGTAGCCGCCGATGCCGGCCACCACGCCGGGCAGCACCCGCTTGGTGTCGGGGTGGTCGGCGGCGCCGAAGCGCAGCGGGTCCACCACCGCGACCGGCCGGGCGCCCATGGCCAGGATGTCGCGGACGATGCCGCCGACACCGGTGGCCGCACCCTGGTAGGGCTCGATGTAGGAGGGGTGGTTGTGCGACTCGACCTTGAAGGTCACCGCGTACCCCTGGCCGACGTCCACCACGCCGGCGTTCTCGCCGATGCCGACGAGCATGGCGTCGTTGGCCGGGACCTTCTCGCCGAACTGCTTCAGATGGACCTTGCTGCTCTTGTAGGAGCAGTGCTCGGACCACATCACCGAGTACATGGCGAGCTCGGCACCGGTGGGCCGGCGGCCGAGGATCTCCCGGATCCGCGCGTACTCGTCCTGCTTCAGGCCCAGTTCGGACCAGGGCTGCTCGGTGTCCGGGGTCTCACCGGCGTGCTTGACGGTGTCCAGGGTCATCAGGCGCTGACCAACTTCTTGAGGATCGAGGTGAAGAAACCGAGGCCGTCGGTGCCGCCGGTACCGATCAGCGGCTCCACCGCGTGCTCGGGGTGCGGCATCAGACCGACGACATTGCCCGCGGCGTTGGTGATGCCGGCGATGTCCCGCAGCGAGCCGTTGGGGTTGCCGTCCAGGTAGCGAAACGCCACCCGGCCCTCGGCCTCCAGCTCGTCCAGCGTCCGCTCGTCGGCGACGTACCGGCCGTCCATGTTCTTCAGCGGGATGGAGATCTCCTGGCCCTGCGCGAAGTCGGCGGTCCAGGCGGTCGCGGCGTTCTCCACCCGCAGCCGCTGCTCGCGGCAGACGAAATGCAGATGGTCGTTCTGGAGCATCGCCCCGGGCAGCAGATGGGCCTCGGTGAGGATCTGGAAGCCGTTGCAGATGCCGAGGACCGGAAGGCCCGCCTTCGCCTGCTCGATGACGGTCTCCATCACCGGCGAGAAGCGCGAGATGGCACCGGCGCGGAGGTAGTCGCCGTAGGAGAAGCCACCCGCCAGCACCACCGCGTCGACCTGGTGCAGGTCCTTGTCGCGGTGCCACAGCGGTACCGGCTCGGCGCCCGCGAGCCGGGCGGCCCGCAGCGCGTCCCGGTCGTCCAGGGTGCCGGGGAACGTGACGACGCCGATACGCGAGGTCACGACTCCACCTTCACGACGAAGTCCTCGATGACGGTGTTGGCAAGGAAGGTCTCGGCCATCTCGTGGATGCGGGCGAGGGCGGCCTCGTCGACCGGCCCCTCCACATCCAGTTCGAAGCGCTTCCCCTGGCGGACGTCGGCGATCCCGTCGAAACCGAGACGGGGCAGTGCACGCTGCACCGCCTGTCCCTGCGGGTCGAGGATCTCCGGCTTGAGCATGACGTCGACTACGACGCGTGCCACTGGCACTCCCGGTGGTGTGTTGCGTGGGCGGTTCCCTCAGCGTACCTGTCTCCAATTTCTACGCGGGTAGAGGATTGGAGGTCCCTCCAAACGCGGCACCTCCGGCAAGATCGCCGCCGCCGCGGCCGGCCCGGTGATCGCCCCGGCGGGAAAATCCGGGAAAAGAAAGCGCCCGGCCATTGCCGCCGGACACGCGGACGCAATTGGCTGGGCTTCACCGGGGGACGCCTTCCGCTGTACAAAGGAATGCAGAGGAAAGTGGCATCACCCCTCGATCACCGTGAATCCGGTAAGACCGCACTTCGGCGCGGTACCGGCAGGAAAGGACCGATATCCGTGGCACAGCGCGTAGTGGTCACGCTCTTCGACGACATCGACGGCGGAGAGGCGGCGGAAACGGTCGTGTTCGGGCTCGACGGGAAGTCGTACGAGATCGACCTCAATCCTGCCAATGCGAAGAAACTGCGCAAGGCCCTGGCGCCCTACATGGCAGCCGGTCGGGCGAGGCCGGGTGGCAGAGCCGGACGCCGCTCCGGCACCGGCCCGGCCCCCCGCCCCACCCAGGCCTCGCACACCACCCTCGACCCCGACCCGGCGGCGGTACGGGCCTGGGCCCAGTCCAACAAGCTGGAGGTGCCGGCCCGGGGCCGCATCCCCAAGCGGATCTACGAGGCCTTCCACGCGGCGGGGTGACATCCACCCGGGCTGAGGCCCGCTCAGCGGGCGGCCCGGCGGCCGAGTTGCGCGACCCCCCGGGTGATCGGCTAGAGTCTGGATCACGCCGAGGGGCGAGGCCGAAAAAGCCTCCACCTCACGGAGCGTGCGGGTGTAGTTCAGTAGTAGAACACCCCCCTTCCAGGGGGGAGGCGCAGTGTGCAATTCCTGTCACCCGCTCCGTACCGCGTACCGATCAGCTCAATCGATCAGGTACAGTGGTGCCCGCACCGCCCAGTGAGAGCTGAGCGGGAGCAACGCGGACGTGGCTCAGTTGGTAGAGCATCACCTTGCCAAGGTGAGGGTCGCGAGTTCGAATCTCGTCGTCCGCTCAGTGAGCAAACCCCCGGTCATCGCGACCGGGGGTTTCGCGTTGTCCGGCCTCTGAAGCGCTGCCGCGCATGACATCTGTCATGGCGAGAGGTGATGGCGCGCACTGCCGGGGGCCCCTCGCGGGCGGAAGCCTGGATCCATGACCAACGACGAGTACGAGTACGAGTACGCGATCCGGGCCGACGGCCTGCGGCGCCGGTACGCGGGCGCCCGGGGCGGCTTCGAGGCGGTGCGGGGGATCGACCTCGCGGTGGAGCACGGCGAGATCTTCGCGCTGCTCGGCACCAACGGCGCCGGCAAGACCTCCACCGTGGAACTGCTGGAAGGCCTGGCCGAACCCAGCGGCGGCACCGTGCGGGTGCTCGGCCGCGACCCGTACCGGCAGCGCGCCGAGGTGCGCCCCCGGATCGGCGTGATGCTCCAGGAAGGCGGCTTCCCCTCGGATCTGACGGTCGCCGAGACGGTACGGATGTGGGCCGGCTGCACCACCGGGGCGCGGCCGGTCGGCGAGGCCCTGGAGCTGACCGGTCTCGGCGGCCGGGCCGCGGTACGGGTCAAGCAGCTGTCCGGCGGCGAGCGGCGCCGGCTCGACCTGGCCCTGGCGCTGCTCGGCCGGCCCGAGGTGCTCTTCCTGGACGAGCCGACCACCGGACTGGACGCCGAGGGGCGGCGGGAGACCTGGCGGCTGGTGCGGCGGCTGCGGGAGGGCGGCACCACCGTGCTGCTGACCACGCACTACCTGGAGGAGGCGGAGTCGCTCGCCGACCGGCTGGCCATCATGCACGGCGGCCGGATCGTGGCGGCCGGCACACCCGCCGAGGTGACCGCCGCCCGGCCGGCCCGTATCCGCTTCACGCTGCCCGAGGGCGTACCCGCCGGACGGCTGCCGCTCTCCCTGCGGGCGGCGAGCGAGGACGGCCGGCGGGTGGAGATCCGTACCCCCGACCTTCAGCAGGCCCTGGGCGAACTCCTCTTCTGGGCGCGGGAGTCGGCCGTACGGCTGGAGGGGCTGGACGCCCGCTCGGCCTCCCTGGAGGAGGCGTTCCTCGACATCGCGCGGGACGCGACGGACCCGAGGGATCAGACGACGGACACGTTCGGCACCGAGAAGGCGGGGGTGTGACATGGCGGCGACCGACATGACGGCGGAGACCGGGACCCCGTCCACCAGGGCGCGGCGGCTGGGCGCGCTGGCCCGCTCCGAGCTGACCCTGCTGGTGCGCAACCGGTACGCGCTGTTCACCGCCGTACTGATGCCGCCGCTGATGGTCCTGGTCCTGCGCAGCACCCTCGCCCAGGCGGACCTCGGCCCGACGGGCATGAACGCCCTGGAGGGGGCGCTGACCGGCGGCCTGGCGCTGATGCTGGTGCTCGTCGTCTACCTCAACCTCACCTCCGCCTATGTCGCCCGGCGCGAGGAGCTGGTGCTCAAGCGGCTGCGCACCGGCGAGGTGACCGACGGGGAGATCCTGACCGGCACCGCGCTGTCGGCGGCCGCGCCGGCGCTGGCGCAGAGCGTGCTGATGGTGCTCGCGGGCACGCTCTTCCTGGATGTGAAGGCGCCGCAGCGGCCGGAACTGCTGCTGGCCGGGCTGCTCCTGGGCACCGTGATGCTGGCCGGGCTGGCCGCGCTGACGGCGGCGGTCACCCGCACCACCGAGAGCGCGCAGATCACCACCCTGCCGCTGTTCATGGTCTCGGTGATGGGCTCGGGACTGTTCGTGCCGCTGGAGACGTTCCCGGACGGGGTCGCCGAGGTGTGCGAGCTGCTGCCGCTGACCGGGGTGACGACCGTGATCCGCACCGGCTGGCTGGGCACCGGCGGCGGCTCGGAGCTGCTGGAGGCCGCCGTGGTCGCCGCGGTGTGGGCCATCCTGTCCGGGTACGCCGCGCGGCGCTGGTTCCGCTGGGAGCCGCGGCGCTGAGCGGAACACGGGACCGGGGCCGACGGGCCGACGACGGGACGGGTACGGAAGGAGGCCGGTGTGCGGCTGACAGGCTGGTGGCAGGGGCGGAGCAACCCGCAGAAGGTCGAGCTCTACACCCGCTGGTCCTTCCATATGTTCGCGGTCGTCGAGATCCTGGGCGTCGGGCTCGGCATTCTCAGTCGCGCGCTGGGGCCGCTCGGCGGCTGGCTGTTCCTGGCGGTCGTCGGCCACTCCGCGCTGGGCGCCGTGGTGCTCTCCCGCGGGCTGGACTGGCAGCTGTCCCGGCGGGCGCGCCCGGACCGCCTGCTGGCGGTGTACGGGACGGCCTCGGCCGCCCTGGGGGTGGCCGCGCTGGCGCTGCACGGCTTCGGAAGCCTGGACCTGGGGGCGGCCGCCACGGCCTCGATGGGGGCGGCCTTCTTCTGCGTCAGCGGTCTGGTGCTGGCGCTGCGGCGGGTGCGGGCCATGCTGGCGCTGGCGCTCGCCGCCGGTGCGGTGCTCCTGCTGACCGCGCTGGCCTGCCGAATTCCGCTCATGGACGCGGCCCGGATCGCGGCTGGCGGTGCCGTCGTCAGCGTGTTCATGGCGTTCACGACCGGGTTCTCGGCCTGGCTGCTGCGGGCGGTGTGGGAGCTGGACGAGGCCCGCGAGCTCCAGGCCCGGCTGGCGGTCGCCGAGGAGCGGCTGCGGTTCGGCCGGGACCTGCACGATGTGATGGGGCGCAATCTGTCGGTGCTGGCGCTCAAGAGCGAGCTGGCGGTGCAGCTGGGCCGGCGCGGGCAGACCGAGGCGGCCCTCGCGCAGATGACCGAGGTGCAGCAGCTGGCCCAGGAGTCGCAGCGGGAGGTGCGGGACGTGGTGCGCGGCTACCGGGAGGCCGATCTCCGTACCGAGCTGGAGGGCGCGCGGGGGGTGCTGGCGGCGGCCGGGATCGCCTGCTCGGTCCGGGACCCGGCCGCGGCGGAGCTGCCGCCCGCGGTGCAGTCGGCGCTCGCCTGGGTGGTCCGCGAGGCGGCGACCAACGTGCTGCGGCACGGCGACGCCACCCACTGCGCGGTGGAGCTGCGCACGGAGGAGGGACGGGCGGTGCTGACGGTGGAGGACGACGGCGGGGGCGGGACGGCCGGGGGCGCGCCGGGGGTCTCCGACAGCGGTACGGGGCCGGGGGGCGGCTCCGGGCTGGCCGGGCTGCGCGAGCGGCTGGCCGCGCTGGACGGGGTGCTGGAGGCGGGCCCGGTGGACGGCGGGCGCTTCCGGGTCACCGCCCGGGTGCCGCTGGCCTCACCGGGGGACTCCCCCGGTGAGGTGCGTACGGAGGCGGCCGGCACGGGCGCCGCCGCGGGAGGTGCGGCGTGAGCCCCGTACGCGTACTGCTGGCCGATGACGAGCATCTGATCCGCGGCGCGCTGGCCGCGCTGCTCGGTCTGGAGGACGACCTCGCGGTGGTCGCCCAGGCCGCGTCCGGTCCGGAGGCGCTGGCCATGGCGCGGGCGCACCGGCCGGACGTCGCGGTGCTGGACCTCCAGATGCCGGGCGCCGACGGTGTGAAGGTGGCCACATGGCTGCGCGCCGAACTGCCCGAGTGCCGGACGATGATCGTGACCAGCCATGGGCGGCCCGGGCATCTGAAGCGGGCGCTCGCGGCGGGGGTGCGGGGTTTTGTGCCGAAGACGGTCAGCGCCCAGCGGCTGGCCGAGGTCATCCGTACCGTGCACGGCGGAAACCGCTATGTGGACCCGGAGTTGGCGGCCGACGCGATCTCGGCCGGGGACTCCCCGCTGACCGCGCGGGAGGCCGAGGTGCTGGAGCTGGCGGCCGACGGGGCGCCGGTCTCGGAGATCGCCGAGCGGGCCTCGCTGTCGCCCGGGACGGTGCGCAACTACCTCTCCTCGGCGGTGACCAAGATCGGTGCGGAGAACCGTCATTCGGCGGTGCGTCTCGCCCGCGAGCGAGGTTGGGTATAGTGGCTTTCGCGCTACGGCGCATGCGGACGTAGCTCAGTTGGTAGAGCGCAACCTTGCCAAGGTTGAGGTCGCGAGTTCGAGCCTCGTCGTCCGCTCAGTGAAGCGAAGCCCCCGGTCGATCGACCGGGGGCTTCGTCGTATGCGGTTTCCAGGACCCCGGGTCCCCGGGTTCTCAAGGGATCCCGGGTCCCCGGGTTTTCAAGGGACCCCGGGGCCCCGGCCGCGGTGGCCGGGGGACCCGGGAACGGCTCACGCCCAGGGGGTGCCGGTCAGCAGCTCGTACGCCTCCACGTACTTGGCGCGGGTCCTCTCCACCACCTCGGCGGGCAGCGCGGGCGGCGGCTGCTCGCCGCGGCGGTCCCAGCCGGAGGCCGGGGAGGTCAGCCAGTCGCGTACGTACTGCTTGTCGTACGAGGGCTGCGGGCGGCCCGGCTCCCAACTCGCGGCCGGCCAGAAGCGCGAGGAGTCCGGGGTCAGCACCTCGTCCGCGATCAGCAGCCGCTCGCCGTCGTAGCCGAACTCGAACTTGGTGTCGGCCAGGATGATCCCCCGCTCGCGGGCGATGTCCCGGGCCCGGCTGTAGACCGCGAGGGTGAGCTGGCGCAGCTCGGCGGCGGTCTCCGCGCCGACCTGGCGGGCCACCTCCTCGTACGAGACGTTCTCGTCGTGCTCGCCGACGGCCGCCTTGGTGGCCGGGGTGAAGATCGGCGCGGGCAGCTCGGAGCCGTCGCTCAGCCCCTCGGGCAGCGCCAGCCCGCAGACGGTCTGCGTCTCCTGGTACTCGGCGAGGCCGGAACCGGTGAGGTAGCCGCGGGCCACGCACTCCACCGGGACCATGTCCAGCGAACGGCAGACCAGGGTGCGCCCGGCCCACTCGGCGGGGGCGCCGTCCGGGAGCTCGGTGGAGACCACATGGTTGGGCGCCAGGTCGGCGAGCTGTTCGAACCACCACAGCGACAGCTGGGTGAGCACCCGGCCCTTGTCCGGGATCTCGCTGGGCAGCACCCAGTCGTAGGCGGAGATCCGGTCGCTGGCCACCATGACGAGGCCGCCGTCCTCGTCCCGGTACAGGTCGCGCACCTTGCCGGTGTGCAGATGAACCAGGCCGGGGACCTGGATCGGCTCGGGCTTTTCGACGAATCCGGACACGGTGCCTCCGCGTAGTTCTGTACGACGGAACCGATTGTCCCGCACCCCGCCCCCCGCCGTCGGCCGGGCCGCCGTCCGTCGACGATCCGCCCGGTTCAGTCGCGCTTGCAGATACGGTCCAGCAGATTGGCGGTGGCACGCTGGACCCGCTCGTCCACATGGCCGGGGCGGTCCAGGGCCGGGGACCAGGCGAAGGTGCCGGAGGCGAAGACCAGCGCCCCGGACGGCGCGCGGTACAGGGAGGTCTCCTGGTGGCGCTGGGCGCCCTCGCCGTCCCGGTAGGGCGAGTGGGCGAGCAGGATGCGCCGCTGGTGGTCGGGGAGCGCGGTGCGCGGGAAGTAGCGGTCGGCCTCACCGGCGACCAGCCCGGGCAGCTCGTCCTCCTCGCCCGCTCCGGTGGCCTCCCAGAGCCAGTGGTCGGCGTTCCGGACGACCAGGGGGTGCGGCTCGGGCACCCGGCCCGCGTACTGGATGCCCAGCAGCTGCTGCTCGGGGCGGTCCATCTCGCGCCAGAGCGCCGGCCGGCCGGGGCCCTTGCGTTTGCGGCAGGTGAGCAGGCGGTCCGGCACCCCGGAGGCGGACGGGGACAGCTCGACCTGCCAGTACATGGTGTTGGCGGAGAGGAAGACCAGCGAGGTGCCGTGGTCGCGGGCGGCCTCGGTGGTGCGGCGCATGGGCACGGACCAGTATTCGTCGTGGCCGGGGAAGACCAGGCCCCGGTACCGGGTGGGGTCCACCCGGCCGGCGTGCAGATCGCGGGCGTCGGCGTACGCCAGGTCGTACCCGTACCGCTCGGCCCAGCGGATGAAGTCATAGGCATGGCCCACGTGCAGCGGCAGTCCGGCGCCCGCGTAGGGGCGGTCGAAGGAGACCGTGGTGGCGGCGTCCTCCTCGCCGAGCAGCCGCCCCTCCTCGTCCCAGGCGTGGTAGAGGCTGGCACCGGTCCGGCCGTCCTCCGGGTAGAGGTTGTACGCCTGCCAGGTGACGTCCGGCAGGAGCAGCAGCAGATCGGCGGGCCGCTCGTCGCGCACCGTGAAGGGGATGTGGGAGCGGTGGCCGTCGGCGGTGGTGAGCACGGCGACGTATGCCCCGACCGACCAGTACGAGGGGACCTGCATCCGCCAGGACAGCCACCAGTGGTGGCAGGAGACGGTGCGGTCGGCGGCGAGCGGGGCCGGCTGGACGATGCCGGCCAGCCGGGGGCTGGTGGTGACCTTGGCGGCCCCGGCTCCGGCGTAGTGCCCGATGCGGTAGACGCCCACGGAGAACTCCTGGGGCGGGTCCACGGTGATGTGGAAGTCGACGGCCTCCCCGGGGGCGACCGCCCCGGTGGAGGTGAACCCCTTGATCTGGCGGCGCACATCGTCGGCCGATCTGGTCCCGCCGCCCCTGCCCCGGGCGCCGAGGTCCGGATCGGCGTACCAGGGCACCACCTGGCCGGAGTCGTCGAGATACGGCTCGCTGGCCCTCAGCCAGGGCAGCGGCCCCTGCCCGAACGGGTCCGTGACGGCGTGGGCGAGGGCTCCCGACTCCCAGCGTCTGATGTGTTCCGCCCCCATGGCGCCCCTCCCTCGCTGTCCCCCGTGCCTGTCACTGCCGATCCCCAGCACATCACATAACGCACGCACCCCGTCACCCTTTGTCGCGGATTGACGGAACCGGAATCCTCCCTTCACATCCGGCGCCGGGTGGGGCCGGGTGATAGGCACCGAAGCGCGGGCACCCGGGCTCCGGGGTGCGGTCCTCCACCCAGCTCCGACCCGCCGGGATCCCGCGCGCCCCGGGGTCGGGCACGAGCGCCGACACCTCCACCCCACCCCTGCCCTCCCCCGCTCAGCCGAGCCGTACCGGCTTTTCGGCCTGTACGCCGACGGTGGCCAGCCATGCCCGGAGCGGCCCCGGGTCGGCGTCCTCCACCAGGCTCAGCACCCTGGCCGCGAGATCCGGATGGCGCCGCCCGGCGATGAGCAGAGAGGGCCCGTCCAGCCAGTCCAGCCCCGGCGCGGCCCCGGCCGTGTCCACAGCCGCGCAGCAGACCATCGCGGTGACATGGTCCGCGAGCAACTCCCGCCCGGTGCGCGGTGGTTGCAGGGGGAGGAGCGGGAGATCGCCGTGGAGGTCGGAGGCGGGGTCGTGGCCGGGGGCGAGGTCGGAGTCGGCCCCGGACGTCGGATACGCGTGGGATGGCGCGGGGCCGGTCTCGGTGGGTGGGTGGTCGGCGTCAGCCGAGTACGCCTCGGTCGACGCAGGGGTCGCGGAGCCGGCCCTGGAGGGCCGGTTGGCCGTGGCCGGCGGGTGGCCGGTGGGGGCGTCGGTCCGGTCGGCGGAGACGTCGGTCCTGTTGGCGGGGGCGGTGTCGTGGAGGCGCCCGGCGGAGACGTCGGTCTGGTCGGCGGGGGTCGTGTCGTGGAGGCGCCCGGGGCTGTGCCGCTCGGCGGTGGGTGCGGCGGTCGCCGGTGGCTCGGAGAGCCGGGTGGCGGCGGACGCGTGCCGTACAGGGTGCTGTGCGGCCGCGGACGCCGACCGTCCGGAGTGGTGTGCGGCGACGGACGCCGAGGCCGGTCCCGGAGCGACGGGCCCCTCCGAGCGGGCCGTCGGGTCCGACCCCGAGCGGGAGCCGTCGGCGGCCGTGCCGTCCGGCCCCCCCGTGGCGGCGTGCTCGCCCGCGAGCGCCTCCGGGGCGGAGTACGCGCCGTTTGCGGCCGCCGCCGACCCGCCCAGGGGGCCACCGGGGGCCGAAGCGGGGGCGATGGGTCCACTCACGGCTTGCCCCTGGGCGGCGGGCCCGCCCGCGGCCGCCGTCGTCGGGGCGGCGTGCTCCTCCGCGGGCACCCCGGGGGCGGCGTACGGCCCACCCGCAGCCGCAGCCGCCGCCGACCCGGCTACCGGATCACCCGGGGTCGCGGCCGGGGCGGAGGAAGGACCATCGGCGGCCGCCGCCGGCCTGGCGGGCTCACCCGCAGCCGCCGCCGACCCGCCCAGGGGACCATCGGCGGCCGCCACCGGGGTGCCGGGTCCACTAGCGACCTGCCCCGGGGTGCCGGGCCCACTCACGGCCTGCCCCAGGGTGCCGGGCTCACCCGCAGCCGTCGCTGACCCGGCGTACGGCCCACCCGCAGCCGCCGCCGACCCGGCCGACGGGCCACCGGGGGCCGCCGCCTGGGCAGCGGGTCCACTCACGGCCGTCGCCGAGGCGGAGTACGAGCCCCCCTCGGCCGCCACCGACGCGACGGGTCCACCCGCCTCCGTCGCCGACTCGGCCGCCAGGCCAGCCCGCACCTCCACCCGCTCGCGGGCCACCTCGGCGGTGATCGCGGCCGCCAGGGCCTCGCCGCCCCGGCCGGTGCCGGCCGACAGGTGGTCCATGACCCGGGCCAGCGTCCCGTCGGTGCCGCGCTCCACGCCCAGCCGGTCGAGGACGCGGTGCAGCCGGGCCGCCTCGGTGCGCCACTTCCGGTCCACCACCTCGTCCGGATAGTCCTGCCAGTCGACCGGCGCCCAGCCGGGCCCGGGCCGGGCGGGGCCGCCGTGGAAGAGACGGGCGGCCAGCAGCGAGGTGGCCTCGTCCACCAGACCGGGCTCCTCCAGCAGGTCGCAGGCGGGGCGCTCGCCCAGCCGGGAGGCGTACCCCTCGGCCAGCCGGTCGCGCCGGGACAGCTCGGTGAGCGCCGAGACGACCCCCGCGTCCAGCCGGGACGGCCAGCGGCCCATCCGCCAGGCGGGCAGCGCCACCCTGGTCAGCAGCCGGTCCCACCCCGCGTACGCGAGGCCGACCTGCTCCTGGGCGGCGATCCGCAGCCCGTAGTCCACCTCACGGGCCCGCTCCGAACCGGCGGCCGCGACCCCCCGCTCCATCTCGGCGGCATGCGCCCGGCAGGAGCGGAGCAGGATCCTGGCCACCGCGCCGGTGAACCGCGCGCCCCACCGGCGTACCCCACCGCCACCGGACCCCGGGCGGTCCGCCGCGGCGACCGCCGCGTCCAGCCCCCGGATGAACCGGCGGGCGTCGGCTATGTCGGGGTGGGCCGAGGGGCCGGTGCCGGCGACCACCGGGGCCAGCACCGCCCGTAGCTCGGCCACCCTCATCCACCACAGGAACGGCGAGCCGATCACCAGCACCGGCGCCGCCTCCGAGCGGCGGCCGCGCGCGGACGCTCCGGACCGCGCCCGGGCGTGCGCCGGGTGGGAACGGTCCTCCAGCCAGCTGTCGCAGTCCGGGGTCAGCGCTATCGCCGAGGGCGCCGGGACGCCCAGACGCCCGGCGAGGTCCTCGACCAGCCGGTACAGATCCGGGGCGGACTCCGCGGGGATGTCGACCGTCGGGGTGAGCGCCGGCCTGGCCCGGGCCACCGCCGAGACCACCACCGCGCCGACCGCCAGCACGGCCACCGCCAGCACCGAGACCGCCCAGCGCGCGGCGTCCCAGCCGGCGCCGGTCAGCCGGCCCGTCACCCCGCCGGCCAGCAGGACCACGGCGACGGCCGCCGGCAGCAGGGCCACGCCCAACGCGCGCCCGCGCACCCGCAGCACGGCCAGCGCCCGAGCACGGGCGGCCTGCGCGCCCCGCTCCTCACCCATCCCCTTCGCGGCATCGGACACGGCTGTGCGTCACCCCCTCCTGCCCTGCGGCGGACTGCCTCGCGGCGGTACTGGTCACTCCCCCACTGTGGCACCCGCCACTGACATCGCAATGCCGGTGGGCCAAGTGCCGGAACGCGCCGGAACGCCTGCGCGGCACCCTAGTTGGGGCACCGGCAGGCGTCATCCGTATGGCTTCGCCATCACTCGATGGAATGGCTTTGGGCAAAGGTGTGGACAGAAAGACGCGCCGCGGGGTCCGGTCCTCGGACCGATTCCCGCGGCGCGTTCCGGCCGGCAGGCCGCCGCTCAGCTCCCGGCGGCGGTGCGGGCGATGTCGGTGCGGTGCTGCGAGCCGTCCAGCCGGACCCGTCCGACCGCCGCGTAGGCGCGGTCCCGCGCCTCGGCCAGGTCCTCACCGGTGGCGGTGACCGAGAGCACCCGGCCCCCGGCGCTGACCACCGCGTCGCCGTCCCGCCGGGTACCCGCGTGCAGGACGTAGGCGTGCGGGGCGTCCAGCTCCGCCACCTCCTCCAGACCGGTGATCGCATCGCCGGTGCGCGGGGTGCCGGGGTAGTTGTGGGAGGCGATGACCACGGTCACGGCGGCGGAGTCGTGCCAGGTCAGCGGCGGCTCGCTGTCCAGGGTGCCCTCGGCGGCGTGCAGCAGCACCCGGGCCAGCGGGGTGCGCAGCCGGGCCAGCACGACCTGGGTCTCCGGATCGCCGAAGCGGGCGTTGAACTCGATGACCCGCACCCCGCGCGAGGTGATCGCCAGGCCCGCGTAGAGCAGCCCGGAGAAGGGAGTGCCGCGGCGGCGCAGCTCGTCCACGGTGGGCTGGAGGACAGTCTCCAGCACCTCGTCCACCAGCTTGGGATCGGCCCAGGGCAGCGGCGAGTACGCGCCCATGCCGCCGGTGTTGGGGCCCTGGTCGCCGTCCAGGGCGCGCTTGAAGTCCTGGGCCGGGGTGAGCGGCAGCACGGTGGTGCCGTCGGTGATGGCGAAGAGGGAGACCTCGGGCCCGTCCAGGAACTCCTCGATGACCACCCGCTCGCAGGAGCGGGCGTGCGCCCGGGCCTGCTCGACGTCGTCGGTCACCACGACGCCCTTGCCGGCGGCGAGGCCGTCGTCCTTGACCACGTACGGGGCGCCGAAGGCGTCCAGCGCGGTGTCGATCTCCTCCGGGGTGGTGCAGACGTACGAGCGGGCCGTGGGCACCCCGGCCCCGGCCATCACGTCCTTGGCGAAGGCCTTGGAGCCCTCCAGCCGGGCGGCCTCCTTCGACGGGCCGAAGCAGGGGATGCCGGCCGCCCGCACGGCGTCGGCGACCCCCGCGACCAGCGGGGCCTCCGGACCGATGACGACCAGGTCGGCGGCGAGTTCGCCGGCCAGCCCGGCCACGGCGGCGCCGTCCAGGGCGTCCACCGGGTGGAGCTCGGCGACCTCCGCGATTCCGGCGTTGCCGGGCGCGCAGTGCAGAGCGGTGACGTCGGGATCGAGGGAGAGGGAGCGGCACAGGGCGTGTTCGCGGGCGCCGCCGCCGATGACAAGGACCTTCACGCCAGCCAGGGTAGCCCGCGGACGGAGTACGCCCTTGTGCGGGCCACCGAGCGGACGCCCGCCCCGCCTTCGTACGTTCCTCCGTACCGCCGTCGTGCCGGTCGACGCGGCCTACTCGTTGGTGTACTCCTCCACCACCGTGGCGCCCAGCTCCCGCACGATCAGGTCGTGGCCGGAGAGGGCGGAGTCGACCAGGTCGGGGTCGTCCTCCTCCGGGACGTCGTCCTCCGGCCGCACCGGCGGCCGGGGCGGCGGCGCGGGCCGCTCCGCGCCGGTGCCGACGGACGACCGGTCCGCCGACTGCCCGGAACCGGACCGTCCGGCCGGGTCCGCGCTCCCCTGCGGCGGCTGCGACACGGGCCCGGGGCCCCCGTCCCCCTGACCGCCGGGCGGCGGCCCCTGGACGGTGCCGGGAGCCGGTCCCGTGGGCGCCGCCGGAGCCCCGCCGTACCCACCGGGCCGGGCCCCCGAGCCGCCCCCGTACCCGCCTCCTCCTCCGCCTCCGTAGCCACCGGCCGGTCCGCCGGAGCCGGGCGGGGGCGGCGGGGCGGAGCCACCGGAGGGATCGACGATCGCCTCGATCTTCCAGTGCACGTTGAACCGCTCGGCGAGCGCCTGGCGCAGTACGTCCTCGCTGCCGCTGCTGGCGAAGTTGTCGCGGGCGCCCGCGTTGAGGAAGCCGAGCTGGAGGGTGGTGCCGTCGAACCCGGCGACCTGGGCGTTCTGGCTGAGCAGGATCCAGGTGAACCGGCGGCGGCCCTTGACCGCCTCCAGGACGTCCGGCCACATGTTCCGCACCTGGGCCGCGCCCTGCGCCATCCCCGGGGAGGCCCCACCCGACGGCGACCCGCCCGACGCGGCCGGCTGCGGGGCCGGAGGCGCCGCCGGGGCGGCCGGCCGGCTCCCCGGCGCGGACGCGGACGGCCAGGCACCGGCAGGACGCCCACCGCCGCCGCCCGCCGTATCGCCCTGGCCTCCACCGGCGGACGGCCAGGCCCCCGGCTTGGCCGGCGCGGGCGCCGGGGTCGCGGCCGGCGCCCCGGCATCGGCGGCGGGCGTCTCCTGCGGCGGCTGGGCCTGGGGCGCGGGCGCCGATGCCGGCACCGGCTGCCCATGAGCCTCCGGCCCCGGTACGTATCCCACCGCCGGGCCCGGGCCGGGCTGCTGGAAGACGGCGGCCGGCGGGGGCCCGCTCCGCTCCAGCCGGTCCAGCCGGGCCAGCAGCGACCGCTCGTCGGCGAACGCGGCCGGCAGCAGCACCCGGGCGCAGATCAGCTCCAGCTGGAGGCGCGGTGAGGTGGCGCCGCGCATCTCGGTCAGCCCGGTGTTGACCAGGTCGGCGGCGCGGCTCAGCTCGGCGGCCCCGAACACCGAGGCCTGTGCCTGCATCCGTTCCACCACATCGGCGGGGGCGTCGATGAGCCCCTTCTCCCCGGCGTCCGGCACCGCGGCGAGGATCACCAGGTCGCGCAGCCGCTCCAGCAGGTCGGTGACGAAGCGGCGCGGGTCGTTCCCGCCCTCGATGACCCGGTCCACCACCTCGAAGGCCGCGGCCCCGTCCCCGGAGGCGAAGGCGTCCACCACCGAGTCCAGCAGCGAGCGGTCGGTGTACCCCAGCAGACCGGTGGCCATGGCGTAGGTCACACCGTCCTCGGCGGCGCCGGCCAGCAGCTGGTCCATCACCGACATCGAGTCACGCACCGAACCGGCACCGGCCCGCACCACCAGCGGAAGCACCCCGTCCGCGACCGGGATCTCCTCCTTGCCGCAGACCTCGCCCAGATAGTCCCGCAGGGTGCCGGGCGGCACCAGGCGGAACGGATAGTGGTGGGTCCGGGACCGGATCGTCCCGATGACCTTCTCCGGCTCGGTCGTGGCGAAAATGAACTTCAGATGCTCCGGCGGCTCCTCGACCACCTTCAGCAGGGCGTTGAACCCCGCCGAGGTGACCATGTGCGCCTCGTCGATGATGTAGATCTTGTACCGGCTGCTCGCGGGCCCGAAGAACGCCTTCTCCCGCAGGTCACGGGCGTCGTCCACGCCTCCGTGCGACGCGGCGTCGATCTCGATCACATCGATCGACCCCGGCCCGTTCCGCGCCAGGTCCTGGCAGGACTGGCACTCACCGCACGGCGTGGGCGTGGGCCCCTGCTCGCAGTTCAGGCAGCGCGCGAGGATCCGCGCACTGGTCGTCTTCCCGCACCCCCGCGGTCCGCTGAACAGGTACGCGTGGTTGACCCGGTTGTTGCGCAGGGCCTGCTGCAGGGGGTCGGTGACATGCTCCTGCCCGATGACCTCGGCGAAGGTCTCGGGGCGGTAGCGGCGGTACAAGGCGAGGGACGACACGCTTACGACGATATCGGGCCCCACCGACAACCGACCGGCCCCGCACCTCCCCCGACCGCCCCGCCACCGGTCCACGCCCCGGAAACCCGCCCGGAACGCAAAGGGCCCCCCACGCACCCGCCAGAGCCGACCTACCCTTGCTGCCTTCCGGCCCTGGGGGAGTTCAGTCAGATAGCGCCACGTGAGGGGCTGCGCCCAGACTACCCGATGCCCGACCCCGCCCACACCCGCCTCCCACACCCACTCCACCCGGCGGACCCCCTCCCCGTGACCAGCGGGGAACGAGTTCGCGAGCACCCCTCTCGGTCATGTAATGTTCCCGGCGGAGGATTCGCCTAGAGGCCTAGGGCGCACGCTTGGAAAGCGTGTTGGGGGCAACCCCTCACGAGTTCGAATCTCGTATCCTCCGCCAGTGCCTCACCGGGCACGAAGTCGATGGGCCCCGCTGTTCGCAGCGGGGCCCATCGACATAGAGCCAGAACCCTCACCTGTCTGGTCGGATGAAGGGCGGCTGGTCAGGCAAAGGGCGGCACCGCTCCCTCACCGAGCCAGGTGCTGCTGAGATTGATCGTGGGCTGGACGACCTCCGGGTAGCGGTCCGCCAGGTACTCCTGCTGCACGCGCTCGCCGGTCCTGCGGTCGACCACGCTCTTCACGCCGGCCGCCTTCATCTTCTTCAGGGTGCCGATCGACTCACCGGAGACCAGCGCGTTGAACGCCTTGATGGCCTGGGCGGACTGCTGCACGCTGTCACGGCTGACTACCCCCCTGTTCACATTGATCATGGTGTGCGTGTACACCGCTCGCGGGTCCTTGCCTACGAACTCCTGGCTCGCGTCGCCGATGCCGTCGAAGAACAGGTCGGCCACGTGTGGAGGCCACCCCTCCGTGATGATCCTGTAGGCGACGACCAACCCGGTTGCGCTGGCGTGAGCTTGCTTGCCCTTGCTGATCAGGCCGACGATCCGTTCCTCGGTCACGGGCCATTGGGGGATCAGGCTCTGCAACCGCTCGGCGGTCAGCCGCCCACCGGTCCACCGGGTCCAATGGAGTCCCTGGGCTCGGTTGTCCAATACCTTGAGGGCCGCCGCGTAGACGTTGGCCCTGCTCTGGCGCATCTGGGTGATCTGCGCGACGAAGTCGCCCGGAGTCCGGATTCGGCCGCCGTCGATGGCAGCGAACGTGTCGGGACTCAGGTTATAGGTGACCTGGGCGGTGACTGTCATTTCCGTATCGATGATCGCGGCGGCCCGGTGCTGGCCGTCGATGAGACAGCCGTGCCAGTCCAGCGCGAATCCCTGGTGAGTGGTTCGAAACTGCCCACTGCGGAGAATCGCCTTGAACTTCTCGATATTCGCACGCTTCAGTGGCACCCGATTGCATGTCCGCTTCTCCATCCACGCCGCACACACGGTCGGAGTGACCTCGACCAATTCAGTACGAATAGGCGGATGGTCACCGATTTCTACACTCACGCGTCATGGACCCTCTCGCTACTGATGCCGCTCTCGCCAGATCGGCGACACGACTCACTCTGTCGGAGCAACAGTAGAGCGAACGAGGAGCCATTCCCCGCACGGTTCAGTTATTGGAGAGTTACTGCCCCATCTCGACAACTCCAAGGCGTTCTTTGCGAGTTCGGTGCCCATTTCGGTCCCCAAGCTGTGCGATGGTGTCCACTTGAGGTAACGCCTCGCCAGCATGCGAATGTGATTCCCCGATCGGTACGGGCATTTCCTCGTGCGCCCTCGAAAGCGGGGAGGGAGCTCTGAGCTGCAGCGGAACGGGTGGGTGCCACAGCGCCCCGCGCCCTGGCGGCTTATTTCACGGCGCCGTCGCCGTCGGCTAGGTCATTCCGGTAGAGGCAGGCCGTGACGATAGGCGGCACGACGGCCGCGCTTCAGGACATGAACCGCTCCCACCCGGAGGTAGCGCTCCTACTGCTCGGATCAGTTTCTTCTCGCCATCACCAGCAGAGTGGGAGGGCGTCCCGGATCCTGCAGGCTCTGGTGACGGACGAGACGCAGGCCATGGCGACTGAGCGCGGCTGACCAATCGGCTACGCCGAGTTCCCAGCGCCAGAGAGGATGACGAGTACCGTCGGGGAGGGTGAGCCAGTCCTGGCGGGCGGATGTCCGGCCGAGTGTGGCCGTTCCGCCTGTGCGTTGCGGGTGCGGAACCGAGAAGACCAGCCGCCCTTGCGACCGCAGACGTCTGGCGATGAGCGGGAGGAGGCAGTCGGGGTCGACCAGTCCGACCGCGCCGAACACCGAGTAGATCACGCTGAACCGCCTACGCTGGGAGCGCAGATAGGCGGCGGCTTCATGGGCGACGAAAGTGACCCCGTCCACCTTCCCGTATCGTTCGTTCGCCCGGCGGATCTGCGTCTTGACCATGTCGACGGCCATGACCCTGCCCCCATGCTGGGACGCGAGATGAGCGGCGTGATGTCCGGGGCCGCACCCGAGTTCCAGGATTTCCCGATCTCTGATGGCGGGGCCCAGCATCTCGGCCCCGGGGCCGACGCCCGGGGACGTGCCCCACTCCATGCGCGGCGGTGCCGTGGACGCGTTGTCCGCGAAGCCGGGCGTCTGGTCCGCATAGGCCTGCCAGGTGGGCAGCGAGTGGGCCTTCATGTGTCTTTTCTCCGGAAGCGCGCTGGACGAGGAGGCAGGGTGCGGGTTGAAGGGGGTGGCGCGGGTACGCCCGAAACGCACCCGCGCCAAGCGTTGAAGGCTCCACCGGAGACCCCAATACGGCGGAAGATGCCCGATCAGGCCAGGCCGGTCACCCGCTGGGCGTATACCTGCGCGATCCAGGCGGACTTGAACGCGGCGAGGTCCGCACGGAACGCCTCCATCGACGCGCCGTACGGGGCGACGACGCCGCCGGTCTGGTCGGGTACGGACTGGCAACCGTGCACCAGGCGCCCGCCGAGGGCCGCATGGGCCTTGATCGACTCGATGCGGCGGTACTCGTTGAACCATCCGCCGTGGTAGACCTCGTCCAGCATGCCGCCCATCTCGTCGTCGAGGTCGAAGACGACGGAAGTCGCCGCGGGGAAGAACCAGCACGGCCCGACATTGGAGATGTGCCCGTCCAGCTCGACCTTGTTGAGGGCCATCAGCGTGGCCGCCTCGCGCAGCATGCGGAGGTGGTCAGAGGTGATCAGGGGCAGACCCAGCCCGCTGAGATGTTCCTCCCGGAAGAGGAACGCGTAGACCTCGTGGGCTGTGAGGAGTACACGGGCGGGGTCGCTGGTGGAGACGGCGTTTTCCCTGATGAAGTCCAACGCCATCTGCTCCACCGCGTTCTCGGAGCTCTCCTGTACCGGAAGCAGTCGCTCCGCGACCAGATTCCAATCGGTGATGAGCCAGGTGTGTGACTCGAAGCGGAAGAAGTGCCGCTCGGGGTCGATGGTGAGTCGCCGGCCATCCACCTGCACGCCCGGCAGGCGGTTCCAGTGGGGATGGAACGCGGTCGGCAGCACGACGCTGATGGGCGAGGCCGCGGGGGCGGGCGCGGCAAGTGACACGTTCGTCATGGAGTCCTCCTAGGGTCGGTTTTGGGCATGGGGGTGCCCTGGCAGGGGGTGTGGCTGTGTGAGCGGTGCGCTCGCGAAGGCTCGGCGGTGCTGCACAGAAGCCGAGTGGTGCGCGCCAATCGGTGAGGCCTGTGCCCGGCTTGCGAGTCGTCAACGAACGTGGTGGCGGGCACGACTCATGAAGGTGGCGACGACAGTTGCCACTACGGGTTGGCTGATCTCTCCCTTCGCAAAAGCGTGCGATCACTTCTTCCCCGACATCCACTGGGGAGTGATCAGCACCATAGGCAACAGTCGCGATCTGCGCTGCGGTTCCAGGGCTTCAGGAGGGGTCATCTTTCTTCCAGTCAAGGCGGTTGAAGAAGTCACGCCCTCATGGGGCATGAAGCCCATCACCGGAAGAATGACGGCCGATCGGCCCAATTTCCCTGTCTTATTCATATAAGCACCACGGCAGTCACCGGCACCAAGCTGCGAAAGTATGCCGACAGGACAGGAGAGCCACAGCACAGAGGGAAATGAGGGGAGAGGTGTTCGTGCACGGACTACCCGGTGGGGTCAATGAACGGCTCCGCGCCGACGGCACCGGCCGCGGGATCGCCCGGTGAGTGTGGGCGGGGTCGGCATCCCGCGGCTTCAGGAACTCACCTACATCGAGATGGCGGCCAGGGCGGTGGCTGCAGGGGAACCGTTCGAGCGGGTGCGTCTGGCCATCGTCAACCAGGCCGAGCATGTCGCCCGCGCCAACGACCGGGACGGATCCTTCGACGTCGACAAATGGATCGAGCGTCACTCCAACCCCCTTCAGTACGTTCACAACACCGTGGATGTGTTGAAGGAGTTGATGCGGCTCGGCTGGCTGGAGCGGCACGCGTTGCCCTCGTCACCTCGCTCCGCGCACGCCCATGCAGACGCGACCTTCACGATGACCGAAACCGGTCGCGCCTGGACCGACCTGGTCGTCCAGGACCCATACGCCGGCTACCACGCGCTGGCAGGTGCGCTGATCGATGCCCATCCCCAGTTCGAGGGCTTTCTCCGCCTGGTGGGGGCGCGGCCCGACAGCGTGTCCGACCACCTCAGCGTGCCGCTGCTCAGGTACCGGGACGAGCACGAGGACCACGGGGCCTTCCTGACCGCCTTCATCAGCCACACCATCCTCGAAGTGGCTGACGGCACGCTGGGGTGGACGGCGGCGCCCGAGACCATCGAGGACTCACTGCGCACCTATGTCGAACGCGCCGTCCACCGTGCGGCGGTTCGCGCCGAACAGCGGGCGCAAGAGGAGAAGGAGCGGCAAGCCAAGGAGAAGAAGCCGCGGAAGCCGGGAAGCGGCCAGGCGGAGAGGCGCTGGGAAGAGATCGCCGCGCAGGTCCCGCGCCCGCAGGCATGGACCCGCAAGCGCTACGCGGCGCTATGTGAGGAGGCAGCCATCCGTCTGGCGGTCACCGCCTCAGGATGTCCGATGGACTACATCAGTCACGAGCTCCTGCGCCGCTGGTCGCGCTTTCTCGGGCTCGCCAACTTCAGCTACTACGTGCCCGGCCCACCCTCCCTGCGATTGTGGGCGACGGGCCGAGTGACCGGCCGCGGCAAGGACGTGTCGTTCATCCGCTCCGTCGGGGCCGAGGCACGCATCGCCGCGCTGAGGGCGCTCCCCCGGGTGTGGCGGGCGGAGAGCGAGCGGGCCGGGGGCGCGACCTACTGCCCCGTCTGGCGCATCCGTGCTGCGGTCTGCTGGGACCAGCGGATCAGCGACGACGAGTTCGACGCGGCCATCACCTCCGCGTTCCGCGGCGACGTCGCCGGCCTCGGCTTCCGCGTCCATCTGGACGAGGCATCCCACGTGCGTACGCCCGGCTCAGTCAAGCCACTTGTTCTCTCAAACTACTCCGGCATGCCCAAGGTCTTCCATGTGATGAGTGTCTTCACGGACCGCCACGATGAGGAGGTGCACATTCGATGAGCACATCCAGACTGCTGCCCGGGCTCGTATGGATGAAGAAGGAATGGCGGCTTCGGAGCAATCCCTTTCCAGCGACAGGAGTCGCGCGTATCGGCGGTCAGGACGCTCGCGAGAACGGTCTGCTGTACGAGCCGAACGTACATGCCGAGCAGTTGTACGAAGTCATCGAGAAGTTTGTGCTGGGCATGTCCTACTCGGGTCTCAAGTTCGGCTATCTGTGGTCGGTGGGGCTCGTACCCGGCGACTCGGATGCTCGCGGGTTCGGCAAGTCCGTCCTGATGCAGCATGTGGCCGGTAAGATCAACCGAGACTTCGGTAAGGACGCATACCTGACGGTGGGTCTGGACGAGGAGGACGCCGCCGAAGTTCCCATCTGCTGTCTGCTCACCAGTTTCGACACCACACACGTCCGCTCGCTGGGCGCGGCGCTCTTCGCCGCGGTCGAGTACGCGGTGGGCTACCACACCACGGCGGACTCCGCCCCGCTCGCCCGGCGGCTGCGCCGTCGACTGATCGAGCGGACGGCAACGGACAACGTCAGGGATCTGGTGGCGGCGGTGATGGACGAGCACCGGACCCTACGAGGCAAGACGCTCGGCCCGCCCGATGTCAAGCTAATCGCCGCCCTGTGCGACGAGAATCCCAGAGCGGCCATCGACTATCTGATCGGAATCTCACCGATCTCGCGTTCCCGTAGCGGCGCAGTCCACATGGCGACCTTCCTGGTATTCGCCGCTGCTGCCGGCATGCGTCATGTCATGGTTTTCTGCGACCAGTTGGAGGACTTGGCCAGCACCACCACGGCGAAGGCGAAGAGGAACCTGGAGGTCGAGCGGTTCCGGGACGTCATCGTGGAGACCCTGCCCATGGCGGACATGCTGACCATGGTCGTCACCATGCACCCTCGGGCCGCCCTGAACATCGGTACGCCTTGGGCCCTCGCCGACCTTCCGACCTTCGACCTGAGCAAGGCCAACGAGGGCAGCACCGTCAAGCTGCCGGCGCTCCGTGACGCTGCCCAGGTGGCACAGATGCTCCGGCCGTATCTGGTCGCGGCGACCAAGGACGGCGTGGTACGGAACGACGGGGACGAGCTGTTCCCTTTCACCCACGAGGCAGTCGCCTGCCTGTTCGAGCGTTCGGCCCGCAAGCCCCGTGATGTCCTGCGCAAGGCGCACGATTTGCTGAATGCGGCGGCCGCAAAGAACGTGGACCGGATCGAGGCAGCGGACGTCCAGAGTTTCTTGGCGGCAGGGCGGCACTACGGCGGGAGGGACAACGCCTCCGTCACAGGTGTCTCCGGCACCCTGGACTGGAGCCGCATGTGAGCACGTTCACCCTGTCCGCGCTGCTCCGCGAACGAGCGGAGGCGTGGCGCAGGCCGCTCCGTGGGCTAGATGTCCGCTCGTGCGACTACTGCGCTGCGGTCCTGAGTCCGTGGGAGAGGACGGGTTGTGCCTGCCAGGGCCTGACCGGCGGCCGCCTCGAGGACACGCTGTATGCCCTGGCCTGTTCCAGCGTTCGCCCCTCGCATACCGGGAAGCTGGTGCTGCGGGCGTGGATCGAGTACGGGGTGGAGGTGCCTCTGAAGACTGCCGGGGCACTGATGGCCGGCGACCACCGATTCTGCTGGGCGGGTGCGGGCCGGTACGGGCTGTACCGGCATGGTCCCCTCCCCGGCCCGCGGACCCTGGAGCAAGCGTGCCGGGTCGCCGTCGCCTTGTCCCGGCCACCGTTGGCGATCAGCGACCTCGACCATTGGCTCACCGGGCTCGGCTACCGCTACGAGCCGCGGTCGCTGAGGAACGCCGTGCGGTCCTCCCGGTGGCTGGTACCGCGACCGGACGGAGTCATCGAGCCGGCCGTCGGGATGGCCGAGGACCCGGCGGCCTTGGACAGCTTCCGGCTACTGGGGCTCGAGCAGCTGCCGGCGGACGAGGCCCAGGAATCCCACAGGCTCCACGGGGCCGTTGCGGAGCGGCTCGCCGCAGCGCGTGCGTCGCGGCGCCTGAGGGAGGACAGGGACGTCCTTCCCTGGGCCGCGACGGGCTTGGACTGGTCCGGTGACCCCGACGGCACTGCCGTTGCCGCAGAACACCGTACGGCCGCAGGACGTCACGCCCTCACGTCCGGCTCGACAAGCGCCGTCCACAGCGAACGCTCCCGGAGACTGGATTGATAGAGGTGCCGACCCGGTCTGACGCTCTCGAAGCGCCGTACGAGGGTTTCAGCCGCGGCGCGGGTCCGATGCGGGACCTCCCGGGCGATGATTTCTGCCCAGGGCAGGCGGCTTGCCGAGGCGTGTAGCCGAAAGCGGCGCAGGAAATTGCAGGCGGTCCAGCAGATGAGGTCGGGAGCGTAGACGATGAGGTGCCCATGTCCTTGCGACCGGGCCTTGGGCAACGCCTTGAGAGTCGCCTGCGCTGTCGCCCACGCCTCGACGGCACGAGCGACACCGACTGGTGTCATCGACGAGTGGAAGAGGGACCGGTAGGAAGGAGACGAGATGTCCTCCCACAAGGTGTGCAAGCCTTCATCGGACGACACCGTGTGCACCAGCTCCGGCCCGGGCCCCGTCAAACAGGCGAGAGCACGAGTTACGTCAGCCATCGGAACGTCGGCCCCGTCCGGTTCACGCACCATGCCCCGGCGCGGGTCGAAGCGCCATGTCTCCCAATTCGCCTGCATCAACGAGCGGATGCTGGGGCACCGGATGAGACGGTCCTGGGAGGTCCGGTGGCTGACGTACTGGTCCGCCTCGTCATGGAGACGGCGGACTCGGTCACGCTCCGCTCCGCAGATGACCTCCAATCGTACGACCACGTCGTTCAGAGCGCGTGGTCCGTGTTCGGCCCGAGCGGTCGCGAGCGCCACGAGCCGCTGCATTCCATCGATGCACTCGACGCCCTCGATCAGCACCCGATCGGCAAAGGCCCCCGAGGCCGGCAGCAGGCGCACGGCGTCTGCTCCGAGGGTGATGATGCCCACGGCACCGAAGTCCTCTGGGCGGTCTCGCAGCAGTTGTTCCCAGGCATCGGCGAGCTCGGTGCCCAGAAGCGGACCGCGGCATGCCCCGAGGGCGGCCGCCCGATCGGACCCAGCACCCAGCGAAGCGATGTCAGCGGCTGCCACATCCATGGCCCAGCTCCGCGCCATCTGTGCGAGACGCAGCGGACGCAGCACGATCGCCGGGCTGTTGGGAGGGACGGCTGCGACCTGTCGGGAACGATCACGCTTCATTCCCTGTCAACGGCCGCGGCGCATGGACGTGACGGCGCTTCGGACACCTCCGCGCGAGACCGGTTCGGAGTCTCCGTCCAGACACCGCCACTCCGTCAGTGATCGGCATGGTCCGGCCCTCCGTGGTTCCAGGGCCGACGCCCCGGCCCGCGGAGGAGCCCCCCCTTCCCCCTGGTCCCGGTCAGGCCGAGGCGAGGGCGATCTCGGTGGACTTGACCAGGGCGCGGACCTCGGAGCCCTCGGACAAGCCCAGGTCCTTGACGGCATCGGTGGTGACGTCCTGGCCGCCGGCCAGGCGTACCCGCACGGTGGACATGGCCTCGCCGCTGGTGATGGAGGAGGCCGTGCCGGGGAACTGTTCGCGGATGCTCAGGGTCATGGGGGGCCGCACTGGCGGTTCGCCTGTGCGTACGGAAGGTGGGTGACGGCAGCCGTTTCCGGGGAAGGGCGCGGAACGGCGGTCGCGGGTGCGAGGCGGGGAGGGGTGGTCACCTCGTATCCACGGCGCTGGATAGGCTCGGCGGCCGTGGACTGGTTGGAGCGGGTGGCGGGGCTGCGGCAGTGGGCGCGGGGCGGCGCGCGGGCGCCGCACAAGCCGTTGCTGCTGCTGTACGCGCTGGGCCGCTTCCAGGAGGACTCCGAGGGCGAGCTGCGCTACAGCGACGTGGAGGGGGACCTGAAGCGCCTGCTGGCCGAGTACGGGCCGAGGAACCGGACCACTCCCGCGTACCCCTTCCATCATCTGACCGGTGACGGGGTGTGGGAGGTGAGCACGGACGGCGGGGCGGGGAGCCCGGGCCCCTTGGTGACCGAGCTGCGGGCGTCCGGAGCGCGCGGCCGGCTCGACCCCGAACTGCGGGCGGCGCTGAGGCGCGATCCGGCGCTGCTGGCCCGGATGGCCCGGATCCTGCTCGACCTGCACTTCCCGCCGTCGCTGCACGGGGAGCTGTGCGAGGCGGCGGGGCTGGAGTTGGAGTACGGGGAGTTCGGGGGGCTCGGTGAGTACGGGGGGCTGGTGCCGGGGCAGCGGGGGCGGCGGCGGGATCGGCGGATGCGGGAGATGGTGCTGGCGGCGTACGAGTACCGGTGCGCGTTCTGCGGATACGACGGGGCGCTCGGCATGGTGCCGGTCGGCCTGAAGGCGGCCCATGTGCGCTGGTGGGCGTTCAAGGGGCCGGACGACGTGGACAACGGGCTCTGCCTCTGCGCCCTGCACCACAAGCTCTTCGACAAGGGCGTACTGGGTCTCGGCGAGGATCTGCGGGTGGTGGTGTCGGCGCGGTTCACGGGCCGGAGCGCGGCCGCCGAGCAGCAGGTGCGCGCCCTGTCGGGGCGGGCCCTGATCGGGCCGCGGACGGGTTCGGCGCCGGTGGCGGCCGAGCACCGCTCCTGGCACACGGACCATGTCTTCCACGGGAATGGGGAAGCGAGGGGACCTCAGACGGTCGCGTCCAGGTCGCCGGCGTAGTGCTCGATGGCCCGCCGGTAGGCCCGTACCGTCTCGTCCCCGCTGGTCCCGGCGAGCAGCCGCAGCAGCAGGGCGGTGGCCTCGTGGTGGCCGCCGGTGTTGTAGAGGGCCATCGCCAGGAAGGCGCGGAGCGCCCCGTCCTCCGGGTACCGCTCGGCGCCCCGGCGCAGGGTGTCCACCGCCTCCTCGTACCGGCCGAGGACGCGGTAGGTGCTGCCGAGCCCGAGCAGCGCGCCGCGCCGTGAGGCGTCGGAGAGCTCCGCGCCGCGCAGGCACCGCTCGTAGTACGGCACCGCCTCGGCCTCCAGCCCCAGGCGGTCGTGGACGCTCGCCGCGCGGTACGCCGTCTCGGCGTCCCCGGGGTACGCGGCGCTGAGCGCCACCAGCAGCTTCCGCGCCTCCTCGAAGCGCCCGGCCTGGTACGCGCGTTCGACTTCGGCGAGGTCGGCCGGGGGCGGTTGCGTCACCACGGGTGCCTCCTGTGGATGGCGATGTCAGTCCTGCGGGGCGCTTCGGCGGCGGCGGCCCGCGTAGACCGCACCGGCGCCCAGCAGCAGCGCCGTTCCGCTCGCCAGGGCGATGCCCGGGACGGCGGACGAGGAGCCGGTGGCGGCCAGGCTGCCGCCGAGGCCCGAGCCGGTGGCGACGGGGCCGGACGGGCCGGCCGGGGTCCACACCTGGCTCTGGGCGCCGCCCGCCGGGGACGGGGCGGGGGTGGGCGAGGTGCCGGGCGTGGCCGCGGCGTTCGCGGGAGTCAGGGCGAAGCCGTACTCGTAGTAGACCGGGGTGCCGCCGCAGGAGTCGTCGTCGTTGAGGTAGTCGGCGGCCACCGACACCGTCCCGGTGCCCAGGGGCGTCTGGGCACCGGCCTTCAGCCGTACCTTGATGTCGGCGTGCTCACCGGGCTGCAGCGTCTCGACCGCGCCCGCGAAGTTGTCGCCGTCCAGCTCCTGCCAGTCCGGGTCGCCGGCGGTGGACCAGGTCAGGTCCAGCTTGTCCCCGATGCCCTTCTGGCCGCTCTGGTCGACGGCGCTCACGGCGATGTACGGCCAGACCGTGTCCATGGTGCGGGCGGTGCCGTTGGCGACCCGCACCGTGAAGACCACGGTGTCGCCCCGCTCGACCGCGCCGGGCACGCCCAGCGCCCGGGCGGTGAGCCGCGGTTCGGGGACGCAGGCGCCCTCGACGGCCTGCTCCAGGGCGTCCTGGAGGGCCTGTTCGGCCGCGTCCAGGGCGGCCTGGGCGGCGGCCGTGGCGTCCTGGGCCTTGCGGACCTCGCGGGAGGCGGCCACCAGGGCGTCGCCCAGCGCGGTGTGCGCCGCGGTCACCTTGGCCTGCGCCTCGGTCTCCGCCTTCTCGGCCGGCGCCACGGCCGCGGTGGCGTCGGCCACCGCCTTCTCGGCGGCCTTCTTCTGGTCGTCGGTGGCGTCGTCGGGTAGCTCGGCGAGGGCGTCCTCGGCCTCGATCAGCGCCTTGTCGGCGGCCTCCCGGGCGGTGGTCGCGGCGGCGGCCGCCTTCTCGGCCTCGTCGATCGCCCGGACCAGCGGCGCGCCGTCCGCGTCCACCTTCTCGAACGCCGCCATCGCCGCCTCCTCGGCGGCCACGGCCTTCTTCAGGGCCTCGCGCGCCTCGGCGACCGCCCGCCGCAGCGCTGGGACGGAGAGGTTCTGCAGGTCGCCGCCCTTGGCCCCCTGGTCGCCCTTGCGGGATGTGTGACGGGAGTCCTGCTGGTCGGCGACCTGCCGCCTGGCGGCGGGTGCGGCGGGCTCGGGCGCCACGGTCCGGTCCCGGCTGCTCTCCGGCGCCCCGGGCTCGGCCCCGGACGTCGACCCGGACGAGCGGGGCACGGCGAGCGCGGGCGGCGCGGACAGCAGGACGACGGGGGCGGTCACGGCGGCGGCGACGGCCGTGGCCAGCGTTCGGCGGATTCTCACTTCAGCCCTTCGGTCAGGGTGCCGGGCCGGGCCCGACGTCCGGACGCGGTGCGCGCCATGACGGGTCGTCGTATTTCCAGGGAAAGGAAAGGAACGGGGGAGGGGAAGGAACGGGGGGGAAGGGCAGGTGGCAGGAGACGCCGGCGGTGGTCATCGCGGGCGGCCGCCGGTGTGCGGCCCGGGAAGATCGTATGACCGTCTCCTGTCGCCGCGAAGGGGGTTTCACCCCTTCCGGCCGCCTCTTGCCCCGTTCCGGCCCCCAACGGACGGTACAGATGGCGCAGACGGCACAAAAGGCGTGCGGGAGGGCGGGAAGGGGGCCGCCGGACGTCGCCTCGCACATGGTCGAGTGATGCAGATCACTCGGCCGTGGGAGCCCTCGTTCAGCGCACGGCGTCCAGGCGGGCGCGCTGCTCGGCGGTCAGGTCCAGATCGACGGCGGCCAGGCTCTCGTCCAGCTGGGCCACCGACGACGCCCCGACGAGCGGGATCGCGGGCACCTGGGCGCCGATCAGCCAGGCCAGCACCACCTGGTTGACGGTGGCCCCGGTCTCGGCCGCCACCTCGCGGAGCACCGCCAGCCGGGCCGGGGTGCCCGGGTGGTCCAGCTCGTGGTCGAGCGGCTTGTCCTCGCGTACGTATGCGCCCGACAGCAGCGGGCTGTACGCCACCAGCGCCAGCGCCGGCTCCTCGCGTACGTAGCTGAGGAGGGCGCCGTCGGCCACGCCCTGGTCGCCGTCCGGGGAGAGCCGGCCGGGCACATCGGTGCGGCGGCGCAGATACGTGTGGTGGTACTGGAGCACCTCGTACCCGGGCAGTCCGGCCGCCGCCGCCAGGGCCCGGGCGCGCTCCACCTTCCACGCCCAGTGGTTGGAGACGCCGAGCAGGCCGACCGTCCCCTCGCCGACCAGCCCGGCGAACGCCTCGACGGTCTCGGCCTGCGGGGTCGCCGGGTCCTCGATGTGCGCGTACAGCAGGTCCAGCCGCTCCACGCCGAGCAGCTCACGGCTGCGTTCGGCCGACTCGCGGACGACCTTCGCCGAGAGCCCTTCGCGGTCGGTGGTGAAGTCCTTGCCCGGTCCGGTCGGGCGGGCGCCGAGCTTGGTGGCGATCACGATCGCGTCGCCCACGCCCCGGGTGCGCCGCCAGCGGCCGAGCAGCGCCTCGCTCTCGCCGCCCTGGGTGCCGTGGTGCCAGTACGCGTAGTTGTCGGAGGTGTCGATGAAGGTGCCGCCGGCCTCCGCGTACCGGTCGAGGATCGCGAAGGACGTCCGCTCGTCGGTCCTGGTGCCGAAGAGCATGGCGCCGAGGCTGAGCACGCTCACCTCGCGGCGGGTGGCGGGATCGGTGCCGATGGTGCGGTAGCGCATGGAGGACCCCCTGGTACGGCCCGCTGGGCGCGGGCGGCGGTGGGAGGACTCTCGGTGTTGGAGCGCTCTCCAAGTCAAGGGCCGAGGGCGGTGGCGGTCCCGTACGGGCCCGGGCGGCTGTCCCGCCGTGCGGGGGCCGGGCGGCCGGGCGACCATCGGAGCATGACCACCACGATCCACCTGGCCCAGCAGGCCGAGGCCGACGAGCTGCTGGGACGCAGTCCGCTCGCCGCGCTCACCGGGATGCTGCTGGACCAGCAGGTGCCCATGGAGTGGGCGTTCTCCGGCCCGTACACCATCGCCCGGCGGATGGGCGGGGACGATCTCGACGCGCACGAGATCGCCGGGTACGACCCGGAGGCGTTCGCCGAGCTGCTCGCGGCCAAGCCGGCGGTGCACCGCTACCCGGGGTCGATGGCCAAGCGGGTGCAGCAGCTGTGCCGCTACCTGGTGGCGGAGTACGACGGCGCGGCGGAGGCCGTCTGGGCGGACGCGGCGAGCGGCAGGGAGCTGCTGGCCCGGCTGGTGGCGCTGCCGGGCTTCGGCAGGCAGAAGGCGCAGATCTTCCTGGCGCTGCTGGGCAAGCAGTACGGGGTGCGGCCGCCCGGCTGGCGGGAGGCGGCGGGCGCGTACGGCGAGGAGGGCGCGTACCGGTCGGCGGCCGACATCACCGGGCCCGAGTCCCTCGCCCGGGTGCGCGCGTACAAGCAGGAGGCCAAGCGCGCGGCCAAGCGGGCGAAGGAGTCGCGGTAGCGGGAGCCCCCGGAGACCTGACGGCCTCGGGGCGGGGCGGCCAAGGTCTCCGGATCGGGCGGGGGAAGCGGAGGTTCGGCACCGAAGTGACGTTCTGCGATGCCAAATGTACGGAATCAGACGTGAGTTGTGGCACATCCGTTCACAGGAGCCTGGGAGATCGCTAGCTTCCCCTCAACCTCGTTCGCCCCGGAAGGACCTCTGTGAACGCATCCCATCGCAGAGCGGCGGCCGCCCTGGCCGCGGCCGCACTCGCGACTCCGCTCCTGCTGGTCTCCGCGTCCCCCGCCTCCGCCGTCCGGACCGACCCCGGGCAGGAAGCGGCCAAGGACGCCGCGAAGCTCTCCCAGAAGCTGGTGCGCGACGCCTCCGCCAAGGACGCGTACCGGCACCTGCAGAAGTTCCAGCAGATAGCCGACTCGGCCGGCGGCAACCGCGCGGCCGGCACGCTCGGGCACGACGCCTCGGCCGCGTATGTGTACCAGCAGCTGAAGAAGGCCGGTTACCAGGTCTCGTACCAGCAGTTCGAGTTCCAGTTCACCAACACCCAGGCCGAGAAGCTGTCGGTGGTCTCGCCCGAGGCGCGGGACATCGCGATATCGGCGATGACCTACACCAAGTCGACCCCGGTCGGCGGTGTCACGGCCGCGCTGGCCTCGGTCCCCGCCCCGGCGGAGGACACCACCCCCGGCTGCGAGGCGGCCGACTACGCGGGCACCGCGTACACCGGGAAGATCGCCCTGATCAAGCGGGGCGGCTGCACCTTCGCCGACAAGCAGGCGCAGGCCGCGGCGGCGGGCGCCACCGGCGCGATCATCTACAACAACACCGCGGGCGCGCTCTCCGGCACCCTCGGCGACGCAGGCGCCGCCAAGATCCCCACCGGCGGCATCACCCAGGCCGAGGGCGAGAAGCTCGCCGCCGACGCGGCCAAGGGCCCGGTGACGGTGCGCTTCGACCTCCGCCAGCTCCAGGAGAAGCGGACCACCAACAACGTCATCGCCGAGACCGCCCGGGGCAACGCCGCCAACACGGTGATGCTCGGTGCCCACCTCGACGGGGTGACGGCCGGCCCCGGCATCAACGACAACGGCTCCGGTTCGGCCGGACTCCTCGACGTGGCGCTGAAGTTCGCCCAGTCGAAGGAGATCAACAAGACCACCAACAAGGTGCGCTTCGCCTGGTGGTCGGCCGAGGAGAACGGCCTGCTCGGCTCCGAGCACTATGTGGCCGGCCTCAGCGCGCTGGCCCGCAAGGAGATCAGGCTCTATCTGAACTTCGACATGATCGCCTCGCCGAACTACGGGCTGTTCGTCTACGACGGCGACGACTCGGACGGCGTCGGCTCCCCCGCGGGCCCGGCGGGCTCGGCCCAGCTGGAGCGGGACATCAACGAGTTCATGGACAAGCGCGGTCTGCCGCACGAGGGCACCGACTTCACCGGCCGCTCGGACTACGGGCCGTTCATCGAGGTGGGCATCCCGTCCGGCGGTACGTTCACGGGTGCCGAGGGCGTCAAGACCCCGGCGCAGGCGCAGAAGTTCGGCGGCACGGCCGGGGCCGCGTACGACGCCTGCTACCACGCCAAGTGCGATGACCTGAAGAACATCAACCTCACCGCGCTGGACGCCAACGTCGATGTCATCGCCAACGCGGTCGGCACCTACGCGCACGACCTCAGCTCGCTGCGCAAGCCGGTGACCACCGTCCCCACCGAGGGCGACGCGGGCAGCGGCGGCGGCCTGCACGACGGCCACGGCCACGAGGTCACCGAGTAGTACGCCTCTCGTACGCACGGGGCGCGGCCGGATTCCCTTCCGGCCGCGCCCCACCCGTTCGCCCGGCGACCGTACGCGAAGTGGTGGCTCGGGTGCGTACGGGGCGTCCTGGGACGTCCCCGGGGGCGTCCCGGGGTAGCCCAGCCGGGTGAACCGGCGTGATCCCACCCGTACCGGTTACCGCTTTGCTCCGGTTTCTCACGCATCGCACCGGCGCCGCGTGGCTGCGCCGGGCGCCATCCGCCCGGTAGGCTTTCCGTGTGATCTTCAAGCGCATCGGCAACGGGCGGCCGTACCCCGACCACGGCCGGGAAAGCACCCGGCAGTGGGCGGACGTCGCGCCGCGCCCGGTCCGCCTCGATCAGCTGGTGACCACCAAGGGCCAGCTGGATCTGGAGACGCTCCTGGCCGAGGACTCGACGTTCTACGGCGACCTCTTCGCCCATGTCGTGAAGTGGCGGGGCGACCTCTACCTGGAGGACGGGCTGCACCGCGCGGTGCGCGCGGCCCTCCAGCAGCGCCAGGTGCTGCACGCCCGCGTCCTCGAACTGGACTGAGGGCCGGGCCGGGGCCCCGTTGGATCAACCGTTCGGACCGTTTCAGACCCGTCCGGCGGTCATCTGCTGATCCTTTAGTAGGCATAGTCAGGGGCCAGCATTACGCTGCGCCCATGAGCATGCTCACTCCCCCCGGTATGGGCGGAAAGTACCGCATCACGGGTAACACCTACCCGCGGATGCGGCGCCCCCGGCGACGCCGCCGGATCGTGGTCGCGGGCCTCTCCGCGGTGGTCGCCCTGGGCCTGGCCGGCTGGGGAACGCTTCAGCTCGTGGACGTCTTCGGCGGTGACGGGGAGACCGGCGGCGCGAGCACCGCGGCCGCCGACCGCTGCGAACCCCGCAAGGCGACCACCGCCACCACCGTGTACGCCCCGCTCAAGCCGGCGCAGATCACGGTGAACGTCTACAACGCGACCCCCCGGGCCGGCCTCGCCAAGGCGACCGCCGACGAGCTGAAGAAGCGCGGCTTCGCCATCGGCAAGGTCGGCAACGCCCCGGCGGCCTACGACAAGAAGGTGCCCGGGCCGGGGGTGCTGCTCGGCGCCGCCAACTCCGACAAGGCGGCGTTCCCGGTGCTCGCGACCCAGCTCAAGGGCGCCGCGCGGAAGACGGACACCCGCCAGACGGCCGATGTGGACCTGATCATCGGCACCGCCTTCAAGACGCTCGCGCCTCCCCGGGACGCCACCGCCGCGCTGACGGCCCTCTCCCAGCCGAAGAAGCCCGCGCCGGAGAAGTGCTAGGCCCCTGGCGGCGGCCATGCACGGCGCGCCGGCGGAGGCAGAGCAGGCCGAGCGGTCCTGAGACGGAAGGCTCGGCCCGCGGTCCACGGCCCCTCGGTCAGTCCGCGCCCCTCGGTCAGTCCGCGGTCCCGTACATGCGGTCACCCGCGTCGCCGAGGCCCGGGACGATGTACCCGTGCTCGTTCAGCCGCTCGTCGACCGAGGCGGTGACGACCGTGACCGGGGTGCCCGCGAGCTCGCGCTCCATCACCTCGACGCCCTCCGGCGCGGCCAGCAGCACGACCGCGGTGACATCGTCCGCGCCGCGCTCGATCAGCTCCCGGATGGCGGCGACCAGCGTTCCGCCGGTGGCCAGCATGGGGTCGAGGACGTAGACCTGGCGCCCGGAGAGGTCCTCCGGCATCCGGGTCGCGTACGTCGACGCCTCCAGCGTCTCCTCGTTGCGGATCATCCCGAGGAAGCCCACCTCGGCGGTCGGCAGCAGCCGCACCATGCCGTCCAGCATGCCCAGGCCGGCGCGCAGGATCGGCACCACCAGCGGCTTGGGGCTGGAGAGCTTCACACCGGTCGTCCCGGTCACCGGGGTCTCGATGTCGACCTGCTCCGTGCGCACGTCCCGGGTGGCCTCGTAGGCGAGCAGGGTGACCAGCTCGTCGGCGAGGCGCCGGAAGGTCGGGGAGTCGGTGCGCCGGTCGCGCAGCGTGGTGAGTTTGTGCGCCACCAGCGGGTGGTCGACGACGTGAATCCGCATGCCCTCAACCCTAGCCCGCAGCGGCATCGGCCCATGCCCGGGAGGGCACACGCTGGCATCAACCCACGCCACAGGGGGAAAGTGGGGTGGACGGACCCAGCCTGGGGGTGGTCGAGATGCCGGAACGCCGAGAACCGGAACGGCGGCGTGAGCGCCGCGATCCGTCGTCCGTCCACTCGGATCGGCCGGGTGAGGAGCGGGGTCGGAGCCGGAACCGCGGCCGGAGCCGGGACCGAGGTCGCGAAGGCGACGGCGACGGCGATCGGACGTCCAGGTCCGCGCCCGGGTCCGCTCCCCGATCCCGGTCCGGGTCTGGCTCCCGGTCTGGGTCCGCCTCCCGGTCGGGGTCCGCTTCCCGCTCGGGGTCTGCCTCCCGATCCGGGCCCGGGTCCGCTTCCGGGGCCGGGCCGAGGCCGAGGTCCGGGTCTGCCTCCGGGTCGAGGTCCGCGCCCGAGCAGCGGCTGATCGACGACCCGCCCGTGGTCGGCGGGCCGCGGCCGGACGGGCCTGAGACGGACGCCGAGCGCCGGCGCCGCCGGGCGCAGTTCCTGCGCGAGCTCTACGAGGCCAAGGCGCTGCGCGACCGGGTGCAGCCGCGCCGCGCCCGGGCGGCCCGGATGCGCCAGGCCATGCGGATGCGCACCTTCCGTTGGTGAACATCCCCGCCCGCCCCTCCCGTACGCCCCTTGGCCGCCCGAGATCACTTCCTTCCGACTTCGACCGAGTCCGGCTGACTTCGACCGGCTTCGACCTGCTGTGATCGGCTGCCCTCGGTATGTCCTCCGGGGCCGACCGCCCGTCCGAGGACCGCTCGCCGGGCCCGCGCGGACGGGGTCCGCTGGTGACATCGAACGGCCGCCGGACCAGACTGGTGCACGACGCAAGAGCGGAACACCTCTCCTCCGGGCCCGGTATCTGCCACGATGCCGAGTGGGCGGGGCATTCAGGAGGGCCGCCCGATCGTCACACCTCTGATCAGTGGGAGAGTCACGGTGTACTTCGCCGCACTGCTCGCGCGCACCGAAGACGGGTGGGAAGCGAGCGACACAGAGCTCGACGATGTAGAGACCTTGTCGGATCTGATCGAGCTTGCCCGGGATGCCTCGGTGGACGACGACACGGTGATCGTCTTCATCGAGCAGGAGGACGCATGGTTCGGCATCGTCCGGGTGGAGGGTGAGGACGACCCCCGGATCTACGTGTCCGACGGAGCGGCCGCCGCCCGCTCCTCGTACGGGGAGATCCTCACCAGGGAACTGCTGGGCGACGACCAGTCGGACGACGGCACCGACCTGGACGCCCTCGACCTCGACGGCACCGAGGACGGAGAGCCGGAGGCGGCGGACGACCAGGACGCCGACACCGCGGCCGAGTCGGTGCCCTCGGCACCGGTCGGCGACCGGGAGGTCCTGGACGACCTCGGCCTGACGGAGAAGGAGCTGCTGGTACTCGACACCGACGCGCTCGGCACCATCGCGGACGCCCTGGGCGCCGCGGAGGTCCTGGAGGCCGTCCGCTAGTGCCCCACCCCCCGCACCGACCGCACGACCCGCCCGCGCCGTACGCCGTCGATCCCGTCCGGGACCCCTGGCGGGCGGCCATGCGCGACGCGCTGGCGGAGGCGGAGCGGGCCGCGCGGGCCGGCGATGTGCCGGTCGGCGCGGTCGTGCTGGGCCCGGACGGCTCCCTCCTCGCGACCGGACACAACGAGCGCGAGGCCACCGGGGACCCCACGGCGCACGCCGAGGTGGTGGCGCTGCGCCGGGCGGCGCGGGCCCTCGGCGAGTGGCGGCTGCCCGGCTGCACCCTGGTCGTCACCCTGGAGCCCTGTGTGATGTGCGCGGGCGCCCTGGTGCAGTCCCGGGTCGGCCGGCTGGTGTTCGGCGCGCTGGACGAGAAGGCGGGCGCGGTCGGGTCGCTCTGGGACCTGGTGCGCGACCGGCGGCTCAACCACCGTCCGGAGGTGATCCACGGGGTGCTCGCCGAGGAGTGCTCCGCTCTGCTCACCCGCTTCTTCCGCGACCGCTGACGCCGCCCGGGGCCGCCCGGGACGCCCGCGCGATGCCCGCCGAGTGTCCGCGAACCGGCCTGTGACGGACCCGTGCACACCCGCTGACCAGCGCCGACCGGCGCCGGAGAACCGATTTCTTCGATCAGGCACCTTTGGGCTAAGCTCTCTCTCGGTAGCGTGTCCGAGCGGCCGAAGGAGCTCGCCTCGAAAGCGAGTGTGGCGTAACCCGTCACCGTGGGTTCAAATCCCACCGCTACCGCAGGTGGACGAAGGGTCCGGCTCACCGAGCCGGACCCTTCGCTTTGTCCTCCGTCTCAGTTTCCGTCTCAGTTGGCCGGTACGAGCACCCCGGCGGCCCCATCGTCATCGTCGTCCGGCCGCTCTCCCGCCGGTTTCCAGATGAGCCCGTCGACCTGCCGCGCCACGTCCGTCCGCACGGTGTCGACCATGTGCTGATACCGCGCCGCCATAGCGGTGGTGGACCACCCCATAAGCCCCATGACAGCGCGCTCGGAGACACCGAGGATCAGCAGGACGGTTCCACTCCCAGCTTCAGGCGTTGAGTGAACGGCTCGAAGCGCTTGAAAATCGCTGCGAACTGGGTGGCGCTCGATCTGGAACCAGCATGGGAGTAACGGAGGGTGTGAGGTAAGTGACAGCCAGGGGACGGCAGAGCGGGCTAGGGGACATGTCCGGTGACACCCTCCTGTCCCCTTCCCTGTCCCCCCGCCTCGCGCGCGAGACTCGGGGTATAGGCACTCGGAGGAGGGCGCATGACTGACGACAGGCCCGCATGGGCGCGGCGTATCGCTGCCGAACGACAGGCTCGCGACTGGTCACAGCGCGACGCGGTCAGGGCCCTCCGGGCGCATGCCCCCACGGAGCTGCCCTCAGAGGAGAGCATGATTCGCCAGTGGAAGCGCTGGGAGTCAGGCCAGGCGCCGAACGACTTCTACCAACCGATCATCGCGGCTCTATTCGGCACGGTGACTCACGCACTCTTCCCCGCGCCCTCTCGCCGAGACGGAGAGAAGGAGGTCCTGGCCGCGAGCGGCATGGAGACTCTGGAGATCGTGAGCCGTCTCAACCGGTCTGACGTCGACGGTGCCACTCTCGACGCTCTGCGGATCACAACCGACCGACTGTGCTCGGAGTACCCGTTCATGCCGAGTGGGCAGCTCATCATCGAGGGACGGCAGTGGCTGCGCCGGGTCGTCGAACTCCACACGAAAAGTCTCACGCTTGCCCAACATCGAGAGGTGCTAGCGCTGTCCGGTTGGCTAGCGCTTCTGGTCGGCTGTGTCGAGTAGGACATGGGGGACCGGCACGCCGCAGAGTCGACCCGTCGCGCCGCCCTCTCGCTCGCCGCCGAGGTCGACCACTCAGAGGTAGCAGGATGGGCGCACGAGATGCGGGCTTGGTTCGCCCTAACGACCGGTGACTATCGCGGGGTCATCTCAGCTGCGCAAGCTGGAGCAGAGACAGCGCCGAACCACAGCGTTGCCGTGCAGCTTGCGGGCCAGGAAGCCAAGGCTTGGGCTCGCCTTGGAGATCGCCGGCAGGTTGAGGTAGCCCTCGACAAGGGGCGGCGACTGCTTGAGGGAATGCCGCATCCGGAGAACCTGGACAACCACTTCGTGGTGGACCCTGCCAAGTTCGACTTTTACTCGATGGACTGCTATCGGCTGGTTGGGGAAGACCGGCTTGCGCGGACGCTCGCGGAAGAGGTCCTGAGGGCTGGTACTGACTTCGACGGCACGGAGCGCTCCCCCATGCGGAACGCCGAAGCACGAGTGACTCTGGGAGTTACCGCCGCGCGCGAAGGCGACCTCGAACAGGCTCTCATTTATGGCGAGCGGGCACTTCAGGGTGACCGTCAGTCAGTCCCCTCGCTTGTTATGACCAGTCGGGAACTCGCGGCCGTCATGCGGCAGCGCTACAGCACCGAGCCCACGGCGCAGGGCTACCTGAACCACCTACAAGACCTGGGAAGGGAGAAGCCGGGGTTCCTCCCCTCCTAACCAGGTCAACGCAAAGATGGGCGCGACCTCACATTGAGGCCGCGCCCATCTAAGTTTCCGTATCATAACTATGGATATAGCGAAGCCGAACTACTTCTTTTTGCGCCGCTTGGGTCGCTGGGGTCTTTTCTTTCGACCAGATGAGGCCGATACAGCTTTCTCACCTTGCCCAAAAAATCGCAGCACCTTAGCGGCTTCCGCTCCGCGACCTTGGCGCGCAAGCTCGGTGGAAAGGATATTCTTAGCGTCAAGATTACCCGCAAGCGAGGAAATCGACAAAAGCCTCTCAGCTTCTGAATTAAACCCTGCCCTGAGGTAAATCAATCCGGCCCCCGTGGCAGCATGAGTATGCCCACGCAGAAAGGCCACATGTAGCCAGTAGTGGGCTCTCCCTAGGTAACCACGCTCAAGTAGGCTGATTCCAAAATTACAAATTTCCCACCCATCCGTCCTGTCGAGTCCATACCGAAGATTAATTTCCGCCTCTTCGATATCACCCTGCTTGGCGAGCAATAGAGAAAGGTGCAGAGCCGCCGATGGGTTCTTGCTGCAGTCTGCAGCCCTATATGCTTCCTCTGCGCCAACCAAATCACCTTCATTATCCAAGGTCATTCCTAGGTTGAACGCACTGATCGAATCGCCAGCCTTCATCCCTCTCTGCCAGAATTGCTTTGCTTGGGCCAGCTCGCCATCCTGCAAGTGCATGTACCCGAGAACGCCCAGTCCGGACGCTCCCCCTAGTTCTACTGCCTTATGCAGTAGCGCCGATCCTTCGTCTCTCCGTTTCTCATCGATCAAATGCTGTGCCCAGGTGACCATGGCGTTCGTTGATCCCTCGTCGGCGCCCCTCTTGATCCATTCATGCGCTTCCTTTTCCATACCTTCTTTCTTGAGCTGCAGCCCATAGCTGTGCATGGCGTGGGAGTATCCCCTATCTGCAGCAGACTTCCACCACCTCTTGGCGGACGTAAGGTCGCCTAGGCGTGCATAACATTGCCCCAAATTGAACGCTGATCTGCCACTAGCGTCAGAATCTGCAACTTTAAGCCACCAGTCAGCCGACTCCTCGTCGTCCGGCGTCGCGTAGGCAAGATGTTGAATCGAGTGATCATCGCCCTTTTCTGCACCACGCAAATATAGGGCGATAGCTTGTGAAATATTTCCGTCCTTCTCGTGAAGCCCACCCAAGTAAATGGCGGCGTCGAGACTGCCAAGATCAGACGCTTCTCGCCAAACGTTCTTGGCTAGCTCGCGCCTATCTGTTCGCACATAGACGCGCCCCAAATTAACCCGGGCCGGGATCGGATTCGCCTCTAGGGCACCCTCCCAGGCCTTCTCGGCTACAGGCCATTCGCGATGCTGGATCGCAGCCATTCCTACATGAAAGGAGAGGCCCTCCGGTATCGCGTACTGGAGAACCGCCTCCCAAGTCTCAGCGGGAATTTTAGGCGCCAATCCCCTGCGCGCCATGGCATCCGGCAGGTAATCAAATACCCTGTACATGAAGCCAGCCCGTATCGGTAGCAAAAGGCTGGTAATTCCGTAGTGTCGGGTCGTGGCCCACTCCAGTGCCGTGTCTAGAGGTTCGGGCCGGAGTAGGTCTCCGCCTTGTTTAGCGAGATAGGCGTGGTGGAGGTCGACCAGAAGCGTCAACGGGATGTCATTGGCGAGGCCCGCGCGAGCGCAATCCACTGCCGCCGCTACTATGGCGGCTCCACGAGGATTTCCTTCTGCTGTCCAAGCCAATGACCACTCCTCGTAAAGGCGAGGGCCGGCGGCCAGGTACTCGGCGATACCGAAGATTTCGGCGTGATTCGCTGCACCTGATACGCGGCTGTCTCCAGCACGCCGCGCGCGTTCTAATTCATTTGCGTCCCAAATTCTTGGCAAGAAAATAGGATCGAGCTGCTGCAATAGCCTTGACCCCAGCGCATAGTGACCGTGCTCGTGACTGTCCTCTCCGACCCGCCTGCCTACCGGAGAGAGACGTCGATATTGCTCGGCACGCATTGTTGCGATGACTGGTACGCGGAAATTTTTCAATAGGCCTGCCGTGGCAGGAGTCAAGCCGTCCGGCCCGATGTAGCGCTCAAGGTCATCAAGCCATAGAAAACAGCTACTGCCCGATTCGACTATATCTTGCATATGGGAGACAAGGTCACGCCCATCGATCGGCGCCCAAATATTTGCCTCGGGACTAAAGGCAAGCAGGGCTTCGAATGCTGCACGCGTTTTACCCGCAGTGGAGTCGCCAACAAGTAGCACGAATCCGCCATCTTCCCGTGCCTGAGATATACGTCGACGCAGTTGAGCGTCTACGGTTCTCTGCACGTATTCGGGAAGAAGTCCATCATGCCGACTTTCGGCCCGGTGCACTCCCATCTCATAAGCATCGGTCGATCCTATTCGAACCGTCGTGAAGGGAGTTCGGATCGAGAACCTTGAATCCTTTCCGATATCCGAAAGAGAAATCGTTTCGGCGTTTAGCTGTAGTCCCGAACCGAGTTGATATACGCGCCCCTCTTGCTCAGAGTGGCCACTTTGATAGCTGTTCGGGCTGAGTGGGTGATTCAATCCTGTTGCTCCTAGTTATTATTCTGAACTCCGGTGCCCATTTGGTAAATTCGGGAGCTATCGCGAGAGGTTGCAGATTGCGAGATATTGGTCGACCCCCTATTCTCGCCGCCATTGTCAATCTCGTTATGCAACTGCTTTAGGAAAAGTAGATCATCGGCTGCTTCCGGGTGCTCGGCAAGAAGCCGACGGAATTTACCCCTCCACATTTGCTGCATCTCGGCGACTGTCTCCTCCGAGTCGCCCCGCGCTGATGCCTGGCCGAGTTCGGTACGGGAGTCCTCCAGTAGCGCCTCTGGATCGGCTTCCGTGGTCCGCCTGAGCGCCCTCGCTACACCCTCCTTAGCTCGGTCCCAGAGGTCCGTGGTCATCAGAGTGACGAGCGCGTTCGCGCTGGCAGTAGCGATCGCGATCAGTGCTGGATCCATGTCTCTCCTCCGCAGGATTGTGCGTTCTCTCAGCAGAGTAGAGGGGCGGCCCTCCGCTCGCACAGGAAACGGTGGAGATCGCCTGGAGCAGGGCAGAACCCCAGGTGGCCCGGTAGGTGGATGTCTCCAGCCCTAGCTGCGGACCGCAGGGTGTAGCGGGTTGGCTGGTGCCCCCGACAGCAGCTATTTCGGCTCTGTCCCTTGTCAGCGCCGATCACGGGCAGCGTTGTTCATCTGCGCGTCCATCATCCTCGCCGGGACGGACCCTCAGGGATCGGGGCACTGGGCTCACGAGTGGTGTCCCAGGTGTCCGGCTGTTTGGTTGACGCGTTGACCAGCGAGAACGGGCGGGACAGCTTCAGGGGCGTACCAGGTTGTCTGGTTAAAGGGGAGCCAGCCTGGGGAGGCTGCTGCGTCATCAGAGATCTGCGGGAGGGGCGGAGCGTGCGAAGTCGACCTGAGGACATCAAGCACGAGGACGAGATCGTATGGACAGAGGACGTCAGCTCATTCGACTACGTCCGCGAGACCTTAGTGGACGGTGTCGGCACTCGGCGGCGTCCCGTCTCATGGCGTGGCCAGGCAGGACGACGAGTCGGCTACGCACTTCTCAAGTCCAACGCGCCTAGTGACCGCGATGCGCCGGGCATGTTCACGCGGCGCGTGTTCTGGGTGAAGGAGCACGATCGATCCGAACAACCGGACGGGGCTTATAGCTCCGGCGCACCATCGGAAGCGGTCGACCCTCGAACGGTGGCCCCACGGGTCTGTGGGGAGCTAACTGAGCGAGCATGGGGTGGACCTCTAGACTCCACTCCCCCCAAGGAGCGAGCCGCCGCGAAGCAAGCACAGAGTGCTCGCCCCTCACGAGTGGCGGCAGAGGCAAGTACGCCCGAGGCGCCGGCTGCCGTAGAGCAGGGCGTCAAGGAAGCCTTCGCCGACTGGCTACGCTTCCGCGATGTGAGCGTCCCCGAGACACTCGGCGCGGCTGCTGAGGAAGCCTTCTCTCGTTGGCTCTGGGGGAACTCTAAAGAACTGATGGAGGCAATCGCTGCGGCCATCGCCAAACGAGTCTCGCTTACGGAGACGCCCTCCCCCGCAGCTGCCGATGTGCCCCGCGAACAGAAGTAGCGCCGTCACGCTCAGCGCGGCCGCCCTCCTGCCTACTGGCGGACGCGGGCACCGGGCCGTCTCAGTTTCCGTCTCATTCAGTCCCGTTCAGAGGCGGCCGGAGGAGTCCGCGCGCAGCGTTGGCGGACGGCTGTGAACGGGGTCGTACGGACTCGGATCATGCTCTGAACAGCATGAACAGACCTCGAAAGCGAGTGTGGCGCAAGTCACCGAGGGTTCAAATCCCTCCGCTACCGCTTCGCACGAAGGCCCCGGCGCTGTTCCCAGCACCGGGGCCTTCGTCGTGCCGTGGCAGGAGACGCCGTGAGCAGCCCTGAGAAGCCGTGGGAAACCGGGATTGCCGGCCCGGTCTTCGTCCTCGGGTGCTCGGTTAGACTCACCCGACCGCCGAGCGGATCACCGGCAGAGCGGTGCGAAGAGACGGCGAGACGGGGGACAGGGCCGATGGTGCAGGCGAAGAAGCTCACGCTGTACGTGGTGGTCGTCTTCGTGCTGTACACGATCATCACCTCCCCGGCGCGGGCCGCCGACCTGGTCCAGGTAGGGTTCGAGGGCATTTCGAGTGCCGCGCAGGCGGTCGGCGAGTTCATGACCCAGCTCGTCAACTAGACCGGCAGGCCTGGCCGGTCCCCTGGCCCGGCGGGCTCGACGACCGGTCGACGAGGAGTCGCTGTGATCCGCCACCTGGTCCTCTTCAAGCTCAACGACGGCGTCAGCCGCGACGAACCGCGCGTGGTCGCGGGCGCCAAGGCGTTCCAGGAGCTCGGCGGCATCGTGCCCGAGCTGGAGTTCTGGGAGTGCGCCTGGAACATCACGGACCGGCCCATCGCGTACGACTTCGCGATCAACTCCGCCGTCGCCGACAAGGACGCGCTGACCCGCTACGTGGAGCACCCGGCGCATCAGGCGGCCGCCGGGCAGTGGCGCGAGTTCGCCACCTGGGTGATCGCCGACTACGCGTTCTGAGCCCCCTCCGGCCCGCGGCCGGAGCATGGAGCCCCGTACCGGAAACGGTGCGGGGCTCCTCGTATGCCCGCCCCCGGGCCATGAAACCGACGGGGCGGGCAGGGGGCAACACGAAGTGCTCCGGTGCTTGCACACAGTGGACATGTCTTGTGATGCTATGACCGCTTTGACCGCTTTTGACGGATGAGTTGACCGTTATTGACCGCGGAGTACGACCACGAAGGGGTGGCGAGAACGTGCCGGCCAGTACGACGTCTCAGGTGCCGCCCCAGAACGAGTCGACCCCCTCGGAGGCCCGGACCCGCTCGCAGAGCCGGGCCGCGGACACCCGGGCGCTCACCCAGGTGCTGTTCGGGCAGCTGAAGACGCTGGAGCCGGGCACCGCCGAGCACCACCGGGTCCGCGGGGCGCTCATCGAGGCCAACCTCCCGCTGGTGCGCTACGCCGCCGCCCGCTTCCGCTCGCGCAACGAGCCCATGGAGGACGTCGTCCAGGTCGGCACCATCGGGCTGATCAACGCCATTGACCGGTTCGACCCGGACCGGGGCGTGCAGTTCCCGACCTTCGCCATGCCCACCGTGGTCGGCGAGATCAAGCGGTACTTCCGCGACAACGTCCGCACCGTCCACGTACCGCGGCGGCTGCACGAGCTCTGGGTGCAGGTCAACGGGGCGACCGAGGACCTGACGACCGCGCACGGCCGGTCGCCCACCACGGCCGAGATCGCCGAGCGGCTGAAGATCTCCGAGGAGGAGGTCCTCTCCTGCATCGAGGCCGGCCGCTCCTACCACGCCACCTCCCTGGAGGCGGCCCAGGAGGGCGACGGGCTCCCCGGCCTCCTCGACCGGCTCGGCTACGAGGACCCCGCGCTGGCCGGGGTCGAGCACCGGGATCTCGTACGCCATCTGCTGGTCCAGCTGCCGGAGCGGGAGCAGCGGATCCTGATGCTCCGCTACTACAGCAACCTGACCCAGTCCCAGATCAGCCAGGAGCTGGGCGTCTCGCAGATGCACGTCTCCCGGCTGCTCGCCCGGAGCTTCGCCCGACTGAGATCCGCGAACCGGATCGACGCCTGAGCCGCGCCAGGCATGGACCGGGCCCGGCCCGGGAACGGATCGGTAGGCACATCCATACGTACACCTGATCGGTTCGCCACCCGATCGGTTAGACCGGTTTCGACGGCGGCACCAGCCGACGGACCGTCAAAAGGCGGCAGCAGCCGCCTTTTCGGCATATAGCCACCCTCTCCATGTCGACAAGTCACTACAGCGTGTTGCCGACATGTGACATTCTGCTGGAACCGCGTTTGCCGCAGTCTCGGCTCCGGTATTCAGGTGGAGGCTGCGTTCCTCCGATGGTCGCGGCCCGCGACCGTCCGCGATCTCAAGGGGGTGGCATGTCCGCAGAACAGGGCAGCCCGAAGGTGCTCACGCTCACGCCCGACCACGCGTCGGCGCCCGTGCGACTCGACCGGTCCGCCCCGGCCGGTCTGGCCGCCTCGGCCGACCTGTCCGCCCCGGCCGACCTGTCCGGGCTGGCCGACCCGTCCGCCGAGGCCGGGCTCCCCGCCGCCGGCAGATCCGGGCACGCCACCGAGGCCGGACCGGCCGCCCCCCTTCCCGTGGCGACGCTGCCCGCCCAGGGCGGTGACCCGGTGCCGGAGACCGCGCCCGCGGGGCCGCCCGCCGCCGCGCAGGGCACCGCGACGACCGAGGCGATCGACACCCGTACGCTCTCCCGCTCCCTGTTCCTGCGGCTCGCCGCCCTCGACGCCCAGGGCGCCGACGGGCCCGAGCGGGCCTATGTCCGCGACACCCTGATCGAGCTCAACCTCCCGCTGGTGCGGTACGCCGCCGCCCGCTTCCGCTCGCGCAACGAGCCGATGGAGGACATCGTCCAGGTCGGCACCATCGGCCTGATCAAGGCGATCGACCGGTTCGACTGCGAGCGGGGCGTGGAGTTCCCGACCTTCGCCATGCCCACCGTGGTCGGCGAGATCAAGCGCTTCTTCCGTGACACCTCCTGGTCGGTGCGGGTGCCGCGCCGGCTCCAGGAGCTGCGCCTGGCACTCACCAAGGCCGGTGACGAGCTGGCGCAGAAGCTGGACCGCTCCCCGACCGTCGCCGAGCTGGCCGCCGCGCTGGGCGTCTCCGAGGAGGACGTGGTCGACGGGCTGGCCGTCGGCAACGCGTACACGGCCTCCTCGCTGGACTCGCACGCCCAGGAGGACGACGGCGGCGAGGGCTCGCTGGCGGACCGGCTGGGCTACGAGGACACCGCGCTGGAGGGCGTCGAGTACCGCGAGTCGCTGAAGCCGCTGCTGGCCAAGCTTCCGCCGCGCGAGCGGCAGATCATCATGCTGCGGTTCTTCGGCAACATGACCCAGTCGCAGATCGGCGAGGAGGTCGGCATCTCCCAGATGCACGTCTCCCGGCTGCTGACCCGCACCCTGGCCCAGCTCCGCGAGGGCCTGATCTCGGACTGAGGGACGACGACCGCCGGGACGGCATGGCGGTACGCGGTACCGGTCGGCCGAGGCCGCGGTACCGCGTACCACCCCGGGCGCCTACGGCGTGTGCGCGACGGCCCGGCGGCGGTCAGGCCAGGGCGAGCCAGGCGACCGCCGCGACGACGATGACCGCCAGGACGACGCCGGCGATCAGACCGACCCGGGGGCCGGCCGGGGCCGCCGCCTGCGGCCGCCGCTGCGGGGTGCCCTCGTCGACGAAGGCGCGGAACATCTGGGTGCTGCCCGCGGGGTCGTGCTGACCCTCGGGGCCGGGGGTGTTGTGTGCCATGGGGCAGGACCCTAGCGAACCCGCCCGTCCGGCCCAACCCGCCGCCGTCCGCGGCCGGTCGGCCGGTCCCGGACCTGAGCCGCGGTCCGGCGGGCGGAAGCCCATCTTCCGGCTCCCGTGGGCTCCCGCCCCGCGTCCCGGACGCCCCGCTCGACGAGGGCTTTGCCAGCTCTTTAGGCCCGTTCGCCCGTTTTCGTTTGCCTGTAGCAACCAAACGCTTCTATGGTTGCCCTAAGCAACAAGACCTGGGGGTGCCATGGCGGAACGGAGCCAGTACGAGGAACTGGCCCGGCAGCTGAGCGCCATCGGAGCCGTCAAGCGGGGACTGGCGCGGGCGATGCCCGCCGAGTGCCCCGGCGGCTCCGCGGCGGTCCTCTCCCTCCTGGCCCACCACGGGGACATGCGGATGAGCCGGCTCGCCGAGCTGCTCGCCGTCGACATGTCGGTGACCAGCCGCCATGTCGCCCATGTGGTGGACCGGGGCTGGGTGGAGCGGCTGCCCGACCCGGACGACCGGCGCTCCCGGATGCTCCGGCTGACCGGGGCGGGCGAGGAGATGCTCGACGACCTGGGACGGCGCACCACGGACATGTTCGCCCGCACGCTCGGCGACTGGTCGGCCGAGGACGTGGGCCGGCTCACCGCGTTGCTGAGCCGGCTGCGGGACTCCTTCGGGGACTGCCGGAGCCACGCCGTCCGCACCTCCGGCTGAGGGCCCGCGGACCCCGGGGGCGTAGGCCCACCGGACACACGCACGCAGAACCACACGCACGTACACCAGCACACACGCACGTACACCAGACGCACGCAAAGGAAGTCCATGGCTACGACCACACCAGCCGGTGTGCGGGGCGGCCGCGCCAAGCACGGGGGTCACGCCTCTCCCGACGGCGGCGCGCCGATGACGCACCGGCAGATCATGGAGGCGCTGTCCGGGCTGCTGCTCGGCATGTTCGTCGCCATCCTGTCGTCGACGATCGTCTCCAACGCCCTGCCGCAGATCATCTCCGACCTCGGCGGCGGCCAGAGCGCCTACACCTGGGTGGTCACCGCCTCGCTGCTGGCGATGACGGCCACCACCCCGCTGTGGGGCAAGCTCTCGGACCTCTTCTCCAAGAAGCTGCTGGTCCAGATCGCGCTCGTGATCTACGTCCTCGGCTCCGCGGCCGCGGGGCTGTCGCACAGCGCCGGCTTCCTGATCGTCTGCCGCGTGGTGCAGGGCATCGGCGTGGGCGGTCTGTCCGCGCTCGCCCAGATCGTGATGGCCGCGATGATCGCCCCGCGCGAGCGCGGCCGGTACAGCGGCTACCTCGGCGCCACCTTCGCCGTCGCCACCGTCGGCGGCCCGCTGCTCGGCGGCGTCATCACCGACACCGAGTGGCTCGGCTGGCGCTGGTGCTTCTACGTCGGCGTGCCCTTCGCGATCATCGCGCTGGTGGTGCTCCAGAAGACGCTGAAGCTGCCGGTGGTCAAGCGCACGGTCAAGGTCGACTGGGCCGGTGCCTTCTTCATCAGCGCGGCCGTCTCGCTGCTGCTGGTCTGGGTCACCTTCGCCGGTGACAAGTACGACTGGATCTCCTGGCAGACGTACGCCATGGTCGGCGGCTCGATCGCGCTCGGCGCGATCTTCCTGCTCGTCGAGTCCAGGGCGAGCGAGCCGATCATCCCGCTGCGGCTGTTCCGCAACCGCACCATCACCCTGGCCGCCGTCGCCTCGCTCTTCGTCGGCATCGCGATGTTCGCGGGCACCGTCTTCTTCAGCCAGTACTTCCAGCTGGCCCGGGACAAGTCGCCGACCATGTCCGGCGTCATGACCATCCCGATGATCGGCGGCCTGTTCGTCTCCTCCACGGTCAGCGGCCTGGTCATCACCCGCACCGGCCGCTGGAAGGCCTGGCTGGTCACCGGTGGCGTGCTGGTCACCGCCGGACTGGGGCTGCTCGGCACCATCCGCTACGACACCCCGTACTGGCATGTGGCGATCTTCATGGCCGTGATGGGCCTGGGCATCGGCATGATGATGCAGAACCTGGTGCTCTGCACCCAGAACCAGGTCGCCCCCGAGGACCTCGGTTCCGCCTCCTCGGTCGTCACCTTCTTCCGCTCGCTCGGCGGCGCGGTGGGGGTCTCGGCGCTCGGCGCGGTGCTCGCCAACCGGGTCACCCACTACGTCCAGGACGGCCTCGCCGACCTCGGCCCGAAGGGTGCGGCGCTCGGCCACGGCGGTACGGGCGGGGGCGGCATCCCCGACCTGGACACGCTGCCCGGCCCGTTCCGGACCGTGATGGAGACCGCGTACGGCCACGGCGTCGGAGACGTCTTCCTCTACTCGGCGCCGTTCGCCTTCCTCGCCTTCCTCATCACCCTGTTCATCAAGGAGGTCGCCCTGAAGACGAACGCAGCGCCCGGCGGCGCGGCGGACGAGCCCGTGCCCGCCACCGCGGCGGCCCCCACCGGCGACACCCATGAGCTGCCCGCCGTGGCCCCCGCCACGGCCCCCGCGGCGGAGTCCGCGCCGGCCGCCGAGCCGGTACCCGGCCCCGGTTCCGTACCGCCGGGTGGTGGGATCACCGTCCACGGCACGGTCCGCACCGCCGAGGGCGCCTGGGTGCCGCAGGCCGCGGTCACCCTGATCTCGCTGGCCGGTCGGCAGCTGGGCCGCGCGGTGGCGCACACCGACGGCGGCTACGCGCTGGACGCGCCGGGCCCCGGCTCGTATGTGCTGATCGCCTCCGCCGACGGCTTCCAGCCGCAGGCCTCCACCGTGGTGGTCGGTGAGGAGGCCCTCGCGTACGACATCCTGCTCTCCGGCACCAGCGGGCTGGCCGGAACCGTGCGCTCCGCCGAGGGCGGGCAGCCGGTCGAGGGCGCGATGGTCATCGTCACCGACGTACGGGGCGATGTGCTCGCCACCGGGCTGTCGACGGCGGACGGCGCCTTCACCTTCGCCGAGTTGGTGCCCGGCACGGTCACCGTCGCGGTCAACGCGGAGGGCTTCCGTCCGCTGGCCCTGCCGGTGGAGATCGGCGGCCAGGGCGTGACCCGGATCGACGCGCTGCTCCAGTCCGGCGCCCGCCTCCAGGGCACCGTACGGGCCGGGGCGGACGGCCGCCCGCTGGCCGACGCCCGGGTGACCCTGGTGGACGCCGCCGGGAACGTGGTCGCCACGGCCACCACCGGTGAGGACGGGGCGTACGGCTTCGCCGACCTGACCACCGGCGACTACACCGTGATCGCCACCGGCTACCCGCCGGCCGCCGGTGCGCTGAGCATCACCGGCCGCGGGATCGACGGCCACGACATCGCCCTGTCCCACCCGGCCGAGTAGCGCCCGAGGGGCACGCACGCGGGCCGGAGGTCCGCCGAGCAGCGCCCCCCGAGGGGGACGCACGCGGTCCGGCGGACCGGGCAGCCGACTCCCGGCCGCGCTTCGAGCGGAGGCGCGGCCGGGCACCGGGGCGGCAGGCAGGGGACGGCCTGCCGCCCCCCTCACGTCTTGAGAGTGGAGAGACTTCGCATGGCACTGCACGCACAGGTACGGACCCGGGACGGCTGGGCCGTCCAGCACGCGGTGGTCACCGTCACCGACATGACCGGCACGCAGGTGCTGCGGGCCGAGGCCGACGCCGACGGGGCCGTCGCCTCCGACGCGCCGCTGGCCCCCGGCCCGTACACGGTGATCGTGACGGCGGTCGGCTACGCCCCGGCGGCCTCCACCGCGCTGGTCACCGCGAGCGGCCGGGCCTCGGTCGGCACCGTGGTGCTGGCCCGGCAGGGCGGTGCGGAGCTGCCGCCGCCCGGGCTGTGGGCGCTGGACCCGGCGCACTCCACGGTCGCCGCGACCGCCCAGCACCTGGGCATCTCCAGCGTGCACGGCCGGTTCACCGAGTTCGGCGGCCGGATCGAGATCGCGCCGGAGCTCGGCGCCTCCCGGGTGGAGGCGGTCATCTCGGCGGCCTCCGTCGACACCGGCAACGGGCTGCGCGACAAGCACCTGAAGTCCCCCGACTTCCTGGACGTGGCCGCGTACCCGGAGATCACCTACCGCAGCCACGGCCTCACCCCGGCCGGGCCGGACCGCTGGACCGTGCACGGGCTGCTCACCCTGCACGGGGTGGCCCGCGAGGTGGACCTCGACCTGTCCTACTCGGGCACCGGCCCCGACCCCTGGGGCGGCCGGCGGGCGGCCTTCCACGCCACGGCCGAGCTGCGGCGGGAGGACTTCGCGATGAACTACAACCAGGTGGTGCAGGCCGGCATCTCGGCGATCGGGACCACTCTGCGGGTGGAGCTGGACATCCAGGCGGTACGGGAGGAGCCGGGCCGGCCCGCTCGCGGCGTCTGAATTCCCGCCTCCTCCGTCACCCGTCGCGCATCGCCTCGATGCCGGCGACCAGGACCCGCAGCGCGAAGGCGAAGTCCCGTTCGAACATCTCGTCCACGGTGTCCCCGCCCCGCGCCGCCATGATCTGCCGGCCCAGTTCGAAGGTCTGCCGGCCGTCCGGGTGGTGTTCCAGGGCCTCCATCGACCGCTGGAAGAACTCGTCCGGGGTGAGCCCGGCGCTATGGGAGCGGGCCCGGTAGTGGCCCTCGATGGTGCCGAAGCCGTAGACGAACTGGAAGACCGCGGCGATCGCCCCCGCGTGCCCCTCCGGCGGCACCCCGGTCCGGACGACGATCTCCTGGACGGTGCGCGCGAACGCCAGGGAGTGCGGGCCGATGTTCAGGAACCGGCCGATCAGCGGTGACACCCACGGGTGGCGCACCAGCGTCTCCCGGTAGGTGACCGCCATCGCCCGCAGCTGCTCCCGCCAGTCGGCGCCCGGCGCCCCGGTGTCGGGCAGCCGCATCTCGCCGAAGACCGAGTCCAGGGCCAGCTCCAGCAGCTCGTCCTTGGTGTCGACGTACCAGTAGACCGACATGGCGGTGACATCGAGCGCGGCGGCGAGCCGGCGCATCGAGAACGCCTCCGGCCCGGCCGCGTCCAGCAGCCGTACGGCGGCGGCCGTGATGCGGTCGCGGTCCAGCCCGGCGGCCTGGTCGGTCCCTGCGGCCTTTCCGGTCCCTTCGGTCTTTCCGGTCCGCCGGGGCGAGCGGCCGGCCTTGCCGCCGTCCTCCAGCCATACGCTCGTACGGCCGGGACGCCTGGTGCGGTCGGCTGCCGACGCCATGGGTGCCTCCTCGTTCCTGGCCCGATGCTATTGCGCGGTACGCGGCGAAGGCCCCGCACCCCCGCCGCGTACCCCTCACGCCTCCCGGAACGTCCCGGGGGCTCCGCCGGGGCGCTCGGCCCGCCGCAGCAGCAGCGCGGCGAGGAGGCCGCCGGCCAGCACGGCCGCCGCGCCGACGAGCTGGCTGGTCTCCAGGCTGGTGGCGAAGGCCTCCGAGATCCGGGCCCGCTCGGCCGGGCCGCCGGCCGCCGCGAGCGCCGCCGGGAGGGAGGCCGCGGAGACCGGGACCAGCGCGCCGAAGCGGCTGTTGAGCACCGCGCCGAGGATGGCGACGCCGAGGCCGTTGCCGAACTCGGCGAGGGTGCCGTTGATCCCGGCGCCCACGCCCGCCTTCTCCGGCGGGATCGCGCCCATGATGGCGTTGGCCATCGCGGGCATCGACAGCGCCACGCCCACCCCCATCACGACCAGGCCGACCAGCATGCCGCCGTACCCGTGGGCGCCGCCGAGGACGGCGATCGCCGCGAGCCCGGCGGCGACCAGGGACATGCCGAGGCCGATGGTGCCCGGGGTGCCGATCCTGGGCAGCAGCCGGGCGGCCACCCCGCTGAGGTTGAGCACGACGACGGTGACGGCCAGCGGCGCGGTGCGCAGGCCGGCGTCGAGCGGGTCGTAGCCGAGCACGAACTGCAGGTGCTGGGTGAGCAGGAAGAGCGAGCCGGTCATGCCGAAGGCGACCAGGACGACACCGGCGACCGCTCCGGTGAACCGCTGGTCGGTGAAGAAGTGCATGTCCAGCATGGGGTGTTCGGTGCGCAGCTCCCAGAGCGCGAACAGGGTCAGCACCACCGCGGCCAGCCCGGCGGAGACCAGGACATGGGCGGAGCTCCAGCCGTGCTCGGGGCCGGAGATGACCGCGTACACGGCCGAGGTCATGCCGATGGTGGACAGCAGGGCGCCGAGCAGGTCGGGCCGGTCGCCCTGCCGGTGCTTGGACTCCGGTACGAGGGCGGCGACGGCGACCAGGCCGAGCACCACCACCGGGAGGTTGATCAGGAAGATCGCGCCCCACCAGAAGTGCTCCAGCACGAACCCGCCGAGCAGGGGCCCGGCCGCGAAGCCGAGCGAGCTGACGGTGGACCACAGGGCGATGGCCCTGACCCGCTCGGTGTCGTCGAAGACCAGCACCACGACGGCGAGGGTGGTGGTCATCAGCAGCGCGCCGCCGACGCCCATCCCGGCCCGGGCGGCGATCAGCTGGGCCGAGGTCCGGGCGAGCCCGGCGGCCAGCGAGCCGAGCCCGAAGAGGACCAGGCCGGCCAGCAGCATCTTCCGGCGGCCGTAGCGGTCGGCGGCGTTCCCGGCCGTGAGCAGCAGACCGGACTGCACCAGCGCATAGGCGTTGATCATCCACTGGACGTCGGAGGTGGAGGCGTCGAGCGAGCCGGTCAGGGACGGGATGGCGACGTTGAGGACGGTGTTGTCGATCAGCACGGTGAGCTGGGCGAGGCAGATGACACCCAGGATCAGCCAACGCTGGGGATGGCCGCCGGAGGGCTCGGCGGCGGTGCTCGCGGGCATGGTGGCCGTCACGGCGGCAGCTCCTTTACGGTGTAGAGGACCTTTCCTCTACACCGTACAAGCCTCTCCTCTACGCCGTACAACGAATAGCGCCGCCCCCTCTCAAACCCCCTCGCCCTCCGCCGGCTTGATCAGATAGCCCGCCCCGCGCCGGGTGTGGATCATCGGCGGCCGGCCGGCGTCGATCTTGCGGCGCAGATAGGAGATGTAGAGCTCCACGATGTTCGCCTTGCCGCCGAAGTCGTAGCTCCAGACCCGGTCCAGGATCTGCGCCTTGCTGAGCACCCGCCGCGGGTTGCGCATCAGGAACCGCAGCAGCTCGAACTCGGTGCCGGTGAGATGGACGGCCCGTCCGCCCCGCGCCACCTCCCGGCTGTCCTCGTCGAGCGTCAGATCGCCCACGGCCAGGACGGAGGCGGGGCGCGCCGCGACGACCGGCGAGCGCCGGACGAGCCCCCGCACCCGGGCGACGACCTCCTCGACGGCGAACGGCTTGACCACGGCGTCGTCCCCGCCCGCGGTCAGCCCCGCGACCCGGGCGCCGCCGGCCGTACGCCTCGGCGTCAGGAAGAGGACCGGCACCCCGGGCAGCCCGCGCCGCAACCCCGCGAGCGTCCCGGCATCCGCCCCGGCGTCCAGCACCGCGGCGTCCAGCACCACCGCGTCGGGGCGGTGCTCCCGGGCGGTACGCACCGCCGCGGCCACGTCCTCGGCGCCCCGCACCTCCCACCCCTCGTACCGCAGGGCGGCGGCCAGCAGGTCGGTGGGCGAGGTCTCCGGCCCGACGACCAGTACGTGGACCCCTCCCGGCGCCGCTGCGGACGGGAACGGAACGGTGAGCCCCTCGGGCGCGGAAACGGTCATACGGCGAGAGTGGCCCCGCCCGGTGAGAGCCCCCTGGCCCTTGTCTGTGAATCTCCTGAGAAAACCGCCTCAGTCACGCGCTGGTGAGGCCGAACAAGCCGGCCCCATTGCCGTAGCAGACCGCCCGCAGCCAGTCCGGCCCCAGCTCCAGCCGCTCCAGGGCCTCCAGCTGGTGCGGATAGCCGTACGGGATGTTGGGGAAGTCGCTGCCGAGCAGGATCCGCCCGCCCAGGTCCCGCAACCGCCCCCGCTCCTCCACCGGGAAGGGCGCCAGCCGCTCGGCGAAGTCGGTGAACGCCATGGTGGTGTCGAGCCGCACCTCCGGATACCGCTCGGCGAGGTCCAGGAAGTCCCCGTACTCGGGCATCCCCATATGGGCGACCATCAGCCGCAGTCCGGGGTGCCGGCCGAGCACCCGGGCGATCGGCTCCGGCCCGGTGTGCCTGCCCGGGGCGGGCCCCGAACCGCAGTGGATCACGATGGGCACTCCCGCCTCCGCCAGCAGCCCCCACACCGGCTCCAGCAGCGGGTCGTCGGGGTCGTAGGCGCCCACCTGCAGATGCGCCTTGAAGACCACCGCCCCGCCCTCGACCGCCTCCCGCACATACCCGGCCACGCCCTCTTCCGGGAAGAACGTCGCCGTGTGCAGGCAGTCCGGCACCCGCGCCGCGAAGTCCGCCGCCCAGCCGTTGAGCCACCGGGCCATCCCCGCCTTGTGCGGGTAGAGCATCGAGGTGAACCGGACCACCCCGAACTCCCGCAGCAGCTCGACCCGCCGGTCCTCCTCCTCGCGGTACGTGATCGGCCACGCGAGCCCGGTCGTCGGGCCCACCGCGTCGAAGTAGGCCCAGACCTTCCGCAGCACCCGCTCCGGCATGAAGTGGGTGTGCACATCCACCAGCCCCGGCAACCCGTACCGCTCCCGAAATGCCCGCACCCACGCGCCCTCGCCCGCCGGCCTCTTCCGCCCGTCCCGCCCCTCATCCACCCCGCACATGCGCCCCATCCTCCCCGTCTCCCGACCTTCTCCCCCTTCAGAACAGCCCGCCCTGCACCTCCTCCTCCCCCGGCACCCCCACCACCGGCACCGCGACTCCACCCCCACTCTCCCTCTCCCCCATCTCCCCCTCCGCCACCGCGGCCAGCCCCCAACCCACCATCAACCGCGTGTCCAGCACCACCGCCTCTCCGCCTTCCGCCTCCAGGTGCAGATCGGGCCCGGCCGCCGCGACCAGCCGCCCCACCAACCACCCACCGTCCACCAACTCGGCGACCACCCCGTCGATCCGCTCCACCGCCCCCAGGGCGAACACCTCCGCATGGTCCTCGACCCCCAGCGGCAACCGCTCCAGCGTCTCGTCCCAGCCGCCCACCTCCGCCGCCCGCCGGTACAGCCCGGTCACCTCGGCCACCCGCTCAGCCGCCCCGGGCAACCCGACCCGCGCCAGCCGCTTCACGGCGTACGGCACCCGGTCCGGCACCCCGAGCGCGGTGCCGAGCAGCTCCTCCGTCCGCCGCGCCGCCATCAGGGCCCCGCGGCCCAGCCAGGTGTACGCCACGGCCCCCTGCTCCAGCAGCCGCGCGCCGCCCCGCTCCTCGGCGGTGATCCCCACCTTCACCAACCCCGGCCCGAACCACGCCAGATACACCCGGAACGTGCGCGGGTCACCGGCCGCCGTGTCCGCCGCCACCGAGTGCGCCCGATCCAGCCGAGCGCACTCCGGGCACAACCCGCCCGTGCTCCGCCCCGGCAGCCTCGCCTCCACCGGGCAGCGGTTCCCCCGCGCCCCCGGGCACCGCCGCTCGCCGACCACCCGGAACGCCACCCGCTGCCCGTATCCGAGCCCACTCACCCGCCCGCCCTCCCACACCAACCCGGGCCCCCGCCCGCCCCCGGCCCCACCCCACCGCAACCCCCGGCACCGCCACACCCTCACCACGTCCGTTCCTTCCCGCGACCTCCCTGATCCTGGGAGTATCGAGCCGCATACCAGGTCGAGTCGACGGCAGGATTGCGCAGGGTCCCCCGGAAACGGTCATCGGGGATCGCCGGCAGTGGCGGACTGCCCACGTCCTCGGGCGGATCCGCACGCCAGTCGGCAGTGAGGTGGCGGCGCATGCTCACGCTCTCGCACATGGACCTGTAGGGCGAGCCCCAGCTCCCGTGCACCATCCTCTCCGCGGCCCATCCGCGGGGGGGTCCCGGTGGGTGTCCGCCTGCGCGATCACCGAGCGCAGTCGCAGGGCCGGCGGGTCGGCCTGTTCCGGACTCGGTGGGGCTTCGCCCCGGTCCAGCGCGTCCAGGACCGACCCGACCTCCGGGTACTTGTCCAGACCCGTCTCCGCAGTCACTCTGCGCAGCTGCCTCCGCGCGGCCTCGGCCACCTGCGCACGGGGCAGGAGGGCGAGCAACGCACCGAGCTCCTCCAGCTCGTGGAGGAGGCCGACCGGGAGGACATCGATGGGACTGCAGGACAGGTCCAGCTCCGGCAGTTGTCCGTCCGGTCGGGGAAGGGGGTCGTCGGCGCTGCCCCAGTCCGGACCGAGGGGCCGGGACCACTCCCGGACCAGTCGGCCGTCGAACGTGACGGCGCCCCCGTCCCGACCGCTTTCCAGCTGGTCGGCCGGCTCCGCCAGATACGCACCCAGCGAGTCGGCCCGACCGAAGTCGGTGCCGCTCTCGTCGAAGAAGCGTCCGATCGCACCGTGGGAGCCCTGCCCCCGGCGGCAGTCGATCGTGAGACCGTCGGCCGTCACCCCGTAGGAACCGGACTTCGGGTAGGCGTCGATCCAGTAGTCCTCGGCCTCCTCCTCGTCCAGGTCCTCGTCGGTGCCGCGCGGGGACCTGGTGTCCCCGACGATCTCGCTCACCGAGAGCAGCCGGTCGTGCGTGCTGAACCGGAAGGCTTCCGCGCACTCCGGAGCCCCGTCGTGCCGGAGCAGTGACGCGACCAGATCGGGAGGGAAGGTGACGCCCAGCTCCTCCTCCGCTGCCGCTGTCTCCTCCTCTCCAGCGGGCGGCCCAAGCGTGGCGAAGGTACGAGGTGCGTTCTCACGCAGCCACTCGTCGATGCGGTCCCACGAATCCTGGACCTGCTCTCTCCTCATGGACCGAGCCTAGAGACGGACACTGACAGCCTGATCGCCGTCCGCCGTCCGCTGTGGTCTTGTGGGCGGCTGGGCGCCGCTGGTGCGATGGGGCGAAACCCGCTCTCGTCGGCTGGAGGCATCCGTGGAAGACCTGCGCCTGGCTTCGTGGAAGCGCTACGGGCACGACCGGCTCTATGTGAACCTCCCCGACGGAACGGCCGTCGCCTGGCTCGATCGGAAGTCCGGTGCGGTCACCATCGTGGACCCCCGCCACACACAGGCCGCGCACGCACTGCTGGCGCCGCACACCGCACCTGCCCCCACCGCGGCTTCGCCCGTTGACCTGGACCCGCTGCTGCCGGACATGGACCTCGCGTCCCACGCGCCCGGTCACGGCTTACGGGTGAAGCTGAACGGCTCGGGCCCGACGCTGCTGCGACGGGTCCTCGACCGGCTGATGCGGCGGCCGAGCCCGATGGAGTCCTGGCGCAGCGGGCTGGTGGGTGAGAAGCGCGTCGGGGCGGAGCTGAACCGTCTCACCCGGCACGGCTGGCGGGTCCTGCACTCCGTGCCACTGCCTCGGGAGGTGGACATCGACCACCTGCTGATCGGCCCCGGCGGCGTCTTCACCGTGAACACCAAACGCCACCCGGGCAGGAAGGTCTGGGTGGGCGACGACATGACCAAGGTCGACCACGGCAAGCCCCACCCGTACGGCATCAAGAGCCGCGCCGAGGCCAGGCGGGCCCAACGGGTCCTGGAACGGCACTCCGGGCTCTCCGTCCCGGTCCAGCCGGTGCTGGTCTTCGTGGACATCACCGCGCTGAGGCTGGAGGCCACCCGACTGGCGATCCGGGTCTACCAGGAACGGGAGGTCGCGGCGCTCGGGCCGCTGTCCGGAGTCCTGGACGCGGAACAGGTGGAACGCCTCTACCGCGTGGCTCGTGACCGCCGGGTCTGGGAGGGCGCCTGAGCGAGCGGCCACCTCGCCGCCGGCGGCCGTTTCCCAACGCAGCACGGCGTCGCTGCGATCGGACGCGCCCCCGTCGGTGTCAGCGACACGGGTGAGCTTCGCTGCTGTACGGCCGCCAACGCAAGAGGCCCGGACTCTCGTCCGGGCCTCTCAGCTGTGTGCACTCGGCAGGATTCGAACCTGCAACCTTCTGATCCGTAGCTCTAGCCGGATCGGTCAGCGACGGTCATACCGGCCGCTACAAGGCCCGGGAGAAACAGTAGCGGACGGGGGTGGATGCTGAGGTTGCGGTACGGGGGTGCTGTACAGAAGGCCCGCCCGCCACGACAACCTAGGCTTGGCTAAGTCACTGGCAAGGGTCATTTAGCATGACACGGTGACCGGAGCTGACAAATACCCCAAAGGAACGGGTCACCAGATCCCCCTCCACCCCTAAAATTGTCCGCTTATTCCGGAAGGATTTTATCTAGCTTACCCTCGGTAAACTCTACATGCAGAACCACAGGGAGCGAATTAACAAACCCTTCCGCCTCTTGATAGAGACTGAAGACATCGGCCAGCGTCTTGTCAAGCGAGAATGCGGCATAGTTATTATGAACGAGCTGATTCCTCAATGAGCCCATTTCCAGAAATGCAGCTATTGAGCTTTCGAAACGAGGCCTACGGCGGCAAGTCTCAGCCATTTGCCGCTTAAAGTCGGCACCGAAAAGAGACCAGAACTTGCCGGCGTTTCGCTTATCCCAGTCGAATAGAGTATGGTACTGGCGCTTGATTGCTTTCTGATCTACCAGTTCCAGGATCTTTAAATCCCCAGAGTTTGCCCGAACATGTTCACGGATGACATCGCAGACGCGAGACTCAAACTCGCTAGCCGCGGCAAGTAGGAGCACCTTGGGCAGTGTCGCTTGCAGAGTCGCGTGATGAGACACTTGATTGGTCGATCCGAGATAGTCCAGAACGCTTTTTTGATCCTCGTACATTCTTTGAATTAGCGTCACAGGGTGCCCTTCGCCGCCTGGAGCAGCAATGCTTGTGTAATTTCAATGCGCCCGCGGACGTTGGCCGTCTTCGTTGATCCCTCCTGCTGGTATGAAGTGAACGTTTGATTTTTGCCAATTTGTGTTACCCAGTTCGGACTAATGTGCGGCAATTCTTCGCCCTGGTCTCGAAGCATCAACGCCGAAGCGTAGACCGCTTCGAATAGCAAGGGGCTGAACCTCGACGATCCGGCCTTATAGGTATCAGCGGCCGCATTCTCGTTAAGGCGCATGAACCAAGACCACTCCTCCATTGTTTGAGTGATCTTATCCTTTGCGAACACTTTCGACCGCTTGCAGAACCGGTTAACGAATCCGGCCATGGAACCCGCATAGGACTCGGTGCCCTCACGCAGCGCCAAGCTTCGAAGGATGACTTCCATGTCCTTCATGCGCGAGTCCGGCTGCTCGGCATCCAATAGTGCCCTCCAGGTGGGCACCTGATTCATGAGGAATACACTATCGAAGAATTTTGAGTGATATAGGCTTGCTCGGATTTCCTGCGGGTTGAGATTGACACCTCCCGTATTCAGGCGATTGAACATTTCGAACATAGCGGAGTCATCGTCGGCTGGGCTAACCTGCTTAACGATCACATTTCGAATTGTCCGCAGGTCGAGTTGACGGCGATAATCGCCAAGCTTCCCATACGTCAGACCAGAAAATTTGTTCTTCGGCCGCCCCGCTACCGATGGAAGGCTGAGCTTGAAGTTTTCGAACAACTCGTCATCTGCAAGTACGTCGTCCGAAATCCCTCCTTCGGTGTTGAACAAGTTTCGCAGAATAGCCCTCTTATCGTTACGCGGAAACCGCTGCTTAGCGAAAAAGAAAACGGTTAGAAGTCGCTGCTGGCCGTCGATTACAAGAAAGTTGTTTCGGCCTTCCTCGTACAGGAACACCTGTGGTACGGGAAGTCCGAGGATAAGCGACTCGATGAGCTTCGAAGCCCGCTTACGATCCCAGACATAGTTCCGCTGGAAGGGGGGAATCTTGATTGCCCCTTCCTCGATAAAGTTATTGATCGTGAGAGTGTTAAAATCGTTGGGCGATGCAACGATGTCATACTCGTCGATCTGGCCAACGGCTTCCTCCTCCTCCAGCTCCTGAACGTTGAGGCTGCGCAGATCAGTTACCGCTTCAGGCAAGGGGTCCTCCTGTGTTCTGGGGCTCGGCTGCACTCTAGCCGGGCGGGGCATAGAGGGAGGGGGAGAGCGCGAGATAGGACATCAGCTTGACCACCGACCTCGCCTACTGCTCATGTGACTCCCATCCCGTCTGCCGTCGACCCACACGTACGTGGAGCGGGCGCGGTGCCGGGCGTCCAGGTGGAGCGCCCCACTGGACGAACGACCTGGACGCCCGGCACCGCGCCTGCTCGGCTTGTCCTGGGTCGATGGCGGACGGGATGGGAGTCCCCCACCTCAGCCATCCACGCGCCGGCACCCGCATACAAAGCCCCCGCCATCCCGGAGCCTGAGCGCCCCCGCCGGAGGCTTGTCCGTGACGGGTGCACCATCGCCCGGCTCCCCGCCCATCAACCCGAGCCGTAGGCGTGCGGACGGCGGCCGGGCTGGAGCGGGGCGGAGACAGGAGCGCAGGCCCGGACGACGGGCCGCACGCGCCGCGCGTGCGCGGCGGGTGCCTTGATGAAGTAGGGAAACTCCTACCGCGCGGCGATCAGGTGCTTGCCGTCGTGGCTCCGCACGTGGGGCCCGTTGCCGTCCAGGGCGTCGAGGAGGCGGACGGCGTAGACCTCGGCCATGCGGTCGGAGATCTGCTCGGGGGTGAGCCAGGCAACCGCGGTCGACTCCTCCGAGGTGCGCTCGGCGCCGCCGGACGGCTTGCAGCGGAAGACCAGGGCGACGACTCCGCGCACAGTGTTCTTGTACACCCCGGTCAGCTCGTCCACCTCGACCCGGATGCCGGTCTCCTCCCAGACCTCGCGCATCACACCGTCCTCGGGGGACTCGGCGAGTTCGAGCACGCCGCCCGGGAGCTCCCAGGTGCCGTTGTCGGCCCGGCGGATGGCCAGGAGCCGGCCGTCCTCGCGTACGACCGCGCCCGCGACGGACACCGAGTGCAGTGGCGTTGACTGGGTCTCGCGGGCGCTGTTACTCATGTACAGGAGCATAGGAGGAAGAGAAGGACTATGGGAACCGCAGTAGGAGGGGACAGGGCCGTACCCCGGTACTTGCAGATCGCCGAGGAGATCGTCCAGCAGATCCGGGCAGGCGTCCTCAAGCCCGGTGACATGGTGCCGAGTGAGTCGGAGCTGACCGACCGCTACGGCGTCTCCGGCGGCACGATCCGCAAGGCCATGGTGGAGGTGCGCGCGAGCGGCCTGGTGGACACCCGGCACGGCAAGGGCTCGATGGTGAAGGACCGGCCGCCGGTACGGCTGCGCTCCTCCGACCGCTTCCGGCGCTCGCACCGCCGTGGCGGCAAGGCCGCGTACCTCGCCGAGACCGACCAGGCCGGGGCCACCTCCGAGGTGCGGATGCTCTACCGCGGCACCGCCGAGGCGCCCGCCGAGATCGCCGAACGGCTCGGGCTCGACGCCGGCACCCAGGTGCTCGCCCGGCGGCGGCTCTACTTCCGCAACGGCACCCCGGTGGAGACGGCCACCTCCTACATCCCCTGGGACGTGGCCAAGGAGATCCCCGAGCTGCACAACGACAACCCGGGTCCCGGCGGCATCTATGCCCGGTTGGAGGATCACGGGCACGAGTTCGCCGAGTTCATGGAGACGCTCGTCCCTCGGCTGGCCACCAAGGCGGAGTCCTCGGAGCTGGCGCTGAGCCCCGGTGCGCCGGTTGTGCACCTGGTGCGGAACGCGGTGACCACGGAGGGCCGGGTCGTGGAGGTCTGCGACACCCTCATGGCCGCTGACCAGTTCGTTTGGGAGTACCGCATCCCGGCCGTCGACTGACGCTCGCTCAACTCCTCGCAACCCGCCGGGACTTTCTCGCCTCGGCGGGTTGACTCATGTACAGGAGTGCTGCACTCTTCTTCATGTCACTCCTATACATGAGTGACTGAGTCAAGCACTTCTAGAGGAGTGATCCCTGTGCGCCTGATCCCCGTGGACATGAGCGGCGTGACCGTGATGGTGGCCCAGCCGCCCCAGACCAAAATGCGTGACAAGAAGAACGGCGTGGTGGCCGTGGACCCGGAGACCGGCGGCTCGCTGATGACGGTGGACGTGCTGTTCGTCGCCAACGGCAACGCCGAGGTCATCACGGTCACCGCCGCCGAGGCCGACATCTCCGGCGAGCTGGCCACGGGCACCCCGGTCGCGCTGACCGGACTCGTTGCCCGGCCGTGGGAGAACGAGTTCAACGGCCAGAAGCGGCACGGCATCTCCTTCCGCGCCGCCGCCGTCACCTCCCTGGTGAACTGACCGTGTCCGCCGGACAGTTCCTCGCCTGGCTCGGCCTGGTGCTCGTGGTCGCCGGACTCGTCGTCCTGCGGTGGCAGCGCCCGGTCTGGTTCTGGTACGCGGTCGGGGCCCCGGCCAAGCTGGTCAGGGTCCTGGTCACGTACCGCTCGGTCATGGAGGCGTGCGGGCTCACCGAGCCGCCGTCCCGCTTCGGCCTCGTGCTCGCGGCCACCACCAACCGCACCGCCGCCCGCCGGGTGCCCCGGCTGACCCGCATCCGCTTCACCGGCAGCGGACTGGTCCTCCGCATCCGGATGCAACCCGGTCAGGAAGTACGGGACTTCGAGACCGCGACCGAGCGGCTTCGGCACTCCTGGCGCGCGTACGCGGTGCACATCTCGGGGCTCGCCCCCGGTTGGCTCCAAGTGAAGGTGGTCGGATACGACGTGCTGCGGCGGGTCGTCATGCCCAAGGCGCCGCCGCCCGAGCTGCTGCGCGTCCCAGTTGCCCTCCGGTCGGACGGCTCGGCCCATGTCCGAAACTTCCGGACCGTCCCGCATGAGCTGGTCATGGGCGCGACCCTGTCGGGCAAGTCGGTTTACCTGCGCGGCCTGCTGGCCGGTCTCGCCCCGCAGCCCGTCGCCCTGGTCGGGATCGACTGCAAGTGGGGAGTGGAGCTGGCCCCCTTCGCGCCCCGGCTCTCCGCGCTGGCCTGAACTCCGGAGGAAGCGGGCGACCTGCTCGACGTCCTGGTCGAAGAGATGGTGGAGCGGTACGAGCTGATCCGCAGCGTGCAGGGGCTCGGCTCCGGCCCGGCGGAGGTCATCACCTCGGACATCTGGGGCCTGCCGGAGGACATGCGGCCGGCGCCGGTCGTCGTGGTGATCGATGAGGTGGCAGAGCTGTTCCTCACCGCCACCTCCGCCGACGAGAAGCGCCGGGACCAGATGGTCACCCAGCTCATCCGCCTTGCTCAGCTCGGTCAGGCCGCCGCCATCTATCTGGAGGTGTGCGGCCAGCGGTTCGGAGCCGAACTGGGCAAAGGAGCCACGGCACTTCGCGCCTAGCTCACCGGCCGCATCACGCACCGGGTGAACGACGAGACCACGGCCAAGATGGCGCTCGGCGACATCAGCCCGTCCGCCGTGCTCGCCGCCACCGGCATAGCGCCGGAACAGCGCGGGGTCGCCGTCGCCGGGGATTCTTCGGGCGGCTGGTCGCTGGTCCGCAGCCCGCTGACGGAGCTTGCCGACGCGGTCGCCGCCTGCGCCGAACACGCGCACCTGACCCCGGACATCCCCGGCCTCACCGCCTTCCGGCCCGTACCGGCCACGACCGCCTTCGCCCTGGTCCCGGCGGACGCCTCCGCCGCCGACAAGGACTGATCGCCGTGCGCCCCTTGCTCCGCGTGGACGCCGTCCTGGTCCAGGCCGTCATCGCCGGTGCCCTGTCCTTCTCCCACCTGCACGACCTCGCCGAAGCCGCCGGACAGCACGGGTGGAAGGCATGGGCCTACCCGGTCTCGGTGGACCTGCTGCTCGTCGCCGCCTGGCGTCGGCTGCGGTCCCTGCGGGGCACCGGGGCCTCACGCAACGCCGCCTGGTCCTGGTTCGCGGTCGCGCTCGCCGCCTCCCTCGGGGCGAACATCGCCACCGCCGGGCTCCTCGACCTGGGGCACGTCCCCGCCTGGCTGCGCATCCTCGTCGCCGGGTGGCCGGCACTCGCCTTCCTCGGCGGCGCCCTCCTCGTCCACGCGCCGCCGGAGCCCCGGGAGCCGGAGCCCGTCCCGGCCGCCGTGGCTGAGGACCCGGGCCCCCAGCTCGTACGCGAGGAGATGCCCGAGCCCCGGACTTCCCCGCCGCCCGAGCTGCTGCCGTCCGCTCCCCTTGCGCCGCCCTCCGACGCCCCGGCCGTACCGGATGCCTCGCCGTCCGTCCCGCCCGCCCTGGTGGCCCACGCCCGGAAGCTCGCCGACTCGCACCGCTCGGCGACCGGCCGTGACATCGACGCCGACACCCTGCGCTCCCGGCTCGGCGTCCCCGCTCCGATGGCCGACGCCATCGCCGCCCAACTCGCCTGAGAGGAGGTGACACCCATGCGCCGCAACCGCTTCTGGGACCTCGACCGCATCGGCCCCGTCCAGATCGGCACCCACCGCGACCGCCACGGCCGCGAGGCCCACGCCGCCGCCTGCACCGCCCCCGGCTGCAACTGGTCCGCCGACTACCACAACCGCCCCGCCGCCGAACTCGCCGCCCGTACCCACCGCTGCAACCCCCGCTGACCACCGAGGAGAACCGCGTCATGGACGTACCGCTCTGGCTCGCCCTGATCGCCGTCGGTGCCCTCGGCGTCAAGCTCGTCCGCCCGCCCTGGTGGCTCGTCGCCGTGCTCCTCCTCGGCGGCTACCTCCTCGCGGACAGCCTGTTCGCCCCGGTCATCGACCAGCTCGCCAAGTGACTCGGAAGGAGAAACCCGTGTTCAAGCCGCAGTACCCGACGCCGGACACCTACACCCCGACCGCCCTCCCGCAGGCCCCGGCCGCGCTCGACCGGACCGCCGCACCGGCGCCCGCTCCCGCGCACCGCCCCGGCCTGGTCGACCTGGCCCAGCGCAACCCGGCCGCCGCCGTCGTCGGGGTCGTCGTCACCGGCGTCGTGCTCACCTCCACGCTGCTCGCCGTCGCCATCACCGGCCTGGCGCTCGCCATCAGCGGCACCGTCCTCCTGGCGCTCGTCCGCATGCTCCGCCAGGACTTTCGTCGTTGACCGGCCTCCGGGCGGTGCCACAAGCCGCCAAGCATCGCCACCGCCCGGACGGCCACTCCACCCCTTCCAACCGCGACCGAAGGAAACCCGCCGTGGACACCTACGCACTCGCCTTATCGCTGCCGCTGATCGGCTGGGCCGCCCACTTCGGCGTCCTCGCCCACCGGCTCGCCGCCGCCCGCCGCGACCCGCTGACCGGCCTGCGCACCCGCGCCGGATGGACCGCGCTCGCCGAACGGGCCGTCCGCCGCCACCGCGAGGCCGTCGTCCTCCTGGTCGACCTAGACGACTTCAAGCAGACCAACGACCTCCACGGCCACGCCGCCGGAGACGCCGTCCTCACCGCCACCGCCGCCCGCCTCACCGCCTGGTGCGGCCGGTACGGAGCCGCGGGCCGCCTGGGCGGAGACGAGTTCACCGCCGTCGTACGGGACATCCGCCGTACCCCTGGCCTAGCCGAACTGCGCCGTGCACTCGGCGAATCGTTCCTTCACGACGGCCGCGCGCTGCCGGTCTCCGCCTCGGTCGGCGTGTGCCGCCTGGCCGAACTGCCGGTCCGCAGCCTCACCGACGCGCTCTCCGCCGCCGACGCCGCCATGTACGCGGCCAAGGGCTCGGCCGGCCGACGCGGGCCGCGCCACCTCGCTCACTGACCGGCCTCCGGGCGGCGCACAAGCCGCCAAGCATCGCCGCCGCCCGGACGGTCCGGCCCCTTCCAACCGCAATCGAAAGGACTCCCATCATGGCCCAGCACAGCCTTGCCCGCTCACGGGTCTGCGGTGACTGCGACGGCTTCCCCGTCGTCCACATCACCACCGGCACCGCCACCCCGGACGGCCAGCGCCGTACCGTCTCCGCCACCTGCCCGACCTGCCACGGCACCGGCCACCGCCCGGCGACCCCGCGCACCTCGGTGGAGGTGACCGTCTGATGGGGTTCTTCAGCCGCCGCTATCCCGACGACTACGACCACCAGGAAGTGTGCGACCGCGCCAAGCGCGAGGTTGCCCAGGAACGGCAGATCAGGGAAGCCCACAAGAAGCACGACTTCCTGCGCCCCGAGCCGCCCAAGGCCCGCGGAAGGAACCTGAGCGGCCCGACCAGCAACGACGCCAGCACCCCCCAGGGAAGGCGGCGCTGGTGACCCACTCCGCGACCCTCGCGGGCCTGGACCCGGCCACCCTCGGCGACACTCTGCGGGTGGCCGGGTCCCCCGGCTTCGACCGCTGGCGCGACCAGGTGCGCCGGACCGGCGGCTGCGCCAACCCGGTCCACCTGGCGGGCTGGACGGTCACCCGGGACAAGGCCAGCGGCGAGATCCTGCACCGCTACTCCACCGACACCGAACCCGGCGGACGGCTCCGTGTCGCCTGCGGCAACCGCCGCGCCTCGCGCTGCCCGGCCTGCGCCTGGCTCTACGCCGCCGACACCTACCACCTGATCCGCGCCGGACTGGCGGGCGACGAGACCAAGGAGGTACCCGCGACCGTCCGGGACCACCCCCGGGTCTTCGCCACCCTCACCGCCCCGTCCTTCGGACCCGTCCACAACCAGCCGAACACGGGCCGCTGCCGCTGCGGCGCCCACCACCAGGCGGACGGCGACCTCCTCGGCACACCGCTCGACCCGGATCGCTACGACTACGCCGCCGCCGTGCTGTTCAACAACCACGCCGGGGACCTGTGGCAGCGCTTCACCAACCGGCTGCGCCGGGAGATCGCCGCCCGCGCCGGGCTCACCCAGCGGGCATTGAAGGAGTCGGCTCGGGTCTCGTACGGCAAGGTCGCCGAGTTCCAGAAGCGCGGGGCCGTGCATTTCCATGCCGTCGTCCGCCTCGACGGGCCCGACGGCCATGACTCCCCGCCCCCGTCATGGGCCTCGGTGCAGCTGCTCACCGAGTCCATCCGGGCCGCCGCCGTCCACACCTACACGACCGTCACCGTCCCGGCCGCCGGCGGCCAACCCGCCCGCGCCCTGCGCTGGGGTACCCAGCTCGACATCCGCCCCGTCCGCGCCTTCGACGCCGGCACCGACATCACCGAACAGGCCGTCGCCTCCTACGTCGCCAAGTACGCGACCAAGGCCGCCGAGACCACCGGCTCCGTGGACCGTCGCATCGGCAACCGCGAGGCCCTGGTCCTCCTCGACGTGCCCGACCACCCGCGCCGCCTCATCGAAGCCTGCTTCGACCTGGACGCCGCCTATCCGGACCGGCGGCTGCGGGCCTGGGCTCACATGCTCGGCTTCCGGGGCCACTTCTCCACCAAGTCCCGCCGCTACTCCACCACCCTCGGGGCCCTGCGCCAGGTCCGCGTCGACTACCGGGCCGCCCAGCAGCGCGCCGAACTCGGCCTCCCGGACGCCGACCAGGACCCGACCGTCCTCGTCCTGGCCGACTGGCGGTACGCCGGGCAAGGCCATACCCCCGGCGAATCCGTCCTTGCCGCCTCCATCGCACGGGACCTCCGGCTCAACCGCGAGGCCGCCCGCGAAGCCCTGCACGACCTACCCGCCCCCGCACCGGAAGGAGCCGCAGCATGATCAACAATGTGATCCAGCCGAAGTGGCACAGCACCGCCGAGGTCGCCGGCATGCTCGGCTTCGGCCTGTCCAAGACCAAGATGCTGGTGCTCACCGGGGAGATCCGCTCGGTGAAGATCGGCCGCCACCGCCGCATCCTCCCGGCCTGGGTGGACGAGTACGTCCAGGGCGTCATCGCCGACGCGGAAGGGCTCGCGGCATGAGCGGCAAGCGCGGCAACGGCGAGGGCTCCATCTACTCGTACAAGAACGGCTACGCGGCCTACGTCTGGGTGACCAAGCCGGACGGCAAGCGAGCCCGGAAGTACGCGTACGGCAAGACCCGCGAGGAGGTGCACGGGAAGTGGCTCGCGCTTCACGCCGCCGCCAAGAAGGGGCCCGTGGCCACCCGGCACCGCACGGTCGCCGCCTTCCTCGGGTACTGGCTGGACACGATCGTGAAGCCCAACCTGGCCCCGCTGTCGTACGTCTCGTACGAGGGGTACGTGCGGCTCTACATCGCTCCACACCTGGGCAGGAAGCGGCTCGACAAGCTGACCGTCCGGGACGTGCGGGAGTGGCTGACCGTGCTGGCCGAGGTCTGCCAGTGCTGCGCCCAGGGGAAGGACGCCAAGCGGGACGCCAGTCGTCGCCGGTGCTGCGCGGCCGGGGAGTGCTGCGAGTCCTTCCCGTCCCGCCGGGTGGTCCAGGGGGCCCGGGACGCTCTGCGGGCCGCGCTCACCCATGCGGTCACCGAGGAGGAGATCGGCCGGAACGTCGCCTCGCTGGTGAAGGTGCCCAAGCCCCGGCGCCGTCGCGTCAAGCCGTGGTCCGCATCCGAGGCCGGCCGGTTCCTCGCGGATGCCGCCGCCCGGGACGACCGCCTGTTCGCGGCCTGGGTGCTCGTGCTCTGCCTCGGCCTGCGACGCGGTGAGGTCCTGGGGCTCACCTGGGAGTCGGTGAACTTCGAGACCGGCGAGCTGTACGTGGACCACCAGATCCAGCGGGCCGGTCGGCAACTGCTCCACCGGGAGACCAAGACCGAGGACTCGGACGACTTCCTGCCGCTGCCGTCGCTCTGCTTGAAGGCCCTCCGGATGCGCCGCGCCCAGCAGCTCGGCGACCGGAACGCGGCCGGGGAGCTGTGGCAGGACAGCCGCGGGCTGGTCTTCACGACCAAGTACGGGACCCCGATCGAGCCCGGGAACCTGACCCGGATGTTCGCGCTGCGGTCCCGCCGCGCCGGGCTCCGGGTGATCCCGCTGCGAAACACCCGACACACCTGCGGCTCGCTCCTGGTCGCGCTCCAGGTCCACCCGAAGGTGGCCCAGCGCATCCTCCGCCACTCGCAGATCGCCATGACCATGGAGGTGTACGCGGAGGCGAGCGAGGAGGAGGTGCGAGCGGCGATCGGCAAGCTGTCCGATGCCGTGGGCGGCACCACCGGCTGATGCCGATCAGCACGGTTGCTGTACTTCGCTGCTGTACGGCCGCCAACGCAAGAGGCCCGGACTCTCGTCCGGGCCTCTCAGCTGTGTGCACTCGGCAGGATTCGAACCTGCAACCTTCTGATCCGTAGTCAGATGCTCTATCCGTTAAGCTACGAGTGCTTGTGCTTCCCGGGCTTTTCGTCCCGGTCGGCGTTGCGAGAACAACATTACATGACCGGCGGCGGGACGCGAAATCCATTACCCGGACCGGTGCTGACCTGGGCAAACTCCCCAGACGATCTTCCAGGCGCCCACCCGGGGCCGTTGGCCCGAAGCCGTCGGCACGGCGGCGCTCCGGGGGCGGAAACGACCGAAGCCCCGGCCGTGGGGCCGGGGCTTCGGGTGGTGCTGCGGAGGCGGAGGGATTTGAACCCTCGATGGGCTTTAAGACCCAAACCGCATTAGCAGTGCGGCGCCATAGACCGGACTAGGCGACGCCTCCAGTGCGCGCACCCGCGCGGAGCGAGTGGTGCGTGCAGATGATGACACAGCCACGGGGGGTGCCACCAATCGATCCCTACGGTACTAGGCGGCCCCGGGGCGGGGCAAAGCGTCAGCGGGTGCGCAACGCCGTCGCCGGTGGCGCGTTAACGGGGTGAGCGAAGGTCCGGCCTCCGGCCGGGCCGCCCCCGGCTTCCGCACTCCTGGAGAACGCATGCTGCGTCGCCTCTTCCTCACCTCCGCCGCCTCCCTCGCCGTACTGGGCGCCGCCGCGCCCGGTGCCGTCGCCCTGGACACGCCGCTGCCGCTGCCGCTGCTGGCGGGGCCGGACAAGCTGACCATCACCATCGCCGACTCGGGCTACTCCACAGCGAACGGCACCTTCGAGCTGGAGTGCGACACGCGCAGCGCCGTCGGGACGCACCCGCGGGCGAAGAGCGCGTGCGCCCGGCTGGACGAGCTGGCCGCGCAGGACAGGGACCCGTTCGCGCCGGTCGCCGAGGGCACGATGTGCACCATGCAGCACGGCGGGCCCGCCACCGCGCACATCACCGGCACCTGGCGCGGCAAGGACGTGGACGCCCGGTTCTCGCGGACGGACGGCTGCGAGATCGCCCGCTGGGACGCGCTGAAGCCGGTACTGCCGAAGGTCCGGTCGTAGTCCTCACCACGGTTCGTCCGAGGCCCGCCTCCTCGCCTCACCCCGGCCCCCGCTGTGGGCTCGCCCCGCGCCCGGCCTGCGCATATGCCCGCGGCCGGGGCGGGGCCACGGCAGCCTCGTACAAGATCATCGTTCGCGACCCCCCACACAACCGCCGTCGGGCCCCCATCGGCTGCCCTTAGACTCCTTGTGCAGTGACAGGCCGAGCGGGAGGAAGCGTCGTCGTGAGCAGCAGGCCATCCCGAGGCGCTGCTCGCCTCGCAGCCATACTCGACGCGCTGCCGGACGGGCTCGTACTCGTCAACTGCAACGGCACGGTCGTCAACGCCAACACCATCGCGCTGGAGATGTTCGAGGCGCCGGGCACCGCCCTGGTCGGGCGGGGTCTGCTCGATCTGCTGCCGGCGTTCGACTCCCGGCTGATCCCCGGCTCGATGCGCCGGCCCGAGGCCGCGGACGCCCGCAGGCGGACCAAGCCGGCCAGGATGGTGGCGCGGCGGACCGACGGCGGCGAGTTCCCGGTCGAGGTGACCAGCGCGAGCCTGGAGGACGGGCGCGAGGCGTACGACCCGTACAGCGCCGGCGCGGGCTCCTCGTTCACCGGTGACGAGCTGCTGATGCTCGTGGTGCGCGACCTGTCCGGGACCATCGACACCGAGGCCGAACTGGCCCGGTCCCAGCGGCAGACCGAGATGATCCTGCGCGCCGCCGCCGAGGGCGTCGTCGGCACCGACACCGACGGCCGGGTGGTGCTGGTCAACCCGGCCGCCGCCCAGATCCTCGGTTGGCGCGCCAGCGACCTCGGCGGCAAGGAACTGCACACGCTGATGCTGCACTCCCGCGCGGACGGCGAGCCGTTCCCGTACGAGGAGTCGCCGCTGGCCGACACCCTGCGCTCCGGCCGCAAGCACCGGGTGCGCGGGCAGGTGGTGTGGGCGAAGGACGGTTCCCCGGTGCCGGTGGACCTGACCACCGCGCCGGTACGCGACGGGGACCAGCTCGTCGGCGCGGTGATGACCTTCACCGACCGCCGCCCGTACGAGGAACTGGTCGCCCAGCACGAGACCCAGGTCGCCGAGGTCGAGGCGCGGATCGCCGAGCTGACCGAGCGGCACACCGCCGAACTCGCCGAACTGGCCGAGCGGCATGTCACCGAGGTGGCCGACCGCAGTGAGCGGGACGCCGTGGAACGGGAGCGGCGCGAGGAGGCGTACGCGGCGCTCGCCGCCCGGCACACCCAGCTGACCGCCGTCCTCGGCGCCTCGCTGCGCGGCCCGCTGGAGGAACTGCGGGGCGAGCTCGGCACCCTGGCCGCCGACCCGGCCGGACAGTTGTGGCCGGAGGCCAACCAGGTTCTTCACCACCTCGCCGCCGGGTACGCCCGGATGACCACGCTCGTCGACAACGTGCTGGGCTACCAGCGCCTGGACGCCGGTGCCGAGCCGCTGCGCAAGGGCGTGGCCCTGCTCGACGGGGTCGTCGCCGCGGGTGTCGAGGGCGCGGTGGAGCTGATCGGGCCCGGCCGGGTGCAGTTCGCCGTGCACGCCCCGCCGATCGAGGCGGTGGTGGACGGGGCCCGCCTCTCCACGGCACTCGCGCATCTGATCGCGGACGTGGCCGGCGTCGACTCGACCGGACGGACCCGCCAGGTGGCGGCGGGCGGCTACGCCGACTCGACCATCGTGGTGGCCGCCGCCCAGCGCGGGGACGTGGTGCGGATCGAGGTCCGTGGACCGTACGCGGGCGGTGACCCGGTGCACGAGCCGATCGTGTGCGGCGTCGTCCGGGCGCACGGCGGAGTGGTCCAGAGCCATGAGGTCCCCGGGATGCCCGGCAGCGCGTTCGTGCTGGAGGTGCCCCTCGGCGAGGTCGACCGGGCCCGGGACGGATACGCGGGCGGAGCGGCGTTCGCGGCGGCGGGGGCCTTGCTGCCCGCCCAGCAGAACGGCGAGCGGGATGCCCCCGGCCGCCGGGGCGGCAGCATCCCGGGCAGCCGGGACGGTCGGGGCAGTGGGGACGGTCGGGGCGGTCGGGATGCCCTGGGCGGTCCCGAGTCTTTGGGCGGTCTGGATTCCTTGGGCGGTCCGGCTTCTTCGGGCGGTCTGGCTTCTTTGAGCGGTCCGGATTCTTTCGGCGGTCAGGGCGGGGACACGGCCGGTGGCGGCGGGGTGGCTCCGGCGGCGGGTACGGCCGGTGGGACCGACGGCGGTACGAGCGGTGGGGGGCGCCGGCGGGCGCGGCGGTCTTCCACGGACGCCTTCCTGGAGAGCCCGGTACGCACCGAGGATCCGGTGGCCGCGGAGCCGACCGGTCGTCGTCGTGCCCGTGCGGACGAGGCCGCGGCCGTGGGCGGAGCCGGGCCCGACCCGGTGGCGGCCGCGATGGTGCCGGCTGCCCCCACCGGGCGGCGGCGCGGACGTCCCAGCCCGGCCGAGGGCGCGGTCCTGACCGCCGCCGAGAGCGCCCAGGGCAGGCCCGCCCTGGGTGAGACGGTGCCGCCGCAGGGCGTGCCCGCCGACGCGGCGACGCCCGTCCACCCCTCCGGGCGGCGGGCCCGACGCGACGGGGAGCCCGCCGCGCTGCCCGCGCTCCCGGCCGCCCCGGTCGCGGGTGGGCCGGCCGATCGTGCCGAGGAGCCGACCGGCCGACGGGCCCGGCGCGCACTGGGCCCCGCCCAGGAACGGGCGGCCACGGCCGAGGCCGGCTCCTCCGACGCCGCTGCCCCGCGCAGCCCCTTCGCCCTGCCGCCGGCCGACGCCGACCGCCGGGCCCCCGCCGACGCCATCCAGGCGGACCCGTCCCCCGTCACGTCTGTGTCCGGTGTGTCCGGCGTGCCCGGCTCCGACGAGGAGCAGACCCGGCACGACTCGGCGGACGCGGAGCACGGGCCGGGCTCGCTGCCGACGGGGCCCCACCCGTACCAGCGGAACGGAGCCCAGCAGTCGGCCCAGGCCCACCCGGCGCCTGACCCGGCCCCCGGCCCCGATGCGGCTTCGGCGCCCACCGGGCGGCGGCGCGCGGTGGGCGAGGGTGTCTCGCGGACCGCGGACGCGGCCGGCGGACCGGCGGCGAACGGCGCGGCGCCGGAGGCGGGCAGCACGGCGGCGGACGCCGGAACGGGTGGCGGCACCGGCTCCGTACCGCTGCCTCCCGAGGCACCGGCCGGCACCGCTGCCGATCCCGGCGGGCCCGTGCCTTCCGGTCGGCCCGCCCCGGCCCGGCGGAGCCTCGCGGAGCAGCCCGCCGGCCAGTCGCCCCCGGCCTCGGCCTCGACTCAGGATCCGTCGCAGTCCACCCAGGGACGGGCGTTCAACGTGCGCACCCTCGGCCAGGGCGTGCCCTTCACCCAGCAGACGGACGGTCAGACGGCTACGGGCGGTCAGCCGGTGGTCGGGCAGCAGGCGGTCCGCCCGGGAGCCACCGGCACCGGCACCGGCACCGGCACCGGCACCGGCACCGGGGAAGGGTCCGCGGGGCCGCAGGCCGCTGGGCAGCAGGCCGCCGCGGGACAGGATGCCTCGTCCGGGTCGGGGCGGCGGCGCAAGCTGGCGACACCGCCGGAGGAGGACCCGGCGCCCGTGCTGGAGGCCGCCGCGGCGGCGCGGCCGCATCCGCAGCCGCAGCCCCGGCTCGCCTCGTCCACCGGTGGACGGGCGTACGAGATCGGCGCGCCCGACCAGGACGCCGCCGAGGGGCCGGAGCTTCTGGACGGGCCGGGCGGTGCGGTCGAGGTCGCCAACGAGCCGACACCGCAGCCGGTGGACGACGAGCTGCCGCCGGAGCCGCTGGACAACCCGCGTCGGCTGCTGGTGTGGCCCGCGCCGGATGTCTCGACGCAGGAGGCGCTCAGCGAGCGGGGCTACCGCCCGGTGATCGTGCACTCCCGCGAGGAGGTGGACGCCCAGATCGCCGCGTTCCCGGCGGCGCTGTTCGTCGACCCGCTGACCGGGCCCATCACCCGTACCGCGCTCCAGTCACTGCGGCAGGCCGCGGTGGCGGCGGAGGTGCCGGTACTGCTCGCGGCAGGGCTGGGGCAGGCGACCCGGGAGGCCGCGTACGGCGCCGATCCGGCCGTTCTGCTCAAGGCGCTGGCGCCCCGGGACAGCGAGCAGCACCCCTCCCGCGTCCTGCTCATCGAGGAGCAGGACGAGATCGCCCTCGCGCTGACGGCGTCGCTGGAGCGGCGCGGGATGCAGGTGGCGCGGGCGGCGACGGACAGCGAGGCGGTCACGCTCGCCGCGCAGACCCGGCCCAACCTGGTCGTGATGGATCTGATGCAGGTACGCCGGCGGCGGGCCGGGATCATCGACTGGCTGCGGGCCAACGGGCAGCTCAACCGCACCCCGCTGGTCGTCTACACCTCGGCCAGCCTCCAGGAGGCGGAGCTGCCCAAGCTGTCGTCGGGCGAGACCGTGCTCTTCCTCGCGGAGCGCTCGACCAGCGGCGAGGTGCAGGCGCGGATCGTGGACCTGCTGGCCAAGATCGGCACCAACTGACGGAGCCCGGCGGCGGGAGACGGGCGGAGTCGGGCGGCGTGAGGCGGACGGCGTCGGGCGGGATGTTTCACGTGAAACATCCCGCCCGACGCACTGCTGTGCCGCTCCGATTAGTCCACGGCGGTGCGGGTCACAGCTCGGTGATGTCGAGCGCGCCCTCCGCGTACTGCCGGCGGATGACCTTCTTGTCGAACTTGCCGACACTGGTCTTCGGGACCGTCGGGACGATGGTCCAGCGCTCGGGCAGCTGCCACTTGGCGATCGACTCCCCGAGGAAGGCCCGCAGCTCCGCATAGTCGGTGGTGGCGCCCTCCTTGAGGACGACGGTGGCGAGCGGGCGCTCGCCCCACTTCTCGTCCGGCACGGCGACGACCGCGGCCTCGGCCACATCGGGGTGGGCCATCAGCGCGTTCTCCAGCTCCACGCTGGAGATCCACTCCCCACCGGACTTGATGACGTCCTTGGCCCGGTCGGTGAGGGTGAGGAAGCCGTCCGGGCTGATGGTGCCGACGTCACCGGTCTTCAGCCAGCCGTCGGGGCTGAACTTGTCCTCGGGGCGCAGTGGTTCGGCGTCCGGGCCGCCGTAGTAGGCGGCAGCGATCCACGGACCGCGTACCTCCAGTTCACCGGCGGACTCGCCGTCCCACGGCATGATGTCGCCGCCGGGCCCGGTCAGCCGCGCCTCGACACCGGCCGGGAAGCGGCCCTGGGTGAGCCGGTAGGGCCACTCCTCCTCGGCGGTGAGCCCGGCCGGCGGATTGGCCATGGTGCCCAGCGGGGACGTCTCCGTCATGCCCCAGGCATGGCAGAGGCGGACGCCGAGCTTGTCGTACGCCTCCATGAGGGAGGGCGGACAGGCGGAGCCGCCGATGGTGACCCGGTCCAGGGAGGTCAGGTCACGGGGGTTGGCGGTGACCTCGGCGAGCAGCCCCTGCCAGATGGTGGGAACGGCGGCGGCGTGCGTCGGGCGCTCCCGCTCGATCATCTCGGCGAGCGGCGCCGGCTGGAGGAAGCGGTCGGGCATCAGCATATGGACGCCGGCCATGAAGGTGGAGTGCGGCAGCCCCCAGGCGTTCACATGGAACTGCGGGACGACGACCAGGCTGGTGTCCCGGTCGGTCAGCCCCATCGACTCGGTCATGTTCACCTGCATGGAGTGCAGATAGATCGAGCGGTGGGAGTAGACCACGCCCTTGGGGTCTCCGGTGGTGCCGGAGGTGTAGCACATGGCGGCGGGCGCCCGCTCGTCCAGCTCGGGCCAGTCGTACCGGGTGGGGCGGCCCGCGATCAGCTCCTCGTAGTCATGGACGGCCGGCGCGACCCCGTCCAGGGCGGAGCGGTCACCCGGACCGGCGACGATGACGTGCTCGACGCGCGGGAGGTGCGGGAGCAGCGGGACGAGGAGCGGCAGCAGGCTGCCGTTGACCAGGATGATCCGGTCGGCGGCGTGGTTGACGATGTAGGCGAGCTGCTCGGGCGGCAGCCGCAGGTTCAGGGTGTGCAGCACGGCGCCCATGGAGGGGATGGCGAGGTACGCCTCGACATGCTCGGCGTTGTTCCACATCAGCGTGCCCGCCGGCTGGCCCTCGTCGACGCCCAGCTCCCGCAGCGCGTGCGCCAGCTGGGCGGCCCGCTCGCCGATCTCGGCGAAGGTGCGCCGATGCGGCTCCGGCTCCCCGGTCCAGGTGGTGACGGTGGAGCGGCCGTGGATCGTCGACCCGTGGGCCAGAATCCGTGAGATCAGCAGCGGTACGTCTTGCATCGTGCTGTGCAGCAACAGAGCCTCCCGACATGCGCGCCATTACGCGGGGATGAAGTTCCGGCGATTGTGCGCACATACCACGTGGTATGTCACTACCCGGCTACCCGGAAGTAGGAGCCTCGCGGCGAGGGGCGTGGAGGGTGGCCGGGTCAGCGGGCCGGGGCGAGCTCCGGGTCCTCGCGGAGCTTGCCGAGCGCCCGGGACACCGCGCTCTTGACGGTGCCGACCGAGACACCGAGCACCTCGGCCGTCTGCGCCTCGCTGAGGTCCTCGTAGTACCGCAGCACCACCATGGCCCGCTGCCGGGTCGGCAGCCGTTCCACGGCGCGCCACATCGCGTCGCGCAGCGCCTGCTGCTCCGCCGGGTCGGCCGCGGGCGGCCCCAGCGGCTCGGGCAGCTCGTCGCAGACGTACTCGTCGACCCGGCGCTTGCGCCACTGCGAGGTACGCGTGTTGATCAGGGCGCGGCGCACGTACCCGTCGAGCGCCCGGTGGTCCTCGATGCGGTCCCAGGCGACGTAGGTCTTGGCGAGCGCGGTCTGGAGCAGGTCCTCGGCGTCGCACGGATTGGCCGTCAGCGACCGGGCGGTGCGCAGCAGCACGGGGCCTCGGGCCCGTACGTACGAGGTGAACGACGGGTAGGAGGAGACGTGCGCGGCGGCGGCCGTGGAGGCGCCGGCGCAGACGGGCCCGGGAGTCGCGGTCATGGGCCCACGCTAGGCGCGGGTATGACGCCCCCGTATCGCCCGGAGGTCCCGACCGCGGGTCCCCCTCAGGTCGGAGCGGTGGGGCCCTCCCCACCACCTGGAGGTGGAGGACGGCGCCTCGGCAGTCAGGGTCCGGGGCGGTGACATGGGCCTCGACGGGGTGGCGGCGAGGGTGCCGGCGGGGCGTGGGTGGGGGGCGTCGGCGGGGCGGTGGCCGGGGGGGCGAGGGCGCCGGCGGGGCATCGGTGGGGGCGCCGGCGGGGTGCTCGCGCGGGCACGCGGGCGGCCCGTGCGCCGGTACCGGGGTACCGTCGCACGGGCCGTCGCTGTGACCACGTCTCCGCCTGTCGCTCTTCCGCTTCTCTTCTGCTCCTCTTCCGCTCCTCTCCGTCCGCCTGTCGCCGTTCGGTCCCTGGCCGTCCCTGGTGGGCGTCCGGGCCTCCGGGCCTCCCTGTCCGGCCCGTGGCGGGCCGGTGCGGAGGCTCGGCGCCGGGGCCCGGCCTACCAGAGGTTGGTGAAGTAGATCGTGGTGTTGTCCTGGTCGATGACCGTGAAGGCCGACCCGTTCACACTGGCGGTGTTGTTCTGGTTGGAGGCTCCGGTTCCGGTGGCGACCTGCTGCGTGGTGGTCGAGTTGCCCTCGTTGTCGTCACCGACACCGCTGCCAATGATCGATCCCACCGACGCGTTCGATCCGTCGTCCGCGAAGCTGCCGTTGTCGGCCGTCGCCACTCCCGCGAAGAGGCCCAGGGCCAGCGGCAGGGCGGCAGCGGCGACGATCACGCGGGCGGTACGGATGCTTGCCATGTCGTTTCTCCTCCAAGGCACCGATACGGCGGTGCAAGTGCGGCTGTTTCCTGGGGAGTTGACCGTCTCCCCGAGTCCTTCGCGACGTCGTGATCCAAGAGTTGCCCACCGAATCCCCGGCGAACCAGACATGACCGGCCGATTCGCTCGCAAGCGTGAGGACAAGTCGATAAACCTCCTCACGGTGACTTCCGGGAGGAAACGACGGGCCGAAAGGGGCACACCGGGGGCGCGGCCAAGGACGGCAAGAGGAGAAGCGTTTCGGCATTACCACCGACCGGCCCGCCGGAGTCGGGTGTCGGGCGGCCCCGGCCCGTGCGGAGCCCTACGGAGCCGTACGCAGGTTCGAGTGCGGTCGGGGAGGCGTGTCTACAGTGCGCGCATGAGCACACACTCGTACCTCTCCGAACTGTTCTCGCTCGACGGACGGACCGCGCTGGTGACCGGTGGCAGCTCGGGCATCGGCCGGGCCATCGCGACCGCTCTCGCCCGGGCGGGGGCGCGGACCGTGCTCATGGCCCGCGGCAAGGAGGAGCTGGCCGCCACGGCCGACGCCCTGACCGCGGAGGGCTGCCAGGTGGGATGGGTGAGCGCCGACCTCAGCACCCGCCCCGGGGTGCACGCGGCGGCCGAGGAGGCGGTCGCACTCGTCGGCGAGCCGGACATCCTGGTCAACTCCGCCGGGATCAACCTGCGTCCGCCGATGGACGAGCTCGACGAGGAAGTCTGGGACCGCACCATGGCGGTCAACCTCACCGCCCCGTACCTGCTCGGCCGGCGCTTCGGCCCGGGCATGGCCGAGCGCGGCTACGGCCGGATCATCCACATCAGCTCCCAGCAGGCCCACCGGGCCTTCGTGCGGAGTGGCGCCTACGGCGTCTCCAAGGGCGGTCTGGAGTCGCTGGCCCGCTCGCAGGCCGAGGCCTGGTCCTCCGCCGGCGTCACCTGCAACACGCTGGTCCCCGGCTTCGTCCTGACCCGGCTGAACGCCCGCCTGGCCGGCGACCCGGCGACGGTCGACGCCCTCGCCGCCCGCACCATGGTCGGCCGCAACGGCCTCCCCGAGGACTTCGCGAGCGCCGCCGTCTTCCTGGCCGGCCCGGGCTCGGGCTATGTGACCGGACAGTCGATCTTCGTGGACGGCGGCTTCTCGGTGCACTGACCCGTCGCCGCCCGGCAGGGGCTCGGGGACCCGGGCGCTTCCTCACGCGCGGGACGGGGCGAACGCCGAAGGGGTGCCACCGGATCGGTGGCACCCCTTCTGACCAGCATGTGAGCTGACTGCTGCTGCGGTGGGTGTGGGATTTGAACCCACGGTGACTCGCGCCACGACGGTTTTCAAGACCGTTCCCTTAGGCCGCTCGGGCAACCCACCCATGCCCCTCGGCAGCGACCCGCGAGTGATCGACCATGAGGCGGCTACAGCCTACCGGTTGGCGGTCAGCGGTCGCCCTTGCGCTGGTCGAGGGTGACCTCGACGGTGTCGGACTTGCCGGAGCGCTGGTAGGTGAGGGAGACCTTGTCGCCGGGCTTATACGTCCAGATCTCGCTGATCAGGGTCGGGCCGCTGTCGATGGTGCGGTCGCCGAACTTGGTGATCACGTCGCCGGGCTTGAGGCCCGCCTTGGCCGCCGGGCCGTTCGGGGTGACCGCGGCGGAGTCGCCCTCGCCGTCGTCGGCGATGCGGGCACCGCCGCCGCCCCCGTCGGTGGTCATGTTCACGGTGGCACCGATCAGCGGGTAGACCGGCTGGCCCTCCTTGATCAGCTGCCGCGCCACCGTCTGGGCCTGGTTGACCGGGATGGCGAAGCCCAGGCCGACCGAGCCCGCCTGGGACTGGCCGAGACCGCCGCCGCCCGGGGACTGGATCGCCGAGTTGATGCCGATCACCGCGCCGCGCGCGTCCAGCAGCGGGCCGCCGGAGTTGCCCGGGTTGATGGAGGCGTCGGTCTGCAGGGCGCTCATGTACGAGCTGGCGCCGCCCCCACCGTCGCCCGAGGCGACCGGGCGGTCCTTGGCGGAGACGATCCCGGTGGTGACCGTGTTGGACAGGCCGAACGGCGCGCCGATCGCGATCGTCGAGTCGCCGACCGCCACCCGGTCGGAGTTGCCCAGCGGCAGCGGGGTGAGGCCCGAGGGCGCCTGGCGCAGCTTCAGCACCGCGACGTCGTAGCCCTCGGCCCGGCCGACGACCTGGGCCTCGTACGACTTGCCGTTGGAGAACGTCGCCCGCAGCTTGCCGCCCTCGGCCGCCGAGGCGACCACGTGGTTGTTGGTGAGGATGTGGCCTTCCTTGTCGAAGACGAAGCCGGTGCCGGTGCCGCCCTCGCCCTCCGCGCCGCCGGAGCCGCCCGACTTGGCCTCGATGGTGACGACGCTCGGCAGCGCCTTGTTCGCCACGGCCGCGACCGTGCCCGGGTCGCGCTTGAAGCTGCCCGGCGCGTCGCCCGCGGCCACCGTGGTGGAGCTGATGCCGCCCCGCTCCGCCGCCCAGTAGCCGATGCCGCCGCCCACGCCGCCCGCGACCAGCGCGGCGATCAGCACGGCGGCGACCAGGCCGCCGGAGCGCTTGCGCCCGGCCGGCTGATCCGCTCCCGGCGGGACCGGGGCACCCCAGACCGGGGTGGCGGGCGGCGGCGGGGGCCAGCCGCCTGCCAGAGTGCCGGTGTTCTGCCCGTACGGGGTCGGGGTCGGGGTGTTGTAGGAAGGTGCGCTCGCGTGGGCGGGCGGGTTCTCGTATGGGGACGAGCCGCCGGGGCCGACCGGTTCGCCCGTACCGCCGTACGGCGGCGTCGACGGGGCGTGTGCCGGGGGCGGGGGCGGGGCCTGGTGCGGCCGGTCCGATGCTGCCGGGCCCTCGGCGGAGGCGGGGGCGGCGCCCTGGTGCCCCGGGGCAGGGGAGGGGGAGGTGGAGGGCGGCACGGGAGGGTCCGACGGGGCGGGCGGGACCGCGTTGCCCTCGTTCTCGGTGCTCACAGCTCGTTCTCCTCGGGGTTCCACGGGTTCCACGGCACGTCGTCTTCCGGGCGCCTGCCCTGCCTGGGGACGGGCACTCCCGGCCCCGGCTCCGGCGGACGGTGGTGCGGCCGGTGCGCCGGGAGGCACGAAGGACTCGTCGCCTTGTGTGCTGTCAGCTTTTCCCACCGCCCGTCAGGCCACTGTAAGCCGGAGCTGTGCATCTTCCGCCCATCCTTTACTACGGACAAATCGGGCGCCTGGTGGAGGGGCCACCGGAGGGCCCACCGGGGACCCCGCCGGGGACCCGTCCTCGCGGGGCGGAGAGCCTGCCGGGAATCCCTCCTCGCGGGGCGGAGGGCCCGCCCGGTGGGGGCGGCGACCGGCGATGGCACCATGGCGCGGTGACCCACGCACGGCAGCACACCATCCAGGTCGTCGCGCACCGGGGCGCCTCCGAGGACGCGCCCGAGCACACCCTGGCCGCCTATGTGAAGGCCATCGAGGACGGCGCGGACGGGCTCGAATGCGACGTCCGGCTCACCGCGGACGGCCATCTGGTCTGCGTACACGACCGTCGCGTCAACCGCACCTCGAACGGCCGGGGCGCCGTCTCCACGCTGGAGCTGGCCGACCTCGCCCAGCTGGACTTCGGCGCCTGGAAGGACCCGCACGAGAGCCCGGACTGGGGCGACCCGGAGTACACCTCCGTACTGACCCTGGAGCGGCTGCTCGCGCTCGTCGCCGACGCCGGGCGCCGGATCGAGCTGGCCGTCGAGACCAAGCACCCCACCCGCTGGGCGGGCCAGGTCGAGCAGCGGCTGGTCCAGCAGCTCGAACGCTTCGGCCTGACCCGGCCGCCCACCGGCAGCACCTCCCCCGTGCGGGTCATGAGCTTCTCGGCCCGCTCGCTGCACCGGGTGGCCGCCGCGGCCCCGCAGATCCCGACCGTGTACCTGATGCAGTTCGTCTCGCCCCGCCGGATGCGTGACGGGCGGCTGCCCGCCGGGGCCCGGATCGCCGGCCCCTCCATCCGTACCGTCCGCAACCACCCCTCCTATGTCGAACGCCTCCACCAGGCCGGCCACCGGGTCCATGTGTGGACGGTCGACGACCCCGCGGACGTCGAACTGTGCGCGGAACTCGGCGTCGAGGCGATCATCACCAATCGCCCCCGCCAGGTGCTCTCCCAGCTCGGCCGCGCCTGAGCGGACACCGGACCGCGGGTGTGGACGGCGGTACTCCGCCCGGCCGGAACGCGGGATTCCGAAGCCTGGGCGTAACCGCCGGTAGCGGCCGTCCGACAAGGGCGGGAAGGGCGGATACGCCGGAGTGCGGCAGCACACAGCGGGCGTCGGTTTCCGGTCCAGTCCATTGGGGCATCCACCGAGTGGCGTGGGGCAAAGGAGGTCTCGGGGGTGGCGTTCGTGGTGGCACAGGAAGTGCCGGCGTCGTCGAGCATGGCCGTACCCCACGGTCCTGCCGGCGTGGGTGCGGCGAGGCGCCGCATGCGGGAGGAGTTGGCCCTGGGCGGCGTGACTCCCTCGGTCGTCGACGACGCGGTACTGGTCCTTTCCGAACTGCTCAGCAACTCCTGCCGGCACGGCAGGCCGCTGGGGCACAGGGAAGTCGGCGACGGCGACGTGCGCGCCGCCTGGGGGGTGGACGAACGGGGGGCGCTCACCGTCGAGGTGACGGACGGGGGCGGTCCGACCCGGCCGGTTCCGGCCACGCCCTCGGTGACCGCGCGCGGCGGCCGGGGGCTGAACATCATCGACGCCCTCGCCCGGCGCTGGGGGGTACGGGACGACTCCTCCGGTGAGGTCACCGTCTGGGTGATCCTCGACGGCGGGCACCGGCGCGAGGACTTCGCTACGCGCGTCACCGGACCGCTCACCGCCCCCGGCCTCGACTTCCTCGACGCCTACGGGGACGGCGGCTTCGGGGACGGGGGCCATGGCGACGGTGGCCACGGGGGCAGGGGCCACGGGGGCGGGTGACGGCCCCTCGTCCGACGGCGGCGACCGGGTGGCGGTCGCGGGGTCCCGCGCGGTGGCCCTGGCCCGCCCGGGCGGCCGGGGCGGCTAGGCTCGCGCCCGACACAGCACCGCCGCACCGCCGTTACGGGAGTAGCCACACCATGGCCAAGAAGCGACCCCAGACCAAGGCCGCGAGGCCTCAGCCGCAGCTGACGGACGGGGAGATTCCGGTCGTCGGGGCCCGCGAGCCCTGCCCCTGCAACTCGGGCCGCCGCTACAAGGCCTGCCACGGCCGGGCCGCGGCCCACGCGGTGACCGAGCTGGTCCAGCGCCCCTTCGAGGGGCTGCCGGGGGAGTGCGACTGGGTCGCGCTGCGCGAGCTGGTGCCCGCGGCGACCGCCCCGCTGCACCTCAAGGACGGGCTGCCCGAGGGTGTTCCGTCGGTGACCCTGGCGACCGTGCTGCCAATGGCCTGGCCGGCGCTGCGCCGCGACGACGGCTCGGTGCTGCTGGCCCTGCAGAACGACACCTCGTCCGGGGACCTCAGCCGCGACCTCGCCGACACCCTCCAGCGGGCGCTGACCGCGCAGCCCGGCTCCCCGGTGGCCGCCCAGCGGGTGCCGGCCGAGGGCCCGCGCCTCCAGGACCTGCTGGACACCTCCGCCGGGTTCGAGCCGGTCGTGCACACGGGCTTCGAGTTCTGGGTGCCGGAGTCCGCCGAGGGCGCCTCCGCCGAGGTGTCGGCCTCGCTGGAGCGGGCCAACGAGGCGGCCATCCCGACCGTCAAGCTGCCCGGCGTGGACGCCGCGTACTGGTGCGAGACGCCGGAGAAGAACCATCTGCGGTGGGTCATGCCGCACCCCGAGGAGCAGCTGCTCGACGCGCTCGCCCGGCTGCACGCGGCCGGCACCTCCTCGCTCGGCGAGTCCACCCGGCTGGTCGGTTCCTTCCGGGCGCACGGGCTGATGGTCCCGGTGTGGGACCTGCCGTCCGCGATGAGCGCGAAGGAGTGCGAGCAGCCGGCCGCCGAGTTCGCCGAGCGGCTGGCCGGGGCGCTCGCCGCCGACGCCCCGCTGACCGCCGACGAGCGCCGCGCCCGCAGCGGCCTGACCAACCGCCAGGTGACCCTGAGCTGAGGCCTCGACACCCGCCGGGGGCTGGGCGGCCGGGGGCCGACGCAGCGCCCCGACGCGGGTACGGGGCCGACTGCGGACGTCGCGTACGGGCACGGGGCGCCGGTTTGCGGTACGGGGCCTGGAAGCGGGACCGCGTACGAGAACGGCTGCCGGTGTCGCGTACGGGCGCGGGCACCGGGCCCGCGTACGTACGGAGGCAGCGCCCGGCTCTCCGAGGCGGCGCGCCGACCACGGCGCTCAGGCCCCACCGACCGGTGGCCTGCGTCACCGCATCCCCACCGACCGGTCGCCCACGCCGCCGCACCCCCACCGAGCGGTCGCCCACGCCGCCGCATCCCCGCCGACCGGTGTCCTCCGCCGCGACATCCCGGTCGGTCGGTGACTTCGGCCACGACTCCCTACCTGTCGGACAAATTTGTGTCCGAATAAGCGAGATCGAATTTGCGAACCGCCGATCTCTTGTTACGGTGCTGGAAGCCCGGTCGCTGGTGCATCCCCCGTCGCCAGCGACCGGGCCCTTCATTTTTCGCGGAGGCGGAAGCTCCCCTTCCGGAAGATCGGCGCCCCGCTCAACTGCTCCTGCCGCCCGTGGAGTTGCTCCCGGACCGCAGCAGCAGCGGACCATCCTCGTACCGACCGCTCGGGCCCTTGCCGGCGAACTCCGCCACAGCCGCGTATTCCCGGTGCTTAACCCCGCGATCGGCACCCTGAGCCGACCGCCGGGCCGACTCCGGACGCGGTTCCCGCGGTGTCTCGCAAACCCCCGGATCGTCCTCGGCCGGGACCCCGCAATGCGATTCCACGGTCCGTCCGCCGGGCGCCATCAGGGTCAGCACCAGACGCAGCTCGGCGCCCGTGGCATTGCGGTAGTACGTCCTGGCCCAGACCTCCCCGGCCACGGCGTCGCGCTGCACACAGGTCTGCGCCTCCACTCCGCCCGGGGACGCCACCTCCGGGCCGCAGCTCACCACCCGGGCGGCCTCCTCGGTGGCCCGGGGTGACGCTCCGGGTGCCGCGGGGGCCGCGCGTACGGCCACACCGCCGGCCCTACCGGGCGAGGGGCTCGCGGCCGCACCGGCCGGGCCGGATCCGGACAGGGGCGGGGCGGGCGGCGGCAGGGTGTCCGGGGCGACGGGGCGGACGGCGTGGGCCATCACCGGAAACAGGGCGGCGCAGGCCAAGGCCGCTCCGCATCCGATCACACGACGGTTCATGGGAGGACACACCCACCTGCCTGCTGCCGGCGCCTGCTGCCAGGACGGGTACGGACGGGACCAGAGCCGACGATATCGGCGGAAACCGGGCGGCCGATGATCGCGCGCCGGTACCCACGCGGCACCGCCCTTCCCGCCGACCTAACGGGCGGCGGGCGCCTTCGTCACGGCGGGAGAGGGGGTCGCGGCGGCCGCAGGGCCCGGCGCGGCTCAGTACCTCAGCCGGCTGCCGCCGTCCGGGGCGCTGCTGCTCGCCTCGACCAGCGCGTCCACCACGGCCTCCACATCCGGCAGCCAGGGCGCCGCGGAACCGGCCAGCGGCTCGCGCTCCCAGCGCACCTGGCCGGTCCAGGTGTCCGAGGGCGGCAGCACCAGGTAACCGCCCTCACCGTGGAACCGCAGCGAACTGGGCACCTGGTCCTTGGCGTACAGCAGCTCGCCGAGCTGCTCCAGGCTGTACGGGGCGACCAGCAGCGACCACCGGGTCGGGGTCGCCACCACCGGGCCGATACGCATGTCCATCCGGTCCAGCTCGGCCAGCGCCCGGGCACCCGCGACGGCGGGCAGGCTGACCGCGCAGGGCGCGCTGCCGCCGGTGGCCAGCAGGATCGGGGCGTCCGGGCGGTTGGTCCACCACCAGCGGACCAGCCGGGGGTCGCGCGTGGCCGCCAGCAGCCCGGGGTCGAAGGGGTGCGCGCCGGGTACCGCGCACTCGGGGTCGGGGCAGGCGCAGCCGCGGTCGCGGTCGCCACGACCGCCGGCCGCCGTGAGCCCCACGCCGGGGAGTACGGGCCAGTCCCACTCGGTGGCGCACCGGAGGGCCGCGCCGAGATGGTCAGGCCTCCTCCCGCGCCGGAGCCGGAGCCTGCGTCGCCTTCCGAGGATCTCGCGCATGTGCGCTCGTTCCTTTCCGTTGAACGCCGAGGTCATCCACTACCACGCGCTCACGACCACATACGTGGTCACAAGGCGCGTCCATCACATCGCCACATCCGCGCACATCGCCGTCGCCGCGTCATCGGGCACGACGCCGCGCGGGCACCGCGCTACCGCGGCCCGTGCGGTGCGGTCGCACTACTGCCACCGCGCTCGCTCTTCGCTGCCTGTCACGTGATCACTGCCTGCGTGCCTACTGCGTGTTCGCCGCGCCGCGCACTCGTCCGGCCGCCGCGGCGAGCTCCCGGGTGCCAGCCGCTTCGACGGCTGCGACCGTCGCGGCGGTTCCGGCCGCTCTGCACTGCTTGGACTGCATCCGACTCGCCGACCGGTCGCGACGTACGGCTACCGCCGTCCGTCCATTCAACACATGGCGCGCGGGTGGCGTATCCCTGGCGCGCGCCAGGCGATCCGTCGGAACCACCGGATCGTCACCGGTCCCGTCCCGCCGATCCCACCCGCCCGTACGGCCCCGCACGCCCCACCGTCATCGGTCCGCACACGAAGACGCACGCACGTACACGGACACGGGGACGTTCAGGGGCCGGGTATGTGCATGCGTTTGTCCTACATGTACGTACCCAGCGGGATCGGGATGACGCCCTCCCGTGGGGAAGCCCAGGGGCCTCGCCGCCGGGACGTGCCCCGTTCGAACGGTGCTCAGTCGACCGCAGCCCCGGTTCCCGTACGGCTTTTTCCGGCCAGCTTGCGGGGCCGGCAATTGGCGCGCGTCCAGTCGTGACAATGCTGGACATCCCCTTACGTGTGCGTGTACATGTGGACGCAGTGACAGCGGCGCAGATTGACATGGGGGTTTGCGATGCTTCTCGGCGAGACGCACCCATCGCAGAGCCGGCTGCCATGAGCGCCCCCCACCAGCCCAAAGTGGCTGGATTCGATCCCGGCGTTCCCTGTCCCGCGCACACTGCCGACCCGTCGGCCGACCCTTCCGCCGAGTTCTCCGCCGATCCCCCCGCCGAAGCGGCTGACGAGGCGGACGACGAAACCCGAGGCGAGGAAGCCCGAGGCGGGCCGTTCGCGGGAGGACCCATGGAAGCGCCCGCGGAACCCTCCGCCGGTTCTCCGGCGGACAGCCGTTCGACGGACAGTCATTCGACCGGCAGTCATTCGACGGGCAGTCATTCGGCCGACAGCCGTCCGGCGGCCGGTCGTTCGGCGGACGGAGGCGGCCTCGGGCCCGTGCCGGGCCCGGACGGCCCGCGTCCCGCACCCGGGGCGCTGATCCAGGACCGGCTGGCCGGCTGGGTGTCGGATCTGAGCACCCTGCACGAACTCACCGAGCGACTCGCCCGCACCGGGACGCTCGACGAGGCCCTGCGCGAACTGCTGCGGGCCGGCGCCACGCTGGTCGGGGCGCGCCGCGGTCTGGCCGTGCTGGAGCCGGCCGACGGCCAGGGCCCGGCGTCCACCGTCGGTCTGGGCCTGGCCCACTGCGACATCGGGGCCATCGAGACGGTGCCGCGTGAGGCCACCGCCTTCGGCCGGCTGCTGGACGGGCCCTCCGACGGGCGAGGGCCCGACGGCCGGCCGGCCGGGCCGGTCGCGGTCCCCGACCTGGCCGGCGACCCGGGGCTGGACCCGCGCCACCGGGAGGTCGCCGCGCGGCTCGGCTTCGCCGCGAGCTTCGCCGTACCGCTGGCCGCCGAAGCGGGCGGCCGGCTCGGCGCGGCCGTCTGGTTCTACGACGAGCCGGCCGAGCCCGCCGAGGGCCGCCGCCACCTCGCCGGCCTGTACGGGCGGTACGCCGCCGAGCACCTCGCCCGGCTGCTGGAGCTGGAACGGGCCCGGGCCCGGATGGCCGCCCTCGCCGAGGAGCTGCTGCCGACCCGGCTGCCGTATGTGCCGGGGGTACGGCTGGCCGTCCGGCACCTCACCGGGCCGCGGGGCGGCGGCGACTGGTACGACGCGCTGCCGCTGCCGGAGGGCGCGCTGGGACTGGCGGTCGGGTCGGTGTCCGGCAGCGGGCCGAGCGCACTGGCCGCGATGGGCCGGATGCGGGCCTCGCTGCGGGCGTACGCCGTGATGGAGGGCGAGGACCCGGTCGCCGTCCTGTCCGACCTGGAGCTGATGCTGCGGCTCACCGAGCCCGCCCGGTCGGCCACCGCGCTGTTCGCCTACGCCGAGCCGGAGCGGCGCAGGATCGTGCTGGCCGGGGCCGGGCACACCCCGCCGCTGATCGTCGGCGAGCACCGCACCGAGTTCGTGGAGACCTCGCTGTCCGCGCCGCTCGGGATGCTCGCCTGCTGGGAGGCGCCCAGCGTGGAGATCGCCCCGGCGAGCGGCGAGACCGTGCTGCTCTACACGGACGGGCTGCTCCGGGGCCCCGGAGAGTCGACGGACCGGGCCTTCACCCGGCTGCACGCCGCCGCGGCGACCGTGCCCCGCACCGATCGCGCCGACCCCGGTGCCGTCGCCGACCATGTCCTGCACACGCTGCTGCCGGACGGTGCCCCGGCGGGCGAGGACGTGGTCATCCTCGCCGCCCGCTTCGACTGAGCGGCCGGTCCGCTCCCCGGGCCCGGAGTCCGGAGTCCGAGACCCGGGGTCGCGGGACTGCGGGACTTACGCCTCTGGGGTGGTCGGCCGTACGACCGTACGATGGGCCCGAGGGTTCACTGTCGTACCCACGTATCGAAGAGGAGGCGGACCCGTGGCCGAAGAGCTCACCCCGGAGACCCCGGAAGAGGAAGAGCCGATCAAGCAGCGCAAGAACGGGCTGTACCCGGGCGTTTCCGACGAGCTCGCCGAGAACATGAAGTCCGGCTGGGCCGACACGGAGCTGCACGGGCTGGAGCCCATCCCGCAGGCCGAGCGGACCGCCGCCCGGCGCGCGGAGCTGTCGCGCCGGTTCCCCGGCGACCGCCTGGTGATCCCCGCGGGCAACCTGAAGACCCGCTCGAACGACACCGAGTACAACTTCCGGCCCGCCACCGAGTACGCGTACCTCACCGGCGACCACACCAACGACGGCGTCCTGGTGCTGGAGCCCACCGCCGACGGCCACCAGGCCACGATCTACCTGCTGCCGCGCTCCAACCGCGAGAACGGCGAGTTCTGGCTGGACGGGATGGGCGAGCTGTGGACCGGCCGCCGCAACTCCCTGACCGAGGCCGAGCAGCTGCTGGGCCTGCCCGCCAAGGACGTGCGCGAACTGACCGCGCAGCTGGCCGAGGCCACCGGCCCGGTCCGGGTCGTCCGCGGCCATGACGCCGCCGTCGAGGCCGCGCTCACCGACAAGGTGACCGCCGAGCGGGACGAGGAGCTGCGGATCCACCTCTCCGAGGCGCGGCTGGTGAAGGACGCCTTCGAGATCGGCGAGCTGGAGAAGGCCTGCGCCTCCACCGCGCGCGGCTTCGAGGACGTGGTCCGTGTCCTCGACAAGGCCGAGGCCACCAGCGAGCGCTATATCGAGGGCACGTTCTTCCTGCGCGCCCGGGTCGAGGGCAACGACATCGGCTACGGCTCCATCTGCGCCGCCGGGCCGCACGCCACCACCCTGCACTGGGTGCGCAACGACGGCGCGGTGCGCTCCGGAGAGCTGCTGCTGCTCGACGCGGGTGTGGAGACGCAGACCCTGTACACCGCCGACGTCACGCGCACCCTGCCGATCAACGGCCGCTTCACCGACCTCCAGCGCAAGATCTACGACGCCGTCTACGACGCCCAGGAGGCGGGCATCGCGGCGGTCACCCCGGGCGCCCCGTACCGCGCCTTCCACGACGCCGCGCAGCGCGTGCTGGCCGAGCGGCTGGTGGCCTGGGGCCTGCTCGGCGACCTCGATGTGGAGAAGGTCCTGGAGCTGGGCCTCCAGCGCCGCTGGACCCTGCACGGCACCGGGCACATGCTCGGTATGGATGTGCACGACTGCGCGGCGGCACGGACCGAGAACTATGTGAACACCACGCTGGAGCCGGGCATGTGCCTGACGGTCGAGCCGGGCCTGTACTTCCAGGCCGACGACCTGACGGTGCCCGAGGAGTACCGGGGCATCGGCGTCCGCATCGAGGACGACATCCTGGTCACCGAGGACGGCAACCGGAACCTGTCGGACGGCCTCCCCCGTCGGTCCGACGAGGTCGAGGCGTGGATGGCGTCGCTGAAGGGCTGACGTCGCCCCTAGCCGGACCCTTCGGGCGCGGTGCCCATCGCCAGGCCCTTCGGGGGTCGGCTCCTTACGGCTCTTCGGGGCGATGTTTCACGTGAAACCGATGTTTCACGTGAAACATCGCCCCGAACTGCTTCCCTGCTTCCCTGGGAGGAGTCTGGCGGGGTCAGGAGGCGACCAGCGGTGCCGGTGCGTCCGTACGCCACTTGACGATCTTGTCGAAGCTGACCACGGCCCCGCCCCGGCCGGAGCGGTTGCCGAAGTGGACATGGTCGGCCAGCTCCTCGATGAGGCTCAGCCCCCGGCCGCTCTCCGCCTCCGGGGTCGGTCTGCGCACTGCCGGGACCGGCCCCCGGGGGAAGCCCGGCCCGGAGTCGGCCACCTCGATACGGCACTTCTCACCGTCGAGGTAGGCGGTCACCCGGTACTCGGCCGACGGCTCGCCCGTCCCCGTCCGGCCGCCGTGCTCCACGGCGTTGGCGCAGGCTTCGGTGAGGGCGAGCGACAGGTCGTACGAGACGTCCGGGTCGACGCCCGCGGTCTCCATGGTGCCGAGGAGAAGGCGGCGGGCGAGCGGAACACTCGCAGCCTCACGCCGCAAATGGAGAGACCACCAGATGCTCATGCTCCAGCCTCCTGGCTGCGGCTTGACATACCGATACGTATTGCCCGGCGACACGGACCGTAAGCGCGGGGTTGACAGGAGCGCGCCCGTTCGGCGGAGGCGGGTAGCCCGGACGACGGGGTAGTGGAGCGCGGGCGCAGAGGAGCGCGAGGGTGGTGGAGTGCACGGGTAGGGGGGTGCACCGGCAGGGGAGGAGCGGGCGACCCGGGACGGCCCCAAAGGTGATGTTCCGGACCTGCCGTATGGCGGCGGGGGCGGCAGTGCGATGATGACCCGGCCATGTCTGCCCCCTCCGGGTTCGCCCCGACCACCGGTCCGCGGGTGCTTCCGCGACTGCTGAGGGCCGCGGTGTTCGCCGCGGTCTGCGTCGCGCTGTCCGGAGTGGGCCACGCCCTGGCGGCCTGCGCGACGGTCCCCTGGTGGACCCTGGTCGCCGGTTTCCTCGGGGTGTTCGCGGCGATCGTCCCGCTCGCCGGGCGTGAGCGCTCTCTGCCGCTCATCGCGACGGCCCTCGCCGGCGGACAACTCGGCCTGCATGTGCTGTTCGGGCTGGGCGAGCGCTACCAGCATCTGCTGCACACCCTGCTCGGCGGCTCCCGCGCGGGCGGCGGGAACCTCGCCGCGAGCGGTGCGGGTGCGGGCGGGCAGGCGGACGACGCTCTGATCCGGATCGCCGCCCGGCTGGTCTGCGGGGCCGGTCCGCGGTCGATCAGCACGGCGGACGCCTACCGGATCGTCGCGGGCGCGGGACTGGATCCGCATGACGCGGCCACGGCCGCCTCGGCCGGGCAGGGCGCGCACTCCGCGCACGGGGCCGCCGCGTCGGCGGCACTGCTGCCCGGCCTCCCCATGATCCTGGGCCATCTGCTGGCGGCGCTGGCCACCGGCTGGCTGCTGCGCCGCGGCGACCTGGCCCTGCTCCGGCTGGCCCGGCTCTCCGGCCGCGGCGCCTGCGAGGTGGCCGACGGCGCGCTCGTACGCGCCCTGCGGGCCGCCCTGGCCCTCGTACGCGCGCTGGCGGGCGGACTGCCCGTACCGCCCGCGGGTGGACCGCGGTACCGGCGCACCGGTGACGACTCCCCGCCGCCCGGCGCGGCGGACGCACTCCAGCACTCGGTGATCAGGCGCGGCCCTCCGGCCGTACTCGTCCTCGCAGCCTGACACGGTCCACTCGGCAGCGGGTGGTGCCGTGGCGCGTCCGCGCGCACACCGATGTCACCGCATCCCTGCTCTTACGTGGAGTGTGCTTCCGTATGAACGTTTCCCGTGCCGCCGCCCTCGTCGCCGGTGTCGCCGCCTCCTCGGTCGTCCTGCTGGCCGGGCCCGCCTTCGCGCACGTCAGCGTGCAGCCCCAGGGCGAGGCCGCCAAGGGCGGTTACGCCACCGTCAACTTCAAGGTGCCGAACGAGCGCGACAACGCCTCCACCGTGAAGCTGGAGGTCACCCTGCCGGCCGACACCCCGATGGCTTCCGTGCTGCCGCAGCCGGTCCCGGGCTGGACGGTCAAGGTCGACAAGGCCAAGCTCGCCAAGCCGCTGGACGTGCACGGCAAGCAGATCAGCGAGGCCCCGTCCAAGATCACCTGGACCGCCAAGTCGTCCAAGATCGGCCCCGGTGAGTTCCAGCAGTTCCCGGTCTCCCTGGGCCAGCTGCCGGAGAACGCCGACCAGCTCGTCTTCAAGGCCCTCCAGACGTACGACAACAAGGAGGTCGTGCGCTGGATCGAGGAGCCCAAGGAGGGTGGCGAGGAGCCGGAGACCCCGGCGCCCGTGCTGGAGCTCTCCGCGGCGACCGGCGACCACCACGGTGGCGGCGCGGCGGACCACGACAAGGCCGAGAAGGACGGCGAGCAGGGCGCGGAGGACACCAAGGACGCCGGGCACGACGACGACGGCACGCACGACTCCGCGAGCGCCGCGTCCGACTCCGAGGCCTCGTCCAGTGACACCACGGCCCGGGTCCTCGGCATCGTCGGCATCGTGATCGGCGCCGCGGGCGTGGCCTTCGGCGTCCTGGCCGGCCGCCGCCGCTCCGCCTGACGCACCAGCCGAGACCGGGACCGCCCGACGGCGCACCCTGCCCGAGGGCGCGGACGGCTCGCAGGCGCGGACCGTCCGCGGCCGGGACGAGCCGTGGGCCGGAAACGGCGGTGAGCAGCCCCGGACGACCGGGCGGGCCAGGCATCCGGACCTGGCCCGCCCGGCCCCGGCGGCCGCCCCGCCGTCCCTCCTCGCCCCCGCCGTCCCTTCCCGTCCCTCCCGGACCGCCCGCGTGCCGAGCCCCGCTCGGACGTCCCGGAACACCGTCCGGAACACCGCCGGAACATGAGAGAGAAGCCCCACCCCATGCACCACCACATCGACACCTCCCCCGCCCCAGGGCCCGAGGAGCGGGCGCAGCGCCCGGCACGGGTCCGCCGCGGCGGCCGCCGGACCGCCCGTCTCGCGACCGCTCTCGTCGCCGTGTCCGCGTTCGCCCTCACCGCCTGCGGTGGCGACGACGGAACCAAGGCGAAGGGGGACGGCTCGGTCGCCCAGGTCTCGGGCGGATCGTCCCAGGACAAGGCGGCGACCGTCCTCGACCAGCCCTTCACGAAGCCCGACCTCGTCCTGACCGACACCAAGGGCGTGAAGTTCGACCTGCGCGAACGCACCAAGGGCAAGCCGACCCTCCTCTACTTCGGCTACACCCACTGCCCGGACGTGTGCCCGCTGACCATGAGCAACATCGCCCTGGCGAAGAAGGAGCTGCCCAAGGCCGACCAGGACAAGCTCCAGGTCGTCTTCGTCACCACCGACCCCGAGCGGGACACCTCGGCGGAGCTGGCGAAGTGGCTGCCCGGAGCGGGCGACCCGTCCTTCACCGGGCTCACCGGCGACTTCGCCACCATCCAGGCGGGCGCGCGCCAGCTCGGCATCACCATCGAGCCGTCGAAGAAGAACAAGGACGGTTCGATCGAGTCCATGCACGGCACCCAGGTGATCGCGTTCTCCCCGAAGACGGACGCGGGCTATGTGCTCTACGGCGAGGACACCCGCTGGGAGGACTACGCCAAGGACCTGCCCAAGCTGGTGAAGGGGGAGCGGCCGTGACCCGCCCCGGTACGGCGCTGGGCGCCGCCATGGCACTCGCCGCGGCACTGGTCCTCGGCGGCTGCTCCTCGTCCGCCACCCACGGCGGCGGCAGCGGTACGGAGGCGGGCTCGGCGCCGCGGCTGAAGGTCGCCGACGCGTATATGCCGCAGCCGGTGGGCGACACCGCGGGCGGCTTCCTCACCGTCACCAACACCGGTGACGGGGCGGACAGGCTGGTCGGGGTGAGCAGCCCGCTCTCCGACGACGTGGAGATCCACGAGACGAAGGACCAGCGGATGCGGGAGGTCGAGTCGTTCGACATCCCCGCCGGCGGTGAGCTGCACCTCGAACGGGGCGGCAGCCATCTGATGTTCATGGAGATCAAGAAGCAGCCGAAGCAGGGCGAGAAGGTGGCGGTGGAGCTGCGCTTCGAGAAGTCCGGCCCGATCCGGATCGACCTGCCCGTCGAGGCGCCCACCCACAACCCCGCGTCCGGCCACACGGCCCACGGCTCCGCCCACCACTGAGAGACGGGGACGAGACACCATGACGGCCACTGCCCCGGGGACCGCCACCGGCACCCCCGCCACCGGCACCCCCACCCGCGACGGAACCCCCGCCCGGACACGGATCCACGGCCGGGACCGGATCCGTGGCCGGGACCGGATCCGCGGCCGGGGCGTGCGGCCCCGGGACGGCCGGCCCGGCCCGGTGGCCGTACGGCTGCTGCTGGTGCTGGCCGCGCTCCTCGGCGCCGTGTTCGCCGGGGCGGCGCCCGCGTCCGCGCACGCCGCGCTGACCGCGAGCGACCCCCGGGACGGCGCGGTCGTCGCGGCCGCCCCGAAGGAGGTGACGCTCACCTTCTCCGAGCAGGTCGCCATGGGCGACGACTCGATCCGCGTGCTGGAACCCAGCGGCAAGCGCGCCGACACCGGCACGGTCCGGGACCGGAGCGGCGGCGGCGAGGTCCGGCACGCGGTCGGGCTGCACTCCGGACTGCCGGACGGCACGTACACCGTCGCCTGGCGGGTGGTGTCCGCCGACAGCCACCCGATCTCCGGGGCGTTCACCTTCTCCATCGGCGCCCCCTCGGAGCAGCGGGCGGTGGTGGCCCAGGCGGAGGCCGGTGGCGGGCTGGTCGGGGTGCTGTACGGGATCGCGCGCTACGTCTCGTACGGCGGTTTCATCCTGCTGGTCGGCGGTGGCGCGTTCGTGCTGGCCTGCTGGCCGCGCGGGGCGGCGGTACGGCCGCTGCAACGGCTGGTGGTACGCGGCTGGGTGGCGCTGACCGGCGCGACCCTGGTCCAGCTGCTGCTGCGCGGGCCCTATACGGGGGTGGGCGCCGAGCCGGGCGCGGAGGCCTCGGTGGCCGACGCCTTCGACCTGGACGTCCTCGGCACCGTACTGGAGACCAAGACCGGAACGGCGCTGGTCTCGCGGCTGCTGCTGCTCGGTGCCGCCGCGCTGTTCGTCGCGGTGCTCTTCGGCGCGTACACCCGGCGCGCGGAGGAGAGCGAGCGCAAGGACCTGTCCTTCGGCCTGGCGGTCGGCGGCACGGTCGTCGCGGCCGGACTCGCGGCCACCTGGGCGCTGTCCGAGCACGCCTCGACCGGCATCCAGGCCGCCGTGGCGATGCCGGTGGACGTGCTGCACCTGCTCGCCATGGCCGCGTGGCTGGGCGGACTGGCGGCGCTGCTGGTGGTGCTGTTCCGGGGGCCGTCGATCGGACGGGAGGCGGTACGGCGGTTCTCCCGGCTGGCGTTCGGCTCGGTGGTGGCCCTGGCCGTGACCGGCGTCTACCAGTCGTGGCGGCAGGTCGGTTCCTGGAGCGCGCTGACCGGTACGGCGTACGGGCGGCTGCTGGTGATCAAGGTCGCGCTGGTCGCGGTGCTGGTCGGCCTCGCCTGGTTCTCCCGCCGGTGGACCGGGCGGCTGAGCGAGGCCTCCGAGACCGCCGAGACACCGGAGGGGGCCGAGGGCGCGCCGGTCGCGGCGGTCGCCGCCACGGGCGCGGCAGGCGGGGGCGGCGATGAGGCCCCCGACCGGGACGGCGACAGCGCCGCCGGGGCGGAGCCGTCCGCCGAGCGGGCACGGCAACTGGCCCGGCAGCGGGCCGCGCTGGCCACCGCCCAGGACAAGCGGCGGCGCGACGCCGACCCGGTCCGCTCCGGGCTGCGCCGCTCGGTGCTGGCGGAGGCGGCCGTCGCGGTCGTCCTGCTCGCCGTCACCACCGTGCTGACGACCACCGAGCCCGGTCGTACGGAGGAGGAGGCCGGCCGGGCGCAGGCGGGGGCGGCACAGACCGCCCCGGCACCCACCGGGCCCGTCGAGCTCACGCTGCCGTTCGACACCGGCGGCGTGAACGGCAAGGGCACCATCCGGCTCACCGTGGACCCGGGCCGGTCCGGGGCCAACGCCCTGCACGTCTTCGCGGACGGCACCGACGGCCGGCCGCTGGACCTGCCCGAGCTGAAGGTGTCGTTCACCCTGCGCGAGCAGCAGATCGGGCCGCTGCCCGTTCAGCCGGACCGCATCGCGGCCGGACACTGGAGCGCGGAGGGCCTGCAGATCCCGATGCCCGGCGAGTGGACGATCCAGGTGACCGTCCGCACCTCCGACATCGACCAGACCACCCTCGACAAGAACGTGAAGATCGGCTGACCCCGCTATGCAGCACGACCGCCGGCGCGAGCGCGAGAACGACCACCCGAGGGCTCAGGGAGCCGCGAAGGGGCTCCCTGAGCCCTCGGAACGACCAACCGCCGAGGCGCGACCCGGCCAAGAGCAGGCGTCCGGGGCGGGGGTGTCCCGGCGGCGGCTGCTGGGCAGTGCGGGCGCGGCCGGGGCGGCCGGGCTGGTGCTGGGCGGGGCGGGTGGCGCCGCCGTCCACGCCGCCACCGCGTCCGAGCCGGGGACGGCGCTGTCCACGGTCGGCTCGTCCCGGGTGCCCTTCCACGGGCGGCACCAGGCGGGCATCCTCCAGCCGATGCAGGCCCGGGGCCATCTGGTCGCCTTCGACCTGGTGCCCGGTGCCGGGCGCCGGGAGGCCGCGGCGCTGCTGCGGCGCTGGTCTGCGGTGGCGGAGCGGCTGATGGCGGGACGCCCCGTGGGCGGCGGGGACACCGGGGTGGCGCTGGACGCGGGGCCGTCCTCGCTCACGGTCACCTTCGGCTTCGGCGCCTCCTTCTTCGGCCGCACTGGACTGACCGGGCGGCGACCGGTCGAGTTGGAGCCGCTGCCCGCGTTCTCCGCCGACCGGCTCGACGCCCGGCGCTCGAACGGCGACCTGTGGGTGCAGATCGGCGCCGACGACGCCCTGGTGGCCTTCCACGCGCTGCGCGCCGTACAGAAGGAGGCGGCCGGGGCGGCGAAGGTCCGGTGGCAGATGAACGGCTTCAACCGGGCGCCCGGTGCCACCGCGCAGCCGATGACCACCCGCAATCTGATGGGCCAGGTCGACGGCACCGGCAACCCCAAGCCGTCCGAGCCGGACTTCGACGCGCGGGTGTTCGTCCCGGCGGGCGGTGGCCGTGGCGGGGGCGGGAGCGGGGCGCAGGCGTGGATGGCGGGCGGGTCGTACGCGGTGGTCCGCCGGATCCGGATGCTGCTGGACGACTGGGAGAAGCTGTCCCTGGCGAAGCAGGAGCAGGTCATCGGGCGGCGCAAGGCGGACGGTGCCCCGCTGACCGGTGGGACCGAGACGACGGAGCCCGACCTGGAGAAGGCCGGCGCCGACGGCCGCCCGGTCATCGCCGCCGACGCGCACTCCCGGATCTCGGCACCCGAGCAGAACGGCGGGGCCGCGATGCTGCGCAGGCCCTTCTCGTACCACGACGGGATCGGTCCGGACGGGGAGCCGGACGCCGGACTGATCTTCGTCGCCTGGCAGGCCGACCCGCGCCGGGGCTTCGTACCGGTGCAGCGGAAGCTGGACCGGGGCGACGCGCTGTCGCCGTTCATCCGGCACGAGGCGAGCGGTCTGTACGCGGTGCCCGGCGGCCCGGCGGAGGGCGAGTACGTGGGCCAGCGGCTGCTGGAGTCCTGAGCTGCGTTCCCCTCTTGTCCCGTGGGCCGGGTTGGCGGCCGAGGCGGGGACCCTGTCCGGTTCGGGGCCGAGGCGGGGTCCTGTCCGGCATCCGGCGACCGCCGCCCCGGCCCCGGGGGGCGCATTAGGGTGACCGGTATGTCGGCCACGCGCTATACGTATCTCGGTCCCGAGGGCACCTTCACCGAAGCCGCCCTCCGTACGCTTCCGGAGGCCGCCACCCGCGAGCTGGTGCCCATGGTCTCCGTGGCGGCCGCGCTCGACGCCGTACGCGGCGGGGAGGCGGCCGCCGCCTTCGTGCCCATCGAGAACTCGGTCGAGGGCGGGGTGACGGCCACCCTGGACGAGCTGGCCTCCGGCGAGCCGCTGATGATCTACCGCGAGGTCCTGCTGCCCATCGCGTTCGCGCTGCTGGTGCGGCCGGGCACCAAGCTCACCGACATCAAGACGGTGACCGGCCATCCGGTGGCCCAGCCGCAGGTGCGCAAGTGGCTGCGCGCCCATCTCCCGGAGGCCGTGTGGGAGTCGGCCGCCTCCAACGCGGACGGCGCGCGGCTGGTGCAGGAGGGCCGGTACGACGCCGCCTTCGCCGGGGAGTTCGCCGCGGTGCGGTACGGGCTGGAGACCCTGGTCCGGGACATCCATGACGCCGCCAACGCGGAGACCCGGTTCGTGCTGGTCGGCCGTCCGGCCCGGCCCGCCGCGCCCACCGGCGTGGACAAGACCTCGGTGGTGGTCTGGCAGCAGGAGGACCACCCGGGCACCCTGCAGGCCCTGCTCCAGGAGTTCGCCGCGCGCGGGGTCAACCTGATGCTGCTGCAGTCCCGTCCGACGGGCGCGGGTATCGGCAACTACTGCTTCGCGATCGACGCCGAGGGCCATATCGCGGACCTGCGGATGGGTGAGGCGCTGATGGGGCTGAAGCGGAGCTGCGCCAAGGTGCGGTTCCTCGGTTCGTACCCCCGGGCCGGCGCCGCCGTCGAGGACGTCACCCCGCTGCACCCGGGGATGTCCGACGCGGACTTCACGGCGGCCTCGGACTGGCTGGCCCGCTGCCAGGACGGCCGGGCCTGAGGCCGTACCGGGCGGGGGCTCGGGGCGTACCGGGCCGTACCGGGCCGGGAGAAAGTTATCCACAGGGCCGCTTCTCGACCTGGGGACAAGTCGACATCGGTCGAGGCGGGGTCGACAAATCGCCCCCAGGACGACCCGGCCGCGCCCGGGTGGGGCTCAGGCGGGACGGAGCCCCGTACCACCGCCCCGATGTCCCGATTCCACCGATCGCCCCTTTTGAGAGCTGATTTCCCACTCGAATGAGTGGGAACTCCCAGGTTTGCCCGGCAGTCCGCGGCAGGGAAATAACTTCGGAATGATCAATTCGCGAGTTCCCGCTGATCCATCCGCTGATCCACAGAACTTCCACACAGCCTGTGGATAACAATTCCCTCCCGCGGTCGGGCTGTGGACAACCGCAGCCGCCGCGCACCGCCCGGCCCCCGAGGCGCCAAGCCCGGAGCGGTCCGCTCCCGCCCCACCCCCGCCAAGCGCAAGCAACCCTATTTCGGACTTTCCGCGCGTAACGACACGCGTCGTAAATCCGTGAAGGGGCCGCCGTCCGGCACCGGTAGCCTGGTGGGGTGATTGACCTTCGCCTGCTCCGTGAGGACCCCGACCGTGTTCGCGCCTCCCAGCGCGCCCGTGGAGAGGACGTCGCCCTCGTCGACGCCCTGCTCTCCGCCGACGAGCGGCGCAGGTCGTCCGGTGTCCGCTTCGACGAACTGCGTTCCGAGCAGAAGGCGCTGGGCAAGCGCATCCCCAAGGCCTCCCCGGAGGAGCGGGCGGAGCTGCTGCAGCGCGCCGAGCAGCTGAAGACGGACGTCAAGGCAGCCGACGCCCAGCAGCACGAGGCCGACGAAGAGGCCAAGCAGCTGCTGCTGAAGCTGGGGAACCTGGTCCACCCGGACGTCCCGGAGGGCGGCGAGGAGGACTTCGTCGTCCTGGAGACGCACGGCACCATCCGGGACTTCGGTGCCGAGGGCTTCGAGCCGAAGGACCACCTGGAGCTGGGCGAGGCGCTCGGCGCCATCGACATGGAGCGGGGCGCCAAGGTGTCCGGCTCGCGCTTCTACTACCTCACCGGGGTCGGCGCCCTGCTGGAGCTGGCCCTGGTCAACGCGGCCATCGCCCAGGCGACCGAGGCCGGGTTCATCCCGATGCTGACGCCCACGCTGGTCCGGCCGCGCGCCATGGAGGGCACCGGGTTCCTCGGCCAGGCCGCCGAGAACGTCTACCACCTGGAGAAGGACGACTACTACCTGGTGGGCACGTCCGAGGTGCCGCTCGCGGCGTACCACATGGACGAGATCCTCGACGCCGACAAGCTGCCGCTGCGGTACGCCGGGTTCTCCCCCTGCTACCGGCGCGAGGCCGGGACCTACGGCAAGGACACCCGGGGCATCTTCCGGGTCCACCAGTTCGACAAGGTGGAGATGTTCTCGTACGTCGCGCCCGAGGACGCCGAGGCCGAGCACAAGCGGCTGCTGGAGTGGGAGAAGCAGTGGCTGAACTCGCTGGAGCTGCCGTTCCAGGTGATCGACGTCGCCACCGGTGACCTGGGCGCCTCCGCCTCGCGTAAGTACGACTGCGAGGCCTGGATCCCGACGCAGGGCAAGTACCGCGAGCTGACCTCCGCGTCGAACTGCGACAGCTTCCAGGCCCGCCGCCTGTCCGTGCGGATGCGCGAGGAGCGCGAGGGCAGGAAGACGGTGCAGCCGCTGGCCACCCTCAACGGCACCCTGTGCGCGGTGCCGCGCACCATCGTCGCGCTGCTGGAGAACCACCAGCAGGCCGACGGCACGGTGCTCGTCCCGCAGGTGCTCCGCCCCTACCTGGGCGGACGCGAGATCCTGGAGCCCCTCGCCAAGTGACCACGCTCCCCGGACCCGCCGCCCCCACCCAGCCGGCCTCCTTCCCCCTCCAGTCGGCCACCCGCCGGTCGGCGTTCCCGTTCAAGCTGGTCGCGACCGACCTGGACGGCACGCTGCTGCGCTCCGACGACACCGTCTCGCAGCGCACCCGCGACGCGCTTGCCGCCGCCACGGCGGCGGGGGCCGCGCACATCGTGGTGACCGGGCGCTCGGTCCCCTGGACCCGGCACATCCTGGACGACCTCGGCTACGACGGCCTCGCCGTGTGCGGCCAAGGCGCGCAGGTCTACCACGCGGGTGAGCACCGGCTGCTCACCTCGGTGACGCTGGACCGGCAGCTGGCGGGGCTGGCGCTGTCGAAGATCGAGGCCGAGGTCGGCCCGCTCGCGATCGCCGCGAGCCGGGACGGGCTCGACGGAGACGTCCTGGTCGGCCCCGGTTACCGGGTCCAGGAGGGGCCGCTGCCCTACCTGCCGTACGAGGACCCGGCCGATCTGTGGTCGGCGCCGCTCAACAAGGTGTACATCCAGCACCCCGCCCTGGACGACGACGCCCTCGCCGCCGCCGCGCGGCAGGCCGTCGGCAGCCTGGTGAACGTGGTCATGGCGGGCTCGGGCATCGTGGAGATCCTCCCGCTGGGCCTGAGCAAGGCCACGGGCCTCTCGCTGGCGGCACGGCGGCTGGGTGTGAAGGCGTTCGAGACCATCGCCTTCGGCGACATGCCCAACGACATCCCCATGTTCGCCTGGGCCGAGCACGGCGTCGCCATGGCCAACGCCCACGACGACCTCAAGGCCGTCGCCCACGAGGTCACGGCGTCGAACGACGCCGACGGCATCGCGGTCGTGCTGGAGCAGCTCCTCGCGGCGGAGTGAAGCGGCTCCTCGTGGCGGGGTGAAGCGGCTTCTCACGGTGGGGTGGACCGGCTCGCGGTGCGGTGAACCGGCTCACCGGCTTCGGTTGGGGCGGTGCTGGGTGGGCCGGTCCCGGGTTTGCCGTACGCAATCACTGGGGTACTTGGGGGGGGTCCCCCACCCCCCTCCCCCCCGCCCCCTCCCACCCCTCCCCCCGCCCCGCACGCCCTCCTCCCCTCCACGGAAACTCAGTGGTGCCCGTGCCCCGGGCCGAGGCACAGTGATGACGCACCGGGACCGGGGGGCGCGGGCCACCGCACTCCCAGCGGGGCAGGCCGCGGGGCGTCGAGCACCGGAGTCCAGCGACGACTCCGGGTGCCTGCCCCGCGCCCCGCCCGGGGCGGCCGCTTCGAGCGCGCTTTCCGCGCGGGCCGCCCCTCCCGGTGCCCACCCCTCCCGTTCCCGTCCCGTGGTGCCTCTCGGCACGGTCGGTGCCCCAATCAAGCCGGTCGGGGCAGTCCGGAACAGCCCCGGGGCACGGCGGTGAACGCGTCAGAAGTTGATCATGTGGCCTGCCAGTCCGTGCACCGCCTCCTTCACTGCCTCGCCGAGCGTCGGGTGGGCGTGGACGTTGCGGGCGACCTCGTGCACTGTCAGGTCCCACTGCTGGGCCAGGGTCAGCTCCGGCAGCAGCTCCGTGACATCCGGGCCGATCAGATGGGCGCCGATGATCTCGCCGTACGTGGCATCGCTGATCAGCTTCACGAAGCCGGTGGAGTCACCGAGGCCGTGGGCCTTGCCGTTCGCCGTGAAGGGGAACTTGGCGACCTTGACGTCGAAGCCCTTCTCCCGGGCCTGCTCCTCGGTCCAGCCGAAGCTGGCGATCTGCGGCTGGCAGTAGGTGGCCCGCGGGATCATCGGGTAGTCGAGCTCCATGGTCTCCGCGTCCGCGATGGTCTCCGCGGCGACCACGCCCATGGCCTCCGCCGTGTGAGCCAGCATCAGCTTCGCCGTGACATCGCCGATGGCGTAGATGTTCGGGACCGAGGTCCGGCACCGCCCGTCCACCTCGATGGCTCCGCGCTCGGTGAGCCGCACCCCCGACTTGTCCAGGCCGAAGCCGTCGACGTTCGGCGCGAAGCCGATCGCCTGGAGCACCTTGTCCGCCTCCAGGACCTTCTCGGCGCCGTCCTTGCCGGTGACCGTCACCCGCACCTGGTCGCCGGACTCGTCGATGGACTCGACCCGCGTCGAGGTCAGCACGTTGATGCCGAGCTTCCGGTACTGCTTCGCCAGCTCCGCCGAGATGTCCTTGTCCTCCAACGGCGCCAGGCGGTCCAGGAACTCGACGATGGTGACCTCGACGCCGTAGTTCCGCATCACATAGGCGAACTCCACGCCGATGGCACCGGCTCCGGCGATCACGACGGACCCGGGCAGGTCCTGGTCGAGGATCTGCTCCTCGTAGGTCACCACCCGGTCGCTGCGCCGGGTGCCGGGCAGCAGGCGGGGGGTCGCACCGGTGGCGATGACGCAGTGGTCGAACGAGATCGTCGTGGACGACCCGTCGGCCAGGTCCACCTGGAGCGAGTTGGCGTCGAGGAAGGTGCCCCGGCCGGTGAACTCGGTGATGCCGTTCTTCTTCATCAGGTAGTGGACGCCCTTGACCCGGCCGTCCGCGACCCGGCGACTGCGCTTGAACGCCTCCCCGTAGTCGAAGGACACCTCGCCCTCCACCTTGATGCCGAAGGTCTTGGCCTCGCGGGTGAAGATGTGCGCCAGCTCCGCGTTGCGCAGCAGGGCCTTGGTGGGGATGCAGCCGACGTTGAGGCAGACGCCGCCCCAGTACCTCTCCTCCACGACCGCGACCCGCTTGCCCAGCTGGGCGGCGCGGATGGCGGCGACGTAACCGCCGGGGCCTGCTCCGAGTACGACGACGTCGAAGCGGTCTGACATGGCGTGCTCCCCAGGTGTGTGATGTGCCCAGCTTGCGTGCTTGTGCGGCACCGGCCGGCCTCCCGTGGTGCGGGCTCGCACGGTGGTGATCCGTGCCCACAGTAAGCCCGGCGGCCCCCGGCCGTCCGGGGCCTGTGGACAAGTTGTAGGATGACCGGGCAACCGGAGACCGAGCGGGGATTGGAGCAGTGGCCCATGGCGTTGCGGGCAGCGGGGCGGATGTCCCTGGTGGACACCGTAGTCGAGCAGTTGCGCGCCCAACTGGCCGACGGAGCGTGGGCGGTGGGCGACCGCATCCCCACCGAGCACGACCTCGCCGAGCAGCTGGGCGTCGGTCGCAACACCGTGCGCGAGGCCGTGCGGGTCCTGGTCCACGCGGGCCTGCTGGAGTCCCGTCAGGGGAACGGCACCTTCGTCCGCTCCACCGCCGACCCGGCCGCCGTGCTCCGCACCGTACGGGCGGCGGGCGCCCTGGACGTGCTGGAGCTGCGGATGGCGCTGGAGACCGAGGCGGCCCGGCTGGCCGCCGAGCGGCGCGACACGCACGACCTGCTCCGGTTGCGGGCCGCGCTCTCGACCCTCCACGAGCAGGGCGACCGTGCCGCCGACGCGGATGACGCCTTCCACCGTGCCGTGGTGGAGGCCACCCACAACGCCGCGTTCAGCGAGGTCTACCGCTTCTTCTCGGTCCAGGTGCACGAGAGCCTGGTCGCCTCGCTCGGCGACCACGAGATGCCGCCGATCCACCTGGATGCCCACGCGGCCCTGGTCGTCACCATCGAGCAGCGCGACCCGGACGCGGCGGACGCCGCCGTACGGGAACTGCTCCGCGCCCCCATGGAGACGGTCCGCGCCATCGTCCACCGCCGCCACCGCTGAATCGGAACCGGGCCGGACCGGGGCCGGTCGACGCCGGGGGCGGTGCCGGCGCCGGGGGGCGGTGCCGGTGCCGGGGGTGCCTGTGTCCCGGTCTCGTGGCCTCCATGCCAAAGGCCCGTCGCGGCCGCCGCCGGGCGCGTTCCCGCAAGGCGACCACTTCCCGGCCCGAGCCGGGCCCCGCCGGTCACTCTGCCGTCCGGGTCATGGGCCCCGCGGGTCAGGGCCGCAGGTCAGGGCTGTGGCTCAGGGCCGCAGGTCCGAGCCGTCGGCCGCCCCGCTCGGCCATCCGACCCGAAGGGTGCCCCACCCCGGCCTCGGCCGTCGACCGCCTCGGGCCGGTACCGGCCCCTCCCGGCCCAGCCTCCCGGGCCGTCCGCCAGACCAATGAACGCTGTGAAAGGTGCCACCCCATGCCACGCCCCGATGCCGAGCAGTTGCTGCTGGACGCCGAAGTCGATGTGCGGCCGTCCCCGCAGGCGTCGGCGGCTCGGCGGGCGCTGCTCGCCCACCCGGTCCTGCTGCTCGTCGGCATCGTGCTCGCCTCGCTCAACATGCGGGCCGCGCTGGCCGGTGTGTCACCACTGGTCGGCGAGATCAGCGGCGACTTCGGGCTGTCCGCCACGGCGACCTCGCTGGTGACCTCGGTGCCGGTGCTGTTCCTCGGCGCCGGTGCCGCCGTGGCGCCCTGGCTCGCCCGGCGGTTCGGCGCGGAACAGGTGCTCTGCGGCGCGCTGGTGCTGCTGGCCGCGGGCATCCTGCTGCGGGTCGCCCCCTCCACGTACGCGCTCTACGGCGGCGGAGTGCTGGTGGGCAGCGCGATCGCCCTGCTCAATGTGCTGATGCCGGGTCTGATCAAGCGGGACTTCCCGGACCGGGCCGCCGCCATGACCTCGGTCTACACCGGTTCGATGATCGCCGGAGCCACCCTGGCGGCCGCCGCCTCGGTCCCCCTGGAGCACGCCTTCGGCGGCGGCTGGCAGGCCTCGCTGGCGTTCTGGTCGCTGCTGGCGCTGGTCGCGGCGGTGGCCTGGGTTCCGCAGGTGCTGTTAGCGCGGGGGCGTACGGGGCACGAGGTCCGGGCCACCGGCACCGGCACCGGCACCGGTCGGAGTGTGTGGCGGTCGGCGCTGGCCTGGCAGGTCACCCTCTTCATGGGACTGCAGTCGCTGTGGACGTACGTCCTGATCGCCTGGCTTCCGACCATCTTCACCGATCACGGGATGAGCCGTTCGACGGCGGGTGTGATCTTCGCCTTCAACAACCTGATCCAGGTCGCGGGGGCCTTCCTGGTGCCGCTCCTGGCGGGCCGGATGCGCAGCCAGCGCCTCCTGGTCGTCCTGGTGACCGGGCTCGTGGCGGCCGGCTACGCCGGTCTGCTCGCCGCGCCGGTGGCCGGTGCGTGGCTGTGGTCCGGCCTGCTGGGCATCGGGCAGGGCGGGGCGGTGGGGCTGGCGCTCACCCTGATCGTGCTGCGCAGCGGTGACGCGGCGACCGCCTCGCGGCTCTCCGGCATGTCCCAGACGGTCGGCTATCTGCTGGCCGCGGTGGGACCGCTGGCGGCCGGTGCGGTCCACCAGGCGACGGGCGGCTGGACGGTGCCGATCGTCCTGGTCCTCGCGGTGTGCGCGGCGGCGCTGGGGGTGGGGCTCCTCGCCGCCCGCGACCGGCGCGTGTAGCCGGCGGTTCGGCGGCTACGAGGCGGGGTCGGCCCCATGGGCGGCGGGGGCGAGGAGCGGGTACCGGGCGGCTACTCCTCGCCCGCCGGGGCGAGCGTGCGGAGCTTCTGGCCGGCGTACCAGGTGGCCGCCACAGTCACCGCCACCAGCAGCGTGACCGCCACCGGGAGGCCGACGTCCGAGGCGATCATCCCGTTGTCACCGCTCGCCTTCTGGGCGACGGCGAGGGACCACTGTTGGACGCTCAGGGTGCGGGCGCCCTCGATCAGGGTGCCGAACAGGGCCTCCCACACCAGGGCGTAGACCAGGCCGATGACGACCGCGTGCCGGCTGATCGTGCCCAGCAGCAGGAACAGCGAGCTGTAGGCGATCGAGGCGACCAGCGCGGCGATGGTGTAGGAGATGGCGATCTGCTGGCCGTTGCCGTTGAGGATCAGGCCGGCCAGGAAGGTGGGGACGGCGGAGAACACCATGGTGACGGCGATGGCCACGGTGAGCTTGGTGACGATGATCGTCGGCCGCTTCACCGGCTTGGCCAGCAGGTACACGATGGAGCCGTCGTCGATCTCCGGCCCGATGGCGCCCGTCCCGGCGATCACGCCGATCAGCGGCACCATGGTGGCGAGGGCGAAGCCGCCCAGGACATCGGCGGCGATCTGGTCGTCGGCACCGTTGAAGGCGCGGACGGCCGCGGCGATCAGCAGCAGCAGTCCGGGCAGCAGGAAGAGGATCGCGGCGCGGCGGCGGCCGAGCAGGGCCCGGTAGGTGAGCCGGGCGACGGTGGGGTGGTACATGGTCAAGGGCTCCCTTCAGGCCGCGACGAGGTAGGAGAAGACCGACTCCAGGGACTCGTCCGAGGGCGAGACCGTGAGCAGCCGGATGGAGTGCTTGCGCGCGACCTGCGGCAGGAGCGCGGTGAAGCGGCCGAAGTCCACGGCCTGGATGTGCAGGGCGCCCTCGGTGGTGTCCACGGTGATGCCCGCGGTGGAGGGGTCGGCGATCAGCGCGGCGGCCAGGGCCCGGTCGTCGCTGGAGCGCACCAGGTAGCGGTGCGGGCGGTCGGTCATCAGCCGGCGGATGCGGCGGAAGTCGCCGCTGGCCGCGTGCCGGCCGGCGACGATCACCTCGATGTGCGAGGCGAGTTGCTCGACCTCCTCCAGGATGTGGGAGGAGAACAGCACGGTGCGGCCGTCGGCGCCCATCCGGCGCAGCAGGTCCATCAGCTGCATGCGCTGGCGCGGGTCCATGCCGTTGAAGGGCTCGTCGAGCAGCAGCACGGAGGGTTCGTGGACCAGGGCGGAGGCCATTTTGACCCGCTGCCGCATGCCCTTGCTGTACGTGGCGATCTTGCGGTCCTGGGCGTACTCCATCTCCACGGTGGCCAGCGCCCGCTGGGCGTCCCCGGCGCCGAGGCCGTGCAGTTCGGCGTTGGCGACGACGAACTCCCGCCCGGTGAGGAAGTCGTACATCGCCTCCCGCTCGGGGACGACGCCGATGTGCCGGTAGGCGGACTCGTTGCGCCAGATCGGCGTCCCGTCGAGGGTGACGGAGCCGGTGGACGGGTCGAGGAAGCCGCCCATCATGTTGATGAGGGTGGATTTGCCGGCGCCGTTGGGGCCGAGGAGCCCGGTGACGCCCGGACCGATCGTCATGGTGACGTCGTTGACGGCGACGACGTTCCCGAACCACCGGGAGACGTGGTCGATCTGCAGAGTGCTCACGGACGCTGCCCATTCCTTGGCTGGATGGTGGTGGGTGCCGGGTGGGACGCCGGCCCGGTGGGGGGCCGCCGCCCGGTCACAGGCCGACCCTGCGGTAGCGGCGCATCAGCACGGCGTAGGAACCGGCGATCAGGGCGAGGACGGTCAGCAGATAGACCGCGCCCGGACCGGCGCCCGGACCGGACTCGTTCGGGAAGGACGAGGTGGCACCCAGGAAGGCGGTCTGCACGCCGTCGATCAGGGTGATCGGCGAGAACAGCCCCAGCCACTCGATCGCGCCGAGGTTGTCGGTGGCCCAGGCGATGCCCTGGAGGGTGGTGACCGCTCCGACGGAGATCGTCAGTACGGCGATGACGGCGGCGACACCGAAGCCGCGGCGCGGGGTGAAGGCGGCGAGGACCAGGCCGATGCCGCCGAACAGGACGGAGAGCAGTGCCACGGAGACCAGTCCCTGAGCCAGGCCCGCGGTCTGGTCGGAGAAGTCCATCTTCGCCAGCAGGGACCCGATATAGAGGATGAGCAGGGGAGACGCCGTCAGAATGAAGAGGGCCGTGGCCATCGCGCCGAACTTGGCGACGACGTAGTCGACGCGCTCGACCGGCCGGGAGAAGTACAGCGGCACCGTCCGGAACCGCAGGTCGCGGGAGACGGACTGGGGTGCCTGCCCGGCCAGGAAGAGGCCGATGACGGCCTGCATGATGATCGCGTACCGGGTGTACTCCACCGGCAGGTCGTTCAGCTTGGTGGTGACGGCGACCGCGACCATCACCAGCGCGGGGATGCACATCACCGCGAAGATGATCATCGGCAGCACCTTGGACTTGGCGCTGCGGCCGAGTCCGTACGCACCCTTCAGCGACTGGGCGAAGAGCGAGCGGCGCGCATAGGCGCGGCCGAGGCGCGGCCCGTCGTAGGAGCGGTAGCCGATGTTGTGGATCCGGGTCTGCTCACCACCGCCCTGCGCGGGCAGCTGCCCCGGGGCGGGGGCCTTGGTCCCGAGAGGTGCCGAGGGCGCCGGGAGCGGGGCGTGGGCGGGGGTCCGGTTGTCGTGGTTCACCGGGACTGCACCTCCTGGGCGGGCCGGCCCGCGTCCGCCGGCCGGTGGGTGTCGGCGGGCCGCTCGGCGTCCGCGGGGGCCTCGGCGCGGAACACCTCGGCGATACGGTGGCGGCGCTGCTCCATGCGCACCAGACCAAGGCCGAGTTCGGCCACGGTGTCGCGCACGATGTCGTAGGTCTCCTCCCCCTCGGCGTCGAGGAGCAGGATGTGGCCGGCGCCCGGCAGCCCCTCCTCCTCACCGGCGTGGAGGGCGACCCCGGCGGCGGTGAGCGCCTCGCGCAACGCCTTGGTCCCATCCGGGTGCGCGTCGGTGTCGGTGACCTCGATGGCGAGGGTGGCGGTCGCCTGGGTGAAGTCGCTGGTGGAGCTGGAGCGCAGCAGCCGGCCGCCGTCGATGACGACCACATGGTCACAGGTGCGTTCGAGCTCGCCGAGGAGGTGGGAGGTGACCAGGACCGAGATGCCGAAGTCCGTCCATACCCGCCGGATGAGGCCGAGCATCTCGTCCCGGCCGACCGGGTCGAGGCCGTTGGTCGGCTCGTCCAGCAGCACCAGCTTCGGGTCGTGCACCAGGGCCTGGGCCAGCTTGACCCGCTGCTTCATCCCCGTCGAGTAGCCGCCGATGGGCCGGTAGCGCTCCTCGTAGAGGCCGACATGGCGCAGGGTGTCGGCGGTGCGCTCGCGGGCCGCGGTGGGCGGCAGCCCCGACATCCGGGCCATATGGACGACGAACTCGGTGGCCGAGACGTCCGCCGGCAGGCAGTCGTGCTCGGGCATGTAGCCGACCCGTTCGCGGATGGCGCCGCCACTGGTGGCCACGTCGAGCCCCAGGACCTCGGCCCGGCCCTCGGTGGCCGGGGAGAGCCCGAGCAGGATCTTGATCATGGTGGACTTGCCCGCGCCATTGGCGCCGACGAGCCCGGTCACGCCCGGTCCGATGTCGAGGGAGAGCCGGTCGAGGGCGGTCACCCGGGGGAACCGCTTGCTGAGGCTCTCGGTAGCGATCACAGTCACACGTCGACCGTAGTGTCCTGGGCCACACCCGTCGTCAGACCTGACGGTCGGATCGATGTCCGACTCCAGGCGTACGGGCCCGTAGGGGCCGGTCGGCCGGTTGCCCGGCCTTGCCCGCCATGGAGGGATGTTTCACGTGAAACAGTCCATGTGCATGACATCGCCCGCCGGAGTTGTCCACAGGGCGGTGCCGCACCCTTGACGTAGCCGCCGACCATTGTCACATTCATCGATGTCACGTTACGACCACGTAGCGCTCTGCCGCGGTACGTGGGCCCGGGCCGGCCCGACCGGCCTCACGCGAGTCGACGGTGGACGGTGGCATGACTTCGACGACCTGGGCGGCTGCGGCGCCCCTGACGACCCCGCCCAGGACCTCGGCGGTCCCGGCGGCCGAGCTGGACGGCTTCCGTGAGGCGCAGCGGCTCGCCTACGACTGCGCCGAGGCGGTGGCCGCCCGGCTCCACCCCGGGATCACGGAACGCGAGGCGGCCCGCATGCTGCGCGAGTGGCTGCGGGAGCGCGGGGTCCGCGACTGGTTCCATCTGCCGTTCGCCTGGTTCGGGGACCGCACCGCCTTCACGGACTTCCGGATACCGCTGCAGTTCTTCCCCACCGGTCGCCGGCTGGAGCCCGGGATGCCGTTCATCCTGGACCTGGCCCCGGTGCACCGCGGCTTCCCGGCCGATGTCGGCTACTCGGGCTCCCTGGGGCTCAACCCCTTGCAGGACCGGCTGATGGACGACCTCCGGGAGCACCGCGAGCTCATCCTGCGGGAGGTACGGGAGCGCCGGACCCTGCGGGAGGTGTACGAGGACGTGGACCGGCTGATGGTGCGGCAGGGCTATGCCAACCGGCACCGCGCCTACCCCTTCGGGGTGATCGCCCACAAGGTGGGCGCGGTACGGCAGCGGCGCTGGTCGCCGACCGTGTTCGGCTTCGGCACCCGGGCCCTTAGGGGACTGGCGGGCGACGCCGTGCACGGGCACCGCGACGGCTGGTCCCCGCTGTGGTCGCCGTACACCTTCTCCGACCACCCGCCGCGGCCCGGGCTGTGGGCGGTCGAACCGCACCTCGGCTTCCGCGGTACGGGCGCCAAGTTCGAGGAGCTCCTGGTGGTCACTGACTCCCGGGATCCCGAGGAGAGCGCGTTCTGGCTGGATGACGATCTGCCGCATGTGCGGCGCTGGGAGGCGGTTCGATGACGGCGGAGGGGAGCGGTCCGGTGGGTCCTGCGAGGGGAAGCGGTACGGAAGGGAGCGGTGCCGTGGAGGGGGCGCGCGGGGAAGGGCTGCTGCACGGGGCCCGGGAGCGGGTGGTGCGCACCGGCGGGGTCGAGCTGTGCGTGGCCGAGCTGGGGGACGCGGCCCGGCCCACGGTGGTGCTGGTGCACGGCTATCCGGACTCCAAGGAGGTGTGGGCCGAGGTCGCCCACCGGCTGGCGGACCGGTTCCATGTGGTGCTCTACGACGTCCGCGGCCACGGCAGGTCCTCGGCGCCGAAACCGCTGCGCGGCGGCTTCACCCTGGAGAAGCTGACGGACGACTTCCTGGCCGTGGCGGCCGCGGTGAGCCCCGGGCGGCCGGTGCATGTGGTGGGGCACGACTGGGGCTCGGTGCAGGCCTGGGAGTTCGCGACGGTACGGCGCACCGAGGGCCGGATCGCCTCCTTCACCTCGATGTCCGGCCCGTCCCTGGACCACTTCGGGCACTGGATCAGGCGGCGAATGGCGCGGCCCACCCCGCGCCGGGTCGGCCAGCTGCTGGGGCAGGGCGCCAAGTCCTGGTACGTCTACGCGCTGCACACCCCGGTGCTGCCCGAGCTGGCCTGGCGCGGGCCGCTCGGCAAGCGCTGGCCGGGGCTGGTCCAGCGGCTGGAGAAGACCCCCGACGACGGCTACCCGACCTCCTCGCTGCCCCGGGACGCGGCACACGGCGCCTGGCTGTACCGGGACAACGTCCGGCCCCGGCTGCGCAGGCCGCGCCCGGACGCGTACGCCCATGTCCCGGTGCAGTTGATCACCCCGACCGGGGACGCCTTCCTGTCCGAGCGGCTCTACGACGACCTGGACCGCTGGGCGCCGCAGCTGGTGCGCCGCGCCCTGGACGCCAGGCACTGGGTGCCGAGGACCCGGCCGGACCAGCTGGCGGCATGGATCGGCGAGTTCGTCACCGCGCACGAGGAGCCGGGCGCCGAGCTTCCGGCGCCGCTCGCCGCGGCCCGCCCCTACGCGGACCGGTTCAGCGGCCGGCTGGTCCTGATCACGGGCGCGGCGAGCGGGATCGGGCGGGTCACCGCCTTCGCGTTCGCGGAGGCCGGGGCCCGGGTGGTGGCGGTGGACCGGGACGCCCAGGGCGCGGCCCGGACGGCCGAGATGGCCCGGCTGGTGGGTGCCGCGGACGCCTGGGCCGAGGAGGCGGACGTCTCCGACGAGCAGGCGATGGAGAAGCTGGCCGAGCGGGTCGCCGCCGCGTACGGCACGGTGGACGTCCTGGTGAACAACGCGGGCATCGGCCTGTCGGGCACCTTCCTGGACACCTCGGCCGAGGACTGGCGGCGGGTGCTGGAGGTGAACCTGTGGGGGGTGATCCACGGCTGCCGGCTGTTCGGGCGGCAGATGGCGGAGCGCGGTCAGGGCGGCCACATCGTGAACATCGCCTCCGCGGCGGCCTACCAGCCCTCGCGTACGCTGCCCGCCTACAGCACCTCCAAGGCGGCGGTGCTGATGCTCAGCGAGTGCCTGCGCGCCGAGCTGGGGGACCACTCCATCGGGGTGAGCGCGATCTGCCCCGGGATCGTGAACACCTCCATCACCTCCACGGCCCGGTTCGCCGGGGTGTCGGCGGAGGAGGAGCAGCGCCGGCAGCGGGAGGCGGCCCGGTTGTACGGGCTGCGCAACTACCCGCCGGAGAAGGTCGCCGACGCGATCCTGCGGGCGGTGGCGCGCAATGAGGCGGTGGTCGCGGTGACTCCGGAGGCCCGCGTCTTCCGGCTGCTCGGCCGGCTGTCCCCCGGGGCGGCCCGCGCCCTGGCCCGGATCAAACCGCGGGACTGAAGCGGCGTCTACCGTCGATCCCGGGGGCCGCCCCCTGAGTGGTCGGCGGTCCGCAGCGCGTGAGGGGAGCTGTCGTGGAGGAACGGTCGGAGTACCCGGTGACCGGAGGCCCGGTCATGGATCAACCGGTCGCCGAACAACCGGTGACGGACCGACCGGCCGTGGACCGACCGGCCGTGGACCGACCGGTCATGGACCGACCGGTCATGGACCGGCCGGTCATGGACCGGCCGGTGGCGGAACGTCCGGTCGCGGAGTACCGGATCGAGGACCTGGCGCGCCTCGGCGGCGCCACGGTCCGCACCGTCCGCGCCTACCAGGACCGCGGGCTGCTGCCGAGGCCCGAGCGGCGCGGCCGGGCCAATGTGTACGGAGACGAGCACCTGGCCCGGCTGCAGCAGATCGCCGACCTGCTGGAGCGCGGCTACACCCTCGCCTCCATCAAGGAGCTGCTGGAGGCCTGGGACACCGGCCGCGGGCTCGGCGGGGTGCTGGGACTGGTCGCCGAGGTGCACGGACCGTGGACCGACGAGCAGGAGGACCGCATCAGCCGCGCCGAGCTGGACGCGGCCTTCGGCGGCACCCCGGACGAGGACGCCGTACGGGAGGCCGTGGAGCTGGGCGTGCTGGAGCGGGTGCCGGGCCGGGACGACGAGTTCGTGGTGCCGAGCCCGCAGGAGCTCGCGGTCGCGGTCGAGCTGTACGCGGCCGGGGTGCCGCTGGCCGCGATCTCCGAGCATCTGCGGGAGCTGCGCGGCCAGGTCGAGCACATCGCCGGGCGGTTCCTGGAGTTCACCACGGAGCATGTCTTCGCCCGCTATCTCGACCGGCGCCCGCCCACCGACGCCGACGCCGCCGAGGCGGCCGCGCTGGTGCGGCGGCTGCGTCCGCTGGCACAGCAGACCGTGGACGCCGAACTGGCCCGCGCCATGCGCACCTTGGCCACCCGGCATCTCCAGCAGCAGCTCGCGCCCCCCGGACCGCCGCCGAAGGAGGACGAGCAGCGGCTGACGGCCCTGCCCGCCGCCACCGTCGAGGCCGTGACCCGGCTTGTGGGGGCCGCGCAGGTCGCGGAGTTCGTCACCGCCGCGGTCGAACGGGAGGTGCAGGGCCGGAGGTTGGACGCCCTGGCGCCACGGCACCAGCCGCACCACGCGGTTGGACAATCGGACTGACGGGCCCTCATGTTGTCCACAGCGATCCCCAACTACTCTGTGGAAAAGCGGCGTTACCTGTGGACGAAACCTCTCAGCGGAGAAAATCCGGGCACGTATCCTGTGACTCCTGGCACACTGCGCCGATGACCGCGCCTATGGACGACCGACGCACCGTGAAGGTGTCGAAGTACCTCTCCAAGCACCTGCGCCACCAGCCCGAGCGCATCGGACTGGTCCTCGACCCGCAGGGCTGGGTCGCCGTAGACGAACTGCTCGGCGCCCTCGCCCGCAACGGCATGCCGCTCACCCGCGTGGAGCTGGACCATGTGGTCGCGGTCAACGACAAGCGGCGGTTCACCATCGACGGCGACCGCATCCGGGCCAACCAGGGCCACACCGTACGGGTCGACCTGGACCTGCCGCCCGCGGTCCCGCCCGCCTTCCTGTACCACGGCACCGTCGCCGGCTCCCTGGACGCGATCCGGGCCGAGGGGCTGCGCCCGATGGCCCGCCACCATGTCCACCTCTCGCCGGACCGCGAGACCGCCACCCGGGTCGGCGCCCGGCGGGGCCGGCCCGTCGTCCTGGCCGTCGACGCCGGGGCGATGCACCGGGACGGCCATGTCTTCCGGGTGAGCGCCAACGGGGTGTGGCTCACCGACGCCGTACCCCCGGCATACCTGCGCCTCCGCGGCTGACGGCGACCCCATAGCCCGTCCGGGCGCCCGAGCCCGGACGCTCGGGACGGCCCCACCGCGGGACGTAGGCTCGGGGGCATGAGCCTGCGTCTGAGCACCGTGATCCTCCCCGTCGACCGCTGGCACGAGGGTGGCCGCGCGAAGTGGCAGCGGGCCGAGGAGCTCGGCTTCCACGCCGCCTACACCTACGACCACCTGTCCTGGCGCACCTTCCGCGACGGCCCGTGGTTCGGCGCCCTGCCGACCCTCACCGCCGCCGCCGGCGCCACCGAGCGACTGCGCCTGGGCACCCTGGTGACCTCGCCCAACTTCCGCCACCCGGTGACCCTCGCCAAGGAGCTCATCTCGCTGGACGACGTCTCGGGCGGACGGATCACCCTGGGCATCGGGGCGGGCGGCAACGGCTTCGACGCCACCGCGCTCGGCCAGCAGCCGTGGACGCCGCGCGAGCGAGCGGACCGGTTCGTCGAGTTCACCACCCTGCTGGACCGGCTGCTGACGGAGGACGCCGTCTCGCAGCAGGGCACCTTCTACTCCGCCGAGGAGGCCCGCGACATCCCCGGCTGCGTCCAGCGCCCCCGGCTCCCGTTCGCCGTCGCCGCGACCGGCCCGCGCGGACTGCGGCTCGCCGCGCGCCACGGGCAGGCCTGGGTGACCACCGGAGACCCCAAGCTGTACGAGGAGGGCACCCCGGAGCAGTCGGCGGAAGCCCTGCGCGGCCAGGTCGAGAGGCTCGGCAAGGCCTGTGCGGAGACCGGCCGGGCGGTCGGCGGGATGGAGAAGATCCTGCTCACCGGGTTCACCCCGGAGCGGAGCGGCCCGCTGGAGTCCCTGGACGCCTTCGTGGACTTCGCCGGCCGGCACCAGGAGCTGGGCTTCACCGAGCTCGTCGTCCACTGGCCGATCGCCGACTCGGACTTCGCGGCCGACCAGGCCGTCTTCGAGAAGATCGCCACCGAGGCCCCCGCCCAGCTCGCCGCCGCCGGGTAAGGCCGGGCGTCCGGCGCCCTGGACTCGCCCTGGCCGCCCTCGCGCGGCCACCAGGCGTACTGGTTCGGCCACAGCGATCACACGGCTGGCTCAGATGTGCGGTACGCCGCACGCACGTGCGGAGCGGTGCGGGAGAATGGGGGCCGTGACCACACCGACCCGCCCCACGCCCCGGCCCCTGGCGCACCGCCGTCCCCGGCTGATCGCCACCGACCTCGACGGCACCCTGCTCCGGGACGACCAGTCCGTCTCGGACCGTACCGTCGCCGCACTGGCGGCCGCCGAGCGGGAGGGCATCGAGGTCTTTTTCGTCACCGGACGGCCGGCCCGCTGGATGGGTGTGGTCGCCGACCATGTGCACGGGCACGGGCTCGCCATCTGCGCCAACGGCGCGGCGGTGGTGGACCTGCGGGCCGGCGGCACCCTGCTGGAGACCCGGCCGCTGGAGCGGGAGATCGCCTTGGACGTGGTCCACACCCTGCGGCGGGAGGCCCCGGGCACCGCGTTCGCCGTGGACCTCACCTCCGGAGTCCACTACGAACCCGACTACCCGCCGTTTTACCTGGACACCGCCGGCTCCATCGCCCCGGCCGAGAAGCTGCTGCACGAGGACGAGCCCGGCTCCGGCGACCCGGTGCTGAAGCTCCTCGCCCTCCACCCGGAGCTGAGCCCCGACGCCTTCCTCGCCCTGGCCCGTACGGCCGCCGGCGAGCGGGCGAGCATCACCCGCTCCAGCCCCACCGCCCTGCTGGAGATCAGCGGACTGGGCGTCTCCAAGGCCAGCACGCTCGCGCTCTGCTGCGCCGAGCGCGGGGTCTCGGCCGACGAGGTGGTCGCCTTCGGCGACATGCCCAACGACATCGAGATGCTGACCTGGGCCGGGCGCTCCTACGCCATGGGCAACGCCCACCCCGACGTGGTCGCCGCCGCCTCCGGACGTACCGTCGCCAACAACGACGACGGAGTGGCGCGCATCATCGAGGACCTGCTCGCCGCCCCCGCCTGACCCCCTTCCGCTACGGGGCGGGGTGCAGCCGGACCCCGCGTTCGGCCAGCCAGCGGACCGGGTGCACCGCCGAGCCCATGTACGGGGTGAGGCGCACCTCGAAGTGCAGATGGGGGCCGGTCGAGTTGCCGGTGCTTCCGGACCGGGCGATGCCCTGGCCGGCGGTGACCCGCTGGCCGGGCCGGACCCCGGGCGAGGCCAGGTGCGCGTACTGGGAGTACCAGCCGCCCGGGTGCCGCACCACGATCTCCACGCCGAACGGTCCTCCGCAGGACACCGAGTGGACCCGCCCCGGGCCGATGGACCGCACGGTGGTGCCCGGGTCCACCGCGAAGTCCTGGCCGGTGTGCCGGTGGGCCCAGTGCGCGCCGGTGCTGTCGAAGCCCGCGGACAGCGCGTACCGCGCCACCGGCGCCACCCAGCCCGGTGCCCGGACCATCCCGCGGCCGGTGCTACCGGGGGCGGACGTGCCGCCGTCCACCGCGCTACCGCCCCGGGCGGCCGGGGACAGCGGGCCGGCTCCGCCCGAGCCGCTGCCCGCCCCCGTAGCCGCGCTGGCCGTCCCGCCCTCGGTCGTCGCCGGATAGGCATCGGTGCCCACGAGGTCCGGTACATGGCCCGTGTCGGCGTCCACGCCAAGGATGGTTTCGGAGGCCGCGCCGGTCACGGTCAGCCCCGGCCGGTCGGACGGCAGGGCGGCAGTGGCGACGTCTGCCGGTGGGCGGGGCGGCCGCGGACTCGCGGCACCGGCCGGCTGCCCCGGCAGCGGGGCGGCGGTGCGGTGCGCCGTCTTCTCACCGGTCTGCCCGGTCGTGTGGACGGCGGCCGGGGAGGGGCTGCCGGCATCGGGGGACCCAGTGGTCCCCGTATCCGCTGATCCCACGCCGTGGGGGCCGCTGATGTGCGGTGTCGCGCCGGCAGGGGCCGGTGGCGGGGCGCCGCAGGGGCGCGCGGTGCGCCAGGCGTTCGCCACGGTCCGCAGGCTCAGCTCAGCGCGCTCCAGTCGGCGCTCGATCCCCTTTCGGAGGGCATTGAGCCGGGTCTGACGGTCACGCAGTCGCCGCCGGGCGGTATCGGCGGCCTCCTCCGCTCGCGCGAGTCCGCGTTCCGCGGTACGAGCGTCCGCGAGCAGCACGGCCACCGCCCGGTGTGCCCGCCGCGCCACTTCCCCGCGGCGTACCGCGCTGTCCGGATCCCCGGCGGTGAGCAGCCGGGCGGTCACTGCCAGGGCTCCACCCGTCCGGTACTGGTCCCGGGCGACCGCGCCGACCCGGTCATGGAGCTGTTCCCACGCCTGGCGCTGCTGCTCCCGTTGGTGGTTCAACCGCCCGGCGAGGGCCTGTTGGGCCGCGATCTGCCGTCGCCCCCGCTCGTACGCGTCGGTGGCAAGGGCCGCCTCCGTATAGAGGCGGGTCACTTCGGCGGCTGGGCCGGCACCGCCGACGGGCCCGGCAGGGGGAGGGAGGAAGGCCAGCACCAGGGTGAGCGCCACGACGAACATCCTGGGATGGTCCCGCCGACGGCCGCGAATCCATGGCACCCGGGCGGTGTCGTACCGCCGACCGGCCCAGAGGCGCTCCCCCCAGGGGATGTTTCACGTGAAACATCGCATCGAAGGGAGAGGGTGGCGGCTCGCCTGTTGTGTCGCCTCTCTCCGCACCCGCGTAGTCGCGGGTGCGGAGAGAGGCTCCCCCGTTGCCGGCCCGGTGAGTCCCGGGCCGGGCTGTGGCACCGCCGGAAGCGGTGCCAAGTTCCTCTCGGCTCCGATGCTTCTCCACAGCCGCGGGAAGTGCCAGGAAGCGTTCCTTCCGGCAGTCGCACTTCCGGTAGTTCGATTTCAGGAAGTTCCTCTTCAGGAAATTCCTCTTCAGGTGGCGCCTTCTCAGGCAGCGCTTCCTCAGGCAGTGCCTCCTCAGGAGGTCTGGATCGGGATCGCTTCGGGCGCGGTGGTCCGATCGGCGTCCGGCTGTCCGGTGTGCTCCGCCGACACGGCCCGGTCCCGGGCGATACGGGCGGCGTGCTCCATCGGCAGCAGCAGCTCGGGGACGGTGCGGTTGCCGTCGAGATGCCGGAACTCCGTGCTGAGGCTGATGGCCAGCCGCTCGGGCAGGCCGAGACCGGGGTAGCGGTCCTCCTCGATGAGCAACCGGGCCGCCTCCGGGGCGGTTCGGCCCTGACCGTGCAGGAGACGGGCCTGCGCGGCGAGGTTGTCGAGGTAGCCGAGGTGCTTCCGCAGCCCGTCGGGGGTCAGCAGCGGGCCGTGACCGGGGACGATCCACTCGGGTTCGAGGTCCAGGATCCGCCGGCAGGCCGCCGAGATCAGCTCCAGGGGCCCTGCCCAGTGCGAGGGATGGTCCCCGGCGAAGACCAGGTCGCCGGCGAAGACCACCCGCTGCTCGGGCAGATGGACGAACAGGTCTCCGACGGTGTGCGCGGGCCCGGCCTCGTACAGGACGACGGGCGTCCCGCCGACCGACAGCTCCTGACGGCCGGTGAACGTCGTGGTGGGAGGCAGGACCGTGATGCCGGAGAAGTCGAACGCGCCGAAGTGGCGGCGGAAGTACCAGCCCAGCGGCTGGTCCGGATCGGAGTCGTGGACGAGGGCGTGCAGCTGGCCCGGGGTCGGCTCCACGCACTGGTGCTCCAGCGCCGCCTGGGTCGCGATGATCTCGGCACCCGGGAGCTGCTGACTGCCCCAGGTGTGGTCGCCATTGGCGTGGGTGACGACAACCCGGTCCAGCGGGGTGCCGGCCCCGATCACCTCTCGCGCCGCGGCCAGGAAGGCGTCCGTCAGGGCGGGTGTGTACGGCGTGTCGACGATCAGCGCCTCACCGCCGGCCCTGATCACACCGCAGTTGGCCAGCCCCCAGGCCGCTCCTCCGTCCGGCTGCCACACATAGACGCCTGGAGCGATCGGTCCGAAGTGAGCAGTGAGTTTCATGGACAGACATTGTGGCCGGTGAACGGCGTTCCGGCCGATGCGGCCGGCGGCTACCGACCGTCCGGCTGGAAGACCAGCAGGAAGAACCGCGCCCCCGGACTACCGAAGGGCTGCGCCGCGCACATGGTCACGATGCCCGACTGCGAGACCGTATGGCGGTCGCAGCAGTGGTCCCGGGTGTCATGGCCGTCCGCCGGGAGGAAGCCCGCGTGGCGCATCCGGCGAGAGTCGCCGTCGGGGTGGACATAGGCCACGTTGTGGTTCCGGTAGATCGGCCCCGCCACCGGGTCGTCGTTGACCTCCTGGTCCAGCCGCTGGAGCTCCTCGTTGTCCGGGCGGGCCGCGACGGAGGTGCGCAACTGGGCGGCCACCGGCTCCGCCCACCGCTTCTCCCAGTCCACCAGATGGTGTTCGCGGGACTCCTCCCGCAGCAGCATCCAGCGCATCAGGTTCTGCTCCGGCAGCCGGGGGGCCTCACCGGGCACCTGCGGGAACATCCGGATGAAGTCGTCATTGGCGGCCAGCACGTTCCAGGCCACGTCGTTGATGTAGCAGGGCTGCCCGGCGACGTTGCTGACGGCGTGCTGCCAGGCCGGGGCCACATTGGTGCCCGCGGTGGGATCCATCGGGATCGGCGGCTCGTACCCGAGGGCGTAGACGTACAGGGCGGTGCGTTCCCGCTCCTCCATGCGCAGCACCTGGGCGACGCTGTCGAGAAGGTCCGTGCTCGGGGTGGCGGTGTCGCCGCGCTCCAGGTCGGCGTAGGTACGCTCGGACACATACAGCGCCTGGGCCACCTGGGCCTGGGAAAGGCCCTTGGAGCGCCGGCCCCGGCCGGAACGCCTCAGCCAGCCGAGCTCGACCGGGTCTATCTGCTGTCGCTTCCAGCGCAGCAGTTGCTGCAGCGCCTCCTTGTTGCTCAACGCGAAGCCTCTCCTGCGCCGACTCGGACAGGACGGTCCCCCACCGGGGGCTGATCGGGTGTCACCTGCGATGAAAGATGTGCCAGTCACACTACCGCCGGGGGCCGTTCGCATCGCAGTCATTTCGGCCCCGCCCTTTTCACTGTCGATTGAGGGTGTGCGCGGGGGACCGGCCGGCTGGTTGACTGCGGCACACACCTGACGAAGTCTCGGAAAGGACCGCCCGCGTGTCCCGTTCAGTCCTGATCACCGGTGGCAGCCGAGGCATCGGCCTGGCCATCGCCCGCCGTCTGGAGGCCGCCGGAGACCGTGTGGCCGTCACCTACCGCACCGGGGAGCCGCCCGAGGGCCTGCTCGCCGTGGAGTGCGACATCACCGACGCCGCGCAGGTCGACGCCGCGTTCCGGAAGGTCGAGGCCGAGCACGGCCCCGTCGAGGTGCTGATAGCCAACGCGGGCGTCACCAGGGACGCGCTGCTGCTCAGGATGAGCGAGGGCGACTTCGCCTCGGTGCTGGACACCAACCTCACCGGCGCCTTCCGGGTCGTCAAGCGCGCCACCCGCGGCATGCTGCGCGCCAAGAAGGGCCGGGTGGTGCTCATCTCCTCCGCCGTGGCCCTGCGCGGGGAGAGCGGCCAGGCCAACTACGCCGCCTCCAAGGCCGGGCTGGTCGGCCTCGCCCGTTCGGTGGCCCGCGAGCTCGGCTCACGCGGCATCACCTGCAACGTGGTCGCGCCCGGGCTCACCGAGACCGCGATGAGCAGCGGCCTCAGCGACGAGCAGCGCGCCAACCTGGTCGAGCAGATCCCCCTGGCCCGGCTGGCCAGCCCCGAGGAGATCGCCGCGGCGGTCGCCTTCCTCGCCTCCGAGGAGGCCGGATACATCACCGGTGCCGTGGTGCCGGTCGACGGCGGGGCGGGGATGGGGCACTGACATCCCGGCGGTCCGATGGTCCCCGGTGACCGGCCGGGGCCGTCAAGCGGCCGGTGCCGGAGCCTGGACCGGTGCCGGTGCCTGGACCGGTGCCGGTGCCGGTGCCGGTGCCGGTGAGCAGCGCGGCCCGATGGAGGCCGCGAGGCAGCCGCCCTCGGCCTGGCGGCTACCTCGGGGCCTCCCAGACCACGGAGGTCCCGCCGCCGTCCGCGCCGAGGCCGGGACCGCAGCGGCAGGAACCGCCCAGCGACTCCGCCCGCCGCGCCAGGTTGCGCAGCCCGCTGCGCCGGCCCTCCTCCGGCAGCCCGACCCCGTCGTCCGCCACGGCCAGCCGTACGCCGGGGATGCCGCCGGGCAGCGTCACGCGGGCGTCCACCTCGACCAGGACCCGGTCGGCGCGCGCGTGCCGGAAGGCGTTGGACAGCGCCTCGCGCAGCGCGGCGATCAGGTTCTTGCCGGTGAGCTCGCCGATCTCCGTGTCCACCGGCCCGGTGAGGCGGTACTCCGGGGTGAAGCCGAGGGCGACGGCGGACAGGGCGATCTCCCGCAGTACCCGGGTCCGCAGGCCGGCCGGTGGGTCGGCCGGGCCCTGCTGGAGGGCGAACACCGCGGTGCGGATCTCCTGGATGGTGACGTCCAGTTCCTCGGCCACCCGGCCCACCCCCTCCTGGACGGCCGGTACGGCGGAGGTCCGCTGCGCGCTCTCCAGCGCCATCCCGGCGGCGAACAGCCGCTGGACGACCAGGTCGTGCAGATCGCGGGCGATGCGGTCGCGGTCCTCCAGCACGGCGAGCCGCTCGCGGTCGCGCTGGGCGTCGGCCACCCTCAGCGCCAGCGCGGCCTGGGAGGCGAACCGGGCCGCCAGGGCGCGTTCCGCCTCGGTGAACGGCCGCTCGCCGGGCGCCCGGGGGATGACCAGGGCGCCCAGCACCCGGTCGCCGCTGCGCAGCGGCAGCAGCAGCGCGGGGCCGGACCGCCGCGCCGGCATGCCCCGCAGCCGGGGGTCGGTGGCCGCGTCGGTGACGACCAACGGCTCCCCGGCCAGCAGCAGGGCGACGGCCGGGCTCTCGGCCGGCGCGACCGCCCCCAGCAGGGCCTCCGGTCCGTCGGAGGAGACCGCCACCGCCTCCAGTCCGCCGTCGGCGGCGGGCAGCAACACGATGCCGGCCCGGGCCCGGGCCAGTACACGGGCCTGCTCGGCCACCACCGACAGCGCCTCGTCGGCGTCGGAACCGGACAGCAGCGCGGTGGTCACGGCGACCGATCCGTCGATCCAGCGCTCCCGCCGCCGGGAGGCCTCGTACAGCCGGGCGTTGCCGATGGCCGTCCCCGCTCCTGCGGCGAGCACCCGCACGGTGTGCAGATCGCCCTCGTCGAACCGCGCCCCGCCGCGCTTCTCGGTGAGGTAGAGATGGCCGAACACCTCCCCGTGCACCCGGATGGGGACACCGAGGAAGCTCCGCATCGGCGGATGCCCGGCGGGCAGGCCGGCGGCGCGCGGGTCGGTCGTCAGATCGGTGAGGCGCAGCGGCTCGGGATGGTGGAGGAGGGCTCCGAGCAGCCCGGTGCGGCCGTCCGGGCGGCGGCCGACCTCCCGGGCGGTCTCCGGTGGGACGCCATGGGTGACGAAGTCCACCAGACCGCCGCCGTCCTCGTCCACCACGCCGATCGCCGCGTAGCGGGCGTCGGTGAGCGCGGCGGCGGTCCGGCAGATCCGGTCGAGGGTGGAGTGCGGTTCCAGCCCGGTGCCCACCAGGCGCACCGCCTCCAGCAGCCGCGGCAGCCGGTCACCGGACCCGTCCGGACCCGGCGGGGGGCCGGTCGCCTCCGGCGGGGGGCCGGGGGAGTCCTGGGGATCGGGCGGGGCCATGCCCCTGAGCGTAGTAAGCCTGCTTTGTTGCGGAAAGTCGGCCATGTCCGGCTGCCCAGACGGCCGCCGCGGCGATCCGGCCGAGTCCGGCTGCGGGTACAGATCCATTATCCGGGCGCAGAGAGGTATATATCACCATTCTCCGGACTGATCTTTATGCCTGATAGGCCCCTTGAGGGTCGCCGTCGATGAGCACAACGCGTCGACGCGGCAAGGGAGTCGAAGGTGGCGCACGACGGGCCGCGCTGGCGGGGGAACTCCCCGGCATGGCGGAGGCGGATCAGCGGTCCTCGGTCCTCGCGAACAGTGACGATCCGGCCGAGCAGCTGGCGTGGCGACGGCTCACCGCACGGCACGGTGACCGACTGGGCGAGATCATGGACCGGTACGGCTGGCCGACCGCGGAACGGGTCGGCGAGGAGGCCGCCCGCGCGGCGTGGCTGATCGCCCAGCACGCCGACCGGCAGCTCGATGTCCGGCGGCGTGCCCTCCGTCTGCTGGAGCAGGCGGTGGCGGCCGGCTCGGCGGGCCCGCGCGAGCTGGCCTTTCTACGCGACCGCACACGGGTCAACGAGGACCGCGAGCAGGTCTACGGCACCCAGATCGCCGGTGTGCGGGACGGATCACCGGTTCCGTGGCCCTGTGAAGAGCCCGAGCGCCTGGACCAACTCCGTGCGGAGGTCGGCATCGAGCCCTTCGACGTGTACGTAGCCCGGTTCGCGCCGTCCTGACGGCCGCGGTAGCCGGCCGGGCGCCGCCCTAGGCGACCGGGACCCGGTGGTCCCGGTCGAGGCGGGCGGCCCGGGTGGGGGTGAGCGGGGTGGAGAGGAGGCGGTCGGCGGCCTGTTCGCGGGTGAGCATCCGGCGCAGGGGGCCGTCGACCGCCGCGAGGTCGGTGTAGGGGCCGCGCTGCACGATGCGGCCGGCCTCCAGCACCAGCACCTCGTCCACCGCCTCCAGTCCGTGCAGCCGGTGGGTGATCAGCACGGTGGCCCGGCCGCGGGTGGCGCGCAGCAGGTCGTCGGTGAGCGCGTCGGCGGTGGCGAGGTCCAGGTGCTCGGCGGGCTCGTCCAGGACCAGGACCGGGAAGTCGGCCAGCAGGGCGCGGGCGAGCGCGAGCCGCTGGCGCTGCCCGCCGGAGAGCCGGGCCCCGTGCTCGCCGACCAGGGTGTCCAGGCCGTCGGGCAGGGCGTCCGCCCAGTCGAGCAGCCGGGCCCGGGCGAGCGCGTCGCGCAGCTCCGCCTCGGTGGCGTCGGGCCGGGCCAGGCGCACGTTCTCCCGGATGGTGCTGTCGAAGAGGTGGGCGTCCTGGGCGCAGAGCCCGACCAGCCGGCGCACCTCGTCCCCGTCGAGGGCGGCGGTGTCCTCGCCGCCGATCCGGTACGCGCCCTCGCGGGTGTCCAGGAACCGCAGCAGCGTCTGGGCGAGGGTGGTCTTGCCGGAGCCGGACGCGCCGACCACCGCGATCCGCCGCCCCGCATCCAGCCGCAGCCGCACCCCGGTCAGGGCGTCCTGGTCGGCGCCGGGGTGGCGGGCCGCGATCCCGTCCAGCTCCAGCGGGAAGGGGCTCGCGGGCGCCGGGCGCGGCTGCTCGGGCTCCCGTACGGGCAGCGGCGCGTCCAGCACCTCGTACACCCGCTCTGCGCTGCGCCGGACGCGCTGGCGGTACTGGACGGCCAGCGGGAGCCCGGTGACGGCCTCGAAGGCGGCGAGCGGGGTGAGGACGACGACGGCGAGGGCGACGCCGTCCAGCCGCCCGTCCCGCACGGCGAGGACCCCGGCGAGCGCGGCGCCCGCCACGGTGAACCCGGTGACCAGGGTGGTCAGTCCGGCGCCGAGCGCGGTGGCGGCGGACTGCCGGGTGGCGATCGCGGTGAGGGTGCCGTCGGCTCCCCGGGCCCGGTCCAGCCGGTCGCGCAGGGCACCCGCCACGGTCAGCTCGGCGCAGCCGCGCAGCAGGTCCACCACCCGGCCGGCGAGCACCCCGCGGGCGGGGGCGAGCCGGGCCTCGGCGCGACGGGCGATCGCACCGGTCAGCAGGGGCACGGCCACCCCGGCCAGCAGCAGTCCGGCGGCGAGCACGGCCCCGGCCGCGGGGACCAGCCAGCCGGTGAAGGTGACCGCGGCGGTGGAGACGATCGCGGCGGTGGCGGCCGGCAGCAGCCAGCGCAGCCAGTAGTCCTGGAGCGCCTCCACATCGCTCACCAGCCGGGACAGCAGATCGCCGCGGCCCCGGTCGCGCAGTCCGGCCGGGGCGATCCGCTCCAGCCCGCGGTAGACGCCGACCCGCAGCTCGGCAAGCGTCCGCAGCACGGCGTCATGGGAGACCAGGCGCTCGGCGTAGCGGAACACGGCCCGGCCGATGCCGAAGGCGCGGGTGGCCGTCACGGCCACCATCAGATAGAGGACCGGCGGCTGCTCGGAGGCCCGGGAGATGAGGTAGCCGGAGACCGCCAGCAGACCGACGGCACAGCTCAGGGCGAGGCTGCCCAGCAGCAGGGCGAGCAGCAGCCGTCCGCGCAGCGGGGCGGCCGCTTCCCGTACCCGGGTGAGGGCGCGGTCCGCCCGGCCGCCCGCGGGCGCCACCGGGTCGGTGCCGTGCGCACCCTGGCGGACGCCCGGTCCGGTGCGCACTCCGCCGACCAGTCCGAAGGTCTCGGTGAAGGTGCCGTCGAGCGGGCCGTCCACCGGTCGGGGGGTGACGTCCGGGCGGGGTACGGCGGCGGCGGGCCCGTCCAGGGTGACCACCCGGTCTGCCACCGCGAGCAGCGCGGGGCGGTGGACGACCAGCAGCACCGTACGGCCGGCGGCGAGCCGGCGTACGGCGGCCACCACGGCCTCCTCGGTCCGCCCGTCCAGCGCGGCCGTCGGCTCGTCCAGCAGCAGCACCGGGCGGTCCGCGAGGAACGCCCGGGCCAGCGCGAGCCGCTGGCGCTGGCCGGCCGAGAGACCCGCACCGTCCTCGCCGAGCACGGTCGCCGCCCCGTCGGGCAGCGCGGCGACGAACTCCTCGGCGCCCGCGTCCCGCAGCGCCGCCGCCACCGCCTGGTCGTCCGCGTCCGGCCGGGCCAGGCGCACGTTGTCGGCGAGGGTCCCGGCGAAGAGGTGGGGGCGCTGCGGCACCCAGGCGATCCGCGAGCGCCACTGGTCCAGGTCGAGGTCGGTCAGGTCGGTACCGCCGATCCGGACGCCGCTGCCGCCCTCGGGCCGCTCCTCGGGCCGTACGAAGCCGAGGACCGCGTCGAGCAGGGTGGACTTGCCCGCGCCGCTCGGTCCGACCAGGGCCACCGTCTCCCCGGGCTCCACCACCAGGGAGGCCTCCCGCAGCGAGGGCTCGGTGCGGCCGGGGTGCCGTACGGTCACCCGGTCCAGGACGATGCGCGGGTCGTCCGGCACCGCCGCGCCGCCCCGGGGACGAGGGGCGTCGACGGTGCCGGCGGCTTTCCCGGGGTCGGCGGCGGGGCGGTCGAGGGGGGTCTCCAGCACCCCGAAGATCTCCTCGGCGGCGGCCAGGCCCTCGGCGGCGGCGTGGTACTGGGTGCCGACCTGGCGCAGCGGCAGATAGGCCTCGGGCGCCAGGATGAGGATGACCAGCCCGGTGTAGAGGTCGAGGTCGCCGTGGACCAGCCGCATCCCGACGCCGACCGCGACCAGGGCCACCGAGAGGGTGGAGAGCAGTTCCAGGGCGAACGACGAGAGGAAGGCGATCCGCAGGGTGCGGACGGTGGCCTGCCGGTACTCCGAGGTGATGGAGCGGATCGCCTCGGCCTGGGCCTTGGCGCGGCCGAACACCTTCAGGGTGGGCAGTCCGGCGACCACGTCGAGGAAGTGGCCCGACAGCCGGGAGAGCAGCTTCCACTGGCGGTCCATCCGGCTCTGGGTGGCCCAGCCGATGAGGATCATGAAGATCGGGATCAGCGGCAGGGTGCCCACGATGATCGCGGCGGACACCCAGTCCTCGGTGACGATCCGGGCCAGCACCGCCACCGGGACCACGACCGCCAGGCCCAGCTGGGGCAGATACCGCGAGAAGTAGTCGTCCAGCGCGTCCACGCCCCGGACGGCGAGGGCCGTCAGGGAGCCCACCCGCTGCCCGCTCAGCCACCCCGGGCCCAGCGCGGCGGCCCGCTCCAGCAGCCGTCCCCGCAGCTCGGACTTGACGGCCGCACCGGCCCGATGGGCGGCCAGCTCGGTCAGCCAGGACACCAGCGCACGGCCGACCGCCGTGACGGCCAGCAGCCCCAGCGGGACGGCCAGCTCCCCGGCCCCGAGGTCCCGCTGGAAGGCGCCGACCACCAGCTCGGCGATCAGCATCGCCTGGGCGATGACCAGGACGGCGCCGATGCCGCCGAGGACCACCACCGCGGCCAGGAAGAGGCGGGTGGCCCGGGCGTACCGGAGCAGACGCGGGTCGATGGGCTTCATAGGGAACATCCCCTGCCGTGGGCGGTGGTGGGAGACGGGAGAGGGCGCCGGGCGGAGGGTTTCACGTGAAACATCGAGCGATGTTTCACGTGAAACATCTTCAGCGCGGCCTGGTCGCTAGTGCGCGGCGTCGGCGATGTGCTGGGTGCCGATCCGCTTGCGGAACACCCAGTAGGTCCAGCCCTGGTAGAGCATCACCAGCGGGGTGGCGATGGCTCCGCACCAGGTCATGATCTTCAGGGTGTACGGGCTGGAGGAGGCGTTGGAGACGGTGAGGCTCCACTCCGGGTCCAGCGAGGAGGGCATGACGTTCGGGAAGAGCGTCAGGAAGAGCATCGCCACCGCGGCGGCGATGGTGACGCCGGAGAACGCGAACGACCAGCCCTCGCGTCCGGCCTTCACCGCGACCAGCGCGGCGAGCAGCGCCACCACCGCGATGCCCATCGCCACCAGGCTGCCGGCACCGCCCCGGGAGACCTGGGTCCAGCCGAGGAAGCCGGCCGCCAGCGCGGCGGTGACCAGGCCCAGGGTGAGCGCCAGCCTGCGGGCTCGCAGCCGGATGTCCCCGACCGTCTTCAGCGCGGTGAACACCGCCCCGTGGAAGGTGAACAGGGTGAGGGTGACCAGTCCGCCGAGCAGGGCGTACGGGTTGAGCAGGTCGAAGAGCGTGCCCACGTACTCCTTCTCGGCGTCGATCGGCACCCCGCGCACGATGTTGGCGAAGGCCACGCCCCAGAGGAAGGCGGGGACCAGGGAGGTCCAGAAGATGGCCCGCTCCCAGTTGCGCTGCCAGGACTCCTCCGGGCGCTTGGCCCGGTACTCGAAGGCGACGCCCCGGACGATCAGGCAGACCAGGATGGCCAGCAGCGGCAGGTAGAAGCCGGAGAAGAGGGTGGCGTACCAGTCCGGGAAGGCGGCGAAGGTGGCCCCTCCGGCGGTGAGCAGCCACACCTCGTTGCCGTCCCAGACCGGGCCGATGGTGTTGATCAGCACCCGCTTCTCGGTCCGGTCACGGGCGAGCAGCCGGGTCAGGACGCCGACCCCGAAGTCGAACCCCTCCAGGAAGAAGTAGCCGATCCACAGGACGGCGATGGCGACGAACCAGATGTCGTGAAGTTCCATGGCGCTTCCAGTCCTCGTCGATCAGTAGGAGAAGGCCATCGGCCGGTCGGCGGCTTCGGGGTCCTTGGCGTCCCGATCGTGGCCGCCGATCCTGGTGGGCGGATCGAGGTCGGCCTCGGTGAGCTCGGGCGGACCGGCCATGACGTACTTGACCAGCAGCTTCACCTCGATCACCGCGAGGATGGCGTACAGCGCGGTGAAGATGATCATCGAGGTGAGCACCTCGGCCTGCGAGACGCCCGGGGAGACCGCCGAGCGGGTCTGCAGCACCCCGTAGACCACCCAGGGCTGGCGGCCCATCTCGGTGAAGATCCAGCCCCAGGAGTTGGCGATCAGCGGGAAGCCGAGGGTCCACAGCGCCGCCAGCCAGTACAGCCGGGTGAACTTGGGGCTCAGCGGCGTCCGGAACAGCACCAGGTGGGGCACCTCGTCCTCGCCGGTGCGCAGCCGCCGGGGCAGCAGGAACCGCTTGCGGGTCAGCCAGAGCCCGAGCAGGCCGAGCGAGAAGGAGGCCATGCCGAAGCCGATCATCCAGCGGAAGCCCCAGTAGGCCACCGGGATGTTGGGCCGGTAGTCGCCCGGGCCGTACCTCTCCTGGAGCGCCTTGTTGGTGTCGTTGATGCCCGGGACATGGGACTCGAAGTCGCTGTGGGCGAGGAAGGAGAGCAGTCCGGGGATCTCGATGGCGACCTTGTTGTGGCCCTTGTCGACGTCCCCGTAGGCGAAGACCGAGAACGGCGCGGGGCTCTCGCCCTCCCACAGCGCCTCGGCGGCGGCCATCTTCATCGGCTGCTGCTGGTACATGACCTTGCCGAGGAAGTCGCCGCTGATCGCGGTGAGCATTCCGGCGATCACCACGGTGACCAGCCCGAGCCGCAGCGAGGACCGCATCACCGGCACATGCTTCCTGCGGGCCAGGTGGAAGGCGGCGATGCCGACCATGAACGCGCCACCGGTGAGGAAGGCGGCGGACATGGTGTGGAAGACCTGGGTGAGGGTGGTGTTCTGGGACAGCACCGCCCAGAAGTCGGTGAGCTCGGCCCGGCCGTTGGCCGGGTTGATCCGGTAGCCCACCGGGTGCTGCATCCAGGAGTTGGCCGCCAGGATGAAGTAGGCGGAGAGGATGGTGCCGATCGACACCATCCATATGCAGGCCAGGTGGATCCGCTTGGGCAGCTTGTCCCAGCCGAAGATCCACAGTCCGATGAAGGTCGACTCGAAGAAGAAGGCGATCAGCGCCTCGAAGGCGAGCGGCGCACCGAAGACATCACCGACGAAGCGGGAGTAGTCAGACCAGTTCATACCGAACTGGAACTCCTGGACGATGCCGGTGACGACACCCATCGCGATGTTGATGAGGAAGAGCTTCCCCCAGAACTTGGTGGCCCTGAGGTACTTCTCCTTCCCGGTGCGCACCCAGGCGGTCTCCAGCCCGGCGGTGAGCGCGGCGAGAGAGATGGTCAGGGGAACGAAGAGGAAGTGGTAGACGGTCGTGATACCGAACTGCCACCGCGCCAGCGTCTCTGGCGCCAGAGCCAGGTCCACGTCAGCTGCTCCTTACGGCCTACGTCCTACGGTCCGGACGTCCTTGCTTCGCGCCTCGTCCATTCCGGTGGATCTTGGGAGGAACCAGGCCCGCTTGTGAATGCGTTCACAATCACAAGCCATTATGACTCAAACGAAATCCATACCGGAAGCCGGGGGGTCCCCTTCCCGGAAACTTCAACATCTTGTTGAATCCGGCCGGTGCAGATACGTATCTCCTGGCCCGCCGGGCAGCTGACCGCCACCCTGGACCCCACCCCGAGCAGCAAGGCGCTGGCCGCCGTGCTGCCGATCACCTCCACCGCGCGCACCTGGGGCGAGGAGGTCCACTTCGAGACCCCGCTCACCCTGCCGAGGGAGGCGGACGCCCGGCAGGTGGTCGAACCGGGCACGGTCGCCTTCTGGACCGAGGGCGACGCGCTGGCCCTTCCATACGGGCCCACCCCGATAGCACGCGGAGAGGAATGCCGCCTGGCGAGCCCGTGCAACGTCCTCGGACGCCTCGACGGCGACCCGGGGCTGCTCGCCACCGTCCGCTCCGGCGACCCGGTCCGCGTCGAGCCGGTCCACCCCTGACCCTCCCGCCGGCCGACGCCACCGGGGCACCCGCCGACACTTCCCCGGGTGCGCCGGCACGAACACGCGGGGGCGGCCGGGCACCAGGCCCGACCGCCCCCGCGCGACCGATCCGTCAGTAGCGCTCCTTGCGGAAGGCCTCCGCCGTACGCAGGAAGATGTCGTTGCCCTCGGTCTCGCCGATGGTCACCCGCACCCCCTCGCCCGGGAACGGCCGCACCACCACACCCGCGCGCTCGCAGGCCGCGGCGAAGTCCGCCGTCCGCTCCCCCAGCCGCAGCCAGACGAAGTTGGCCTGCGACTCCGGCACCGTCCAGCCCTGGCCGGCCAGCCCCTCGTGCACCCGGGTGCGCTCGCACACCAGCGACCCCACCCGTCCCAGCAGTTCGTCCTCCGCGCGCAGCGAGGCGACCGCGGCGTCCTGGGCGACCTGGCTCACCCCGAACGGCACCGCGGTCTTGCGCAGCGCCGCCGCCACCGGCTCGTGCGCGATGGCGAACCCCACCCGCAGACCGGCCAGCCCGTACGCCTTGGAGAAGGTGCGCAGCACGGCGACGTTGGGGCGGTCGCGGTAGATCGCGCAGCCGTCCGGCACCTCGGGGTCGCGGATGAACTCCTTGTACGCCTCGTCCAGCACCACCAGCACGTCCGACGGCACCCGGTCGAGGAATCGTTCCAGCTCGGCCCGCCGCACCACGGTGCCGGTGGGGTTGTTGGGGTTGCAGACGAAGATCAGCCGCGTCCGGTCGGTGATCGCCTTCGCCATGGCGTCCAGGTCGTGCACATCGCCCTCGGTGAGCGGCACCTGCACCGAGGTCGCGCCGCTGACCTGGGTGATGATCGGGTACGCCTCGAAGGACCGCCAGGCGTAGATCACCTCGTCACCCGGGCCCGCGGTGGCCTGGACGAGCTGCTGGGCGACGCCCACCGAGCCGGTGCCGGTGGCGACGTGCGAGGCGGGCACCCCGAAGCGCTCGGCGAGCTCGGCCACCAGTTCCCCGCAGCCCATGTCGGGGTAGCGGTTGAAAGCGGCGGCGGCGGCCAGCGCGCGCTCCATCACCCCGGGCAGCGGCGGATAGGGGTTCTCGTTGGAGGACAGCTTGTACGCGACCGGTCCCCCGGCCGCCGCGGGCCGGCCCGGCTTGTAGGTGGGGATGCCGTCCAGTACGGCGCGCAGCCTGGGTCCCGTGCCGCTGGTCCCGCTCGTCTCGCTCACTGTGGTCCTCCTCGACCGAACGTGCCACCAATGCTGCTCACCTTATGAGGATTCCGCCCCGCTGCGAATGGCCGGTTTCCGGCAATCGGCCACGCACCGGCGGTCACCGGGCCGGGAGGCGGGGGCCGGCGGCCGAGGGCCGGGGGGCGTCCGCCACCGTGGCGCGCGCCCCTGGCTCACTCCCTGGCGCGCGTCCCCCGTAGAGGTGAGTTGATAGCCCGCACGAGCCGGGCTTTCTTGGCAGGCACATGCGCGGCGACAAGCGGCGGCGGGCCGCCGGACCCGCCAACCACCTGCGAATGTGTGGCATTTGGTGTTTCAGGCCTTGCAGAAACGTGCCTGTCAACGACTGAATATGCGACCGGCTCAACCGCCCGCCGTCGCCCTACTATCGGCTCGCCATGACAGCAGCAGGGAAGCACCAGGTGACCCGGACACAGTCCCGGGGGAGCCGGCAGCAGCGAGCGGGCATCCGGGATGTGGCCGCCGCGGCCGGTGTCTCCATCACGACTGTCTCCGACGCGCTCAACGGCAAGGGCCGGCTCCCGGACGCCACCCGCCGCCATGTCCGCGAGGTCGCCGACCGGCTGGGGTACCGCCCCTCCGCCGCGGCCCGCACCCTCCGTACCGGCAAGTCCGGCCTCATCGGCCTGACCGTGACGACCTACGGGGATGAACCTTTCACCTTCACCGAGTTCGCCTATTTCGCCGAGATGGCGAGGGCGGCCACCTCCGCGGCGCTGGCCCGGGGCTACGCCCTGGTCATCCTGCCGGCGACCTCACGCCATGACGTGTGGTCCAACGTCGCCCTGGACGGCACCGTGGTCGTGGACCCCTCCGACCACGACCCGGTCGTCGCCGAACTGGTCCGCCAGGGGCTGCCCGTCGTCTCCGACGGCCGCCCGGCCGGCACCCTGCCGGTGACCGCCTGGGTCGACAACGACCACGAGGCCGCCGTCCTCGACCTGCTCGACCACCTCGCCGCGGCCGGGGCGCGCCGGATCGGCCTGCTGACCGGCACCAGCACCGACACCTACACCCGGCTGTCCACCACCGCCTATCTCGACTGGTGCGCCCGGGTGGGCCAGGAGCCGGTGTACGAGGCCTACCCGGCCCATGACCCGTGCGCCGGAGCGGTGGCCGCCGACCGGCTGCTCGCCCGCCCCGACCGGCCGGACGCCGTGTACGGACTGTTCGACCCCAACGGCACCGATCTGCTGGCGGCGGCCCGCCGCTACGGGCTGCGCGTCCCGGAGGACCTGCTCCTGGTCTGCTGCAGCGAGTCCCCGGCCTACGCCACCACGGAACCGCCGGTCACCACGCTCTCACTCAAGCCGCGCCGGATCGGCACCGCCGTCGTCCAGCTGCTGATCGACGCCATCGAGGGCGTCGGTTCCGAGCGGCCGGTCGAGCAGGTGATACCGACCGAGCTGATCATCCGGACCTCCTCGCAGCGCCGGCCGCCGCGCACCACCGTCAGTCCGCCCCGGACCCCCTCCCAGGAGTGACCATCAGGGGTGATTCCGCCGGTCGCGGCTGCGGGGCCGTCCGCCACCCGAGGTGGAGGACGGCCCGGGTCATCCCTACAGAACCCACCATGTGGGGCGAAATCGACCACCCGAGACGGGTCGTCGCAGGATTCACCACCCCTGGTGCGTCACAGACGGCGAGGCGCATTCCTATGATGGGCGGACGACACCGCGGACCGCCTCGACCAGGCAGGTCCGCCAGGTGCAGGGCGTGGCGACGGTGGTGGAGGGGTCGATGACTCAGGGGGCCGGTCAAGGACCCGTGGTGCGGACGGATACGTTGCGCGACTTCCGTGTACCTCCGTACGCCCAGGTGCCCGTGCAGGGGCACCCCGGCAACGCCTTCCCCGAGGGCGCGGTGCCCGAGGGCTACACCCCCACCGAGCGGGATCTGCCGGTGATCAACCGCGGCGACACGGTCCAGGTGTCCGTCGACCCCCAGTCCGCCCCGGCGCCCGAGCCGGGCAACGGCGGGCCCGGCCCGCTGTATGTGGTCGGCGATGTCCACGGCTATCTGGACGAGCTGCTCGCGGCCCTGCGCGCCGAGGGCCTCATCGACGACGAGGGGCGCTGGGCCGCCGGGAACGCCCGGCTGTGGTTCCTCGGCGACTTCACCGACCGCGGCCCCGACGGCATCGGTGTGATCGACCTGGTCATGCGGCTGTCCGCCGAGGCCGCCGCCGCCGGCGGCTACTGCAAGGCGCTCATGGGCAACCACGAGCTGCTGCTGCTCGGCGCCAAGCGCTTCGGCGACACCCCGGTGAACTCCGGCGCCGGGACGGCCACCTTCCAGGCCGCCTGGCTGCTCAACGGCGGCCAGAAGAGCGATATGGACCGCCTCCAGGACGTCCATCTGCAGTGGATGTCCCGGCTGGACGCGGTGGTGGAGGAGGACGGCCACCTCCTGGTGCACTCCGACACCACCGCCTACCTGGATTACGGCGACACCATCGAGGACGTGAACGACACCGTCCACTCCGTGATCACCCGCAATGACGCCGACGAGTGCTGGGAGTTGTTCCGCAAGCTCACCAAGCGCTTCGCCTTCCGGGACGAGGGCGGCACGATGGCCGCACAGGAGCTGATGGCCGCCTACGGCGGTCAGCGCGTGGTCCACGGTCACAGCCCCATCCCCTATCTGCTGGGCGAGGTGGGCTCCGAGGACGACGAGGGCAGCGGCCCGGTCATCGAGGGTCCGCATGTGTACGCCGACGGCCTGGCCATCGCCATGGACGGCGGGGTGACCATGGCCGGCAAGCTGCTGGTCGTCCAACTCCCGCTGCTCAACTGACGGGTCGACCGGGCGACCGGTCGGCTGGGTGACCGGTCCACTGAGAGCAACCGGACGCAGCGATTTCGGCTAATTCCCTGTCACCTCCGGCCGCTACGGCTCTACCATCGGAATTTCCGTAGCAGGCTCTCCTCCGTTTCTGCCCGACTGCCCGGTCCGCTCGGGCACGCAGGCCCTACGGAGCATCGGGGGATGAATGCACATGAGCAAGGCTCCGCGTCTGCCGGCCGAGGACCGCGTCGAGTTCGACCGCCTCCTCGACGAGACACTGCGCACCGCGCACGACCGTCCGGACCTCTCCGGGATCGGACAGCGGCTCAACTCCGAGCAGCTGCGCACCATGGCCATGGGCGCGATCGCGCTGATCTGCTCGGCTGCCGCCTCGGAGTACGACCACTATGTCCGGGTCCGGGAGGAAGCCCGCGCACCGACCGGGCTGGCCGCGATCAGCTCCGTCCTCCAGCCGGGCGCCGATCCCGATGACGGCCCCGGCGCCGGCCTGGGGGTGATGGTCACCGTGCTGGCCCCGGTGCTCGCCGGGACGGCGGCGGTCATCTTCCTGCTGACCGGGTCCGTGCTGAAGGTGTTCGACGCGGTGCCCTCGTTCGCCGAGTCCCTGGTCACGGCGGGCTGGTTCTTCGCCGCCGTGATGGCCGCCGGCATCCTGGCCGCGGCCGTCGCCCTGCTGATCACCGCCGTGCGCAACAGCTCCACCCAGGTCCCGGCCCAGCAGCCGGGCGGTGAGCTGCCCGAGGAGGTCGCCCGGGCCCGGGAGGCCTGGCTGCACGCGCTGCTGGAGCGCGGGCTGCTGCCCTTCCTGCGCACCGCCCTGGCCGATCCGAGCGCCGATCCGGCCTCCGGCGCGCCGCCCCGTCCCGTCAGCCGCATCCCCAAGGTCGGCTACAGCGGGCCGGAGTTCTCCAGTCCCCGGGAGGGCTCGTCCGGCTCCCGTCCGGCCTTCACCAGCCCCGACTTCACCAGTCCGGACTTCGGCGGCCCGGAGCACCGGCCCGACTGACTCCCGGGTGCGCCGGGTCGGTAGGTTTCACGTGAAACCACTCCCGGACAAAGGAAGATGAGCGCATGAGGTTCGCGTGGCTGGTATGGCTGGCCGACGAGGGGCGCGAGCTCGGTTACAGCAACGGACTGCTGCCCGGAGCGATCGGCACCACCGCCGTACTGCTCACCGCTCTGCTGGTCGGTCAGGCCCTGCGACGGCACCGTCCCGCGGCCCTCGCCTGCGCCGGCCTGGTCTGCGCCGCGGGTATCGGCTGGCTGGCGACGCACTGAACCAGCGGCCCCGGAGTCGATGTTTCACGTGAAACATCGACTCCGGGGCCGCTGTACCGAACGGATCAGTCGGCGATGGGGAGGTAGAGCCGCTTCCCGCGCGCCGCGAACTCGGCGGACTTCTCCATCATTCCGGCCATGGCCTCGTCGTCGCTCAGCGGCGCGCCACCGCCGAACTGCTCGGTGATGCTCCTGCTGATCTTCATCGAGCAGAACTTCGGCCCGCACATGGAGCAGAAGTGGGCGGTCTTGGCCGGCTCCGCGGGCAGCGTCTCGTCGTGGAACTCCCGGGCGGTGTCCGGGTCGAGCGCCAGGTTGAACTGGTCCTCCCAGCGGAACTCGAACCGGGCGTCCGACAGGGCGTCGTCCCACTCCTGGGCGCCGGGGTGCCCCTTGGCCAGGTCGGCGGCGTGGGCGGCGATCTTGTAGGTGATGACGCCGGTCTTCACATCGTCCCGGTTGGGCAGGCCCAGGTGCTCCTTGGGCGTGACGTAGCAGAGCATCGCGGTGCCCCACCAGGCGATCATGGCCGCGCCGATGCCGGAGGTGATGTGGTCGTACGCCGGGGCGACATCGGTGGTGAGCGGGCCCAGGGTGTAGAACGGGGCCTCCTCGCAGATCTCCTGCTGGAGGTCGATGTTCTCCTTGATCTTGTGCATCGGGACATGGCCCGGGCCCTCGATCATGGTCTGGACGTTGTGGCGCTTGGCGATCGAGTTCAGCTCGCCGAGCGTGCGCAGCTCGGCGAACTGGGCCTCGTCGTTGGCGTCCGCGATCGAACCGGGACGCAGCCCGTCACCGAGGGAGTAGGTGACGTCGTAGGAGGCGAGGATGTCGCAGAGCTCCTCGAAGTTCTCGTAGAGGAACGACTCCTTGTGGTGCGCCAGGCACCAGGCCGCCATGATCGAGCCGCCGCGGGAGACGATGCCGGTCTTGCGGCGCGCGGTGAGCGGCACATACCGCAGCAGCACCCCGGCATGGACCGTCATGTAGTCGACGCCCTGCTCGGCCTGCTCGATGACGGTGTCCTTGTAGATCTCCCAGGTCAGCTCCTCGGCCTTGCCGTCGACCTTCTCCAGCGCCTGGTACAGCGGCACCGTGCCGATCGGCACCGGCGAGTTGCGCAGCACCCACTCGCGGGTGGTGTGGATGTTGCGGCCGGTGGAGAGGTCCATGACCGTGTCGGCGCCCCAGCGGGTGGCCCAGGTCATCTTCTCCACCTCCTCCTCGATGGAGGAGGTCACGGCGGAGTTGCCGATGTTGGCGTTGACCTTCACCAGGAACCGCTTGCCGATGATCATCGGCTCGATCTCCGGGTGGTTGACGTTGGCCGGGAGCACCGCGCGTCCGGCGGCGACCTCCTCGCGGACCACCTCGGGGGAGACGTTCTCGCGGATGGCGACGTACTCCATCTCCGGAGTGATCTCGCCACGGCGGGCGTAGGCGAGCTGGGTGACCGCCTGACCGTCCCGGCCCCGGCGCGGCTGGCGCGGGCGGCCGGGGAAGACGGCGTCCAGGTTGCGCAGCCCGCCGCGCGGCGAGGTGTGCTTGATGCCGTCGTCCTCGGGGCGGACCGGGCGGCCCGCGTACTCCTGGGTGTCGCCGCGGGCGATGATCCAGTTCTCCCGCAGCGGGGGCAGTCCGCGGCGGACGTCGGTCTCGACCTGCGGATCGGTGTACGGACCTGACGTGTCGTAGAGCGTCACGTCCTTGCCGTTGGTGAGGTGCACCTTGCGGACCGGCACCCGGAGGTCGGGGCGGGAACCCTCGACGTACCCCTTGTGCCAGCCGATGGACTTCCCGGCCTCGTCGTTCTGCTCGGAGGCAGGCGTGCGTGCGTCCTGAACGGTCATGGTGACCTATCTCCCTACGCCGGCATTACCCGGTAACAGGTTCGGCGGTCGACGCAGCGGCCTCCGTACGCCTCGTACGGATGTCAGCGCCCTCTCAGCCCGGTGCTCCGAGCTCCCGCGTGTGCAAATGCGCCCACCACGCTAGCGCCCACCTCGCCGCAATGAACAGAGGGCCCCGTCGTTCTTGCGATGATCGGGCGGTGACTTCCTCGCAGCGGTTCCCCGATCCCGACGGACACCGGCACCAGCCGGAGCAGCCTCCCGGGCAGTCGTCCGGGCCCGTGGACGACCGTGGTCACGGCGGCCGCCCCGGCGACCGCGGCCCTGGTCAGGGCCATGGCCAGGGTCCCGGCGGGGGGCATGCGCACAGCCACGGCCACAGTCATGTGCACGGGCCCGCGACCCCGGTGTCGAAGCATCTGCGCAAGGTCATCGCGGCGGTGCTCATCCCGTTCGCCACCGCGGTGCTGGTGGGGCTCGCGGTGCTGTGGCCGGGCGGCGCCCCCGCACACGAGCGGACCGGGGTCGGTTTCGACCGGCAGACCGAGCAGGGCGAGGTGGTGCGGATCGAGAAGGTCGACTGCCGGGACGTCAACGCCGCGCAGGTGCCGCCGACCGAGAACCCCACGACGCCCGAGGGCCGTGAGGCTGCCGCCGCCCAGCAGGGGCAGTGCACCAAGGCCACGGTCGAGGTCACCAGCGGCGACGACCGCGGCCGCAGGTTCGTCGAGATCGTCCAGCCCGACGCCACCCGGCAACTCGACAACGGGCAGGGCGTGGTGGTGGCGTACGCGCCGGACGCCCCGCGGGACCTGCAGTACTCCGTCACCGATGTGGACCGCACCCTGCCGATGGCCCTGCTGGCGGGCATCTTCGCGCTGGCGGTGGTGGCGGTCGGGCGGCTGCGCGGGGTGATGGCGCTGGTCGCCCTGGCGGTGAGCTTCGCGGTGCTCACCCTGTTCATCCTGCCGGCCATCCTCCAGGGTTCGAACCCGCTGCTGGTCGCCGTGATCGGGGCGAGCGCCATCATGCTGATCGCGCTCTACAGCTGCCACGGGCTGAACGCCCGCACCTCGGTGGCGGTGCTCGGGACACTGGTCTCGCTGCTGCTGATCGGCCTGCTCGGCTCGCTGTTCATCGGCTGGGCCTCGCTCACCGGGAACACCGATGACAACACCGGGCTCATCCACGGCCTCTACCCGGACATCGACATGTCCGGTCTGCTGCTGGCGGGGGTCATCATCGGATCGCTGGGTGTGCTGGACGATGTGACGGTGACCCAGACCTCCGCGGTGTGGGAGCTGAAGCAGGCCGACCCGCGGATGGGGCCGCGGGCCCTGTACCGGGCGGGTATCCGCATCGGCCGGGACCACATCGCCTCGGTGGTCAACACCCTGGTGCTGGCGTACGCGGGTGCGGCGCTGCCGCTGCTGCTGCTGTTCTCCATCGCGCAGAGCAGTGTGGGGACGGTGGCCAACAGCGAACTGGTGGCCGAGGAGATCGTACGGACCCTGGTGGGGTCGATCGGGCTGGTGGCCTCGGTGCCGGTGACCACGGCGCTGGCCGCGCTGGTGGTCTCGGCCGACCGCCCGTCGGACGGCGCCCCGGCACCGGCCACCGGACGCGGTGGACGCGGCCGGCGGCGCAAGCGGTAGGCCCTGGGGGTCTCCGGAAGGCGTCCCCGCGCGGCTCAGCCGGCGTTCTCCTCGGCGAGGATTCTGCCGAGCACCGCGTCCAGGCTGTCGGCCGGCGTGCCCAGCGCCGACTCCTGGCCGAGCGGGACGAGCCTGTCGGTCCGGTCCAGGAAGGCGACCAGCGGAGGGGCGCTGGAGCGGAACAGGGCGCGCTCACCGGCCACCTGGAGCCGCAGCAGCACATCGGACACCTCGCCCGGGCCGGCCGGCGCAATGTGCACATCGCCCTCCCCGGACGGCACATTGAGGCCGTCGAGCAGCAGCTCCCGGCCGAAGGACCAGCTCACCGGCGCATCGCCGGGCAGATGGAAGGTCAGCCGGACGGCGAAGGGGTCCGACGCCTCGTACCCCAGCTCGACCGGGATCCGGAAGGACAGCTCCTCGGTGACGACGAAGCTCATCAGGACTTCGGCCTTGACCGACTCGCTCATCGTGTACCCCGCAGTGGATGGACCGGGTGGCGGACGGCGGCGCGTACCGGAGACGCGCGGCCGGGGAACGGGAAAGGGCCGGTGAGACGGGCTCGTGCCCGCACCGGCTCTGGTCCCGCCATCGTCCAGTAAGCACCGGGTGATCACAAGGCGTGTTATTTCAGATACTGATAGAGAACCCGAACGTGGGATTCCGGCCATCCGCAGGTGCCGCGGCCGACCGGCGCGGGCCGCCGTCCGCGGCAGCGCGGTTCACGAAGGCGCGGATCGGAAGCCCGGATCTTGGAAGCCCGGATCACGGGCAGGCCGAGGAGCGGGGGCAGGCGCGGGAGCGGGCGCAGGGACAGGGCCGGGGCGGGGGCGGTTCCATGTCCGCGATCTTGCCGCGACGATTCTGCATCGCACCGTCGGCCGCCAACCGATGGGCGGCCTCACCGAGCAGGAACAGGCCCTGGTCCCTGCGGAGATAGCCCTCGTGGACCAGGGTGCGCAGCAGGTGGTAGGCGGTCGCCAGGGGCAGGCCGGTCTCCCGGGCCAGCTGCTTGGCGGGGGCGCCGCCGTGGTGCGCGCCCACCGCCTCCAGGAGCCGCAGGGCCCGCTGGACAGAGCCGATGAGGGTGGGGACATGCCCCGTCGAGCCTGGTGCCGTGGCCATGGGTCACCCATCGAAGCGGCGGAGGCTCGCCACTGTAGTGGGAGCCTCCGCCGAGGGGCGTGGCCGTACCGGACGGTTCCCCCGCGCGAGCTAACGTCCGCACACAGGCGTCACCAGCCGCCGTCGGAGGATGACGAGGACGTGAACCGGCGTACCAGATAGACCAGTCCGCCGACCAGGGCGACGAACAGCAGCACCTTGAAGAGCAGTTCGGCGACGAAGGCGAGCACCGCGCCGATCAGGCCGCCGAACACGAACAGCGCGATCAGCGGTATGGCGATCCACTTCACCCACCAGGGCATCCCCGCGAGCACTTCCCGTACCGCCATCGTCTTCTCCTCCTCGTCGCACCCGGGCCGCTCCCGGTCCAGGGATCCCCGGTCTCCGGATCCCCGGTCTCCGGATCGAAAGCCCGGACGCCTTCGATGCTAGAAGCCGGATCCCCGCGCCGGGGCGGTCGGCGGCCCGGGCTCTGCCCTGATCCGTCCCCTAGGGAACCCGGAGATCAGGGCCCGCCGGACTCAGGGGCTCCGGCTCCCGGGAGGCTCGCGCCCGGGCCCTCGGGGACCCGGGCTCCCCGTACGCTGCGGGCCTCAGGCTTCAGGGACCCAGGCTCCCCGTATGCCCCGGGGCCTCAGGCTTCAGGGGCCCGGCCTCCCCCGTACGCCCCGGGGCCTCAGCTCTCCGGCGGGGAGAAGACCACCAGGACCCGCAGGTCCTCGCTGATGTGGTGGAACTTGTGCGGCACGCCGGCCGGCACGTACACCACGCTGCCCCGTCCCACCGAGGTCGTCTCGGTGCCCACGGTGATCGCGGCGCGGCCGCTGACGACGACGTACACCTCGTCCTCGCGGTGCGGTTGCTGCGGGTCGAGCTGTCCCGCGTCGAGCGCGTAGAGCCCGACCGACATGTTCCGCTCCCGCAGGAACTGCAGGTAGGCGCCGTCGTTGGCGGCGCGTTCCGCCTCCAGCTCGTCCAGTCGGAATGCCTTCATCGCCCGCTCGCCCCTGCACTCGGTCCGATCGTGTCCGCCACGACCTGTCTGCCACGATCAGACACATGATGAATTTCCTCGTCAAGACGATCGCGAACGCCGCCGCGCTGGCCGTGGCGATCTGGCTGCTCGCCGACATCACGCTGACCGGGGACAGCACCGGCAGGAAGGCGTGGACGCTGGTGCTGGTGGCGCTGGTGTTCGGCGTGGTCAACGTCCTGGTGAAGCCGTTGGTCAGGCTGCTCACGCTGCCGCTGTACGTGCTCACGCTCGGCCTGTTCACCCTGGTCGTGAACGCCCTGATGCTGCTGCTCACCTCCTGGCTCGCCGACAAGCTGGACCTGAGCTTCCATGTGGAGGGCTTCTGGACGGCCGTGCTGGGCGGACTGATCATCTCCGTGGTGTCCTGGGGGCTCAACCTGGTCCTGCCGGACAGCCGGGACTGACCTCACCGCCGGACCCGAACCGAGACAGACGAAGGAGCGTTTCCTATGACCTGGGGCGACGGGACCAGGGCGGTCCGCGCCGGACTGCCCGAGCCGACCGCGTACGAGCCCACGCTGCCCGGGCCGGTGTTCGCCGCCCACTACCACCTGCCCGGGGAGCCGACCGGCCCGTACACCTACGGCCGGGACGACAATCCCACCTGGACCCATCTGGAGCGGGCGATCGGCGAACTGGAGGCGCCCGGGGCGGAGGTGGAGACCCTGGTCTTCGCCTCGGGCATGGCGGCGATCTCGGCCGTGCTCTTCTCGCAGCTGCGAGCCGGTGACGCGGTGGTGCTGCCGTCCGACGGCTATCAGGCGCTGCCGCTGGTGCGGGAGCAGTTGGAGGCGTACGGGATCGAGGTACGCACCGCGCCGACCGGCGGCGACGCCCAGCTCGACGTGCTGGAGGGGGCCCGGCTGCTGTGGATCGAGACGCCGTCCAACCCGGGGCTCGACGTCTGCGATGTGCGGCGGCTGGTGAAGGCCGCGCATGCCCAGGGGGCGCTGGTGGCCGTGGACAACACCCTCGCCACGCCGCTCGGCCAGCGGCCGCTGGAGCTGGGCGCGGATCTCTCGGTGGCCAGCGGAACCAAGGGGCTGACCGGCCACGGTGACCTCCTGCTCGGCTATGTGACCTGCACGGATCCGGCAGTGGCGGCATCGGTACGGCGCTGGCGCAAGATCGTCGGAGCGATCGCGGGGCCGATGGAGGCATGGCTCGCCCACCGCTCGCTGGCCACCCTCCAGTTGCGGGTGGACCGGCAGTGCGGCACCGCGCTGGCGCTCGCCGAGGCACTGGCCGCCCGGCCGGAGGTGTCCGGTCTGCGCTATCCGGGACTGCCCACCGACCCCTCGCACCGGGTGGCGTCCGCGCAGATGCGGCGCTTCGGCTCGGTGGTGTCCTTCGTGCTGGCGGACCGCGAGCGGGCGGAGCGCTTCCTGGCCGCGCTGCGGCTGGCCGAGGACGCCACCAGCTTCGGCGGGGTGCGCTCCACGGCGGAGCGGCGCGGTCGCTGGGGCGGGGACGCGGTGCCGGAGGGCTTCATCCGCTTCTCCGTCGGCGCGGAGGACCCCGCCGACCTGGTGGCGGACGTCCTACGGGCGCTGGAGGCCTGACCTCGGCCGCGGAGGGACCGCCACCCCTCTTCGCCGCCCCTTTCCGCCGGGCCGACGCGATCCGGCCATGGCGGTACGCGGAGGGCGGTCCGAGCCTCCCCCCTCGTGGCTCGGACCGCCCTGGCTGCCGCGGCCCCGCCGGTGGTCACCGGCAAACCGCCTGTACAAGGCTAGTTGACTGTGCGTCAGTGTCCAATCACGGTAGCGACAGAGACCTATCGACATATTTATAGTGAGAGGGAACTCTGAGCCACCATCAGACGGATACGACCGGGTCGCCCCCACGGACCGCGGAGAGAGGGAAGGGCATGGATCTGGCCTTGCTGCGCACCTTCGTCACGGTGCACCGGGCCGGTTCCTTCACCCGTGCCGCCGCCCTCCTCGGCCTCTCGCAGCCGGCGGTGACCAGCCAGATCCGGACGCTGGAGCGGCAGCTCGGCCGCCCGCTCTTCCTGCGCCAGGCCCGCGGTGTCACCCCGACCACCATCGGCGACGAGCTTGCGCACCGCGCCGCGCCCCATCTGGACGCCCTGGTGGAGATCACCGAGGCGGGGCTGGACGAGGCCTCGACCGTACGGACGCTGCACCTCGCCGGGCCGCCCGAGTTCACCTCGCTGCGGGCCCTGCCGGCCCTCACCACGCTGGTCTCCCAGGGGCTCGCCCTGCGCACCGCGCTCACCTCGGTGGCCTCCGAGGTCTTCGAGGGGCTCGCTGCGGGCCACCACGACCTGGCCGTCACCACGGCCCGCCCCCGCGGGGGGCTGCTCACCTCGACCCCGCTCTGCGACGAGGAGCAGGTGCTGGTGGCCTCGCCGCGGTGGGCCGCCCGGCTGGCCCCGGATGTGCTGCTGCGCAAGGGCGCGGTGGTGCTGGAGCAGCTGCCGGTGGTGGAGGTGCATGAGTCGCTGCCGTTCGTCACCCGCTACTGGGCCGCGGTGTTCGAGTCGCAGCCGGCCGCTGCCGCCACCGTGATCGCACCGGATCTGCGGGCCGTCCTGGAGACGGCGGCCGCCGGGGCCGGGCTCGCGGTACTGCCCCGCTACCTGTGCGAGGACGCCCTCGCCGCCGGGCGGCTGGTGGCCCTGCTCGACCCTCCGGTGCCGCCGCTGCGGACGTACTTCCTGGCGGTCCGCGCCGGCACCCTGTCGCTGCCGCACATCGCCCGCGCCCATGAGTCGCTGCTACGGGCCGCCGCGGCGTGGTGAGGCCTCGGGGCGGCGGGGCGGTCCACGGGGTTTCGGAGGTGCCCGGCCGGGCCATCTTCAAGCCATGACCGAACGTCCCGTGGTCAAGCGCACCGCCCGTGCCGTCCTGCTCGACGGTGACGAGCTCGTCCTGATCAAACGCACCAAGCCCGGTATGGACCCGTACTGGCTCACCCCGGGCGGCGGGGTGGAGCCCTCGGACGCGACGGTGGTCGACGCCCTGCACCGCGAGGTGGACGAGGAGCTCGGCGCCAAGATCACCGACGTGGTCCCGTGTTTCGTGGACACCGTGGAGCACATCGAGGACGGCGGGGTCTCCGGCGTCAAGGTGCAGCACTTCTTCGTCTGCCGGCTGGAGTCCATGGACCCGTCGCTGCGGCACGGTCCGGAGGTCGAGCAGCCGGAGGGCGAGTACGAGATCGTCCGGGTGCCGTTCAGCCGGGTCGGCATCGCCGCGGTCCACCTGGTGCCGCTGTCGCTGCGGCACTACCTGGACGGCAACATCGAGGGCGTACGCGCGATGCACGCCCCCGACCTGGGCTGACGCCCGCCGATCCCGGGTTGCCCGCCACGCGGCGCTCAGCCGGCCGCGGCGACGAGCTCGTCCAGGGCGTCGTGGCGGATGCGCTCGGAAGGCACCCCGACGCCCCGCAGCGCGTCGACCCCTCTGCGGATCATCCCGGGCGGCCCGGAGAGATAGGCGTCGTACTCGTTCCACGGCCCGTACTCGCGGACCAGCTCGGGAAGCTGGGTGCTGCGGTCCACGATCGCCCGCACCTGGAGCCACGGGTGGCTCTGCCGCAACCGCAGCATGGTGTCGATGTCATAGAGGTCGTGGTCGGTGCGGGCGCCGTAGAAGACCTCGACGGGCCGGCGCACCCCGCGCTCGGCCACATCCTCGACCAGGGCCTTGATCGGGGCTATCCCGGTGCCGCCGCCCAGGCACAGCAGACCGTTGTCGGTGGTGTGGTCCACGGTCATCGAACCGGCCGGCGGGCCGAGGCGCAGTACGTCGCCGGGCCGGGCGTGGTGGACCAGGGCGTTGGACACCCAGCCGGCCGGCACCGCCTTCACATGGAAGCTGAGCAGACCGTCCGGCCGGGGCGCGGAGGCGAACGAGTAGTGCCGCCAGACCCGAGGCCACCAGGGGGTCTCCAGGCTGGTGTACTGCCCGGCGAGGAAGGGGTACGGCTGGTCGGGGCGGACGGTGAGCACCGCGATGTCGGGAGTCCGCAGCTCGTGCGAGACCACCTCGCCGTGCCACCAGGCGGGCGCGCGCCGCTCGTCCTCGGCGGCGGCGTCGATCATGATCTGGGAGATCGTGGTGTAGGTCCGGACCCAGGCCGCCTCGGTCTCCTTGTCCCAGGTGGTGGTGGCGTACCGGGTCAGCGCGCCGATCAGGGCCTCGCCGACGGCCGGGTAGTGCCCGGGCTCGGTCCCGTACTTGCGGTGCCCCCGGCCCAGGTGCTGGAGGTACTCGGTGAGCACCGTGGCGTCGTCCATGTGCTCGGCCGCCGTGAGCAGGGCCTTCAGCAGCCGGTCGCGCTGGGTGTCCATGGCCGCCGGGAAGAGCCCGCGCAGCTCCGGGTGGCGGGTGAAGAGGAGCGCGTAGAAGTAGGCGGTGACCTTGTCGGCGACGGGCCCGATCTCGCCCAGGGTGCGGCGGACCAGCCGGGCGTCGGGCGACGCCGGGCTCTCCCGCGTCTCCGGCGCCTGGGGTTGTGGCTGCGGCTGCGCTGCCTGCGGTTCCGGTGCAGGGGCTTGCAGTTCCGGTGCCGATGCCGGTGCTTGCGGTTCCGGTGCCGGTGGCTGCGGGGAAGGGGCCGCTTCGGACTCCCGGACGGATCGGCTCGCGGTGGGCGGGGCGGGCGGAGCGGCGGGGCTGGGGCCGGTGGGCGCGGTGGCGACGGGGGCGGCAGGTGGCAGCGGGGCGCTGATGGAGGCACCGTTCGGGCCCGGGACGAAGGGCGCAGGGTCCGCGGTCGGGGGCTCGGCGGGGGGCCAGGGGGCCGGCTGGACATCGGTACGGCCGGGGCCGGGCGGTGGCGCGAGGTCGGGGGCCGCCGCATGGGCGTGCGTGGGCTCCGGTTCCGGGGCGCGCCGGTAGGGGGAGGGCTGGGGCCCGGTGCCGTCCACCGGAGGCGGTACGGGGGCGGGTGCCGTACGGGGCCGGGGGGCCGCGGGGGCCTCGGTGACCGCGTCGGCGGCACCCGGGGCGGGCGCGTCGGCCGCTGGCGTGGAGGAGGGCCCGGCGTGCGAGGGGTGGGCCAGCTGCGAGCCCGGGTGGGGACGGTCCGGCGGAGGCTGGGTGGCGGCGGTCCCGGGGGCGGGCGTACGGGAGGCACCGTTGCCCACCATGCGTATGGAGGTCAGCGGGCGGCGACCGGCCGACGGCCGCTCCTGTGCGGCGGCGTCATACGCGCCGGCGCCTTCGGGACGAGATGCCCCGGGGCGGGCGGAGTCCACGGTGTCCTGGTCCGACGGACCGTTCACGGGCGTGCGCGGGGTGAACCAGCCGGCTCCCCCACCGCTGTCGCCCGCGGTGCCGTTGTCGGCCGACGTGGTGGTCGGAGCGTCCATAGAGTGCCTCGCCTCGAACATCTTTCGGTCGGTCTGCCGCACCCGGTGGGAGGGTGCCTCAGTTCGCCGTTGCTGCCTGGTGATCACTGCCTGTCGCTCGCCCACGGTAACGCCCGAGCGCACAACTCACCCGAGCCCGTCGTTCGGGCCCGCGTGAGGGTGGGGTGGCCGACCGGCCACGGTGGCCGTGGTCGCAGCATGACAGCCGCCGCGCTCTCATCGGCGTGAGCGTGGAAAGTCCGGTAATCCGCCTCGGTTTTCGTTAGGCTGCGTGACCGTCATGTCCTGGGACGCGCGGTGTGGTCTCGTCAGTTCCTCGGGCCTCTCCGTGGTGGGGCGTGCGCGCGCGAGGGCATGCCCAGCGCGCGGACACGCGTTGCTCCGCGCTTCTCGCCCCGCGCCTCGCGCCCGGTCGGCAGCAGTTGCAGAGATCACCGCGTCGGACATCGAACCACCGTGTCTGCCCTGGGCGTCCACCTCTCTCGCGAACTCTGCACAGAGTCGGTTCCTGATCTTCACTTTCGCTCGGCCGCTCGGCAGGCGGCGATGTTTCACGTGAAACATCGCCGTCCCCCAGCCGGATCGGCTGGGGGACGGCGTCTGCGTGGAATGGGGCGAGTTCTGGACCGGGCGGGGTCTCCGCACCCGGCTAGCTCAGCGCCCGTACCGCCTCCACGGCGAAGTCGTGGTCCTGCTCGGGGGCTCCGCCACCCACACCGATCGAACCGATCAGCCGCCCGTCGCGGTGGACCGGGACGCCGCCCGCGATGAAGAGCAGCGGTCGGTCCAGAGCGGTCGGCAGGGTGTGGAACGGTCCGCCCGGCTGGACCGCGTCGACGAGGTCGGCGGTCGGCGCGTTGAGCTGGAGGGCGGTGTACGCCTTGCGGGTGCTGGTCTCGCCGGCGATCAGCACGGCGCGGTCGTCGCGGCGGAAGGCCAGCAAATGACCCCCGGCGTCCAGGACGGTCACCGCGACGGTGACTCCGGCGGCTGCGGCGGCCCGGCGGGCGGCGTCGAGCAGAGCCTCGGCGTCCTGGGTGCTCAACGGGGCGGCGGCGATGGTGGTTGCGGCGGTCACGGGGGTCTCCTCGATGGGGGTGGGGCGGGGGAGGGTCTGGTGAAGTCCGGCAGTCAGTGGCGGCCGACCGGGACGGCGGCCTGCTCCGGGGCGGGCGTGGGGAGGACGGCGTCCGCGGTGTGTTCGGTCCGCCGGGACTGACCGCGCTCCAGCGCCGCGGAGAGGACGGCCAGCCCCAGGGCGGCGACGGCCAGCAGTGCGCCCACCCAGTTGGGGGCGGTGATACCGAAGCCGGCCGCGATCACCATGCCGCCGAGCCAGGCGGCGATGGCGTTGCCCAGGTTGAAGGCGCCGATGTTCATGGCGGAGGCGAGCGTGGGTGCGGCGGCCGCCTGGTCGAGGACGCGCTTCTGGAGGGGCGGAACGGTCGCGAAGCCGAAGGCGCCGATCAGTGTGACGGTCACGGCGGCCGCGATCTTGTTGTCCGCGGTGAAGGTGAACGCGGCGAGCGTCAGGGCCAGCGCGGACAGCGAGACGAAGAGCATGGGCATCAGCCGGCGGTCGGCGAACCTGCCGCCGATGAGGTTGCCCACGACCATGCCGACACCGAAGAGGACGAGCAGCCAGGTCACGGAGGACTCGGCGAAGCCGGCGGCCTCGGTCATCATCGGGGTGATGTAGGTGACGGCGGCGAAGACCCCGCCGAACCCGAGGACCGTCATCGCCATGGCGAGCAGCACCTGCACATTGCGGAAGGCGGCGAGCTCCTGGCTCAGCCGGGCGCCCTCGGCCTTGGGCTGCTCGGGGACCAGCTTGGCGACGCCCAGCAGGCCGAGCACACCCAGGGCGGCGACGGCGAAGAAGGTGACCCGCCAGCCGGCGGCCTGCCCGATGAAGGTTCCGGCCGGTACGCCGACCACATTGGCGACGGTGAGCCCGGTGAACATCATGGCGATGGCGCCGGCCTTCTTCTCGGGTGCCACCAGGTCGGCGGCCACGATCGCGCCGATACCGAAGAACGCGCCATGGGCGAGGGAGGCGACCACCCGGCCCGTCAGCATCATGCCGAAGGCGGGTGCCAGGGCGGACAGCAGGTTGCCGGCGATGAACAGCCCCATCAGCAGCATCAGCATGCGCTTCCGGGAGATACGGGTGCCCAGTGCGGTCATCAGCGGGGCGCCGAGGACCACGCCGATGGCATAGCCACTGACGAGGAAGCCGGCGGTGGGAATCGACACCTGGTAGTCCGCCGCGACCTGCGGCAGCAGGCCCATGATCACGAACTCGGTGGTTCCGATACCGAAGGCCCCGATGGCCAGGGCGAGGAGCGCGAGCGGCATGGGGAAACACCTTCCATAGGTTGCGACTGCGCCTTACGAGCGACCACAATAATTGCAGACGCGCCATAAATGCAAACGCGGGCTATTGCAGTAGTCGTCTATCCTGGGAGGACGCGGCCGCTCCCGACGGAGGAGAGACAGAGATGACAGCGACAGATCCGGCGCTCACCGCCCTCTCCCAGGGCTGGTGCGCCCTCTCCCTGCTGCACGGGAGGATCGAGGCGCATATCGAGCGGGCGCTGGAGGCCGCGCACGGCCTGAGCGTGCGCGAGTACTCGCTCCTGGAGGTGCTCAGCCGCCAGCACAGCGGACCGGGGGGGCACCTCCAGATGAAGCAGGTGGCCGATGCCGTGGTGCTCAGCCAGAGCGCGACCACCCGGCTGGTGACCCGGCTGGAGGACCGGGGCCTGCTCACCCGGTACCTCTGCGACACCGACCGGCGCGGCATCTACACCGATGTCACCGACTCCGGGCTCGCCCTGCTCGCCGAAGCCCGCCCCACCAACACGGCGGCCCTGCGGGAGGCCCTGGACGAGGCAGCCCGGAACCCGGAGCTGGCCCCGCTGGTCAGGGCCGTGGAGGGACTCAACGCCCCGGCCGTCCCCACCGCCACGGTCTGACCGGTCCCGGTGGGCACGACCCGCTCGGCCCTGTGGGGGTGACGCAGGCACGCTCGGTGGGTTCTCCTGGGCCGGGTGATTCCGGTGGAAGCCTCCTGGCCGGGCGGACTCGGTGGGCCCTGCTGGGCCGGGCGTACGCTCCGCCTATGAGCGATCTTGAGATCAGGCCGGCCCGCCGTTCCGACCTGCCGGACATCGTGGCGATGCTGGCGGACGACCCCCTGGGCGCCCAGCGTGAGTCGCCCGAGGACCTCACCCCGTACACCACCGCGTTCGAGCGCCTGGCGAAGGACCCCGCCCAGCAGTTGGTGGTCGCCGTCCGAGAGCGGCGGGTCATCGGGACGCTGCAACTCACTGTCATTCCGGGGCTCACCCGACGCGGCGCTCTCCGCTCGGTCATCGAGGCGGTACGGATACATGCCGACGCCCGTGGCAGCGGTCTGGGCGCCCAGCTCATCGAGTGGGCGGTGGCCGAGTCGCGGCGCCAGGGCTGCCAGTTGGTCCAGCTCACCTCGGACGCCACCCGCACCGACGCTCATCGCTTCTACCAGCGGCTCGGCTTCGAGGCCTCCCATGTGGGCTTCAAGCTGGCGCTGGAGAACCCCTGTTGATGTGCCGGTGAGGCGGGTGATGTTTCACGTGAAACATCACCCGGCCTCCGCAGTCGTCACCGGCCGCGCCAGCCGTCCTGGTCCACTCCGCCCGGCACCGCGTCTCCCTGCTCATAGGGCTCGCGGGTGAAGACGAAGGACCCCAGATCCAGATGGCTGACCCGGCCGTCCGCACCGCGTACCACCGTCAGCGTCTCACCCGTGAAGTAGTCGTCCAGCCCGGTCCAGCCGCCGCCGGGCTCCGCACGGAACCGGGAGGCGCGGCCGGCACCCCGCAGCGGGCGTAGCTCCAGGCCGCCGTCCGCCAGGAGGGCGAGGCCATAGGCGTATGTCCCCCAGTACCAGGGCCCGGTCAGCTCCAGCAGCTCCGGATCGACGCTCGGCAGCGGCTTCCAGGGCGCGGGGATACGGGGATCGGCCTCGGCGACGATCCCCAGCAGGTCGGCGGCGACCACTCCGGGTTGAGGCCCAGAGGTGGCGTTCGCCAGCACCGCTGCCGCGACTCCGTCCGCCACGCTGAAACGCAGCCCCGCGAGGAAGCCGGGCAGTGATCCGCCATGCCCCACCAGGGTGCGTCCGCCCACCCGCTCGATCCGGAGCCCGAGGCCGAAGACCCCGTCCCACTCCCCTTCCTGCACGGGCGCGGCCGGAGCCCGCATCTCCCGTACCGTCTCGGCGGAGAGCACCATGGCGTCGCCCTCGGCGAGGAAGAGCGCGAACCGGCACAGATCTCCGACCGTGGACCAGAGCTGTCCGGCCGGCGCCATGACCCCCAGGTCCTCGGAGGGCTCCGGGAGCAGGGCATCGGCCCAGGGGTGCACCGCCCAACCCCGGGCATGCGGGGCGGAGGGGCGCACATCCGTCCGGCGCAGCCCCAGAGGCTCCAGGATCTCCGTACGCAGCGCCTCCTCCCAGCTGGTCCCCCGCACCGCGGCGACCAGCGAACCCAGCAGGGTGTAGCCGGTGTTGGAGTAGTGGAAGCGACGACCCGCCGGATGGAGGGACGGCTGAGGCCCGAGCACGTCCGCGAGTTCGGGACGGAGCGTCGCCGAAGTCCGCTCCCACCAGGGGGCGGGGGACTCGGCCGCCAAGCCCGCGGAGTGGCAGAGCAACTGGGCGATGGTCACCTCCCCGACCCCGGTGCCTGGCAGATGCTTCTCCAGAGGGTCGGAGAGGTCCAGCAGGCCCTCATCGCGCAGCCGCATCACCAGCACGGCGGTGAACGGCTTGGTGATCGACCCGATCCGGTACTGGGTGTCGGCGTCCGGGTCGGGCGTCCCGTCGCCGGAGCGGCCGCCCGACCACACCACGGCGCCGTCCCGGGCCACCGCCCCCACCAGGGAGGGGGTGCGCCCCTCCGACTGAGCGAGGGCGACCCGGTGGAACAGGGCGCGCTCCGTGCCGGGCAGAAGCGAAGCGAAGGAAGACGTCATGCGCCAGGTCTATCGGGCGCGCTCCGGACCTGTCGACCGCGATACGCCCCGCACCCGAGCGGCCCAGCCGCGCTCACACCGTCCGCACCGGCACAGCGCGCGCCTCGGGGCCGCCCGACACGGCTCAGGCCTCCCGGACCGCCCCGGCCGACTCCTCCGCCAGTGCGGCGATGGTCCGGCCGAGGAGTTGCTGCTCGTCGTCGGGTAGCCGCCGGGTGGCGTGCAGCATCTGCAGGGCGGTGGTCAACCGCGTCCGGTCCTCCTGGGTTCCGGTGTCGCCGAGACGGGCGGGCAGCACCAGGGCCAGCGCCCGCAGTTCGCCCCGGGCGCACCACCCTCGGACGAGGGCGGTGAGCTCCCGCTCGCCGGGGCGGCGGGCCGGACCACGGGTGGCCGCCAGCCCCTCCGCCACCGCGAAGCGGACCCAGTCCGCGTACGGGCCCGGCGGCAGCACGTCCAGGCAATGCGCGGCCCGGGCGAAGTGGTCCCCCGCGGCACCCGTGTTCCCCAGGTCCTGGTGGGCCCGCCCCATGGCCGCGTGCAGCGAGGGGTAGAACGCCCGCACCCGCTCGTCGCCCACCCGGTCCGCGCGCTCCAGGCAGACCCGGTTCCAGTGCAGGGTCTGCTCGGGGGACGGCTGGTGGCGGGCCAGATAGTGGGCGGCGACACAGGCTTCGTAGTCGTCACCGGCCCGCTCCCAGGCCTGCCGGAACAGGGTGAGCGCGTCGGTGCCCCGGCCGGCCGCCTCCGCCCTCATGCCCTCGCCGCACAGCCGCACCACCTCGTTGGCGGAGTCCATCGGCCGGCTCATACGGCTGTCCCGGTGTCGGCACGCACCGGCATCACCAGGGTGGTGAAGCTCCCCTGGTCGGCGGAGCGGACCAGGACGGGCTGCACGGCCGTCGCGACATCCAGCAGGACATCGGGGCCCACTCCCGCGGAGAGGGCCGCATACAGCACGCCGGGGTCGAAGGCGATCCGCAGCAGTCCGCCGCCGGAGCAGACGGCCCGCAGCATCACCCGCCCGGCGCCGGACCCGGTCGGGGAAACCTCGATGTGCTGCTCGGCCGTCCGCAGGACCACCGCCCGGCACTCGCCGAAGCGGGTGACCGCCTCGCGCAGTGCCGCACGGTCCACCACGACCCGGTGCTCGGTAGGGGGAAGGGAGTCCAGGACCATGCGGTAGTCCGGGAAACGGCCGGCGGTCACCGGCACATCCCTGCTCTCGCCGCCACCGGTCACCCGGGCCGTCCGCCCGTCGGTGCGGAGGACGAGCTCCTCCCGGCGCAGCGCCCACTCCCCGAGGGCGCGCAGCTCGTCGGCGTCCACCAGGATCCGTACCGGCTCCCCCTCGGCGGCAGTGGGCCGCAGGACCCGCAGGGAGAGCTGGTAGCGGTCGGTGGCCACCAGCCGCACCTCGTGGTCGGCCAGTTCGATCAGGACGCAGCCCAGCTCGGGGTGGTCCGCCCGGGACGCCGGCCCGGCGCAGGCAGCGGCGGTCTGGCGTACGGCACTCGCCAGCACCGCACCGTCCACCCGCGCCCAGGACCCACCGTGGTCATCATCGCCGCCGCCGGAACCCAGGTCGCGGAGGATGTCCCGGGCGGCGGCACGGGCAGCCGCCGCCATGCCCTGGACCCGTTCGACATGGTCCTCCAGCACCGCGCGGGCCGACTCGCGGTCGCCGTCCAGCACCACCGCGGTGTCCACCAGGGGCAGCCCCGCCTCCCGCAGCCGCCGCACCAGCAGGGCCCTCTCCCGTTGGTCCTCCGCGTAGAAGCGGTAGCCCGTGACCGCGTCCACCCGGGCGGGTCGCAGCACTCCGCAGTCGTCGTAGAACCGCAGGGCGCTGGGGGTGAGCCCCACCCGGCGGGCGAAGGCGCCGATGTTGAGCAGCCCCCCGGTCGACTGCGTCCGTGCCCCGGCAACGCCTCGTGGTGCTCCCGCGCCCCCGGTGGGCTCGTCGGATTGGTCCGTCCCATCATCCATGCCGGCGATTCTGGGGGTTCAGGCAACGTCAAGGTCAACCCGCCCGGACGGCCGATGTCCGGCACCACCGGGTGCTCGGCCCGCCGTCGCGGCACGTCCTCCTCAGGCGAACTCCGGCGTCATCGCGGCGGCGGTCTTCAGCCGGCGGGCGGCCTCGTCGTCCCGTCCCAGCCACCGCGCCTCCGGCGGCATCGGCCGCACCCGGCCGCCCGCGGCACGCGCGGCGTTCGCGGCGCTCCCGGCGCTTGCGGTACTCCCGGCCAGGAAGTCCGCGATCACCTCCGGCGGCTGCGCGCCGGCCAGGGGCCCGGTCGTCCACCACCAGCGTCGACGAGGTGCGGGCGGCGCAGGCCTTGCCGATCAGCAGCAGCTCCCGCGGCGAGCTCGGGGAACTCGGCCCAGATGGCGTCGGTGTGCCGGAAGCGCATGCTCAGGCCACCGCCAGCCGGGCGCTCAGCCCCACGAAGCAGGCGGCGAATACCCGGCGCAGGCCGGTCATCGCACCGGGCCGGGCCGACAGCCGGTCCCGTACGGCGGCGGCGCACAGCCCGTAGACCGCGAAGACGACCAGCGTGAGCCCCATGAAGACCGCGCCGAGCCACAGCAGCGCCGCGACGGAACCGGCTTCGCCGGGCGGCACGAACTGGGGGAGGAAGGCGGCGAAGAAGAGGGGCACCTTCGGGTTGAGCAGGTTGACGAGCACGGCGCGGCCGATCATCCGGTGCACCGGCGTCGGTTCGGTGGTCTCCGCGACGCTCAGCGCTCCTCGATCCCGGAGCATGTCCCACGCCATGAACAGCAGATAGCCGACGCCCACGTACGTGACGACCTGGTACGCGGGTGCCGGCAGGCCGAGAGACGTCCCTCAGCGGAGTTCCTGGATCCGGACGAGGTTGCCCGCGGGGTCGCGGAAGGCGCAGTCGCGGATGCCGTACGGCTGCTCGGTCGGTTCCTGGACCACCTCGGCGTCGCCGGACTGCACCTTCGCGAAGGTGGCGTCCAGGTCCCGGGTGGCCAGCAGGATCCAGCCGTAGGTGCCCTTGGCCATCATCTCGCCGATGGTGCGGCGCTCGTCCTCCGTGACCCCCGGGTCGGCGGCCGGCGGCGCCAGCAGGATGGATGTGTCGGGCTGCCCGGACGGCCCGACCACGATCCACCGCATGGTGCCCTGGCCGACGTCGCTGCGGACCTCGAAGCCGAGGACGTCGCGGTAGAACGCCAGCGAGGCGTCCGGGTCGACGTGCGGGAGGAAGCTGGTGTGAATGGTGATGTCCATGCCCTCAGGCTAGGTACGGCCCATCCCCTCCCGCTTCTTGAATCCTGACCGATCCGGGGCCTCCTACGGTGTGTGCGGGGCCTCCGCCGGGGTCAGCGCCCCGGTCAGGGCGGTCCGCAGATGGGCGCCGAAGGCGGCGGGGTGCGTGGTCAGGCCGGTGTGGCCGCCGGGGAAGTGCCGCAGGCCGGTGCCGAGCCGCTCGGCCAGGGCGGCGGCCGAGCGGTGGGGCAGCTCACCGGGTGAGTCCTGCCCGACGGCGAGCACCAGCCGGTCCGACAGCGCCGCGAGCCGGTGGAGGTCGGGCGGGTAGGCCATGAAGCGGGGGACGATGCGCCCGAGGAAGTACGGCAGGTCGGCCATCGTCCGCTCGGCTCGCGCCGCCGCGTGCGGTGGCAGCGCCGGTCCGGCCCCGGACGGCGCCGCCGAGTCAGTGTGGGAGGCCGGGTCGGGATCCGGCCGCCGGCTGCCGCCTTCTCCGGCGAGCCCGGCCGCGAACTCGGTCATCGCCGGCATCAGACCCCGGGCGTGGAGGGTCTCCCGCACCCGGGCGAGCAGGGCGCGGTGGTCGGCCGCGTCCGGCAGGACCTCCACCACCGGCGGCTCGTGCGCGACCACGCGTACAAGGCGCTCGGGACGGGTGGTCAGCAGGTGCAGCGCCGCGATCGCCCCCGAGCTGGCGCCGAACGCCCGGGCCGGCTCGTCGGGGGAGAGCAGTTCCAGGAGGCGGAACGCGTCGTCGGCGTGCTCGGCCACTCGCTGCTCGGCCTCGGGATCGTCCAGGGGGCTGCGGGACAGCCCGCGCGGATCGTAGGTCGCGACGGTGTGCTCGGCGGCCAGGTCGTCGGCGACGGCGTCGAAGGAGGCCGCACCGCCCGTCCCGCCGGGTATCAGCAGCAGCAGCGGTCCTCGGCCGCGCACCTCGTAGTGCAGGGTCGCGCCGGGTACGCGCAGGCGGCCGGTGGTCGGATCGGTCATGCCGGGTCCTTTGCTCGGGACGGGGGCCAGTGCGCGAGGAGGGTGTGCAGGGCGTCCAGGGCGCGGACCCAGGACTCCTGCGGCGAGCGCTGGTGCGCGAAGCCGCCCGAGGCCTCCAGCGTGACGAACCCGTGGAGGGCGCTGCGCAGCAGCCGGACGGCGTCGGTCAGATCGGGCTCGGCCAGTGCGTAGCCGCGCAGAATGCCGTAGGTCAGCTCCATCGCCCGTCGCGGCCCGGGCGCCCGAGCGGCCAGCGCGGGGTCGATGCGGATCCCGGCCTGGGTCGCCGCGTAGCGCCCGGGATGGGCGTGGGCGTAGTCCCGCCAGGCGTCGGCGAAGGCGATCAGCGCGTCCCTGCCCGCGCGCCCGGCCGTCGCCTCGGCGATCCGGATGGTCTTCTCGTCCGCGGCCAGGAGCGCGATGCGTCCGCGCAGGTCCTCCAGGCCGCGGACATGCGCGTAGAGGCTCGCGTCCCGGACACCGAGCCGCCGGGCGAGCTGCGACATGCTCACCCGGTCCAGCCCGACCTCGTCCGCCAGTTCGGCACCCGCGAGCGTCACCCGCTCCGCCGTCAGTCCAGCCCGCACCATGGCGCTCTCCTCGTTCCTAGGACCCCTAGCTTCAGGCTAGGGGTCCTAGGAATCAAGCGCTTATCGGGCCTCCGGGTGCCCGGGTGAGGTCGCGAGCGGACGGCTTGCCCGAGACGGCCGGGTACACCACGCTGAGCCCGAGGACGAGGACCACCGGCCGGCCCGGACCGCGCGGCACCGGTCCGTACGCCGGGCATCCGCGGACGGAAGGCTGGACCATGCGCAAACTGATCTACGGCATGAATCTGACCCTGGACGGCTACATCGCCGCGCCCGGCGACGACATCGGCTGGAGCGGGCCGCCGAGCGACGAGCTGTTCCAGTGGTGGCTCGACCACGAGCAGGCGACCGGCCTGTCCCTGTACGGGCGCAAGCTGTGGGAGGCGATGAGCTCCTACTGGCCGACCGGTGACCAGCAGCCCGACGCCACCCCGGCGGAGGCCGAGTTCGCACGGACCTGGCGGGACACCCCGAAGGTGGTGTTCTCCTCGACCATCGACACGGTCGACTGGAACACCCGTCTGGTCACCGGCGACGCGATCGCCGAGATCACCCGGCTCAAGGCCGGGGACGGCGGCCCGATGAGCATCGGCGGCGCCACGCTCGCCGGGGCGGCCATGCGCGCCGGGCTGATCGACGAGTATGTGATCGCCACCCATCCGGTCCTGGTGGGCGGCGGCACGCCGTTCTTCACCGCGCTGGACAGCTGGGTGGACCTGAGACTGCTGGAGACGCGTGCGATGTCCGGCGGTGTGGTCCTGACCAGGTACGAGATCAGGCGCTGAGCGGCTTCCCCGGCACCTGAGACCCCACCGGGCCGCGGATATCAGGTCTGGGCCATGTCCACGAAGCGCGAGTAGTGGCCCTGGAAGGCCACGGTGATCGTCGCGGTGGGGCCGTTACGGTGCTTGGCGACGATCAGGTCGGCCTCGCCGGCGCGCGGTGACTCCTTCTCGTAGGCGTCCTCGCGGTGGAGCAGGATCACCATGTCCGCGTCCTGCTCGATGGAGCCGGACTCACGCAGGTCGGAGACCATCGGCTTCTTGTCGGTGCGCTGCTCGGGGCCTCGGTTCAGCTGGGAGAGGGCGATCACCGGGATCTCCAGCTCCTTGGCCAGCAGCTTCAGGTTCCGGGACATGTCCGAGACCTCCTGCTGGCGGTTCTCCGCCCGCTTGGAGCCGCCGGACTGCATCAGCTGGAGGTAGTCGATGACCACCAGCCGGATGTCGTTGCGCTGCTTGAGCCGGCGGCACTTGGCCCGGATCTCCATCATCGACAGGTTGGGCGAGTCGTCGATGTACAGCGGCGCCTGGGAGACGTCCGGCATCCGGCGGGCCAGCCGGGTCCAGTCCTCGTCCGTCATGGTGCCGGACCGCATGTGGTGCAGCGCCACCCGGGCCTCGGCGGACAGCAGGCGCATGGCGATCTCGTTGCGGCCCATCTCCAGGGAGAAGATGACGCTCGGCAGGTTATTCTTGATGGACGCGGCACGGGCGAAGTCCAGGGCGAGGGTCGACTTGCCCATCGCGGGACGGGCGGCGATGACGATCATCTGCCCGGGGTGGAGCCCGTTGGTGAGGGAGTCGAAGTCGGTGAAGCCGGTCGGCACGCCCGTCATCTCGCCGCTACGGGAGCCGATCGCCTCGATCTCGTCGAGCGCGCCCTCCATGATGTCGCCGAGCGGCAGGTAGTCCTCGCTGGTGCGCTGCTCGGTGACCGCGTAGATCTCGGCCTGGGCGGAGTTCACGATCTCGTCGACGTCGCCGTCGGCGGCGTATCCCATCTGCGTGATCCGGGTGCCCGCCTGGACCAGGCGGCGCAGCACCGCGCGCTCGTGGACGATCTCCGCGTAGTACGGGGCGTTGGCCGCCGTCGGCACGGACTGGACGAGGGTGTGCAGATAGGAGGCGCCGCCGACCCGGTTGACCTCGCCGCGCTTGGTCAGCTCGGCGACGACGGTGATGGGGTCGGCGGGCTCGCCCTTGGCGTAGAGGTCGAGAATCGCCTGGTAGATCGTCTCGTGGGCGGGCTTGTAGAAGTCGTGCCCCTTGAGGATCTCCACGACGTCGGCGATCGCGTCCTTGGAGAGCAGCATGCCGCCGAGCACCGACTGCTCGGCGTCCAGGTCCTGCGGCGGCACCCGCTCGAAGCCGCCGGCGCCGCTGTCCCAGGGAGCCTCGCCGCCGCGCTCGTGCTGCTCGTCGCGCGACCTGCCCCGGCGGGCGAACTCGCCGCGCTGACGGGAGGCCGGCAGACGGTCACCGGGACCGGCTTCGGTCCACGGGTCGTCCAAGGGCTCGGGGATGCTCACCGGCCCACCTCCTCCCGATCCGCTGCGCGGATGATCGCCGTGCCACTCATTCCTACGGCACGACACTGACAAAGCAGGGTGCCCCACTCCGCTTGCGGCGGTCCGCTTCTCGCGCGTCGAGTGCCGCACCACGTTAGGCCCGTGGGCACCGTCAGCCAATCCGGTTATCCACAGGCCCTGTGGGTGAAGGCCCCGATGCTGTGGAGAACTCGCCGTTACCTGTGCACGGAGCGGGGGACAGTGATGTGGACAAACTCATAGCGACCCGGCCATCACCCCTCTGAGCTGCGGTTCTTCCATCCACCGACTGTGGGGGAGAAAAACTTTCCCCACCAGGTCAAGATCAGAGCAAACCACCCGCACAGCCGGGTCCGAGACCGACGGCAGGTAAGGGTCCCAAGTGCCTTGCATCTCTTACCTGTGGACGATTAGATTGCCGCCATGACCAAGGCCCCCACCCGCCCCGGGAACGCACGCCGCAGCGAGCGGCGCCGGCATGACCGCGAGATCGTCGCGCTCGCCGTGCCGGCCTTCGGCGCACTGGTGGCCGAGCCGCTGTTCGTCCTGGTCGACAGCGCCGTCGTCGGCCATCTCGGCACCCCCCAGCTGGCCGGCCTGGGCATCGCGGCGGCCCTGTTGACCACTGCGGTCAGCGTCTTCGTCTTCCTCGCCTACGGCACCACCGCGGCCGTCGCCCGACGGGTGGGCGCCGGCGACCTGCCCGCCGCCATCCGCCAGGGCATGGACGGCATCTGGCTGGCGCTCCTGCTGGGAGTCGCCGTCCTCGCCGTCACCCTTCCGTTGGCACCCTGGCTGGTGGAGCTCTTCGGCGCCTCCGGCACCGCGGCCCCGCACGCCACCACCTATCTCCGCGTCTCCGCCCTGGGCATCCCGGCCATGCTGATGGTGCTCGCCGCCACCGGGGTGCTGCGCGGACTCCAGGACACCCGCACCCCGCTGTACGTCGCCATCGCCGGCTTCACCGCCAACGCCGCCCTCAATGTGGCGCTGGTCTACGGCGCCGGGCTCGGGATCGCCGGCTCGGCCTGGGGCACGGTCATCGCCCAGTGCGGAATGGCCGCCGCCTATCTGGTGGTCGTCGTCCGGGGGGCGCGCCGCCACGGGGCCTCGCTGCGACCGGACGCGGCCGGCATCCGGAACAGCGCCCGGGCCGGCGTTCCGCTGCTGGTGCGCACCCTGTCCCTCCGGGCGGTCCTGATGATCGCGACCGCGATGGCCGCCCGGCTCGGTGACGCCGAGATGGCCGCGCACCAGATCCTGCTCTCGCTGTGGAGCCTGATGGCCTTCGCCCTGGACGCCATCGCCATCGCGGGGCAGGCGATCATCGGCCGCTACCTCGGCGCCGGGGACGCCGAGGGCGCCCGCCGCGCCTGCCGGCGGATGGTCGAATGGGGAGCGGCCTCGGGTGTGGTGCTGGGTGCGCTGATCGTGCTGGCCCGGCCGCTCTTCATCCCGCTGTTCACCGGCGACCCGACGGTACGGGAGACCCTGCTGCCCGCCCTGCTGGTGGTCGCGCTGGCCCAGCCGATCGCGGGAGTGGTCTTCGTGCTGGACGGGGTGCTGATGGGCGCGGGCGACGGGCCGTATCTGGCGGGGGCGATGGTGGTGACGCTGGCGGTGTTCGCCCCGGTCGCCCTGCTGGTGCCGGCCCTCGGCGGTGGGCTGACCGCCGTGTGGTGGGCGATGACGCTGATGATGGCGGTCCGTCTGGTCACCCTGGGGCTGCGGACGCGGTCCGGGCGGTGGATCGTCACCGGCGCCACCCGCTGACGTCCGACGCCCGGCATCCGGCATCCGGCATCCAATGTTTCACGTGAAACATCATGCGAAAGGGGCCGCACCCTGAGGTGCGGCCCCTTCCCGTGCTGCCATGAGCCCGTGCTGCAATGAGCCCGTGCTGCTATGAGCGCGATGCTCAGGCGGCGACGATCTCCACGTTGACCTTCGCGGCGACCTCGGCGTGCAGACGCACGGAGACCTGGTGCGAGCCCAGCGTCTTGATCGGCGAACCGAGCTCGACACGGCGCTTGTCGACGTCCGGGCCACCGGCGGACTTGATCGCCGAGGCGACGTCAGCCGGGGTCACCGAACCGAAGAGCCGACCGGCGTCGCCGGAGCGAACGGCCAGGCGGACCTTCGTACCCTCGAGCCGGCCCTTGATCTCGTTGGCCTGCTCGATGGTCGCGATCTCGTGGATCTTGCGGGCGCGGCGGATCTGCGCCACGTCCTTCTCGCCACCCTTGGTCCAGCGGATCGCGAAACCGCGCGGGACCAGGTAGTTGCGGGCGTATCCGTCCTTGACGTCGACGACGTCACCGGCGGTGCCGAGGCCGGAGACCTCGTGCTTGAGGATGATCTTCATAAGTCGGTCACCCTCTCCTTAGCGCGCGGTGGACGTGTAGGGCAGCAGCGCCATCTCACGGCTGTTCTTGACGGCCGTGGCGACGTCACGCTGGTGCTGCGTGCAGTTGCCGGTCACGCGGCGGGCACGGATCTTGCCGCGGTCGGAAATGAACTTCCGCAGCATGTTCGTGTCCTTGTAGTCCACGTACGCGGTCTTGTCCTTGCAGAACGCGCAGACCTTCTTCTTAGGCTTGCGCACAGGCGGCTTCGCCATGGTGTTTCTCCTGTGTGATCAAGAAGTGGGGTTACGAGCCCGCTTCCCCGGTCGGCCTTCGGAGCCGTCGGCCCTGAGGAGCCACAGGCCCTCGGAGCCGTACGGGCCCCTGGGGGCCTAGAAGGGGGGCTCGTCCGAGTAGCCGCCGCCGCTGGAGCTGCCGCCCCAGCTGCCGCCACCGCCGCCGCCACCCTGCTGCTGGCCGCCGCCGGACGGGGCGCTGGTGGCCCAGGGGTCGTCGGAGGGAGCTCCGCCGCCCTGCTGGCCACCGCCCGGGGCACCGCCCCAGTTGCCGCCGCCGCCCTGCTGGCCACCGCCGCCGTAGCCGCCCTGGCCACCGCGACCGGTGGTCTTGGTGACCTTGGCCGTGGCGTTCTTGAGACTGGGGCCGACCTCGTCGACATCCAGCTCGTAGACCGTGCGCTTGACGCCCTCACGGTCCTCGTAGGACCGCTGCTTCAGCCGACCCTGCACGATGACGCGCATGCCTCGCTGGAGCGATTCGGCGACGTTCTCCGCCGCCTGGCGCCAGACCGAGCAGGTGAGGAACAGGCTCTCGCCGTCCTTCCACTCGTTGGTCTGGCGGTCGAAGGTGCGGGGAGTGGACGCGACGCGGAACTTCGCGACCGCCGCACCGGACGGGGTGAAGCGCAGCTCGGGATCGTCGACAAGATTGCCGACGACCGTGATGACGGTCTCGCCTGCCATGGGGTACCTCTCGGCGGGATTGCTGCTGGCTGCTTGCTGCTACTCGGACCCGACGACCGTGAGCGGGATGCTCAGTGGGTCTCGGGGCGGAGGACCTTGGTCCGGAGGACCGACTCGTTCAGGTTCATCTGGCGGTCGAGCTCCTTGACGACCGCAGGCTCGGCCTGCAGGTCGATGACCGAGTAGATGCCCTCGGGCTTCTTCTTGATCTCGTAAGCGAGACGACGACGGCCCCAGGTGTCGACCTTCTCGACCTTTCCGTTGCCCTCACGGACGACGGAGAGGAAGTTCTCGATCAGGGGGGAGACAGAGCGCTCCTCCAGATCGGGGTCGAGGATGACCATCACCTCGTAGTGACGCATGTGGAACCCACCTCCTTTGGACTCAGCGGCCACGGTCGTTCCGTGGCAGGAGGGTCGTGATGCGTGCGCAACGGTAGCCGTCACCACTGACAGGCACCGCCGATGAGGCGGTGACTGCTTTCGGGCATGACGGGATACCGGTGCAGACCGTTCAGAGTACCCGCACAGCGCCTTCCGGTTGAAATCGCCGGCGCAGGGGGCCCACTCTGTACACAACGGGTGTGTGCGCCGCTACCCGGCGCCGCGCTGCTGCGAGCCAGGAGGTGCCCCATGGCCCAGGCATTCCAACGACCCCGTCGTCATCCCTCCTCGTCCCTGTTCGCCACCGACGGCAAGCCGCATCCGCTCCAGGACACCCTGATGGCGGTGACCCTGGTGCTCGGCGCCATCGCGTTCGTGACGGCCCAGTTCCACAGCCTCCACCTGATCAGCTCCTGGACCGGTCTGATCGGCGTGGTCGCCGGTGCATACGGCCAGTACGTCTCCGTGACCACCCGCGAGCGCACCGGCCTGATCATCGGCATGGGCGCCTCCGCGCTCGGCCTCGGGCTGGGACTGGCGCACGGCGGCCTCTTCGGCGGTGTGCTCGGCTGACCCGCGGCGCACCGCGCACCGATCGCGTACACCGCGCCGTACGGTCCCCAGGCGGTCCCGCCACCCCCGGGGACCGTGCGGAACGCGGTCCGGTCCCCGTCCGGCGCACGGCCCCGTGAGGGCGCTCCCCGGTGCCAGTAGGCTTCGGCGCGAGAGCCGGAGCCCCTGAACCCATGGGGACACACCTGCCGAGGAGCGCCCCGCATGAGCCTGACCCTGAGGACCATCAGCCGAGAACAGCATCTGGCGTACATCCAGAGCCTGCCGGCGGCGAGTCACTGCCAGGTCCCCGCATGGGCTGATGTGAAGTCCGAGTGGCGCTCGGAGAACCTCGGCTGGTTCGACGCCCACGGGCAGCTGGTCGGCGCCGGGCTGGTGCTCTACCGGCAGCTGCCCAAGGTCAAGCGGTACCTGGCGTACCTGCCCGAGGGCCCGGTGATCAACTGGTACGCGCCCAACCTCGACGACTGGCTGCAGCCGATGCTGGCGCACCTCAAGCGGCAGGGCGCCTTCTCGGTGAAGATGGGCCCGCCGGTGGTGATCCGCCGCTGGGACGCCGGCGCGATCAAGTCCGGCATCCAGGACCCCGACGTCAAGCGGCTGCGGGACGTGGAGGCCACCCACATCGAGCCGCGCGCCTTCGAGGTGTCGGACCGGCTGCGCAAGATGGGCTGGCAGCAGGCCGAGGACGGCGGCGCCGGCTTCGGCGACGTGCAGCCGCGCTACGTCTTCCAGGTGCCGCTGGCCAACCGCTCGCTGGACGAGGTCCTCAAGGGCTTCAACCAGCTGTGGCGCCGCAACATCAAGAAGGCCGAGAAGGCCGGCGTGGAGGTCGTCCAGGGCGGCTACCACGACCTGGAGGAGTGGCAGCGGCTCTACGAGATCACCGCTGTCCGCGACCGGTTCCGGCCCCGCCCGCTGTCGTACTTCCAGCGCATGTGGACCGTCCTCAACAACGAGGACCCCAACCGCATGCGGCTCTACTTCGCCCGCCACAACGGCGTGAACCTGTCGGCCGCGACCATGCTGGTCGTCGGCGGGCACGTCTGGTACTCCTACGGCGCCTCCGACAACATCGGCCGCGAGGTCCGCCCGTCCAACGCCATGCAGTGGCGGATGCTGCGGGACGCGTACGCCATGGGCGCCACCGTCTACGACCTGCGCGGCATCTCCGACTCGCTGGACGAGACCGACCACCTCTTCGGCCTCATCCAGTTCAAGGTCGGCACCGGCGGCGAGGCCGTGGAGTACATCGGCGAGTGGGACTTCCCGCTGAACAAGCTGCTGCACAAGGCGCTCGACATCTACATGTCGCGCCGCTGACCGCACCGGCCCCGTAGTCTCGTACGGACCGCCGCACCACCGCACACCCGTGCGGACACCGCGCGGCGGCACCGCCGACGCATCCCGCCCCCCCCGTTTCCCGTATCCACGACACCGCAGCTCTGAGAAAGGGTCAGTCCCGGCCATGGCGCTCTCCCTCTACGTCGACACCGCTCGCTGGCGGGCGCACCAGAAGACCGTGCTCGACCAGTTCCCCGGGCTGATCCCGGTCTGCAAGGGCAACGGCTACGGCTTCGGGCACGAGCGGCTCGCGGAGGAGGCGGCCCGGCTCGGCACCGACGTCCTCGCCGTCGGCACCACCTACGAGGCGGCCTGCATCAAGGACTGGTTCAGCGGCGACCTGCTGGTGCTGACCCCGTTCCGGCGCGGTGAGGAGCCCGTCCCGCTGCCCGACCGGGTCATCCGCTCGGTGTCCTCCGTCGACGGGGTGCACGCGCTGGTCGGCGCCCGGGTCGTCATCGAGTGCATGAGCTCGATGAAGCGGCACGGCATCAGCGAGCAGGACCTGCACCTGCTGCACGCGGCCATCGAGGACGTACGGCTGGAGGGCTTCGCCCTGCACCTGCCGCTGGACCGCACCGACGGCACCGACGCCGTCGAGGAGGTCATCGCCTGGATGGACCGGCTGCGCGCGGCCCGGCTGCCGCTGCACACCATGTTCGTCAGCCATCTGCGCGCCGAGGAGCAGGCCCGGCTCCAGCAGCAGTTCCCGCAGACCCGGTTCCGGGCGCGGATCGGCACCCGGCTGTGGCTGGGCGACCACGAGGCCACCGAGTACCGCGGCGCGGTGCTGGACGTCACCCCGGTCGCCAAGGGCGAGCGGTTCGGCTACCGCCAGCAGAAGACCGCCTCCGAGGGCTGGCTGGTCGTCGTCGCGGGCGGCACCTCGCACGGGGTGGGCCTGGAGGCCCCCAAGGCCATGCACGGGGTGATGCCGCGCGCCAAGGGCGTCGCCCGGGCCGGCCTGGCCACGGTCAACCGCAACCTCTCGCCCTTCGTCTGGGCCGGCAAGCAGCGCTGGTTCGCCGAGCCCCCGCACATGCAGGTGTCCATCCTGTTCGTGCCCGCCGACGCGCAGGAGCCCCGGGTCGGCGACGAGATGGTCGCCCATCTGCGGCACACCACCACCCAGTACGACCGCATCGTCGAGCGCTAGGCCCGTGAACGGCGGCGGCGCGGCCCCTCGGCAGCCGCGCCGCCGCCGTACGCGTCCGTACCGGGCCCCGGTCACTCCCGGGGCGCGCCCCAGTCCACCCGCGGCCCCTGGAGCATCGGGGCGGCGTAGGAGTCCCGGCCCGCGCTGCCGCCGAGGGTGAAGACGTCCTCGGCGCCGTCCAGGACACCGCCCGAGGGGTCGTCGGAGCCGTCCCGGCGCACCGGGTCCCGCTCCGGCATCAGGATGTCGCGCAGCACCACCGCGCACAGATAGAGCGTCCCGGCCAGGTGCAGCACGATCGCGAACTGGTAGCCCTCCGTCGGCAGGCCCTGCTTCTCCCCGCTGGAGGTGTACGCCAGGTACATCCAGATGCCGAGGAAGTACAGCACCTCGCAGCCCTGCCAGATCAGGAAGTCCCGCCACCGGGGGCGGGCCAGCGCGGCCAGCGGGATGAGCCAGAGCACGTACTGCGGCGAGTAGACCTTGTTGGTCACGATGAACACGGCCACCAGCAGGAAGGCCAGCTGGGCGAAGCGCGGCCGGCGCGGCGCCGCCAGGGCCAGCACCGCGATCCCGGCGGAGGCCAGCAGCACCAGCAGCATCCCATAGACGTTGACCGCTCCGGCGGTGATCTCCGTACCGCTGCGCTGGGTGATGATCAGCCAGAACGAGCCGAAGTCGATCCCGCGCTCCCGGTTGAAGCTGTAGAACTTCCGCCAGCCCTCCGGGGCGAGCAGCATCACCGGGACGTTGACCGCCAGCCAGGCACCGACCGCGCCGAGCAGCGCCGAGCCGAACGCCCGCCACTTCCCGGCCCGCCAGCACAGCACCAGCAGCGGCCCCAGCAGCAGGAAGGGGTAGAACTTCGCGGCGGTGGCCAGCCCCAGCAGCACCCCGCAGGCCAGCGCCCGGCCGCGGGACCACATCAGCATCGCGGCCGCGGTCAGCGCCACCGCGAGCAGGTCCCAGTTGATGGTGGCGGTCAGCGCCAGGGCGGGCGCCAGGGCGACCAGCAGCGCGTCCCACGGGCGGCGCCGGTGGGTGCGGGCCGTGCAGACCGCGAGCACCGCGGTGCAGGCCATCAGCAGGGCGGCGTTGACCAGCCAGTACATCTGCTCGCGGTACATCAGGTCGCCGTCGAAGGGCAGCGTCAGCCAGGACGCGACCTGCATGAACAGCCCCGTCAGCACCGGGTACTCCAGGTACTGCATGTCCCCACCGAGCCGGTCGACGTACGGCACCAGCCCGTCGGCGAAGCCGCGCCCGACGAACAGGTGCGGGATGTCGGAGTAGCAGGCGTGGGTGTACTGGGAGCTGGTGCCGCGGAACCAGGCCCAGTTGTAGCAGGGCAGTTTCTGCACCATGCCGAGGGCGAACATCCCGATCGCCGTCAGCGCGATGACGCGTACCGGGGTGAGCGCCGACGCCCCGGGCCGCGCCCAGCGGCCGAAGCGCCCGCCGACCAGTTCGCTGCCCGCGGCGGCGACCTCGTCCTGCCGGGTCGGGGCCACCTCGGACCGGTCGCGGTGCGCGCTCGTCGTCTTCTCCGGGATCGGCATGGGGGACATCCTGCCGTACGGCCCTGAGGACCGGGCCCGGCGCGACGGCCTGGGCACGGGTACGGCGAGGGCCGCCGCTCCCCGCGGTCCGACCGGTGACGGTGCGGTACGCGGGGCGCGGCGGCCCGGTGACGCGTTACGGGCGAGGGGCCTGCCCGGCGGGCGGGATCAGCCGTCCCGTCCGCCCAGCCAGCCTCCGTTGGCCTGTCCGCCATTGGCCTGGCCCCCGTTGGCCTGTCCGCCGTTGGCTTGGCCGCCATTGGCCTGGCCCCCGTTGGCCTGGCCTCCGTTGACCTGACCGCCATTGGCCTGACCGCCGTTCGGCTGGCCGCCCGTCTGGCCGTCTATCGTCCCGCCGTCGGTGGCTCCGCCATCGCTCTGGCCGTCGGTGGCACCGCCGTCGATGGCACCGCCGTCCTGGCCGCCGTTGGGATCGCCGCCCCCGTTGTCGCCGTCGTCGCAGGTCGGGTCGAAGGGATCGCAGTCGTCGGTCGGCTCGGGGCTCGACGGCTCCTCGCTCGGCTCCTTGGACGGGGTGGGGGACGGGCTGGTGCTCGGCGAGTCGCTCGGGGAGGGGCTGGTGCTCGGCTCCTCCTTGGACGGGGTCGGATCGGGGCTCTTGGCCCCGCCGCCGTAGAAGCTGTCGGCGTCCAGATCCTCGGGCTCGGGGAACTGGATCACCTTCTCGCCCTTGAGCGCCGCGGACATGTACGACTGGAAGATCTGCGACGGGAACGAGGAGCCGTGGATCTTCGGCTGGTCTCCGGTGCCGAACATCTCCTCGAACTGGCGCTTCTTGTTGGAGGCGTCGTCGTCGAGCCGGTACATGTCGATGGCGGTGGCCAGCTGCGGGGTGTAGCCGACGAACCAGGCGGACTTGTTGCCGTCGGTGGTGCCGGTCTTGCCGGCGACCGGGCGCCCGGGAATCGCCGCGTTGGTGCCGGTGCCCTCCTTGACCACGTCCCGGAGCACATCGGTGACATTGCTGGCGACCGCGCTGGAGAAGGGCTGGCGGGCCCCGCTGTCGTCGTGCTGGTAGACGACCTCGCCGAGCTTCTCGACCTTGGTCACCGAGTACGGCTCGCGCTGCTTGCCGTTGGCGGCGAAGGTGGCGTAGGCGCCGGCCATCCGGATGGCGCTGGGGTCGGAGATGCCGATGGAGAAGGACGGCACATCGGCGCCGATCAGGCTGTCCTCGCGCAGACCGGCGTCCATCGCCGCCTGCCGGACCTGCTTGATGCCGATGTCCATGCCGAGCTGCACGAACGGCGAGTTGGCGGAGTGGACCATCGCCTCACGCAGGTCGATCGGCCCGTAGTTCTTCTTCTCGTCGTTGGCCTGGAGCCACTCCTTGCCGTTCTCGTCGTGCCAGACGCTGCCGTCGAAGTTCTTGATCTTCAACTTGTTGTCGCCGTTGTAGATCGCCGTGTCGGGATCGATGATCTTGCGGCTCTCCGGGCCCTGCTCGGGGCCTCCCGCCGGGTCGCGCACCCCGTCCCGCATGGCGGCGGCCAGCACGAACGGCTTGAACGTCGAGCCGACCGCGGCGCCGGTCTTGTCGGCGTTGTTGGTGAAGTGCTTGGTGGCGTCCTGGCCGCCGTAGATGGCGGCGATGGCGCCGGTCCTCGGATCGATCGAGGCGCCGCCGAACTGGACGTGGGTGTCCGTGTCCGGGCGCTTCTCCGGGTCGATGTGCTTGTCGTAGACCTTCTGAACCGACTGCTCCAGCAGCTTGACCTTCTTCTTGTCGAAGGTCGTGTGGATCTCGTAGCCGCCCTCGGCGAGGTCCTTGGCCGTGATCCCCTGGCCGTTGCTGTTGATGAAGTTGGCCTTGGCCAGGTCGACCAGATAACCGATCTGCCCGCCCAGCTTGGCTTCCTTCTTCGGCGGCTTGGGCATCGGGAACTTGGTGAACTTGGCCCGGTCCGTGGCCTTCAGGCTTCCGTCCTGCACCATCTGGCCGAGAATCCAGCTCCACCGCTCGGTGGCGCGCTTGGTGTTGGCCTCCGGGGTGGCGCCCTTGGGGTCGATCTCCGGCGCGCCGGCCGGGTCGTAGTAGGTGGAGCCCTTGAGCAGTCCGGCGAGGAAGGCGCACTCGCTGGCGTCGAGCTCGTCCGCGCTCTTGCTGTAGTAGGTGCGGGCGGCGGCCTGGAGGCCGTAGGCGCCCCGGCCGTAGTAGGAGGTGTTGAGATAGCCCGCCATCACCTCCTCCTTGGAGACCTTCTGGCCGACCTTGAGGGAGATGAAGAGCTCCTTGGCCTTACGGGAGACGGTCTGGCTGCGGTCGTCCAGCATGGCGTTCTTCACATACTGCTGGGTGATGGTCGAGCCGCCCTGGGTGTCGCCGCCGGTCGCCATGTTGTAGAAGGCGCGGCCGATGCCCTTGGGGTCCACCCCCCAGTCGTCCCAGAAACTCTTGTTCTCCGCGGAGATGACCGCGTTCTGCATCGCCTTGGGGATGTCTTCGTACTTGAGGTTCTGCCGGTTGATCTCGCCACCGGTCGCGGCCATCTGACTGTCGTCGGACCAGTAGTAGACGTTGTTCTGCGCCTTGGCGGTGTTCGCCATGTTCGGCAGGTCCACCCAGGCGTAGGCGATCACCGAGGCGCCCAGCAGCGACCCCACGAACCCGAGGAACAGTCCGCCGACCAGCTTCCAGGACGGCGTCCAGTGCCGCCAGCCGTGCTTGCCGGCCCGGGGGTAGTCGATCAGGCGCTTCTTCCCGGGAGGGCCGCCCGCGGCGGTCGCGGCGCCCCGGCGGCGGCCGCCGCCGCGCTGAGCGGCCCGGCGGGCCTCGGCACGGCTGCCGTAGGCCGGCTCCTCGCCGTACGACCCGTGCGGCGCTCCGGCGCCGCTTGCCGGATGACCGGAAGCCGCCCGGCGTCCGGAGGACTGCTGGGCGGCTCGTCTGGCCGCGGCACGACCGCCACCTTGCGGCTGCGGCGGTTTGCGACGGTGCTCGCTCATCGAACGACTACTCCTCGGGCAGGCCCGCGGGCCTGGAAGCGGCTCTTGAGTTCCGGTCCCCCGACATGGATACGGACGAGCACATGTCGGGGCTCATCCGCACTGCACCCGAGGAGAAGACGCCTCCCGGTGCCTCACGGTTCCCAGTGGTGTGCATGCCGCACAGACTACGCAGGGCGCCAAACCCCCGGGGACCGAAGTTCCCCCCAAATCAGGCAAGTCACTTACTGCGAACCGCGTATGTGACGCCGCTCACCCGGGTCGCCCTTGTCGCACTTCCGAGCCACATCTATCGTCGGGATGTATCGATCCGATACATCGGAACGGCATAGCGCGCCGACACGTGGACACACGGAACGGCACCGAGCGCGGCGGCGGAATGAGGAGAAGACGGGTGAGCAGACGCTCCGGCATCCTCGAGTTCGCCGTCCTCGGCCTGCTCCGCGAGGCGCCGATGCACGGCTATGAGCTGCGCAAGCGGCTCAACACCTCACTCGGCATCTTCCGGGCCTTCAGTTACGGGACGCTTTACCCCTGCCTCAAGACGCTGGTCGCAAACGGCTGGCTGATCGAGGAACCGGGCAGCGCCCCGGAGGAGGCCCTGGCCGCGTCGCTCGCGGGCCGGCGCGCCAAGATCGTCTACCGGCTGACGGCGGAGGGGAAAGAGCACTTCGAGGAGCTGCTCTCCCACACCGGGCCCGACACCTGGGAGGACGAGAGCTTCGCCGCCCGTTTCGCCTTCTTCGGGCAGACGGAGCGCGAGGTGCGGATGCGGGTGCTGGAAGGCCGGCGTACCCGCCTGGAGGAGCGCCTGGAGAAGATGCGCGCCTCCCTGGCGCGTACCCGCGAGCGCTTGGACGACTACACGCTGGAGCTGCAACGGCACGGCATGGAGTCGGTGGAGCGCGAGGTGCGCTGGCTCAACGAGCTCATCGAGAGCGAGCGGGCCGGCCGCGACCAGCGGCCCGCCACCCCCGGTCGTCCCGCCCGGCAGGACGACACATCCTCAGACACGGGCGGCCTGCCCCGGCACGGGGGCAGTACCCGGCCGGATCCGTCCGACGACACCGACAAGTGAGACCCGCCGCCAGGCGGGTCTTCAGAGAACACAGGGAGCAACCGGAATGGGTTCGGTTCGCGTAGCCATCGTCGGCGTGGGCAACTGCGCCGCCTCGCTGGTGCAGGGCGTCGAGTACTACAAGGACGCCGACCCGGCGGCCAAGGTGCCGGGTCTGATGCATGTCCAGTTCGGCGACTACCACGTCAAGGACGTGGAGTTCGTCGCCGCCTTCGACGTGGACGCGAAGAAGGTCGGCCTGGACCTCTCGGACGCCATCGGCGCCAGCGAGAACAACACCATCAAGATCTGCGACGTGCCCTCCAGCGGTGTCACGGTCCAGCGCGGCCACACCCTGGACGGTCTGGGCAAGTACTACCGGCTGACCATCGAGGAGTCCGCCGAGGAGCCGGTCGACATCGTCCAGGTCCTCAAGGACAAGCAGGTGGACGTCCTCGTCTGCTACCTGCCGGTGGGCTCCGAGGACGCGGCGAAGTTCTACGCGCAGTGCGCCATCGACGCCAAGGTCGCCTTCGTCAACGCCCTCCCGGTCTTCATCGCCGGCACCAAGGAGTGGGCGGACAAGTTCACCGAGGCCGGTGTCCCGATCGTCGGCGACGACATCAAGTCGCAGGTCGGCGCCACCATCACGCACCGGGTGATGGCGAAGCTGTTCGAGGACCGGGGCGTCATCCTGGACCGCACCATGCAGCTGAACGTCGGCGGCAACATGGACTTCAAGAACATGCTGGAGCGGGAGCGGCTGGAGTCCAAGAAGATCTCCAAGACCCAGGCCGTCACCTCGCAGATCCCGGACCGGGACCTCGGCGAGAACAACGTCCACATCGGCCCCTCGGACTACGTGGCCTGGCTGGACGACCGCAAGTGGGCCTATGTCCGCCTGGAGGGCCGTGCCTTCGGCGACGTCCCGCTGAACCTGGAGTACAAGCTGGAGGTGTGGGACTCGCCGAACTCGGCGGGTGTCATCATCGACGCGCTGCGCGCCGCGAAGATCGCCAAGGACCGGGGCATCGGCGGCCCGATCCTCTCCGCGTCCTCGTACTTCATGAAGTCCCCGCCGGTGCAGTACTTCGACGACGAGGCCCGCATCAACGTCGAGAAGTTCATCAAGGGCGAGGTCGAGCGCTGATCTCGGCGTCTCGATGACGGCGTACCCGCCAGTCGAAGGTCCCCGTGGCAGCCTCACGGGGACCTTCGCCGTATGTGACCCTTGACGCCATGTCCGCCGTGGGTGATCTCCGCGTCCTCCTGCGTCTGGGAGACTTCCGCCGGCTGCTGGCCGTACGGCTGCTCTCCCAGTGCGCCGACGGGCTCTTCCAGGTGGCGCTGGCCGCCTATGTGGTCTTCTCGCCGGAGAAGCAGGCCTCCCCCGCGGCCATCGCCTCCGCCATGGCGGTGCTCCTGCTGCCGTACTCCCTGCTCGGCCCCTTCGCCGGGGTGCTGCTCGACCGCTGGCGGCGGCGCCAGGTACTGCTGTACGGAAACCTGCTGCGGGCCGTGCTGGCCGGCGCCACCGCCCTGCTGGTGCCGGCCTCGGTGCCGGACTGGCTCTTCTACGCCTCGGCGCTCTGCGTCACGGCCGTGAACCGCTTCGTGCTGGCCGGGCTCTCCGCCGCGCTGCCCCGGGTGGTGGACACCGAGCGCCTGGTGGTGGCCAACTCGCTGTCCCCCACCGCCGGCACCCTGGCCGCCACCGCGGGCGGCGGGATCGCCTTCGCCGTCCGGCTGGCGGGGGCCGACTCGGACGCGGCCGTCCTGCTGGTGGGCACCGTCCTCTACCTCTGCTCCGCGCTCGCCTCGCTGCGGCTGGGCCGGGAACTGCTCGGCCCGGACCCCGAGCGGGTGCAGCCCCGGGTCGGCGCGGCCCTGCTCTCCACGGTCCGCGGACTGCTGGAGGGACTGCGCCATCTCGCCGAGCGGCGCCCGGCCGCCCGGGCGCTCGCCGCGATGACGGTGGTGCGCTTCTGCTACGGCTCGCTCACCGTCATGGTGCTGATGCTCTGCCGCTACGCCTGGTCGTCCACCGAGTCGCGGGGCCTGGCGCTGCTGGGGTTGGCGGTGGGCGCCTCGGGGGTGGGCTTCTTCGCGGCCGCGGTGCTCTCCCCGTGGGGGATCGGCCGGCAAGGATCGGCGGGCTGGACGGTGGTGTGCACCGCGACCGCGGCGGTGCTGACCCCTGCGCTCGGGCTGCCCTTCTCGCTGGTCCCGATGCTGGTGGCCGCCTTCGCACTGGGGCTGACCACCCAGGGCGTGAAGATCGCCACCGACACGGCTGTGCAGACCGGTGTGGACGACGCCCTGCGCGGCCGGGTCTTCGCGCTGTACGACGTGCTCTTCAACACGGCCTTTGTCGCCGCGGCCGCGGTCTCGGTCCTGCTGCTGCCGCCGGACGGCCGCTCGGCACCGCTGATCCTGTTGGTCACTGCGCTGTACGCGGCAGTCGCCGTGCTGCTGCGGCGCCACAGCGCGCGGGAGGCGAGCTGATGTTTCACGTGAAACATCAGCCGGCCATACGGGCTCGGGGCGATGTTTCACGTGAAACATCGCCCCCGCCGGGGGCTCACCCCTGGGCGGCCCACCACTCCTTCAGCGCCGCGGCGGCCTCGTCATGCCCCATCGGGCCGTTCTCCAGCCGCAGGTCGAGCAGGAAGGCGTAGGCCTTGCCGACCGCCGGGCCGGGGGTGATGCCCAGCACCTGCTGGATCTGGTTGCCGTCCAGGTCCGGCCGGATGGCGTCCAGCTCCTCCTGCTCCTGGAGCCGGGCGATGCGCTCCTCCAACCCGTCATAGGCGCGGGAGAGCGCGCTCGCCTTGCGCTTGTTCCGGGTGGTGCAGTCCGAGCGGGTCAGCTTGTGCAGCCGGGTCAGCAGCGGACCGGCGTCCCGGACATAGCGCCGCACCGCCGAGTCGGTCCACTCCCCGGTGCCGTAGCCGTGGAAGCGCAGATGCAGCTCCACCAGGCGGGAGACGTCCTTGACCATCTCGTTGGAGTACTTCAGGGCCGTCATGCGCTTCTTGGTCATCTTCGCCCCGACCACCTCGTGGTGGTGGAAGGAGACCCGGCCGTCCGACTCGAAGCGCCGGGTGCGGGGCTTGCCGATGTCATGGAGGAGTGCCGCCAGCCGCAGCACCAGGTCGGGGCCGTCCTCCTCCAGGTCGATCGCCTGGTCCAGCACGGTGAGGGAGTGCTCGTAGACGTCCTTGTGGCGGTGGTGCTCGTCCCGCTCCAGCCGCAGGGCCGGCAGCTCCGGCAGCACCCGCTGGGCGAGGCCGGTGTCCACCAGCAGCCCCAGCCCCTTGCGGGGGTGCGCGGAGAGGACCAGCTTGTTCAGCTCCTCCCGGACGCGCTCGGCGGAGACGATCTCGATCCGGTCGGCCATCTCCGTCATCGCGGCGACAACCTCGGGGGCCACCTCGAAGTCGAGCTGGGCGGCGAACCGGGCGGCCCGCATCATCCGCAGCGGATCGTCGGAGAAGGACTCCTGCGGGGTGCCCGGAGTGCGCAGCACCCGCTGGGCCAGGTCGTCCAAGCCGCCGTGCGGGTCGATGAACTCCTTCTGCGGCAGGGCGACGGCCATCGCGTTCACCGTGAAGTCCCGCCGGACGAGGTCGTCCTCGATGGAGTCACCGTAGGAGACCTCCGGCTTGCGCGAGGTCCGGTCGTAGGCCTCGGAGCGGTAGGTGGTGATCTCGATCTGGTAGCCGGTCTTCTGCGAGCCGACCGTGCCGAAGGCGATGCCGACGTCCCACACCGAGTCGGCCCATGGCCGGACGATCTTCAGTACGTCCTCGGGGCGGGCGTCGGTGGTGAAGTCGAGGTCGTTGCCGAGCCGGCCGAGCAGGGCGTCCCGTACCGAACCCCCGACCAGCGCCAGGCTGAACCCGGCATCCTGGAAGCGGCGGGCGAGATCGTCGGCGACAGGGGACACGCGCAGTAGTTCACTGACCGCACGGCGTTGCACCTGGCTCAGCGTGTTCGGGGTCTCTTCGTTGGCGTTCGGCACAACAGAAAAGGGTACGTGCCGCGGTCCGGGCCGGTGGCCCGGATTTCGCGCGGTGGTGGCGTCCCCGTCCCGATCAGGTGGAGCAGTCCGCGGCACTCGGCGGCGGCGCTCCTCGTTACCATGCCTGGACGCAAGGAACCGGCACCACGCCAGGGCGCGGCCCGGTGCGACGGCGGCAGACGACCGACAGACGACGAGGACGGGCGAGCACGTGGCCGAGGCGGCAGATCTCCAGGGGACCGGTCCCTCGCCTGCCCGGCGGTGGGTACGGCGGACGGCCGCCGCCCTGGCCGGCGCCCCACTGCTCGCCGCGCTGCTGGCACTGCCGCCGGCGCACGCCGCACCGGAGGCCTTGGCGGCGGCGTCGCCCTCGGCCCCGGCCGCCGCCAAGGCCTCCGGCCAGCGGTCCGTGGATGTGTCCCTGGACACGCTGACGCCCAGTGCCCCGACGGAGGGCGACACCCTCAAGATCAGCGGCACCGTGACCAACCAGGGCAAGGAGACGGTCAGCAACGCGGTGGTCGACCTGCGGGTCGGCCCGCGGATGTCCAGCCGGGGACAGATCGACTCCCTCGCCAAGCGCTCCGGCTTCCGGCCCGGCTCGGACGGCGAGGCGCTCGGCGGCACCTACACGGTGAAGATCCCCCAGCTGCCCGCCGGGATCAGCCATGACTTCAGCCTGAGCGTCCCCGTGGACAAGCTGGGCCTGGACGGCGAGGGCGCCTACCAGCTGGGCGTCTCGCTGACCGGGCGGACCACCAGCGAGCCGTACGACCAGGTCCTCGGCATCGAGCGGACCCTCCTGCCCTGGCAGCCGGAGGCCACCGAGACGAAGACCCAGCTCACCTATCTCTGGCCGCTGATCTCCTCCGCCCACCTCTCCGCCGAGACCGGCACGGATGACCAGCAGACGCCGGTCTTCGAGGACGACAAGCTGGCCGAGGAGCTGGCGCCCGGTGGACGGCTGGAGCGGCTCGTCTCCCTCGGCGCCGAGCTGCCGGTGACCTGGGTGGTCGATCCGGACCTGCTCGCCACGGTCGAGGCGATGGCCAACAGCTACCAGGTGAAGAACGGGGACCAGCGCGTTTCCGGGAAGAACCAGGCCCGCGCCGAGCAGTGGCTCGACTCCCTGCAGAAGGCCGTCCAGGGGCGCAAGGTCGTCGCCCTGCCCTACGGCGACCCGGATCTGGCCTCGCTGGCCCACCGGGGCAGGGAGGTCTCCGGCTCGCTGGGCCATCTGCGGCCCGCCACGGACGTGGCCGAGACCACCGTGGAGACCATCCTCCATGTGAAGCCGTCGGTGGACTTCGCCTGGCCGGTCGACGGGGCGGTCGACCCCTCCATCGTCGATGTGGCCACCTCGGCCGGCGCCGACAAGGTCATCGCCCGCGGCGACAGCCTCCGCGACGACCTCCCCTACGCGCCGAACGCCGCCCGGCCCATCGGCGGCGGGACGACCGCCGTCGTCTCCGACGCCTCGCTGTCCACCGCCTTCCAGGGCGATATGACCCGGGCCGACACCGCCACCCTCGCGGTCCAGCAGTTCCTCGCCCAGACCCTGGTCCTCACCCACCAGCAGCCCGGCAAGCAGCGCAGCATCGTCGTCGCCCCGCAGCGCATGCCCACCGCCGCCCAGGCCCAGTCGATGGCGACCGCGCTGCGCGGGCTCTCCGCCCAGCGCTGGAGCCAGCCCAGCGACCTGGTCGCGGCCGCCGCCGCCAAGCCGGACCCCGACACGGCGACCAAGGTGCCCGCCAGTCGGCAGTACCCCGGCCGGCTCCGCCGCGGGGAGCTCCCGGTGGCCGCGTACCACGATGTGCGGGTGACCCAGGAGACCCTGGACGACTTCGCGGGCATCCTCACCCAGCCGGACCGGGTGGTGACCCCGTTCGGCAACGCCATCGACCGCGGAATGTCGACCTCCTGGCGCGGCCGGGGCGAGGCGGCGAGCGACTACCGCGCCGGAGTGCTGCGGCATCTGAAGGACCTCACGGCCGAGGTGCAGCTGATCGACAAGTCCGATCTGACGCTGTCCGGGCGGAGCGCCACCATCCCGGTGACCGTGCAGAACCAGCTCGTCCAGGGCATCGACCGGCTCACCCTCAGGCTGACCTCCACCAAGCCCACCCGTCTGAAGCTCAACGGCGACGACACGGTGGCCACGCTGCCGGTGCGGATCGACGGCGGCCACAGCCAGTCGGTGAAGTTCACCGCCTCCGCCAACGCCAACGGCCCCGTCCCGATGACGGCCCAGCTCTACACCGCCGACGGCAAGCCGTACGGCAAGCCGATGACCTTCACCGCCAAGGTCTCCGAGATCACCCCGACCGTGATGCTGGTCATCGCCGGCGGGTTCCTGCTGCTGGTGCTGGCCGGTGTCCGGATGTACTCCCGGCGCAAGAAGGCCGTCGCGGCCGACGGCGGCGACGGTGACGGAGCCCCGGCACCGGGCGCACCGGACGGTCCGGCGGGCAACGGCGGCGACGGTACGGACGGCGGTGAGCCGGTGGACGGCCCGCCCGCCGGCGGGAGCGACGCCCCCGCGGCTCCGGGCTCCGGCCGGGCGCAGCCGAGTGACCCTGCGCCGGACACCGCCGCACAAAGCGCCGACGCACCGGGCCAGGGTGAGAAAGTGGACCGTTGAGCGATGTCGTGGCCGGTCGGCCGGGGACGATGAGGTGGGGTAGACCATGAACGCGCCGTACGACGGTGACCGCGGTCAGGGCGCGGGCGGGAGCAGTACGCCCTATGGCGGGCCGGCTCCCGAGTCGGACCCGAACCTGCCCGCCGCGCCGGACCCGTATCTCCAGCACGCCTACGACCAGGACCCCTACGGCAGCCGCGACCTGGCCGCGCAGGACCCGGTGGGTGAGGCGCTGTACGACCGGGCCGCCCACCCCCCGCCGCCACCGGGCACCTACCAGGAGCCGCAGTCGCTGTACCAGCAGCCCGCGGCCCCGCAGTACGCGCCCGACCCCCGGGTCTGGGCGCAGACCCCGCCGCCCGAGCCGGACGGGCCGTCCCGGCACCTGCCGTACGGCGACGACGCCCGCACCGTGCAGTTCACCGGCGTGGACGACCTGGTCACCCACGCCGGGGAGCAGCAGCCGGAGCCGGACGCCTTCGCCCACCTCTACCGCGACCAGCAGGGCCAGGGCGGGCAGCCCGCGGCGCCCGAGCCGGAGGCCGCCCCGGCGCCGGCACCCGCCCCGAAGAAGTCCGGTGGCGGCCGCGCCTCCGGGCTGCTGAAGTCCAGTGCCGTCATGGCGGCCGGCACCCTGGTGTCCCGGCTCACCGGCTTCGCCCGCACCCTGGTCATCACCGGCGCGCTCGGCGCCGCCCTGCTCGGTGACGCCTACACCGTGGCCGCCACCCTGCCGACGATGATCTACATCCTCACCGTGGGCGGCGGACTGAACTCGGTCTTCGTGCCGCAGCTGGTCCGGTCCATGAAGGACGACCCGGACGGCGGCGAGGCCTACGCCAACCGGCTGCTGACCCTGGTCATGGTGGCGCTCGGGGTGATCGTCGCCATCGCCGTGCTCGGGGCCCCGCTGCTGGTCAAGGCGATGTCCGACACCATCGCGGACGATGTCGCCGCCAACAGCGCGGCGGTGACCTTCGCCCGCTACTGCCTGCCCACGATCTTCTTCATGGGCGTGCATGTGGTCATGGGACAGATCCTCAACGCCCGTGGCCGGTTCGGCGCGATGATGTGGACCCCGGTCCTCAACAACATCGTGGTGATCTTCACCTTCGGGCTGTTCATCTGGGTGTACGGCACCTCGTCCGAGTCCAGGATGGGCGTGGACACCATCCCGGCCGAGGGTGTGCAGCTGCTCGGCATCGGCACCCTGCTCGGCCTGGTGGTCCAGGCACTGGCGATGCTGCCCTATCTGCGGGAGGCCGGTTTCCGGTTCCGCCCCCGGTTCGACTGGAAGGGCCACGGCCTCGGCAAGACCGTCAAGCTGGCCAAGTGGACGGTGCTGTTCGTCCTGGCCAACCAGGCCGGCGTGGTGGTCGTCACCCAGCTCGCCACCGCCGCGGGCAAGACCTCCGGCATGGACGGCACCGGCTTCCTCGCCTACTCCAACGCCCAGCTCATCTGGGGCATGCCGCAGGCCATCATCACCGTCTCGGTGATGGCCGCACTGCTGCCGCGGATCTCCCGCGCCGCCCACGACGACGACCCCGGCGCCGTCCGGGACGACATCTCGCAGGGCCTGCGCAACTCGGCCGTGGCGATCGTGCCGGTCGCCTTCGGCTTCCTGGCACTCGGCCTGCCGATGTCCACCCTGCTCTACGCCTCGGCCGGCACCGAGGCCGCCACCGGCATGGGTTACATCCTGATGGCCTTCGGCCTGGGCCTGATCCCCTACTCGGTGCAGTACGTGGTGCTCCGCGGCTTCTACGCCTACGAGGACACCCGCACCCCCTTCTACAACACGGTGATCGTGGCCGCGGTCAACGCGGCGGCCTCCTTCGCCTGCTACCTGGTGCTCCCCGCCCGCTGGGCGGTCGTCGGCATGGCGGGCTCCTACGGCCTGGCGTACGCGGTCGGCGTCGGCATCGCCTGGCGGCGGCTGCGCAACCGGCTCGGCGGCGACCTGGACAGCGCCCAGGTGATCCGGACCTACGCCCGGCTGTGCATGGCCTCGCTGCCCGCCGCGGTGCTCAGCGGTGCCACCGGCTTCGCCCTCCTGGAACTGCTCGGCCGGGGCGCCGGCGGCTCGCTGATCGCTCTGGCCGCGGGCGGACTGGTGCTGCTGGTCGTCTTCTACGTGGCGGCCCGGAAGATGCGTATCGCGGAGCTGAACACCCTGGTGGGCATGGTCCGAGGCCGTCTCGGCCGCTGACGGGGCGAACCGTGCCCGGCACCGCAGCACAACCATCGCCGGGGGCCGCGTGTCGTGCATAGCACCGGACTGTGGGCACAATTGGCTTGGCTGTGGGACATGGCGCTACGGATGGGGAGGCAGGAACGACGGTGGCGGAACGGAGCACGGCTGCCGTCGACGTGGCCGACAACAGCGGTGGCGAACCGCTGACCGCGAAGGCGGGGCAGGCCGCGACCGACGGGGTGGCGCAAGCGCAGGACCAGGCGGGGGACACCACCGCCGATGCCGGTGCGGAGGATGGCGGCAAGGGCGAGCGGCCCGCCGCGACCGGCCCCGAGCTGCACAGCGGCTACAAGATCGCCAGACGCTACCGGCTGGAGGAGTGCGTCACCCGTCTGGACGGCTTCAGCAGCTGGCGGGCGGTCGACGAGAAGCTGCGCCGGGCCGTCGGCGTCCACGCCCTCCCCGCCAGCCACCCCCGGGCCCGCTCGGTGCTGGCGGCCGCCCGCTCCTCGGCCCTGCTGGGGGACCCCCGGTTCGTCCAGGTCCTCGACGCGGTGGAGGACAGCGAGCTGGTCTATGTGGTCCATGAGTGGCTGCCGGACGCCACCGAGCTGACCACCCTGCTCGCGGCCGGACCGATGGCCGCCCATGACGCCTACCAGCTGGTCAGCCAGGTCTCCCAGGCCATGGCGGCCGCCCACCGCGAGGGCCTGGCCCATCTGCGGCTCACCCCCGGGGCCGTGCTCCGCAGCTCCACCGGCCAGTACCGCATCCGCGGCCTCGCGGTGAACGCGGCACTGCGCGGTATCACCGCCGAGCAGCCCCAGCGCACCGACACCGAGGCCATCGGCGCCCTGCTGTACGCCGCGCTGACCCAGCGGTGGCCCTACGAGCAGGACGCCCACGGGCTGTCCGGGCTGCCCAAGGGCGTGGGTCTGCTCCCGCCCGACCAGGTGCGGGCGGGGGTGCACCGGGGTCTCTCCGAGATCGCCATGCGCGCCCTGATCAACGACGGCGCCACCGCCTCCCGGCAGGAGCAGCCCTGCACCAGCCCGGACGAACTGGCCAAGGCGGTCGCGGCGATGCCCCGCATCCGCCCGCCCGAGCCCGATTTCCCCACCCCCGCCGACTACCAGCACACCACCTACCAGCAGGGCTACGGGCGCTCCGCACCGCACCACAGCCCGCAGACCAGTGGAATGCCGCCGGTTCCGCCCCCTCCGCTGGGCTCGCGCACCGGCAAGGCGCTGAAGTGGGCGGTCTCGGCGCTGCTGATCGCCGCCCTGGGACTGGGCAGCTGGCAGATCGCCGACAAGCTCCTCGACCGCCAGGACACCGCGGACGAGCCCAACCCCGGGCAGTCCACGACCACCACCACGGGCGGTGGCACGGACGACGAGAAGCCGAAGGTGCCGGTACCGCTGCGGGTCGAGAGCGCACAGGAGTACGCCCCGGACGGCACCCCGCAGGACGCCGCGGATGTCTCCAAGACCTACGACGGCGACAGCAGCAGCCACTGGCGCACCAAGTACTTCCTGGACGGGCCCGAGCTCGTCCCGAAGGTGAAGAAGGGGGTGGGCATCGTCTACGACCTGGGCGCCGAGAAGGAGGTGTCCGCCGCCTCCCTCGCGCTGCGGTACGGCGGTCCGCGCACCACGGTCAGTCTCTACGCCACCGACTCGCTGCAGCCGGCCGGCGACGCCGCCGACCCGGTGGGCTCCCTGACGCGGATCGCCCAGGGCACCACCAGCGGCACCACGCTCGACCTGAAGGCGGACAAGCCGGTCAAGAGCCGCTATGTGCTGATGTGGATCACCGCGATGCCGTATTCGGGCTCGGACGGCTACAGTTCGGCGGGTTACAAGCAGGGCGTCGCCGACGTGCGCTTCACCGGCTGAGGCGCTCGCCATGACCCGCCGGGGAGGGGGCTCTTCGATGGACGCCGACGGCCTGGGCGACATGGACGACAAGGACCTGCTGGCGCGCCATGTCGCCGGTGATCCCGACGCCTTCGGCGAGCTGGTGCGACGCCATCGCGACCGCCTCTGGGCGGTGGCGGTGCGGACCCTGGGGGACAGGGAGGAGGCCGCGGACGCCGTACAGGACGCGCTGGTCTCCGCCTTCCGCGCCGCTGCCACGTTCCGCGGCCAGTCCGCCGTCACCACCTGGCTGCACCGCATCACGGTCAACGCCTGTCTGGACCGGGCGCGGAAGGCCGCCTCCCGCAGGACCTCCCCGGTGGACGACACCCAGCGACTGGAACAGCTGCTGGAGCCGCATGAGTCCGCCGAGGCACCCGCCGAACGGCAGGACCTCCACCGGGAGCTGTTGGCGGCGCTGGGCCGTCTGCCCAGCGAGCAGCGCGCGGCACTGGTGCTGGTCGACATGCAGGGATACCCCGTCGCGGAGGCCGCCCGGATCCTGGAGGTCCCCGCCGGCACCATCAAGAGCCGCTGCGCCCGAGGACGGGCACGGCTGCTGCCCATGCTCACTCATCTGCGCGGTGACAACGGGGATAGCCCGCCCGCCGACGGGGGAAGGAACCGGACGCCAGGGACATCCGTCCCACCGGCGTCGGGACCGAGGGATGCGGGACCGCACGATCCTGCAGCAGTGAAGGGCGGAGGTGGGCGCACATGACATCCACGACCGACACGACCCGGCACCCGGACGTCTCGGAGATCTCCGATCTGACCGAGGGGCTGCTCGCCCCGTCCCGCACCGCCGACATCCAGGCGCATGTGGACGGCTGCGGGCTGTGCTCCGATGTACGGGCCTCGCTGGAGGAGATCCGCGGTCTGCTGGGCACCCTGCCCGGCCCGGCCCGGATGCCCGCCGACATCGCCGGGCGCATCGACGCGGCGCTGGCGGCCGAGGCACTGCTGGACGCGACCGCGCCCGCCGACCCCGAGGGAGCCGGAACCGGCACGCAGAGCTCGCGCGCGCTCGGCGATGTTTCACGTGAAACATCGCCCACCCCGACGGCTGCCAGCGCAGCGCGTGCGGACCGGCGACCGCGCTCCGGGGACCGTCCGGCCGGCCGCTCCTCCTCCGCTACGGGCCCGGGCCGCCCCAAGCACCCGGCACGGCGCCGCCGGACCGCGGTCCTGGGCGCCCTGTTCGGTGTGGCCGCGGTCTCGCTGAGCGTCTTTGTGCTCCAGGCGATCCAGCCCTCGGACAACGGCCCGAGTGCCCAGGCCGACCGCTCCGCGGCCTCCGCCAAGCAGCAGACCTTCGCGGGCGCGCCGGTCGGCGACCAGGTCAAGAATCTGCTGAGTACCACCGGTGAGAGCAAGCGGGAGAACGTCCCGGAGTCCTCGAAGGCGCCGCGCAGCGCCGAGGCCCCCTCGACCTTCCGCACCGAGGAGGTGGCCGTGCCGCCGTGTGTGCAGGAGGGGACCGGCCGTACCGAGGCGGCGCTCGCCGCCGAACGCGGTGACTACGGCGGGACGCCGGCCTATCTGGTGGTCCTTCCGCACGCCCAGGATGCGGCCCAGGTGCAGGCCTATGTGATGGACGCCTCCTGCACGGCCCGGCCGGAGGGCGGCGCCAAGGCGGACGTCCTGCTGACGCACGCCTATCCCCGTCCCTGATACCCGTCGCGGAGCCGCAGAGCCGTCCCGGGAATGCCTGCCCCGTAGTATCCGTTGCGTGGGGTAAGAGTCCGTGATTCGGCCCCGCAGGCAGCAGGCAGTCCCCAGAGACGAGGAAGAATTCCGTGAGCGACGTCCGTAACGTGATCATCATCGGCTCCGGGCCCGCCGGCTACACAGCGGCGCTGTACACCGCGCGCGCCTCCCTCAAGCCCCTGGTCTTCGAGGGTGCCGTGAGCGCCGGCGGCGCGCTGATGAACACGACCGACGTGGAGAACTTCCCCGGCTTCCGTGACGGCATCATGGGCCCGGACCTGATGGACAACATGCGGGCCCAGGCCGAGCGCTTCGGTGCGGAGCTCATCCCGGACGACGTGGTCTCGGTCGACCTCTCCGGCGAGATCAAGACGGTCACCGACACGGTGGGCACGGTCCACCGCGCCAAGGCCGTGATCATCACCACCGGCTCCCAGCACCGCAAGCTCGGTCTGCCCAACGAGGACGCGCTGTCCGGCCGCGGTGTCTCCTGGTGTGCCACCTGCGACGGCTTCTTCTTCAAGGACCAGGACATCGCCGTGGTGGGCGGCGGCGACACCGCGATGGAGGAGGCCACCTTCCTCTCGCGGTTCGCCAAGTCCGTCACCATCGTCCACCGCCGCGACACCTTGCGGGCGTCCAAGGCCATGCAGGAGCGCGCCTTCGCCGACCCGAAGATCAAGTTCGCCTGGGACAGCGAGGTCGCCACCGTCCAGGGCGAGCAGAAGCTGAGTGGTCTGACCCTGCGCAACACCAAGACGGGCGAGACCAGCGAGCTGCCGGTCACCGGACTGTTCATCGCCGTGGGCCACGACCCGCGCACCGAGCTGTTCAAGGGCCAGCTGGAGCTGGACGACGAGGGCTACCTCAAGGTGGACGCGCCCTCGACCCGCACCAACCTGACCGGTGTCTTCGCCGCCGGTGATGTGGTCGACCACACCTACCGCCAGGCCATCACCGCGGCCGGTACCGGCTGCTCGGCGGCCCTGGACGCCGAGCGCTTCCTCGCCGCCCTCTCGGACAGCGAGCAGACCGCCGAGCCGGAGAAGACCGCGGCGATCTGACCAACCCCCCATCCCCCGTACACACGCGAAGTGAAGGAGGCCGCCGTGGCCGGCGACCTGAAGAACGTGACCGACGCGTCCTTCGAGGAGGACGTCCTCAAGAGCGACAAGCCCGTACTGGTCGACTTCTGGGCCGCCTGGTGCGGACCGTGCCGCCAGATCGCCCCGTCGCTGGAGGCGATCGCCAAGGAGCACGGCGACCAGATCACGGTGGTCAAGCTGAACATCGACGAGAACCCGGCCACGGCGGCGAAGTACGGGGTCATGTCCATCCCGACCCTCAACGTCTACCAGGGCGGCGAGGTCGCCAAGACCATCGTCGGCGCCAAGCCGAAGGCCGCCATCGTGCGGGACCTGGAGCCCTTCCTCGGCGACGCCCCCGCGAAGGCCTGACCCGCCTGCGCCTCGGATCCCGGGGCGATGTTTCACGTGAAACATCGACGGCCCACCCCCAAGGGGTGGGCCGTTCGCCGTGTCGCCCCGAACGGTCCTCAGAGCGGGCGCAGGGCGGGCTCCTTCTTCACCCCGCCGAGGAGACGGTCGAGGGCCAGCTCCACGTCCTCCTTCCAGGACAGGGTGGAGCGCAGCTCCAGGCGGAGCCGTGGATAGACCGGATGGGGGCGCACGGTCTTGAACCCGACGGAGAGCAGATGGTCGGCCGGCAGCAGGCAGGCCGGCTCCTTCCACCGCGCGTCACCGAACGCCTCGATCGCCTTGAAGCCGCGGCGCAGCAGATCCTTGGCGACGGTCTGCACCATGACCCGGCCGAGTCCCTGTCCCTGGTAGCCGGGGACGATCACCGCGGTGATGAGCTGGACCGCGTCGGGGGAGACCGGGCTGGTCGGGAAGGCCGTGGCCCGGGGCACATAGGCGGGAGGTGCGTAGAGGACGAACCCGACCGGGGCGTCGTCCACATAGACCACACGCCCGCAGGAGCCCCAGTCCAGAAGCACTGCCGAGATCCAGCCCTCCTTCTCCAGCTCGGAGGTTCCTGCCTTTATCGCCGCTGCTCCGCTGACCGGATCAAGCTCCCAGAAGACGCAGGCTCGGCAGCGCTGGGGGAGATCCGGAAGGTTGTCCAGCGTGAGCGGTACGAGCCGACGCCCCATGAAGGATCTTCCTCACTTCCCTCGCCGGCCGCGCTGAGCGCCGCTGCCAGCGTGCTCCGTTCCCGGAGCAGACCGCCGATGAACCCACCGACCATCCCGAGTCCCAGTGTCGCTGTCACCAGCCGGCTGCGGCTCACCTCTCGCATGCCCGGGTCTCCCTCCGCGGTGGATCAGGCCGGATGCGCATACCAGAACGCATCGTATCGATGGGGTGATGAGCCGCATACGGGAACAGGCCACGGGGGCGGGTCCTGTCCGATTCGGACCAGGTCCCGCCCCCGTGTCGGAGTGCGGCGGTCAGCCGTCGCGCTCGGAGCGGCTTCCCGTGATCACCGGGCCCTCGTCCGGGGCCAGCGTGGAGAGAATGCGCTCCAGGTCTTCCATGGAGGCGAACTCGACGACGATCTTCCCCTTCTTCTGCCCCAGGTCGACCTTCACCCGGGTCTCGAAGCGGTCCGAGAGCCGGGTGGCCAGCTCGGAGAGCGCGGGGGAGACCCGGCCGCCGGCTCGGGGACCCTTGCCCTTGGGCGCGGTCGCCTCGGGCTCGGCGCCCATCAGCCGGACGATCTCCTCCACCGAGCGCACCGACAGCCCCTCGGCCACGATGCGGTGCGCCAACTCCTCCTGGGCTCGGGAATCCTCCACCGGAAGGAGGGCCCGGGCGTGGCCGGCCAGGATGGTGCCGGCGGCGAGCCGCGTCTGCACGGTGGGCGCCAGCCGCATCAGCCGCAGGGTGTTGGTCACCTGGGAGCGGCTGCGTCCGATGCGATCGGCGAGCTGGTCGTGCGTGCAGTCGAAGTCCTGGAGGAGCTGGTCGTAGGCGGCGGCCTCCTCCAGCGGGTTCAGCTGGGCCCGGTGAAGGTTCTCCAGCAGGGCGTCCAGCAGGAGCTTCTCGTCCTCGGTGGCCCGGACGATCGCGGGGATACGCTCCAGCCCGGCCTGCTGGGAGGCCCGCCAGCGGCGCTCGCCCATGACCAGTTCATAGCGGTCGGCACCCAGCGGCCGCACCACCACGGGCTGGAGCAGGCCGACCTCCTGGATGGAGGTCACCAGCTCGGCGAGCGCGTCATCGTCGAACACCTGGCGCGGCTGGCGCGGGTTGGGTGTGATGACATCCAGTGGCAGCTCGGCGAAGTAGGCACCCTCGGGTGCCGTGTACGCCGGCTCGGGTTCACGGACATCGTCCACCGGCCCACTGCTCTGGGGGATCGCGGTCACCCTGGCGGCGGCCACCCCCCGCTCGCTGGTCAGGACGGAGCCCGCACCGGGGGCAGCGGAGTGCGCTGCCGTCGTGGTGGTGGACCGTTCCTGGGGTGCGGCGGGAATCAGCGCGCCGAGTCCCCGTCCCAGCCCCCTTCGTCGCTCACTCACTTGATCCCCTCCGACGTGCTGTGCTGGTTGTTCTGGTTGCCCAGATGGGTCTGCGGTGCCTCGTAGTGGAGGCCGACCCCGCGCAGGGCGATCTCCCGGGCCGCTTCCAGATAGGAGAGCGATCCGCTGGAGCCCGGGTCGTAGGTCAGTACGGTCTGTCCGTAGCTCGGTGCCTCGGAGATCCGGACGGAACGGGGAATGCTGGTGCGCAGCACCTCTTCGCCGAAGTGGCTCCGCACCTCCTCGGCCACCTGGGAGGCCAGCCGGGTACGCCCGTCGTACATGGTCAGCAGGATGGTCGAGACATGCAGTGACGGGTTGAGGTGGGCGCGGACCAGATCCACATTGCGCAGCAGCTGGCCGAGCCCTTCCAGCGCGTAGTACTCGCACTGGATCGGGATGAGCACCTCGGCACCGGCGACCAGCGCGTTGACCGTCAGCAGGCCGAGGGAGGGCGGGCAGTCGATCAGGACGTAGTCCAGCGGCTGCTCATACGCCTGGATCGCCCGCTGGAGGCGGCTCTCCCGAGCCACCAGGGAGACCAGCTCGATCTCCGCGCCGGCCAGGTCGATGGTGGCGGGGGCGCAGAAGAGGCCTTCCACGTCCGGCACCGGCTGGACGACGTCCGACAGCGGCTTGCTGTCCACCAGGACGTCGTAGATCGACGGGACCTCGGCGTGGTGGTCGATACCGAGAGCCGTGGAGGCGTTGCCCTGCGGGTCGAGGTCGATGACCAGCACCCGGGCCCCGTGCAGGGCGAGGGAGGCGGCCAGGTTCACCGTGGTGGTGGTCTTACCGACCCCGCCCTTCTGATTGGCGACCACCATGATGCGGGTCTGCTCGGGCCGGGGAAGCCCCTGACCGGCGCGGCCCAGTGCCTCGACCGCCAGTTGGGCGGAGCGCCCCACGGGGGCGTCGTCCATGGGGGGCGGTGTTTCACGTGAAACATCCTCCCCCACCGTTTCGGAGCGGGGACCGGGGACCGGGTCGGTCATCGGTCCCGCGATGTTGGCGTCGGACCGCAAGGATTCACTCTCCTCGGCTGCTTCAGGCTCGCAATGGGGAGAGCCTGTCATGTTTTCGGGGTCGTGAACCAGCGAGGCCGGTGGTTCTGTGGAGAACTCCACCTCTGTGGACAACTCGGAAACCCGCAGGGGTGAGCGGCGGTCGCGCGGTGTGGCGGCCGCGCGACCGCGGCCGATGATTCCCTGCAGCAGTGGGCGACGTTTCACGTGAAACATTGAGTCACTCGGCGCAGGGCCGGGAGTCACGACACTCCGGCATGCACACATATGGGACAGGCCCGGGCTCGCCGCCGCATCCACCGGTCCGGACTTCACCGCCGCACCCAGCAGGCCCGGGACGCCCCGCCCCGCCCTGCGGGCCCCGGCCCACCGCGGATCAGCGGCGGCGGCGCGAGGTGCGGGCGGCCTTGGCGCGCTTGGCGGCGAAGCGGACACCGCCCGGGCTCTCGCCCACCTCCACCCGGACCACGGTGGACAGAGGGTCGACCAGCCCCTCGCCGACCTGGAGCACCGAGGTGCCCACCACTCCGAGCTTGCTCAGCGCGGCCCGGGCGCCCTGGATCTCCTCGGCGGCGGTGTCCCCCTTGAGCGCCAGCATCTCCCCGTAGGGGCGCAGCAGCGGAACCCCCCAGCCGGCCAGCCGGTCCAGCGGGGCCACCGCGCGGGCCGTGACCACATGAACCGGCGGCAGCTTGCCCATGACCTCCTCGGCCCGGCCCCGCATCACGGTCACATGGTCCAGGCCCAGCAGCTCGACGACCTCCTGGAGGAAGTTCGTCCGGCGCAGCAGCGGCTCCAGCAGGGTGATCTTCAGATCCGGCCGGACCAGGGCCAGCGGGATACCCGGCAGTCCGGCGCCGGAGCCGACATCGCAGACGGTCACCCCCTCGGGCACCACCTCGGAGAGCACCGCGCAGTTCAGCAGGTGCCTCTCCCACAGACGCGGCACCTCACGGGGGCCGATCAGTCCGCGGCGGACACCCGCGTCGGCCAGGAGTTCGGCGTACCGGACCGCCTCCGGGAAGAGCTCGCCGAAGATCGTCCGCGCTTCCTGGGGAGCCTGGGGAAGCTCTTCTGCTTCCGTCACGGGAAACCGTCCTTCCGTACCGCTTCGCCGCACCGCGGCGGGGCCGCCGGTGTGAGGTGAGTGTGAGGATGACAAGTCGGCCCCGTCTGCCGAACAGACGGGGCCGAGCGAGAGAGGTGTCAGGCGGGGAGCACGACGACGAAGCGCTGCGGCTCCTCGCCCTCGGACTCGCTGCGCAGTCCGGCGGCGGCCACCGCGTCATGGACGACCTTGCGCTCGAACGGGGTCATCGGCTTGAGCTTGACGGGCTCGCCGCTGCTCTTCACCTCGTCGGCGGCCTGGGCGCCCAGCTGGGCGAGCTCGGTGCGCTTCTGGGCCCGGAAGCCCGCGATGTCGAGCATCAGCCGGCTGCGGTCGCCGGTCTCCCGGTGCACCGCCAGCCGCGTCAGCTCCTGGAGCGCCTCCAGCACCTCGCCGTCGCGGCCCACCAGCTTGCTGAGGTCGCGGCTGTCCGAGTCGCTGACGATGGAGACCGCGGCCCGGTCCGCCTCGACGTCCATGTCGATGTCGCCGTCGAGGTCGGCGATGTCGAGCAGGCCCTCCAGGTAGTCGGCCGCGATCTCCCCCTCCTGCTCCAGGCGGGTGAGGGTGTCCCCACCCTCGGCGGCGGAGGTGGTGGCTTCCGTCACGGATGGACTCCTTAAGTACGGCTGTACGAGTACGCGGGTACGGGGTGCTGGGAGGTCTTACTTCTTGGACGACGGGTGCTTGGGCCGCTGCGGGCCCTTGCGCTGTCCGGCCTTGCTCTGCCGGGTGCCGCCGCCGGCGGGCTTGGCCGGCTGCTTCGGCGTGGCGCCGGAGGGCTTGTCGGACTTCTCCAGCGAGGGCTTCTCCAGCGAGGGCCCCTCGGCCGGGTCGGCCGTCGCGGTCCCGGCGCCGCCCTGCTGGCGCTTGGCCTTGGTCTGCCGCTTGGGCTGCTGGCGGCGGGCGTTGGCGGCCTCGGCCTCGGCGACGGCGGGGTCGGCCTTGGTGACCGTGCCGTCGGCCTGGGCGGAGTAGCCTTCCTTGGCGAGCGCCGCGATGAACTTGCGCTCGTTGTCGTTGCGGTCCGGACCCTTGGCCACGATGGCGCGGACGATGTTGCGGCGGCGCCGGCCCCGGATCTCACCGTGCGTGGAGACGCTCTTCAGCAGCCGCTGGAGGTAGTTGTCCTGCGCCTTGCTGCCCGGGGTGGGGTTCTGGTTGATCACGTACATCTGCTGGCCCATGGTCCACACGTTGGTGGTCAGCCAGTAGACGAGGACGCCGACGGGGAAGTTGATGCCCATCACGGCGAAGATCAGCGGGAAGATGTACATCAGCATCTTCTGCTGTTGCATGTACGGGGTCTTCACCGTGAGGTCGACGTTCTTCTGCATCAGCTGGCGCTGCGTGTAGAACTGCGACAGCGACATCAGCACGATCATGATCGCCGTGACCACGCGGACGCTGACGATGTCGGCGTTGAGGCTGGCGACCTTCTCCGCGCTGTCGGTGAAGGTGGCGGCCAGCGGGGCGCCGAAGATGTGGGCCTCACGGGCGCTGGCGAGCAGCGGCTGGTCGATGACGCCGATGGTCTTGCCCGAGGCGATGCTGGACAGCACGTGGTAGAGGGCGAAGAAGAACGGCGACTGCGCCAGGATGGGCAGGCACGAGGACAGCGGGTTGGTGCCCGCGTCCTTGTACAGCTTCATCATCTCTTCTTGCTGGCGCTGGCGGTCGTTCTTGTAGCGCTCCTGGATCGCCTTCATCTTCGGCTGGAGCACCTGCATGTTCCGCATCGACTTGATCTGCTTCACGAAGAGCGGGATCAGGCAGATACGGATCAGCACCACGAGGGACACGATCGACAGACCCCAGGCCCAGCCCGTGTCGGGTCCGAAGACCGCGCCGTACAGCTTGTGGAACTGGACGATGATCCACGAGACGGGTGTGGTGATGAAGCTGAACAGACTGGCAATCGTGTCCACTAATCAGGCTCCTTGAGCATGGGGCGAGGTCTCGTCGGCCGGGCTCGTCTCGGCGGAGGGCCCGCCCTTGCCGCCGCGCAGTCGGTCGCGCAGCATTTCGTGCCACCGGGGGCGCTTACGTGGGGGAACGTGGTCGACGCCGCCCGGCGACCACGGGTTGCACCGCAGGATCCGCCAGGCGGTCAGGGCGGTGCCCTTGATCGCGCCGTGCCGGTCGATGGCGGTGAATCCGTAGTGCGAGCACGACGGGTAGTACCGGCAGACGGGGCCCAGCAGCGGGCTGATCGTCCACTGGTACAGCTTGATCAGGGCCAGCAGCGGGTACTTCATCGCGCGCCCCCTCCCAGCAACCGCTGAAGGGCGGCATCCAGGTCTCGGGCCAGCTGAGCGTGGTCGGCGTCGCCCGCTCCGGGCAGCGCCCGTACTACCACCAGGCTACCGGGGGGGAGCGAGGCCAGCCGGTCCCGTACCAGGTGGCGCAACCGGCGCTTGACGTGGTTGCGGACCACGGCACCGCCGACGGCCTTGCTGACAACGAAACCCGCACGGGTCGGAGGAGCGTTCTCCCCCAACGCGTGCGGGTCCGTGGCACCGCTTCGTAGATGGACGACGAGGAGCGGGCGCCCGGCCCGGCGTCCTCGGCGTACCGCGGTCGCGAAGTCCTCGCGCCGCCTCAGCCGATTCTCGGTAGGCAGCACGTCATGACCTGTGCGCGGTTCAGGCGGACAGGCTCGCGCGACCCTTGCTCCGGCGGGACGCGAGGATCGCGCGGCCGGCGCGGGTACGCATGCGCAGACGGAAACCGTGGGTCTTGGCACGACGACGGTTGTTCGGCTGGAAGGTGCGCTTGCTCACTCGGGGGCTCCAGAAGGGAATCGTGGGGTGGCGGGACATCGCCTGGCTGTCACCGTGCGCCCACGAGTAGCTCGCAATACGCCCGAGTGCACCGCTGAACGATCACCAGTGGTGACCTTTGCCCATCGGAGGCAGGCGGCAGCAGCCATCGACAACTCGACCTGGTTACGGTACGCGCGGCTACGCCATCCGGTCAAACCAGCCCCGGTCCGGCGCGGGGCCGGAGCCGGACGGGGGCGGGGCCGGGGCGGGAACGGGGCCGCTGGGCCGACCGGCGGCGGCACGCTATACACAGGCTGTGGACAACAACTTGAAGGACGAGAGTCCGCCCGTCTACCGTGGCTGAACTCGGATTCTTTTCCTGCCTGTCCTTCCATCCCGTCCCGAGAACCACACATTCTTGGGACCTGTGAGAGAGCGTGCCCTGTGGCTGACGTACCTGCCGATCTTGCCGCAGTCTGGCCGCGCGTCATCGACCAGCTCCTCGGCGACGGCGGCCAGCAGGGCATCGAGGCCAAGGACCGGCAGTGGATCGAGCGGTGCCAGCCGCTCGCCCTGGTCGCCGACACCGCGCTGCTCGCCGTCCCCAACGAATGGGGCAAGCGGGTGCTGGAGGGCCGTCTCGCCCCGCTGATCAGCGAGACCCTCAGCCGCGAGTGCGGGCGGCCGATCCGGATCGCGATCACCGTGGACGACTCGGCGGGCGAGCCGCCGGCCCCGCCCGGAGCGCCCGCGCACGACCGCCCGCGCTACGACGACCGCGCGCCGCAGGACGGCTACGGCGCCCCCGACTCGTACGACAAGCAGTACGAGAAGCAGCAGTACGACCGGCCCTACGACGGCTACGACGACGGCGGCGGCTACGGGCGCCAGCCGGACGGCGGCGGCTACTCCCCCCAGCAGCTGCCCGACGACGGGCTGCCCACGGCACGCCCCGCCTACCCCGACTACGTTCAGCAGCGCCCGGACCCGGGGGCCTGGCCTCGTACCCAGGAGGACCTCTCCTGGCAGCAGCAGCGGCTCGGCGGCTTCCCGGAGCGCGACCCCTACGCAAGCACCCGTCCCCCGCAGCAGCCGCATCGCGACTACCGCGGCCCGGGGCGCGGCGACTCCGCTCCGTACGACGCGCAGCCGGCCGACCGCCGGGAGCAGCCGGGCGGCGGCGCGCCCCTGACCGGCGGCTCCACCGGCTCCGGCAGCGGTACGGGGACGGGCAGCGGTGCCGGTGGGGCGGGCACCGGGCGGCCCGGTGAGCCGCACGCCCGGCTGAACCCGAAGTACCTCTTCGACACCTTCGTCATCGGCTCGTCGAACCGGTTCGCGCACGCGGCCGCGGTGGCGGTCGCCGAGGCGCCGGCCAAGGCGTACAACCCCCTCTTCATCTACGGGGAGTCGGGACTCGGCAAGACGCATCTGCTGCACGCCATCGGCCACTACGCGCGCAGCCTCTACCCGGGGACCCGGGTGCGGTACGTGAGCTCGGAGGAGTTCACCAACGAGTTCATCAACTCGATCCGCGACGGCAAGGGCGACACCTTCCGCAAGCGCTACCGCGATGTGGACATCCTGCTGGTGGACGACATCCAGTTCCTGGCGAGCAAGGAGTCGACGCAGGAGGAGTTCTTCCACACCTTCAACACCCTGCACAACGCCAACAAGCAGATCGTGCTCTCCTCGGACCGGCCGCCCAAGCAGCTGATGACCCTGGAGGACCGGCTGCGCAACCGCTTCGAGTGGGGCCTGACCACCGATGTGCAGCCGCCGGAGCTGGAGACGCGGATCGCGATCCTCCGCAAGAAGGCGGTGCAGGAGCAGCTGAACGCCCCGCCGGAGGTGCTGGAGTTCATCGCCTCGCGGATCTCCCGCAACATCCGGGAGCTGGAGGGGGCGCTGATCCGGGTGACGGCGTTCGCCAGCCTCAACCGCCAGCCGGTGGACCTGGGGCTGACCGAGGGCGTGCTGAAGGACCTGATCCCAGGTGGTGAGGACGCGGCCCCGGAGATCACGGCCGGCGCGATCATGGCGGCGACCGCGGACTACTTCGGGCTGACCGTCGAGGACCTGTGCGGCTCCTCGCGCAGCCGGGTGCTGGTGACGGCCCGCCAGATCGCCATGTACCTGTGCCGGGAGCTGACCGACCTCTCGCTGCCGAAGATCGGCGCGCAGTTCGGCGGCCGCGACCACACCACGGTGATGCACGCCGACCGCAAGATCCGCGCGCTGATGGCGGAGCGGCGCTCGATCTACAACCAGGTCACCGAGCTGACCAACCGCATCAAGGCGGGCTGAGGAGCCTGCCGGCGCAGGCGCGGACGACCTGAGACGAGGGGCCGCCCACGGATTTCCGTGGGCGGCCCCTCGTCGTCGACCGCGGTCGCGGTCGTCGGGGGCCGGGGGCCGGGAGCGGGTGCGCCGACGGGCGCGGTGGTGCGCGGGTGGAGCGGTACGCGACGAGGCCGGGCGGGACAGTACGCAATGGGGCGGTACGGGGTGGTCGCGCCGGAGCCGTGGTCGGTGGGGCCCGCGCGGGGTTTCCGTATCCACGGGCTGTGGACGCCCGCCGGGGTGAGCGGCGGGCGGTCGTCCGGAGGCCGGGGCGTTCGATTAGACGATCGGGTCACGGCCTCGTCCACAAGAATGCGGCCGAAGTGCCGTCCACACCCTGGGGACTGCCGAGTTGTCCAGAATCCATCCACAGAGGACCCTGGGGAGGAAAGATCACCGCACGTCAGACGGCTGTGGAATTGTGGCTGGCGCTCGTCCACAGGCTGTGGACAAGGTAGGTGTTCACCGCACCGGTCTGGCGTTGTCCACCGGCGGCCCACAGGCGGAGGCCCGTGATCCACAGCTTCTCCACACCCCTGTCCACTGTTCGGCAACTTCCGGACCCCCATCACCGCGCCGAGTGAAAGCGGTCACACGAGGTTGCCGGATTGGCCTGTGGGGAAGCGGGGTAAAACTGGGGACGGAGCTGTGGGGAAGTGGGGCCCGCCTGTGCATCGGGTGTGTATAAGTCCCCGGTGTCCACAGAAGGGGCCGGTTGTCCACCGGTGCCGCCCACAGGGCCAGTGGATAAAAAACCAGGGCTGACCTGCGCAAACGACGTTATCCACGGTTTCCACAGGCCCTACTACTACTCCCACTCATAGTTAGCTCGGAATCCGTTTCGAAGCAGGGCCTGTGCACAACTGGCTCTCGGGTGCCGGATCCCGATTTGACCCCGAGCCGCACCGGCTGTCGGCGGCGTGCGTCAGACTGGTCCAGCAGTCGACGAGAGCCAGCAACAGCAGGAGGCGGTTTCCGGTGAAGATCCGGGTGGAGCGCGATGTACTCGCGGAGGCGGTGGCCTGGGTGGCCCGCAGCCTTCCGGCCCGTCCGCCGGCGCCCGTTCTCGCGGGCCTTCTGCTGAAGGCCGAGGACGGCGCCCTCAGCTTCTCCAGCTTCGACTACGAGGTCTCCGCGCGGGTCTCCGTCGAGGCCGAGGTGGAGGAGGACGGCACGGTCCTCGTCTCCGGCCGCCTGCTCGCCGACATCTGCCGCGCCCTGCCCAACCGGCCGGTGGAGATCTCCACAGACGGTGTGCGGGCGACCGTGGTCTGCGGCTCCTCCCGCTTCACTCTCCACACCCTCCCGGTGGAGGAGTACCCGGCGCTGCCGGAGATGCCGACCGCCACCGGCACCGTCCCGGGTGAGGTCTTCGCCTCCGCCGCCGCCCAGGTCGCCATCGCCGCCGGCCGCGACGACACCCTCCCCGTGCTGACCGGTGTGCGCATCGAGATCGAGGGCGAGACGGTCACCCTGGCCTCCACCGACCGCTACCGCTTCGCGGTCCGCGAGTTCCGCTGGAAGCCCGAGTCCCCGGACGCCTCCGCGGTCGCTCTGGTACCCGCCAAGACCCTGCTGGACACCGCCAAGGCGCTCACCAGCGGCGACACGGTCACCCTGGCGCTCTCCGGCTCCGGCAAGGGCGAGGGCCTGATCGGCTTCGAGGGCGCCGGCCGCCGCACCACCACCCGGCTGCTGGAGGGCGACCTCCCCAAGTACCGCACCCTGTTCCCCACCGAGTTCAACTCGGTCGCGGTGATCGAGACCGCCCCCTTCGTGGAGGCCGTCAAGCGCGTCGCGCTGGTCGCCGAGCGGAACACCCCGGTCCGGCTCACCTTCGAGCAGGGCGTGCTCATCCTGGAGGCCGGCTCCAGCGACGACGCACAGGCTGTGGAGAGGGTCGACGCCCAGCTGGAGGGCGACGACATCTCCATCGCCTTCAACCCGACCTTCCTGCTGGACGGCCTGAGCGCGATCGACTCCCCGGTCGCCCAGCTGTCCTTCACCACCTCCACCAAGCCGGCGCTGCTGGGCGGCAAGCCCGCGCTGGACGCCGAGGCGGACGAGTCCTACAAGTACCTGATCATGCCGGTGCGGTTGAGCGGCTGATCGCCTGCCGAGCCTTCGTCCCCAGGGCTGGGGACGGGTGGGGACGGCGGTGGAGAGTGCGGCGAGGGGCGCTGCGCTGAGCGGCTGACGGGCGTCCGATGAGCGGGCGACCCCACAGGTGTGCACGGGGGTCCGGGCGTAGGCTCGGACGCGGGTTTCGCACCCCGGCACCATCCCGCGACACCCCCCTCGCAACTCTCCGCACACAACGATTGAGGATTCTCTGATGGAGCTCGGTCTCGTCGGTCTCGGCAAGATGGGCGGCAACATGCGCGAGCGCATCCGCCGCGCGGGTCACACCGTCATCGGGTACGACCGCAACCCGGACCTCGCCGACGTCAACAGCCTCGAGGAGCTGGTCGGCGCCCTCAAGGGGCCGCGGGTCGTGTGGGTCATGGTCCCGGCCGGTGCCGCCACCCAGGCCACCATCGACGAGCTCGCCCAGCTGCTCTCCCCCGGCGACGTGGTGGTGGACGGCGGCAACTCCCGCTGGACCGACGACGAGAGGCACGCCGTCGAGCTGGGCCTGAAGGACATCGGCTTCGTCGACTGCGGTGTCTCCGGCGGTGTCTGGGGCCTGGAGAACGGCTACGCGCTGATGTACGGCGGCACCGAGGAGAACGTCGCCAAGGTCCAGCCGGTCTTCGACGCGCTTAAGCCCGAGGGCGACTTCGGCGCCGTGCACGCCGGCAAGGTCGGCGCCGGCCACTTCGCCAAGATGGTCCACAACGGCATCGAGTACGCCATGATGCAGGCCTACGCCGAGGGCTGGGAGCTGCTGGAGAAGGTCGACTCCGTCACCGATGTGCGCGAGGTCTTCCGCTCCTGGCAGGAGGGCACCGTCATCCGCTCCTGGCTGCTCGACCTCGCGGTCAACGCGCTGGACGAGGACGAGCACCTGGAGCAGCTGCGCGGCTTCGCCCAGGACTCCGGCGAGGGCCGGTGGACGGTCGAGGCCGCCATCGACAACGCGGTCCCGCTGCCGGCGATCACCGCCTCGCTGTTCGCGCGGTTCGCCTCCCGGCAGGAGGACTCGCCGCAGATGAAGATGATCGCCGCGCTGCGCAACCAGTTCGGCGGCCACGCGGTCGAGGCCGCGAACAAGAAGTAGTCGTACCCGCGGGCGGAAGGCAGCCGGCGGGCGAAGCAGTCCACAGGCTGTGCACGGTGATGTGTACGGCCCCCGCCGGGGGAAGGTCGGCGCCACACCATGCACGTCACGCATCTGTCGCTGGCCGACTTCCGCTCCTACGCCCGGGCCGAGGTCCCTCTCGGCCCGGGCGTCAGCGTCTTCACCGGTGCCAACGGCCAGGGCAAGACCAACCTGGTGGAGGCGGTCGGCTATCTGGCCACCCTGGGCAGCCACCGGGTCTCCTCGGACGCCCCGCTGGTGCGCACCGGTGCCGAGCGCGCGATCATCCGCGCGGCCGTCACCCAGGGCGAGCGCTCCCAGCTGGTCGAGCTGGAACTCAACCCGGGCCGCGCCAACCGGGCCCGGATCAACCGCTCCTCCCAGGTGCGGCCCCGCGATGTGCTCGGCATCGTGCGCACCGTGCTCTTCGCCCCCGAGGACCTGGCCCTGGTCAAGGGCGACCCGGGTGAGCGGCGCCGCTTCCTGGACGAACTGGTCACCGCGCGCTCGCCGCGGATGGCCGGGGTGCGCTCGGACTACGAGCGGGTGCTGCGCCAGCGCAACACCCTGCTGAAGTCCGCCGCGATGGCCCGCCGGCACGGGGGACGGGGCATGGACCTGTCCACCCTGGACGTCTGGGACCAGCATCTGGCCCGGGCCGGCGCCGAACTGCTGGCGCAGCGCCTGAACCTGGTCGCCGCGCTCCAGCCGCTGGCCGCCAAGGCGTACGACCAGCTCGCTCCCGGCGGCGGCCCGGTGGCTCTGGAGTACCGGGGCGCCGCCCTCGCCGTGCGCCCCCGCGAGGAGCTGTACGAGGTGCTGCTGGCCGCGCTCGCCGAGGCCCGCAAGCAGGAGATCGAGCGCGGGGTCACCCTGGTCGGCCCGCACCGCGACGAACTCCAGCTGCGGCTGGGCGACCTGCCCGCCAAGGGGTACGCCAGCCATGGCGAGTCCTGGTCGTACGCGCTGGCCCTCCGGCTGGCCTCCTACGACCTGCTGCGCTCCGAGGGCAACGAGCCGGTGCTGGTGCTGGACGACGTCTTCGCGGAGCTGGACACCCGCCGCCGGGAGCGGCTCGCGGAGCTGGTCGCCCCCGGTGAGCAGGTGCTGGTCACCGCGGCGGTGGACGACGACGTCCCCGGGGTGCTCGCCGGGGTGCGCTACGACGTGGCGGAAGGAGAGGTGGTGCGGCGGTGAACTCCCCCTCCACACCCCCGCTGCCCGAGCCTCTGGGCTCCTCCGGCGCCTCGGCTCCCGGGCAGGGGCTGCCCGGCACGGGCCAGGGCCTGCCAGGGACGCCCAGTGCGGCCGGGCAGGACGGCGCCTCCGGGGTGGACCTGGCCCGGGTGGCGCTGCGCGCGGCCAAGGAGCAGGCCCGGGCGCGGGGCGCGGCCGCCCGCGACCGGAAGCAGGCCCGCCGGGGCGGCGGGCTGCGCTCGGGCGCCCGGGCCGACGGGCGCGACCCCCAGCCGCTGGGCGCCGCGATCAACCGGCTGATCACCGAGCGCGGTTGGGAGGCCCCGGCGGCGGTCGGTGGAGTGATGGGCCGCTGGCCGCAGATCGTCGGCGAGGACCTGGCCCGGCACTGCGCCCCGGTGCACTACGACGAGGAGCCCGACCAGCGGGTGCTGACCGTGAGCTGCGACTCCACCGCCTGGGCCACCCAGCTGCGGCTGCTGGCGCCCCGGCTGGTCGCCCGGCTCAACGAGGACCTGGGCCAGGGCACCGTACGGATGATCAAGGTGCTGGGCCCCGGCGGCCCCCGCCGCGGCTACGGCGGCCCCCTGCGCGCCCCGGGCAGCACCGGCCCGGGCGACACCTACGGCTGAGGGCGGCACCTACGGCTGAGGGCGGCGCGGAGGCCGACGAGAGCGCCGGCTGCGGCGGACGGCCGCACCTACGGCGGACGCTCATGCCTACGGCGGACGGGACCTCGTCCTCGTACCGCTGCCCCTTCCCGTACGGCTGCGCCCGCTCCCGTCCCGGGGGCGGCCGGGTACCGGCGCCCCATCCCCGTGGCCCCTCCCCTCCCTGTGGGCGATGTTTCACGTGAAACATCGCCCACAGGCGTATCGGGAGCCAACCCGATCCGATACCCCGGTGGCCGTCGCGCACGCCCGCCACGGGGCCGGTCGGCGGGTTCGGGGGGTTCCGTACCCGCCGGTCGGTACGGAGGGGGTCGGACCGTCGCGAGCGGTTGACGGCCCGAAGCTCTGAGTGGCGGTGTGAGCCTCTTGGAGCCCCGGCCCGTATATGGGGAGTCGGACGGTGGCGGTTCAGGGCGGCACATGCGTACTCAGGCACCCGCAAACGGCCACGAGTGTCAGTGCTACCGGTAGACTGCTAGGTAATCCCGCCCCTGCGGAAATGTCGAACGACGCAGCCGCTCCCGGATGGTCCGAGAGACGGCTTGTGCTGTGCCAGAAAGGGCGCTTCGTGGCCGATTCCGGCAACCCCAACGAGAACATTCCGTCCACTGCCGCCGGCCAGAGCGGCGAGGCCCCTGCGCAGGGGGCCTCGTCGTATGACGCCAGCGCCATCACCGTCCTCGAAGGGCTGGACGCGGTCCGCAAGCGGCCGGGCATGTACATCGGCTCGACCGGTGAGCGCGGCCTGCACCACATGGTGCAGGAGGTCGTGGACAACTCCATCGACGAGGCGCTGGCCGGTTACGCGGACACCATCGATGTGACGATCCTGGCCGACGGCGGCGTGCGGGTGGTCGACAACGGCCGAGGCATCCCGGTGGGCATCCACCCGGTGGAGAAGAAGCCGGCGGTCGAGGTCGTGCTCACCGTGCTGCACGCGGGCGGCAAGTTCGGCGGCGGCGGGTACTCCGTCTCCGGCGGTCTGCACGGTGTCGGCGTCTCCGTGGTCAACGCGCTCTCCAGCAAGGTCGCGGTGGACATCAAGACCGACGGCTACCGCTGGACCCAGGAGTACAAGCTCGGCGTCCCCACCGCCCCGCTGGCCCAGCACGAGGCGGTCCAGGACACCGGCACCACGGTGACCTTCTGGGCCGACCCGGACGTCTTCGAGACCACCGAGTACTCCTTCGAGACGCTGTCCCGGCGGTTCCAGGAGATGGCGTTCCTCAACAAGGGCGTCACCATCAACCTGACCGACGAGCGCGAGTCGGCCAAGGCCACGATGAACGCCGACGACCCGGACGCCGCCGAGGCGACCGAGGAGCAGCCGGCCCGCACGGTGTCGTACTACTACGAGGGCGGCATCGTCGACTTCGTGAAGTACCTCAACTCGCGCAAGGGCGAGCTGATCCACCCCACCGTCATCTCGATCGAGGCCGAGGACAAGGAGCGGATGCTCTCGGCGGAGATCGCGATGCAGTGGAACTCGCAGTACAGCGAGGGGGTCCACTCGTTCGCCAACGTCATCCACACCCATGAGGGCGGTACGCACGAGGAGGGCTTCCGGGCCGCGCTGACCGGTCTGGTCAACCGCTACGCCCGCGACCGCAAGCTGCTGCGGGAGAAGGACGACAACCTCACCGGCGACGACATCCGCGAGGGCCTGACGGCGATCATCTCCGTCAAGCTGGGCGAGCCGCAGTTCGAGGGCCAGACCAAGACCAAGCTGGGCAACACCGAGGTCAAGACCTTCGTCCAGAAGGTGGTCCACGAGCACCTGACGGACTGGTTCGACCGCAACCCCAACGAGGCCGCGGACATCATCCGCAAGTCCATCCAGGCCGCCACCGCGCGCGTCGCCGCCCGCAAGGCGCGCGACCTGACCCGCCGCAAGGGCCTGCTGGAGTCCGCCTCACTGCCGGGCAAGCTGAGCGACTGCCAGTCCAACGACCCGACCAAGTGCGAGATCTTCATCGTCGAGGGTGACTCCGCCGGCGGCTCGGCGAAGTCCGGCCGCAACCCGATGTACCAGGCGATCCTGCCCATCCGCGGCAAGATCCTGAACGTCGAGAAGGCCCGGGTCGACAAGATCCTGCAGAACACCGAGGTCCAGGCGCTGATCTCGGCCTTCGGCACCGGGGTCCACGAGGACTTCGACATCGAGAAGCTCCGCTACCACAAGATCATTCTCATGGCGGACGCCGACGTCGACGGCCAGCACATCAACACCCTGCTGCTGACCTTCCTCTTCCGCTTCATGCGGCCGCTGGTCGAGGCGGGGCACGTCTACCTCTCCCGCCCGCCGCTGTACAAGATCAAGTGGGGTCGGGACGACTTCGAGTACGCGTACTCCGACCGCGAGCGCGACGCCCTGGTCGAGCTGGGCAAGCAGAACGGCAAGCGCATCCGCGAGGACTCCATCCAGCGCTTCAAGGGCCTCGGCGAGATGAACGCCGAGGAGCTGCGGATCACCACGATGGACGTCGACCACCGGGTCCTCGGCCAGGTCACCCTGGACGACGCGGCCCAGGCGGACGACCTCTTCTCGGTGCTGATGGGCGAGGACGTCGAGGCCCGGCGCTCCTTCATCCAGCGCAACGCCAAGGACGTCCGCTTCCTCGACATCTGAGTCGGTCTCGGCTGAGTACCGCACGAAAGGACTGATCACCGGCCATGGCCGACGAGAACACGCCCGACCCCACCGAGCCGACCCCCGCCGCCGCCGTCGAGGCGGCGGCCGCGGTGGAGGACGAGACGCAGCTGCGGATCGAGCCCGTGGGGCTCGAGACGGAGATGCAGCGCTCCTACCTCGACTACGCGATGTCCGTCATCGTCTCGCGCGCGCTGCCGGACGTCCGGGACGGCCTCAAGCCCGTCCACCGCCGGGTGCTCTACGCGATGTACGACGGCGGCTACCGGCCCGAGAAGGGCTTCTACAAGTGCGCCCGCGTCGTCGGCGACGTGATGGGCACCTACCACCCGCACGGCGACACCTCCATCTACGACGCCCTGGTCCGGCTCGCCCAGCCCTGGTCGATGCGGATGCCGCTGGTGGACTCCAACGGCAACTTCGGTTCCCCGGGCAACGACCCGGCCGCGGCCATGCGGTACACCGAGTGCAAGATGGCGCCGCTGTCCATGGAGATGCTCCGGGACATCGACGAGGAGACCGTCGACTTCCAGGACAACTACGACGGCCGCAACCAGGAGCCGACGGTTCTGCCGTCCCGCTTCCCGAACCTCCTGGTCAACGGCTCGGCCGGGATCGCGGTCGGCATGGCGACCAACATCCCGCCGCACAACCTGCGCGAGGTCGCGGCCGGCGCCCAGTGGGCGCTGGAGCACCCGGACGCCAGCCACGAGGAGCTGCTGGACGCGCTGATCGAGCGCATCAAGGGCCCCGACTTCCCCACCGGTGCCCTGGTCGTCGGCCGCAAGGGCATCGAGGAGGCGTACCGCACCGGGCGCGGCTCCATCACGATGCGCGCCGTGGTCGAGGTCGAGGAGATCCAGAACCGCCAGTGCCTGGTGGTCACCGAGCTGCCCTACCAGGTCAACCCGGACAACCTTGCCCAGAAGATCGCCGACCTGGTCAAGGACGGCAAGGTCGGCGGCATCGCCGACGTCCGCGACGAGACCTCCTCGCGGACCGGGCAGCGCCTGGTCATCGTCCTCAAGCGGGACGCGGTCGCCAAGGTCGTGCTGAACAACCTCTACAAGCACACCGACCTCCAGACCAACTTCGGCGCCAACATGCTGGCCCTGGTCGACGGGGTGCCGCGCACCCTCTCGCTGGACGCGTTCATCCGCAACTGGGTGACGCACCAGATCGAGGTCATCGTCCGGCGCACCCGCTTCCGGCTGCGCAAGGCCGAGGAGCGCGCCCACATCCTGCGCGGTCTGCTGAAGGCGCTGGACGCCATCGACGAGGTCATCGCGCTGATCCGGCGCAGCGACACCGTCGAGATCGCCCGCGGCGGCCTGATGGAGCTGCTGGAGATCGACGAGATCCAGGCCAACGCGATCCTGGAGATGCAGCTCCGCCGGCTCGCCGCCCTGGAGCGCCAGAAGATCATCCAGGAGCACGACGAGCTCCAGGCCCGGATCCGCGAGTACAACGAGATCCTGGGCTCGGAGTCCCGCCAGCGCCAGATCGTCAGCGAGGAGCTGGCCGCGCTGGTCGAGAAGTTCGGCGACGACCGGCGCTCCAAGCTGGTGCCCTTCGAGGGCGACATGTCCATCGAGGACCTGATCGCCGAGGAGGACATCGTCGTCACCGTCACCCGCGGCGGCTACGTCAAGCGGACCAAGACCTTCGACTACCGCGCCCAGAAGCGCGGCGGCAAGGGCGTGCGCGGGACGAAGCTGCGCGAGGACGACATCGTCGACCACTTCTTCGTCTCCACCACGCACCACTGGCTGCTGTTCTTCACCAACAAGGGCCGGGTCTACCGGGCCAAGGCCTACGAGCTCCCGGACGCCGGACGGGAGGCCCGCGGCCAGCACGTCGCCAACCTGCTGGCCTTCCAGCCGGACGAGCAGATCGCCGAGATCCTGGCCATCCGCGACTACGACGCCGTGCCCTACCTGGTGCTCGCCACCAAGGCCGGACTGGTCAAGAAGACCCCGCTGAAGGACTACGACTCGGCCCGCTCCGGCGGTGTCATCGCCATCAACCTCCGTGAGATGGAGGACGGCCGCGATGACGAGCTGATCGGCGCCGAGCTGGTCTCGGCCGAGGACGACCTGCTGCTCATCAGCAGGAAGGCCCAGTCGATCAGGTTCACCGCGACGGACGACGCGCTGCGCCCGATGGGCCGCGCCACCTCGGGCGTCAAGGGCATGAGCTTCCGCGAGGGAGACGAACTGCTCTCGATGAATGTCGTCCGGCCCGGTACGTTCGTCTTCACCGCCACCGACGGCGGGTACGCCAAGCGCACCCCCGTCGACGAGTACCGCGTCCAGGGGCGTGGCGGCCTCGGGATCAAGGCTGCGAAGATCGTGGAGGACCGCGGTTCACTGGTCGGCGCGCTGGTGGTGGAGGAGACCGACGAGATCCTCGCCATCACGCTGTCCGGTGGTGTGATCCGTACGCGAGTCAGCGGAGTCAGGGAGACGGGCCGTGACACCATGGGCGTCCAACTGATCAACCTGGGCAAGCGCGACGCCGTCGTGGGCATCGCCCGCAACGCCGAGGCCGGCCGCGAGGCCGAAGAGGTCGACGGGACGGCGGAAACCGACGGGACCGAGGGAACCGAAGGGACCCCCGGCACCGACTTGACCAACGGTACCGATGGCACCACCGGTACCGGCGGGAACACCGGGACGGACGCGTCCGGTGGGACCGGGGCGACCGAACCGGCAGGCAGCGCCGGCGAGGACGCCGACACCGCGGCAGCCGCACCGAGCGGTGCCGCGGAAGCAGCGGCCGAGGACACGGAGTCCCCGGCCGGGGAGCACGAGGAGTAGATCGTGAGCGGAGCCACGGGCGCCGGGTCGGCCACTACCGGAACGGACGGGTCCCGTGGCTCCGCCGCGGACTCCCAGGGAGCAGCGGTGACCACGTACGACGACGGCCCCCTTCCGGCCGACCGCCCCGCCTCGGGGAAGAAGTCGGCGCAGCCCTACCACCCCCCGCAGGCCTACGCGGCCCAGGGCGGCGGCCAGGGCAAGGGCGGCGGCAGCAGTTCCGGTTCGCCGGACGGGGCCGGGGTCCGCCGGCCGCGTACGGGGGCGAAGACCACGCCCCGTACCCGCAAGGCCCGCCTCCGGGTGGCCAAGGCGGACCCGTGGTCGGTGATGAAGGTGAGCTTCCTGCTCTCCATCGCGCTCGGCATCTGCACGGTGGTGGCGGCGGCGGTGCTCTGGATGGTCATGGACGCGATGGGCGTGTTCTCGACCGTCGGCGGCACCATCAGCGAGGCGACCGGCTCCAACGAGAGCAACGGCTTCGACCTCCAGGCCTTCCTGTCGCTGCCGCGCGTGCTGATCTTCACGTCGGTGATCGCGGTGATCGACGTCGTCCTGGCCACCGCGCTGGCGACGCTCGGCGCCTTCATCTACAACCTGTCCGCGGGCTTCGTGGGCGGCGTGGAGCTGACCCTCGCCGAGGACGAGTAGCCGGCCGGTGGCGGGTGGTGCGGGCCGCGTCCCGCACCACCCCCACGTCGCCGCGGGGCGGGTCCACCGCCCCCGGCCTGCGATTTGGGAACTCCCGGCTCGGTGCGCTAATCTTCAGAGGTCAGCGCGCAGCGCGGAGGGGCTATAGCTCAGTTGGTTAGAGCGCATCCCTGATAAGGATGAGGCCACAGGTTCAAATCCTGTTAGCCCCACAGCAGAGAAGACCTCCCACCGATCACGGTGGGAGGTCTTCGGCTTTTCCCGCCGCCACCTAGATCACCGATTGGTATCGGCCGGTGTGTATAGTCGGGCGGCGAAAGGGTCTTCTATGTCAAGGAAAGACGAGGTCGCGCGGTGAAGAAGCTTCTCCTGGTCGCACTGGCCGCCATCGCAGGGCTCTTCGTGTACCGCCAGATCCAGGCGGATCGCGCCGAGCAGGACCTGTGGACGGAGGCGACCGACTCCGTGCCCGCAGGTACGGGCGTCTGAGCCGGACGCACACATACTGCAGACGAGCCCCGGTCGCCGAGCGCGACCGGGGCTTCTCGCTGTCCGGGGGGCCGGGAGGGGACGAAGAGGGGCAGCGGATGTGCGCGGACCATTGCGTACGGTGGTGCGGAGGTGACATTCCGTGCCGGGAATTCGCCTTGGCAAAGCACAGTGATGTGATGTGACGAGTGCTCGCGGTGATGAGGGGGCGCGGTGAGGGGCGGACGGATACCCGGCGTACGGGCGGCACGGGGCCTGCGGGTGGGAGCGGTGCTGGTGGCGCTGGTGGCGGTGCCCGCCTGGCCGGGGGGCGGCGCGGCGGTCGGTGCCGGGGGCGGTGGGGCCGCTGCGGGCGGTGGGCCGTATGCGTACCGGTTCGCGAAGGGTGCCGTGGCGGTGCGCGGTGCACCGACCCCGACCCAGGCGCCGACGCTCGCCGCGGGAGGGGTGTACCGGGACGCGGTGCCCGCCGGCGGGACGCGCGTCTACCGGCTGGACCTGGACGACCGCTCGGGTGCGTATGTCTCGGCCGTCGCCGTTCCCCCGCCGACCGCCCGGGTGGGCATCGCCGAGGGGGTGGCCGTCTCGATCCGCGACCCGGGCGGGCGGGTCTGCGGCTCCCGGGAGGCGCGGTTCGGCACCGCGGCGTTCCCCCGCCCGCTCGCCGCCTCCGCCGGCCGCACGGGCACCGAGGGGGCCTCGGCCTGCCGCCGGGCGGGAACCTATCTCGCGGTCGTCGAGCGACTGGGCGGTGAGGGCGGTGTCGCGGGGGCGGGGGACTGGCAGGTGGAGCTCCGCTACGAGCGGGAGCCGGCGCTCCGTGGCGGGGTGCCGTCGGGGGCAGGTGAGGGGTCCTCAGCACCTGTGGACGGGAACGAGGGTGACGGGGGCTCGGATGCCGGGCCGGGGGGCGGAGAGCCGGGGGTACGGGTCGGGGGCGGCGGGTTCTCGGAGGCGGCCGCGCTGGCCTCCGGGGAGTGGGACGACCGGATCGAGCCGGGGCAGTCCCGCTTCTACCGGGTGCCGGTCGACTGGGGGCAGCGGGTCTCCGCCCGGGTCGCCGGGGGCGCGCTGGCGGTGACGCTGTACAACCCGGTGCAGGGCATGGTCGCGGCCGCGGAGACGGTGGCCGCCTCCCCGGGGCGGCCGATGGCGGCCGAGCTGCCGGTGCTGCCACCGGTGCGGTACGAGAACCGGTACGGGGGTGAGTCGCCGGATGGGCGGGCCAGACCGGGGGATGTGCGGTTCGCGGGGTGGTACTACCTGGTGGTCAGCGCGCGGCCGGAGACGGCCGGTACGGGACGGTACGGGCTCCGTCTCTCCGTGCGGGTCACCGGCGCCGCGCGGCCGGGGCCCGGGTACGAGGGGCCGCCGGGGGTCTTCACGGTCACGGACGCCGACCGGCGGGCCGCCGCCCCGGCCACCGCCGCCCCCGCGTCCTCGGCCGCCGGACGCCCGGGGATGCGGCTGCTCGCCACCGCCGCGTTCGGCACCGGGACGGCCCTGCTGGTGGGGCTGGCGGGCTGGACGCTGATCGCCCGCCGACGGGCCCGCGGCGCGCACTGACGGCTTCACCCCTGGGCGAGGGCCCAGAAGCCGATGGCGAAGCAGAGCAGGGCCAGGAGCACGACGGCCAGGGCGGTCCTGGGGGAGGGCCCGGGGCGGGGAGGGGCGGTAGGCGGGGTGGGCCGGGGGGTGGTGTACGGGAGGGTGGGGCCGGTTCCTCGGTGCGGTGACGGGGCGCCGGGGGCCGGAGGCGCGGCGGGGCCGGGTGGGGGCGGGTGCGGCGCCGGTGCGGGGGCGGATGTGGAGGCGGTGCCGCCGCCGGTCAGGGCGGAGGCGGGCGCGTAGTGGACCGGGATGCCCTCCGGGCGCCCGGGCTCGGATACGCGGCGGTGCCGGCCGGCGGGACGGGGCGGGTACGGGGTCGGAGGTGGGGTCGGGGTCCCGGCAGGTGGGACCTCGGGCGGGGTCGGGCCGTACGGTCGTTCCTCCGAGCCGTACCGTCGTCCCTCCGGGCCGTACTGTCGTCCCTCCGGGCCGTACCGCTCCTTGGGTCCGTACTGTCGTCCCTCCGGGCCGTACCGCTCCTCGGGTCCGTACCGGCGGTCCTCCGGGCCGTTCGGGCCGAAACCGGGGGGTAGGGGGCCGATCTGGTCGAATATCTCGACGGGTTCGTCCTCCTCCCCCGACGGCGGGCCGGGCAGCAGCTCGACGGCGGAGGCCAGCGCCTTCCGGGCGGCGGTGGCGGTGCGGAAACGTGCCTGCGGATCGGTGTGCAGAAGGTGGCGGAGCGCCTGCCACAGCGGCTCGGGGACGCCCGCCGGGGCGGTCGCGGTGTCCTGGGCGGCGAAGTGCCCCGCCAGCGCCTGCCCGTCGGGTTGGCGGCCCAGCAGCAGATAGAGCCCGACCAGTCCGGCCGCGTACAGGTCGGCGGGGAAGTCGGGCTCGGCTCCGTCCAGTTGCTCGGGGGCGAAGAAGCCGGGCGTCCCGACCACATGGTCGGTCTCGGTGAGCCGGGGCTCGCCCTTGCGCATGGCGATGCCGAAGTCGGTCAGCCGCAGGTGCGGGCGGCCCGTGCCGGTCGCCTCCAGCAGCAGGTTGGCCGGCTTGACGTCCCGGTGGACCAGGCCCTCGGCGTGCACCGCGGCGAGCCCGGCGAGGAGCTGGTCGAGCAGTACGCAGACCAGCCGTGGCGGCAGCGGCCCGTAGTCGCCGATGACGTGCGCCAGCGAGCCGCCGCGCACCAGGTCCATGGTGAACAGCACCTTGTCGTCGTCGGCCGCCCAGCTGGCCGGGGCGAGGACATGCGGGTGGTCGATGCGCACCGCCTGCTCGCGGACGAAGCGCAGCAGGGCGTACGCGTCGCTCTGCCGGAGCACCTTGGCGGCCACGTACCGCCGCCGCCGGTGGTCCCAGGCCCGCCACACCGCTCCGGCGCCGCCGCGCCCGATCGGGTCGACGAGCTCGTACCGCCCGGCGAACACCTCACCCATGCCCCCACCTTCCGGCCCCCGCGCCCGCCCCGCTGTAAGGCTTCCGGCCCCCGGACCCGCCCCCTCGGGTCCGGACCGCCGACGTCAGTGCTGGTGCGACTCGTAGTGCGCCACCGCGTCGGCGGTGCGCCCGGCCCCGTACACCCGCAGGAACTCGGCGAGTTCCGGGTGGGCGGGGGCGAGCGAGTCGGCCGCGTCGATGATGTCCCCGGCGGCGGCGACGGAACGCAGCAGCGACTGGATCTCGCGGACGACCCGGCGCACGGTCGGGGCACCCGTACCGGAGGAGGACTGGCCGGTGGCGGTGAGCACCGAGCCGCCCTGGGACTTCTTGATCTCGTCCATCCGGGCCGTCGCCTCGGCGGCGCTGGCGCTGCCGTCCGCGACCTGGCCGGCCAGCTCCTGGAGGGCCTGCACCCGCTGGACGACGGCCGGGTTGCCGATCTTGGCGCGCTGACCGCTCATCAGCTGGGAGAGCATGGGGGCCGACAGCCCGAGCACCGCGGCGAGCCGGGCCTGGTTGAGGCCGAGGTCGTCGATCAGCCGGCGGAAGAGCGCTCCCAGGGGCTCCCCGTACCAGCTGCGCTGGAGCTCTCTGGCTCTCGCGGTCGCTTCCTGCTGTACTGCGTCCATTGCGTCTCCCCATCGCTGCGGTTCGCTGCTGCGAACCTGGCCAGCATCCTACGGAGAGCGGTCGCTTACCGGGAGTCCCAAACCTTTTGCCGCACACCCCCGGGGACCCGGTACTCTGGTTCCCGGCGGCAGTCAGGCGCGATCATGGGCCTGGCGGCGGCCACCCGTCACGGGGCCTTAGCTCAGTTGGTAGAGCGCTGTCTTTGCATGGCAGATGTCAGGGGTTCGACTCCCCTAGGCTCCACTCGGATCAGTTGGATCACTCGGTTCAGTCGGATCCACTCGGCTCCACTTCGAGAAGCCCCTCCGTACCGTGGGAACGCGGTCGGAGGGGCTTTTCGCATGGGGGGTGCCGTCGTGGGGCGTCGGGGGCTGCGGGCCGGATAGCGGGCGGATAGCCGGTCGGGACGGGGCGGATAGCCGGGGCGGGGAGTGTGGGTCGGACCAGGCACCCCCGTTGAGATGGTGAGGACCCGAAAATGATCACATCCCGACCGCGTCCGGTGTCCGAGGAGGTGACGTCCTCGGATGCCGTCCGGCTCAGCTCGGTCGTGAAGCGGTTCACCGATGCCAAGGGGCAGCGTTTCAGCGCTGTCGACGGCATCGATCTGCGCATCCGGCGGGGCGAGGTGCTGGCGTTCCTCGGGCCGAACGGCGCCGGCAAGACGACCACCATCGACATGCTGCTGGGGCTGACCCGGCCCGACGAGGGCTCGGTGGAGCTGTTCGGGGGCGAGCCGGAGCGGGCGGTGCGCTCCGGGCGGGTCGCCGCGGTGCTGCAGAGCGGCGGGCTGCTGCCCGATCTGACCGTCGAGGCCACCGTGCGGATGCTCGGCTCGCTGCACCCGGGGTCCGACGCGGACACGGTGCTGGTCCGGGCCGGGCTTGACCGGCTGCGGGGGCGCCGGGTCGCGGAGTGCTCGGGCGGCGAGCAGCAGCGGTTGCGCTTCGCCCTCGCCCTGCTGTCCGGGCCCGAGCTGCTGGTCCTGGACGAGCCGACGGCCGGGATGGACGTGGTGGCCCGCCGGGAGTTCTGGGCCGCGGTCCGGGAGGACGCCGAGCGCGGGATGACGGTCATGTTCGCCACCCACTACATGGAGGAGGCGGACCGGTTCGCGGACCGGGTGGTGATGATCGACCGCGGCCGGGTGGTGGCCGACGGATCGGTGTCCGAGGTGCGGTCCGCGCTGAGCGGGCGCACCGTCTCGGCGCTGGTCCGCGAGGAGGACGCCGCCGAGCTCACCCGGTCCCCGCTGGTGCGCTCCTGCGCCCTGCGCGGCGGCCGGTACCACTTCGACACCCCCGACTCCGACGCGCTGCTGCGCCTGCTGGTCGAGCGGCGCCTGGGCACGGAGATCGAGGTCACCCCGCGCAGTCTGGAAGAGGCTTTCATGACCATCACCGCCAGCGGCCGCACCGCCGGGGAGGGCGTCCGATGAGCGCCGCCACCTCCTCCGCCCGCGCGGCCCGGACCTCGCCGCTGGGCGGGGTGAACCCGGTGTTCATCGGCTACGAGCTGCGGCGCCGCTTCAACCGGCAGACGACGATCTTCACCCTGCTGCTGCCGGCCGTGCTGTATCTGGCGCTGTTCCGCACCGCGCCCGACGATGCCACGCTGCCGCACGGCAACTTCGCGGCCTGGATGATGACCGGTATCGCCGTGTACGGGGCGGCGACCGCGGCGGTCAGCTCCTCGGCCACCATCTCGGTGGAGAAGGCGTCCGGCTGGATGCGCACCATGGCGCTCAGCCCGCTCTCGCCGCCCGGCTACCTCTTCGTCAAGGTGCTGTCCTCCGTGGTGATGGCGGCCGTGCCGGTGGCCATCGTCGGTGTGCTCGGCGCGTTCACCGGGGTGCGGGCCACCGCCGCGGTGTGGGTGACCTCGCTTCTGGTGGCGTGGCTCGGTGCCGCCGTCTTCGCCGCGCTCGGCATCTTCCTGGGGCTGGCCCTCAAGCCCGAGACCGTGATGCACATGCCGGGGCTGACCATGACGGCGCTGGCGTTCCTGGGCAACCTCTTCATCCCGCTGTCCGGCACCATGCTGGAGATCTCCCGCTACTCGCCGATGTTCGGCGTCTCCACGCTCGCCCGCTACAGCCTCACCGACGGCTACTCCTTCAGGGGCGAGCACTCCAGCCTCGCGATGGCGGCCGTCAACACCGCCGCCTGGTTCGCGGCCTTCGCCTTCATGGCGGTCCGGCGGTTCCGCAAGAGCACCGGGCGCGGCTGAGTTTCCGGTACGCGGTGTGCGCCGCCTGCCGGCTGGGTTTCCGGCACACGGTGTGCGCCGTCTGCCGTCGGCGGGCCGGCTCGGGTGTGCCGAGGCGGCCGTCTCCAGGGTGATGTTTCACGTGAAACATCGCTCCTCTCAGCCCGGCTCAGTAGTGGCGTGCGGGCCGTACCCGATTGACCGCGTCGAGCCGGGAAGTGGCATCGAGCTTGAGGAAGATGTTTCGCAGATGACGCTTGACCGTGCCCTCGGTGATCCCGAGGCGGCTGCCGACCTGACGGTTGCTCAACCCCTTCGCGACCAGTTCCATCAGCTCCCGCTCGCGCAGGGTGAGGGCGTCGGCGGGGTCGGTCTCCCGCTGCGGCCGGGAGCCCTTGGCGGTGCGCGGCAGGAACATGGTGGTGCCGCCCGCCCTGGCGCTGCGGATCGCGGCGACCAGCACCTCCCGGTCGGCCTCCTTGTGCAGATAGCCCACCGCCCCCGCGGACAGCATCGAGTCGATGAGCCGGCGGTCGTCGTGCATCGTCAGCACGATGACCCGGGCCTCGGGCGCCGCCAGCCGGATGGCCCGCAGATTGGCCAGCGGACCCGGCCCCGGCATCTCCACGTCGAGCAGCACCACGTCCGGCCGGTGCAGCCCCGCCATCCGCACCCCGCTGGGCCCGTCGTCGGCCTGGGCGACCACCGTCAGGCCCTGGTACAGCTCCAGCAGCTCGCAGAGCGCCTCGCGCAGCAGCCGGTGGTCGTCCACGGCCAGCACCCGGATGTCACCGCCGTCGCCGGCGCCGCCGTCCGCCTGCGCGCTCACCGTCCGCCCCTCTCGGCCCCGTCGCCGCCGAGGGGGACCCGCAGACCGATCCTGGTGCCCTGGCCGGGCTCGCTGATCAGCTCCAGGGTCCCGCCGAGCGCGGCGACCCGCTGCCGCATGGCGGTCAGACCGGTACCTCCGCCGTCGAGATGGGACGGCAGCCCGGCCCCGTCGTCGGCGACCGTGGCGTGCACGGCGTCGGGGAAGACGCTCACCAGGATGTCGATATGATCCGCGCGGGCGTGGGTGAAGGCGTTGCGCAGGGCTTCCCGGATGACCAGGAACAGTTCCTGGCGTGCCTCCTCCGGCAGCCAGGACTCGTCGCCGTCGATCCGGCAGCGGACCTCCGCGGGCCGGTCGGAGGCGGCGGCGCTGTAGGCGTCGATCTCCTCCTTCAGCCCGTCGTGCAGCTCGTTGACGCGCAACCCGCTGACCATGGAGCGGGTGAAGCCGAACACGTCCCGCAGCGCCTGCCGGGCGTCGGCGAGCCGATCGCGCGGCGCGGTGACCCCGTTCGCCTGCTCCAGGGCGTACAGGTCGAGGCAGCGCAGCGCCAGGCTGATACTGCTGCCGACGTGGTCGTGCAGATCGCGGGCGATCCGATGGCGGCGGGCCGTGCTGGCCTGGCCCACATCGCGCAGGGTGGCCGACTCGTAGCCGATGGCGGCGGCGCTGACCCGGGTGAAGATCGCCTCGTGCAGCATCCGTACGGCGGTCAGGAACCGGGACAGCACGAGGTCGGCGGGCAGCCGGGCGGCGGTCTCGGTCATCGTCCCGACCGCCACGTCGAACAGCAGGCGGGCCGCGTGCACCGAGTCGATCGGCGGGACGTGGTCGTCGGAGCGCTGCACCCCGAGCGCCATCGAGACCAGTTCGGCCTCGGCGGCGACCTGCACCGGCATGCCGAGCAGGGTGCCGACGCACTCGCCGAGGATCTGCCGGGCCTGCTTCTCGCAGGAGACCCACAGCTCCGGGCGGAGCACCAGCGGATTGCCGGCTTCCCGCAGGCCGTCGGCATAGCGGGCGACGGCGGTGTCGACCAGCTGGGACCGGTCGGTCGACGGATCGACGGAGAGTCCCATGGCACGCCCCCCAAGTGGGGAGCGGTCAGGGTCGGGCGGCACGATTCCCCACGCTCACCCACCCTTCGGGATCATAACAACGCTCGAAAATGCAGACGAGAGCGGACACCGGGGGCATAGCGGTCCGTGGTCTCCACGGCCTGGCGGTGTATCAGGTCCGCCTCCGGCGCGCCGCGACCCCGACGCTGATCGGATCCGGCGGCGCCCGGTTCGGCGGTGTACCGGGTCCACGTCCATGCCTGTGCGTACTCGCGCACGCGGAGTCGATATGTCCGGTTCTGGTGTGTGTCCTTGGAGGTACGGCAGGTGCCCTCGGGGGTAGTCGTGTGGCCCCCGCGAGGCCTCAGCGCCTAGCGTCGTGGCAGCGCAGTCACGCCGCACAGGGCGGCACGTCGGGGGTGGCAAGAGTGGAGTTCCTGGTTCTGGGACCGCTGGAGGTACGCGAGTCGGGCAGAGCGGTCCGGCTCAGCGGAATGCGCCGCCGGCGGCTGCTGGCGTTGCTGCTGCTGGACGCCGGCCGCACGGTGTCGACCGACACCCTGGTGGACGGGTTGTGGGAGGACCCGCCGGCCTCCGCGCGGCACCAGGTGCACAACGCGATCCGCGATCTGCGTGCCGCGCTGGCCACCCGCGAGGGCGGCGGCCTGGTCACCGCGGACGCCGGCTACCGCCTGGACGTGCCGCCCGGCGCGGTGGACGCGCACCGCTTCACCGAAGGGGTCCGCGCCGCCCGGGCCGCCCGGCGCGAGGGCCGCGACACCGAGGCCGCGCTGCTCCTGCGGTCGGCGGTGGAGCTGTGGCGCGGCGACGCCTTCGCGGGCATCGACTGCCCGGCGGTGACCGCCGCGGCGGCGGGCCTGGACGAGCAGCGGCTCACCGCGGTCGAGGAGCTGATGGACCTGCGCCTCGCGGCGGGCGAGGCCGCCTCCCTGGTGGCCGAACTCTCCACGCTGACCGCCGCGCACCCGCTGCGCGACGCCCTCCGCGGCAGTCTGATGCTCGCCCTGCACCGCAGCGGACGGCAGGCCGACGCGCTCGCGGTCTACGAGGAGGGGCGCCGCCTGCTCGCCGAGGAACTGGGCCTGGAGCCCGGCCCCGGACTGCGGCGCCTGCACGCCGAGGTCCTCGCCGACGCGCCCCATCCCGAGCCGCGGCCCGAAGCCCTCCCACCCGCCCGCCCCGCCCCCCGCGCCTCCGGCAACCACCTGCCGCGCGACCTCCCCGACTTCACCGGCCGCACCGCCGAACTGGCGCTGCTGGACCGGGCCGTCGGCGACCAGCGCCCCGGCTCCCCCCGTACGGTCGTGATCGACGGCATGGGCGGCATCGGCAAGACGGCCCTGGCCGTCCACTACGCCCACCGCCGCACCGCGGACCACCCGGACGGCCAGTACCACCTCGACCTGCACGGCTTCAGCCCCTCCCGGGCGCCGCTCACCCCCGAGGAGGCGCTGGGTGTGCTGCTGCGCTCCGACGGCGCGGCGCCCGAGGCCATCCCGGCCGGCCCGGCCGAACGCGGCGCGGTCTGGCGCGCCCGCCTCGCCGGCCGCCGCGCCCTGCTGGTCCTCGACAACGCGGCCGACGCGGCGCAGGTGGCCCCGCTGCTGCCCGGCACCGGCGACACGCTCACCCTGATCACCACCCGCCACCGCCCGGCCGCCCCGGACGGCGCCCGCTCCCTGCCCCTGGGCCCGCTGACCCCCGCCGACGCCGAAACCCTCTTCCGCCGCGTCGCCGGCGCCGCCCGCACCACCGCACCCCCGACCGACACCGCCGCCCTCTGCGGCCACCACCCGCTGGCCCTGCGGCTCGCCGCCACCCGGCTGCGCGACCGCCCCTCCTGGACCCTGGCGGACCTGACGGCGCGCCTGCGCACCACCGCCGGCCGCACCACCCTGCTCCGTACCGCCGACCGCGACCTGATGTCCCTGCTGGCCCTCTCCCACGCCCGGCTGCCCGCCGACCTCCACCGGCCCACCCGCGCCCTCGCCCTGCACCCGGCGGCCCTCCACGACATCCCCGGCGCCTGCGCCGTCACCGGCCTCGACCCCACCGCCGTGGAACGCCTCTTCGACACCCTCCTTGACCACAACCTCGCCCACGAGCCGAGCCCCGCCCACCTCGCCATCCCGCCCCTGCTCCGGGACTGCGCCCACACCCTCACCCCCACCTCAACTCCCTCCCGCCCCCGCCACCTGACAGCGGTGGCCTGACCCACCTCACCCCACCCCACCCCATCCCGTCACAGCAGATCGGTGAGGTCCGGCCCGAGCCCGTCGATCACATCCGGCACCTTGAGCCCATGCCCTACCGCGGTCCCGAAGTAGGTCGGCTCACCCGGCTCACCATCCACCCCCAGCAGGGCGTCCAGCCCGCGCAGGGCCGCCGCGAGGCGCGGGGCGTTCCGCGCGTGCACCGCGGGCTGGGGCCTGCCGCGGAAGTCGTACCGGGCCCAGACGTCGTGGTGCACCGCCAGCTCGGCCCAGGAACTGACCGGGTCCGGTGAGACGGTGAGCTCCACCAGGCCGGGCTCCCACCGGGAATTCCCCTTCCCGTCCCACCACATCCCCCGCCCCAGCACCAGGATCGAGGACATCTCCGCCGCCGGGTACCCGGCCGGCCGGCACGCCTCCGCCCGCTCGGCGACCGACGCCGCGTCGATCCGCCGCCCCGCGAGATCCAGACGGCTGTGCGACCCCAGCCCACCCACCCCCGGCTGCCACCAACTCCACTCCAGCGAAGCCGGCTCCAGCAGCCCGCCCGACTCCAGTACGTCGGCCATCCGCGCGGCCGTGGCCAGGGCCGCGCCGAGCCCCGGCGCCGTCACCCCGTCCAGGTCCCACCACCACGAGCCGCACTCCCTCGGCGCGCGCATCAGCACCGACACACCATCCTCCTGTGCGTTCGCTGCCGGTCGGCTGGGTCTGCTTCTCAAGTCTCCGGTATCGCGATGCCATGTCGTCAGCCGGTTGCCGTTCCCATCCCAGGATTCCTCCTCACGGAGAGCCAAGCGAGTCACCGAAGGGGATCGGGATGCCGGGCCCCCTCCGATACGGTGCGGATCATGGCGGACATCTCCGAGCTGACGGTGGCACTGAACCTGCGGGACGATCTCACGGACGCGGAGCTGGCCGAGCTCCGCTGGCACCTGGGCCTGGGACCACGACCGGAGCCGCCGTCGGCCATCTCGCTGATGCCCACCGTCGACCCGCCGTCGGCCGACGACGCCGCGTACGCGATCGAATTCGAGGTCGGGTTCGAGATCGAGGACGAGCCCCTGCTCGGCTACCACGGCGAGGCATGGAAGGTGGGCGGCGCGCTCACCTCGGTGCTGGTACGCCGACGGGACGGCTGGGCGCTGACCTCCCGCCAGGAGATCCACCCCGATCAGCACGGCTACGTCGGCCCGCTCCTCGCGTGGCTGGCCGACCGGTCCACCGCGCGGGACGAACGGACCGACGGCTCGGTGCTGGTCGGCTGGACCCGCTTCTACGAGGAGGACCGCCCCGAGCCGTTGGTGGTACGGGACGGGCGGGTCGACTGGCCCTGAGCGGGCCCCGTCGGCACGCCCTGCTCGTCCCGGGTCTCGTGTTCCCGGAGCGAGGACCCGAAGTCGCCGAGGAACTTTCGGGATGCCGGCGTGCCGTTACGGTGCCACTTTCTTAACTCGCCCCGCGGAAAGCCCCCTCGGACCGCACCCTCCGACCGGAGGGTCTGACGAGAGGCATGGATCCAGTCCTCCTGGTGGTTGTGTGCTGTCTGGGGCCTGGATGGCGGCCGGCACTATCTCGCCGAGCCGAGGCGCTCCAGCCAGTACGTCTGGATGGCGTCGATCCACAGGTGGGCGAACTCGTACTGCGAGCCGGAGACGCCCAGTACGTCCTATTCGGCCACCTTGCGCCATTCCTTGGTCTGATGTCCCTGCTCGTCCCACGTCGCTTCCGCGACAAGGGTCATGCCGTCCTCGGAGAAGACCTGCTCGGAGGCGAGTCGACCGTTCGCATGCCATTCTCGCCAGAGGCCTACGGGACGGGAATGGTGCGTTCTTCCTTCTGAGCGCAGGGTGCCGTTCTTGTACCACTCCTGGCTTATGCCGTGCTGAACGCCGTCCACATAGCCGTCCAGGCTGACGAGCGCACCCGCCAAGTGTTCGGTCACTTCACCCGTGAACGGCTTTCCCTGGTGGAGAAGGCGTCCGCCGCCGTCCATGTCGACGTCCGGGGCGTCGATATCAATGCGCACTACCTCGGTCATTCGGGAATCCAGTTTTCGTCAGAGGCCGGGTTGCCTGTGAACCTGCCATGCGCACTGTCCACGCCATCCAGCATATGGTGGCAGTTCGCACAGAAGGGGGCGGGGCGTCCGGGAAGGTCGGTCTTTCGGTGGTTCATGTACGGGAACTCGATGGAAGCTCGGAGTTCGGACAGAGCGGACTCATCGTCCGGCAGGCCACGCTTCCGACGCTCCCAGAGCAACTCGTTGACCGCCTTCACCTCGGCATGACCCAATGGATGGTCCGGAGCGGGCTGAGGATGCAGTTCCGCCTGCCTCGCTGCCACGGTGGGATGCACTCGTCCCTCCGGAATGATATTGGTGGCCTTGCCATTGATGCCTTCGACGACCATTCCTGTACGAAGATCCATAACCGGGCCTATGCATGCGCCTGTCTGCTTTCGCGGGAAGGTGCCCAGCTCCTTCGCTTCCCGGTAGAGGGTCGCGCGCTGGAAGGCGAGGTCCTTGAGCCAGTGCTCGACCGGACGGCCATCGACGAGTGAGATGAGGTTGTTCTTGTCTCGCCGCACGCGACTTTCTTCCAGCACGCCCAGCACCTTCTCCCCCGGGCCGGCCGGAGGGAGCGGCTGGTCACCGATGGTGATGGGATCTGCCGCGCGGCGGGCCGCGTCGTCGACGACGCTTCCACCGGCCTCACGCGTGTCCCTCTCGTGAGGAGGGACGTTGTCGGGGTCGACGTCCGTCCCATCACCCGCATGACCGACGGGGTTTCCCTCGTCCCCCGCGCGCCCGGCGTCGTCCGCGCCCGCCGCGCCCTCGTCCACGGCACCGGTGCCCGGCCCGTCGCCGTGACCGCCCGTGCCGGGCCCGTCGCCATGTCCGCCCGGGGCCTCATGACCGTTCCCGCCCGTACCGGGCCCGTCACCGTGGCCACCCGGGGCCTCATGACCGTTCCCGCCCGTGCCGGGTCCGTCGCCGTGGCCGCCCGGGGGCGTGTGGTCGAGGCTGTTGGAGGGCAGGTGGTCGCCCGCGCTGCCACCCGGCAGGTGGTCGCCGGCGTGGCCGGAAGGCAGGTGGTCCCCCGCCCGCCCACCGGGCAGGTGGTCGCCCAGCCCGCCCGGGCCGTGGTTCCCCAGTCCGCCCGGCGCATGCCCGCCCGGGCCGCGGCCCGGCGCGTCGTCGCCGAGGCGGGCCGGGAGGTCGTCGCCCACGTGGCCCGGGAGGTCGTCGCCGACGCGTCCCACGTCGCCGAGGTTGGTGTCCAGGTCGCCGCCCAGGTGGATCGGGGCGTTGTCGCCCGTGTGGACGGCGGCGCCGGCCAGGGCGGGGACCTTCTGCGGGGTGTCCACGCGGGGGTTGTCCGCGCCGGAGGTGGGGGCGTCGGGGGTGCCGTCGAGGGTCGCGCGGTCCACGACGTCCGTGGGCGCGTCCTTGGAGGAGCTGACGACCTTGCCGTGCCCGTCGAGGAGGTTGCCCTCGCGGTCGAAGTACCGGGCGTCCGAGGCCTCGTCCACCTGCTGGAGGGGGAGGGAGTCCTGGGGGATGGCCGGGGTGTCCTTGGGGAGGGCGACGGTGCCCTCCTCCAGGGGGGTCGCCCCGGCCGGGACCGGGGTGTCCTCGGGGAGCTTCACCACGCCGTCGCCCAGGTCGACCGCGCCCGGTGGGACGGCGGCGCCCTCCGGGAGGCGGACCGCGTCGGCGGGGATCTCGATGCCGCCCGGCGGCAGCTCGGCACCGTCGGGGAGCCGGATGGTGCCGTCGGGGAGCGCGAGGGAGCCCTCGGGGAGGATGACGGTGCCCTCGGGGATGGCGGGAATGTCGATGTTGCCCATGGCCCTGATGCCGGACATGGCGTCACCGATCTTGGTGAAGCCCATGCCGGCGCCCTTGAAGAGGTACGTGGCCGGGTCGATCGCCCGCCCCGCCTTGCCCGCGAAGGAGATCGCCTTGGCCACCGCGCCCGCCTTGCCCGCGCCGGCCGCCGCACCGCCCGCGCCACCGGTGAACACGGTGGTCAGCACGTTGAAGGTGACCGCGCCCGCGGCCCGCGCCGGGTTGGAGCCCCACTGGTCCCAGGCGACCAGCGCCTTGCCGGTCTCCTTCATCGCGGTACGGGAGTCCCGCAGCCACGCCGGCAGGTCCTTGTCGTCGGCCGTCCAGTAGACGGCGGCCAGCGGGGTCGCCGTGATGGCCAGACCGGTGGCCAGCTGCCCCAGCCCCTTCCAGGCCTGCCCGGCGGCGTCCCAGCCCTGGAAGCCGACCAGGGTGCCCAGCCCCTTGATGGTGCCCCACACCCCGTCGACGATGATGCCCTTGCCGAAGTCGTAGGCGTGCTCCCACACCTGCCACCAGGGCGTGGACTCCTCCACCGCCTCGCCCCACGGCAGGCTCTTGGCCCCCTTGAGCGCCTCGGCGTCGTAGCCGTACATGCCCTCGCCGTTGGAGCCGTCGTTGACCTTGAGGGCCTTGCCGCCGACCAGGGCGACGATCTTGGCGTGGGCGGAGCGCTCGGCGGCCTGGAACTGGGTCCAGACCTCGGCGATCTCGTTGCGGCGGTCGTTGTTCTCCTCGACCAGGTCGCCGTCCTCACGCCACTTGTCGTCCTCGGCGATCTTCGTCCGGAAGTCGACGGCGGCCTGGCGCAGGTCGTCCAGCTTCTGCTTCAGGGGCCGGACCTCGCTCGCGTACGAGCCCAGTGCGCCCGTGATGGTGCACATGTCCCCGCTGATGGCGAGGGCCTTGTCCTTCACCGGCTGGGTGGTGGCGAACAGCTGCTCCGCCTCGGGGGCCTGGTAGAAGGCGCGCAGCCCGCCGAAGGAGGTGTGCACGTCGCCGGCCGCGGTGGCGATCTTGCCGCCGGTGCCGGAGAGCGCCTTCACCTTCGCGTCGAGCACTTCCAGGTCGCCGGTGAAGACGGGGACCTCGGCGGGGTTGACCGGCTGGTTCTCGCTCACTTCTTGCCCCCGGGCTCCTTCAGCAGGTCCAGACGGACCTGGCGCGCCGCGTCCTGGGCCTCCTTGGCCTGGTCCAAGTCGCCCTGGACGTACTCGTTGGTCGCCTTGGCGGCGCCCAGCACCGCCGCCTGGATGCGCTGCGCCATCGGCTCGAAGTGGGTGGTCTTGCGCCCGTTCATGTACTCGGCGAGCGCCGCGCCCACCGGTCCGCTCGCCTTCCGGGTGAGCGGCTTGCCGGAGGCCGTCGGCCCCTGCAAGGGCGTCTCGGCCGCCGAGCCCGGCACCGCCGTCCCGGCCGCCTGCGCGGCCTCCTGCATATCGGTGACCAGGGTGTTCAGGGCCTTCTCCAGATCACCGGCATGGGTGCCGACAACCTTGAGCTGGCCCTGTACGCCCTGGGGCTGGATGTCCCATCCCGTCATGAACGCTCCCCCGTGACTTCTTCGCGTGACGCGGCCGTGATGCCGGCCGTGGTGCCGACCTGGTGCCCGGTCGGCCGGTGCCGTCGACCGCGGCCGGCGGCCGGTGCCGTGGTGCCCGGTGCCGTGGTGTCCGGTGCCGGCGGCCGCGGCCCGGTCGATGCCCCGGACCGCGGCTCAGCCGGTGCCGGCGGCCGCGGCCCGGCCGATGCTCCGGACCGCGGCTCAGCCGGTGCCGGCGGCCGCGGCCGTAGCCCGGCCGACTCCCCGGACCTGGCTCAGCCGATGCCGTCGACCGCGGCCTTGGCGCGCTGCAGGGTCTGCTGCGCGGTCACGTCGTTCTTCTCCAGCGTCGTCTTGAGCAGCTGGATGATGTTGCGGACCTCCTGGGAGGCCGACTTCCAGCGCAGCTCCTTGCCGTGGTACTCGTCGGCCACGCCGTCGGCGGCGAAGTCGGTCATCGCCGCCGCCACCTGGGCGTCGCGTGCCGTCATCACCTGTTCCAGGCGGGCGACCACCGCCTGGATGTTGGTCTGCGCCTCGGAGGACGCACCGGTGTCGTACGCACGACGATCGGTCATCGGCTTTCAGCTCCCCGTGGTTTCGGATCGGTGTACGGGGTCGGCGGCCCGCCCGGATTCGGTGCGCGGGCCCGACCGGTGTACGGGTCGGGTGTGCGGGTGCGCCGTACGGCTCGGGGCCGGCGGCCCGGTGCCGTACGGCTCGGGGCTAGCGGCCCCCGAAGCGCGCGGCGTCGAAGTTGGCCGACGACTCGGTCGTCTTGGCGTTGTCGCCCTGCTCGGTGTCACCGGTGCCGAACGCCGTCTCCATGCCCGACTGGCCGCCCAGGATGCCGGACAGCGCGCTGTTCAGCGCCGCCGTGATCTCGTCGGACCGCGACTTGAACGAGTCGAACGCCACCTTGCCCGAGCCCTGGAACTTGCCCTCCAGGGGCGCCGCCGCCTGGATCAGCTGACGGATCAGCAGGCCGAGATCGGTGCTCGAACTCTGCGACTTGGACATCAGGGTCGACAGGACCTGCGCCCCCATGTCGAACTTCATCGGAACCACCCCCGTTGCGATGGAAGACTGCTGCGACCGAGGCGGGCCACCGCAGCGACCGCGTCGATCGTATGGATCGAATGTACGACATGCCTATCAAGTCAAGCGTCGCGGCTGCAATCGGCAATCACCGGACCCTCACCTACCTGTGACGAAGGCATGACACAGGCGCCGGCCACCGGCCCGGCGCCCCCGGCTCACTCGCCCTTCAGATGCCGCATCAGCCGCTCGAAGTCCCGCCACCCCGACAGGTCCGACGGGTCGCCGGGCAACGGGTAGTAGAGCGCCGGCCGGTTCGTGGCGCCCAGCGGGACCGGGGCCCCGGCCAGCGGCGTACGGCGGGCGCGGTCCCCGGGCATCGCCCGCACCTCCTCCGCGCCGAGCACGAACGCCACCGGCACCCCGGGCCCCTCGAAGCGCGGAGGCACCGCCAGATCGCGCCGGGCTTTGCGGAGTTGTACGAGCATCGACTGCAGATGGTGGCGGGTGGCGAGCACCTCGGCGGCCCGCCGCACGGCGTCCAGCGGGGGCTCCTCGTCCGGTCCGTAGCCGAACGCGAGGGTGACCTCCTCCTCCACGCCCGCCGTGGTCCGGCCGACCCGTACGGTGGCGAGGCCGGGCCGCTCCGGGCCGCCGACCACCACCGCCCAGGTCGGCTCCGGCGCCCGCTCGAAGGCCACGTCCGTCAGCCGGCGCGGCGACCAGGGCAGGTTGGCGGGCTCCGCCGTACCCCAGCCGGCCGGCGCCGCGCCGGTCAGCTCGCGCCACACCGCCTCCAGGGCACCGCCCAGCACCAGCCGGTCGTCGGCGGCCCGGACCGTCCGGAAGGTCACCGCCAACTGCCGCTCACCGGTGTCCCGTACGCCCTCCTGGTAGGAGGCGGCCACCCGGGCGCGCGGCTCCCCGGGGACGGAGTCCTCCTCCGGGCCGGAGTCCTCGGCCGGGACCGGGGCGAACATCCCGCCCTGCCAGGCCAGCACCGCCCCGGACAGCCCGTCGTAGTAGCCGTCCCGCTCGTCCTGCACCACCCACCGGGACGGCCAGTCCGAGAGCGCGGAGCGCACCGCGGGGGAGAGCGTGGTGCCGGCCGGGCTGACCACCTGGAGCCCGAGGCCGCCCTCGGCCGCCGCCCGGAACGCGTCCGCCAGCCAGGCCGTCATCGCCACCACCGGCCGGTCCGCGATCACCACGGCGACCTGCTCGGTGAGCACGTCCACCGCGGGCGACCCGGCGTCCGCCGGCGGGGCCACCACCACCCCCTGGGAAGCTCCCGCGGAGGCGTTCTCGGAGGGCACCACGGCCAGCGACCGCGCGGCCTCCGGCGGCCACGCCGCACCGCCGGCCAGCGAGGCCAGCCGGGCCGCGAAGGTGCCCGCCAGCCGCTCGGCCTCCGCCACCCCGGTGGTGGCCCGGACCTCGGTCCACCAGAACGGCACCGGCGGAGCGCTCGCCCCCAGCAGCCGCTCCGCCTCGCCCGCCACCTGCACCAGCAGCGGCGCCTCCACCGAGACCAGCGGCCGCCCCCGCTCGTCGCAGAGCCGCACCACGGCGTCCTGGCCGGCGGTGTGCACCAGCTTGTCCGGGCCGCCGGAGAGCAGCCCCGCCAGCACGGTCAACGGGTCGGGCATGCGCGCGGTGAGCGCGATGACGTCCTTGGTCATGGGGCGGTCCGGCCCTTCGTCTCCGTCAACACCGTCGTCACGGGGTGAACACCGTCTGGATCAGCCGGTTGGACTGGCCGCGGCGGATCAGCACGCCCCGGCCGGCCGGCTGCTGGGAGGCGTAGACGCCCGGGAACAGCTGCCCCTCGCTGCGGTCGCCGGCCATCACGATCGCCGACGCCCCCGACTCGCGCAGCCCCTGCACCAGCGGCTCGTACATCCCGCGCGAGGCGCCCGCGACCCGCCGGGTGACGACGAAGTGCAGGCCGATGTCGACCGCCGAGGGGATGTACGGGAGGAAGGGGGCCAGCGGGGACTGGCCGGCCGTGGTCAGCACGTCGTAGTCGTCGACCAGGACCACGATCCGCGGCCCGCTGCCCCAGCTGCCCGGCTCCAGGTCCTCCAGCCGGGCGGTGTCGTCCGGCAGCCGCTTCTCCAGCTCGGTGGCGATGCCCGCGGCCAGCCCGCCGCAGAGCTTGGCGTTGTACGCGTAGCCGCCGAGGAACTCCTCCGGCACCACCCCGCGCAGCCCGCGCCGCGGGTCCATCACCGCGAGGACCAGCTCGTCCTCCCCGTACCGCTCCACCAGCCCGCCGGCGATGGTCTTCAGCAGACTGGTCTTGCCGCACTCGCTGTCGCCCATCACCACCAGGTGCTGGTCGTGCGCGAACAGGTCGAGCAGGACGGGCGCCAGCGCGGTCTGGTCCAGCCCGATGGGCACCCGCCGGGGCTCGGCGACCGGGCCGGGCAGCTCGTACGGCTCCAGGACGTGCGGCAGCACCCGTACGGGCTGCGCGGTCTCCCCGCTCCACGCGCCGCGCACCTGGCGGGCGGTGCGCTCCAGCACGGCGCCCAGCTCGGCGGCGTCGGCCAGGCCGTCGGTACGGGGCAGGGCTACCTGGGCGAAGAGCTTGCCGTCGGTCAGCACCCGGCCCGGCTCGTCGGGGGAGAGGGTCTCGGCCAGCTTGCGGTCGATGCTGGACTCGGTGGCGTCGTTGAGGCGCAGCTCGACCCGGGTGCCGAAGTACGACTGGGTGGCGATCCGCACGTCGTTCCAGCGGAGCATGCCCGCGACCACGTGGATGCCGTAGCCGCCGCCCCGCTTGAGGATGTCCACCACCGCGTCGTCCAGCTCGTCGAAGTCGTCGCGCAGCGCGCCGAAGCCGTCCACGACCAGCACGATCTCGGCGGAGGCCAGCTGCGGCAGCCGGCCGGCGGCGTGCAGGGTGCGCAGCTGCTCCACGGAGTCGATGGAGTGCTCGCGGAACAGCTCCTCGCGCAGCGCCAGCATGCCCCGCACCTCCTCCACCGTGCGGGCGGCCCGCTCCCGGTCGGCGCGGCTCGCGATGCCGCCGACGTGCGGCAGCCCGGCGAGCGCGGCCAGGCCGCCGCCGGCCAGGTCCAGGCCGTAGACGCCGACCTCCTTCGGGGTGTGGGTGAGGGCGAGGGAGAGCACCAGGGTGCGCAGCAGGGTGGTCTTGCCGGACTGCGGGCCGCCGATGACGGCGGCGTGCCCGCCGGCCACCGTGAGGTCCAGGTACCAGTCGCCCTGCCACTGCCGGGTGGGGTCGTCCAGCACCCCGAGCGGCACCCGCAGCGGGCCCCGGCGGGCGGTCAGCTGCATCCCGCGCGGCCCGGCCGAGAGCGGCCCGGCGATGCGGTCCAGGGCGATGGCGGAGGGCAGCGGCGGCAGCCAGATCCGGCGTACCGGAGCGGTGGGGGCGGCCTCCAGCTGTTCGACCATGACGCCCAGTTCGGTGGGGCCGGTCTCCCGGCGCCGCCCGGCGGCCTCCTGGGGGGCGCCGGAGTCCTCGGCCTCGCCCAGGGTGTTGAACGCCTCGTAGGCCAGCGCCAGCGGACCGGCGTCCTCCTCCTGCTCGCGCCGGGCCGGGCCGCGGTAGCCGCCGGAGACGTAGGAGGCCTTGAACCGCTCGTAGTGGCTGGTGTCCACCTTGAGGTAGCCGAAGCCGGGCAGCGGCGGCAGATGGAAGGCGTCGGTGGTGTCCAGCACCGTCCGCGACTCGTCGGCGGAGAAGGTGCGCAGGCCCAGCCGGTACGAGAGGTAGGTGTCCAGGCCCTTGAGCCGGCCGCCCTCGATGCGCTGGCTGGAGAGCAGCAGATGGACGCCGATGGAGCGGCCGATCCGGCCGATGGAGAGGAACAGGTCGATGAAGTCCGGCTTGGCGGTGAGCAGTTCGCCGAACTCGTCGATGACGATGAAGAGGTGCGGCAGCGGTTCGAGGTCGGGCCGCTTCTCGGCGCGCAGCGCCGCGTAGTGCCCGATGTCGGCGACGTTCCCGGCGTCCTTCAGCACCTGCTGGCGGCGCTTGACCTCGCCGGCCAGCGAGGCGTGCACGCGCTCCACCAGCCCGGCCTGGTTCTCCAGGTTGGTGATGACCCCGGCGACGTGCGGCAGCTCGGCGAACGGGGCGAAGGTTGCGCCGCCCTTGTAGTCGACCAGCACCAGCGCCAGGTCCTCCGGCGGATGGGTGGCCACCAGCGCCAGCACCAGGGTGCGCAGCAGCTCGGACTTGCCGGAGCCGGTGGCGCCGACGCACAGCCCGTGCGGGCCCATGCCCAGCTCGGAGGACTCCTTGAGGTCCAGCAGCACCGGCTCACGGGAGTCGCTGACGCCGATCGGCACGCGCAGGAAGGCGCGTTCGCCGCGCGGCGCCCAGAGCGCCGCCAGGTCCAGCCGGGCCACGTCGTCGATGCCCAGCAGCTCGGCGAAGTCCACCGGCCCGGAGAGCGGGGCGTCCACCAGGGACTCGGCGGACAGCCGCAGCGGCGCCAGCATCCGGGCCAGGCCCTCGGCGAACGGGGTGCCCACCTCGTCCACCGCGCCGTGCGCGCCGATCGGCTCCTCCTCGCGCAGGTCCTCGATGGCGACCCGGTCGCCCTCGACGGTGATCCGCACCCCGACCTGGCCGGGCTCCTGCACCCGCCGCTCCAGCAGGTGCAGCACGGTGACGCCCATCTCGCGCAGGCCCACCGCCTCGTCGGGCAGCGGCAGGTCCACCGCGTCCTCGCCGTGCCCGTCGGCCACCACGAGGAGACGGGAGGACATCGACAGGGCGTCCCGGCCGGCCAGCCCGCGCCGCACCTCGGCGGCGTAGGAGGCGCGGCGGCGCAGCTCGGGCCCGAGCTGCCGGGCCAGCTGCGGCGCGGACGGCGCGATCCGGCGGGCGGCCACCGGGCCGTCGAACTGGTCGGTGTCCAGCAGGTGCGGCAGCCACTTGGCCCACTCCCAGTCGGCCAGCCGGTCACCGGGCACCGCGAGCGCGATACCGACGTCGTCGGGCGCGTGCAGCGCGGCGGTCTGCACCATCAGGGCGCGGGCCAGGCGCAGGCAGTCCTCCCGGGGGCCGACCACGCTGATGTTGCCGACCCGGTCCAGCGGCACGGTCAGCGGCAGCTCGGTGCCGGTGCGGAAGCGGTCCATCAGCGCCGACGCCTCGTTGAGCATGAAGCGGTCCGGCGGAGTGAGCACCGAGGAGCCCTGGTCGGTGATGCCCAGGTCCCGTACCGGCATCTCGCCGGTGCCCACCCGCACCCGCAGGAAGTCGGCGTCCAGCCGGCGGCGCTCCCACAGCCGGGCCGGGTCGCGGACGATGTCGTACAGCGAGTCCGGCGGCGGGTTGAGCACCCCGGCGTGCTCCCGGCGGGCCCGCTCCTCGCCGGACAGCTCCTCGCGCAGGTCCTCCAGATAGGCGAGATAGGCCTCGCGCTGGGTGCGGCGGGTGCGCTGCGCCTTGCCGCGCTGGGAGAAGACCAGCACCAGTGAGCCGATGACGGTGACCACCAGGATCAGCGCGCCCAGCGCGGCGAACTGGCTGTTGCGGACGACCGTCATCATCACCACGGACGACATCACCCCGGCGACGGGCAGCAGCGACATGGCGATGTTGCCGCCCTTGCCCTCGGGGAGGTTGGGCGGCGCCTCGATGGCGCGCGCCTCGGAGGGGGCGGGCGGCCGGGTGGTCCGGGCGGGGCGGTGTATCAGCCGGGTGCTCATGCGTGTCCCTCGCCCTCAGCGCCGCTGCTGCGACAGCCGGAAGACCTCGGCGGCGATCCGGGTGGCGGCCTGCCGGGTGGGCTGGGCGAGCAGCTCGGTGCGGATGGTGCCGCCGGCCGCCAGATGCCGGTCGTACGGGAGGTGCCGCACGCTCGCCCCGGTGGCCGCCAGCTGCTCGCGGGCCCGGTCGAGGTCCAGCCCGGAGTGCGGGACGAGTTCGGTGAGGACGACCACGGTGCCGGCGATGATGTGCGGGGGCAGGCCCTGCATCCAGGTCAGGACCGCGTGGGTGCTGGCGACGCCCTCCAGGGTGGCGGGCGCGGTCAGCACCCGGGCCTGGGCGGCGGACAGCGCGACCCGGGCCACCTCGGCGGGCAGCGTCTCGCAGTCGGCCACCGTGACGCCGAAGTAGCGGCGCAGCGAGACCATCACCCGCTCGTACGCCGGGGTGTCCAGCATGGCGCCGATCCGGCCCTGGCTGCCGGGCAGCAGCCAGGCGTTGTCCGGCAGCTGCACCAGGTAGCCGGTGACGTCCAGCAGCGACATCTGCGGTTCGACGATCCCGGCGAGGTCCCCGGTGGTCCAGCGCAGGGTCTCGGCGCCGAGCCGCAGCGGCAGCGAGCCGAGCGCCGGGTCGGCCTCCACCAGCAGCACCGGGTCCTGCCGGTAGTGGGCGTAGGTGAGGCCGAGCAGCGCGGCCACGGTGGACTTGCCGGCGCCGCCGCGGATGGAGGTGACGGCGATCTGCCGCCCGGTGGTCACCGGCTGCTGGAGCAGCTCGGCGGTACGGGTGGTCTCGGCGACCTCCCGGGCGGCGGAGGAGGAGACGGTGCGCCGCAGCGCCCGTACCGCCCGCGCGGCCAGCGCCTCCCCGTGCCGCGGCCTGCGCCCGACCCCGGCCAGCTGCTTGTCCAGGACGGGGCGGGAGTCGGGCGTGGTGGTACGGGGGGCCGCCGGGCGGTACGCGGCGGGGGCCGGCCGCGCGGCGGCGGGGGCCTGCGGGTACGCGGTGGCGGGCGCGGGCTGCCGAGGGGGCACCGGGGCGGCCTCCGGCTGGTGCGGCTGCGGCTGCGGCTGCGGCTGCGGTTGGGGGACGGCCGGGTCCGCGCCGGGCCGGGGGGCGGCCCCGGCGCGCAGGTCGCGCAGGACATCGCCCTGCCAGTTGTCTCCGTTCGGCATGTGCCTCTTCTCCCGCCCCTGCCGCTTCCCGATGAACCCGGAACGCTGAACTCAGAACACTGGACGCCGGCCCCGCCGGCGCCGACCTCAGAACCTGTCGAGCAGCTGCCCGTAGACGCCGAACACCCCGACCGCGAGCGGGAACAGCGCCACCATGCCGATGGACTCGACCAGATCGGCCATGCGCCCCAGCCGCACCCGTACGTGCTCCGGCGGCTGGACCGCCAGCACGAGCAGCGGCAGCACCGCGGCCGCGCCGAGCACGGTGAGCGGTCCGGCGCCGCCGGCGTGGTCCATCCAGAGCACCACCAGCCGCACCACCAGGGCCCCCGCCGCGGCGAAGAGCGCCACGACCTCGGCGACCAGCGGGAAGGCCCGCGCCCGGGACAGCAGCACCACGGCGGTGACCGACGGCAGCAGCACCGTCCACACCGTCGGCCGCTCCGCGAGGGTGAGCAGCCAGCCGCCGGCCGCCGCCGAGGCCGCGGTGACGATCGTCGCCAGGGCCAGGCCCCGGTGGGTGGCCGCCAGGGCGGTGCCCACCCGGTGGCGGCTGACCGAGGCGCCGCCCGAGCGCCGGTCGTCGAGCGCGGTGAGCCCCGAGGCCATCAGCGCGAGCCGGGGCAGCAGTCCGAGCAGCACCACGGAGAGGACGGCCATCACCGCGCCCAGCCGGGCCAGGTCGTCCTGGACGGCGGCGACGGCCAGCCAGACCAGGGTGATCACCGCGGCGGCACCGGCGCCGACCAGCCCGCCGCGGCCGAGCGGCGAGAACTGCCCGAGCATCGCCAGCACCACCACCAGCGCGCCCGCCACGGCGGCCAGGCGCGCGGCGCCGGACCAGCCGTAGGCGTCGGCGGCGGTCCAGGCGGTGAGCACCCCCAGCCCGCCGGAGGCCAGCAGCAGCGCGGTGGCCAGCCCCCGGTTGCCCGGCCCGATCCGGGCCACCAGCGCCCCGGCCGCCAGCAGGACCAGCGTCACCGCGGCGAGGGCGCCGGCCAGCGCGTCCAGGGTGAACTCCCGGCGGGCCAGCAGCGCGGCGATCACCGCGAAGGCGACCGTGGCCACGCCCGCGGAGGCCCGCCGGGCGGCGGGCCGCCAGCGCCAGGCCTGGATGTCGAGGTCGTCGGCCACCTGGTCGGTGACATCGTGCACCACCGGCGCGGGCGGCGCGGAGTGGGCCCGGACCAGCCGCAGCACGGCGCCGTCGGCGATCCCGGCGGACGCGAGGGTGCTGTCGTGCGGAAGCGCGGAGCCGTCGGAGGCGATCAGCTGCCGGGTCATCGGCCGGGACGCGGCCCGGTCGTCCAGCAACTGAAGGATGTCCGGAAGGAGTTGGCCGATCGGGGTGTCGGCGGGCAGAACGATGTCGGCCCGTCGCCGCTCGCCGACCAGGGTCACCCGGCTCAGCTGCGTCCAGGGCGTCGCTGCTGTACTCACCACTTGGCGGAACCTATCATCGCGGCGTCCTCGGCATTCGAGTCGGTGTTCGAGCCGGTCATCACGAGCCCCCGCCGGCGCCGGCGGACTCCTCCGGCCTCACCGACCCCTCGGGCTTCGCCGGCTGCTGGAAGCGCTCCTCCTGCTTCCGCTGCTCGGCCTTCTGCTCGGCCAGCGTGTGCTGGAGGAAGGACCAGCCGACGCACCCCGCGCACAGCACGGCCGCGATGGCGATGCCTGCGAACACCTTCCCGAGCCGCTCGTCCGCCGTACGGCGGGCCCGCTGCGCGCCGAACAGCAGCGCGTCCCGCATTCTGCGCCGGCGTACGGCGACCGACTCCAGCAACTGGCTGTCGTAGTCCCGTGCCATCGCTCGTTTGTCCCCCTTGCTTTGCCCCCGCAACATAAGCCATCCGCGAGCGGCCGGTACACCCCCGGGGTGTGCCGCCCGGCCAGCCCGGGCCGCCGACGCCGCGGGCACCCTGGAGCTGTCCGGCTCGCCCAGACCGCCGCCGACCGCCTCAAGCGCCGGCCGTCGCAGCCGCCTTCCGGCGCCGGTGGCTCGCGCGGTGGCTACCGGGTGAGCTCGGCCAGCCGGGCCAGGCTGTCGCGAGCCGCCGCGCGCTCCTCCTCACCCGGACCGTCCGGCCCGTCCAGGTCGCCGAGCGGGAGCGCGGCGGCGCGGGCCGCCAGCCGGGCCGCCAGCGGGGCGTCCCCGAGGCGCTCGGCGAGATCGGCGCGGAGCACCAGCAGCCGCAGATGCTGTACGGGTGAGGGGTCCGGGCCGCCGGGCCGGGGCGCGTGGTCGTGCTCCGGCGGCAGTACCCGGTCGATGACCCTCACCGCGCCCGCCAGGTCCTCCTTGGAGTCGGTGAACAGGTCGGCCAGGTGCAGCGCCCGCTCGAACGGCCCCCTGGGCACCGGGCGCATGCTCGGATCGCCACTGATCGGCTGCCCCACCCGGATGCTGTTGCCGGCCGGGTCGGTCATCAGGAACTGCCGCACCCCGTACGACATGTCCTTCACCGGGCCGATCCGCGGCAGCCCCCGGTTCGGTATCCGCCCGTACGCCGCCTTCAGGCCGGCCCGGAAGGCCGCGTGCAGCCCGTCCACGTCCTCGGTCAGCACATAGCAACCCGAGTAGGACGCGGCCGGGTCGTACCCCTTCGGGGAAGTCGCGGAATAGGGCGGATCTGCATGCCCGGGCAGAGGCCGCAACTCGGGGAGCTGAGCCGAACGAGTGGTGTTCATCAGAAGATCTGCCGCGCGGTGGCGTCGGTCCGTGCCTTCTGAAGGTGCGTACACATCATGAGAAAGGTATGTAGATCGCCCAACCCGAACTACCGACTCCGGACGGACCCGGAGACCCCGAAAACCCGACACGAAAGCGAGGGACCATGGCCGCCACCACGAAGGCCGCGCAGTTCTGGACCGCCTTCCTCACCCTGCTGTCCGCGATCCTCTCCCCTGTCCTCTCCGCCGTCGGCCTCACCCGCCGCTCGGCGATCACCGGCGGCGCGGTGACCACCGGCGCCCCCACCGCCCCGGCGACCGCCGAGGCCGCCGTCGCGGAGCCGCGCCCGGAGGGAGGGACGACCGCGCCGCCCAGGGGGGCCGACCGGAGGGCCGACGCGCTCACCCCGGTCGACATGAGGCTCGGACGTACGGCGAGCGGCAGCGCCTCGACCTCCTGCGTCCCGTCGGCATCCGCCGGAAGCCCCGGCACCCGGGACCGCTCCCTGCCCCCCACCATCAAGCAGCGCATCCGGGCCGAGGCACACGGCTCCTCCCCCTCGGTACGCCACCTCCCGGCCGTCGCCCCGCTGCCCGCCGGGATGGACCTCGCCGACCTCGCCCTCGCGGCGTGAGCCGCCTCCCACTGGCCGAGCCGGTGCGTGTTTCACGTGAAACCATCCCGGCCGCCGCGACAGCGACCCTCCGCCGCACCCCCGTCCCGTGCCTCATGGCGCCGGCCCCGGACATGACTCGGCCGGCCGCCCGGAACGTGCGGACCGGAGTCCGCGACGAACCGAAGGCGACCGGCCGGTATCCGACCGCGTGGAGCGGTCAGGGACGCTTGTCGTCCGCGTCGGCCTCGGCCTGCTTGGCCTCGACCTCGGGGTCCAGCGCCTCCGCGCCGGTGCCGTCGACCGAGGTGAGCGGGGCGCGGTCGGAGACCTCGGTGGGCGCCGGCGGCTCGACCAGCCAGTCCGGGTTGGCCTGCTTGTCCCACCACTTCCAGGCGGCGAAGGCACCGCCCGCCAGCGCCCCGAAGAGCGCGAGCCCCTTGAGGACGCGTCCGGCGCGACCTCGGCGCTCGTTCTTCCGCACCAGCTTCTGGATGTCCTTGGCCGACACCTGTCCGCGGAGCGCCGCCAGCGTGGCGAGCGAGCGGGCCGCGGCCTCCTCGCGGGCCGGAGCGGTCGCGGCGACCGCCTGCTCCACCCGCGGCACGGTGTAGTCGGCGGCCTGCTTGGCCGCCCGGCGGGTCTTGACCACCGCACGCTGCGCGGCGTCGCCGAGCTCCGGCGGCACCTTCGGCGCGACATACGCGTCGTACTGCACACGTGCCTGGTGAGCGGCCTTCGACACCTTCGGCGCTACCTTGACGCGGGCCTCATGCGCGTACTGCGCGGCTGTGTCCTTTGCCGTTCCGGCGTAGGGCGCCACCACTTCCGCGGCGTGCCGCACGCTGTCTTTCGCCGAATTGGTCGCGGCGCGCACGCTGTCCTTGCGGGTCACGGCTTTCCTCCTCCTCGGTGGCGGGGTAGGTACTCGCGTATCCGTCCTCCTCGAAATCATGCCTGCCGACCCTGACCTCGGCATGCGGTACGGCGGCATCCGGGGCATCCCCTTCCCCCGTACAGCCCTCCGGCCTCCCGGCCCCCACGCCTTTCCGCACGCCTTTCCTCCGCACGCCCGCAGCCGCTCCGGCCGCCGGGCGCACCGCCATGTCCGCGCCCCTGTACGCCGCCGCCGGCCGCCGGGTCCGCCGCCGGGCGTGCTGCCCTGCCCGCGCCGCCGTCTTCCGTGCGAGGATCGGTAGTCGTCAGAGCAGACTTACGGAAGGCACATCGTGGCCGAGAACCTTTACGCCACCCTGAAGACCAATCACGGCGACATCGAGGTGCGGCTCCTGCCGAACCACGCGCCCAAGACGGTCAAGAACTTCGTCGAGCTCGCGCAGGGCGAGCGGGAGTGGACGCACCCGGCCACCGGCAAGAAGTCGAACGACCGCCTCTACGACGGCACGGTCTTCCACCGCGTCATCAGCGGCTTCATGATCCAGGGCGGGGACCCGCTGGGCAACGGCACCGGCGGCCCCGGCTACGAGTTCGGTGACGAGTTCCACCCGGAGCTGTCCTTCAACAAGCCGTACCTGCTGGCCATGGCCAACGCCGGCCCGGGCACCAACGGTTCGCAGTTCTTCATCACCGTCGCCCCCACCACCTGGCTGACCGGGAAGCACACCATCTTCGGCGAGGTGGTGAACGAGGAGGGCAAGAAGGTCGTGGACGCCATCGCCGGCGCCCAGACCAACCCGCGCACCGACCGCCCGGTGAACGACGTGGTCATCGAGTCGGTGGTGATCGAGAAGCGCCAGGGCTGACCCCCGCCGCCTCTCCCCGGGCTCCCGCGGCCGCCGCACGTCAACGGCGGGTGGACGCGGGGAACCTTTCCGCCCCGCCCGTCCGTAAGGAGGGGCGGGGCGCCGCACTGACCGGGGGTGCCCCGTGACGACAGGGGCGTCCCGTCCGGACCCGCCGGGACCGCCGGCCGACCACCGCCGGGACCGCCGGCCGACAAGGGGGCTCGCATGAGCAGGGGGCTTGCATGAGCGAGGTGCCGCACTGCTACCGCCACCCGGGCGCGGAGACGGGGATCCGCTGCGCCCGGTGCGAGCGGCCGATCTGCACCGACTGCATGGTCGACGCGTCGGTGGGCTTCCAGTGCCCCGACTGCGTGCGCGGCGGGGGCGGCACCGGCCACTCCCGTACCGCCGACCAGCCGCGCACCCTCGCCGGCGGCCGGATCACCGGCGGGGACCCGCACCTGGTCACCCATCTCCTCATCGGCGCCAATCTGCTGGTCTTCCTGGTGGCGCAGATCGTCCCCCGGTTCATCGACGAGACGGTGCTCATCGGGCTGGCCTTCGACCCGGCCCTGGGCCGGGTGGTGGGCGTCGCCGACGGCGAGTGGTACCGCCTGCTCAGCAGCATGTTCCTGCACGAGCAGATCTGGCACATCGCGGGGAACATGCTGCTGCTGTGGTTCCTCGGGGTGGGGCTGGAGGAGCAGCTGGGGCGGGTCCGCTTCCTGGTGCTCTATCTGCTGTCCGGGCTGGCCGGCGGGGCGCTGACCTATCTGCTCGCCGCCCAGAACCAGTCCTCGCTGGGAGCCTCCGGGGCGGTCTACGGACTGCTCGGCGCCACCGTCGTCCTGCTGCGGCGGCTCGACCGGGATCTGCGGCCGGTCCTCGCCCTGGTGGCGCTCAACCTGGTGATCACGTTCTTCTGGGAGAACATCGCCTGGCAGGCGCATATCGGCGGCCTGGTGGCGGGGGTGCTGATCTCCTACGCGATGATCAACGGACCGCGCGAGCGCCGGGGCCTGGTGCAGTGGGGCACCTGCGGGGCGGTGCTCGCCCTCTCCGTGCTGCTGATGGTGCTGCGGACCTCCGCGCTCAGCTGAGCGGGCCTTTCCGCCCGGGCCCGGCCCGGTTGTCCCCACCCTTGTCCACAATATGTGTTCGACCTTGCGCCCCGTGTGCGGAACAGCTGTACGGATCCGCGCTGACCTGCGATTTCACCGCCGGAGCGGGCCGAGGGCGCGCTCGCCCTCCCATCGCGCCGACGTCAACGCGATGGGAGTTATCCACAGATCTTCCTACCTATCCACGACCTGTGTACAACGCTGTGGATAACCATGGGCAAGGCTTGACGGGAGACCCCGGACCGTGCGTTGCGACCGGTGTGCCGACCGCGCTACTTCCACTGGGTCGAGACGGCGAAGCCACCCGCGATGAAGCCGAAGCCGACCACGATGTTCCAGTTCCGCAGCGACTCCAGCGGCAGCGAGCCGTCCGTCACATAGAACACGACGATCCAGGCCAGGCCGATGGCGAACAGCGCCAGCATCACCGGGGCCACCCAGCTGCGGTTGGTCAGCTTGATGGCGGTGGCCTGCTTCGCGGCCGGCGGCGGGGTGAAGTCGGCCTTCTTGCGGATACGTGACTTCGGCACGAGGAGCTCTCCTGTCGATGCGCTGCGTGACCGCGCGGGGGACGTGGGCTGCGCCGGGGAAGCGAGCGGGACAGCCGCCTCGTCCGGGCGTCCGTTAGCGTAGTGCTTCCGCGGTGCTGAAGGAGATAAGGGTACGTTGAGCACTTCCCCCGGCGCTCCCCCCGAACCGGCCCGGCGACGCCGCCTGCGGCCGGTCCGGCTGCTCACCGCTGCCGTCTTCGCCCTCGCCGGACTGATCTTCGTCACCAGCTTCAACACCGCCAAGGGCACCAACCTCCGCACCGACGACTCGCTGCTGAAGCTGTCCGACCTCATCCGCGAGCGCAGCCACAAGAACGGACGGCTGGACGAGACCACCGCGGCGGTACGGGAGGAGGTGGATGCCCTCGCCCGGCGCGACGCCGGCGGCACCCGCGCCGAGGACGCCCGGCTGCGTGCCCTGGAGGAGGCCGCCGGCACCACCGAGGTCTCCGGCGACGGCCTGACCGTCACCCTCGACGACGCCCCGCCCGACGCGCAGGCCGCGCCCGGCTACCCCGAGCCCCAGGCCAACGACCTGGTCATCCACCAGCAGGACCTCCAGGCCGTGGTCAACGCGCTCTGGAAGGGCGGCGCCAAGGGCATCCGCGTGATGGACCAGCGGCTGATCTCCACCAGCGCCGTGCGGTGCGTGGGCAACACCCTGATCCTCCAGGGGCGGGTCTACTCACCCCCGTACAAGATCACCGCCGTCGGGGACACCGGCGACCTCCAGAAGGCGCTGGACGGCTCCACCGCCGTACGGAACTACCTGCTGTACGTGAAGGCCTACGGGCTCGGCTGGAAGGTCGACGACCACGACGAGGTCTCGCTGCCCGGCTACTCGGGCGCGGTCGACCTCCACCACGCCCGGCCCTCCGGCCCCTCGGGCGCCACCGGCTCCCCGTAGCCACCCCCCGCCAACTCCCGCGCCCCGTACTCTGGTCTCCGACAGCAGCGGCGAAGAGCAGCGAGGAAGGACCGGCGGACGGCATGTACGGCTGGATCTGGCGGCACCTGCCGGGCAACGCGTGGGTACGGGCGCTGATCTCGCTCGTCCTGGCCCTGGCGGTCGTCTATGTGCTCTTCCAGTATGTGTTCCCCTGGGCGGAGCCTCTGCTTCCGTTCAACGATGTGACGGTGGACGGTCAGTGAGCGCGCGCATTCTCGTCGTCGACAACTACGACAGCTTCGTCTTCAACCTGGTCCAGTACCTCTACCAGCTCGGCGCCGAGTGCGAGGTCCGGCGGAACGACGAGGTCGAGGTCCACCACGCGCAGGACGGCTTCGACGGGGTGCTGCTCTCCCCGGGCCCCGGCATCCCCGAGGAGGCCGGGGTCTGCGTGGACATGGTCCGGCACTGCGCCGACACCGGGGTGCCCGTCTTCGGCGTCTGCCTCGGCATGCAGTCGATGGCGGTGGCGTACGGCGGAGTGGTCGACCGGGCGCCGCAGCTGCTGCACGGCAAGACCTCCCCCGTCGTCCACGGCGGGCAGGGCGTCTTCGCCTCGCTGCCCTCCCCGTTCACCGCCACCCGCTACCACTCGCTGGCCGCCGAGCCCGCGGCGCTGCCGGCCGCGTTGGAGGTCACCGCGCGCACCGAGGACGGCATCATCATGGGGCTGCGCCACCGCGATCTGCCGGTGGAGGGCGTGCAGTTCCACCCCGAGTCCGTGCTCACCGAGCACGGGCACCTGATGCTCGCCAACTGGCTCGCCCAGTGCGGCGACACCGGCGCGGTCGCCCGGTCGGCAGGGCTCGCGCCGGTGGTGGGCAAGGCCGTCGCGTGACCACCCCGCGCCGCCCGGGACACGGCGGCGGTACGGGACCGGGCGGCGGCGGTACGGAATCGGGCGGCGGTGAGCCGGGCGGCCACCACTCGCCCTGGTTCCGGGCGGCCAACCTGCCGGAGCAGCCGGGACCACCCGAGCAGGCCGCGCCACGGGACCGGACGGCGCGAACAGAGCGCGTCGAGCCCGCCGAGCCCGCGCGGCCACGGCTCCGGGCGGAACGGGACGGGGCGCGCGGCCGCCTCCCCGGGCCGCTGCCCCCGGAGGCCCCGCCCCCGCGGACCAGCAGCCCCGAGCCCCCGGCCACCGGGGGCCGCGCCGAGCGCCGCCGGGCGGCCAAGGCCCGCGGCAGACGCGGCGCCGGCCACCGGGCCGCCCCCGGCGGGGGGAGATCCGCCGGACGGCACTCGGCGGCCCCGGGAGCGGCCGGGGGCGGCGGGCGCCCGCTGACCCGGGTGGAGGCGCGCAGGGCCGCCCGCGCCCGCAAGGACAGCGTGGGCGTGGTGGCCAGCCGGGTGGCGGGCGAGCTGTTCATCACCTTCGGGGTGGTGATGCTGCTCTTCGTCACGTACCAGCTCTGGTGGACCAACGTCCGCGCGGGCATCCAGGCGGACCAGGCCAAGAGGGGCATCGAGAACGCCTGGGCCGAGGGCCGCAAGCCGGGCGCCTTCGAACCCGGCCAGGGCTTCGCCATCATGTACCTGCCGACGCTGGACGTGGTGGTGCCGATCGCCGAGGGCATCGACAAGGAACGCGTCCTGGACCGCGGCATGGTCGGCCACTACGCCGAGGGCCGGCTGAGGACCGCGATGCCCTCCGACCGCCAGGGCAACTTCGCCGTCGCCGGCCACCGCAACACCCACGGCGAGCCGTTCCGCTACATCAACCGGCTGCGCCCGGGCGACCCGATCGTGGTCGAGACCCAGGACACGTACTACACCTACGAGATGGCGAGCATCCTGCCGCAGACCGAGCCGTCCGACGTCTCGGTCATCGACCCGGTGCCCGCGGGCTCCGGCTTCACCGGCCCCGGCCGCTACCTCACCCTGACCACCTGCACCCCGGAGTTCACCAGTACGTACCGCATGATCGTGTGGGGCAAGATGGTCGAGGAACGGCCGCGCAGCAAGGGCAAACCGGACGCGCTCGTGAGCTGACGATTCGAGACGGGACAGATGTAGTGGCACGTGCGCGCAACCGGATCGCCGGCGCCGTCAGCGTCTTCGGCGAACTGCTGATCACGGCGGGGGTGCTGATGGGGCTGTTCGTCGTCTACTCGCTGTGGTGGACCAACGTCCTGGCCGACCGGGAGGCCGGCCGCCAGGGCGACCGGGTCCGCGACAGCTGGGCGGCCGAGGGCCCCGCCGCCGGGCCGGGCGCCCTGGACACCGGAGAGGGCATCGGCTTCCTGCACGTACCGGCGATGGGCGGCGGCGAGGTGCTGGTCCGCAAGGGCACCACCCCGGAGATCCTCAACGACGGCGTGGCCGGCTACTACACCGACCCGCTCGCCTCCGCCCTACCCAAGGACCCGCAGGGCAACTTCACCCTGGCCGCGCACCGCGACGGGCACGGCGCCAAGTTCCACAACATCCACAAGCTGCGCGACGGGGACGCGATCGTCTTCGAGACCCGGGACACCTGGTTCGTCTACAAGGTCTACAAGACGCTGCCGGAGACCTCGAAGTACAACACCGAGGTGCTGCGGCCGGTGCCCAAGGAGTCCGGCAGGACCGCGCCCGGCCGCTACATCACCCTGACGACCTGCACCCCGGTCTACACCTCGGACTACCGCTACATCGTCTGGGGCGAGCTGGAGCGCACCGAGAAGGTGGACGCGGACCGCACCCCGCCCGAGGAGCTGCGCGCCTCCTGACGGCCCGTCCGCTGTTTCGGGGAACGGCAGAGCCCCGGCGTCCGCATTCGGCGGGTGCCGGGGCTCTCAGGTGTCCGTCAGCGGACCTCGCGGGAGACGACCGCGGAGGGGCCGCCGAAGAGGTTGATGCCCCCGTCCCCGTCCCCGTTGCCACCGTCCTGGCCGCCGTTGCCGCCGTTCTGACCGCCGTCCTGGCCGCCGTTCTGGCCCCCGTTGCCGCCGCCCTGGCAGCCCAGGGTGGTCAGCGTGACCGTGGTGGCCGCCGGGTCGACCTGCGTCCCGGCCTGCGGGTCGCTGCCGGTGACGAGGGCGTTGTCGTCGGCCGGGCAGCCCGGGGCGACCTGGACGTTGGTGAAACCGGCCTGCTGGAGGGTCTGCTTGGCCTGCCCGAGCCGCTGCGGGACGACGTTCGGCACCGGCTTCTGGGTGGGCGTGGGCGTCTGCGGGCCCTTGGACACCTGGAGGGTGACCTTGCTGCCCTTGGGGGCGCGGGAGTTGCCCCGCGGGTCCTGGGCGGTGACCTCGCCGGCCGGCTTGTCGGAGTCCACGTCCGAGCGGGCCACTTCAAAGCCCAGCGTCTCCAGCTGGCTCTTGGCCGCGTCGAACTGCGAACCGGTGACCGCCGGGACCGTCTCCCGGGCCTGCCGCGAGATGGTGATGACGACCTCGCTGCCCTTCTCGGCCTCGGTGCCGCCCTCCGGGCTCTGCTCGATGACCTCGCCCGGGTCCGCGTCGGACTCCTTCTGCTCCACGCTGACGTCGAAGCCCTGCGCCTTGAGGTTCTGGGTGGCCGTCTGCTGCGACTGCTCCATCACATTGGGCACCTGGACCTTGGGCGAGCCCTCGGAGACCACCACCGTGATGGTCTCGCCCTTGTCCATCGTCCCGGACTCGGGCGTCTGGGAGCAGACCGAGCCCTTGGGCTGGTCGCAGCGGTCGGTGCCGTTCTCCTGGAGCTTGACGCCCGCGGTCTCGGCCTGCGAGCGGGCCTGGGCCAGCGGCTTGCCGACCACCTGGGGCACGCTGATCTGCTCGCTGCCGCCACCGCCGCCGCCGTCGTCGCTGTTGAAGACGACCCGGCCGATCAGGATCGCGCCGACCAGCACCATGATCCCGGCCAGCACCAGCAGGATGGTCGAGGTGTTGGACTTCTTCTGCCGGCGGCGGCCCCGCTCGTCGTAGCCGAAGCCGCCGTCGTCCGGGTTCATCGGGGGCAGCATCGAGGTCTGGCCCGCCGGGTCGGCGCCCTGGCCCTCGTCGTGGCCGTAGCCGCCGTAGCCGGCCGGGACGCCGAGCGCGGCGGTCGCGGCCACCGGCTGGCCGTCGAGGCAGGCCTCGATGTCGGCGCGCATCTCGTCGGCCGACTGGTAGCGGTAGTCGGGGTCCTTGACCAGCGCCTTGAGGACGATGGCGTCCATCTCGGGCGTGATCTCGGGGTCGAAGTTGCTCGGCGGCTGCGGCTCCTCGCGTACGTGCTGGTACGCGACGGCCACCGGGGAGTCGCCGACGAACGGCGGACGCACGGTCAGCAGCTCGTACAGCAGGCAGCCGGTGGAGTACAGGTCGGACCGGGCGTCCACCTGCTCGCCCTTGGCCTGCTCGGGGGAGAGGTACTGGGCGGTGCCGATGACCGCGGAGGTCTGGGTCATCGTCATCCCGGCGTCGCCCATCGCGCGGGCGATGCCGAAGTCCATGACCTTGACCTGGCCGGTGCGGGTCAGCATCACGTTGGCCGGCTTGATGTCGCGGTGCACGATGCCGGCCCGGTGCGAGTACTCCAGCGCCTGGAGGATGCCGACGGTCATCTCCATCGACCGCTCGGGCAGCAGCTTGCGGCCCGAGTGCAGCAGCTCCCGGAGGGTGGAGCCGTCGACGTACTCCATCACGATGTACGGGATGGAGATGTTGTCGACGTAGTCCTCGCCGGTGTCGTAGACCGCGACGATCGCCGGGTGGTTGAGCGAGGCGGCCGACTGGGCCTCACGGCGGAACCGGGCCTGGAAGGACGGGTCGCGGGCGAGGTCGGCCCGGAGCGTCTTCACGGCGACGGTGCGGCCGAGCCGGGTGTCGTGGGCGAGGTAGACCTCCGCCATGCCACCGCGGCCGAGCACCGAGCCCAGCTCGTACCGGCCGCCGAGGCGACGCGGCTCTTCCATAACTGATCCAGCCCTCTCCGTCAGTCCCGACCGCGCACCCCTGTGTGTGGTCCGGCGGTGTGCTGTCCGGGCATACGCTACCGGCCGCGGCCGGCCGGCCCGTCCGTGGCCGCCACCTGATACGGGACCGGTACACGCGGGTGCGGACCGGGCGCCGGGGTGGTACGTCGCGCCGCCTTCCGGGGCTCACGCCCCGACGGGCGCCGTCACTTGCCGTCGAGCACCGCCTTCATCACGTCCTTGGCGATGGGGCCGGCCAGGCCGCCGCCGCTGATGTCCTCACGGGCGACGGCGGAGGAGTCCTCGACGATGACGGCGACCGCCACCGGGGAGCCCTGGTCGGTCTTGGCGTAGGAGATGAACCAGGCGTACGGGCGGGCCTTGTTCTGCTCGCCGTGCTGCGCGGTGCCGGTCTTGCCGCCGACCCTGGCGCCCTCGATGCCGGCGCTCTTGCCGGTGCCGTTCTCGACGACGTTCTCCATCATCCGCTGCACCAGCTGGGCGGTCTCCGCGGACATCGGCCGGTCCATCTCCTCCGGCTCGTGCTTCTCCAGCAGGTCGACGTCGGGGGAGCGCAGCTCGTCCACCATGTACGGCTTCATCAGCTTGCCGTCGTTGGCGATCGCGGCCGTCACCATCGCCATCTGGAGGGGCGTGGTGGCGGTGTTGAACTGGCCGATGGAGGACTGGGCGTTGCCGTCCCGGGACATGGTCTTGTCGTAGACGGAGGCGGCGGCCCGGACCGGGGTGTCGATCTCCGGGTTGTTGAAGCCGAACTTCTCGGCCATCTCCACCATCTTGTCCCGCCCGACCGCGTCGCCGAGCTTGGCGAACACCGAGTTGCAGGACACCTCCAGCGCCTGGTTGAGCGAGGCGTTCTCGCAGCCGGAGGCGTGGTTCTTCATCGGGATGCGGGTGCCGGGCAGGATGTACGGCTCGGGGGTGTCGGTCGGCGCGTCGATGTCCTTGACCACGCCGTTCTCCAGCGCGGCGGCGGCGGTGAGCACCTTGAACGTGGACCCGGGCGGGTAGATCTCGCGCAGCGCCCGGTTGAGCATGGGCTTGTCCTTGTCCTTGTCCAGCCGCTGGAAGTTGCCGGCCTCCTCCTGGGAGAAGCCGGCGGCGAAGGACGAGGGGTCGTAGGACGGGGTGGAGACCAGGGCGAGGATCTTGCCGGTGGACGGCTCGATCGCGGCGACCGCGCCCTTCTTGTCACCGAGCCCCTTGAACGCGGCCCGCTGGGCGGCCCCGTTGAGGGTGGTGATGACATCGCCGCCCTTCTTCTTCTCACCCGTGAACATGGCCAGGGTGCGGTCGAAGAACAGCTGGTCGTCGTTGCCGGTGAGGATGCCGTCTTCCAGCTTCTCGATCTGGTTGGCGCCGAACGCCTGGGAGGCGTACCCGGTGACCGGGGCCCACATCGCCCCGTCGCTGTAGGTGCGCTTGTAGACGAAGTAGTTGGAGTCCGTCCTCACCGAGCCGGTGATCGGCTTGCCGTCCACCACGATGTTGCCGCGCGGGCTGGCGTACCGCTCGATGACCACCCGCTGGTTGTACTTGTGCGAGCTGAGCTCGTCGGCGCGGACGTACTGGACCCAGTTGTCCCGGACGAGCAGGGCGAGGACGAGCAGCCCGCAGAAGATCGCGATATGGCGCAGCGGCTTGTTCACGGGCGGACCACCTGGGTCATCTCGGCGTCGGGTGACGGGGCGGGCGCCGGGGCGGGGCGGCGCGCGGTGTCGCTGATACGGATGAGGATGGCGATCAGCGCCCAGTTGGCGATCACCGAGGAGCCGCCGTAGGCGAGGAACGGCATGGTCATACCGGTCAGCGGGATGAGCCCCATCACGCCGCCGGCGACGACGAAGACCTGGAGCGCGAAGGCGCCGGACAGGCCGGTCGCCAGCAGCTTGCCGAACGGGTCGCGGGCGGCCAGCGCGGTGCGGATGCCGCGCTCCACGATCAGCCCGTACAGCAGCAGGAAGGCCATCACCCCGGTGAGGCCCAGCTCCTCGCCGACGGTGGCGAAGATGAAGTCGGAGTTGGCGGCGAAGCCGATCAGGTCGGAGTCGCCCTGGCCGAGGCCGGTGCCCAGGGTGCCGCCGGAGCCGAAGGACAGCAGCACCTGCGCCATCTGCTGGCAGGCGTTGGAGTCCGCGTAGCAGGAGCCGAACGGGTCCGCCCAGGCGTCCACCCGGGACTGGACGTGGCCGGCGAAGGAGGCCACGCCGACCGCGCCGCCGACGGCCATCAGCAGGCCCATCACGATCCAGCTGGTGCGCTCGGTGGCGACGTACAGCATGACCACGAACATGCCGAAGAACAGCAGCGAGGTGCCGAGGTCGTTCTCGAAGACCAGGATCAGCAGGCTGACGGCCCAGATCATCAGGATCGGGCCGAGGTCGCGGCCGCGCGGCAGGTACAGCCCCATGAAGCGGCGGCTGGCCAGCGCCAGCGCGTCCCGCTTCACCATCAGGTAGCCGGAGAAGAACACCGCGATGATGATCTTGGCGAACTCGCCGGGCTGGATGGAGAAGCCGGCCACCCGGATCCAGATCTTGGCGCCGAAGCTGTCGGTGCCGAGCCCCGGCACCAGCGGCAGCAGCAGCAGGACGATGGCGGCCATCATCGAGATGTAGGTGTAGCGCTGGAGCACCCGGTGGTCCTTGAGCAGGACCAGCACGCCGAGGAAGAGCGCCACGCCCATCGCCGAGTACAGCAGCTGGGTGGGGGCGTCCGGGCTGAAGCTGCCGTAGACCCGCTTGGAGGTGGAGATCAGCCGCGGGGACTGGTCCAGCCGCCAGATCAGCACCAGGCCGAGGCCGTTGAGCAGGGTCGCCAGCGGCAGCAGCAGCGGGTCGGCGTACCGGGCGAACCGCCGCACCAGCAGATGCGCGATCCCGGCCAGCAGGCCGAGCCCGATCCCGTAGCCGAGCATCCCGGCGGGGACCTTGCCGTCCAGGGCGAGGCCCACGTTCAGGTACGCGAACACCGGGATGGCGACGGCGAAGCCGAGCAGCGCCAGCTCGGTGTTGCGGCGGCTCGGCAGATCGATCGCGCCGATGGTGGTCGTGTTGGTGACAACGCTCATGGTGGTGAAAGGCCCCCCTACGGGTGCGTTAGCTCTTGCCGCAGTTCGGGGCCAGCTTCTGCTCCTCGTCCGAGAGGGTGGGGCCCGGGCTCGGAGGGGGCGTGCTGGTGCTGGGCTTGGGCGACGGGGACGGCGAGGGGCTCGGGGCCTGGGGCAGACCGGTGATGCCGCCCGCCTGGCCCTCGCCGGGCGGCGGGGTGCTCGCGGCCCGCTCGCCGGCCTCCCGGCGCTCCTCCTGCTTGCGGCAGGCGGACGCCTGGAGACCGAGCGCGTCGACCTTGTCCTGCGCCTTGGCGAGGCTGCCGCCGGCGATGGTCTCCTCGACCTGCTTGCGCTGGTAGTCCGGGAGGTACTTGAGTTCGATCTCGGGGTGGTCCTTCTCCACCTCGGAGAGCGAGAACCACGCCAGGTCCTGGCTGATGCCGCGGTAGAGCGCGACATGCTCGTCCTTGGTGCCGACGTAGAACTGGGTCTGCGTCCAGCGCCAGCCGCCGTACAGGGCGCCGCCGACCACGGCGAGCGCGAGGACCGCGTAGAACGATCTCTTCAGCCACCTGCGGCCGCCGCGCTTCTTGTGGAAGTCCTCCTCGGAGTACGACTCGAAGCCGTCCTGCGGCGGCATCCCGCCGTAGCCGAGGTCCTCGCCGCTGCCGGGCGGGCCGAAGTTGCCCCGGGGGGCCGGCGGGGGCGCCTGGCGGCCCAGCCCGGAGGCGCGGCCGGCCGGGGTCTGCATGGCGCCGTCGTCGCCGAGCTGGGTCTGCGTCTCGGCGACCGCGCCGACGACCACCGGGGTGTCGCTGAGCTGCCCGGCCAGGGTGTCCCCGCCGTCGGTGTCCAGCACATCAGCGATGATCACGGTGATGTTGTCCGGGCCGCCGCCGCGCAGGGCGAGCTGGATCAGGTCCTGGACGGTCTCCTGCGGGCCCTGGTAGCTGGCGAGGGTCTCCTCCATCGTCTGGTGGGAGACCACGCCGGACAGGCCGTCGGAGCAGATCAGATAGCGGTCGCCGGCCCGCACCTCGCGGATGGACAGGTCCGCCTCGACATGGTCGGCGCTGCCCAGCGCGCGCATCAGCAGGGCGCGCTGCGGGTGGGTGGTGGCCTCCTCCTCGGTGATCCGGCCCTCGTCCACCAGCCGCTGCACCCAGGTGTGGTCCTGGGTGATCTGGGTGAGGACGCCGTCCCGCAGCAGATAGGCGCGGGAGTCGCCGACATGCACCAGGCCGAGGCGCTGACCGGTCCACAGCAGGGCGGTGAGCGTGGTGCCCATGCCCTCCAGCTGCGGGTCCTCCTCGACCATCAGCCGCAGCTGCTCGTTGGCCCGCTGCACCGCGGTGCCGAGCGAGGTGAGCAGGTCGCTGCCGGGCACGTCGTCGTCGAGCGTGACCAGCGTGGAGATCACCTCGGAGGAGGCGACCTCGCCGGCGGCCTGGCCGCCCATGCCGTCGGCGATCGCGAGCAGCCGGGGACCGGCGTAGCCGGAGTCCTCGTTGCCCTCGCGGATCATGCCCTTGTGCGATCCGGCGGCGAAGCGCAGTGACAGACTCATGCGCACCTCGCCAGTCGGCTCCGGGTACAGCCGGTCTCGCGCCACACTGCCCACCCTCCGGTCGGGAGCCGGTGGCCGGTGCCGGTGCCGCCCGCGGGACGGGTCACGCCGGCCGGCTCAGCTGCGGCTCGCTCGCTCCGCTCGCGCCTACTCATGATGTAGCACTACTTCCGCAGCTCGATGACGGTCTTGCCGATGCGGATCGGCGCGCCCAGCGGAACGGGCGTCGGGGTGGTGAGCCGGGTCCGGTCGAGATACGTGCCGTTGGTGGACCCGAGATCCTCGACGATCCACTGGCCGTCACGGTCCGGGTAGATCCTGGCATGCCTGCTGGACGCGTAGTCGTCGTCCAGGACGATCGTGGAGTCATGGGCGCGGCCCAGGGTGATCGTCTGGCCCTGGAGGGCCACCGTGGTGCCCGTGAGGGTGCCCTCGGAGACGACCAGCTTGGTCGGCGCCCCGCGCCGCTGGCGGCCGGACTGCTGCTGGCGCTGCGGCGGCGGCGCGGCGGCCTGCCGTCCCGCGCCGGACTGCTGTTGCGGCCGGGTCGCGGTGTCCCGGCGCGAACCGCGCTGGGTCACCCGCGTCCCGAACAGGTCGCTGCGGATGACCTGGACGGCCACGATGACGAACAGCCACAGTACGGCGAGGAAACCCAACCGCATGACCGTGAGGGTCAGCTCTGACATTGCCCCCGCTTCACCCTTCGGCTTGCCGGTAAACGATGGTGGTGCTGCCCACGACGATCCGCGAGCCGTCGCGGAGCGTAGCGCGGGTGGTGTGCTGCCCGTCCACCACGATGCCGTTGGTGGACCCGAGATCCGCGATCGTCGAGGGCGTTCCGGTCCGGATCTCGCAGTGTCGGCGGGAGACGCCGGGGTCGTCGATCCGCACATCGGCGTCGGTGCTGCGGCCCAGCACCAGCGTCGGGCGGGAGATCTGGTGGCGGGTGCCGTTGATCTCGATCCAGCGGCGCGTCTGGGCGCCGGGTGCCGCGGCCGGCGGGCGGCCGGCGGCTCCGGGGCGGCCCGCCCCGGGAGGTGCGGACGGCATGGGCGGAGGAGCCCCGCCGGGGCCGCCCGAGGGCGGGGACGCCGGCGGATGGCCGTACCCGGCGCGGGCCTGGCCGCCACCGGCGGCCGGGGAATCGGCGGACTGTGACGTACTCGACGCCAGGGTGCGGCTGCGCACCCGGTACAGCCCGGTGTCCAGGTCCTCGGCCTTCTCCAGGTGGACCTTGATCGGCCCCATGAAGGTGTACCGCTGCTGCTTGGCGTAGTCCCGGACCAGGCCGGCCAACTCGTCGCCGAGCTGGCCGGAGTAGGGGCTCAGCCGCTCGTAGTCGGGGGTGCTGAGCTCCACGATGAAGTCGTTGGGCACCACCGTGCGGTCGCGGTTCCAGATCGAGGCGTTGTTGTCGCACTCGCGCTGGAGGGCTCCCGCGATCTCGACGGGCTGGACCTCGGACTTGAACACCTTGGCGAAGGTGCCGTTGACCAGACCTTCGAGACGCTGCTCGAAACGCTTCAGGACTCCCATGGGGCACCTCCTCCGTCGTTGCCGCACCTGTACTGCTTACTGATCGTATCCACGCGTCGGGAAATCGGCTGGTTCCCCTTCTCTGGCCTGTGGATAAGTGTCACCTCTCACAGGGATCGTAGAGGTGCCCTCCTGACAGTGTCCCGCACCGCGGAAGGGCCCGGGGGGACGGTACCGGCGACGGATCCCGCCCGCAGCCCACCTCCTCCGGGACCCGCCCGGTACGAGCCGGAACCGCGTCCGCTCCCGTCCCGGCGGGGGCCCGCACCGGCCGTGCTCCGCGCGACAGTGCTCCCCGGCGCTGAACGGTGTCGATCGGTGTCGATCGGCGTGCTCGGTGCTCCATGTCTCCCTGTCCCCTCCTCTCCCGAGGAGGAGGTACGAGCGCGGATGGGGCGCGGTGCGCCGGTGTGGCCGCCCGACCCTCCCCCGTCCCCCCTTCTCCCTGTTCCGGCGGGGAGTGGCCGAAACAAACGGATGTGAACCCACCCTCCGGGCCGTGCTAATGTTCAGGTGTCGCCAGGGGACGCCGCCGGAAACGGCGGAGAAACCAAGCAAGCAACACCCAATGCGCGGGTGGCGGAATAGGCAGACGCGCTGGATTCAGGTTCCAGTGCCCGAAAGGGCGTGGGGGTTCAACTCCCCCCTCGCGCACAGCAAGGCTACGGCCGGCATCGTCAACACGGTGTCGGCCGTAGCTGTTTGTGCGTCCGGGTGGCCATGTGGTCATGAGGCTGTGAGGTGGGCCTCAGAGGCTCGGTGTCTCGGCTTCTCCAGGCAACGGTCGTCCACAGGTCTGGGACGGATCGCGCCCCGGCGGTACCTTCGGGGACGAACACCGGTACGGCGTGCGGCCGGGGCGGCGGACGTGGAACGGGGGACCCCATGGGGCTTGACGGCGAGCACGGCGGCGAGGAGCGCGCCGGGCGCGAGGGCGTCACGGACGGTAGCGGCGGCGGTGTCGACGGTGGCGGTCCCGGCGGCGGCAGGGCCGATGGCGGTGGCAGCGGCCGGATCCCCACCGTGCCCGGCTTCGCCACGGCCAAGCTCCGCCCCTACGGACCGGTGGGCGCCCCGGCGCACCCTTCCCCCTCCTCCTCCCCCTCCCCGAAGAAGCGCGGCAAGGCGCTGCGGGAGCGGGTGCCGCGGTCCGCGCACGGGACGTTGCCCGAAGCGGGCACGGGGCGGCCGGACGCGGTGCGGGCGGTGGAGGAGTCCAACCGGGGCCGCGTGCCCGAGCTGGCGCCGATACGGGTGGGCCGGATGACCGCCAGCCCGTTCGCCTTCCTGCGGGGGGCGGCCGGGCTGATGGGGTACGACCTGGCGGCGACGCCGGTCACCGGGGTCGCCGCGCAGCTCTGCGGCGACGCCCATGCGGCCAACTTCGGGCTGTACGGCGACGCCCGCGGCCGGCTGGTCGTCGACCTGAACGACTTCGACGAGACGGTGGCCGGGCCCTGGGAGTGGGACCTCAAGCGGCTGACCACCTCACTGGTGCTGGCCGGGCGGGCCGGCGGGGTGGACGAGGACGTGTGCCGGTCCGCCGCCTTCGACGCGGCCGGGGCCTACCGGCGCACCATGCGGCTGCTGGCCAGGCTGCCGGTGCTGGACGCGTGGAACGCCATCGCCGACGAGGAGTTGGTGTCTCACACCGACGCGCGGGATCTGCTGGGCACCCTGGAGCGGGTCTCCGAGAAGGCCCGCAACAACACCAGCGCCCGGTTCGCCGCCAAGTCGACGGAGGAGTGCGAGGACGGGGGCCGCCGCTTCACCGAGGCCCCTCCGGTGCTGCGCCGGGTGCCGGACGCCGAGGCCGCCGCGGTCGCCGCCGCGCTGGGCGAGTACCGGACCACGCTGCCCGAGGACCGGCTGCCGCTGCTCGCCCGGTACGCGATCCACGATGTCGCCTTCCGGGTGGTGGGCACCGGCAGCGTCGGCACCCGGTCGTATGTGGTGCTGCTGCTGGACCACCGCGGCGAGCCGCTGGTGCTCCAGGTGAAGGAGGCGCGGCCGTCGGCCCTGCTGCCCTATCTGCCCGGTGCCGGGTTCAAGGTGGCGGACGTGGCGCACGAGGGGCAGCGGGTGGTGCTGGGGCAGAAGCGGATGCAGGTGGTCAGCGACAACCTGCTGGGCTGGACGACGGTCGAGGGCCGTCCGTACCAGGTGCGGCAGTTCCGCAACCGCAAGGGGAGCGTGGACCCGGCGGCGCTGTCGGCGGAGGAGCTGGACGACTACGGGCGGATGACCGGGGCGCTGCTGGCCCGGGCGCACGCCCACAGCGCCGACCCCCGGCTGCTGGCCGGGTACTGCGGGAAGAACGAGGAGCTGGACGAGGCGATGGCGGACTTCGCCGTGGCCTACGCGGACCGGACCGAGGCGGACCACGCCGACCTGGTGGCCGCGGTCAGGGACGGCCGGGTCGCCGCCGAGGCGGGGGTGTGAGGCGTCGGCTTCCGGGTGGGGTTCGAGGCGGGGGCGTCGGGGCCGGTGGGTGAGGCGGGCCCTGGGTGGGGCGGGCGGCGGCGGTGCGGGTCGGTGGTCCACGCGGCGGCGGTACGGGCCGTGCTGAGGTACGGGGCACCGGGGCAGGCCGGTGGCCCGGCGGGTCCGGCGGTCCGGGGCGGGTGCGGCCCGGGTGGGCGGGTGGCGGACGGTGACGGGTGAGGCGGGATCGCCCGTACGCTGGTCGGGTGACGACCTCGAACGACGACGCCACCGTGCCCACCGACCACCACCGTGCCGACGGTGGCCCCGAGCAGTCGGGGCGGCCCGAGGAGCGCCTGGAACGGGCGGTGCGGGCGGCCGAGCAGGCGCTGATCGAGTTCGAGATCGCGGTGGAGACCTTCCGGGTCGAGGTGGAGAACTTCTCCCGGCTGCACCACCAGAAGCTCGGCCCGATGTACTCGCGGCTGGACGAGCTGGACGCGCTGATCGCGGAGGCCCGGGCGGCCCGCAGCGGTGACCCCGAGGACCTGCGCCAGGCCAGGGAGGCCCGGGAACGGGTGATGCCGATGCCCGGGGTGGACGAGCTGTTCCACGGCTGGATGGACTCCGACGGGCTCTCGGCCGAGGCGGACGCGATGCTCACCGGCCGGCCGGTGCAGCCGCCCAAACGGGTCCGCCCGAGCGAGGAGGTCCGCAAGCTCTACCGGGAGCTGGCGCGTGCCGCCCACCCCGACCTGGCGCGGGAGGAGGCCGAGCGGCAGCGGCGCGAGGAGTTCATCACCCGGGTCAACGCGGCCTACGCGCGCGGTGACGAGGGCCTGCTGCGGGAGCTGGCCGCCGAGTGGGCGGCCGGCCCGGCCCCGGCGGCCCCGGAGCTGACCGCCGCGGAGGAGCTCTACGCCCGGCTGGAGTGGCTGGCCCGGCGCAAGGAGATGCTCACCGGGGCGGCCCGCGAGCTGGAGGAGAGCGCCATCGGAGCGATGCTGCGGATGGCCCCGGACGACCCGGACCGGCTGCTGGAGGAGATCGCCGAGCAGCTGCTCGCCCAGGTCGCCGAGCGCGAGGCGGAGCTGGCGGGACTGGCGGACTAGCCGGTGTCGGCTACGTTCTCCCTGTGACCCGGCGGGGCCGTGCGCGGACCGGCGGGCGGGCCGACCGGTGGACGAGAGAGGTATCCGCAGATGAGTTTTCCGACCCTGCCCACGGTGGACGCGGTCTCCGTGCCGGCCGACGGGCTGGTCCTGGACGTCCGGGAGTCCGACGAGTGGGCGGCCGGCCATGTCGAGGGCGCGCTGCATGTGCCGATGAGCGACTTCGTGGCCCGCTTCGGTGAGGTGACCGAGGCCGTCGCGGACGGGCGCCGGGCCTATGTGATGTGCCGGGTGGGCGGCCGGTCGGCCCAGGTGACCCAGTACCTGGTGCAGCAGGGCATCGACGCGGTGAACGTCGACGGCGGCATGCTCGCCTGGGACGGCGCCGGCCGCCCCATGGTCACCGACAATGGCAGCCAGGCCTTCGTCCTCTGAGGACACCCGGGACGAGGCCCTGATGTCGGGCTGACGCAGCCCCGCGCCCAGGGCGACGGCCGGGCCGGTGCGGTCGCGTCCGAGGGGTCGCCGGGGCGGCTGAGTGGTCGCGTCTGAGGCGTCCGGGAACCTGTCGGCCAGGTGGTGCCGTGAGCGTCTGGGTGCCGCTTGGCGCGGGCAGTCCGGGCCCCGGCCTGTGCCGGCGGGTGCCGCCGGCGAGTGCCGCCCGGGGGCGGAGGCCGTTCGGCGTGCGCGATCCGGGGCCCGGCCCCTTGGGCCCGGCCCGTTGGGCGGGGCCGCCGAACGGCTGGGTGGCGCCTCGGCCGGTGCGGCCCCGCGCGAGCGGAGTCTCAGCGGTCGAAGTCCAGCTCGACCTCCGGGGTGGTGGCGTGCGACTGGCAGGCCAGGACGTATCCCGCGTCGGTCTCCTCGGGCTCCAGCGCGTAGTTGCGCTCCATGCGGACCTCGCCGGCGACCAAGAAGGCCCGGCAGGTGCCGCAGACGCCGCCCTTGCAGGCGTACGGGGCGTCCGAGCGGGCGCGCAGCACCGTCTCCAGCAGGGACTCGCCCTCCTGGACCGGCCAGCTGCCCGAGCGGCCGTCGAGGGTGGCGGTCAGCTTCGCGGGGGCGGTCAGCGCGGCGGCGGACGCGGCAGGGGCGGCGGTCTGGCCGTCGTCCACGTGGAAGATCTCCTGGTGGATCCTGGCCCGGTCCACCCCGAGGCCGCGCAGGGCCTGTTCGGCGCCCTGGACCAGTCCGAACGGCCCGCACAGATACCAGCCGTCCACCTCGCCCAGCGGCAGCAGCGCGGGCAGCAGCCCGGTCAGCCGCTCCTCATCGAGCCGGCCCGAGGGCAGCCCGGACTGCTGCTCCTCCCGGGAGAGCACGGTGACCAGCTGGAAGCGGCCGGGGAAGCGGTCCTTCAGGTCGGCGACCTCGTCCAGGAACATGGTCGAGGCGGCCGTGCGGTCGCTGCGGACCAGATGGAAGCGGGCCTCCGGCTCCCGGGCCAGCAGGGTGGCGGCGATGGAGAGCACCGGGGTGATCCCGCTGCCGCCGACGATCGCGGCGAACCGGCCGGGGCGGGGCGCCAGGGTGAAGCGGCCCATCGGCTCCATCACCTCGACGGTGTCCCCGGCGATCAGCTCCTTGATCGCGTAGGTCGAGAAGGCCCCGCCGTCCACCAGCCGGATGCCCACCCGCAGCACCGGGGCCTCGCCCTCGGCGGCCGCCGGGGAGCAGATCGAGTAGGTCCGGCGCGCCTCCGCCTCGCCGCCGCCCGACGGCCGCCGCAGGGTGATGTGCTGGCCGGGGGTGTGGCGGAACGCGGTGTGCAGCGCGGGCGGCAGGGCGAAGGTCACCGCGACCGCGTCGTCGGTGAGCCGCTCGACCTCGCTGACCCGGAGCGCATGGAACATCTACAACTCCTTGAAGTGGTCGAACGGTTCACGGCAGTCGGTGCAGCGGCGCAGCGCCTTGCAGGCGGTGGAGGAGAACCGGCTCAGCAACTCGGTCCGCGCGGAGCCGCAGTTGGGGCAGCGGATGCCCAGGGAGAGCGGCACCGGCCCGGCCGGGCCCTGCGGCCGGGGCGGGGCTATGCCGTGCTCGGCGAGCTTGCGCCGGCCTTCGGCGGTGATGTCGTCGGTGGACCAGGCCGGGCTGAGCACGGTGACCACCGAGACCTCGGGCACGCCGTGCCGGTGGAGCACCTGCTCGATGTCGGCGGACATGGCCTCGATGGCCGGGCAGCCGGTGTAGGTGGGGGTGAGCTCCACCCGGACCTCGCCGGGGGCGAGCACCCGTACCGAGCGGACCACACCGAGGTCGTGCAGGCTGAGCACCGGCAGCTCGGGGTCGGGGACGGACCCGGCCAGCCGGGTCAGCTCCTCCTCCAGCGGGGTCGGCGCGGTGCCGGTCACCATGTCGCACCCGGGTGGCTGCGGTGCAGGTGCTGCATCTCGGCGAGCATCCGGCCGAAGGACTCGGTGTGCAAGCCCTGGCGGCCCGCCCCGGCCCGCCAGGCGCCGGTGCGCGGGCCGTCCGGGACGGTGAGGGTGGCCCGGTCGAGCACCGCCGTCACCGAGGACAGCCAGTCGGCCTCCAGCTCGGCCCAGTCGACGCCGTCGAGACCGGGCAGCGGCTGGAACAGCTCGCCGGTGAAGCGCCACAGCGCGTCCACCGCCGCCTGCGTCCGGCGGTGGCTCTCCTCCGTCCCGTCGCCGAGCCGCAGCGTCCACTGCTCGGCGTGGTCCTGGTGGTAGGCGACCTCCTTGACGGCCTTGGCCGCCAGCCCGCCCAGACCGCCGTCGCCGGTGCCCTCGCCGGCGGCCGCCGCGATCCTGCCGTACAGCAGCCGCTGGTAGGTGGAGAAGTACAGCTGGCGGACGATGGTGGCGGCGAAGTCGCCGCCTGGCTGCTCGGTCAACTGGGCGTTGCGGAAGGCGCGCTCCTCGCGGAGGTAGGCGAGCTCGTCCTCGTCCCCGACCAGGGAGAGCAGCACCCGGGCCTGGCCGAGGAGGTCCAGCGCGATGTTGGCGAGGGCCACCTCCTCCTCCAGCTCCGGGGCGTGCCCGGCCCACTCGGCCAGCCGGTGGGAGAGCACCAGGGCGTCGTCCCCGAGGGCCAGTGCCGCCGCGGTGGCCAGCCCTTCCGGGGAGGTGGTGGAGGCGGTCGCCGGGTCGGTCGTCACAGGTGCTGCACCCCCTCGGGGATCTCGTAGAACGTCGGGTGCCGGTAGGGCTTGTCGGCGGCCGGCTCGAAGAAGGGGTCCTTCTCGTCCGGGGAGGAGGCGGTGATCGCCGTGGAGGGCACCACCCAGAGCGAGACGCCCTCGCTGCGCCGGGTGTAGAGGTCGCGGGCGTTGCGCAGGGCCATCGCGGCGTCCGGGGCGTGCAGGCTGCCGGCGTGGGTGTGGGACAGTCCGCGGCGCGAGCGCACGAACACCTCCCACAGCGGCCAGTCGCTGGTGGTCATCCCGTCGCCTCCCGGTGCTTGGCCGCGTACGCCGCCGCTGCCTGCCTGACCCAGGCGCCGTCCTCGTGGGCGCGGCGGCGCTGGGTGATCCGCTGTTCGTTGCACGGGCCGTTGCCCTTGAGGACCTCGCGGAACTCGCTCCAGTCGATGGCGCCGAAGTCGTGCTGGCCGCGCTCCTCGTTCCACTTCAGGTCCGGGTCGGGCAGGGTCAGGCCGAGGGCCTTCGCCTGCGGCACGCAGATGTCGACGAAGCGCTGGCGCAGCTCGTCGTTGGAGTGCCGCTTGATCTTCCAGGCCATCGACTGCGCCGAGTGCGCGGACTCGTCGTCCGGCGGGCCGAACATCATCAGCGAGGGCCACCACCAGCGGTCCACCGCGTCCTGGGCCATTGCGTGCTGCTCGGGGGTGCCGCGGGAGAGAGCGAGCAGCGACTCGTACCCCTGGCGCTGGTGGAAGGACTCCTCCTTGCAGACCCGGATCATCGCCCGGGCGTAGGGCCCGTAGGAGCAGCGGCACAGCGGCACCTGGTTGGTGATCGCGGCACCGTCCACCAGCCAGCCGATCGCGCCGACGTCGGCCCAGGTCAGGGTGGGGTAGTTGAAGATCGAGGAGTATTTCTGGCGGCCGCTGTGCAGCTTGTCCAGCAGCTCGTCGCGGCTGGCGCCGAGGGTCTCGGCGGCGCTGTAGAGGTAGAGCCCGTGGCCGGCCTCGTCCTGCACCTTCGCCATCAGGATGGCCTTGCGGCGCAGTGAGGGGGCCCGGGTGATCCAGTTCGCCTCGGGCTGCATGCCGATGATCTCGCTGTGCGCGTGCTGGGCGATCTGCCGGACGAGCGTCGCCCGGTAGGCCTCGGGCATCCAGTCGCGCGGCTCGATCCGCTCGTCCGCTGCCACGGCGGCATCGAACACCGCCTCGTACGCCTGAGGCGCCTTGTGCGCATCCGCTGTCACTGCCGTCATCGGACCCCCTGCCGACCGATCGTTCGGTTGAATGACTTCAATGGTCGGTCGGCGGCCCGTAAGGTGTCAACCCTGTGGATAACTCCGATGGGCCATTGGCGTGGCGACGGAACGGGGCGGGCGGGATGGACGCGAGGGACGGGGAGGCCGGGGAACCGGCCGCGACGGCGGACCGGCCCGCGGAACCGGAGCCGGCGGAGTCCGGGAGCCCGGGTGGCGGGGCCGGGGCCGGGATCAAGGGGCTGACCCTGCCGTACCAGGTCGCCGCGGCCGTCGCGCTCGCCGTCGTGGTGGTCGTCGGAGGGCTGCATGTGGGGATGGTGTTCCTGCATGTGGCGCCCTCGAACACGCTGAGCAAGCAGCACGGCCGGGCGATGGACGACTGGGTGCTCCCCGAGTTCGAGCAGAACTGGAAGCTCTTCGCCCCCAACCCGCTCCAGCAGAACATCGCCGTCCACGCCCGCGCCGAGATCACCGACGCCGACGGCGGGCGCCGTACCACGGGCTGGGTCAGCCTCACCGCCGAGGACGGCGCGGCGATCCGCGGCAACCCGCTGCCCAGCCACACCAACCAGAACGAGCTCCGCCGCGCCTGGGACTTCTACGTGAACTCGCACACCGAGGACAACCGCGCGAACGGGCTGCGCGGACGGCTCTCCGAGCGCTACGTCCGGCGCATCGCCCTGCTGAAGCTGGAGGACCAGCCCCTCGGCGGCCGGATCGAGCGCATCCAGCTGCGCTCCGCCACCCAGGGCGTGGGGGCCCCGGTCTGGAGCAAGGAGCGGCACGACACCCGTACGTACTACCGGGTGCTGCCCTGGTGGACGGTCACCGCCGCCGACCTGCCCGGCGGTGCCACCGGAGGCCGGACGGAGGCCCGTCGATGAGCGACCGCACCACCGCCGCCGCCGGCCGGGAGCCGTTCGACCGCCGGCTCGCCCGGGCCGTCCAGCGGGTGACCGCCACCGCGCTGGGCCCGTACCAGAGCGCCGTGGTGCGCATCGGGTTCGCCGCGGCCTGGCTGTTCTTCCTGCTGCGCGAGATCCCGCACCGGCACGAGCTGTACGGGCCGGACGGCCCCTGGGCCTGGGACATGGCCCAGGAGCTGGTCGCCGCCAACCGCGCCTTCACCGTCCTGATGTGGTCCGACTCGGGCCTGTGGTTCGAGATCGTCTACGCCCTGGCCGTGCTGTCCGCCGCCGCGCTGCTCGTCGGCTGGCGCACCCGGGCCGCCTCCGCGCTGTTCCTGGTGGGCGTGCTGTCCCTGCAGAACCGCTCCGTCTTCATGGGCGACGGCGGTGACAACGTCATCCATCTGATGGCGCTCTACCTGGTCTTCACCCGGTGCGCCCGGGTCTGGTCGCTGGACGCCCGGCGGGCCGCCCGCGCGGCCGAGGCGCGGGCCGCCGGCGAACGGCCGCGCGACCTGGTCGGACCACTGCTGTGGGGGCTGGCGGTGCCCGGGCTCGTCGCCGCCACGCTGCTGCGCGACCGCAGCGGGGAGCCGTGGCTGCTGGTGCTGCTGTGGCTGCTGTGGGCCGCCCAGGGTGCCTGGTGGCTGGTCGGACGCCGCGCGCCCGGCCAGCCGCTGGCCCTGCTCGACGTCCTCGCCAACCTGCTGCACAACGCCGTACTGGTGGTGATCATGGCGGAGGTCTGTCTGATCTACGCCACGGCCGGCTGGTACAAGGTGCAGGGCTCCCGCTGGCAGGACGGCACCGCCCTGTACTACCCGCTGAAGCTGGACTACTTCACGCCCTGGCCGTTCCTCTCCGATGTGCTGGCCGCCAGCGGGATCATGGTCATGGTGGTGACCTACGGCACCGTGATCGTCCAGGTCGCCTTCCCCTTCACGCTCTTCAACCGCAAGGTCAAGAACGTGCTGCTGGCCGTGATGATGGTGGAGCACGCGGGCATCGCGGTCCTGCTCGGGCTGCCGTTCTTCTCGCTGGCGATGATCGCCGCCGACGCGGTGTTCCTGCCGACGGTGTTCCTGGTGTGGGCCGGCGCCCGGGTGGCGCGGGGCCGCGACCGCCTGCTGCGGCGCACTCGCCCGGACGGCCCCGGCGGCGCGGGCCGCTCGGACGGTTCGGCCCCGCCGCCCGGCGAGGAGGACGGAACCGCCGGGGACGCGGCCCCCCGTACCCTCGTGGGGTGAGCAGCGAGACCCTGCCGGACGGCACCCTTGCGGACGCCGGCCCGCACCAGCACGACGACGCCGAGCCGGCGCAGTACGACGAGGGCTTCGCCCCCGAGGTGGGCGTCGGGCCGCACCCCCTGCCCTGGCCCCGCGGCGAGCGGTACGACCCCGAGCTGCTCGCCGCCGGCGACCGGCGCAACGTGGTGGACCGCTACCGGTACTGGACGCGGGAGGCGATCGTCGCCGACCTGGACACCCGGCGGCACGACTTCCATGTGGCCGTGGAGAACTGGGGCCATGACTTCAACATCGGCTCGGTGGTGCGCACCGCCAACGCCTTCCTGGCCCGGCAGGTGCACATCGTGGGCCGGCGGCGCTGGAACCGGCGCGGCGCCATGGTCACCGACCGCTACCAGCATCTGCGCCACCACCCGGACACCGCCTCGCTGACCTCCTGGGCGGCCGCGGAGGGGCTGGCCGTGATCGGTATCGACAACCTCCCGGGCGCCGTCCCGCTGGAGCGCACCGAACTGCCGCGCCGCTGTGTGCTGCTGTTCGGGCAGGAGGGCCCGGGGCTCACCGAGGAGGCCCGCGAGCACGCCGCCATGGTCTGCTCGATCGCCCAGTTCGGCTCCACCCGCTCCCTCAACGCGGGCGCCGCCGCCGCGATCGCCATGCACGCCTGGGTGCAGCGGTACGCGGAGATCACCCGGTAGTGCGCCCGCTGCCCCGCGCGGGGCGCGGGGCGAGGGCTGTCGCCTCCGCCGCTGACTCGGGCGGCCCGCCTCTGCCGGCCGGCCGCCGGGCCTGGGGGTGTGGTGGCCCGGCGGCCGGGTCTACGGGGCACCGCCAGCCCGCGGAACGGGCCCGGTGTCGGGAGGGCGCCCGGCTCCCGCATCGCCGCCGGGCCGGTGTGGTGGCCGGTTCCTGGGCGGCGGGTTTGCGGGTCAGGCGGGGCGGCGGACTTCCACCACGCGGAAGCGGTTGGCGACGAAGGCCGCGTCGCACAGGGCCGCGTTGGCCGCCGGGTTGCCCCCGGAGCCGTGGAAGTCGGAGAAGGCCGAGGTCTGGTTCACGTAGACCCCGCCGGTGAGGTTCAGCGAGAGCTGCGCCGACTCCTCCAGGCAGACCTCCTCCACCGCGCGCTCCACGTCCGGCGAGGTGGTGTAGGCGCCGACGGTCATGGCGCCCTTCTCGCGGATCGTGCGGCGCAGCAGCTCCAGCCCCTCGTCGGTGGAACCGACCCGGACGGCGAAGGCCACCGGCCCGAAGCACTCCGACATGTACGCCGCCTCGGCGTCGGGCTTGGTGCCGTCCAGCGAGACGATCACCGGGGTGCGGACCACCGCGTCCGGGAAGTCCGGGTGGGCGACCTCGCGGGAGGGCAGCGCCACCTCGCCCAGCTCGGGCGCGGCCTCCAGCCGGGCCCGTACGTCCGGGTTCACCAGGGCACCCAGCAGGGCGTTGGCCCGGGCGTCGTCGCCGAGCAGCCCGCCGACCGCTCCGGCCAGGTCGGCCACCACCTCGTCGTGGGACTTGGGGCCCGCGTCGGTGGTGATGCCGCCCTGGGGGATCAGCACGTTCTGCGGGGTGGTGCACATCTGGCCGCTGTAGAGGGAGAGCGAGAAGGCCAGGTTGGCGAGCATGCCGCGGTAGTCGTCGGTGGAGTCCACCACCACCGTGTTGACCCCGGCCTTCTCCGTGTAGACCTGCGCTTGGCGGGCGTTGGCCTCCAGCCAGTCGCCGAACGAGGTGGAGCCGGTGTAGTCGATGATCCGCACCTCGGGGCGGAGCGCCAGCTCCTTGGCGATGCCCTCGCCCGGCCGCTCCACGGCGAGGGCGACCAGGTTCGGGTCGAAGCCGGCCTCGGCCAGCACCTCCCGGGCCGCCTTGACGGTCAGCGCCAGCGGCAGCACCGCGCGCGGGTGCGGCTTGACCAGGACCGCGTTCCCCGTGGCGAGGGAGGCGAAGAGGCCCGGATAGCCGTTCCACGTGGGGAAGGTGTTGCAGCCGATCATCAGGGCGATGCCGCGGCCTACCGGGGTGAAGGACTTGCGCAGCTCCAGCGGGTCCTTCCTGCCCTGGGGCTTGGACCAGTCCGCCACCAGCGGGACGCGGACCTGCTCCGCGTACGCGTAGGCCACCGCCTCCAGACCGCGGTCCTGGGCGTGCGGCCCGCCCGCCTGGAACGCCATCATGAACGCCTGGCCGCTGGTGTGCATCACCGCATGCGCGAACTCGTGGGTGCGGGCGCTGATCCGGGCCAGGATCTCCAGGCAGACCAGGGCGCGCACCTCCGGGCCCGCGTCCCGCCAGCCGCCCATCGCCGCGCGCATCGCGGGCAGCAGCACCTCCACGTCCGCGTGCGGGTACTCCACGCCCAGCTCCGGGCCGTACGGCGAGACCTCGCCGCCGGTCCAGTCGTCCGTCCCCGGCTGGTCCAGCTCGAAGCGGCGGCCCAGCACCGCCTGGTGCGCGGCCAGACCGTCGGCGGCGCTCAGCGAGCCGTCCTCCCCGTACGCCTTGGGGTGCTCCGGGTGCGGCGACCAGTAGGCGCGGGTGCGGATGGCTTCGAGGGCCTGGTCCAGGGTGGGCCGGTGCTTCTCGGTCAGGTGGTCGGTGGTCAGCTGAGCGGCGGCCATGGCGGACCAACTCCTCGTCGAGCTGGGCAGGGACGGGCGGACACGGCTAGAGTAACCGAACGATCGGTCGGGACAAGGGGGTCTCCCGAGCCTGTGGACAACCCATCGGGGAGGATCACTGCCATGACCGACACCGAGACCACGGCCGAGGCCGCCGCCACCGGGGCCGGCGGCCAGTCCCGGAGTGCTGCGGGGGCCGGCGGCAGCGCCGTCCACACCCCGAACGAGCGAACCGCGGCGGCGGACAGCGCACCGCACGGCCCGGTGGAACGCGAGCGGACCGTCGCCGTGATCGGCACCGGCACCATGGGCCAGGGCATCGCCCAGGTCGCCCTGCTCGCCGGTCACCCGGTGCGGCTGTACGACGCCGCCCCCGGCATGGCCCGGGAGGCCGCCAGGACCATCGGCGGGCGGCTGGACCGGCTGGTCGCCAAGGGCCGGCTGGCCGAGGACGAGCGGGACGCCGCGCTCGGGCGGCTGCACGAGGCCGCCGACCTCGCCGACCTGGCCGACGCCGCACTCGTCGTGGAGGCGATCGCCGAGCGGCTGGACATCAAGCGGGAGCTGTTCGCCGGGCTGGAGAAGACCGTCGCCGACGACTGCCTGCTCGCCACCAACACCTCCTCGCTCTCCGTCACCGCCATCGCCGGGGCGCTGCGGCTGCCCGGCCGGTTCGTGGGGCTGCACTTCTTCAACCCGGCCCCGCTGCTGCCGCTGGTGGAGGTGGTCAGCGGCTTCGCCACCGACGAGGCGGCCGCGGACCGCGCGTACGCCACCGCCGCCGCCTGGGGCAAGACGCCGGTGCGCTGCGCCGACACCCCCGGCTTCATCGTCAACCGCCTCGCCCGCCCCTTCTACGCCGAGGCGCTGCGGCTGTACGAGGAGCGGGCCGCCGACCCGGCCACCATCGACGCGGTGCTGCGCGAGAGCGGCGGCTTCGCGATGGGCCCCTTCGAGCTCACCGACCTCATCGGCCAGGACGTCAACGAGGCCGTCACCCGCTCGGTCTGGGAGGCCTTCTTCCAGGACCCCAGGTTCACGCCCTCGCTGGCCCAGCGCCGGCTGGTGGAGTCCGGGCGGCTCGGCCGCAAGAGCGGGCAGGGCTGGTATCCGTACGGGGAAGGGGAGACCCGTCCCGCCCCGCACACCGCCGCCCCGGCCCCCGCGCCCGAGGCCGTCACCGTGCACGGCGACCTGGGGCCGGCCGCCGTACTGCCGGAGCTGATGGAGACGGCCGGGATCACGGTCCACCGGGGTGAGGACGCCGACCGCGGCCGTCCGGGCTGGATCGAACTGCCCAGCGGCACCCGGATCCTCCTCGCCGACGGCGGACCGGCCGACCTCGCCACGACGCCGGAGATCCACCTGGACCTGGCCCTGGACTACCGCACCGCCACCCGGGTCGCCCTGGGACCGGCCGCCGGCGTCCCCGCGGCCTGTCTGGAAGCCGCCATCGGGCTGTTCCAGGCGCTCGGCAAACAGGTCAGTGTGATCGCCGACGTGCCCGGACTGATCGTGACCCGGACCGTGGCCATGCTGGTCGACCTCGCCCTGGACGCGGTACGCCGCGGGGTGGCGAGCGCCGAGGACGTCGACACCGCGATGCGGCTGGGCGTCAACTACCCGCGCGGACCGCTCGCCTGGGGCGGGGAACTGGGGCTCGACCGGGTGCTGGAGACCCTGTTCCTGCTGCACGACGAGTACCCCGGCGGCCGCTACGCCCCCTCGCAGGAGCTGCGCCGCCGGGTCGCCGGCCTCCGGATCGCCGAACTCCGGGCCGCCGCCGGGAAGGACGGGCGCTCATGACCACCGCGAGGCGGGACACGTACACCCCCGAGACGCTGCTGTCGGTCGCGGTGGGGGTGTTCAACGAGCGCGGCTACGACGGCACCTCGATGGAGCACCTCTCCAAGGCCGCCGGTATCTCCAAGTCGTCCATCTACCACCATGTGGCGGGCAAGGAGGAACTGCTGCGGCGGGCCGTCAGCCGGGCGCTGGACGGGCTGTTCGCCGTCCTCGACGAGCCCGGCGCGGTGCGGGGCCGGGCGGTCGAGCGGGTGGAGTACGTGACCCGCCGCACCGTCGAGGTGCTGATGGACGAGCTGCCGTACGTCACCCTGCTGCTGCGGGTGCGCGGAAACACCCGTACCGAGCGGTGGGCGCTGGAGCGGCGGCGCGAGTTCGACCACCGGGTGGCGGACCTGATGAAGGCCGCCGCCGCCGAGGGCGACCTCCGCCGTGACGTGGACATACGGCTGGCCACCCGGCTGCTGTTCGGGATGGTCAACTCGCTGGTCGAGTGGTACCGCCCGCACCCCGGCGCCGACGGCGAGCGGGAGCAGGTGGTGGACACCGTGGTGCACCTCGCCTTCGACGGGCTGCGCGAGAGGGGCTGACCCCGAACGTGACAGCCGGGGTGTGTTTCACGTGAAACACACCCGGGCCGAAGCCGACGGCGTGCCTCTAGACAGCCACGGCGGGTTCGCGGCCCAGCGCGCCGCGCAGGGTGCGTCCGTGGTGCACCCGCAGCCGGCGCAGCTCCCAGGCGGCCAGCGCGGTCACCGACAGCGGCGGACCGAACAGGAAGGTGATCCGCACCCACAGCGGCGCGGTGACCGGCGGGTTGTCCAGGAGCTGCACGACGAACATCGCCCACACCAGTACGGGTGAGAGCAGGGGCGGCAGCACCTCGTGCACCTCGGCCGTGCGGAAGGCGTGGTGCACCGCGAGGATCGCGGAGGCGAGGCTGAACAACCCGCCGGACAGGAACAGCACGGAGGCCGCGAGGCCGAGCAGGAGACCGCCACCACCGTTCTGGTCCTGTTCCATCAGGATGGGTCCCAGGCCGTACAGCAGCGCCCCGGCGAAGAGTGCGCCCAGCGAGGTCAGCGGGCCGCCCAGCCGCCGCCGGTAGACGGGGCGCAGAGGGGGCCGGGCCGCCAGCACGAACGCGGTGAGCGCGAGCGGGGTGACCCCCACCAGGATCAGGGCGCTGACCAGGGCCTCGACGAGTCGGTCCTCCAGCACGTCACCGGCGCCCTCGCGCAGTGGATACGTGTACAGCAGCCAACCGGTGGCGGCGAGGCCGAGCACGGTCCTGGCCACCTGCATCCAGGTGATCACCGGGTCGGTGGCGGCGTCGGGGCGTTCGTGGTGGCGGGACGCGTGGATGGCGACGGCGAGGCCCACGAGGAAGGCAGGCGGCATGATCAGCAGACCCAGGCAGCCGACGCGGTCCCGGTCGTCCCCGCGGCGGTCTCGCCGTCGTCGGGCATTGCGGTGCACTGGCTGCTCCCCCTGGCAGTCATGATGATGATCATCGGATCATAGAGGGATGTGGCGGGGGCGGTTCACGCTTCGTCGGGGGAGATCCGGCGGCTGAGGTCGGTCTCCTCGAAGACCAGCAGGGTCCGGGTGGAGAGCACCTCCGGGATGGCCTGGAGCCGGGTGAGCACCAGCTCGCGCAGGGTGCGGTTGTCCGGGGTGTGCACCAGCAGCAGTACGTCGAAATCGCCGCTGACCAGCGCGATGTGCGCGGCACCCGGCAGTGCGCGGAGCTGCTCGCGGACCGTGCGCCAGGAGTTCTGCACGATCTTCAGGGTGATGTAGGCGGAGGCGCCCTGCCCGGCGCGCTCATGGTTGACCCGGGCGCTGAAGCCGCGGATCACCCCGTCGTCGATGAGCCGGTTGATCCGGGCGTAGGCGTTGGCGCGGGAGACATGGACGCGGTCGGCCACCGAGCGGATCGAGGCGCGGCCGTCCGTCTGGAGTATGCGGAGGATGTCGCGGTCGATCGAGTCCAGTGGGCGCGCGGCCGGCTGCTGCGGCTCACCACCGTTCGCGCTCGTGCCGCCGTTCGCGCTCGTGCCGCCGGCCGTGTTCGGGCTTCCGGTCGGGTGCGGGCTTCCGGTCGTGTTCGGCCCGCCTGTCGCGTTCGCGCCACCGGCCGTGTTCACGGCGCCTGTCGCGTTCGTTTCGCGGCCGTCGGCCATTTGTTCAGCTCCCATGCGCCCCCGCCTCTCCGTTGTGGACGACCTGGCCCCATCCCAGGCTGTGGAGAACCGTTTGTCCACAGGGTGGCGGTGCCTGTAGCCAAAATGCCGCCACGACCGAACAATCGGTAGGTGAGGCACGTCACAGCCGTGCCCCCCTTCGGGTCTTGTGCCCGCGGGGTCCTTTGCCCGCTCCCACGAGGAGGTCGCAGTCATGACGGTCCAGGAGCTTCCCGGTGCCGCCGCGTACCGGCCCGCCCCGCCGCCGGAGTGGAAGCCGCGCACCGACCCCGCACCGCTGCTCCCGGACGCCGAGCCGTACCGGGTGCTCGGCACGGACACGGCCGACGGCTTCGCCCCCGAGCTGCTGCGCAGGCTCTACGCCGAGCTGGTCCGCGGCCGCCGGTACAACGCGCAGGCCACCGCCCTGACCAAGCAGGGCCGGCTGGCGGTCTACCCCTCCAGCACCGGCCAGGAGGCCTGCGAGGTCGCCGCCGCCCTGGTCCTCGAAGAGCGTGACTGGCTCTTCCCCTCGTACCGCGACACCCTCGCCTGCGTGGCCCGCGGTCTCGACCCGGCCGAGGCGCTGACCCTGCTGCGCGGCGACTGGCACACCGGCTACGACCCGCGGGAACGCCGTATCGCACCGCTGTCCACCCCGCTCGCCACCCAGCTGCCGCACGCGGTCGGCCTCGCCCACGCCGCCCGGCTCAAGGGCGACGACGTGGTGGCGCTCGCCATGGTCGGCGACGGCGGCACCAGCGAGGGCGACTTCCACGAGGCGCTGAACTTCGCCGCCGTCTGGCAGGCCCCGGTCGTCTTCCTCGTACAGAACAACGGCTTCGCCATCTCCGTACCGCTCGCCAAGCAGACCGCCGCGCCCTCGCTGGCGCACAAGGCCGTCGGCTACGGCATACCGGGCCGGCTGGTCGACGGCAACGACGCGCCCGCCGTGCACCAGGTGCTCTCCGAGGCGGTGGCCCGCGCCCGGCGCGGCGGCGGCCCCACGCTGGTGGAGGCCGTGACCTACCGCATCGAGGCCCACACCAACGCCGACGACGCCACCCGCTACCGGGGCGACGGCGAGGTCGCGGCCTGGCGCGAGCACGACCCGGTGCAGCTGCTGGAGCGTGAGCTGACCGGCCGCGGACTGCTGGACGAGGAGGGGGTCCGCGAGACCGCCGAGCAGGCCGAGACGATGGCGGCCCGGCTGCGCGACCGGATGAACGCCGACCCGGAGCTGGATCCGATGGAGCTGTTCCGGCACGTCTACACCGAGCCCACCCCCCAGCTGCTGGAGCAGGCCGCACAGCTGCGCGCCGAGCTGGACGCCGAGGAGGACCCCCGATGAGCCCCGCGTCCACCGCGCCGACCGCCTCCACCGAGGCGGCCACGGCCGCGCCGCGGCGTCCCGCGAAGCCCGCCACCATGGCGCAGGCGCTCCAGCGGGCGATGCGCGACGCGATGGCCGAGGACCCGGCGGTCCATGTGCTCGGCGAGGACGTCGGCACCCTCGGCGGAGTGTTCCGGGTGACCGACGGGCTGGCCAAGGAGTTCGGCGAGGACCGCTGCACGGACACCCCGCTCGCCGAGGCCGGCATCCTCGGCACCGCCGTCGGCATGGCGATGTACGGGCTGCGCCCGGTGGTCGAGATGCAGTTCGACGCCTTCGCCTACCCGGCCTTCGAGCAACTGCTCAGCCATGTCGCCAAGATGCGCAACCGCACCCGCGGCACCATGCCGCTGCCCCTCGTGGTGCGGGTGCCCTACGGCGGCGGGATCGGCGGCGTCGAGCACCACAGCGACTCCTCCGAGGCGTACTACATGGCGACTCCGGGGCTCCAGGTGGTCACGCCCGCGACGGTCGAGGACGCCTACGGGCTGCTGCGCGCCGCCATCGCCTCCGACGACCCGGTGGTCTTCCTGGAGCCCAAGCGGCTCTACTGGTCCAAGGCCGACTGGTCGCCCGAGGCCCCGGCCGCCGTGGCGCCGATCGGCCGCGCGGTGGTCCGGCGCACCGGCCGCAGCGCCACCCTGATCACCTACGGGCCGTCCCTGCCGGTCTGCCTGGAGGCCGCGGAGGCCGCCGAGGCGGAGGGCTGGGACCTGGAGGTGGTGGACCTGCGCTCGCTGGTGCCCTTCGACGACGAGACGGTCTGCGCCTCGGTACGGCGCACCGGGCGCGCGGTCGTGGTCCACGAGTCGTCCGGCTTCGGCGGGCCCGGCGGGGAGATCGCCGCCCGGGTCACCGAGCGCTGCTTCCACCATCTGGAGGCCCCGGTGCTGCGGGTCGCGGGCTTCGACATCCCCTACCCGCCGCCGATGCTGGAACGGCACCATCTGCCCGGCGTGGACCGGGTGCTGGACGCGGTCGCCCGACTGCAGTGGGAGGCGGGAAGCTGATGGCCCGGGTGCTGGAGTTCAAGCTGCCGGACCTCGGTGAGGGGCTGACCGAGGCGGAGATCGTCCGCTGGCTGGTGGAGGTCGGCGACGTGGTCGCCATCGACCAGCCCGTGGTGGAGGTCGAGACGGCCAAGGCGATGGTGGAGGTGCCCTGCCCGTACGGGGGTGTGGTCACCGCGCGGTACGGGGCCGAGGGCGAGGAGCTGCCGGTCGGCGCCCCGCTGATCACGGTCGCCGTCGGCGCGACGGAGCCCGGTGCGGCCCCGGAGGCCCCCGCGCCCGCCCCTGAGAGCGGCGAGGCCGAGGGCTCGGGCAACGTCCTGGTCGGCTACGGCACCACCGCCCCCGCCGCCCGTCGCCGCCGGATACGCCGCGATGACCCCGCACTCCCGGCCCCCGCCACCGTCAACGGCAGCGCCACCACCCCGACCCCGTCGACCCCCTCGGCCCCCTTGACCCCGTCGGCCTCTCCGGCTTTCTCGGCCCCGTCGGCCACCCAGACCCTGCGTCCGGCTGCGGAGGCCCCCGCTCCGGCACCGTCCGTCCCGGTCCCCGACGGCCCGGTCGCGGTGATCTCCCCGCTGGTGCGGAAGCTGGCCCGGGACAAGGGCGTCGACCTGCGCCGGGTGGCCGGCTCGGGGCGGGACGGGCTGATCCTCCGCGCCGACGTGGAGCGTGCGATCACGGCCGAGGCGACACCGACCGCCGAACCGTCCTTCACCGAACCGTCCCCTGCCCAACCCTCCCCCGCCCCCGCCCTGGTGGTCGCGCCCTCCCCCGCCGGCGAACGCGTCCCCCTGCGTGGCGTGCGCGGCGCGGTGGCGGCCAAGCTGTCCCGCAGCCGCCAGGAGATCCCCGACGCCACCTGCTGGGTGGACGCCGACGCGACCGAGCTGATGGCCGCGCGGACCGCGATGAATGCGGCGGGCGGACCGAAGGTGTCGCTGCTGGCCCTGCTCGCCCGGATCTGCACCGCCGCGCTGGCCCGCTTCCCCGAGCTGAACTCCACCGTGGACACCGCCGCCCGGGAGATCGTCCGGCTCCCCGGGGTGCACCTCGGCTTCGCCGCCCAGACCGATCGGGGACTGGTCGTACCGGTCGTCCGCGACGCGCACGGGCGCACCGCGGAGTCCCTGACCGCCGAGTTCGCCCGGCTCACCGAGGTGGCCCGGAAGGGGGCGCTGACCCCGGCGGACCTGACCGGTGGCACCTTCACCCTCAACAACTACGGCGTCTTCGGCGTGGACGGCTCCACCCCGATCATCAACCACCCCGAGGCCGCCATGCTGGGCGTGGGACGGATCATCCCCAAGCCCTGGGTGCACCAGGGCGAGCTGGCGGTCCGCCAGGTCGTGCAGCTGTCGCTGACCTTCGACCACCGGGTGTGCGACGGCGGTACGGCGGGCGGCTTCCTGCGCTACGTGGCCGACTGCGTCGAGCAGCCGGCGGTGCTCCTCCGCACCCTGTGACCGTGCCCCTGGAGCGGCAGTCGGCCGGCGGCCCCACGGGGCGGTGGACGGCCGACGCCTCTCCCGCCTTCGCTCCTGCCCCCGTCGCCGCTCCCGCCTTCCCGCCTGCCCCGTTTGCCGCTCCCGCCCGGCCCTGGCCCCGGCGACGGGCGTGGCGAACTCTCGCCATCACGGCACGATCGCGCTCCGTTCTTCGTTGCCCAAAAGGGAAGGGGGCGCAGGGGGCGGGAGCACGGCAGGCAGGACCGCACGGCGGGAGCACGGAAGCCCCCACTGGTCGATCGCGGTGGTCGGCGGCGTCGTCTGGTCAGGTGGTCGAGGCGGGTGTCGGTGGTCAAGTGGTCAAGGCGGATGTCGGCCTCAGTGCGCGGCGCCGAGTTCGATGAACAGGACGCCCGCGACGATCAGCACCATGCCGAGGCCCATCACCTTGGTCAGGGGTTCGCGGAACAGCAGCCGTGAGGCCAGCGCGGTGAGCGCCACCCCGACGGCGGCCCAGATCCCGTAGGCCACCCCGATGGCGAGCCCCTCGGCCAGGGCCAGGGTGAGCAGGGCGAAGGCGAACAGATAGCCGGTGCCGACGGCGAGGAACCACGTCCGCGCGCCGCCCGGCTGGGAGGCCATCCGCAGCGACAGGGTGGCGCCCACCTCGCTGAGGATGGCGCCCACGAGAAAGACCCAGGTCATGCGGCACCTCCTCGCCCGGCACTGCCGCGTCGGCCCCCGCCCTGCCCGGTGCCGCTCCGTCGGCCGGCGCTGCCCTGTCGGCCGCCGCCTCGCCCGGTGCTGCCCTGTCGGTCCCCGCCCTGTCCGGTGTTGCCCTGTCGGCCCCCGCGTCGGCCGCCGTCTCGCCGGGCGTCGCCTCGCTGGGCGTCGTCTCGCTGGGCGTCGTCTCGCTGGGCGTGGGGTGTGTCCGGGCGGTGTTGGGCGGCCTGGGAGCCGAGCTCCACGCAGAGCACGCCGCCGATGACCAGGACGATGCCCACGCCCATGGTGCCGGTCAGCGGGTCGCCGTAGAGGGCGGTCGCCAGCAGCGCGGTGAGGGCGACCCCGGAGGCGCCCCAGATGCCGTAGGCGACACCGAGGCCCAGCCCGGCCCGCAGCACCATGCCGAGCATGACAAAGGCGCCGACATAGCCGGCCGCGACCAGGGCGTACCAGGCGGGCTGGTCGAGGGCCGCGCGCAGGGAGAGCGTGGCGGTCACCTCCAGGCCGATCGCCGCGGCCAGCAGCAGCCACTTCCGCATGGCGGGCACCTCCTCGTAGTGTCGGTCGGGCTTGTGGTGTCGGGTGGGCTCGCGGTGTCGAGCGGGGCGATATCCGGGGACAGCGGTGCGGGGTCTTGCCTACCCCCTTTGGCAGGGCACATTGCCCACCCCTACTTGGCGGGGCACCTTGCCTGCCGCCTTCGGCGGGGCAATCGCCTGCCACCCTGGGTGGGGCCGGACCCGGGGTTCGGGGGTGGGGGACCGCTCGGGATACTGGGTGGGTGAGCCGATTTGATGCGGTGGTGCTCGCCGGGGGCGCGGCCAGGCGACTGGGGGGCGTGGACAAGCCCGCCGTGACCGTGGGGGGCCGCCCGTTGCTGGACCGGGTGCTCGACGCCTGCCGGGGGGCGGGGCGGACCGTGGTCGTGGGAGGGCGCCGGCCCACCGTACGGCCGGTCCGGTGGGTGCGGGAGGAGCCGCCCGGCGGTGGACCGCTGGCGGCGCTGTCGGCAGGGCTCCGGTTGGTCGAGGCCGAGACGGTGGTGGTGCTCGGTGGTGATCTGCCCTTCCTCGGGGAAGCGGCCGTGGAGGTTCTGGTGGGTGCGCTGGGGGCGGACGAGGGTGTGGAGGGTGTGCTGGCGGTGGACGCGGGTGGGCGGGACCAGCCGCTGACCGCCGCGTACCGGACGGAGCCGTTGCGGCGGGAGATCGCGTTGCTGGCCGCCGAGCACGGCACCCTGCCGGGGTTGCCGCTGCGGCTGCTGATGGACGAGCTGGTGCTGCGCCGGATCGGGAGCGGGCCGGGAACGTCGTTGGAGGGTGCTTCGTTCGACTGCGACACCTGGGAGGACATCGCGGCCGCCCGCTCGCGGATCAGGGAGCATGGGCACGTGTTGGATGAATGGATCGCCGCGGTCAAGGCCGAGCTCGGTGTCGAACTGGACGTGGATACCAACGTGCTGCTGGATTTGGCACGGGACGCCGCGCATGGGGTCGCCCGCCCGGCCGCGCCGCTGACCACCTTTCTGGTCGGGTACGCGGCCGCCCAGGCCGCCGGGAGCGGTGGTTCGGTGGAGGGGGCGCGGGCGGTGGCCGAGGCGGCGCGGAAGGCGGCGGCCCTCGCGGCGCGCTGGGCGGACGAGGGGGCAGGGCCCACCGGTTCGGCCGGTCCCACGGGTCCGGCCGGTCCCACCGATCCCACTGGCCCCACCGGGCCCACGGGTCCCACCGGGCCCACGGGTCCCACCGGGCCCACGGGTCCCACCGGGCCCACGGGTCCCACCGGGCCCACGGGTCCCGCCGCGGGGGCCGGGTCGTCGTGACCGGGTCGGAGGTGGAGGGGGTCGAGGAGGCGCTGGCGCTGCTTGTTCCGTTGCCGGGGGCGGTCGGTGGCCGGAGGACGGCCAGGGCCAGGGGTGGCGAGGGGGCCGGGGCGGAGCGGCATCGGGCTACGGTCTGGGGGGAGGCCCGGGCGCTGGCGGGGCGGTTGGGGGCGGGCCGGCCGGTGGGCTTCGGGCACACCGGTCTGGGCCAGGCGCTGGGCCGGGTGCTCGCCGATCCGTTGACCGCTCTGACCGATCTGCCGTCCTTTGACACCTCGGCCATGGATGGGTGGGCCGTCGCCGGGCCGGGGCCTTGGGCCGCCAGTGATGGCGGTGCCGTACTGGCCGGTCGGGCGTCCGCCGAGCCGTTGCAGGACGGGGCGGCGGTGCGGATCGCCACCGGGGCGCGGCTGCCGTCGGGGGCGACCGCGGTGATCCGCGCCGAGCATGCGCGGATGGACGGGGCGGGGCAGTTGCACGCGCTGCGGGCGGTGGGCCATGGCCAGGACATCCGGCCGCGCGGGCAGGAGTGCCGTTCCGGCGACCAGTTGCTGCCCGCCGGGACCGTGGTCACCCCGGTGGTGCTGGGGCTCGCGGCGGCGGCCGGGTATGACCGGCTGGTGACGGTGGAGCGCCCGGGCGTGGAGGTCCTGGTGCTGGGTGATGAGTTGTTGGGCGCTGGACTTCCGCGGGATGGGCTGATCCGGGATGCTCTCGGGCCGATGCTGACCCCCTGGCTGGAGTCGCTGGGGGCCGAGGTGGTCGCGGTACGGCGGCTCGGGGATGATCCCGAGGCGCTGGCCGATGCGGTACGGGGTTCGAGTGCCGATCTGGTCCTCACCACCGGGGGCACCGCCGCGGGCCCGGTGGACCATCTGCACCGGGTGCTCGCCGAGGCCGGGGCGGAGCTGCTGGTGGACGGGGTCAAGGTGCGCCCGGGGCATCCGATGCTGCTCGCCCGGCTGGCCCCGGATCGCCATCTGGTCGGGCTGCCGGGCAACCCGCTAGCCGCGGTGGCCGCCCTGCTCACCCTCGCCGCGCCGCTGCTGCGCGGGCTGGCCGGCCGTACCGCCGCCGCCTCGCGAACGGCCGCGGTAGGGGAGTCGGTGGCCGGGCATCCGTACGACACCCGGCTGGTGCCGGTGGTGCGCCGGGGTGCCGAAGGGCAGGCCGGTGACGGGGTGGCCGTGCCGGTGCGGTTCCATGGGCCCGCGATGCTGCGCGGGGTCGCGGTGGCGGACGGGCTCGCGGTCGTCCCGCCCACCGGGGCCCGCGCGGGCGACACTCTGGAAATTCTGACGCTGCCCTGGGCGCCGACCACCGAAGGATGTTTCACGTGAAACTTCCCGGCCATGACGCGATGGCCCGCCGTGCCGACGAGCACCTGGTCGGCGGCCAGATCAAGCTGCCCACGGAGGTGGTCACCCGGCCCCTGCTCCAGGTCGCCCGCCGGTTGCTGATGGCCCTGGCCGTGCTGGTGCTGACGATCCTGATCGTCTACGTGGACCGGGACGGGTACTTCGACAACGCCGACGAGCAGGTCGATCTGCTCGACGCCTCGTACTACGCGACCGTCACCCTGTCCACCACCGGCTACGGCGACATCGTCCCGCGCAGCGACAGCGCCCGACTCGTCAACATCCTGCTGGTCACGCCGCTGCGCGTGCTCTTCCTCATCATCCTGGTCGGCACCACTCTCGAAGTCCTCACCCAGCGGACCCGGGAGGAGTGGCGGCTGAACCGCTGGAGGTCCACCTTGCGCGACCACACCGTCGTCGTCGGATTCGGTACGAAGGGCAGGTCGGCCATCCAGACGCTGTGCGCCACCGGCCTGAAGAAGGAGCAGATCGTCATCGTCGACCCCAGCAGCAAGGTGATCGAGGCGGCGAACGCGGACGGTTTCACCGGGGTGATCGGCGACGCGACCCGCAGCGATGTGCTGCTGCGCGCCGAACTCCAGCGCGCCCGGCAGGTCGTGATCGCCACTCAGCGGGACGACACGGCGGTTCTGGTGACCCTGACGGCCCGGCAGCTCAACCGGGGGGCGAAGATCGTCGCCGCGGTGCGGGAGGAGGAGAACGCGCCGTTGCTGCGCCAGTCCGGCGCCGATGCCGTGATCACCAGTGCCAGCGCCGCGGGCCGGCTGCTCGGGATGTCCGTGCTCAGCCCGAGCGCGGGCACCGTGATGGAGGACCTGATCCAGCAGGGCAGCGGTCTCGACCTGGTCGAACGGCCGGTCATAAAGGCCGAGGTCGGCAAGAACGTCCGGGAGACCGACGACCTGGTCATCAGCGTGCTGCGGGGCCATCGGCTGCTCAGTTACGACGATCCGGCGGCCAGCCCGCTCCAGCTCACCGACCGGGTGATCACCATCGTGCGCGCGACGAGCGTGCCGCCGACGCTGACCACTCCGCCGGAGTAGCCGCACGGCCGGACGGCCGCCCCCGCCGGAGCGGTCGGCCGGAGCAGCCTCGCGGTCGGTCACCGCCATGGCCGCGGGGGCGCGCTGGCCGCCGGGGCCGGGGCGGCCGGAGTAGCCTCGCGGCCATGTATGCGATCACGATTCCGGAGCCCGGTGGTCCTGACGCGCTGGTCTGGGCCGAGGTGCCCGATCCCGTGCCCGGCGAGGGCGAGGTGCTGGTCGAGGTGGCGGCCGGGGCCGTCAACCGGGCCGACGTCCTCCAGCGCCAGGGCTTCTACGACCCGCCGCCCGGCTCCTCCCCGTACCCCGGCCTGGAGTGCTCCGGCCGGATCGCCGCGCTGGGCCCCGGGGTGACCGGCTGGTCCGTCGGCGACCGGGTGTGCGCGCTGCTCGCGGGCGGCGGCTACGCGCAGAAGGTGGCCGTCCCGGCCGGGCAGCTGCTGCCGGTGCCGGACGGCGTGGACCTGGTCACCGCGGCGACGCTGCCCGAGGTGGCCGCGACGGTCTGGTCCAACGTCTTCATGGTGGCCGGGCTCCGTCCCGGCGAGACGCTGCTGGTGCACGGCGGCGGCAGCGGGATCGGCACCATGGCCATCCAGCTGGCCAAGGCGGTCGGCGCGCGGGTCGCGGTGACCGCGGGCGGCCCGGAGAAGCTGGCCCGCTGTGCGGAGCTGGGCGCGGACGTGCTGATCGACTACCGCGAGCAGGACTTCGTGGAGGAGGTCCGCAAGGCGACGGACGGGGCGGGTGCGGACGTCATCCTGGACATCATCGGCGCCAAGTACCTGGAGCGGAACGTCAAGGCCCTCGCGGTGAACGGGCGGCTGGCGGTGATCGGGCTCCAGGGCGGCAACAAGGGGGAGCTGAACCTCGGGGCGCTGCTGGCCAAGCGGGCCGCGATCACCGCGACCTCGCTGCGGGCCCGTCCTCCGGCGGAGAAGGCGGCGATCATCGCCGCGGTCGCCGAGCATGTGTGGCCGCTGATCGCGGACGGCACGGTCCGCCCGGTGGTCGATCGCGCCTTCCCGATGCCGGAGGCGCCCGAGGCGCACCGGACCATGGAGGCCAGTTCGCACATCGGCAAGATCGCGCTGGTGAACCCGGACGCGGCGGGGGTCTGAGACCGCTCCCGAAGACGTGCCGAGGCCCGGCACCCCTGGTGCGTACGGTACGCACGCGGGGTGCCCGGCCTCGGTGATGCCGGACGGCGGGCGGCCCGAAGCCGCCCACGGATACCCGGAGGCGTCTACAGATAGGGGCCCGAGCGGACCGCGCCGGGGCGGTGGTCCTCGTCATCCTCGTCGTGCGGGGCGCCCGGCGGGAGGGCCCGGCGCATCTGCTCCAACTGGGCGCGGGCCGCCATCTGCTGGGCGAACAGCGCGGTCTGGATACCGTGGAACAGCCCCTCCAGCCAGCCCACCAGCTGGGCCTGCGCGATGCGCAGTTCGGCCTCGGAGGGGATCGCCTCGTCCGTGAACGGCAGGGAGAGGCGCTCCAGCTCCTCCACCAGCTCCGGCGCGAGGCCGTCTTCCAGCTCCTTCACCGAGCTGGCGTGGATGTCCTTGAGCCGGACCCTGCTGGCCTCGTCCAGGGGCGCGGCGCGTACCTCTTCCAGAAGCTGCTTGATCATGCTGCCGATACGCATGACCTTGGCAGGCTGTTCGACCATCTCCGTCACCGGGACCTCGCGCGACTCGTCGCCACCGTCGCCGCCGCCGAGCGACATCAGGTCCTGTCCCACGACGAGGACCTGGGGGTTGCTCTCCTGCGGCCGTTCATTCCTCGGCATCTCCATGCCGCCATTCTCTCGCACAGGTGCGTCATCACTGGGTGTGCCCCCGTACAAGGGTGATCCACCCTCGTACGGGGGCACCCGCCCCTGCCGCGGCCTGCCCGAAGGGCCCGGAGGCCGCAGGCCGGTGGCCGGGCCGGTCAGCCGGCCTCGCGGCGGGCGAGGGCCCCCCGGGAGCGGGTGACCACGGCGGCCAGCAGCGCGGCGCCCAGCGGGACGAGCACCAGCAGCGCGGCGAGCGTCTGCCAGGGGATGACGACCGGAGTGTACGGGGCGTCCGCCATACCGCCCTGGTCCAGCATCTCGCTGTACCACTTCTCCGACTGGCGCCGTTCGGTGAGCCGGAGGCCGATGCCCGGCAGCAGCCCGGCCAGTGATCCGAGCACCACGCCCATCAGGGCGACCACCCCGCACTGGAAGCCGCTGAGGCTGCGGCGCACCCGCGGCGGGGCGCCGACGGCGGCCAGCGTCTTGAGGTCGGCCTCGGCGTCGGCCTGGGCCAGTCCGGTGGCGATCCCGGCCGCGCCGATGGTGATCAGCCCGGCGAAGACGGTCAGCGCCAGCAGCACGATGCTCTTCTCGCCGGTGAAGCCCTCCTCGACGTAGAGGTCCACATCGGCCCCGAGCCGGTCGAGGTCCTGGTCGAGCTTCTGCCGCTGCCGGCTGCTGGGCAGGGCGTCGGTGGAGTGGTACGCGCCGAGCGGGGCCATGGTCATCCCGGCCTGCCTGACCGCGGCGGCGGGCACGATGCCGCCCACGTCGTAGGACTCGACGCTGTCGGGGGCCTGGTAGGCGGGCAGGGCGACGACCTTGCCCGGAGGCTCCTTCTCGGCGGCGGCGGCCTCGTTGGCCTCCCCGCGGTCGGGGACCAGCCGCACCGAGAGCTTCCCGGTCTTCTGGTCCACCATGGGCCGGTGGAAGGAGACGACCTTGCCCTCCTTGAGCGCCTGCTCGGCCTTGGGGTCGTCGATCCTCAGCACCTTCAGCAGCGAGGCGTCGCCGACCACCAGCCCGCTTTCGCCGATGCTTCCGGCCTGGGCGGTGCAGCGCCAGTCCTTGCCCAGCTTGCGCCGTTCGGCCGGGGTCATGTGGTCGGAGGCCGAGTTGCCGTCGGCGTCGGTCACCCACAGCGGGCACTCGTTGACCTTGGGGGTGACCACCTCGACATAGCCGCAGCCCTTGGCCTCCGAGTACATCTCGCAGCCCGCCCGGCCGACGGTGAGCCGGCCGAGGTCCGCGGTGAGGTCGACGGGCAGGTCCCGGCGTACGGCGTCGCGCAGCGCGGACGCGTCCCGTCCGTCGCCCTGGGTGAGCAGGGCGGAGACGGCTCCGCTCGGCATCCGGGCCTCGTAGCCGGCCCGGTGCTCGGCCTCGCTGCTGACCTGGTACGTGGCGACGGCGACCGTGCCGGCGACGGCGGCGAGCACCGCGGCCACCGCCGGTGCCGTGCGGCCCCGGTTGCGTACCGCGTCGCGCAGCGCGAGCCGCGGCGAGAGCGGCAGCCAGCGGCTGACCCGGCCGAACAGCCCGACCAGCGCGGGAGTGAGGGCGACCACGCCCAGTTCGGCCAGCGCGCTGCCGCCGGCGACCAGGATGAACTGGTCGGTGACCACCGAGCCGTACAGCGCGATGGCGGCGCCGAGCAGCACGGCGACCAGGCCGACGACCGGCAGGATCCGGTTGCTGCGGCGCACCCCCCGGCGGCCGGTGAGCGAGGCCAGCACGGTCTGGCGGGAGGCGGTGACCGCGGGCACGATCGCCGCGAGTAGCCCGGTGAGGACCGCGAGCAGCGCGATGCCGGCCAGTTCCAGCGGGCGCAGGTCGATGCCGCCGAAGCGCTTGCCGAGCCAGTCCTCCAGCAGCGGGCGCAGCGCCACGGTGAGGGCGACGCCGAGCACCGTGCCGACCACGGCCGCGGCGGCGCCGATCACCAGGCCGCCGGCCAGCACGATGGAGCGGATGTGGCGGCGGTCGCCGCCGTTGGCGCCGACCAGGCCGAGCTGGCGCCGGGAGCGGCGGGCGCCGACGGCGAAGGCGGGGCCGGCCAGCAGGCAGATCTCCAGCATCGCCAGGCCCACGATGGTGGCCAGGGAGGCGAGCATGGCGGTGTTGGCCTCGCCGCTGCTGTCGTAGTCGACCCAGTCGGGGTGCTGGTACAGCTTCACCTCGGAGCGCGGCGGCGGGTTCAGCAGGGCCGCCCGGGACTCGACCTTCACGCCCTTGGTGTTGGCCTGCTCGACCATGTTCCACGTGAAACCACCGGGACCGGGAACGTCGACCAGATAGGTGGTGTTCTGGCCGGTGCCGGACATGCCCTGGGCCTCCAGCGCCTGGTCCAGCGGCGTCAGCAGCGCCCCCGGGAGGGCGTTGACCTCGTTGGCGGCCAGGTCGCCCGGCAGCTCGTAGGCGCCGGTGATCAGATAGGTCCGGTCCATGTTGCGCACGGTGAGCCGGGAGCCGGCGGACAGTCCGCTCTCCTTGAGGAACTGCCCGGTGACGGCGACCTCGTCGTCCTTCTGCGGGAAGCGGCCGTCGAGCAGCGTCACCATGCCGTGGGCCATCGGGTCGGTGGCCTTCAGCTCGCGGACGTTCACATGGAGCGAGCCGTGCTCGGTGCGGACCTTGGCGGTGCCGCTGGTGTCCTTCAGGACCCGGGCCCCGGCCGGGACGGCCTTGGCCGTGTCGGCGTCCCCGTCGGGGTACGGCTGGTCCTCGTAGGACTTGACGGGCATGGTGTCCTGCCCGTTCGGCGCCTGGTAGATCGGCACCCCGCCGTAGCCGGCGTCGGAGAGCCGGGCGTCGGCGGCGCCCATCGTGCGGTCCGCCTTCTCGGCGACGGACAGCTCCGAGGTCCGCAGGGTCACATTGGCGGCGCTGACGCCGATGATCGGCAGCGCGATCATGGCGAGGACGAGGAAGGAGCGCCCCTTGGAGCGCCAGGCGTCGCGGCGGGCTATCCGCACCGCCGCACGCCAGCCGTGGAACCAGCCGTTCACCGCTCGACCGCCTGACCGCGACCGCCCCGGCCGGAGCCCTGGCCGGCCAGCAGCGAGTCGGCGCCGGAGCGGACGGTCTGGTCGACCACCGCGCCGTCCCGGAGGAAGACCACCCGGTCCGCCCAGGCGGCGAACCGGGGCTCATGGGTCACCAGCACCCCGGCGGCGCCGGCGTCGCAGCGGGTGCGCAGCAGTCCGAGCACGGACTCGCCGGTCTCGGAGTCCAGGGCGCCGGTCGGCTCGTCGGCGAGCACCAGCCGGCGGTCGCCGACCAGGGCGCGGGCGATGGCCACCCGCTGCTGCTGGCCGCCGGACATCTCGTCGGGGAAGCGGTCGGCGAGGTGGCCGAGCCCCATCTCCTCCAGCGCCGCCAGGGCCTCGGTGCGTCCCTTGCGGGCGGAGACACCGTCCAGCTCGCGGGGGAGGGCGACGTTCTCGGCGGCGGTCAGCGCCGGGATGAGGTTGTAGTCCTGGAAGACGTAGCCGATGCTGCGGCGGCGCAGCGCGGCCAGCGCCTTGCGGCCGGCGGTGGTGATGTCGGTGCCCTCCACCAGCACCCGCCCGGAGGTGGGGGTGTCCAGTCCCCCGGCGATGGTGAGCAGGGTGGACTTGCCGGAGCCGGAGGGGCCCATCACGGCGACCAGTTCGCCGGGGTGGACGTCGAGGTCGATGCCGCGCAGGGCGTGCACCTCGGTGGCGCCGGTGCCGTGGACACGGGCGAGCTGCTGAAGTTGCAGCACGGGCTGCGGTGAAGGCATGGGAATCGGTCCCCCTCGGGGGTACGGCCGCCGCCGGGTGTGGGCCGGGGCGTGCGCGTACGTACGGATGGATGTGCGGATGGAGGTGTGCGGTGCCGCGCCGGTACGGGCGGCGGTGCCGTGGGGTGGGCCCGGGTCGCCGGTGCGGCGGAGGTACGGGTGGTGGTGCCGGTCAGGTGCGGCGGCGGCCTGCGCGGGGGCGGGCCGTCTCGGCGACCGGGCCCGGCGGCGGTGCGGGGTCCCCGGTGCGGGGCGGCGGGGCGGCGGCCGAGGCGGCGGCGATCCGGATGAGCCGGGCCTCGCAGTGGTCCAGCCAGCGGGCCTCCGCCTCGGTCTGGAAGATCAGCTGCTCCAGGACCAGCAGCCAGGCCACGTCGTCCCGCTCCTGCGACCGGCCGCTCTCCAGGGCGTCGAGGGCGCGGGCCTTCAGCCGGGTGTAGTCCTGCATCGCCTGCACGGTGTGGCGGCGCTGGGACTGGATCACCTCCCGGATGTCCACGCCCGGCGCGCCGACCGCCATGGCCAGCTTGATCGCCAGTTCGTCCCGGGCCGGGCTGGTGCGGTCCACCGGCTGGGCGTACCAGCTGCGCAGCTCGTCGCGGCCGGTGTCGGTGATGGCGTAGAGGGCGTGGCCGGCGTCGTCCTCGCCGCCCTGCGCGACCAGTCCGTCGCGCTCCAGCCGGCTGAGGGTCGTATAGACCTGGCCGACGTTGAGCGGCCAGGTGGCACCGGTGCGGGACTCGAACTCCGAGCGGAGCTGAGAGCCGTACCGGGGCCCGAGTTCGAGCAGGGCCAGCAGCCCGTGGCGGATCGACATACTCAGTATGTATACCGGGTATGCCGGAGCCGACAAGCGACCTCAGAGGGATCCCGGGCGTCCGTCCTGAGGGGGACCCGGGCGGTACGGGAGGCCGGGGCGGCCGGGTCAGCGGCGCCGGATGCGCAGCCCCAGGAAGCCCAGTCCGAGCCCCATCATGGCGAGCCCGACCCCCAGCGTCAGTACGGGAATCTGCCGGTCAGGGGTGGTTCCGGCGGCCCGGGTCGAGGTCTCGTAGGCGGCGGCCGGCGGGGTGCGGCGCGGCTCGGACACGGCGGCGGACTCCGTCTCCGGTACCGCTTCCCCGTGCGTCCGGTGGCGCCGGAGGGGCTCGGGCTCTGTCTCCGATTCGGCACGGACGGACTCCTCGCGGCCCTCCTCCTCCCGCGGCGGGTCGGGGCGCCCGGGCCGGGGCCGCCCCTCGCCGGCGTGCCGCCCGGCCAGTGACGGGCTGGGGCGCGCGGCTCCGCCCCCGCCCCGGCCGGCGGCGGAGGGGGAGGTGGAGGCGGACGGCGAGCCGGTGACGGGTGCGGGGGCCGCCGGGGGGCGGCGTCCGGGGGCGGCCGAGGGGCCGGGGGTGTCGTCGGCGGGGGCGGGGCGGTCGGCACCGGGGCCGCCGGTCGGCCGCCTGCCGTGGCCGGCGGCCGGGCCCCAGCCGCGCCACGGTTCGGCGCCACCGGCCCAGGGGGCGCCGTCCTCCGGGTCCCAGCGCCGCCAGGGGGCCGTGCCGTCGCCCGTGCCGCCGTGCTGGGCCGAGTCGGCGTCGGAGCCGGAGGTACGGTGCGGGCCGGAGCCGGAGGTACGGTCGGGGCCGCCGTCGTCCGCGTCGCCGCCGGGTCCGTCCCCGGGCCGTATGCCCTCCGCGGCGGTCCTCGGTCCGGCCCCCGCCCGTCCGGCGGCCGGACCGGTCGCGGGTCCCGAGGCCCGGGCGGCCGGGGGACCGGCGGACTCGCGTGCCTGGGCGGGCCGCTCGGTGCCCGCGCCGCAGGTGGTCAGCGCCAGGGCCGCGATGACCACCGCGCACCGTGAGCCGCGTCTTGGAGCCACCGGGTGACCCCCTCCCGTGCCGGGCTGCCGAGGAGCCGTACGACGGACTGAGAACGGACTCAGCGTCACACGCCCCCCGCCGCACGGCATCCCGAAGACGCCGTACGCCCCCCAGCGGGGGGAACGGGACGGAGGGGCGCTGCCCTCAGGCACACCGGCGCCCAGGGAAACCGGTCGACCCCCGGTAAGCCCCGGGCACCATGAACCCGACCGGAGGCCGGTCAGCCGCAGGCACCCCGAACCCGACCAGAGACCGTCCTCGGCAGAGGACGGCGGCCGGGGACAGCGGCCAGGGGCCGGGGGCCGGGGGCCCGGGCCTGTTACTCCGGGTCGTCGCCTGTCGCGATGGTGATCTGGAAGGTCTGGTCGCTGGGGTCGACGGCGGTGCCGGGGAGGGGGAACTGGGAGATGACCTGGTCCTCCGCGTAGCGGGGGTCGTCGGTCTCCTTCTCGTCGATCTTCCAGCCGGCGGCCTGGAGGCAGGCCTTCACGGACAGGACGTCCTTGTAGCGGAAGTCGGGGGCCTGGACCTTCTCCGGGTCGTCGTAGTCCTCGGTGGCGTCGGAGCAGACGGTGGTCTTCATGGTGCGGTGGCGCTCGGGGGGCCGGTGTTCGGCGGACTTGGAGGGAGTCCCCGCGGAGGGGGTGGTGCCGCCGGCTCCGGTGGTGCCCGGGTCGTCGTTCCCCCGCATGCTCAGCGCCGCCACCGTGCCGATCACCGCGATCAGGACCACCGCGGCCGCACCGATGAGGAGGGGGGTGTTCCGCCTCTTGGGGGGAGTGGGGAGGGGAGTGGGCTGGGGGGCGAGGTGGTAGGGGGCGGGGGCCGGGCCGGGGGTGTGGTAGGCCGGGGGCTGCTGCTGCGGGTAGCCGTAGGAGGGCGCGGGGGTGGGGACGCCGTAGCTGTGCGGGGCGGGGCCCGGCTGGTAGGGCGTCTGGACGCTGTGCGGGGCGGGCGCCGGGGTGCCCTGGTCCACCGGCGGGAAGACCGCCGAGCCGACGCCGGAGCCGCTGGCGGCCTGCGGGGCGTTCGGCACGATGGAGGGCGCCGCGGTGTGCCCGGCCGACAGCGCGGACAGCAGCCGCAGGCACTCGTCGCGCATGGCGGCGGCGTTGGGGAAGCGCTCGTTCGGGTTCTTCTTCAGCGCCCGGGCGACCAGCGCGTCCACCGCCGGGGTGACCGCGCGGTTGATGGAGGACGGCGCGGCCGGCTCCTCCTGGACGTGGGCGTAGGCGATGGCCAGCGGCGAGTCCGCCTCGAACGGCAGCCGCCCGGTCAGCAGCTGGAAGAGCATGATGCCGACCGAGTACAGGTCGGAGCGGGCGTCCACGCCCCGGCCGAGCGCCTGCTCGGGGGAGAGGTACTGCGGGGTGCCGACCACCATGCCGGTCTGGGTCATCGAGGTGACCCCGGACTGCATGGCGCGGGCGATGCCGAAGTCCATCACCTTGATGACGCCGCGCCTGGTCATCATCACGTTGCCCGGCTTGATGTCCCGGTGGACCAGGCCCATCTCGTGGCTGGTCTCCAGCGCGGCCAGCACGTCCGCGGTGACCTTCAGCGCCTTGTCGGCGGGCATCGCCCCGTACTGCCGGACGTCCTCGGCGAGCACCGAGCCGAGCGGCCGCCCCTCCACGTACTCCATGACGATGTACGGCATGACGGAGCCGTCGGGGGTGGAGCCGCCGAAGCGGACGGTGTCCTCGCCGGTGTCGAAGACCGAGACGATGTTGGTGTGCTGGAGCTTGGCGACTGCCTGCGCCTCCCGGCGGAAGCGCTCGCGGAAGGAGGCCTCCCGGCCCAGCTCGGTGTGGAGGGTCTTGATCGCGACCTGGCGGTCCAGCGCGGTGTCGTAGGCCAGGTAGACGGAGGCCATGCCGCCCTCGCCCAGCAGGTCCCGCAGCTGGTAGCGGCCGCCGGCCACCGAGCCGCCCGCGTACCGCCCCTGTGCGCCGTCGCGGCCGTGTGCGCCGTCCTGGCTCATCTCTTCGTGACTCCCCCGTCGCGCGGGCCTGGCCGCGGCGCGTTGCCCGGTGACGTCGGTTACTCCGGTGATCCCGGTGACGCCGATGTCCGTGGTGCTCCGGTGCCTTCTCTTACGGGGGTCAGTCTGCCCCAGGGCGCGGGCACGTCAAGCGGCGGTGCCCGTTCCGTGACCGTACGCGCCAGGAGCGTCGCGGAACGGTTACCGGACCCGGACCGCACCGCCATGGAAGCGGCGGACAATTTGCACAGGCGCACGCGGAAGCGGTTGGATGGCCGGTCAATCCCGGACCGGCGTGGCACGCGGAGGCTGTAGCGTGGCGTGTCGGAGAACCGCGGCGCTCCACCCGGTACGCGCCGCACCAGGACGGCATACCCGGTAAGCGCACCCGCACCGCGCCGGCCACTCCGTGAAGACCCGCACCACCCATTGAAGACACGGCGGCACCCCGCACGCGCGAAGCAAGCGGACAGAAACGACGGCGAGGACTGATGGCATCCGATTCCGAGGCACGTGGCGGCGGGATGTCGGACTCTTCGGACTGGGGCGTCGGCGGACTCGTCGGGGACGGCCGCTACCGGCTGACGCACCGGCTGGGTCGCGGCGGCATGGCGGAGGTCTTCGCCGCGGAGGACGTACGGCTCGGCCGCACCGTGGCCGTGAAGCTGCTCCGCGCGGACCTCGCCGAGGACCCGGTGTCCAAGGCGCGCTTCACCCGGGAGGCGCAGTCCGTCGCCGGGCTCAACCACCACGCCATCGTCGCGGTCTACGACTCCGGCGAGGACGTGGTCGGCGGCCAGTCCGTGCCGTACATCGTGATGGAGCTGGTCGAGGGCCGCACCATCCGCGACCTGCTGATCGACGCGGAGGCCCCGCCGCCGGAGCAGGCGCTGATCATCGTCTCCGGTGTGCTGGAGGCGCTCGCCTACTCCCACCAGCACGGCATCGTGCACCGTGACATCAAGCCGGCGAATGTGATCATCACGCACGGCGGCGCGGTCAAGGTGATGGACTTCGGCATCGCCCGCGCGCTGCACGGGGCGCAGTCCACGATGACCCAGACCGGCATGGTCATGGGCACCCCGCAGTACCTCTCGCCCGAGCAGGCGCTCGGCAAGGCCGTGGACCACCGCTCCGACCTGTACGCCACCGGCTGCCTGCTGTACGAGCTGCTGGCGCTGCGGCCGCCGTTCACCGGGGAGACCCCGCTGTCGGTGGTCTACCAGCACGTCCAGGACACCCCGGTGCCGCCGTCGGAGGTATCCGACGTGGCGCCGCCGGAGCTGGACGGGCTGTCGATGCGCGCCCTGGCGAAGGACCCGGACGACCGGTTCCAGAGCGCCGAGGAGATGCGCGGGCTGGTCCAGTACGGGCTGTCGATGCTCCAGCAGCAGGGCAGCCACACCGGCACCTGGAACACCGGCGCGGTCACCCTGCACGAGGGCGACCGCACCCGGGTCATCGGCGGCGCGGACATCTACCCGGCCCATGAGGGCACCGCCCAGCAGCAGGTCCTGCCGCCGCGTAACCCGGACGACGGCGGATACGGCTACGACCGCCGGCCGGCCAAGCGGGGCGGCGGCCGCGGCAAGGTGCTGCTCTTCCTGGCGCTGGCGCTGGTGGCGATCGTCGCTGGCGTGGCGTACGCGCTCAGCCCCAAGGACAAGCCGGACACCCCCAAGGAGAACAAGCCCTCCACGGTCACCGAGGCGCCGAAGCCGAGCGACAAGAAGACGCCCTCTCCGTCGCCGGACAAGTCCGAGAAGTCCGAGGACCCGCAGACCGGCACCACCGGCGGCGGCACCGGTGACGGCAGCGGCAGCGGCGGCTGGAACAACAACGGCAACACCAACTGGGGCCGCCCCTCCAACCCGGGCACCCAGGACCCGGAGCCGTCCGGCGGCACCCCGTCCGACCCGGGGACGACGACCGACGGCGGCACGGACCAGGGCCAGACCACGGACGGCGGCACCGATCAGGGTCAGACCACGGACGGCCAGACCGACCAGGGCCAGACCACGGACGGCCAGACCGACCAGGGCCAGACCACGGACGGGAGCACCGACCAGGGCCAGACCTCCGACGGCGGCACCGACCAGGGCCAGACCACGGACGGGACGGCCAACCAGGGCGCCACGGTGGACGGCACCGCCAACCAGGGTGCCGCCACGGAGGGGACCACCCCCTGACGGCCCCGCTGTGGGGCGTCAGAGGTCTCAGGACGTGAAGGCGTCGCGCACCGCTTCGTACTCGCCCGTCCACCACACCGCCAGGGCCGACGCCGCGGGGAACTGCGGGTCGGCCCTGGCGTCGTCCCGCTGGTAGTGCCAGCGCAGTATCCAGAAGTCGTTCAGCCGCTCCCACCAGACGCGGTGCACCGCGGCGGCCAGCTCGGCCGGCTCGGCGCCCGCCGAGCGCCGGTAGGCCCGGGCGTAGGCCCGTACCTTCGGCAGGTCCAGGGTGCCCCCGGGCCGTACGAAGAAGATGGCGGCCGCCCGGACCGCCTCCTCCGCGCGGGGCTGCACGCCCAGGCGGTCCCAGTCGATGATCGCGGCCGGCTCGGCGCCCCGGTAGAGCAGGTTCAGCGGATGGAAGTCGCCGTGCACCCAGCCCCCGGCGCAGGCGGGCGGCGGGCGCCGGTGGGCGTGCTCGGCGAGCAGCCGCCGCCGCTCCAGCAGCCGGTACTCGGCCAGCTCGTCGAAGGCGTCCCGGCGCCGCCGGCCACGGGCCAGGGCGAGCAGTTCGTCGATCAGGCGGAGGCTCTGCTCCGGGTCCGCGGCGTCCCGGCTCGCGGCTTCCCGGTGCGCTGCCGTCCGGTCGGCATCCGCCCGGTCGGCGTCCGTGCGGTCCATGGCCGGTCGGTCCGCTGCCTCCCGGTCGGCGTCCGTGCAGCCCGTAACCGTCCGGCCCGCGGACTCCCCGCCCGCGGCCTCCCCGCCCGTGGTCGGCCGCTCGCCGTCGCCGGGGGCGTCCGCCGGCCCCTCGGTGGCCGCCATGACCTGCTCCAGGGCGGTGTGGACCAGTCCGAGGAGTGCGCCGAGGCGGCGGGAGCCGGTCGCGGTGAGCTGGGCGCCGCCCCGGTGGCTGCCCTCCACCCAGGGGTGCAGCGCGTAGCAGTGGCCGTCGACCATGGCGACCGTACGGCCCTCGCTGTCCGGCAGCGGCGGGGCGACAGGGACGCCGAGGGCACCCAGCCGTTCGGTGGCCCGGTGCTGGCGGACGATGGTGGCGCGGTCGGCTGTACGGGCGTCCAGATGCTGCTTGAGGAAGTAGGAGCCCCGGCTGGTGGCCAGCCGGTAGCCCCGGTTGAGCAGGCCCTGGGCGACCGGCACGCAGGAGAGCGGTTCACCGGCGTCGGCGTAGCGGCGCAGCAGCGCGTTCACCGGGGGAGCGAGGGGGGCGACAGATGAGCGCGGCACTTGCCATATGTTAGGTGACACTGTGTGGTGGATTGGTCGCTGTCCGCATGCAGGGCGAATTCGCCAGGGGTGGCGTGTGGTGGCGCGCCGGGGTCGGAAGCGATATCCGGTGCGCGGTCAGCCGTCGAGGGTGTGTACGGTGCCGAACTGGGGGTCGATCCGCAGGTACACCGGTTCGTACGGCATCCCGTCCGCCCGTCGCGGCGGCGGCCCGAACGGGGCGCCCTCGGCCGCTGCCGGCTCGACCAGCCGCGCGGTCCCGGTGATCTGGGCCGACCAGAGCGCCCGGGCCCCGGAGCCGCGGTCGCCGGAGCCGAGGTTGTCGGCGCCGTAGGCGACCACCCCGCCGTCGTAGGCGCCCGGCCGCCCGAGTGCGCGGTGCAGCCGCAGCAGTACGGCTCCGTCAGCGGTGACCAGATGGCCGGCGGGAGCCATGAAGGGCATCGCCTGCCGGGTCATCGCCAGCCGCCCCCAGCTCACCCGGCGCAGCAGCGCGAGCGCCTCGGCCAGCCCGTCCGGCATCGTCGGTGGTCCCTCGGGGTGCGGGGCGGCGGAGTGCATGGTTCCACTGTCGGCACGCGGGGTCGGGCGGCACAGGGGTACCCCGACCTCCGCGACCGGGACTTAGGTCCCGTGGGTGCCGGAGGCGCGCTCGACCTGGCGGCGGGCGACGAAGGCGGCGGCCTGGCTGCGGCGCTCCATGCCGAGCTTGGCCAGCAGGCTGGAGACGTAGTTCTTGATGGTCTTCTCGGCCAGGTGCAGCCGCTCGCCGATGGCCCGGTTGGTCAGCCCCTCGCCGATCAGCTCCAGGATGCGCCGCTCCTGCTCGGTGAGGGCGTCCAGCCGGTCGTCGCCGCGGGGGCGGCCGCCGTCCCGCAGCCGCTCCAGCACCCGGGCGGTGGCCACCGGGTCCAGCAGCGACTTGCCGGCCGCCACCTCCCGTACCGCGGCGAGCAGTTCATGGCCGCGGATCGCCTTCAGGACATAACCGGATGCACCCGCCATGATCGCGTCGAACAGGGCCTCGTCGTCCGCGAAGGAGGTGAGCATCAGGCACTTGACGGAGTCGTCCCGGGATCGGATCTCGCGGCAGACCTCCACCCCGCTGCCGTCCGGCAGCCGGACGTCCAGCACCGCCACGTCCGGACGAGTAGCCGGGATCCTGACCAGCGCGTCCGCCGCCGTGCCGGCCTCGCCGACCACCTCGACACCGGGCTCGACGGTGAGCATTTCGTGGACGCCGCGCCGGACGACCTCATGGTCGTCAAGGAGGAAAACCCTGATATTTCCGTCTTCGCGCACGGAATCAGTCTCACACACTCACTCTTCCCATGCCCGGGGTGCGCGGGCTACCGTGCCCGTGTTCCGGCTGCCCGCAAGGCCCTGACCAGTCGTTTGTCCCCCCAGCTCGTCCCACTTGCTCGTTTTACTTGGAAATCCAAGCAAAATTGCAGGTCAAAGGGGGTTTCGCAGGAATGCGCCGTACTGGGTAAGTTGCCTGTGACAGGACTCGCCGGGGCACCTGTCACGCCTGCTTCCCGTCTCCGAGGCCACCCACCCCGTGTGCCACGGACGGAAGCGGGCGAGCCGCACTGGCCTTCCCGGCGGACCCCGGGGGCCGGACCGACGGAGGAGCACGCACGTGACCGTGGAAGGCACTGCCGCGCGCAAGCCGCGACGCAGCGTCAAGCGCACCAGCGCGAGCGCGACGAAAGGCCGCGCGGGCGCCCAGGCGCCGGCGACCGAGCCCCAGCTCGTACAGCTGCTGACGCCTGAGGGTGAGCGGGTGACGCACCCCGAGTACGCCATCGACCTCGGGCCCGAGGAGCTGCGCGGGCTGTACCGGGACATGGTGCTGACCCGCCGCTTCGACGCCGAGGCCACCGCCCTGCAGCGCCAGGGCGAGCTGGGCCTGTGGGCCTCGCTGCTCGGCCAGGAGGCCGCCCAGATCGGCTCCGGCCGGGCGCTGCGCGACGACGACTACGTCTTCCCGACCTACCGCGAGCACGGTGTGGCCTGGTGCCGCGGGGTCGACCCGGCCAATCTGCTCGGGATGTTCCGTGGCGTGAACCACGGCGGCTGGGACCCCAACAGCAACAATTTCCACCTGTACACGATCGTCATCGGCTCGCAGACGCTGCACGCCACCGGCTACGCGATGGGCGTGGCCAAGGACGGCGCGGACTCGGCCGTGATCGCCTACTTCGGCGACGGTGCCTCCAGCCAGGGCGACGTGGCCGAGGCCTTCACCTTCTCCGCGGTCTACAACGCCCCGGTGGTCTTCTTCTGCCAGAACAACCAGTGGGCGATCTCCGAGCCGACCGAGCGCCAGACCCGGGTGCCGCTCTACCAGCGCGCCCAGGGCTACGGCTTCCCCGGCGTGCGGGTCGACGGCAACGACGTGCTGGCCTGCCTGGCCGTCACCCGCTGGGCGCTGGAGCGCGCCCGGCGCGGCGAGGGCCCCACCCTGGTCGAGGCGTTCACCTACCGGATGGGCGCCCACACCACCTCCGACGACCCGACCCGCTACCGGCTGGACGACGAGCGGGCCGCCTGGGAGGCCAAGGACCCGATCCTGCGGCTGCGCGCCCTGCTGGAGAAGGAGGGCCACGCGGACGCGGCCTTCTTCGAGGAGCTGGAGGCCGAGTCGGAGACGCTGGGCAAGCGGGTGCGCGAGGCGGTGCGCACCATGCCCGACCCGGACGACATGGCGATGTTCGACCACACGTACGCGGACGGGCACGCGCTCGTCGACGAGGAGCGCGCGCAGTTCGCCGCGTACCAGGCGTCCTTCGCCGACTCCGAGGGGAACTGACATGGCCGTGACGAAAATGCCGCTCGCCAAGGCGCTCAACGAGTCGCTGCGCACCGCCCTGGAGACCGACCCCAAGGTCCTGATCATGGGCGAGGACGTCGGCAAGCTCGGCGGTGTCTTCCGGATCACCGACGGGCTGCAGAAGGACTTCGGCGAGGACCGGGTGATCGACACCCCGCTCGCCGAGTCCGGGATCGTCGGCACCGCGATCGGGCTGGCCCTGCGCGGCTACCGCCCGGTGGTGGAGATCCAGTTCGACGGCTTCGTCTTCCCGGCGTACGACCAGATCGTCACCCAGCTGGCCAAGATGCACGCCCGGGCGCTCGGCACCGTGAAGATGCCGGTCGTCGTCCGCATCCCCTACGGCGGCGGCATCGGCGCGGTGGAGCACCACTCGGAGTCCCCGGAGTCGCTGTTCGCGCACGTCGCCGGTCTGAAGGTGGTCTCCCCGTCGAACTCCTCGGACGGCTACTGGATGCTCCAGCAGGCCATCCAGTCCGACGACCCGGTGATCTTCTTCGAGCCCAAGCGGCGCTACTGGGACAAGGGCGAGGTGGACACCGAGGCCATCCCCGGGGAGCTGCACAAGGCCCGGGTGGCCCGCGGCGGCACCGATCTCACCCTGGCCGCCTACGGCCCGATGGTGAAGGTCTGCCTGGAGGCGGCGGCCGCGGCCGAGGAGGAGGGCCGCTCGATCGAGGTGGTGGACCTGCGCTCGGTCTCCCCGATCGACTTCGACACCCTCCAGGCCTCGGTGGAGCGGACCCGGCGGCTGGTCGTGGTGCACGAGGCCCCGGTGTTCTTCGGCTCCGGCGCGGAGATCGCCGCCCGGATCACCGAGCGGTGCTTCTACCACCTGGAGGCCCCGGTGCTGAGGGTCGGCGGCTACCACGCCCCCTATCCGCCGGCGCGGCTGGAGGAGGAGTACCTGCCGGGGCTGGACCGGGTGCTCGACGCCGTCGACCGCGCGCTCGCGTACTGAGAGGGTTTGCCGACATGACCGACCCGACCCGCTACCGCGAGTTCAAGATGCCCGACGTGGGCGAGGGGCTCACCGAGGCCGAGATCCTCAGCTGGCACGTCAAGCCCGGTGACACCGTCACCGACGGCCAGACCGTCTGCGAGGTGGAGACCGCCAAGGCCGCGGTCGAACTGCCCATCCCCTACGACGGGGTGGTGCACGAGCTGCGCTTCGCCGAGGGCACCACGGTGGACGTCGGCCAGGTGATCATCACCGTGGACGTCGCCCCCGGCACCGCCGAGGAGCAGCCGCAGACCGCCCAGCCGGCCGCCGCGGAGCCCTCCGCGCCGGTCGAGGAGGAGGCCGCGCCCAAGGGCCGCCAGCCCGTGCTGGTCGGCTACGGCGTCGCCGAGTCCTCCACCAGGCGGCGCCCCCGCAAGGCCCCGGCCGGTTCCGCCGCCGGTTCCGGTGGTGGATCGCCCGCCGCGGCCGCCGTGCAGCGCGAACTGAACGGCCACGGGGGCGCGGTGGCCGCCCCGGCCCCGGCGACCGCGGCCCCGGCTCCGGCGATCGGCTCCCGGCCGCTGGCCAAGCCGCCGGTGCGCAAGCTCGCCAAGGACCTGGGCATCGACCTGGCCACCGTGGTCCCGACCGGGCCCGACGGCATCGTCACCCGCGAGGACGTGCACGCCGCGGCGGCACCGACGGCCGCTCCCGAGCCCGTCGCCGTACCGTCCGCCGTACCGGCCCCGGTGTCCGCACCGACCCCGGTGGCCGCCCCGGTCGCGGCCGGGGCCCGGGAGACCCGGGTGCCGATCAAGGGCGTACGGAAGGCCACCGCCGCCGCCATGGTCGGCTCGGCCTTCACCGCCCCGCATGTCACCGAGTTCGTCACGGTGGACGTCACCCGCACCATGCGGCTGGTGGAGGAGCTCAAGGGCGACAAGGCGATGGCCGGGCTGCGGGTCAACCCGCTGCTGCTCATCGCCAAGGCGCTGCTGGTCGCGATCCGCCGCAACCCGGAGGTCAACGCCTCCTGGGACGAGGCCGCGCAGGAGATCGTGGTCAAGCACTACGTGAACCTGGGCATCGCCGCCGCCACCCCGCGCGGGCTGATCGTGCCGAACATCAAGGACGCGCACGCCCAGACGCTGCCGGAGCTGGCGGGTTCGCTGGCCGAGCTGGTCGCCACCGCCCGGGAGGGCAAGACCACCCCGGCGGCGATGCAGGGCGGCACGGTGACCATCACCAACGTCGGCGTCTTCGGCGTGGACACCGGTACGCCGATCCTCAACCCGGGCGAGTCCGCGATCCTCGCGGTCGGCGCGATCAAGCTCCAGCCCTGGGTGCACAAGGGCAAGGTGAAGCCCCGTCAGGTCACCACCCTGGCGCTCTCCTTCGACCACCGGCTGGTCGACGGCGAGCTGGGCTCCAAGGTGCTGGCCGACACCGCGGCCGTGCTGGAGCAGCCCAAGCGGCTGTTCACCTGGTCGTAGGACCTGCTGCTGAGACGGCCGAGGGCCCGGACACCTGCTGGTGTCCGGGCCCTCGGCGTACTACCGCCTCACGGGTGGATCAGTCGCGCTGGGCGCCGGCCGGCAGCGGGCGCAGCTTGATCTTCTTGGCGGTGGGCTTGGCCCCGAAGCCGTAGTCGAGCAGCTTGGCCGCGTCGTTGTAGCGGTCGGTGCCGTTGAGCACCACGCCGATGTACGTCTTGGAGCCGCGGGTGGCGGCGAACACCAGGCACGGCCCGGCGGCGGTGCCGGTGCCGGTCTTCATGCCGACGGCGCCCGAGTAGGAGCCGAGCAGCTTGTTGGTGTTGTACCAGGTGTAGGTGCGGGTCTTGCCCGTGGAGGCGGTCGCCGCGGCCTTGTACGAGGTGGCCTTCACGACGTCGCGGAAGGTCTTGTTGTCGAAGGAGTGCCGGGCCAGCTTCGCCAGGTCCTCGGGGGTGGTGACGTTGTTGCCGCCACCGGAGATGCCGTCGAAGGAGTCGAACTTCGTCTTCGCCATCTTCAGCGACTTGGCCTTGGCGTTCATCTGGCCGATGAACTGCTTGGTGCGCTCGGCGGGGGTCTTGCCCTTGCCGAAGGTGTCGGCCAGCGCGTACGCGGCGTCGCAACCGGAGGGCAGCATCAGCCCGGAGAGCAGCTGGCGGACCGTCAGCTTGTCGCCGGTGCGCAGGTCCGCGGTGCTGGCACCCTCGCGGGTGACGTAGTCGCGGTACGCCTGCTTGACGGTCACCTTGCGGTTGAGGTCGACCTTGGGGGTGGTGAGGACCGTGATGGCGGTGGCGATCTTGGTGGTGCTCGCCATCTGCCGCGGGGTCGTCGCGGCCTTGCCGTAGACCGACGTGCCGGTGGCGTAGTCGATCAGGAAGCCGCCCTTGCCGGAGATGGCCGGAGCGGGCTTCGGCGCGGCCTTGGGGGCGGCCGTCGCGGGTGCGGCCAACGGCGAGGCGGTCAGCAGCAGTCCGCCGGCGAGCGCCACGGTGGCCGCGCGGCGCACGGCCTTCGTGGTCACTATCGTCGTGGTCTTCGAGGTCCTTGATGTCACGGGTGGTGCTCCGAGGAGTGGGGGTGATCCGTGGTCAGTCACGGGATGCCATGGGAAGTAGACGCCCATGGGGCCCGAAGGGATGCGCGGGCCGACATCGTTCGCCCGGACGGGTGAACGGCCGCGGGAACGAACGCGCGGGATGCGGAGGCCCGGGAGCGGGCCGCCCCGGCGGGCCGACGGCGAGGAGGCCCGGACACCTGACGTGGTGTCCGGGCCGCCGTGTGCTCCGTACGGGGACGGCCGGCGCCGTCAGTCGCGCTGGGCGCCCTTGGGCAGGGAGCGCAGCTTCATGGTCTTCGCGGTGCTGGAGCCGAAGCCGAAGTCGAGCAGCTTGGCGGCGTCGTTGTAGCGGTCGGTGCCGTTGAGCACGACGCCGGTGTAGGTCTTGCCGCCGCGGGTGGCCGCGAACACCAGGCAGGGTCCGGCGGCGGTGCCGGTGCCGGTCTTGATGCCGACGGCGCCCTGGTAGGAGCCGAGCAGCTTGTTGGTGTTGTACCAGGTGTAGGTGCGGGTGCCGCCGGTGGAGGTGGTCGCGGGGGTCTTGTACGTGGTGGCGCCGACCACCTCGCGCAGGACCGGGCTGCTGAACGCGTGCCGGGCCAGCTTGGCCAGGTCCTGCGGGGTGGTGAAGTTGTTCCCGGCCGCCGAGATGCCGTCGAAGGAGTCGAAGCTGGAGTTCACCATGGACAGCTGCTTGGCCTTGGCGTTCATCTTCCCGATGAACGAGGCGGTGCGGGCGGCGCTGGTGCTGCCGGTGCCGAAGGTGTCGGCGAGCGCGTAGGCCGCGTCGCAGCCGGAGGGCAGCATCAGGGCGGACAGAAGCTGGCGGACGGTCAGGACGTCCCCGGTGCGCAGGTCCGCGGTGCTGGCACCCTCGCGTACCACGTAGTCGCGGTACTCCTGCTTGATCGTCACCTTGCGGTTCAGGTCGACGCCGGGAGTGGTGAGGACGGTGATGGCGGTGGCCACCTTGGTGGTGCTGGCCATCTGGCGCCGGGTGGTGTTGGCCTTGCCGTACACCGCGGCGCCGGTGGCCTGGTCGACGAGGAAGCCGCCCTTGGCGGATATCGACGGTATGGGCTGGGCGGCGGCCTGGGCGGGTGCGGCGAGCGGGGAGACGGTCAGCAGCAGCCCACCGGTGAGAGCGACGGCCGCGGTGCGGCGCACGGACTTCTTGGTGACTGTCGTCGTGGTCAAGGAGATTCTCCGTGTAGTCGTGGGGCCCGTGGGTCGTTCACGGGTGTCTTGAGGAAGACACCCGGGAGGCGCGAATGGATGCACGGGACACCAGATGATCGCAGTCGCCTCGACGAGCCCCCCGGCCCCATCCCCACCCCCGGCCCCTTCTTCCCCCACCTCGCCCCGGCACCCCTTCCCGCCCCGGCACCCCTTCCCGCCCCGGCACTCCTTCCCGCCCCGGCACTCCTTCCCGCCCCGGCACCTCCGGGCAGCCCCCGGGCCCCGCCCGGCCTCCCTGTGGCGCCCGTCCTGCATCGTGGACGGAAGAAGCGGATGCACGGTACTTGTATCTAAGCTGTGTGCATGCCCGCCGCGCCCCCCACCTCCCCCGTGCCCCCGGCTCCCCCCGCCGCCGCCCGTGTCTACTCGCACGTCAAACAGGCCGTGCTGGACCGTCGCTACCAGGGCGGCACCCTGCTCACCGAGGGCGAGCTCGCCGAGGCGGTCGGGGTGTCCCGTACGCCGGTGCGCGAGGCGCTGCTGAAGCTGGAGATGGAAGGGCTGCTGAAGCTCTATCCGAAGAAGGGCGCCCTGGTGCTGGCGGTCTCCGCGCAGGAGATCGCCGATGTGGTGGAGACCCGGCTGCTGGTCGAGGAGTTCGCCGTGCGCAAGGCCGTCCCCGCGCCGGCCCGGCTGCTGGAGCGGCTGGAGGGGCTGCTGGCCGAGCAGCGCCGGGAGGCCGAGGGCGGCGACCTGGCGGCGGTGGCGGTCGCCGACCGGGCGTTCCACGCCGAGATCGTGCGGCACGCCGGGAACGAGATCCTTTCCCGGCTCTACGACCAGCTGCGCGACCGCCAACTGCGGATGGGCGTGGCCGTGATGGAGGCCCATCCGGACCGGGTCGCCAAGAACATCGCCGAGCACGCCGAGATCCTGGCCGCCCTGCGCGGCGGGGACGCCGACGGCGCGGCGCGCTCGGTGAACCGCCATGTCAGCCGGGTGCGGGTGCTGGTGCGGGGGGAGGACCGATGAGCGCGCCCTCCGGGACGGTGGCCGGCGACCCGCCCGGCGGCCGGCGCGCCGCCCTGGTCTGGGGCGTCGGGGTGGCCGTCTACTTCGTGGCGGTGATCTTCCGCACCTCGCTCGGGGTGGCCGGGCTGGACGCGGCCGAGCGCTTCGACGTGGGCGCCTCGGCGCTGTCCGCCTTCTCCATCCTCCAACTGCTGGTCTACGCGGGGATGCAGATACCCGTCGGCCTGATGGTGGACCGGCTCGGCACCAAGCGGGTGCTCACCTACGGGGTGGTGCTGTTCACCGTCGGCCAGCTGGGCTTCGCGCTCTCCCCCTCGTACGGGACGGCGCTGGCCGCGCGGGCGCTGCTCGGCTGCGGGGACGCGATGACCTTCATCTCGCTGCTGCGGCTGGGCACCCGTTGGTTCCCGGCCCGGCGGGGGCCGCTGATAGCGCAGATCGCCGCGCTGTTCGGGATGGCGGGCAACCTGGTCTCCACCATCGTGCTGTCCCGGCTGCTGGACGGGGTGGGCTGGACGAACGCGTTCGCCGGGAGCGCGCTGGCGGGCGTGCTGGTCCTCGTCCTCCTGCTGGTGTTCCTCAAGGACCATCCCGAGGGCTTCGAGCCCCCGCCGCCCTCCGGCGCCGGAGGGCGGTTCGTACGGCGGCAGATCAGCGCCTCCTGGGCCGAGCCCGGCACCCGGCTGGGGATGTGGGTGCACTTCACCACCCAGTTCCCCGCGATGGTGTTCCTGCTCCTGTGGGGGATGCCGTTCCTGGTGGAGGCGCAGGGGCTGGAGCGGGGCGCGGCCGGCGGGCTGCTGACCCTGGTGGTGGTCTCCAACATGGCGGTGGGCCTGGCGTACGGGCAGATCATCGCCCGCCACCACACGGCGCGGGCGCCCCTGGCGCTGGGCACGGTCGCGGCGACGGCGGCGCTGTGGGCGGCGGTGCTGCTCTGGCCGGGCGACCACGCGCCGATGGGGCTGCTGGTGGCGCTCTGCCTGGTGCTGGGCGCCTGCGGCCCGGCGTCCATGATCGGCTTCGACTTCGCCCGCCCGGCCAACCCCCAGGAGCGGCAGGGCACCGCCTCCGGGATCGTCAACATGGGCGGTTTCACGGCCTCGATGACCACCCTGCTGGCGGTCGGCGTGCTGCTGGACGCCACCGGTGACGACTACCGGATCGCGTTCGCCTCGGTCTTCGTGCTCCAGGCGCTCGGCGTCGCCCAGATCCTGCGGCTGCGGGCCCGCACGGTGCGGCGCGAGCGCGAGCGGCTGGTGGCCAGCCGGGTGGAGGCCGTCCACGTCCCCGCCTGAGGCCTGACGGCCTACGGGGTGACGGCGAAGTTCGCGAGGATGGCGTCGGCGAGCACGGGGTCGCCCTCCGCCTTCACCCGGTCGGCGACCGCCGCCGGACGCACCCGCCCGCAGGCCAGCCGCACATAGGTCTCCCAGTCCAGCGAGAGCGCCACCGCCGGGCCCAGCGAGGGGGCGCCGTCCACACTGCCGCGCCCGTCGGCGTCCACCCGTACCGTCCGCAGGAACTCCACCGGGCCGTGCACATCGATCACCACCGCGCTGTTCGGCGGGGCCCCGGCGTCCTTGGCGACCGTCTTGGGCAGCACCTCCAGGAAGATGTCCCGCGCCACCAGTGCCCCGGGGGAATCCAGGTTGCCCGGCACGCCCAGCGCGGCGCGCAGGTCCTGCTCATGCACCCAGAGGTCGAACGCCCGCATCCGGTACGCCACTTCCAGGGACTGCTCGGCGCCCAGCGGGGCCCGTACCCGGGTGTCGGGGGCGCGGGTCTCGTTCCGTATCTGGCGGGCCCGGCGGATCAGGGTGTACTCCAGCTCGGCGGTCATCTCCGGGCCGGTGTGGTGGCGCCGTACGTCGACCTGCACCTCCATGTAGCGCGCGAACTCGCTGCGGACGTGGAACAGGTCGCGGGGGAGGGTGTGGATGGGGCGCGGGTTGCCCAGCATCTCGTCCTCCATCCCGATGACGTGGGAGACGATGTCCCGCACCGACCAGCCGGGGCACGGGGTGGCGCGGTTCCACTCCCCTTCCACGAGCGGCTTCACCAGCTCGGATATCGCCTCGGTGGAGTGCGTCCAGGCGTCGGCGTAGGGCTGGAGAGTGGGATGGACGGTCACGTGACCCCTCGGGCGGTCGGTGCGCGGGCTGGGCTGGACTGCGGGCTGGGCTGGGCTGCGGGCGGTGCTGGGCCGGGCGGCTCTCCTGGGCTCCCGTCCGTTTAAGTTACGCTGCGGACAGGTACCCCGGCAGTGCTTTCGTCCGACGTTCCTGACGTCCGACGATCCTGACGCCTGATGATCGTAGGCCGAAGTCAGCGGCCCCAGTTGACCAGGACGGTGGTAATGTGCGCGCCTCGCTGATCCAGATCCGGGTGGACGACGCCGAGCCGGTGGCCGAGCGCCGCGCCCGCGCCGCCGAACTGATCGCCGAAGAGCGCGGTTCGGACCTGGTGGTGCTGCCCGAGCTGTGGCCGGTCGGCGCGTTCGCCTTCGACTCCTTCGCGTCCGCGGCCGAGGAGCTGGACGGCCCGACCCGCCAGGCGATGTCCGCGGCCGCCGCCGAGGCGGGGGTCTGGCTGCACGCCGGCAGCATCGTGGAGCGCGCCGCCGAGGGCCTGTTCAACACCTCCCTCGTCTTCGCCCCCTCCGGCGAGCTGGCCGCCGTCTACCGCAAGATCCACCGCTTCGGCTTCGACAAGGGCGAGGCGGTGCTGATGGCCGCCGGCGAGGAGCTGGTCACCGCCCCGGTCCCGGAGCTCCCGCTCGGCCTCGCCACCTGCTACGACCTGCGCTTCCCCGAGCTGTTCCGCGGCCTGGTGGACGCCGGCGCCCTCGCCTTCGCCATCCCGGCCGGCTGGCCCGAGGCCCGCCATGAGCACTGGACGGTGCTGGCCCGCGCCCGCGCCGTGGAGAACCAGGCCTACGTCCTGGCCTGCGGCACCGCCGGCACCCACGCCCGCACCCCCCAGGCCGGCCGCAGCCTGATCGTCGCCCCCTCCGGCGAACTCCTCGCCGAAGCCGCCGGCGCCGACGAACTCGTCCTCCGCGCCGAGCTGGACCCCAAGGAGGCCACCACCCTCCGCGACCGCTTCCCGGCCCTGAAGGACCGCCGACTGGGGGTGGCGGTGCCGGAGCCCGGCGCCATCGGCTGAGGCCCGGATCACGGCGTACGCCCGTTTCGTCCCATCGAGGCGGGTACCCGAGGGGTATGGACACGCAGGATGGTGGACGACGCGATGACCGTACGGGGCCGGAGGCCGGTCCCGTCGCCGATTCTCCTGACACAGCCGTGCTCGACCGGCCGGTGGCGGTGTGCCGGGAGGTCGAGGGGCGGGTGCGGTGGTGCCGGCCGGCGGTGGTGGACGGGGGAGTGGACCGGGGTGGCGGCGAGGCGACCGGGCAGCACCGGGTCGTCATCGTGCGGGGTGAGGACTGACCGCCCTCACGGCAGGAGCAGGTGGCGCCAGCGGGTGAACTGCTCGGCGGGTTCGCCGGTGTAGGACCAGGGGACATAGGCGGCGCGCGGGCCGAGCAGGGCGAACAGAGCGCGGGCGCGGTCCGTCAGACCGGCGTGGCAGGTGGCGTGGGCCAGGTAGTTGAGGGGCTCGACCTCCTCGGGGCGTACCGGGCCCGAGGGGCGGGCGTCCAGCCAGCGCGTGCAAGTGCGCAGCGCCTCCGTGGCGGCCAGTTCGTGTTTCCAGTGCTGGTCGAAGCCGCGTACCGGGGCCCGGCCGCGGGAGGCGTCGGCCACATGGCGGTACTCCTCCACCCGGGCGATCTGCACCAGCACCGGCAGCGGTGAGCCGGGCGGCGCCGCCCCGGCCGCGTCCCGGGCGAAGTCGTACATCGCGCCATGGGTGCCGTGCCAGCGCGCCGAGCGGTAGCGCAGCACCTGGACGTGCCCCTCCAGGTTGTCCGGGTCCCGCCGCCGCAACTCGTCCCACCAGGCGCGCAGTTCCGCCCGCCCCACCCCGCCCTGGTACAGCCGGGCCACCGTCAGCAGCGACACCCAGGGCATCGGGTCCGCGGGCCGGGCGTCGGCGGCGACCAGGCAGGTCATCACCGTGGTGTCCAGCCGCCCCCGGTCCACCACGGCCCCGCGCCCGGCGGCTATCGCCGCGTCGAAGACCCGCACCACCTCGGTGGCCGCGCGCAGCACCGCCGCGTCCGGGTCGTCCGGCTCGGCCGCCCACCAGGCCTCCACCGCGCCGCTGGCGGCCGCGGCGTGCGCCAGCAGCCGGAGCCGCTGGGTCCTGGCCGGCCAGGCGGGGCCGGTGGCGCGCAGCAGGTCGCGCACGCCCTGCCAGCGGCCGATGACGATGTCGTGGCGGGCCTCGGTGAGCGCCCGGTCGCCGAAGTCCCGGTCGAACTCGGGTGTGAAGCGCGCGGCGCGGCGGCTGCGGCGTACGGCCATGCGGCCACCCCCCTCCCAGTTGTCGGTTGCCGGTTGCCGAACGGCCGTCAGAAGTCGGTGGCCAGGGTCTCCGGGGAGCCGTCCGCGCCGCCGCGGCCGTCCTGGCGCGGTACGCCGTAGGGCGCCGCGGCGGCCAGCGCGCGGGCCGCGTCGAGCGGGGCCGGGCGGTAGTAGGGGCTGCCCCGGCGCCAGTACCAGGCCATCGGGACGAGCCCGGCGAGCAGCCCGCCGAGGCCGATGGCGACCGCGATGGTGGGGAGCGCGCCCAGCGACTCGAAGAAGACCCAGAGCATGAACGCCGCGCCCAGCAGCGGCCACACCCCGCCGAGCAGCAGTTCGCGCGGGGAGGTCAGCAGGGTGCGGCGGTAGGCGACCACGGCCGCGATGCCGGCCAGCCCGTAGTAGAAGGCGACCAGCAGGCCCATGGCCCGTACCGCCTCGGCAACGATGTCGGCGACCGAGCCGAGGGCGCTTGCGGCGGCGAACAGCACCAGCGCCACCGCCCCGACCGCCCCGATGGCGATGTGCGGGGTGTTCCAGCGGCGGTGCACCGCGCCCAGACCGGACGGCATGGTGCGGTCCCGGCCCATCGCGAAGAGCGAGCGGGTGACCTGGATGAGGGTGGTCTCCAGGGTGGCCACCGTGGACAGCATCACGGCCACCACCAGCAGTTTCCCGCCGATCCCGGGCCATACCGCGTCACCGAGCAGCACCAGGACGTCCGCCCCGCCGCTGGTCACCTTCCCCGAGGCCAGCACCACGTTGACCGCCACGGTGAACGCCTCGAAGATCAGGAAGACCACGGCGAGCCCGGTCAGCGCGGCCAGTCCGGCGGTGCGCCGGCTGTCGCGGGTCTCCTCGCTGAGGTTGCTGGTGACATCCCAGCCCCAGAAGTAGAACGCGGCCACCAGCGCGCCCGAGGCGAAGCCGCCCGCCCCGTCGAAGTGCCCGAAGCCGAACCAGGACCAGTCGAAGGCGGCGGCCGCGCCCCGGTGCAGCACCACCCCGCCGATGAACAGCAGCAGGATCGCCAGTTCCACGCCGGTCATGAGGAGTTGGGCCCGTACGGTGAGCCGGGCCCCGCCCAGCACCACCAGCAGCATCACCAGGAACCAGCCCGCGCCGACCATCGCGGCCAGCCCGGTGCGGGAGGCCAGTGCCGGGTCGAACAGGGCGAGGGTGAGCTGACCGGCCGGCAGCGATCCGGCCACCATGAACAGGGTCGCGGCCACCACCAGCGCCCAGCCGCACAGGAAGCCGAGCGAGGGGTGCAGGGTGCGGCCGACCCAGGAGTAGGCGGCGCCCGCGTTGATGTCGATGCGGCCGAGCCTGCTGTACGCCAGGACGATCCCCAGCATGGGTATCGCGCAGTAGAGCAGCGCGGCGGGCGCCGCGACCCCGACCGCGCCGACCAGCACCGCGGTGGTGGCGGCGAGCGAGTAGGCGGGCGCGCTGCCCGCCACGGCCATGACGACGGTGTCGAAGGTGCCGAGGGCGTTCGGCTGGAGCCCGCGGGCGGAGCGGGGCGCGGCCCGGCGGCCCCTGCGCGGCGCGGGGGCCGGGGTGCGGTGGTCGGAGGTCCGGCGGGACATCCTGCGGGAGGGAGCGCGCATCGCTGTTGTCCTCGGGTGGCACGGCGTACGGCGGTGGACGGCGGACCGCCCCGCGCGGGCACGGCGGCGGCGGTCACCACGGGCACGCGGGGTCGTGCGCATCGTAGTGGCCGTAGGGGGCGCGCGGGGGGTTCGCGCCATACCGCTACCCGGATCGTTGCCGAGCCCGGCCGCACAGGTGGCGAGCCTGGCCGCACAGGTGGAAACGGGCACGGAACGGCGGCGGTACGCGACGGAAGGGCCCGGGTCCGCTGCCCGTACCGGCGGCTCGGTGGATCCGGGTCCGCTGCCTGTACCGGCGGCCCGGTGGGTCCGGGTCCGCTTCCCCGTACGGGCGGTTCGGTGGATCCGGGTCCGCTTCCCGTACCGGCGGCTCGGTGGGTCCGGGTCCGCTTCCCGTACCGGCGGCTCGGGCGCCCGGTCGCCGCGCTGATCCACTTGCCGGGCGGCCGGGCCCGGTGTGCTCTGGAGGGACGGTGACGGAAGGAGTCCCGCCATGGCCACACACGCTTCGGTGCCCCAGCGGCTGGCACGGCACCGCCGGATCAAGGAGGAGCGGCGGCGGCGCCATCTGTGGGTGGTCCTGCCGATCTCGCTCGCCGTCTTCTACGGCTTCTACGCGCAGTTCATCGACCGCGGCGGCGAGGGCCCGGTCACCGGCGCCCAGGCCGTGCTGGGCGCGGTCAGCGGCATCGTCTTCGGTGCGCTGTGCCTGCTCCTCGGCGCCGTCCAGCACCGGCTGCCGCGTGAGCTGCGGGCCGCCGCGTACGGCGCGGTGACCGGCCTCGGCGTCGGCTGGCTGCACAGCCTGACCAGGGAGAGCGTGCTGACCTCGATCGTGATCGCGCTCCTGGTCGCGGCGGCGACCGCGGTGGCGGTGAACTACGCGTTCTACGTGCACGAGGCGCCGCCCAAGCCGTCCCCGGCCGAGCGCCGGGCGGCCGCCGAGGCCCCGCCGGTGATCGTGGAGTCCCGCCCGGTACGGCGGGTCTGATCCCGTACATCCGTACAGACATACGAACGTACGGATGTACGGGTAGCGGTGGGCGGGCGGCGGCCGGAGACTGGGAGCACCCACGCCCCCGCACGCCCGCCGCCGCCGCACCAGGGAACCGCGCCGATGACGACCACGGACACGGACACGACATCGGGCCCGGCCACGGACCCGCCCGCCATCGAGACCCACCAGCTGGTCAAGGTCTTCGGCACCAACCGGGCCGTCGACGGCATCGACCTGCGCGTGCCCGCCGGCACCGTCTACGGGGTGCTCGGCCCCAACGGCGCCGGCAAGACCACCGCCGTGCGGATGCTGGCCACCCTGCTGCGGCCGGACGGCGGCGAGGCCCGGGTGTTCGGCAAGGACGTGGTGCGGGACGCCGACGCGGTGCGCGCCCGGGTCAGCCTCACCGGGCAGTACGCCTCGGTGGACGAGGACCTCACCGGCGCCGAGAACCTGCTGCTGCTCGGGCGGCTGCTCGGACATGGCAAGGCGGCCGCCCGGCAGCGCGCGGCGGAGCTGCTGGAGGCGTTCGGGCTGGCGGACGCGGCCGGGCGGCAGGTCAAGAACTACTCGGGCGGGATGCGGCGCCGGATCGACATCGCCGCCTCCATCCTCAACACCCCCGACCTGCTCTTCCTGGACGAGCCCACCACCGGGCTCGACCCGCGCAGCCGCAACCAGGTCTGGGACATCGTGCGCGCGGTCGTCGCCCAGGGCACCACGGTGCTGCTGACCACCCAGTACCTGGACGAGGCCGATCAACTGGCCGCCCGGATCGCGGTGATCGACCACGGCAAGGTCATCGCCGAGGGTACCAAGGGCGAGCTGAAGGCGTCGGTGGGCTCGGGCTCGGTGCACGTACGCCTGCGGGAGGCCGGGCAGCGGCCGGCGGCGGAGCGGGTGCTCACCTCCGTACTGGACGCGACCGTCACCCTGGACCCCGACCCGGTGGCGCTCACCGCCACCGTGGACGGCCGGGCCAGCGAGCTGGGCGCCGCCGAGGAGGCGGCCAGGGCGCTGGCCGAGCTGGCCCGGGCCGGGATCGCGGTGGACAACTTCGCGCTGGGCCAGCCGAGCCTGGACGAGGTCTTCCTCGCCCTCACCGACCGCCGCACGGGCGACGGGCGGGACGGCGCCGGGCCGGACGGCAGGGGGCCGGACGGTGGGGGGCCGGACGGTGGGGACGGCACGCGGGTGGACGACCCGACCGAGAGGACGACGGCCCGATGAGCACCAGCACGACCACCAAGGCCTCGGGGCCGGCCGAGGACACCGCCTTCACCGCGCCCCGCGCCGAGGACCTGGCCGCGCTGCTGGTGTCGGCCCGGCGGCCGCCGCGCCCCAGCGCCCTGTCGGCCTCGCTGACCTTCGGCTGGCGGGCCATGCTGAAGATCAAGCACGTGCCGGAGCAGCTCTTCGACGTGACCGCGTTCCCGATCATGATGGTGCTGATGTACACGTACCTCTTCGGAGGTGCGCTGGCCGGATCGGTCGACCGGTATGTGCAGTTCCTGCTCCCGGGCATCCTCACCATGAGCGTGGTGATGATCACCATGTACACCGGGGTGGCGGTCAACACCGACATCCAGAAGGGCGTCTTCGACCGCTTCCGCACCCTGCCGATCTGGCGGCCCGCGCCGATGGTCGGTTATCTGCTGGGCGATGTGGTCCGCTATGTGATCGCGTCCGTGGTGATGCTGGCGGTGGGGATGGCGATCGGCTACCGGCCGGAGGGCGGGGTCCTCGGGGTGCTGGCCGGGGTGGCGCTGCTGCTGGTCTTCTGCTTCGCCTTCTCCTGGATCTGGACCATGTTCGGGCTGCTGCTGCGCACCGAGAAGTCGGTGATGGGCGTCAGCATGATGGTGATCTTCCCGCTGACCTTCCTGAGCAACGTCTTCGTGGACCCGAGGACCATGCCGGGCTGGTTGCAGGCCTTTGTGAACAACAGCCCGGTGACCCATGTGGCGAGCGCGGTGCGGCGGCTGATGGCGGGCGAGTGGCCGGCCGCCGACATCGCCTGGTCGCTGGGGTGGGCGGCGCTGTTCGTGGTCGTCTTCGGGACGGTGACGATGCGGCTCTACAACCGCAAGTAGGGCGTCCACGGCGGCGGGTGCCCACCCCCGGCTCCCGTCTCAGGCAGGCTTCGCCACGTCCCCGCGTACCACCACGACCGGGCAGGGCGCGTGCTGGGCGACATGGGTGCTGACCGAGCCGAGCAGCGCGGCGCGCACCCCGCTGTAGCCGCGGTCGCCCACCACCAGCAGGTCCGCGCCCTCGGCGAGCTCGGTGAGCACCTGCGGGGGGTGCCCCGCGACGATCCGCCGGACCACGCCCGCCGCGGTGGGCCCGCCCAGGGCGGCGGCCAGGGCCTCGTCCAGCTCCTTGCGGGCCAGCTGCTCGGGGTCGTAGTCGTCGGGGAGCGCGGGCGCGGTGGGGCCCATTCCGGTGGTGAGCCCGGCCCAGGCGCTGGGCGGGTACTCCCAGCAGATCACCGCCTCCAGCGCGGCGCCGGTCAGCCGGGCCTGGCCCGCCGCCCACACCAGGGCCTTCCGGGCCGGTTCGGAGCCGTCGACGCCCACCACGATCCGGTTCGCCGCCATGGCCACCACCTCCGCGTGTCAGCCGCCGAGCCGCGCAAGCTGCTGCTCGAACGGTACGAGGTCCGCTTCCAGGTCCCTTTCCGCACCCCTGGCCCGGGATCCGTCCAGGTCACCCTCACCGTCCTCCTTACCCGAACGCGCCGCCGCAACCGGGCGGCCCGCCACCAGCGCGGCCAGCTCGCCGCCCGCCCGGGTGATGCGCTCCGCCAGGCCGCCGTCCCCGCTCCGCCCGCCGGCCGCGCCCCAGTCCTCGGAGGCCGCGTAGACGGCGGTGGGCACGGTCACGGCCCGCAGGTAGGCGAAGAGCGGGCGCAGCGCGTGCTCCAGCACCAGCGAGTGCCGGGCGGTGCCGCCGGTCGCCCCGATCAGCACGGGCATCCCGGTCAGCGCGTCCGGGTCGACCAGGTCGAAGAAGGACTTGAACAGCCCGCTGTAGGAGGCGGTGAAGACCGGGGTGACCGCGATCAGCCCGTCCGCGCCGGTCACCGCGTCCAGCGCGGTGCGCAGCGCGGGCGGCGGGAAGCCGGTGACCAGGTGCTTGGCGATGTCCACGGCCAGATCGCGCAGCTCCACCACCCGGACCTCCACCGGGGCGGCGGCGGCCTTGGTGACGGCCTCCGCGAGCCGGTCGGCGAGCAGCCGGGTGGAGGACGGGCTGCTCAGCCCGGCCGAGACGGCGACGACACGGACAGGGGTGCGGGACATCACGAGGCCTCCGGGGCGGTGTCGGTCAGCGCGGGGTGCAGCGGCGCGGTGGCGGGGACGTCTGCCGGGCGCAGGTTCTCGAACTCCTTGCGCAGCACCGGGACGACCTCCTCGCCGAGGATGTCCAGCTGCTCCAGCACGGTCTTCAGCGGCAGCCCGGCGTGGTCCATCAGGAACAGCTGGCGCTGGTAGTCGCCGACCGCCTCGCGGAAGCCGAGGGTCCGCTCGATCACCTGCTGCGGGGAGCCGACGGTGAGCGGGGTCTGCTCGGTGAAGTCCTCCAGCGAGGGGCCGTGCCCGTAGACCGGCGCGTTGTCGAAGTACGGGCGGAACTCCCGTACCGCGTCCTGCGAGTTGCGGCGCATGAACACCTGGCCGCCGAGGCCGACGATGGCCTGCTCGGGGGTGCCGTGGCCGTAGTGCGCGTACCGCTTGCGGTAGAGCTCGACCATCCGGCGGGTGTGCTCCTGCGGCCAGAAGATGTTGTTGTGGAAGAAGCCGTCACCGTAGTAGGCGGCCTGCTCGGCGATCTCCGGGGAGCGGATCGAGCCGTGCCAGACGAACGGCGGGATGCCGTCCAGCGGGCGCGGGGTGGCGGTGAACCCCTGGAGCGGGGAGCGGAACGTGCCCTCCCAGTCGACCACGTCCTCGCGCCACAGCCGGTGCAGCAGGGCGTAGTTCTCGATGGCGAGCGGGATGCCCTGGCGGATGTCCTGGCCGAACCACGGGTAGACCGGCCCGGTGTTGCCGCGCCCCATCATCAGGTCCACCCGGCCGTCGGCGAGGTGCTGGAGGACCGCGTAGTCCTCGGCGATCTTCACCGGGTCGTTGGTGGTGATCAGGGTGGTGGAGGTGGAGAGGATCAGCCGCTCGGTGCGGGCCGCGATATGGCCGAGCAGGGTGGTGGGGGAGGAGGGGACGAACGGCGGGTTGTGGTGCTCGCCGGTGGCGAAGACGTCCAGCCCGACCTCCTCGGCCTTGAGCGCGATGGCGACGGTCGCCTTGATGCGCTCGTGCTCGGTCGGGGTGCGGCCGGTGGTGGGGTCGGTCGTCACATCGCCGACGGTGAAGATGCCGAACTGCATGGTGCTCACCTCTCGCCTTCCGTCGGGGCCCCGGTCTCTCACCGGACCGCTCCCGCGGTTGTTGAAGCAACTGGTTGAAGCTTAAACTATCTCGCTCAACGGCGCCACCGCCTCCGCTATTCCGCCCTCTCGCAGGGGTGGGGTCCGCCGGGGCGCTCGGGTGGCGGCCGGTAGGGTCGCGGCCGTGAGCAGCACCGACACCGGGCAACCGTCCCCCGGCCCCCGGCCCACCGGGCACCCCCACCCCGTCACCGTCGTGGGGCTCGGCGCCGACGGCTGGGCCGGGCTGCCGGAGGCCTCCCGGGAGGCGCTGCGCGCGGCCGAGGTGCTGATCGGCGGCGCCCGCCAGCTCGACCTGCTGCCGCCACAGGAGTGCCCCGGTGAGCGGATCGGCTGGCCCTCCCCGCTGCGGCCCGCCGTGCCCCGGCTGCTCGCCGAGCACACCGGGCGCCGGATCGCCGTGCCGGCCAGCGGCGACCCGATGTTCTACGGGATCGGCCGCGCCCTCGGCGAGACGGTCGGCCCGGACCGGCTGCGCGTGCTGCCGCACCCGTCCTCCGTCTCGTACGCCTGCGCCCGCCTCGGCTGGCCGGTGGAGGACACCGAGACCGTCACCGCGGTCGGCCGCCCCCTCGCCGCGCTGGCCGCCGCGCTGCACCACGGGCGGCGGCTGCTGGTGCTGAGCGCCGGGCCGGCCACCCCCGGGGAGGTCGCCGCGCTGCTCCGCGACCGGGGCTACGGGCCGAGCCCCCTCACCGTCCTCGAACAGCTCGGCTCCGACCGCGAGCGGACCCTGACCGGCACCGCCGACGACTGGCCGCACCCACCCGGCGACCCGCTCAACCTCGTGGCCGTCTCCTGTGTCCGGGCGCCCGGAGCGCTGCGGCTCGGGTCCGTCCCCGGCCTGCCGGACGAGGCGTACGAGCACGACGGCCAGCTCACCAAGCGCCATGTGCGGGCCGCCACCCTCGCCGCCCTCGCCCCGGCCCCCGGAGAACTGCTGTGGGACATCGGCGGCGGTTCGGGCTCCATCGGCGTGGAGTGGATGCGGGCCCACCGCTCCTGCCGGGCCATCGCGGTGGAACGGGACGGGGCGCGGGCGGAGCGGATCGGCCGGAACGCCGCCGCGCTGGGCGTACCGGCGCTGCGGGTCGTGCACGCGCCCGCCCCGGACGGCCTCGCCGCCCTCCCCGCCCCCGACGCGGTCTTCGTCGGCGGCGGGCTGACCGCGCCCGGACTGCTGGAGGCCTGCTGGTCGGCGCTGCGGCCGGGCGGCCGGCTGGTCGCCAACACGGTGACCCTGGAGTCCGAGACACTGCTCGCCGACGCCTACCGCCGGCACGGCGGCGAACTGGTCCGGCTCGCCGTGGCGCACGCCGTCCCGGTGGGCGGCTTCACCGGCTGGCGGCAGGCCATGCCGGTCACCCAGTGGTCCGCCACCAAGCCCCCGTCCGGCGCTGGAACTCCCCGGCCCCCGTCCGACGGCAGTGGTGCCCCCCGGCCCCCGTCCGACGACGGCGACGCTCCCCGGCCGTCATCCGGCGGTGGCCCCCTCCCGCCCCCGTCCCCCAGCGACGCCCACCGCCCTCCGCCCTCCGCACGAAAGTGATGCCCCATGACCGTCTACTTCATCGGGGCCGGCCCCGGCGCCGCCGATCTGATCACCGTGCGCGGGGCGCGGCTGCTCGCCTCCTGCCGGGTCTGCCTCTACGCGGGTTCGCTGGTGCCGCCCGAGCTGCTGGCCGAGTGCCCGCCGGACGCCCGTCTGGTGGACACCGCCCGGCTCGACCTGGACGCCATCACCGCCGAACTGGTCGCCGCCCATGAGGCGGGGCAGGACGTGGCCCGGCTGCACTCCGGCGACCCGGCCGTGTTCAGCGCGGTCGCCGAGCAGATGCGGCGGCTGGACGCGGCCGGGGTGCCGTACGAGGTGGTGCCGGGGGTGCCCGCGTTCGCCGCGGCGGCGGCCTCCCTCAAGCGGGAGCTGACCGTGCCGACGGTGGGCCAGACGGTGATCCTGACCCGGATCGCCGAACAGGCCACCGCGATGCCGCCCGGCGAGGACCTGGCCACCCTGGGCCGCTCCGGCGCCCTGATCGTGCTGCACCTGGCGGCCCGCTACGTGGACCGGGTGGTGGCCGAGCTGACCCCGCACTACGGCGCCGACTGCCCGGCCGCCGTGGTCGCCCTGGCCAGCCGCCCCGACGAGATCGTGCTGCGCGGCACCCTGGCGGACATCGCGGAGGCGACCAGGGCCGCCGGCATCACCCGTACCGCGGTGATCATCGTGGGCCGCACCCTGGCCGCCACCCAGTTCCGCGACAGCCACCTCTACTCGCCGGAGCGCGACCGCCACACCTGCTGACACCGTCCCTCGGCCGCCTGACCGCCTGGCCGCCTGGCCGCCTGACCGCCTGACCGCCTGACCGCCTGACCGCCTGACCGCCTGACCGCCTGGCCGGTGGCGGCCCGGTCGGTGGCCGGTGGCGGCCTAGCCCCCTCCCCATCATGGAAGGACCCTGGACCTCTCGTGCACCTGCTGATTCTGGGCGGCACCACCGAGGCCCGCCGGCTCGCGGAGGAGCTCACCTCGCCGTCCGCCGCCCCGCCCCTCCGGGTCACCAGCTCGCTCGCCGGCCGGGTGGCCGCGCCCCGGCTGCCGGCCGGTGGCGAGGTGCAGATCGGCGGCTTCGGCGGGGTCGAGGGCCTCACCCGCTGGCTGGGCGAGCACCGGGTGGACGCGGTCATCGACGCCACCCATCCCTTCGCCGAGACGATCAGCTCCCACGCGGCCCGCGCCGCCCGCGACGCCGCGATCCCCCTGCTGGTGCTGCGCCGACCCGCCTGGGCCCCCACCGAGGGCGACGACTGGCACCGGGTGCCCGGCCTCCCCGAGGCCGCCGAGACCGCCGCGCGGCTGGGGCGCCGCGTCTTCCTGACCACCGGCCGGATGGGCCTCGCCGCCTTCGCGCACCTGGCCGACCCCTGGTTCCTGGTCCGCTCCGTGGACCCGCCCGAGCCGCCGCACCCGCCGCGCCTGGAGGTGCTGCTCGACCGGGGCCCCTTCACCCTGGACGGCGAGCGGGAGCTGCTGCGCCACTACGCCGTCGATGTGCTGGTCACCAAGGACAGCGGCGGCGCCGCCACCGCCCCCAAGCTCACCGCCGCCCGCGAGGCGGCCATCCCCGTCGTCATCGTCGACCGCCCCCCGACCCCACCCGGCACCCCCGTCACCACCACCGTCCCCGAGGCAGCGGGCTGGGCGAGAGCCCTGGCCCGACCCTGACCGGAGCCCCGGCGGCCGTTGTCCGGCGGGGGGCTCAGCTGTCCGGGTAGGTCCTCGGGGTCCAGGCCAGCCGGGTGCCGTCGGGGCGGGTGGTGGTGCGGGTCTGGGAGGAGCCGATCAGCAGCAGGGTGCGCATGTCGACCTCGGCGGGGTCCAGGTCGGCGAGGGGGAGGACGCGGACCGACTCCTCGGGGCCGCCGACGTCGCGGGCGACGACCACGGGGGTGTCCGGGGCGCGGTGTTCCAGGAGGAGTTCGCGGGCCTTGGCGACCTGCCAGGTGCGGCTGGCCGAGCCGGGGTTGTACAGGGCCAGCACCAGGTCGGCGGCGGCCGCGGCGGCGAGGCGGCGGGCGATCACCTCCCAGGGCTTGAGCCGGTCGGAGAGCGAGATGGTCGCGTAGTCGTGGCCCAGCGGCGCCCCGGCCTTGGCGGCCGCCGCGTTGGCCGCGGTCACCCCGGGCAGCACCCGGACCGGCACGTCCGCGTACGCCTCCTGCGCGGCCACGTCGAGGACGGCGGTCGCCATGGCGAACACGCCCGGGTCGCCGCCGGAGACCACCGCGACCCGGTGCCCGCGCCGGGCCAGGTCCAGGGCGAACTCGGCGCGTTCGGACTCGACCTTGTTGTCCGAGCCGTGCCGCCGCTGCCCGGGCCGCTCCGGCACCCGGGCCAGGTAGGTGGTGTAGCCGACCAGGTCGGTGGCGGAGGCCAGCGCCCCGCGGGACTCCGGGGTGAGCCAGCCCGCGCCCGCCGGGCCGGTGCCGACCACCAGGACCTCACCCGACCCGGGGCGGGGCTCCGGCGGTGCGGCGTCGATCCGGGACGGCAGCACCGCCACCGAGAAGTACGGCACCGACTCGGGGTCCACGTCCGTCAGCCGGCCGGTGCGCTCACCCGCCATCGTGGCGCGCTCCACATACCGGGCGTCCTCCAGCCGCCCGGCCCGCTCCAGCGCCCGGCGCACGGCCGGGAAGGTGCGGCCGAGCTTCATCACCACCGCCGAGTCGGCGGCGGCCAGCCGGGCCGTCAGCTCCTCCTCCGGCAGGGTGCCGGGGATGATCGTCAGCGTCTCCTCGGCCTCGCACAGCGGCTCACCCAGCCGGGCCGCCGAGGCGCTGACCGAGGTCACCCCGGGGATCACCTCGGTGTCGTAGCGGTGCGCCAGCCGCTTGTGCATGTGCTGGTAAGAGCCGTAGAAGAGCGGATCGCCCTCGGCCAGCACCGCCACCGTGCGCCCCGCGTCCAGGTGCGCGGCCAGCCGGGCGGAGGCCTCCGCGTAGAAGTCGTCCAGCGCGCCCCGGTAGCCGCCGGGGTGGTCGGTGGTCTCCACGGTGAGCGGGTACATCAGCCGCTCCTCGATGTGGTCCTCGCGGATGTGCTTGGCCGCGATGGAGCGCGCGATGGACCGGCCGTGCCGGGCCGAGTGGTACGCGACCACATCGGCCGCCGCGATGGCCTCGACGGCCCGTACGGTCATCAGCGAGGGGTCGCCGGGCCCGAGCCCCACCCCGTACAGCTTCCCGGGCGGGAGAGCTTGCTCCTCCGTCTCCGTCACCGACACCGGCTCCGTCCGGTCGCTGTCCATCGCGTGACCGCTGTCCATGGTGCTCACTCCGCCTCGCTCGCGATCGCGTTGACCGCCGCCGCCACCATCGCACTGCCGCCGCGCCGGCCCCGGACCACCAGGTACTCCAGACCCTCGGTGGCCGCCAGCGCCTCCTTGGACTCGGCCGCGCCGATGAAACCCACCGGGATGCCGAGCACGGCCGCCGGGCGGGGCGCCCCCTCGGCGATCATCTCCAGCAGCCGGAACAGCGCGGTGGGCGCGTTGCCGATGGCCACCACCGAGCCTTCCAGCCGGTCCCGCCACAGCTCCAGCGCGGCGGCGCTGCGGGTGGTGCCCAGTTCGGCCGCGAGCGCCGGGACGGCCGGGTCGGACAGGGTGCAGAGCACCTCGTTCTCCGCGGGCAGCCGCTTGCGGGTGACCCCGCTGGCGACCATCCGCGCATCGCACAGGATCGGCGCCCCGGCGCGCAGCGCGGCCCGGGCCCGCAGGACGACGTCCGGGCTGTAGGCGAGGTCGCGGACCAGGTCGGTCATCCCGCAGGCGTGGATCATCCGTACGGCGACCTGGCTCACCTCGGCCGGCAGGCCCGCGAGGTCCGCCTCGGCGCGGATCGTGGCGAAGGACTGGCGGTAGATCTCCGCCCCGTCCTTCTCGTAGGCGTAGCCGTCCGCGGAGGCGGATGCGTCGAACCCTGTCACTGTGCTGCTCTCGCTCATCTCATTGGTCATGGAGGGGTGGGCGGGGCCCGGGGACGGTTTCACGTGAAACATCCTGTGCGACACCGTGTTTCACGTGAAACATCGCGCCGGGCGCACCCGCACGAGTGTGCACCGTCTGCTGGTAGGAGCCCTCACCGGTGGCGACCATGTCGACCCAGTCGCCGCGCGGGTGCCCGCAGCGCCGCTCGCAGCCGGACCAGTGGACCGGGAGCCCACCGCCCAGCGGGCGGGCGTCCCCCCGGACGTCGGCCAGCGACTTGGCGCAGCCGGGCCGCCCGGTGCAGGCGCTCACTGTGGCCCAGGGCGTGTCCGGGGCGGTGAGGTAGCCGGCCGCCGCCAGCTCGGCCAGCCGGTCCCGGGCGGCAGCCTCGTCCGGCCAGGCGGGGAGGACGAACCCGCGCCAGGGGGTGACCCGTATCTCGGCGGCCGGCAGCAGCGCGCGGAAATGGTCGCTGGTCACCCGGCCGAGCCGGGCCGACACGGAGATGAAGCCGCCGTCGAGGATGCCGGGCGGCGGGGGGCCGGAGCCTGCCGAGGGGGTGACCGGCCGGGCGGCGGGGGAGGCCGTCACTCCCGCCCGGGCCAGCTCCTCGGCCACCTCCATCCCGCGTCCGCCGTCGGGCAGTTCACCGATCCGCCAGGCACCGGTTCCGGCGGCCTCGGCGGCGGTCAGAAAGGCCCGGGCGGCGGCCAGCGCGGCGGCCGGGGCGTCGGCTCCGGCGACCTCGTACGCCTGGTCGGCGACGACGAGGAGGAAGGCCCCGCCGGCCCCGCAGCCCCCGCCGGCCCCGCAGCCCCCGCCGGCCCCGCAGTCCCCATCAGCCCTGAAGTCCCCATCGGCTGGGAGGTCCCGATCGGCTGTGGAGTCCCCATGAGCCTCGAAGTCCCCGCCGGCCTCGGAGTCCCCGCCGGTTGTGAAGTCCCCGTCCGCCGCCGCCCGCAGGGTCACATCCGCGCCGAGCGCCGCCACGTCCCCCCGGCCGTCGTCCACCGCGAACAGGAAGCGCCCGGAGAGCCCGGTCGTCCAGGCCTCCCCGCACAGCAGCGCGTCCAACGCATGGGCCGCGGCCTGCACCCGGGGGCCCGCCAGGGGCGAGACGACCATGTTGCGTATCCGCTCATGCGCCTCGGAGTCCGGCAGCAGTCCGGCGCCGCGCAGCAGCTCGGCCAGCTCCAGCCCGCAGCTCTCGCCGAGGCCGCGCAGCTCCAGGTTGCCGCGCGAGGTGAGCGAGAGGTGGCCGTCGCCCAGCCGGTCGGCGGCGTCCGCCAGCACCCGTGTCTGGTGCTCGGTGAGGACACCGGTGGGCAGCCGCAACCGGGCCAGCGCGCCGTCGTCCGCGCGGTGCAGCCGCAGCGCCCCGGGGCAGGCGTCACCACGGTCACGGATACGGCCGGAACGGCGGGTCCGTATATGGCCTTCGCCCGGTTCGGGGCGTTTGGGTGAGCTGGACGGCATGGCGGCGAGCATACGCGCAGCCTCTACTATGCAGACGGCACAGGGTCCCAGGGCCCGAGGGAGGAAGCCCGGTGGAAATCCGGCGCGGTCCCGCCACTGTGAGTCCGGCCGCGGAGGCGGTCCGGGCGAGTCAGGAACTCCCGCCGTCCTCATCACCACCCGGGGCGCGGACACCCCGAGGAAGGCCAGCGCAGCGATGACGCACGCCGACGAGCCGACGACGACCCCCGACGCGCCCGATGCGCCCCCCGCGGCCGTGTCGCCCGCCGCGCCGCAGCCGGGGATAGCCGAGGGAGCACCGGAGGAGGCCGCCCCCGCGCCGGAGAGGTCTTCCGCCGCCCCCGTGCTGCTCCTCTCGCACTCCGACACCGACCTGCTCAGCGCCCGCGCGGCCGGCGGCCCGGTCGAGTACCGGTACGCCAACCCCTCCCGCCTCCCCCAGGAGGACCTGCCCGCGCTGCTGGACGGTGCCGGGCTGGTGGTCGTCCGCCTCCTCGGCGGCGTACGGGCCTGGGAGGACGGGCTCGCCGTCCTGCGCGACAGCGGCCTTCCGCTGGTCGTGCTCACCGGCGAGCAGGCGCCCGACGCCCAGCTGATGGAGGCCTCCACCGTGCCGATCGGCCTGGCGGCCGAGGCGCACGCCTACCTCGCGCACGGCGGCCCCGCCAACCTGGAGCAGCTGGCCCGCTTCCTCTCCGACACCGTGCTGCTCACCGGCCACGGTTTCGAACCGCCCGCCCCCGCGCCCACCTGGGGCGTGCTGGAGCGCACCACCAGGGCGGTCGACGGCCCGACCATCGCCGTCCTCTACTACCGCGCCCACCACATGAGCGGGAACACCGCCTTCGTGGACGCGCTCTGCGGTGCCATCGAGGACGCCGGGGGCCGCCCGCTCCCGCTCTACGTGGCCTCGCTCCGGGCCCCCGAGCCGGAGCTGATCGACCGCCTCCGGGCCGCCGACGCGGTCATCACCACCGTGCTCGCGGCCGGCGGCACCAAGCCCGCCGAGGCCCAGGCGGGCGGGGACGAGGAGGCCTGGGACGCCGGTGCGCTGGCCGGGCTCGATGTGCCGATCCTCCAGGCGCTCTGCCTGACCGGGTCCCGGGCCGCCTGGGACGAGAACGACGAGGGACTCTCCCCGCTGGACGCCGCCACCCAGGTCGCGGTGCCCGAGTTCGACGGCCGGCTGATCACCGTCCCGTTCTCCTTCAAGGAGATCGACGAGGACGGGCTGCCGGTCTACGCGCCGGACGCCGAGCGCGCCGCCCGGGTCGCCGGGATCGCCGTCCGGCACGCCAAGCTCCGGCACATCCCCAACCCCGCCAAGAAGCTGGCGCTGGTCCTCTCCGCGTACCCGACCAAGCACTCCCGGATCGGCAACGCGGTCGGCCTGGACACCCCCGCCTCCGCGGTGGCGCTGCTGCGCCGGCTGCGCGCCGAGGGCTATGACTTCGGCCCCGAGGAGGAGATCCCCGGGCTGGTCTCCGGCGACGGCGACGAGCTGATCCGGGCGCTGATCGACGCCGGCGGCCACGACCAGGAGTGGCTGACCGAGGAGCAGATGGCCCGCAACCCGGTCCGTATCCCGGCCGCCGACTACCGGCGCTGGTACGCCACCCTCCCCGCGGCGCTGCGCGAGCAGGTGGAGGAGCACTGGGGCCCGGCCCCCGGCGAGATGTTCCTGGACCGCTCCCGCAATCCGGAGGGCGACATCGTGCTCGGCGCCCTGCGCCGCGGCAACCTCCTGATCGTCATCCAGCCGCCGCGCGGCTTCGGCGAGAACCCGATCGCGATCTACCACGACCCCGATCTGCCGCCGTCGCACCACTATCTGGCCGCCTACCGCTGGATCGCCGCTCCCGCCGAGGACGGCGGCTTCGGCGCCGACGCCATGATCCACCTGGGCAAGCACGGCAACCTGGAGTGGCTGCCCGGCAAGAACGCGGGCCTGTCCGCCGCCTGCGGCCCCGACGCCGCCCTGGGCGACCTGCCGCTGGTCTACCCCTTCCTGGTCAACGACCCGGGCGAGGGCACCCAGGCCAAGCGCCGCGTCCACGCCACCCTGATCGACCACCTGGTCCCGCCGATGGCCCGTGCCGACTCCTACGGCGACATCGCACGGCTTGAGCAGCTGCTGGACGAGTACGCGCAGATCTCCTCCATGGACCCGTCCAAGCTGCCCGCGATCCGCGCGCAGATCTGGACCCTCATCCAGGCCGCCAAGCTCGACCACGACCTCGGGATGGCGGACCGCCCCGACGACGACGGCTTCGACGACTTCCTGCTCCATGTCGACGGCTGGCTCTGCGAGGTCAAGGACGCCCAGATCCGCGACGGGCTCCATGTCCTGGGCGGCGCCCCGGCCGGCCCCGAGCGGGTCAACCTGGTGCTGTCCATCCTGCGCGCCCGCCAGATCTGGGGCGGTACCCAGGCGCTGCCCGGCCTCCGGGAGGCCCTGGGCCTGGACGAGTCCGCCGCCACCCTGAAGACCGCCGACGAGGCCGAGGCCAAGGCCCGTGAACTGGTCGAGGCCATGGAGGCCGCCGACTGGGACCCGGCCGCCGTCACCACCGTCGCCGCCGGGCACGTCCAGGCCGTCGCCGACATCCTGGACTTCGCCGCCCGCCAGGTGGTGCCCCGCCTCGCCGCCACCACCGACGAGCTGGACCACGCCGTGCACGCCCTCAACGGCGGCTTCGTGCCCGCCGGGCCCTCCGGCTCGCCCCTCCGCGGCCTGGTCAACGTCCTGCCGACCGGCCGGAACTTCTACTCCGTCGACCCGAAGGCGGTGCCCTCCCGGCTCGCCTGGGAGACCGGCCAGGCGCTCGCCGACTCCCTGCTCACCCGCTACCGCGAGGACAACGGCGACTGGCCCACCTCCGTGGGCCTGTCCCTCTGGGGCACCAGCGCGATGCGCACCGCGGGCGACGACATCGCCGAGGCGCTCGCCCTGCTCGGCATCCGCCCGGTCTGGGACGACGCCTCCCGCCGGGTCACCGGACTGGAGCCGGTGCCGCTGGCCGAGCTGGGCCGCCCCCGGATCGACGTCACCCTGCGGATCTCCGGCTTCTTCCGGGACGCCTTCCCGCACACCGTCGGCCTGCTGGACGACGCCGTCCGCCTCGCCGCCGCCCTGGACGAGGCCGACACCGACAACCACGTCCGCGCCCACACCCGCGCCGACCTGGCCGAGCACGGCGACGAACGGCGCGCCACCACCCGTATCTTCGGCTCCCGGCCGGGGACCTACGGGGCCGGTCTGCTCCAGCTGATCGACTCCCGCGACTGGCGCACCGACGCCGACCTGGCCGAGGTCTACACGGTCTGGGGCGGCTACGCCTACGGCCGCGAACTGGACGGCCGCCCGGCGCGCGAGGAGATGGAGACCGCGTACAAGCGGATCGCCGTCGCCGCGAAGAACACCGACACCCGCGAGCACGACATCGCCGACTCGGACGACTACTTCCAGTACCACGGCGGCATGGTGGCCACCGTCCGCGCCCTGCGCGGCACCGCCCCCGAGGCGTACATCGGCGACTCCACCCGCCCCGAGACGGTCCGCACCCGCACCCTGGTCGAGGAGACCTCCCGGGTCTTCCGTGCCCGGGTGGTCAACCCCAAGTGGATCGAGGCGATGCGCCGCCACGGCTACAAGGGCGCCTTCGAGCTGGCGGCCACCGTGGACTACCTCTTCGGCTACGACGCCACCACCGGCGTCATCGCCGACTGGATGTACGACAAGCTCACCGAGACCTATGTCCTGGATCCGGAGAACCGCAAGTTCCTCCAGGAGGCCAACCCCTGGGCCCTGCACGGCATCGCCGAACGCCTCCTGGAGGCCGAGTCGCGCGGCATGTGGGCCCAGCCCGACCCGGAAGTCCTGGACAAGCTCCGCCAGGTGTTCCTGGAGACCGAGGGCGAACTGGAGGGCGAGTGACCCCGGACCCCGAGGTCCGGCTGACGATCGGCGGCGAGGACCAAGACCTCTCCGACCGCCTCGACCGCGAGCTGACCGCGTACAACAGCGCCGCGGTCGACGCCGAGGAGGCGGAGGTCTCGGTCCGCGCCGAGGACGCCTCCGGTGCCCTGGTGGGCGGCCTCACCGCCTCCACCTGGGGCACCCTGGGCAGCATCCACATGCTCTGGGTGGACCCCGCCCACCGCGCCTCCGGCCTCGGCGGCCGTCTCATGGCCGCCGCCGAGGAGGAGGCCCGCCGCCGCGGCTGCACCGTCATGGAGGTGTCCTCGTACACCTTCCAGGCCCCGCCGTTCTACCGCCGCCTCGGCTACACCGAGACCGGCCGCATCGAGGGCGTCCCCGGCGGCCACGCCGACGTCCACCTCACCAAGCCCCTGGCCCCCGCCCCCAACCCGCCCTTCCACCTCACCGCCATCGTCGACTACCCGTCGGACCACACCGCCCCCGCCCGCGCCGCCGAAGAGGCCGCCCTGGCCCTCCTCCCCCGCCACGGCGGCCACCTGGAACGCCGCCTCATCACCCCCGACGGCCGCTCCGAGGTCCACCTCCTCCGCTTCCCCTCCGAGTCCGCCTACCGCGCCTACCTCGCCGACCCCGACCGCCCCGACCCCCAGGCGACGGGCACACAGGTCCGGGTCCTGGAGGTCGGCGAAGTCCACGGCTGACGGCGCCGGGGCGGGTCGAGGGTGGTCAGGCCACCGGCCGGTCCGGAGCATCCAGCCAGACCCGACCCCCACCGCCCCCCGCCCCGACCGTCAGCCCGAACCGCTCCACCCCCGGCGACCCGGCCCCGCGCCACCACGCGTACGCCGCCGCCACCTCGTCCCACACCCGCCGCGCCCCGTACTGGTGCACCGCGAACTCCTGCTCCCCGCCTACGTCCACCGCCGCCCAGGACGTGCCGTCCACCGTGGCCACCCACAGCCGGGCGGCCACCCCCGCCACATCCGGGTCCTCCTGCCAGGCGTGCCAGACGTCCCCCACCGACAGCCCCACCGCGAACCGCGCGTCCAGGTCGTCCCCCGCCACCGCCCACGGGGAGAGCCCGGTCACCGACCCCTCCGGCACTTGGCCGTCCCGCACCACGTCCCGGAAGATCCGCAGATCGGCGCGGTGGCCGCGCATCACCATGAACGCGGAGTGCGGGGCGAACCGCCCGGAGGCCGTGCCGTCGCCCTCCACGGTGAGCCGCAGCAGCCCGTAGCAGCACCAGGGCGAGTCCCACGGTGTCAGGATGACCCCGCCCGGAGCCGTCTGCCCGACCCAGGCGTACGGCACCTCCCGTACGGAGCAGGTGGCCACGACCCGGTCGTACGGCGCCCCCGGCGCGTACCCCTCGGCCCCGTCCCCCGCGACCACCTCCACCCCCAGCCCCGCACCCCGGAGCCGGGCCAACGCCCCTTCCGCGAGCCCGGGGTCCACCTCCACGCTGGTCACCCACCCCGCGCCGCCCAGCCGCTGGGCCAGCAGCCCGGCGTTCCACCCGGTCCCGGTGCCGATCTCCAGCACCCGCTGCCCGTCCCGTACATCGAGCAACTCCAGCATCCGGAACACGATCGAGGGCGCGGATGCCGAGGAGGACGGCCAGGGGGTGTCGTCCTCCCCGGTCTCCTCGCCGTCGTTGAACTGGGTGATGGCGGGCTCGTCCTCGTACGCCGCCCGCAGCCACTCCGCCGGCTCCTCCCGCCGGTCCACGGGCACGCACTCCGGCCCCCGGTGGAACCGCTCCGGCAGGAAGTGGTGCCGGGGCGCCGCCCAGTAGGCCTTCTCCCAGGCGGCGGCCAGGGGATGGCCCAGGTCCTGGGCCATGGCGTGGAGCAGGGCGCGCATGGCAGCGGTCTGTTGCGTGGCCTTGTTCTGCGTCATGCGGAAGTCGATTCCTCTCGCCTGGCGATGGTGGGGCGTACGCCCCGGACCAGGAGCGTGCCGATTCGGCGGCTGCCGGTTGCCGGAGCGGGGAGAACGGTGGCGGTGACGTCCTCGAACCCGAACTGTTCGAGAGTGAGCGCCCATGTCTCGGACGGGTAGTCCCAACGCTTCACGATGGCCGGGTCCTCGTCGGGGCCTCGGGGGATGTACGACGCCTGACATCCGTGGCAACCATCGACAGCAGGGTGCTGGGACATCACGAACACCCCGCCAGGTTTGAGCCGGTCGAACACGGCGGGGAGGGTGAGCCGGGGGTCGGTGAAGTAGGCCGCTCCGAAGACGGAGTAGATCGCGTCGAGCGGTTCCTGCCGGGCCAGGAAGTCCAAGGCTTCGCCTTGGTGCAGCTCCATCCCGCGCACGCCGGACCAGCGCTCGCCGGCCTTCGCAAGCTGTGCCGGGGACAGGTCGACGCCCATGGCGCACATGCCGAGCTCGGCCAGGTGGGCGAGATTTCCACCGGACCCGCAACCGAGGTCCACGACGCGGCCGCCGGGCGGAAGCGACAGGAGCTCGGCTCCCGGGCCGTGGTCGGGATGCTGGGTCCAGTTGAACCACGTGGTCTCGCCCTTGGCGTTCGTTCTCCGCCGCTGGGGCTTCGTGCGCGCATAGCTGTCCCAGGCGGCAGGGCGGGCGTCGGTCATCGCGGGTCCGTTCTCGGTGAGGGCGCCGGCCGACCGGCAGTGTGCCGGTCGGGCGAGCCCTGGTGGGCTGGTCGCCCCCACATGGCTACCGCTCGCGCCCGAGCCGGTTCCCCATGCATGACGTGCTCCCTCCTCGGAGGACGGGCCCATCCCTAGGGATGGTGGAGCATTATCCCTAGGGAGGACTATCCCTCGGATGGGTGCATGACGCTGGATGGGTGTGCGAAAGGGAGGTCAGCCGGGTATGGCTGACCTCCCTTCACCGTGGAATCGTTTCAGCTGCTCAGGTGGTACTCCATGACGTAGACCCCAGCGTCCAGCAGCATCCGGTTGAGTTCCACGGCGCGGCCGTCCTCGGTGAAGGCAGTGCGCCAGACCTCCACCACCGGCGTTCCTTCAGCGAGTTGAAGACGCTCTGCCTCGTCCGGGGCCGGCATGCGCGCACGAAGCTCCTCCACGAAGCGGTCGGGCGAGAGGCCCAGCTCCGCCAGCCGTGCGTAGGTGCCGCCGGGGCCGGTGTCGGGCCGGGCGATGGCGCTGTCGCGCACCAGCTCGGCCGGGAGGTAGGAGGTGGCGAGCTGGACCGGCTGGTCCTCGACCACGAACCGGCGGTCCCGGACGAGGACGGCCTCGCCCTCCGCCAGGCCGAGGGCCTGGGCCACACGGGGTGGCGCCGGGGCCTCCTCGACGGTCAGATCGGTGACCGACAGGGGCCGGTCCTCCAAGTCCGCCTGCCAGATCGAACGCCCGGCCGCCCAACCGTCCTGGGCCGGCCGCCGGTTGGCCACCCGCCGGATCGGCCGGAAGTCGCGTACGTACGTTCCGCTGCCGCGCCTGCGGACGGCCAGGCCCTCGGTGACCAGGAGGGTCAGCGCCCGTCGGGCCGTCTCCTTCGCCACCCCGTGGTCGCGTACGAGCGCGGGCTCGCCCGGCAGCCGCGCGCCCGGTGCCAGCTCGCCGGAGTGAATGCGCTCACGCAGCTCGTCCGCGATCTGCCTGGCACTCTGCGCCATCGTCGTGCCCTCACTTCCCTAGGGTGGCCTCCTTCCACCTTGGCACAGCGCGGACGATCAGCCGTCTGCGGGACGCCGAAGGGGCCGGTCACGGTGGCGGTGACCGGCCCCTCACGCGTCAGCAGGCCTCAGACGCCGATGTCGCGGCCGTCCTTGCGGTAGACGGCGACGACCGAGGGGCGGACGATGCGGCCCGGGCCGTCGGGCCAGGTGGAGGCGGGCTTCTCGACGGAGGCGCCGTCCACCTCGCCCGGGTGCTGGACGGCGACCAGGACGCGGCGGTCCTGGATGAGCGGGCCGCAGGTCTCCGCGCCGGTGGGGACGGTGAGGAACTGCTTCAGCTCACCGCGCCGCTCACCGTGCACGGCCACCCCGAACAGCCCGTCGTGCGAGCCGAGCTGGTTGCCGTCGGTGGAGATCCACAGGTTGCCGTGCGGGTCGAACGCCACGTTGTCGGGGCAGGAGATGGGGCTGACCTTCTCCTTGGGGTAGCCCGCGAAGTAGGTGGCCGGGTCGTTCGGGTCGCCCGCGACCAGGAACAGCCGCCAGGCGAAGCCGTCCGACGCCGGGTCGTCCCAGTGCTCGGCCAGCTCCAGGATCTGCCCGTGCTTGTTGAGGTTGCGCGGATTGGCCTCGTCCGCCCCGGCCTTGCCCGCCTTGCCGCGGTCGGTGTTGTTGGTGAGCGCCACGTACACCCGGCCCGTGCGCGGGGAGGGCTCCACGTCCTCGGGGCGGTCCATCTTGGTCGCGCCGACCTTGTCCCCGGCGAGGCGGGTGAAGACGTACACCTCCTCCGCGGTCATCCCCGGGACGTGCGAGACGTCCCCGGTGGCGAGCGGGATCCAGTGGCCGGAGCCGTCGAACTCCCCGTCGGCGGGCAGCTTGCCGGTGCCGTCGATCTCGGCGGCGGGCGAGTCGCCGGTGATCTTCGCGACGTAGAGGGTGCCCTCGTCCAGCAGGGTCAGGTTGTGCTCCCGGGCCCGCCGCGAGTCGCCCTTCATCATCCGCTTGGAGGAGACGAACTTGTAGAAGTAGTCGAAGCGTTCGTCATCGCCCATGTAGACCACCGGGCGCCCGTCGCGGGTCAGCCTCGGCTGCGCCGCCTCGTGCTTGAACCGGCCGAGCGCGGTCCGCTTGCGCGGGGTGGAGTCCGGGTCGTACGGGTCGAGCTCCACCACCCAGCCGAAGCGGTGCGGCTCGTTGGGCTCCTGCGCCACGTCGAAGCGCTTGTCGAACCGCTCCCACTTGCGCTCGGTCGCCCCGGTGCCGATGCCGTACCGCTTGTCGGTGGCGCTCGACGCGTTGGCGAAGTACTGGTTGAAGTTCTCCTCGCCGTGCAGCGTGGTGCCCCACGGGGTGGTGCCGCCCGCGCAGTTGTTGAGCGTGCCCAGCACCCGGCGGCCGCTCGGGTCGGCCGAGGTGCGCAGCAGGGCGGACCCGGCCGCCGGGCCGGTCAGTTCGAAGCGGCTGGTGGCGGTGAGGCGGCGGTTGAGCGGGTGCCGGGAGACCGGGGTCAGCCGGCCGTCGCGGTGCTGCTCCTGGACCACGACCACCGAGAGCCCGTGTGCCGCCCAGGCGATCTCCACCTGCTCACGGGTCGGGTTCGCCGCGTCGTACCCGCGGAACATCAGCACCTCGTCGGTGTACTCGTGGTTGGCCACGAGCACCTGCCGGCCGCGCTCGCCCTTCAGCGGCAGCAGCGAGAGGAAGTCGTTGTTGTAACCGAACTGCCCGGCCTGCGCCTTGGCGCTCTGCTTCTCGGAGTCGAAGGCCGGCGCCCCGCGCAGGATCGGCTCGCCCCAGCGGATGACCACGCTCTGCGCGTACCCCTCGGGCACGGTGACCTTGTCGTCCTTGTTGGGCGCGACCGGGGCGAAGCGCAACCCGCGCGCCCCGCCGGGACCGTGGTGTCCACCGCGTGCGGGGACGGCGGCCTGGGCGGCCGGGGCGCCCGCGCCCTGGGCGAGCACCGCGCCGCCGGCCGCGGTGGCCACGGTCACCGCGGCGGTGGCCCGCATCATCGAGCGCCGCGAGAACACCCCGGCGATCACATCGCCCGCGTACTCGTTGTCGCTGGTGTTCGGCACCTCCTGGAAGCACGCGTCCCCGCACCGGTAGCGGCAGGTGAGGGCGGACCGGCCGCCCCCGTGCGGGTGGTTGCCGAGCAGCGGCAGCAGCTTGCGCACGTGGTCCTCCTTCGGCGCGGGCCGCGCCGACATCGTGTCGGTAATCCTTCGGCCGCGACGTTAGGGGCGGAGGTGTGCAGGTCGGCGGCGGCACGATGAACGGCCGGTGAATGCGGTCCGTCCGGAGTGATGTTGACGCGATCGCCCCTTGCCTTTCGCCGCTGCGCGGGACGGCTAACCTTACGTATCGCCGCTGGCCATGGATGATTTCCCCGATAACAGGCCAGTGTGGACATACACGGCACCCCACATGCGAAAGGCCTCTCCCCATGGGCATTCGGAGCTTGCTGCGCAAGGTGTTCGGCCGCGACCGTGCGGAGAGCGAGGAGACGTCGACCGTCTCCGTCCCGCCCCAGACGGGACGCGCCGTGCCCCAGGACACCTCCGCCCCGGCCGCCGATGCGGATGAGGGCGGTAAGGAGAAGAAGAAGGACGAGGGCGAGGGCCGCGCTGGGGATGCGGGCCGGGCGGACGACGGCGGTGATCGGCAGGAGCGGCGGGACGAGGACGAGCGCCGCCCGGACACGGTGGAGCCCGGCACCGGCGGCGAGGGCTCCGGCGCGGACCGCCCCTCCGACGAGCCGACGGCATCCCGCGCGGCGGATGCGGCTGATGCCTCCGATGTGTCCGGTGCGTCTGATGAGTCGGTTGCGGCGGATGCCTCTGAGGGGTCGGACGCTTCCGGCGGTGGTGGGAGCGGTTCCGCCGGTACGGGCAAGGGCACGGGTGCCGGCCGTTCGCGTGGCGCGAAGGCTTCCGGCGGTACGGAGCCGGTTGCCGCTTCCTCGGGTGCCGCCGCCTCCTCGGTGACGGTGCCGTCCCCGGCGGCCCCCTCCCCGGCGGCCCCCTCCCCGGCCGAGCAGACGGCCGCGGACCTGGTCGCCGCCTCCTTCGACCAGCCGCGTGCGCGCCGCGCCCAGGTTCCGGCCGCCCGCGACGAGGCCGTTCCGGAGCGCAACGAGGACGAGCAGCGGGACGCGGAGCCGAAGGCGGGCATCCCGGCCCAGACCTCCTCGTCCGCACCGGAGCGCAAGGCCGAGTCTGAGCCCACCACCGGGCCTGCGACGGAACCGGCGGTCGAGCCCGCGCCGGAACAGGAGACGGCGCCCGAGGCGAAGCCCGTACCGAAGAAGTCCGAGAAGGCGGCACCCGAGAAGCCCGCTGAGCAGGCGGCAAAGAAGACCGCCGACAAGGCGCCCGAGAAGCCCGCCGGGAAGGCGGCAGCGAAGGCGACGGAGAAGACCGTCGAGAAGGCCGCCTCCCAGCCCGCCGGGAAGGCGCCCGGCAAGCCCGCCGCCGAGAAGCCCGCTGGGAAGGCGGCAGCGAAGGCAGCGGAGAAGGCCGCCGACAAGGCGCCTGAGAAGCCCGCCGGGAAGGCAGCCTCCCAGCCCGCCGCCGAGAAGGCCGCCTCCCAGCCCGCCGCCGCCGGGAAGCCGGCCGGCAAGGCCGCCGCCGCGCAGGCGTCCGGCAAGCCCGCGTTCACGCTCGCGCGGGTGAAGTCGCGGGCGCCGCAGCTGGCGGAGGCGTACAAGGCGGCCGGGGCGGTGCTGCGGAAGCAAGGGCTGACCGGGGCGCGGGCGACGGTGTACCTGGTGCTCGACCGCTCCGGTTCGATGCGGTCGTTCTACAAGGACGGCAGCGCCCAGCACCTGGCCGAGCAGGCGCTCGCGCTGGCCGCGCACCTGGACGAGCGGGCGACCGTGCCGGTGGTCTTCTTCTCCACCGAGGTGGACGGCACCGGCGAAGTGTCCCTGGAGGACGTCGAGGGCCGGATCGAGGCCCTGCACGACGAGCTGGGCCGGATGGGCCGCACCCACTACGAGCAGGCGATCGAGGAGGTCCGGCGGCTGCACGCGGCCTCGGAGGCGGCGGGCGGCCCGGCGCTGGTGGTCTTCCAGACGGACGGGGCGCCGGAGTCCCGGACGGCGGCCACCAAGGCGCTCGCAGAGGCGGCGGAGGGCAGCCCGGAGATCGAGTGGCGGTTCGTCGCGTTCGGCGAGAAGGACGCGAAGGCGTTCGACTACCTGCGCAAGCTACTGGAGGACGGGACGGAGAGGTTCGGCTTCCAGCACGCGGGCCCGGCCCCGGCCGAGGTGCCGCACGCCACCTTCTACCGCGAGCTGCTGGCGGACTGGACGACCGCGTCCTGAGTCCTCTTCGGGGCCCGGGAGCCGGAGCGCGGCGGGTCCGCGGCCGGTTCCCGGGCCCTTCTCGTCCGGCCTGTTCCCCGGGGCGGCGCGTGGAGTCCTTGAGCTCGATGCCGTGATCACCTTGGGGGAGGGGCCGACATGCACTGGGGGACGTTGGTGGCGACGGTCAGCGGGCCCGACTCGCGGAAACCGGCTACGCCGAAGGTCCTGTGGAGGCCCACTGAGGCCTCTCCGGTGTACCGGCAGGGCCCCGGTCCCGAGGGCGTTCCTCGGGGCCGGGGCCCTGTGCGGTGCCGGGGGCCGGGTTACTTGTCGGCGACCGGCTTGCGGAGCTGGATGTTCAGTTCGCGCAGGCGGGACTCGTCCAGCTCGGTGGGGGCGCCCATCATCAGGTCCTGGGCGTTGCCGTTGAGCGGGAAGGCGATGGTCTCGCGGATGTTGGGCTCGTCGGCGAGGAGCATCACGATGCGGTCCACGCCGGGGGCGATGCCGCCGTGCGGGGGGGCGCCGAAGCGGAAGGCGCGGAGCATGCCGGCGAACTCGTGCTCGACGGTGTCGCGGTCGTAGCCGGCGATCTCGAAGGCCTTGATCATGATCTCGGGCTCGTGGTTCCGGATCGCGCCCGAGGACAGCTCCACGCCGTTGCAGACGATGTCGTACTGCCAGGCCAGGATGTCCAGCGGGTCCTGGTTCTCCAGGGCGTCCAGGCCGCCCTGCGGCATCGAGAAGGGGTTGTGCGAGAAGTCGATCTTGCCGGTCTCCTCGTCCTTCTCGTACATCGGGAAGTCCACGATCCAGCAGAACCGGAAGACGCCCTCCTCGAAGTGGCCGGCGCGCTTGGCGGCCTCCACGCGGACCGCGCCCATGATCTTGGAGACCTCGGCGTACTCGCCCGCGCCGAAGAAGACGGCGTGCCCGGCGGCCAGGCCCAGGCGCTCGGTGAGGACCTTGACGTTGTCCTCGGTGAGGAACTTGGCGATCGGGCCGGTGAGCGAGCCGTCCTCGCCGACGCGGACCCAGGCCAGGCCCTTGGCGCCCTGCTCCACGGCGTAGTCGCCGAGGCCGTCGAAGAACTTACGGGGCTGGGCGGCGGTGTCCGGCACCGGCAGCGCCCGTACGTGCTTGCCCGCGAAGGCCTTGAACTCCGAGCCCTCGAAGACATCGGTGATGTCGACCAGCTCCAGCTGGGCGCGCAGGTCCGGCTTGTCGGAGCCGTACTTGTCCATCGCCTCGCGGAAGGGGATGCGGGGGAAGGGCGAGGTGACGTGCCGCCCGCCGCCGAACTCCTCGAAGAGCTCGGTCATCAGCTTCTCGATCGGCTGGAAGACGTCTTCCTGCTCGACGAAGCTCATCTCCACGTCGAGCTGGTAGAACTCGCCCGGCGAGCGGTCGGCGCGGGCGTCCTCGTCGCGGAAGCAGGGCGCGATCTGGAAGTAGCGGTCGAAGCCGGAGACCATCAGCAGCTGCTTGAACTGCTGCGGCGCCTGGGGCAGGGCGTAGAACTTGCCCGGGTTGAGGCGGGAGGGCACCACGAAGTCGCGCGCGCCCTCGGGGGAGGTGGCGGTGAGGATCGGGGTGGCCATCTCGTTGAAGCCGAGCGCGACCATCTTGGAGCGGATGGCGGCGATGACCGCCGAGCGCAGCATGATGTTGCGGTGCATGCGCTCGCGGCGCAGGTCGAGGAAGCGGTACTCCAGGCGCCGCTCCTCGTTGACGCCGTCGTCCGCGTTGATGGTGAACGGGATCTGCTGGGCCGCGCCGAGCACCTCGACCTCGGCGGCCTCGATCTCGATCTCACCGGTGGGCAGCTCGGGGTTGACGTTCTCCGCGCCGCGCGAGACGACCTTGCCGTCCACCCGGACGACGGTCTCCTTGGTCAGCTTGTCCAGCACCTCGGCGGCGGCCGTGCCGGGACGGGCCACCAGCTGCGTGATGCCGTAGTGGTCGCGCAGATCGATGAAGAGGATGCCGCCCAGGTCGCGCCGATTGTGCAGCCAGCCGCTCAGCCGGACGTCGGTGCCGACGTCAGAGGCGCGGAGCTCGCCGCAGGTGTGGGACCTGTACCGATGCATCGTCGTTCATCCAGTCTTCGGGGTTGGGTGGTCTTGCGTGTGGTGTCGCGCGGGCGGGCGGGGTTCGTGCCTCCGGCGTGGGTCGGCGGCTGCCGGCGCCTGCTCCGCGCGTGTTTCACGTGAAACATCTCGCGTCAAACGACTCGCGTGACCCGTCAAGGTTACCGGTCGTCGCAAGATCGCTGCCCGGGGATTCGGCGGGGGGAGGGGACGACGGCCGGGGGCGGGGCCGGTGGCGACCGGTCGGTTCGTCTTCTTAAAGTGGGGCAATGCGCACCGAGGACGTCCTGGCCGCCACCGTGACCGGTCTGTGGCGATGGGACAACGCGTCCGGGATCGTCACCCTGGACGCGGAGGCCGCCCGGTTGCTGGGGCTGCCCGCCGAGCGGGTCACCCTGACCGAGGCGGGCGTGCGCTCGCGGTTCCACCCGGTGGACTGGAACGAGATCGACGGTGTGGTGAACCTGGCGGTCGCCGAGGGCACCCTCGCCGAGGCCCGGCTGCGGATCGTGGACGGGGAGGGGCGGGTGCTGCGGACCGTACGCAGCCGCTCCAAGCCATATGTCAAGGGCGGCGACTTCGAGCTGGTCGGGATGTTGCAGGAGGTCGCCGACGCCCAGCCGGGCACCGCCGCGCGCACCCCGGTCACCGGGGACTGGCGGCGCTCGCGGGAGGCGTTCCTGTTGGACGCCGGGCGGGCGCTGGCGGAGGCCCGTTCCACGGCGGAGGTGCTGCGGGTGGCGGCCTCGCTGTCGATGCCGGGCTTCTCCCCGGACGGGCTCGCGGTCTTCGGGGTGCAGGGCGACCAGCTGACGGTGATCGGCCACCACGGCCACGGCGTCACCGACGAGAGCCCGTTCACGGAGATGGCGCTCGACATCGACTACCCGGCGGCCGAGGTGATCCGCACCGGCCGCGCGATCTACCTCCCCACCCCGGAGGAGTACAAGTCCCGCTTCCCCGCGACCTGGCCGCTGGCCGAGCCGTTCGGCCGGGAGTCCTGGGCCTTTCTGCCGCTCACCGTGGCGGGGCGGACCCTGGGCGCCTGGATGGCCGCCTTCACCTACCGGGTGGGCTTCTCCCCGGACGAGCGGTCGGTGCTGACCACGGTGGCCCGGATGCTGGCCCAGGCGCTGGCCCGGGCCGGGGTCGCCGAGTCGGAGCGGGAGCTGTCGCTGGGCCTCCAGCGGGCCATGATGCCGGTGCTCGGCCCGGCGATCCCCGGCATGGAGGTCGCCGCCCGGTATGTGCCGACCGGCGGCGGGCTCCAGATCGGCGGCGACTGGTACGACATGATCCAGCTCCCCGGCGGCCGGGTGGCGCTGGTCATCGGCGACGTCCAGGGCCATGACGTCCGGGCCGCCGGGCTGATGGGCCAGCTGCGGATCGCGCTGCGCGCCTACGCCTCCGAGGGCCACCGGCCGGACGCGGTGCTCTCCCGTGCCTCCCGCTTCCTGCACGGCATCACCGAGGGCGGTATCGCCGACGGCGGCGGGAGCGCCGGTGCGGGGAGCCTGGGCGGGGTCCAGATGCGGGGCGGCGGCCTCGGCGCGGGAGGCGGCGGAGGCGGGATCGACGCCTCGGCGCGGTTCGCCACCTGCCTGTATCTGGAGGTCGACCCGGCCACCGGGACCCTCGACATCGCCCGGGCCGGCCACCCCGACCCGGCGATCCGGATGGCGGACGGCACGGTGATGGTCCGCCCCACGGCGGGCGGGCTGCCGCTGGGCATCATCCCGGACACCGACTACCCGACCACCCGGCTCATCCTGGAGCCCGGGGAGACGCTGATGGTCTGCACCGACGGGCTGCTGGAGACCGGCGGCCATGACCTGGAGACCGGCTGGGCCCGGGTCTGCGCCCTCATGGAGGAGCACGACCTCGCCGGGGAGGGGCTGGAGGCGCTGGCGGACCGGCTCATCGAGGCCGTGCACGGGCCCGGCTCGCACCACACCACGGGCCGCCTCGCCGACCGCCGCGAGGACGACATCGCGGTGCTGCTGCTCTCCCGTACCGGGGCCGAGGCCCGGCCGGCGGCGATCCGGCGCAGTGTGATGACGGTGGCGCAGGCCGAGCCGGAGCGGATCTCGGCCGCCCGCCGCCATCTGCGGGCCCTGCTGCACGACTGGGCGGACGCCGATCAGGTCGACTCGGCGGTGCTGATGGTGTCGGAGATGATCACCAATGTGCTCGTCCACACCGACGGCGACGCCCTGCTGGTGGTGGAGGCCACCGGCGACCACGGCCGGCGCCGGCTCCGGGTCGAGGTCGCCGACACCAGCGACGAGCTCCCGCACCGCCGCCGCCCCGGTGAGATGGCCTCCTCCGGCCGGGGCCTGGTGCTGATGGAGATGCTGGCCCATGAGTGGGGCGTCGACCCGCGCGGCGAGGGCAAGTCGATCTGGTTCGCGCTCTACGAGGAGCGGACGGTGGAGGCGTAGGGCGCGGGGGCGGGTGCGTGATCGCTGTGGGGCGCCCGGGCGGGTGGGTGGCCTTTGCGGGGCGCCCGGGCGGGTGGGCGGTCTTTGCGGGGCGCCCGGGCCCGGCGGCGGGGCGGGCGGCCGCCCGGGCATGAGCCCCTGCCGGGACCCGGCGGCCACGGGTACGGCTTGGGCGGCCGGGGCGGCTACGACCGGGTCGGCCGCGCGCTAAGACGGCCGCCCCCGGGGGGCGCGGCCCGGGGCTCCGGCAGGCAGGGGCATCAGGTGGCCGTGCGGCCGGGCGCGTGCCTTGCGGCGCGGCAGGCGGGGCCTGGGTACCGCCGGGGAAGCGATGGCTCGGGCCCCGGTAGGGGGGCGTCAGGTGGCTGTGCGGCCGTCCAGGGTCTCGCGGATGATGTCGGCGTGTCCGGCGTGCTGGGAGGTCTCGGCGATGACGTGTGCCAGCACCCGGCGGGCGCTCCACGACTGGCCCGGCGGCTGCCAGGGCGCCTCGGGCAGCGGATGTGCCACCGACAGGTCCGGCAGGGCGGCGACGGTCTCAGCCGTCCGGGCGGCGACCTCCTCGTACTGCCGCAGCACCTCCGCCAGCGTCTCGCCGGGCTGCATGGCGAAGGACTCCTGGTGCTCGACCATCCACTGCGGGGGTTCGGCGGTGCCGGACATGATGTCGCCCCAGCTGACGCCCTCGGGCAGACGGGCGTGCATGCCTTCGGGGCCCTCGACCACGAAGCGCAGCCACCGCTCCTCGACGCGGGTGACGTGCTTGACCAGTCCGCCCAGGCACAGGGCGCTGGCCGTGGGGCGTTCCCCGGCCTGCTCGTCGGTGAGCCCGTCCACGGTGGCGGTCAGGGCGGCGCGCGCCCCGGCCAGCGCGGCCAGCAGATCGGTCCGCTCCGCGTCGAGCACGGGGATGGGGTCGGTCATGGTGATCTCCAGTCCGTTCCGGCGATTTCCCGGGTGGGGTCGGTCGGTGCAGGACCACGATCACAGGCCTTTAGGACAGAATATGACCGCCATGCGCGCGAAGGTACGAGGGGACGCAGCGATCCGTCCGGACGGCGGCCTCCGGTTCGAGGAGTGGCACCAACTCCCCGGCGGCCCGGCGGCCCGGCGGCCTGGCTGCGCGCTCGGCGTCAGCGGTGGCTCAGTACGTTGACCACCCGGCCCCCCGGGTCCCGGACGAAGAAGCGGCGGACGCCCCACTCCTCGTCCGTCAGCGGGTACACGATCTCCGCGCCGCTCGCGCGCACCGTGGCGTACGCGGTGTCCACGTCGTCCACCTCCACGCTGAGGTCGGGCGTGACGGGGGCGGCCTGGTCGGCGGTCATGAAGCTGATCTGCGCGGTCGGGGTGCCGGGCGGGGCGAGCGTCATGATCCAGCCGTGGTTCATGACCTCCTCGAACCCGAGCAGACCGTAGAAGACGCGGTTGTCCTCGGCGTCCTCCACCCCCTCGGAGCGGACGTTGGGCACGACTCGGCGTACGGTCATCGCTGCCTCCCTCGATCGATGCCGCACGGCCACCCGGTGGCCGCGCGGTCCCAGCAGGGTAGAGCCGCTGCGGAGAGCCGATGCCCTTGGCGGCCCGGGTCAGTGAGCGCGGCGCCGGAGCACCACGACCTCCACCCGGAGGCAGACGGTGCGCCAGCCGGACGCCGCGCCCGCGGCCGGGGTGGCGGCGGTACGGGGCTGGAGCTGGCCATCGCCCGGGAGACCACCACCGGGCACGGCGGCAGCCTCACCGTCGCCGACGACCGTGACGGCCTCGGCGGGGCGCGGTTGCTGGTGCGTCTGCCGGCCTCGCCGTGAGGCGGGTGCGGGGCCTCAGCTCAGGCCACCCGCGGTCATGCCGTGGACGGCGGGGACGCGGCCGAGGCGGCCGGCCTGGAAGTCGTCGAAGGCCTGGCGCAGCTCGGCCTGGGTGTTCATGACGAACGGGCCGTAGTGGGCCATCGGCTCCCGGATGGGCTGCCCGCCGAGCAGGACGATCTCCAGGTCCGGGGTGTTGCCGTCCTGGGTCTCGTCGGCGCGGATGGTCAGGGTGGAGCCCTCGCCGAAGACGGCGGTCTGGCCCATCGTGACGGGCCGCCGCTCGGCGCCGACCGTGCCGCGTCCGGCCAGGACGTAGGCCAGGGCGTTGAAGTCGGAGCGCCAGGGCAGCGTGATCTCGGCGCCGGGGCGCAGGGTGGCGTGGACCATGGTGATCGGGGTGTGGGTGATGCCCGGCCCCTGGTGCCCGTCCAGCTCGCCGGCGATGACCCGGAGCAGGGCGCCGCCGTCGGCGGAGGTGAGCAGCCGGACCTGGCCGCCGCGGATGTCCTGGTAGCGGGGGTCCTTCATCTTGTCCTTGGCGGGCAGGTTCACCCAGAGCTGGAGGCCGTGGAAGAGGCCGCCGGACATGACCAGGGACTCCGGCGGGGCCTCGATGTGCAGCAGGCCGGACCCGGCGGTCATCCACTGGGTGTCGCCGTTGGTGATGGTGCCCCCGCCGCCGTTGGAGTCCTGGTGGATGAAGGTCCCGTCGATCAGGTAGGTGACGGTCTCGAAGCCGCGGTGCGGGTGCCAGGGGGTGCCCTTGGGCTCGCCCGGCGCGTACTCCACCTCGCCCATTTGGTCCATCATGATGAACGGGTCCAGGTGCCGGTACGCGATGCCGGCGAACGCCCGCCGGACCGGGAAGCCCTCGCCCTCGAAGCCGCTGGGGGCGGTGGTCACGGCGAGCACGGGACGAGTGGGCGCGTCCGACCCCGCGGGGGCGGTGACGCGCGGCAGGGCCAGCGGGTTCTCGACGGTGACGGCAGGCATGGCGGGACCTCCTTGAGGGGCCGCCGAGGGGCTGCCCCGGCGACTGCGTACCCCCAGATTAGTTGAACGATGAACTTCTTGCCACCCCGAACGCGCAGAACCCGGCGGGCATTCCCGCCGGGCGCTTGGTTTCACGTGAAACGTCAGAGATGTCGGAGACGAGACGTCAGAAACGGCAGAGACGTCGTCCGTGGTCGTCAGCCGTACATCCGCCGCATGGCGAAGTCGACCATCTCCTCCACGGCCTTGGCGTCGAAGACGATCCGGTGGTCGCCCTCCATGTCGAGGACGAAGCCGTACCCGGTCGGCAGCAGGTCGATCACCTCGGCGCCGGTGATCACGAAGTACTTGGACTCCTTGCCCGCGTACCGGCGCAGCTCCTTCAGCGAGGTGAACATCGGGATCACCGGCTGCTGGGTGCTGTGCAGGGCGAGGAATCCGGGGTTGTCGCCGCGCGGGCAGTAGACCTTGGAGGTGGCGAAGACTTGCTGGAAGTCCTCCGGGGTCAGCGACCCGGTGGTGAAGGCCCGCACCGCGTCCGCGAGCGACGGAGGAGACGGCTCCGGATACAGCGGCGGCTGCTGCGCGTACCCCTGCTGGGGCGGGGCGTAGGCGCCCTGTGTCTGCTCGTACCCGTACATGCGGACCAGCCTATCGGCCGCTACGGAACAGGGCTGCGGCTCCCGGTTGTTGCCGCCCCGGACCCGGGAGCCCCCGGGACGTGGGCCCGGACCCCGGAGGCCCCGGGACGTGGGACCGGGCCCGGGCTCCGGCGCGGCTCAGGCCGATGCGCCGAGGGACTCGGCCGGGGTCGAGGCCGCGGCCTCCCGTACGCCCCGCCGGGGCCCGGGCAGGAAGAGCAGGGCGAGCAGGGCGGCGACCGCGCCGAGGGTGGCGAGCCAGGGCAGCGCGGTGGCGGTGGCGGCGGCCTGGGCCTGGTGCAGGCCCTCGCCCAGGTGGCCGGTGAGGGTGTCGGCGTAGAGCGTGCCCGCGACGGCCAGCGCGATCGAGCCGCCGATCTGGCGGAAGAAGGCGATGTTGGAGCTGGCGGTGCCCAGGTGGGCCGGGTCCACCGCGGTCTGTACGGCGATGGTCAGCCCGGACAGCATCGGGCCGACGCCGAGGCCGATCAGCGCCATCCAGAGCGCCATGGTCCACCGCGAGGTGTCCAGGGTGAGCCCGGTGAACAGCAGGGACCCCGCCGCGCCCAGCACGGCCGCGCCGATCAGCCACGGCCTGGTCCGGCCGGTGCCGCTGATCAGGGCCCCGGCCAGGAAGCTGCCGGCCACCATGGCGATCATCAGCGGGTAGATCAGCAGGCCGCTGGTGGCCGCGCTGTGCCCCTGCGCCTCCTGGAAGAAGCGCGGCAGGAACACCACCGCGGCGAAGAGGCTGAAGGCGGAGAAGAACGAGGCGAGGTTGGCCACCGTGTAGGCGCGGTCGCGGAACAGGCCCATCGGCATGATCGGCTGGGCGGCCCGGTTCTCGATCAGCACGAACGGCACCAGCAGCACGGCCGCGAGCACGATCGGCCCGACCACCACCGCGTCCGTCCACCCGTGGCCGTCGATGCCCTTCATGGTCAGCCCGACCAGCAGGGCGCTGATGCCCGCGGTCAGCACGGCGATGCCCGCGTAGTCGGGCCGCCCGCCGCCCGGCACCCCGGCCACCCTCGGCAGCTTCCGCCAGATGACGGCGAGCACGGCCGCGCCGATCGGCAGGTTGACCAGGAAGACCCAGTGCCAGCTGGCGTGGTCGGTGAACAGCCCGCCCAGGTAGGGCCCGACCACATAGCTGAGGGCCATGACCCCGCCCACCGCGCCCTGCGCGCGGCTGCGCCACTCGGCCGGGACGGTGTCGGCGACCAGGGCCAGCGAGAGCGGGATCAGGGCGCCGGCGCCCAGGCCCTGGACGGCGCGGAAGGCGATCAGCTGGCCCATGTCCTGCGACAGCGCGCACAGCACGCTGCCGAGCAGGAAGACCGCGATGCCGGTGAGGAGCAGCGGCTTGCGGCCGTGCAGGTCGGACAGCCGCCCGTAGAGCGGGACGGTGACCGTGGAGGTCAGCAGGTACGCCGTCACGGTCCAGGTGTAGAGGCTGGCGCCGCCCAGGTCCTCGGTGATCCGGGGGAGCGCGGTGCCGACGATCGTCTGGTCCAGCATCGCCAGGAACATGCCGCCGAGCACGGCGACGAGAAGGAGTCCGTTGCCGGACCGGTCACGCGTCTTATCGGTCATGTGAAGAAAGTGACATGTAGAAACTGACACGTCAAGGTGGAGGCATTCCCGGAGGTACCCTGCCGGTATGTCCCTGCGCATCGCCCTGCTCGGAACGCTGGCCTCCAAGGGCCCGGCCTCCGGCTACGAACTGGCCAAGACCTTCGACGACGTGATCAACCAGGTCTGGCAGGCCAAGCACAGCCAGATCTATCCGGAGCTGGCCAAAATGGTGGAGAGCGGGGCGGTCACCGTCGAGGAGACGGGCGGCGGGCGCGGCCGCAAGGTCTACACGATCACCGAGGCCGGGCGGACGGAGATCGACGCGTGGGTGGCCCACCCGGAACCCCACCGCGCCGTCCGCAACGAGACCGCCCTGCGCGCCTTCCTGCTGCCGCTGCTGCCGCCGGACCGGGCGGCGGCCACCATGCGGGGGCTGGCGGAGCGCCACGCCGCCCTCCTGGACGACCTGCTGAAGGACCGGGCCGCGATCGAGGCCCGGGGCGCTTCCGGCGAGCCGCCGTTCGGCGGTTACGCGCTGGACCTCGGCATCCGCACCTTCACCGTGCTGCGCGACTGGGCCCGGGAGACCGCCGAGGACCTGGAGCGCCGCGCCGCCGAGAACGGGGGTAAGGGGCGGTGACGGGCACACAACCGTCGCCGCCCGTGCGGGGTCTCGTGGCCGAACGCGTGTTCAACGGCTGTTTTCGGCCGTGCGTGTGCCCCTCAAGGGCCCCTTCAGCCGGGCCGGGAAGTACGGCAGTCGGCAGCCCCTCGGCGGCTACGGCTATCTCGACGTGGCGGAGCTGGTCGCGGGGAACGTGGACGGCAAGGGCGGCACCGACGTCTACATCGTCGGCCGCGACCTCTACCAGAACACCCCCGCCAGGCAGCAGCCCGTCTTCCTGCACCGCAGCGGGACCTCGTGGACCTCGTTCGCCGACCGGCCCGTGCACCCGCTCCGCGTCCCCGACGACGGCGGCGGCCAGACGGGACCCGGCCTCTCCGTCGTCGGCGACTTCGGCAAGGACGGCTTCGGGGACCTGGCGGTCGGCCGCGGCCTGGAGAACACCGACCGCGGGCGCGGCTCGGTGATCGTCCACTACGGCAGCGCCGACGGCCGCCCCAAGCGGATGCAGACCCTCAGCCAGGACACCGCCGGGGTCCCCGGCGCCTCGGAGAACGACGGCCACTTCGGCTCGGCGCTGGACGCCGGGGACGTCGACGGCGACGGTTACGCGGACCTGGCCGCCGGCGCGTACGGCGAGGACGCGGGCAGGGTGCGGAACACCGGCATGGTCACCGTGCTGCGCGGCGGCCCCGGCGGGCTGACCGGCAAGGGCGCCACCGCCTTCGACCAGAGCACGGCGAACGTGGCCGACACCCCGGAGCAGGACGGCGCGTTCGGCCGGACGCTGAAGCCGGCCGACTACACCCGCGACGGCCGCGCCGACCTGCTGGTCGACGTCAACGAGGAGCTCGACGGCAAGGACCGCTGGGGCCTGGTCCAGATCCTCAAAGGCTCGCCCTCCGGCACCACCACGAGCGGTGCGAAGCACTTCACCACGGACTCCCTGAAGCTGAAGTACCGCACCCTGGGCACCTACTTCGCCGGCTGAGCCCCAGCCCCGGGCTTCCCTGGCCACCGGGCATCCCGACCGGTCCGCCCCGGTCACCCTGCCCCGGGCAGGCCGCCGGACGCCACGGGTGCGAGGAGTTCGGCCAGTGCGGTGCCGCGCTCGGTCGGGAGCAGCCGCACCTCCCAGCCGCGCCGGTCGCGGTGGAGCGGCCCGGCCTCGGCGAGCTGCCCGCAGTGGTACGTGGCGGTGCTGACCCTCACCCGGAGGTGCGCCGCCAGGGCGCTCACCGTCGGGTGGTGCGGGAGGAAGCACAGGATCTCCGCCCGCACCGGCCCGAGCACCACGCCATGCGGGATCGAGTGCGGGGTCGGCGGTGGCGATCTCCCCCGCCGGCTCCTGCCTTCCCGACGTCATCGGTCCTCCTGGAGTTTCAGCATGTCGTGGAACGGGCCGGCGCCGGTGGACAGTTCACCGAAGGTGCCGACTTGGACGATGTGGCCGTGGTCCAGGACGGCGATGCGGTCGGCGAGCTTGGTGTTGATCAGGCGGTGGGTGATGAAGATCGTGGTGCGGCCGGCGGCGAGGTGGCGCAGGCGGCTGAAGATCCGGTGCTCGGCGCGGGCGTCGAGGGCGGCGGTGGGCTCGTCCATGACCAGGACCGGGGCGTCGCGGTGGAAGGCACGGGCGAGTGCGACGCGCTGCCATTCGCCACCGGACATCTCGTGTCCGCCCCACCAGGAGCGGGCCAGGGAGGTGTCCAGGCCGTGCGGGAGCCGGGCCAGGACGGTGTCGGCGCCGGCGGCTTCGGCGGCGGCGTGGACGGCGTGGTCACCGGTGGGTCGGGGGTGGCCGAGGGTGATGTTCTCGCGGGCGTTCAGCGGCCAACGGGTGTAGTCCTGCGGGACGACGGCGATGCGCTGGTACACCGAGGCGGGGTCGGTGTGGGCGAGGTCGTGGCGGTCCCAGGCGACGCGGCCGGTGGTGGGGAGGAACAAGCCGGTGAGGAGCTTGGACAGGGTGGTCTTGCCGGAGCCGTTCTCGCCGACCAGGGCGAGGACTTCGCCGCGGTGGAGGGTGAGGTCGATGCCGGTCAGCGCCGATGTGGTCGCCCCGGGGTAGGTGAAGCCGACCGCGCGGGCGGTGATGGTGCCGGGCGCCGCGGTGATCCGGGCGGGGCCGCGGGTGCCGGCCCACTGCCGGGCCAGGCTCAGGAACCGGGTCCAGTCGGCCAGGGACAGCGAGGTGCGGAAGAGGCGGGCACCGACCCGTACCGAGGTGGTCAGGGCGGTGTTGGAGGTGCGTACGGCCAGAGCGGCGGCCCCGGCGGCGGCCGGCTCCATGTGGCCGGTGGCGACCAGGGTCAGCAGCGCGGCCCAGGTGAGGAGCAGTCCGCCGGCGGACAGGGTGTCGCCGACTCCTTGCGCGAGGAGGGCGCGGCGGGAGGCGGTGAACTGCTCGGTCTCCAGGCGGCTGGAGACGGTGCGGTACTGGTCGATGAGGAAGTGGGCCATGGTGCCGGCGCGGACCTCGTCGGCGGTGGAGCGCTCGGTGGCGTAGTTGCGCAGGACGGCTCGCAACCGGGTGTCGGAGTGGTTGCGATGGTGGGCGGTGTGCTCGATGCGGGCGGCACGCAGGGCGCCGAAGGCGCAGGGCAGGGCGGCCAGGATGAGGAGTGGCACGAGAAGGGGATGCAGGGCGGTGGCGACTGCGGCCGCGGCGGTGAGCTGGGCGAGGGCGCCGGTGATCTGCCGGGCGTCGAGGACCAGATCGCGCGTGGCGTTGGCGCCGTCGCCGGCCGCCTGGTGGGCGTCTGCGAAGTCTGGATCCTCGTACGCGACCAGTTCGGCGCCGGTGGCGGCGGTGATGACCTGCAAGTCGGCCTCGCGGACGACCTTGGGTGCCAGCCTGGCCGCGGCCGCCTTGGCCCCCGCGTCGGCGAGGTAGCGGCCGGCCACCGCGCCGGTGACGGCCCCGAGGGCGGCGGTGTTGCCCTGGATGCCGAGGATCAGGCTGTCCGCGGCCAGCACGGTGGTGAGCAGGTGCGCGGTGGCGGTGAGGGCGAGCGCGGTGAGGACGGCCGCGGTGACCTGGGCGGCCAGCAGGGTCAGGACGGCCGTGCGGTCCACGTGCCACCCGAGCCGGGCGGCCCGGGCCAGGGTGGAGGGCAGGCGCCGGGCGACGGCCCAGGTGCTCAGGCCGGTGCCGGCGTCATGGTGCCGGTCGGCGGCAAGTCGCATGTGCGGGGGCTGCTGGCCGGGAGTGGGGGTCACCCGTACAGGAAGCGACCCCCAGCGAGGCGGCGGCAACGCCTTATCCGGGCGCCTGGACGATCGGGCCAGCTCAGGTCGGTGTTGGCGTCAATGTACGTGAACTGAATTCACCCGTTCGGGACGGCGGCTCGGGGCGGGGAGGTTTGCCGCGGGCCGTGGTGCCTGCTAACGATCAGGCACGGTCATCACGAGGGTCCATGGCCGGTCGCCCGCGTCGCCGATGTCCCGGCCGACGCTGTGCCCGGGCACCTCGGCCCAGGCGTGGAAGGCGTCGGGCTGGAACCGGGCACCGAGGACCCAGCGGACCTGGCGCCCGGTGAGCGCGGCGGCCAGCACGGCGGCCAGGCTCAGCTCCATACAGGCGATCCGGCCCGGCCACCACCATGGCGCGGCCGCGCACGCCGCGGTGTAGAGGGCGTCGAGCCGGGAGGGGGAGGCGTAGGGGAGGTGTCGGGTCTGGCGTACGAGGGCCAGGCGCCGGGGCAGCGGAAGGCGGGAGAGCACGAGCGCGGCCGCCAGGGCGGTGAAGGCCAGAGCCCGGTCCGGCCAGGGTGCGGTGGGGCGGGGGCCCGAAGCGACGACACTCATCTCCACCACCTCCTTCGCCGCCGCGCCACCGGGCGGGCGACGTCGATGAGGACCCCGTGTTCCAACAGGGCGGCGACGCACCTGGCGACGGCGGCCTGGGTGGCAGCCGGGTCGAGCCCGGCGGGGACGGCGATGCGGTCGGCCAGCCCGTCGACGGATCCGTGGCGCAGAGCCTCCCGCCACACCTGCGTGGCCGCCGGAGCCAGCGAAAGCCATTGCCCGGTCCGCGTGTTGAGGATGGCCGTGCCCTGCTCGGTGTCGGCGTGATACACGCCCGGGGCGACGGTCAGCATGCCGGCTCCCGCTGTGCGGCGGCCGGTCGGGTGGCCAGCCACTGGCAGGTGATCAGGAGGTGGTGCAGTTCGCCGATCGGGGCGGCGCCCCGCCCGGTGGCGGTCGCTCGTAGCGTGCGGCGGGCCGCGTCCGAGTCGAGCAGGCCGGCCTGGACGAGCGGGCTGTCGGTGATCAGACGGTCGAGCGCGCGGTAGTGGCGGGCGACACCGGCGATCCGCTGCGCGGTGAAGGACCCCTTGGAGCGGCGGCCGGTCAGCCAGGGGGGAAGCTGCGGCAGGGCGGCGGCCAACAGGGGCTTGAAGGTGTCCACCCCGCGGCGCTCCGCCGCCGGCACCGCGAACGCCGCCCGCACCACCTGGTTGTCGAGGTAGGGATGGACCGGGTGCAGGCCTATGGCCTCGTACAGCGGCAGCTCGGCGCGGGCGGCCGCACCGGTCGAGCGCAGCGCCGTCCACTGGTCGGCTTCGTCGGCGAACTCCGGCTGGGGGCCGTCGGCGGCCTCGTACAGCAACGCGGCCACGACGGCGCGACCGCTGCCGGTCAGCCACATCGCGGCTTGGCCGGTAGGCACCCAGGTCCAACCGGGCGGGCGCTCACCCACCGTGCCGGTCTCCAGCACCCTGGCGGCGCAGAGCAGGCTCTCGCGCCGACCGGTACGGGCGGTCTGCCGCAAGGCCCTCCAGTACGGGCCGGGCGCCTGCCCGCGCAGCCGTGCCCAGGCGTAGGCATGCCGCTTGGCGTCGCGGACGTAGCCGCGCTGGATCATGCCGACCCAGGCCGCCGTGGTGGCGTCCAGCACCGCGTCCCCGCCGTGGCCGGTCAGGTGCAGCGGGCTTCCGGCCACCGGCGCGCGGTAGAGCCGGTCCATGTCCCAGTTCACCGCCGCGGCGGCCGGTTCGCCGGTGGGTGGCACGTCGGTGAGCGCGAAGGGCAGGTGCTCGGCCGAGCCGGAGGCGATGTGGTGCTCGATGCCGGCGTACGCGGCGATGCGGGAGGCGTACGCGGTGTCCTCGGCACTGGTGTGCGCGTCCGTGCAGGTGACCGCCCGCACCGGGCCGATCGCCGCCGCCAGGAGCACGGCCGTGCCCGAGTCCAACCCACCGGACAGGTCGGCGCCTACTTCCTCCGCAGCCTCGCGTACCGGCCGCTGCACCGCCCGGGTCAGCGCGGACCCGAACGCCTCGGCACCGCTGCGGAGGTCGGCGACCGGCTCGATCCCCGTGACGTCCACGGTGCTCACCTCGCCCTCGCGCACCACCACGGCGCTCCCGCCGGGAACAAGTTCGATGCCCCGGTAGGGGGTGCGGTGCGGCCAGTGCTGTTCGCCATGGGTGATCCGGGCCGTCAGCAGCCCCAGGTCGAGCGGTGCGCCGGTGAGGCGGACCAGGTGACCGAGGTCCGACCCCCACAGCGGGCCGGTGCCGGTCCGGTTGAGGAACACGGGGCGCAGCCCGGCGAGGTCCCCGGCGATGAACCGGGTGCCGTCCGGCGCCTGGGCGATGATCCAGTATGAGCCGGGCCAGCGGGTCAGCTCCGTCCACCGGTGCTCGGCGACCGTGCGGAGCGCCTGGTCGAGCTGGGCCCGACCGGCACCGCAGTCCCCGGCCACGACGAGCCGACATCTACCGTCGAACGCCACCCTCACCGGTCCGCGGCGCAGTGCCCGCCGTTCCTCGGCGGTGGCGCCGCCACTCTCCTCCATCAGTGCTCTCCCCTCATCGGTCGACGCGGTAGGCGAGCCGGGGCCCGGTGCGCGGGACGGTCGATGCCTCCCGCGGGCCGGGCCCCGGTGGTGGATCGGGAGGGTCACATGCCCTCGAAGTACCGGTCCTTGTCGGAGTCGTTGTAGTTCTGCGAGCCGAGGGTGGCCGCGTCCACCGAGTGGACGTTCAGGTCGAAGCCGGTCGGCTCCGCGTCGGCGGTCTGGCTGCTCTGGGTGTCCTGCATGGGGGTGACCTCCCTGGAGGGTTCCGGCGCAGTGGCGGCCGGGCTGCTCCCAGTCCAGCGCCCGCCGGCGCGGCGTCTCCACGGCGATACCGGGGCGGTTTGCTGCGCTCGGCCGGACCTCCTTTCGCTGCGGGAGCGCTGCGAGTCGCTGCGAACCACGGCTGAACCGCACCGGGCCAGCTCCTCGCCTCGTACCCTTGAGGTCAGCGCACAGCCTTGGACCGCACCACGCCTTCATCATCTCTGAGCTGGAGGAACACGGTGTCGCAGCCGAATGACCAGCTGGCGCACTGGGTGCGGTTATCCCAGGCCAGCTACAGCCACATCGCCGCGGAGGTCGCTCGTGTCGCAGCCGCCCACGGACGGTATGACGTCCAGCCGGACAGCTCCCGCCTCTCGCGGTGGATCAACCATGCGGAGAAGCCCCGCCCGCCGGTGCCCGCGTTCCTCGCCGAGGCTTTGACACGGTTGTGCGGCCGTCGGCTGACCCCGGCCGATCTCGGCTTCGCCGCCGGCCCGCCGCGCCCGGGCGCAGAGGGGTGGTCGGCTCGCGCGGTCGTCGCCGCCCTACTCGCCACCACCCGGAGCGATGCCGTGACCGACACCCGCCCGCCCTCCCTCTCCCGCCTGCTGACCGGCCCGGCGCTGGTGGAGGCCGTGCAACCCTGGCTGCGCCTGCCCGACGGTGAACCCCTGCCCGAGCCCGTACGGCCCGGCGCCCGCGTCGGCCGGTCCGACGTCAGCCGTATCCAGGCGACCACCGCCGCCTTCCGCCTCCTCGACAACGAGCACGGGGGCGCCCTGTCCCGGCTCGCCGTCGTCGGCCAGCTCCAGCACGTCACCCACCTCGCCGCCACCGCCACCTACACCGAGGAGACCGGCCGCGCTCTGTTCGCGGCCATCGCCGAACTCGCCAGTGTCGCCGGGTGGATGACCCATGACGCCGGCGTCCACGACGACGCCCAGCGCTACCTCCTCCTCGGACTGCGGGCCGCCCACCAGGCCGGCTCCGACGGCACCGGCATCGGCGGGCATCTGCTGAACTGCCTCGCCCGCCAGGCCAATCACCTGGGGCACGCCCACGACGCCCTCGACCTCGTCCAAGCCGCCCAGTACGGCACCCGCAAGCTGCCTCCCGGACGACTACGCGCCCTGCTGGCCTCCCTGGAAGCCCGCTGCCACGCCGTCCTGGGCGACATCGGCGGGATGGAACGCGCCACCGCCGCCGCCGAGCACGCGCTGATGGGCGAGGGCGACGACCCGGCCCCGAGCTGGGCCGCCTGGTTCGACACCGCCGAGTTCCACGTCACCGCCGGGGTGTGCGAGTTCATCGCCGCCGAGTGTGTACCCGCACGCTCGGCGCGCGCCATCGACCTGATCACCCAGGGCACCGCACACCGGCCGGCCGAGCGGGTCCGCAGCCGCGCTTTCGACCACATCGCCCTGGCCCGCGCTCATGTCCGGGCCGGGCAGACGGATGCCGCCGACACCGCGACCACCACGGCCCTCGCCCTCATGGGCGAGGTGCACTCCACCCGCGTGAGCGACCGCCTACGGGAACTGGACACCGAACTGGCCGCGGCCCCGGCCGGCACCGCCGCTGCCGGCAGCCGAGGCCGTATCCGTGCGGCACTCCGGCCGAGTTGACACTATGGGGCCGGGCTCAGCCGCGCAGCCCGCCGCCCTTCACCGCGGAGACGAAGGGCGCCCAGGCGGTGGACGCGAGGAGGAGGACGGGGCCCTCGGTGACCTTGGAGTCGCGGACGGGGACGAGGCCGGGGACGTTGTCGGCGACCTCGACACAGTTGCCGCCGTCGGTGTTGCTGTAGGAGCTCTTACGCCAGTGGGCGGCACCGGGGAAGTGGCGGGCCACCTCGACACAGTCGCCACCGTCAGTGTTGCTGTAGCTGCTCTTATGCCAGACCGCGGTGCTCAAATCCGGTGCTGTGTGAGCCATTACGCCAGTCCTCCGCAGCTTGCTCGATCAGGGCGAGGGACGCCTCCGGTGAGAGGGCGGCGGCCCGCAGCCGATCGTACGACCTGCGGTACTTCTTCACGACCGCCGGATCGTCCACGGTTTGACCGGCGTATTGCGACTCGATGTAGACCAGCGGTGGTTCGTCAGCGAACGTCAGCACGATGACGTTGCCCATCATCAGAGGGTGGACACCTTCGCTCCACGGCATCACCTGGAGAGTGATTCGGCCCGACCGCACCAGCTCCGCGACATGCTCACACTGCTCGGCCATCAGGCCGGGCGGCAGTACTGACATCCGCAGCGCGCTCTCATGGAGCACGATCCAGTACTCCGGCTTGATCGGGTCCTTCAGGAAGAGCTCGGCGCGCGCCAGCCGACCGGCGATCTTCTGCTCGGTCTCCTCCGGGAGTTCTAGAGGACGGTCCGTTTTGAACAGTGCCCGGATGTACGGCTCGGTCTGGAGCAGGCCCGGGAATACTGCCTGCGACCACTGGTCGATGGTCAGCGCCCGCTTCTCCGCCTCCAGCACCGTCTCGAAGTAGTCGGCGTGGCCGTTGAGCCGGGCCTTGCGGACGTCCTCGCAGTTCCGGAGGAAGTAGCCGTCGGTCTTGAGGACCCGGTCCACATGCCCGGCGAGATCCTTCGGCATGGAGCGGTTGCCGCGTTCGATCTCGCTGATGAAGCCCAGTCCGTAGAAGCTGTCCTCCGCCAACTGCTCCAGCGTCAGCCCGGCTTCGTTGCGTTTGTGGCGCAACTCCTTGCCGTACAGCTTGGAGACGGTGATGACGTCGTCTTTCTTCTTGCGCGCGGCCATGGTTGCCCGCCTTTCAACGCCCGTTGCCGAGTAGCCGAAACCTCTTCCACGGTAGTGGTCATCGCGCCACTGTGTGACCAGTTCGTCACAGAAGGCGGCGAGTAGCGCGAAAGGCAGGCCATCCCCATGACCGACCACCCCCACACCCACACCCCCGACCCCGACCTCGTCGCCCGGGAGACCGTGGACGACCTGCGGGCCGTCCTCGCCGAGCACGGGATCAAACTGCCCTCCCTGGGGCGGGACTTCGGGCACCCGCCGCTGGTCATCCTCGGCAACTGCAACCTGGCGACCGCCCGCGCGCTGGTGGACGTGCTGCGGGCGAAGGGCGGGCGGTGAGCGTGTTCACGGCCTCGCTGCTCGCCGTGGCGAAGGAGGTGCCCGAGCTGCGGCGGGCGGTGCGGGAGCACCTGGGGGAGCCCTGTCCCGAGGTGGAGCTGTGCGTGAGCGAGCTGCTGGCCAATGTGATCACGCATGTGGGGGAGGGCACCCCGGTCACCGTGCTGATCACCTCGGCCAACGGCCTGGTGCATGTCCAGGTGACGGACCCGGATCCGCGCGCCCTGCCCACACTGCGCTCCGCCGACCCGGATGACGAGGGCGGGCGGGGGCTGGCGCTGCTGGACGCGGTGGCGCTGCGGTGGGGGGTGGTGCCGGGGCCGGGGCGCAAGACGGTCTGGTGCGAGCTGCCGGCCGTGCGGCCCGGGCCGGTGTTCCGGCCGGAGTCCGTGGGCGTCTGCCGTCAGGACTAGGCGGGCGGGGCGTGACATCGTGGTGTCCATGACCATCGAGGTTCGCCCCGCGTCGGCCTTCGAGGACGTTCGGGCCCTGGTGGGGCCGAAGTCGCCGGGGGCCACCGTCTGCTGGTGCCTGAGCTACCGGCTCCCGTCCAAGCTCAACAACGAGCTTCGTGGACCGGCCCGGGGGGAGTACGTGGCCGGGCTGTGCCGGGCCGAGGTCCCGCCGGGGGTGCTCGCGTACGAGGGGGAGGAGCCGGTCGGCTGGGCGGCGGTGGCGCCGCGGGCGGACACCGCGTTCGCGCGCAGCCGGGTGATCCCGCGCGTGGACGAGCTGCCGGTCTGGTCGCTGTGGTGTGTGCGGGTGCGCCCCGGTCACCGGAGGAAGGGGATCTCGCACGCGCTGATCGCGGGGGCGGTCGAGTTCGCCCGGGAGCGCGGGGCGCCGGTGGTGGAGGCGTACCCGATCGACAGCGGGGGCGACCGGATCGACCTGACGATGGCGTACGCGGGGATCCGGAAGAACTTCGAGCGCGCCGGGTTCGTCCACGCCGCCGACACCACCTCGGTGCTGGCCGGGCACCCCCGGGTGCTGATGCGGCTCGACCTGCGCTGAGGAGTCAGCCCCGTAGCGCCGACTCGCGCCGGCGGCGCTCGGCGAGCGGCCCGAACTCGTAGGCGTGGCGGCCTTCATGGTCCTTCTGGAGCCAGCAGGACTCGGACTGGACGCTGCCCGGCAGGGAGGTCACGGGGCAGTCGTCCAGGCGGACCAGTTCGCGCTCGGGGCCGTGCGGGTTGTCGCCCCAGCGGGCGTGCAGGCTCCACGGCGGGGTGGTCTCGGTGCCGGCCACTCCCTGGGCGATCGTGTGGTGGAGGCTGGTGTGCCCGGCCTCCAGCGTGCAGTACAGAAGCTGCTCAAGCTGGAAGCCGCCGTCGAGGGCGGCCATCATCCGCATCTCGTCGTCGCGGAAGATGATCCGGGCGGGGCAGCTGATCTTGAAACGGGACATGGTGCGGCACCTCCTGTACTCAGTGTGAGCGAGCGGGGACCTTCCGCGCAGGGGGTTGGGGAATATTCACCGGGCGGTGCGGGTGGTGGTGCGGGGCTCGTCACGGATCGCCCCATAGGGGTTGCTCTTATTACCGACGGGTAGCATCATCGTAGCTACTGCCTGGTACGTGGACAGCGTGTACGAGGCGCCGAAACCGCCTCCCCGAGCCTTACGGAGCCTTCGCCATGGGGCACTACAAGTCGAATCTTCGCGACATCGAGTTCAACCTCTTCGAGGTCCTCGGCCGCGACAAGGTGTACGGCACCGGTCCGTTCGAGGAGATGGACGTCGAGACCGCCAAGAGCGTCCTGGACGAGCTGGCGCGCCTCGCGGAGAACGACTTCGCCGAGTCGTTCGCGGACGCCGACCGCAACCCGCCGGTCTTCGACCCGGAGACCAACACCGCCCCGGTGCCGGCCTCCTTCAAGAAGTCGTACCAGGCGTTCATGGACTCCGAGTACTGGCGGCTCGGGCTGCCCGAGGAGATCGGCGGCACCACCTCCCCGCGCTCGCTGATCTGGGCGTACGCGGAGCTGATCCTCGGCTCGAACCCGGCGGTCTGGATGTACTCCTCCGGCCCGGCCTTCGCGGGCATCCTCTTCGAGGAGGGCAACGAGGTCCAGAAGAAGATCGCCGCGATCGCCGTGGAGAAGCAGTGGGGCTCCACCATGGTGCTGACCGAGCCGGACGCCGGCTCGGACGTGGGCGCCGGGCGGACCAAGGCCGTGCGGCAGGAGGACGGCTCCTGGCACATCGAGGGCGTGAAGCGCTTCATCACCTCCGGTGAGCACGACATGTCGGAGAACATCCTCCACTACGTGCTGGCCCGCCCCGAGGGTGCCGGTCCGGGCACCAAGGGCCTGTCGCTCTTCCTCGTCCCGAAGTACCACTTCGACTGGGAGACCGGCGAGCTGGGCGAGCGCAACGGCGTCTACGCCACCAACGTCGAGCACAAGATGGGCCTCAAGGCCTCCAACACCTGCGAGATGACCTTCGGCGACCGCCACCCGGCCAAGGGCTGGCTGATCGGTGACAAGCACGAGGGCATCCGGCAGATGTTCCGGATCATCGAGTTCGCCCGGATGATGGTCGGCACGAAGGCGATCGCCACCCTCTCCACGGGCTACCTCAACGCCCTGGAGTACGCCAAGGAGCGCGTGCAGGGCCCCGACCTGGCGAACTTCATGGACAAGACCGCGCCCAAGGTCACCATCACCCACCACCCGGACGTGCGCCGCTCGCTGATGACGCAGAAGGCGTACGCGGAGGGCATGCGCGCCCTCGTCCTCTACACGGCCGCCGTGCAGGACGAGATCGCCGCCAAGGAGTCCGCCGGGGAGGACGCGAAGGCGCTGGTCGGCCTGAACGACCTGCTGCTGCCCATCGTGAAGGGGTACGGCTCGGAGAAGTCGTACGAGCAGCTGGCCCAGTCGCTCCAGACCTTCGGCGGCTCCGGGTACCTCCAGGAGTACCCGGTCGAGCAGTACATCCGGGACGCCAAGATCGACACCCTCTACGAGGGCACCACGGCCATCCAGGGCCAGGACTTCTTCTTCCGCAAGATCGTCCGCGACCAGGGCGCCTCGCTGAACGCGCTGGCCGAGGAGATCAAGAAGTTCCTGGCGCTCGGCACCGGTGGCGAGGAGCTGGCTCCGGCCCGCGACTCGCTGGCCAAGGCGGCCGTGGACCTGGAGGCGATCGTCGGCCAGATGCTGACCGACCTCACCGCCACCGGCGAGGACGTCAAGAACATCTACAAGGTCGGCCTCAACACCTCCCGGCTGCTGCTGGCCTCGGGTGACGTGGTCGTCGGCTACCTGCTGCTGCGGGGGGCGGCCGTGGCCGCCGAGAAGCTGGAGACCGCGTCCGCCAAGGACCGTGCCTTCTACCAGGGCAAGATCGCGGCGGCGAAGTTCTTCGCGGCCAACGTCCTGCCGAACGTCTCCACCGAGCGGCTGATCGCCGAGTCGGTCGACAACTCGCTGATGGAGCTGGACGAGGCGGCCTTCTGACCGGAGCGGTCGGCCGAGTCGGCTGAGGTGGAATAGAGCAGGTGTTCGGCTGCGGCCCGTCCCCGGGATGACCCCGGGGGCGGGCCGCGGTCGTTTTCCGGGCGCGGTCGCCCCTGCGGAAGCTCTGGGTGCGGTGGTCGCTTTTCCGGGTGCGGGGTCGTGCGCGGGGATTAACTGACTTGCTTTTGACCAGGACTTGGTATGTAAGGCAAGGCTTACCTAAGTAGCTTGCTCGGAGTGACCGGAGGGCCCTCGGGAACGGAGGGCGCTCGCGGTCGTTCGTGGTCCTTCCTGGACGGAGACAAGCGCATGAGTGGTACGTCCGAACCACGGCCCTTCACGCTGGCACGCCTGCGTGCGGACGTGGCCGAGGTGCTCTACGTCGAAGCCGACGAGCTCGCCGACGACGAGAACGTGTTCGACCAGGGGATGGACTCCATCCGGACGATGACCCTGCTGGAGAGCTGGCGAGCCGACGGCGCCGAGGTCGACTTCACCCAACTGGCCGAGCGGCCGACCCTGAGCGCGTGGGCCGCGCTCCTCGCTCCGCAGGCCACCGCACCCGCCGCGACACAGGCGGGGTCCTGACCCGTCCGGAGTCCTCACCGGGGCGGCCGACGCCGGCGCCCCGTCCTTTCCGTGTGCCGCCACCTTGATGTTCCTGATGCTGAGGGAGACAACCCATGACCCAGTCCGGCCCCTATGACGTCGTCGTGGTCGGGGGCGGCCCCGGCGGCTCCACCACGGCCGCGCTGGTGGCGATGGCCGGCCATCGCGTGCTGCTGCTGGAGAAGGAGTCCTTCCCGCGCCACCAGATCGGCGAGTCGCTGCTCCCCGCGACCATCCACGGCATCTGCCGCTTCCTGGGGGTCAGCGAGGAGATGGAGAAGGCGAACTTCATGCCCAAGCGGGGCGGTACCTTCCGCTGGGGCTCCAACCCCGAGCCGTGGAACTTCCTCTTCGCCTACTCCCCGCTGATGTCGGGCCCCACCAGCACCGCCTACCAGGTCGAGCGCATGAAGTTCGACAAGATCCTGCTGGACAACGCCCGCCGGCTGGGCGTGGACGTCCGCGAGCGGTGCACGGCCGTGGCGACCCTGTCCGAGGGCGACCGGGTCACCGGACTGCGCTGGACCGACGAGGACGGCAGGACCCATGAGACCGGCGCCCGGTACGTGGTCGACGCCTCCGGCAGCAACAGCAGGCTCGCCCGTACCGTCGGCACCCGCAACTACTCCGACTTCTTCCGCAACGTGGCCCTCTACGGCTACTACGAGGGCGGCAAGCGGCTGCCCGGGCCGGACGCCGGCAACATCCTCTGCTGCGCCTGGGACGACGGCTGGTTCTGGTACATCCCGCTGACCGACACGCTCACCAGCGTCGGCGCGGTGGTCAACCGCTCCCAGGTCGGCACGCTCTCCCGCGATCCCGAGGCCGCCATGGCCCAGTTCATCGAGCGGGCGCCGATGATCAAGGACTATCTGAAGGACGCGACCCGGGTCACCGAGGGCCCGTACGGCGAACTGCGCGTGCGCAAGGACTACTCGTACGCGATGGAGCGCTTCTGGCAGCCCGGCATGGTGCTGGTGGGCGACGCGGCCTGCTTCGTGGACCCGGTCTTCTCCACCGGGGTCCACCTGGCCACCTACGGCGGGCTGCTGGCCGCCCGCTCGATCAACAGCGCGCTCTCCGGCGACCTCGACGAGGAGCGGGCCTTCGGCGAGTTCGAGCGCCGCTACCGCCGCGAGTACGGCGTCTTCTACGAGTTCCTGCTCGCCTTCTACGACATGCAGCACAACGAGGACTCCTACTTCTGGCAGGCCCGCAAGGTCTCCCGGGCCGAGGCCACCGACCTGCGCGCCTTCGTGGAACTGGTGGGAGGCGTCTCCTCCGGCGAGTCGGCGCTGATGGACCTCGACGGGCTCAAGGAGCGCTTCGGCACGTCCTCCCGCGACCTCGCCGACGCCGTGACCCGGACCGGGCCCGCCCAGTCCGAGAGCGGCGAGCGGATGGGCGAGCTGTTCGGCACCACGGTGGTGACCGAGGTGATGCAGGGGATGAACGAGATCCAGGCCCGCGCCTCGCTGGGCGGGGCCACCACCCTGGAGCAGCCGCTGTTCCCGGACGGCCTGGTCGCCTCGCCCGACGGCCTCGGCTGGGCCGACCCCACGGCGCCGACCACCGGGACGGGCAGCGTGGCGGCCGAGCTCGCCGGGACCGGGACCGGGACCGGGGACGCGGTCGGGGCCGGCTCCGACGGCGGTGGCGGTACGGCGGCGTGAGGACGCTCACCGACCGCTCGGGGCGCGTCCGGTGACAGCCGAGCAGATCACCACGAGCGTGCTGCTCGCCACCGGCACGGTCGTGGTGCTCGCCGCCGCCCTCTCCGCCCTCGCCCGGCGGATCGGGCAGCCCCCGGTCATCGGCCAGGTGCTCGCGGGCATCGTGCTCGGCCCGAGTGTGCTGGGCCGGCTGCCCGGCGACCCCAGCGCGCTGCTGGTGCCGGACGAGGTCCTGCCCTACCTCGGGGTGCTCGGCCAGGTGGCGCTGGTGCTGTTCATGTTCTCCGTCGGCTGCGAACTGGACACCTCGCTCCTGCGCCACCAGGGCCGCACCGTCACCTCGGTGTCCCTCGCCGCGCTCGCCGTCCCCATGGCGGCGGGCGCGGCCCTGGGGTGGGCCGTCGTCGCCCGGGGCGCCGAGCCCGAGGGCGCACCGAGCGGCTGGGCCTTCCCGCTCTACCTCGCGGTCGCCCTGTCCATCACCGCGATGCCCGTCCTGGCGAGCATCATCCGGGACCGGGGCCTGGCCGGCACCGTGCCGGGCCTCGTCGCCACCGCGGCGGCGGCCCTCACCGACGTCGCCGGCTGGCTGGTGCTGGCCGGAGTGGTGGCGCTCGCCGGTAGCGAGGCCCACTCCCCGGCCGTGGTGGGCGGCCTGCTCGTCTGCTACCTGCTGGTCATGCTGCTGCTGGTCCGCCCGGTCCTGCGGCGGGCGTACGCCCTCCCGGGCGCGCTGCGGGACGGGCCGCTGATCGCGGCAGCCCTGCTGTCGGGGTGGGCGACCAACGCGCTGGGACTGCACGCCGTGTTCGGGGCCTTCCTGGCGGGGCTGCTGATGCCGCGCCGGGGGGACGGGCGGCCCGACCCCGGGCTGGTCTCCTGGGCGGACCGGGTCGGCGGTCTGCTCCTGCCGGTCTTCTTCATCACCACCGGCTTCTCCGTGGACATCGGCGGACTGGGCGCGGGAGACCTCCTGCTGCTGGTCGTGCTGCTGGCCGTCGCGATCGCGGCCAAGCTCGGCGGCTGCGCCTGCGCCGCCCGCCTGGGCGGCCGGAGCTGGCGGGAGAGCGCGGTCATCGGGGCGCTGATGAACACCCGGGGCCTGACCGAGCTCATCGCCCTCAACGTGGGCAAGCAGGCGGGGCTGCTGGACGACCGCTGGTACGCCCTGCTGGTCGTCGTGGCCCTCGTCACCACCGCCATGACGGGGCCGCTGCTGAGCTGGTTCCGCCGGGATGCCGAAGCGGACGCGGAGCCGGACGGGGAAGCGGCGCCGGAAACGGACCCGGGGACGGGGAGGTACGCCGGGACGGGCGCCTCTCCGGCCCGCGCGGCCCGGTGATCCGCGTACCCCGGCCCCCGTCCCGGCCTCCGTGGCCGGTGGTCTCCGCGGCCCCCGGCCCTCGCGGCGCGGGCGGCCCGCCCCCCGCCGCTAGGCCGCGGCCGTCGCCGGGCCCGGGGAGCCGCCCGGGGCGGTCGGGGGCGGGGCGGATATGCGCAGGGCGGCCGCCGTCACGGCGAGGAGGTCGCCGAGGAGCACCGGCTCGCGGTCCGGTGTGCCGGAGGCGGTGCCGGCGCAGTGGGCGCAGAGCGGCAGCCCGGGCGGGCCCGCCCACACCGAGCGGGCCAGCGGCCGGCTCCAGACCGTGCCCGGGGCCGCACCGCAGGCGGCGCAGAGGGGGCCGGGGGCGGACGCCTCGTACGGGTGCCCGGCCGGGCGGGGCGGCTCGGCGGTGGTACGGGGAGGGTCGGGCACCCGGGCGTGCTCGGGCGGACGGGCGGGGCGCCCGGGTGTCCGCCGCGCCCGCGGGGTGGGCAGCGGCACGGATCCGTTCGTCGTCGTGGTCACCTCGGGACCTCCGGTCGAGTCGGCGGGCCGGCGCGGCCCGCACCTGTCATCCGAACTCGGTGCGCTGTCGTGCTGCTCTCACTGCTCCTGCTGCTCCTGCTGGTCCATCCGCTTCCGATGGTGGCAGGCACCACTGACAACGGGCCCGGGGAACCCTTGGGAGGCGGGCCGGGGCCGCCCGTAGGGTGGGCCTCATGACCAGCTCTGCACCCCGCTTCGACCGCGGCCACACCGATGACCTGATGGCTTTCCTGGCCGAGTCGCCCTCGCCGTACCACGCCGTCGCCAACGCCGCGGACCGCCTGGAGAAGGCCGGCTTCCGGCAGCTCGACGAGACCGCGGCCTGGGACGGGGCGGCGGGCGGGGCGTTCATCGTGCGGGGCGGGGCGCTCATCGCCTGGTACGTCCCCGAGGGAGCCGAGGCGCACACCCCGTTCCGTATCGTCGGCGCGCACACCGACTCACCGAACCTGCGGGTCAAGCCGCGGCCCGACATGGGCGCGCACGGCTGGCGGCAGGTGGCCGTGGAGACCTACGGCGGGACGCTGCTGAACACCTGGCTCGACCGCGACCTGGGCCTCTCCGGGCGGCTGACGCTGCGGGACGGCGGGCACCGGCTGGTGAACGTGGACCGCCCGCTGCTGCGCGTACCGCAGCTGGCCATCCATCTGGACCGGGCGGCCAACGACGGTCTGAAGCTGGACCGGCAGCGCCATATGCAGCCGATCTGGGGCCTCGGTAAGAACGTCCGCGAGGGCGACCTGATCGACTTCGTGGCCGGGGAGGCCGAGGTGGACGCGGGGGAGGTGGCCGGCTGGGACCTGATGGTCCACTCGGTGGAGCCCCCGGCGTACCTGGGCCGGGACCGGGAGCTGGTCGCCGGGCCCCGGATGGACAACCTGGTCTCGGTGCACGCCGGGGTGGCCGCGCTGACCGCGGTGGCGACGGCCGGGAAGCCCGCGTACATCCCCGTACTCGCCGCCTTCGACCACGAGGAGAACGGCTCCGAGGCCGACACCGGCGCCCAGGGGCCGCTGCTCGGCACGGTGCTGGAGCGGTCGGTGTACGCGCGCGGGGGAGGGTACGAGGACCGGGCGCGCGCCTTCGCCGGCACCGTCTGCCTGTCCTCCGACACCGGGCACGCGGTGCACCCCAACTACGCCGAGCGGCACGACCCCACGCACCACCCGCGGGCCAACGGCGGCCCGATCCTCAAGGTCAACGTCAACCAGCGGTACGCCACCGACGGCGGCGGGCGCGCGGTGTTCGCCGCGGCGTGCGAGCGGGCGGGGGTGCCGTGGCAGACCTTCGTCTCCCACAACGACATGCCGTGCGGGACGACGATCGGCCCGATCACCGCCGCCCGGCACGGCATCCGGACCGTGGACATCGGCATCGCGATCCTGTCCATGCACAGCGCCCGTGAACTGTGCGGCGCGGACGACCCGCATCTGCTGGCGAGCGCGGTGGCGGCGTTCCTGGGCTGAGGCCCTGTCAGCGTGCCGCGGCTCGCGGTGCGGTGTTGCGTAGCCGGGTGGGAAGGGGGTATCCGCACCACCTGACTACCGACCAGGAGGCGGGAATCATGGGCCTTGGTGGCTGCATCATCCTCATTGCGGTCGGGGCGATCCTGACCTTCGCGACCGACTGGGAGGCCAGCGGCGTCAACCTGGACCTGGTGGGTCTCATCCTGATGGCCGTCGGCCTGATCGGAGTCGCGACCTTCACCAGCATCGCCCGGCGCCGTCGCGCCATCGTCCAGCCGGTCGCCCCGACCGTGGTCGACCCGGCGCACGACGAGCGCCGCTACTGAGCACCACCCCGTACCACCCCGTACCACCCCGCCCCCGCGAGCCGCCACGGCCCGCGGGGGCGGGCCGCCGTCAGCCCTCGTCCATTCCCGCCAGGATCAGCGGGAGCCGGTCCGCGCCGCCCTCGCGGACGGTCACCGGGACGCCCCAGTCCTGCTGGTGGACATGGCAGGCGGGATATTCGTTCGCCGGGTCGTCGTCGCAGGAGGCGGCCATCGCCGAGACATGCAGCACGCCCTCGGTGACCGAGGGGTCCAGGGCGAGCGTCCGGGAGAGGTCGGTGCCGGTGCCCGCGCCGTCGGCGAGCAGTTCCGGCGGGGTGGCCGAGACCAGCAGCCGGGTGGACGGCCCGTAGCGCTCGTCCAGCTTCTGGCCGGTGGGCGCCCGGAAGACCACGTCCAGCCGGAGGCTGCCCGGGGCGATGGCGGTGGCCTCGCGCCGGGTGCGGTGGGCGACCGCGTCCACCCGGACAGCCTGCTCCGGCAGCCGCAGCCGGGTGAGCCGGTGCCGGGCCGACTCCACGACGACGATGTCCTCCCCGGCCAGCACCGCCCCGCTGGGCTCGCGCAGATCGGTGGCGAGGGTGGTGACCTCGCCGGACTCGCCGGCCGCCGGGTCGTAGCGGCGCAGCGCGTGGTTGTAGGTGTCGCTGATCGCCACCGAGCCGTCCGGCAGGGCGGTCACCCCCAGCGGGTGCTGGAGCAGCGCCTGCCCGGCCGCGCCGTCGCGGTGGCCGAAGTCGAACAGCCCGGTGCCGACGGCGGTGCGGACCGCGTAGTCGTCGTCCTGAGGCTCCACCCAGCGCAGGGAGCTGGTCTCCGAGTCGGCCACCCACAGCCGCGTGCCGTCGGCCGCGACCGCGAGCCCGGACGGCTGGGCGAACCAGGCCTCGGCGGCCGGTCCGTCGACCAGGCCCTCGTTGGTGGTGCCCGCCGCCACGCGTACCGTCCCGGCCGCCGGGTCGAAGGCCCACAGCTGGTGGACGCCCGCCATGGCGATCCACACCTCGCCGCGCCACCAGGCCACGTCCCACGGTGAGGAGAGCGCCACCTCGCGGGCCGGTCCGGAGGTGGGCGAGGACTGCCACCACTGGGCGCCCGTCCCGGCGACGGTGGTCACCTCGCCGCTTACCGGGTCCAGCAGCCGCAGGGCGTGGTTGACCGTGTCGGCGACGACGACGCGGCCGTCCGGGAGGAGGGCGAGGCCCTGCGGCTCGCTGAAGCGGGCGTGCTCGGCGGGGCCGTCGGCGAGGCCCCGCTCCCCGTCCCCGTACCGCCGCTGCACGGTCTCGCCGTCCGCAGCCAGCCGCACCAGCCGGTGGCGGGTGGTGTCGGAGACCAGGAAGGTGCCGTCGGGCAGCGGCAGCGCCTTGCCGGGGAAGCGCAGATGGGTGGCGACCGGCTCCGGCGGTACGTAGGGCCCGTCGCCGCGCCGCAGGGTGCCCTTGGCCGCGTGCTCGGCCTCCAGCTCCGCGACGAGCGTCCCGATGGCGCCCGCGTGGCCCTCCCCGGCGTGCTGGGCGACGACGTACCCCTCGGGGTCGATCACGACCAGGGTGGGCCAGGCCCGTACCGCGTACTGCTTCCAGGTGGCCAGCTCCGGGTCGTCCAGCACCGGGTGGTGCACCCCGTACCGCTCGACGGCGTCCACCACGGCCTGGTGCTCGGCCTCGTGCACGAACTTCGGCGAGTGCACCCCGATGACCACCACGGTGTCGCGGTGCTTCTCCTCCAGCTCGCGCAGCTCGTCCAGGACGTGCAGGCAGTTGACGCAGCAGAACGTCCAGAAGTCCAGGATGACGATGCGGCCGCGCAGCCCGGCCAGGGTGAGCCGCTCACCGCCGGTGTTCAGCCAGCCGCCCCTGCCGACCAGCTCGGGGGCGCGGACACGGGCACGGCTGCGGGGCGCGGGGGTGGGCGCCGGGGCGGAGTCGTTCATGGTTCAAGGGTGCCATCCGGGTGTGAACGGCGGGTCACACGTCCACGGCAGCGGCCAGGGCGGCCCGGGTCTCGGCCACCAGGGTGCGGGCGGCCGCCACCGTGGCGGAGAGCTCGGCGGCCGTGGCGCCCGGGGAGCCGAGCAGGGCGCGGGCCCGGTCGCCGAAGCCGGGCGGGGCGGCGGGCAGCGTCTCGGCCACGGCCAGGGCGCCCTTCTCGTTGAGGCACCAGCGGCGGGCGTGGGCGTACAGCGACTGGGTGAGCACCCCGAGGGCGCGGGAGAGGCAGAGCGAGACGAAGAGCGGGTCGGCGCCGGACGCCCCCTTGGCGGCCCCCTCCACCAGGAACTCCGCCTCCCAGGCGGCCGCCAGCAGCGAACGGCGCAGCGGCTCGGGGTAGGCGGCGGTGGCGGCGCGCAGGGCGGTCAGTTCGCCGGAGGGGTCGGCGAGGACCCGGCCGAGGGCGGCCTCGCCGGGGTAGCAGGGCGACCAGAAGCCGAGCGGGTGCCCGGCCTGGACGCCCACCTCGTACCGTCCCTCCTGGCACTCCCGCCACACCCGCCCCACCCGGTCCAGGTCGCGCAGGATCCAGTCCACGGCCGTGTCCCCGACCCGCAGCCAGGCCCCGCCGTTGACCCATGGCCCCCAGGCGCCCGGGGCGGCGACCTCCACCCCGTCCCCGGCGAGCGCGCCCAGGGCCGCGAGGTCGAGCGGTTCGCGGTAGTAGACGCCGAGGTCCCAGTCGGAGTCCGCCCGCCCCTCGCCCCGAGCCCGGCTGCCCCCGAGCATCACCCCGACGACGCCGGGGACGCGGGTGAGACGGTCGGCCATCTCCTGGACGGGGGCGGGGACGGGGAGGGAGGAAGTCATGGGGTGAGTGTGCGGGGGGAGGGGGTGCGGGGGCAGCCGGATTTCCGGTGCGGAGGGTGCTGCCCACCGCCGTACGGTGACGGCCGAACGGAAGGAGCAGCGACCATGAACGGCGACGCGATCGCGCGCACCACGTTCCCCGAGGGCTACACGGTCCTCTTCGGGACGGACGGAAAGATGATCCTGGCTCCTCGGAGTGCGGAGCACTCCAGCACGATCAGGTCGATGCAGATCGCCTCCGCCCATGCCCTCGGCCGCCATGCGAAGGTCATCTCCGATGTGCACATCGACTTCCCGGGCGGTGAGCACTGCGCACCCGACTTCGCCGTCCTCCGCGAGGACGCGAGCCGGGAGGGCGCGCGCTACGGCTTCGTGGACGTCCTGCTGATCTCCGAGGTGGTCTCGACCCCCTCGGCCCGTAAGGACTACGACGACTGCACGGTGAAGTACGGGCGCTACGGCGTCCCCGTCTACCTGGTCGTCGATCCGTACGCCCGGGAGGTGGTGCTGCACACCGAGCCCACCTTCACCGGCTACAGCACCGCGCACACCCGCGCGTACGGCACCGGCACGCTGGCCATCCCGCTGGCCGACGGCCGCACCTTCACCCTCGACCTGGACGAGTGGGCACACCGGGGGCGGGTGGACCGGGTGTGGACGGAGCCGTTGTTCTCCCGGCCCTGAGGGGGCCCGGCGACCTGCCAGGGTGACCCTGGGCGCTCGGCGGTGTCCCGCTTTCGGGTGAGCTCGGCGTCAGCGGTGGGGGCGGCGGCGGGTCCACCAGAGGGTGGTGGCGGCCAGGAGGGCGGAGCCGACGACGGTGAGGGGGAGCAGGAGGTGGGGGCCGTCGTCGGTGGGGGCGGTGGCAGAGGCGGGGGGCGGGGGGGGGGGGTGGGAGGG